>NZ_JBCNKH010000012.1:0-145523 GCF_039596135.1 Chitinophaga sp.
GGTCGCTGGAAGCAGGTACTGAAATAAGGTTACTGAAAGACAGGATCAGCTTTGACTTCACCTGGTATAAAAACAATAATTACCAACAATACATGGAGGTGCGCGCACCATCCGGCTCCGGGTATCTCTACTACTACCTGAACCTTGGCAATATCCAGAACAAAGGCGTGGAAGCCACTCTCACCGTTGTACCTGTACAACATAGTAGCCTGCGCTGGTCTACCACTGTCAACTGTACCGTAAACTGTAACAAGGTGGTTCAGCTGAGCAGCAATACCATTCCCGGCGCGGGGCCTGACAACTACTATATTCTTACTGACTTCAACACCAACATGTATGGTTCCTTCATCAAAGAAGGTGGTAGCTGGGGAGATATCTATACTAACAAGGAACTCTATAAAAACGAGAAAGGGCAGTATGTGATAGATGAACAGGGAAATCTTGTAACGAGAAATGTATTTAAAAAAGTAGGCAACCCTAATCCACGATTGATCACCGGGTGGAGTAATACCGTGGAGTACCGGCACTTTACGCTCAGTTGCCTTATAGATGGCCGCTTTGGTGGCGACGTGATGAGTGTGACCAGTTCTGTGCTGGACAATTACGGCGTAAGTGAACGTAGTGCAAAAGCGAGAGATAACGGCGGTGTGACCCTGAATGCCGTGTATGAAAATGGGACGCCGCTCACCGTACCATACGATGCCCGCAAGTACTTCTCCACCATTGGAGGCAGGGCCGGCATCGGGGAAATGTATATGTATAATGCTACCAATATAAGATTGAGAGAATTGTCATTGACTTATGAAGTACCGCTTAAGAACAAGTACATCAACCGCCTGCAGATAGGATTGCTGGGAAAGAACCTGTGCTTCTTCAAACTGAATGCACCGTTTGACCCTGAAGTGGCAATGAGCAGTGGAAATTCCCTGCAGGGCATAGATGTATTTGGGGTATCGGCTACAAGAAGTATAGGTATTCACGTGAAGGCTGCATTTTAAAATGATTCTATGCGTAACACAATTCTGATGTGTATGGTGGTTTTGCTGCTGACTGCCTGCACACGTAAATTTGAAGAAATCAACACGAATCCTTATGACCTGTATGACGATGAGCTGAAAGGAAATTTTAAACTGCTGGGCGATCCGCTTACACAATCCATGCTGAATATATTGTCCAGCAGCGATGTGAGCGTGGCACAATTACAGCAGAACCTGATGGGTGACGTGTTCTCCGGATACATGATGACACCCAATCCCTTTCAGGACAACAGGAACAATATGACATACGACCTGCTGGATAGCTGGAATGACGATGCATGGCTGACTGCCTATGGCAGTGTGATGCCTAATTGTAAGTTTGTAATGGACAATGCCCGGGGAAAGTATACGGACTTTTATGCATGGGCGCAGCTGTTGAAAGTGGTTGCCATGCACCGCATCTGTGATATTTATGGACCGGTAATTTATACACATTATGCTGTGATCAATGAAGACCATAGTATTGATTATGATTCACAGCAGGATGCTTATACTGCTTTCTTTCATGACCTGGATTCTGCGATTACCACACTCACCCATTTTGCAGATAGTACAGGTACGAGGCGGTTCGCTGACTTTGATCTGTCTTATAAAGGGGATTATACCAAATGGGTAAAGCTGGCAAATACATTGCGGTTGCGGCTGGCCATCCGCATTTCGAAAGTAGATCCTGTGAAAGCACAGGAGGAAGGTGAAGCGGCCCTCTCCCACCCTTATGGATTGATCAGCACAGTAGCAGATAATTTCAACATTGATATCAGTCCGGCCACACACCCTGTAAATGTGATCTGTAATTCATGGAACGATATCCGGATGGGGGCACCGATGGAATCTATCCTGACCGGGTATCATGATCCCCGGCTACCATTTTACTTTATTTCGACAGATGCAAACGATTCTGTTTATCATGGCATCAGGAATGGGATCGCGATTCCGGGCAAAGACATGTATACAGGCTTTTCAAAGCTGGCCTTGCTGCCTTCGCACATTCAGTTGCTGACAGCTGCAGAGGCTTATTTTTTAAAGGCAGAAGCAGCGTTGTATGGATGGAAAGGTGCTGGCGATGTACAAGATAATTATGAACAGGGAGTGTATCTCTCCTTTCAGCAGTATGGAATTACAGCAGCTTATCATGATTATATCCACAATAGTACTTACGTACCCAGGCGGTATGTTGATCCTCAAAATGCATTGAATAATGTTGACTCCGGCTTAAGTAAAATTACCATTCAGTGGGACCCTGGTGCAACTACTGCCTGTAAGCTGGAAAGGATTATTACACAGAAATGGATTGCGATGTTTCCTGACGGGCAGGAAGCGTGGTCTGAATTCCGGCGCACAGGGTATCCTAAGTTATTTCCCATTGTGGTGAATAATAGTGGTGGCAAGATACCGACGGAAACATTTATAAGACGGATCCCTTTTATACAGTTTGAATACACCACGAACCAGGCCGGAGTGAACAGGGCGGTAGCGACATTGAAGGGAGCGGATAATGGAGGCACGAGATTGTGGTGGGACAAACCTTAATTTGCGTCAGCAAAGCCGGCCGCAGGCCATCTGCCAAATTGAATTTTTCACATACCGAAGGCAGATGAAAATATTTTTTTCACTTACGATGGTACTATTTTAATTTCCGCACGACACCTCATTATGCACCTGAAAAAATCCTGTAGACACTAAGGGGGAATCAAATCAGGGCAGCACGTATTGAACATGTTAGTAAAGCATCACAATGGTATAGGTGAAATGCGTCCGTAATGGCGCACCGTATCACATCATTTCATTTCTGCTACACGGGCCCATAGCTGAAAAGATTATGTCATACTGCTTATCAACCAGAATCTAAAGTCGACAATCAAAATTCACTAACAGTTACGCTGGAATGCTTGGATGTACTACATCCACTGGCATTCCTATGGGAAACAACATCCATTAGGTCAATTTTTAAAGGCAGTATCTATGAAACGTACACTACGTTTGGCAAAAGCATGCAGTGCCGCAGGCATTGTGCTGGGCCTCATGCTCGCAAATGGCATACAAACCGCGTTTGCAGCTCCTTCTCTTTTAACTTATGCTGCAAGGCAACAAAGAGACATTACGGGTATTGTGCGCGATGCCCAGGGCAACCCTTTGCCCGGTGTGACCGTAACGCTCAAAAATAGTAATAAGGGTACTAAAACAGATGCCGGCGGAACTTACCGCATCGCTGCAGGTACAGGCGATGTACTGGTATTTTCTTACGTTGGCTATACCCCTAAGGAAATCACAGTAGGTCCTGAAACGACCGTCAACATTGTTCTGGAAGAAACTGTAAAAGGTCTCAACGAACTGGTGGTAACTGCACTGGGCATACGCAGGGAAGCCCGTAGCCAGGGTTATGCCGTATCCAAAGTACAAGGTGCAGATATGACCAAGGCACGCGAAATCAGCGTGGCCAATGCACTGGAAGGTCGTGTAGCCGGGGTAAACAGCGCTCCTCCTTCCACAGGTCCCGGTGGCTCTTCACGAGTGACCATCAGGGGTAACTCTTCTTTGAGTGGCAACAACCAGCCTCTCTATGTAATAGATGGCATTCCCATGAACAATGCAAACCTCGGTTCTGCTACCATGTGGGGAGGCGCTGACCTGGGCGATGGTATCTCCAGCATCAATCCTGATGACATCGAAGATATGACCATCCTGAAAGGCGCCGCTGCTTCTGCCCTCTATGGCCAGCGTGGTGTAAACGGGGTGATACTCATCACCACTAAATCAGGTAAAGCCGGTCAGCTGGCAGTAGAACTGAACAGCAACATTACGGTGGATAAAGTCAACGACTTCCTCGACTTCCAGGAAGTATACGGACAGGGCATCCAGGGTGCACACCCTACAGACAAAGCCTCAGCCCTGAACAGTGGTCTTTCCAGCTGGGGCACCAAACTGGATGGCTCCGCGGTGACCCTCTTCGACGGACAGACACATCCCTACTCCAAACAAGGTAACCATTTAAAAGATTTCTATAAAACAGGGAATACGCTCAGCAACACCATTTCTGTAGCAGGTGGTAATGATAAAACCACTTATCGCGTAGCACTCGGAGACCTGCGTAGCAACGGTATTTACCCGAATACGCAGTACATCCGCGACAACGTGAACCTGGATCTCAATTACAAAATGTCTGACAAATGGAGCGGGCAGACCAACATCACATACGCCAAGGAAGTGACCAACAACCGCTCTAACCTGAGTGACGCTCCCGGTAATGGTAACTATGCCATTGCCTTCCTGCCGGCCAATGTGAAGGCGTCTTACCTTGCACCAGGCTATGATGCGCAGGGCAATGAAACCGTATTTAGCAGTGACCTGTTCAGTACCAATCCCTACTTTGCAGCATACCGATTTATCAACAATACGAAGAAGGACCGCGTGATTGGTATGACCAGTCTGCGCTATGCGCCTACTTCCTGGTTATACATCCAGGGTCGTGTGGCAAATGACTTCTTTAGTTTCAATGCTACCTCCATTACGCCGACTGGTACCGCTTACCGCCCCGCGGGTAGCTTAGACCTGGAGCGTAACAGGCAGTTCAATGAAATGAATGCAGACGTGCTGATTGGTGTGAATAAAAATATCACCTCCAAACTGAGCATGAACCTGAATGCCGGTGCCAACCTTCTGCAAAAGACTGATAAGGTGAACGACGTGACTGCATCTAACTTCGCTTTCCCATTTGTATACAACCCATCTACTGCAGGTACCAAAAACAGCACCATCATAGAATACAAAAAAGAAGTTCACTCTGTGTATGGTGCACTGGAACTGGCTTACAGCAACATTCTCTACCTGAACCTGACAGATCGTAATGACTGGAGCAGTACCCTGCCTATGGCAAACAACTCCTACAATTATCCGTCTGCTACCATCTCTTATGTTTTCTCTGAAAATGTAAAAGCAAACTGGCTCAGCTTCGGTAAGCTCCGTGCGGGTTTTGCACAGGTAGGCGGCGATGCGGATGAGTATAAAACAGCGCTGTACTACAGCACACTGGGTAGCACCATCAACGGTGCCCCGATCGGAGACATTGATAACAAAATTCCAAATAAAGCGCTGAAACCACTGAAAGTAAAAGAACTGGAAGTGGGTGCTGAGTTCAAGCTGTTCAACAACCGCGTGTTTGGTGACTTCAGTTACTACAGCAAGAAAGCAACGAACGATATCGTGACTGCTACCGTATCGTTAGGATCTGGCTATACCAGTGCGCTGGTGAATGTAGGCGAATTGCAGAACCAGGGTATTGAAGTAATGATCGGTGGCACGCCTGTAAAATCTGGTGTGTTCACCTGGACCACGACCGTGAACCTTGCCAATAATAAAAACAAGGTCATCCAGCTGGCGCCGGGTCAGACTGAAATGGTGGTAGAAAACGGAGAATCCAGGACTCAGGCCGCCTTCATAGAACATGTGGTAGGTAAGCCGTATGCGCAGATCATGGTGTACGATTATAAGAAAGATGCCAAAGGTAACCTGGTGGTAAATGCTTCCGGTCTGCCTCAACGTACAGATGCACTGGTAAGTGCAGGCACGGGTGTAGCACCTTTGAGCGGAGGCTGGAGCAATGACTTTGCTTATAAACAATTCCATCTCTCCTTCCTCATCGACTTCAAATCAGGCGGCCATATTTACTCAGGTACCAATGCGAATGCTTACGGATATGGGCTGCAAAAAGAAACGCTGCCCGGCCGTGAAACAGGCATTTCTGTGACAGGTGTAAATGATGCAGGTGCACCGGTGACAACCAACATCAGTGCACAGACCTATTACAGCCAGCTGGCCACTATCTCTGCCCTGCATGTGTATAAGACAGACTTCATCAAGTTCCGTTCTGTAAGTCTCACGTACGACTTTAGCAGTGCAGCCCTGCACAACAAGCTGCATGGCCTGAGCGTATCGCTGGTAGGACGCAACCTGTTCTACTTCAAGAAGTCTACACCTAACATTGACCCTGAATCCAACTATAGCAATAGTAATGCACAGGGTCTTGAATATGCCGGTCTGCCTACAAGCAAATCCTTTGGCGTTAACCTGAATGTTAAATTCTAAAACCTGCTGCAATGAATGCCATATATAGAAAGATAATTGCTTTTTCATTTTCTGCTATCATGCTGTTGCCAGCTTGTACCAAAGATTTTGAAAGCATTAATACAGATAAAAATAAATCCAGCGAGAACAGCGGTGTGCCTGAGTACAACTTTACCCGTGCGCTGCTGGAATATACAGGCAACAGTGATTACAGTTACGATACCTGGCGTGTGAACATCATCTATTGTGCGATGATGATGCAACAGTTGTCAAACGTATCATGGTATGCAGGTGATAAGTATATACAAAATGATGCCTGGTCCAATGCCCTGTTTGATAAGGCATATACTGACCAGGTAAAATACATCGCGGATGTGGTACGCCTCACCAAAAATGATGAATACTATTCAAACCAGTACAACATGGCACGTATTGCCAGGGTACTGATCTTTCAGCGCCTGACAGATGTGTACGGAGATATTCCTTATTCTGAAGCAGGTGCAGGGTATAGTGATCAGAACTATGCACCTAAGTACGATGCCCAGCAGAACATTTATACCGATATGGTAAATGAACTGGATGCGGCGGCCAAAGCTTTGGATGCTACGAAAGCCATTCCAGGAAAGGGCGACCTCATTTACAATAAAGGGGGTAGCTCTACTGCCGAGGTAGTGGTGAAGAACTGGAAGAAACTGGCTTATTCACTGATGCTGAGAATAGGGATGCGCCTCACAAAAGTAGATGCAGCCACTGCACAACAGGTAGTAGAAAAGGCATATGCAGGTGGTGTAATTGCCGACAATAGTGAGAACGCTTATATCCTGCATGATGCAACAGGGGGCAGAACAACTGTGAACAGGAACAGTAATATCCTGTCTGGTGAGTGGAATGCGATTGGCAATGCAGGTGAGGCTAGTTTAGGAAAGACTTTCGTTGATTTTTTAAGAACTACAAACGATCCACGGCTGGCCTATATCGGTACAGTGCCAGCTACAGGTAGTACAGCAGCGGCAGATCAGCTGGGTATGCCGAATGGATTTGATACCAATGGAGAATCAAGTGCCACCGATATTACGAAGGCGCCCAATTATCCCGGTGATCTGAAAAAATATTCTGTACTGAACAAGAACGTGTTTCTGAAACTGGACGGACCTACTTTTTTAATTACTTATGCACAGGTAGAACTGCTGTTGGCAGAAGCCGCCAAAAGAGGCTGGAATGTGGGAGCAAATGCCGCGACACATTATGCCAACGGGGTGAGCGCTGCAATGGGTCAGCTGGCGCAGTACGATGCGTCAGCGGCCATCAGCAGTACCACTATTCAGACTTACCTGACAGCACATCCTTATGATGATGCTGATGGTTACAACCAAATTAATACACAGTATTGGGCTGCGAGTCTGCTGGATTGGTACGAGGCATGGGCGAACTGGAGGCGGAGTGGATACCCGGAATTAACGCCGGTGAACTATGTGGGGAATGCAACTGGTGGGCAGATTCCGAGGAGGATGTTGTACCCGGCTTCAGAGGCAGCGAGCAATGCAGCGAATTACCAGGAGGCGATTGGAAGGCAGGGAAGTAATTCGTTGATGACGAAAGTGTGGTGGGATAAATAAATTTTGTATAGCCATCTATACCGCTATAAAAAGCAGCAATAACAAGCCGGACCTGTTCAGGTCCGGCTTTTGTTTATTTATATCTTATATCCGCCCGCCACCGGGGTGGCGGGATATGAAATTATTTTAACAACCACATTGATCCATTGATATCATCACTGCCCAATCCCTGATTGTTTAAAGCTGCTTTCCAGTTCGCTCCATTCAGGTTCTGCTCAGTACTTGGGTACCCCCATCTTTTCGGAATCATTCCATTATTCCCGATACCAGTGCCTTCATCAAAAACAGGTACTCCTGTTCTGCGATAGTTAAAATAAGCCTCCCAACCAGAATTCTGGAACATAGCCAGGTATTTCTGTGTCAGGATCTGTTTCAGTCCTTCATCAGCACCAGCATACTTCACTGAAGACTGGGCTAAATAGGTGCTTAAATCGAATGTAAAGGGATAAGTAGTATAATCACCCAGCGAACTACCAAACTTCAGGAAATAAGCTGTATAACTGGTTTGTGAAGCAGTGATACCATAGAACTTAAATGACTCAGTGATACCGGTATTGTACCAGGTCTCTGCATCACCACCGATCCAGCCTCTGTTAATCGCCTCTGCGATGTTGAAACACATCTCTTTGTAACCTACCAATACATCCGGCTCACCGGTATAAGTATCATAATAACGCTTACGATTGATCAGGGAAATGTTACCTGCGATCGCATCAGAATACATGGTAGCAATAGATTCACCGGTGCTGGCACCTACAAATGAACGATAATCTACTGCGCTGTAACCTTTTGTAGCTATGATATTCCAGGCCGGTTCACAGGTGATGAACACGCGTGCATCATTCAGATTAGTCAGGTTATGCACATATGTATTTGCCATGTTGTAACGCTGTGCATCAGATCCGAAGTTGTTAGGACTCTGTGGATAAACGTTATAGGTTTCTACATATGTGAATTTGAAATCATCATCTACCGTGGTGAAAATTGGATAAGTAGAAGGGTTGTTGATGATAGTAGCAAATTGAGCAACGATATTCAACTCATTGTCCGTCGCTTTATTACTCAGGCTGAGCAGCACGCGCAGCTTGAAGGTATTCACCAGCTTACGCCATTTGGTGAGGTCACCGCCATAATAGATATCCTGTGTAGAATTGGAGATGGTATTATCACCATCATTGATCAGCTGGGTCAGGTGGTTATTCACAGTATCGAGTGTATTCAATACAAATTTGAATACATCTTTCTGCGATGCATAAGCCGGAGTCAGGTTGTCTGTCCCCTGCAGTGCCCCGTCCAAAGGAATATCACCCATCATGGAGGTCATATTGTAGTAGTAATAAGCACGTACAAATTTACCAATTGACTCATAGGGATTGATAGAATCCGCACCACGGCTGGCTGCTTCTTTCTCCATCTGTACTACGTTTTTCAGTACGATATAGCTGTCAAAGCTACCGCTTGCCCAACCATACTGGTTATCACCATAATATTCATAGTTGCGGCAATAGTACTGGTTCCAGCGTTGTACAGCACCCCATGCTCCATAACCCTCCAGCGAACCGTTGTCCTGCGTACCCGACATATCTGTCAGTATAGCGCCCAGCAGTAACTCTGCTGTTACACTACCCGGCTGATTTGGATTCGCCTGTAGTTCTTCAATTTTTTTATTACAAGCTGTCATGATCAGACAACTCAATGCGATGATTAATATATGTTGATATCTTCTCATTGTGTTCGGGTATTAAAAAGTGATATTCAGGTTCACACCATAGCTGCGTGTAGTAGGCGTTTGCAGGCCAGAACCACTATCCTGTGTGTATTGGTCTACGTCCATATCCTTGTAGCGGTTGGGGAAGAAATACAACAGGTTGCGACCTACAAAAGACACTGATGCGTTCTGGAATACCGCATGGCTGCCAAAGAGGTTGGAAGGCAAACGGTAAGTCAGCGTTACTTCTCTCAACTTGGCATATGTCTTCTTGATATTGTCCAGGTCATTGATAGAAGCCATCCTGGTTACATACTGCTGTACAGAAGTTTTGGTAGCATTCTTAGATATTGTCAGTTCTTTTTCGTTGACGATCCTGCCAGTGATTGGATCCAGCTGAATGGTACCACCCGTGAGGTTTACACCTTCACCTACGTAAGAGAAACCAGCAGCACCCAATGCATCGTTAGGACGTGCTTTACCAAAATTACCCTGTGTGCTTTCGATATGACGGCCACCCTGTAAAGATTTCTGACGTACATAGTCGTGTACCACACCACCTACCATACCATCGAATCTGAAGCGGAAGGAGAAGTTCTTATAACTGAAGGTATTGGTGATACCCCATTGCCAGTCAGGATCTGAGTGCCCATATACTTTCTTGGCGTTCACACCCAGGTCAGAATAGCGCAGCAGCAAACCTGAAGACTGGTCAATGACTAACTGGCCGCCAGATGTACGTACAAATGCATTGTCGTATACCAGGTCGGTACGGGTACCACTATGCAACCAGTTGTCACCACTTGGGTTATCTACCCATTTTCTTACGAATTTGAACCAGTTTACATTCACATCCCAGTTCAGGCCATTTTTGTTACGGATCGGGGAACCACCCAGGGTTATTTCCCAACCGTCATTCTGTGTCTTACCCTGGTTCTTGATCAACTTTGAATAACCGGTTGATTCAGATACATCTGCTGTATAAATCAGGTCATCTCTGTAACGATAGCGGGTTACATCCAGGCTCAGCCTGTTCTCGAGGAAACGTACATCCAGACCTGCCTCGTAAGCTTTTCTTTCAGCAGTTCTGATATTGTTACCCACCAGTGTATTGGTATAGGACGCACTGTTTTGATTGCTATAATAAGGCTGCAGGGTATAAGTCTGGGAGAAATCGTATCCCGGACCGTCGTATGGAGAATAGTAAGTATATCCATAACCACCACTTACCAGGTTAGATACATTTGGTGCAAAGTAAGTATCAGTACCACCTGACTTGCTGCTGGCAAATGAACCACGTACTTTCAGGAAGGAGATAACCTTTGGCAATTTCACATAGTCAGAGATCACAGTAGCCAGGTTGAAGGAAGGATAGAAATAGGTATTGTTTTCAGCCGGCAGTGTGGAAGACTTATCGAAACGACCGGTGATATTGGCAGTTACATAAGATTTATAACCCAGATCCAGGGAATAATAACCGCTCAGTACCAGCATTTCAGCATTGTAAGAAGATGCCTGTACAGAGTTGAGTGAGTTAGAGAAAGCATACACACCTGGTACGTTCAGGTAATTGGTGGTGGTATACTCTGAATTGAAACGGAAGTTTCTGGCGTTACCACCCAACATACCCTGTACATCGAGGAAACCAAGGATGGAGTTTTTGTGGTATTTAGCCTGGAACTCGACGTTCGATTCGAAGAGAGAGCGGTTGTCTACACGGTAGTCTCCTTTGTGCTCAGGTCTGTCGTATACTGTGGCAGAATAAGGCAGTTTCTCTGTATTGGTAAAGTTGTAGGTAGTTAAGCTGGGACGTAAAGTGAGGTCGATATTATTATTCACATTATAATTCAAAGCAGCATAACCGCTTACATTGTTTACATAGTGACCTCTCAGCCACTCGTAGCTCATGAACCAGGGGTTGTTGTAACGGTAGTATTCAGCATACTTTTGCTGAACTCCTACTTTGCCTGGCTGCCAGTAGTCGCGCATATCATCTACACTCCAGTCAGCACCACCCCACAGGATCATATTGTAGATGATACTGTTTGGACCATAGTTTACATCCGGGATATTTGGAGTTGACTGGCGGCTATAGTTAATATATGTACTGATAGAGAAACGCTTGGTAAATTTATAACCAATGCTGGCCGAAGCGTTGAAGTTGTTCAATTGTGTATTGGGAACAATACCTTTCTGGTAGCTGTTGCCCATAGAGAAACGGAGGTCAGCTTTGTCAGTAGAGGAGCTGAGTGCTACGCTGGTGCTGTTCAGGATACCTGTTTGCAAAAAGCGTTTCAGGTTATTTTTACCCCGGGCGGTCCAGGCTGTTGGTTTGATATGACCATTAAAGGTGGTACCGTCTTCGAATTTAGTAGTATAAGTAGTATTAGCATCGTATTCACCATCGTACTGTGGCAGCATACGGCCATCCAGCTTAGGGCCCCAGATGTCGTAGTCATAGTCGTTTACACCACCACCCTTACCATCGCCAAATGCATATTTACCATATTCACCAGCGCCATAGTCATCCTGGTATTTAGGGAGTGCTATGAAGCCGCCATTCCATTGGGTACTGTTGTTCACGTCAATGGAATAGCCACGTTTATTTTTAGTGCCTTTTTTAGTGTTGATGATAATCACCCCATTCTTACCTCTGAAACCATACAATGCTGCTGCACTTGGGCCTTTCAGCACGGTAAAGCTTTCAATATCATCCGGGTTGATGTTGTAAGTATCAGAGCTCAATGGAACACCATCTACCACATACATAGGGTTGCCGTCACCGCGCATAATGACACCGGGAGAGTGACCGATTTCAGGGGTGATATTGATAGAGAGACCAGCTACGTTTCCTTTCAGGGAGTTGAGTACACTGGGTTCACGGGCCTGGGTCAGGTCATTGGCTTTTACGTCCTGGATAGCGTATCCAAGGCGTTTTACCTCTTTCTTTACCCCGGTCGCGGTCACCACCACTTCATTGAGGTCTTTGGTGCTGGCATCTACAAGGATGGTGATGTCCTCACCATTTATAGTAAATTCCAAAGGTGTGATACCGAGGCCAGAAATAGCCAATATATTTCCTTTTTCAGCTTTGATAGCAAAGCTACCATCTACGCTGGTTACTGTTCCGTTTTTTGTGCCTTTTACAATCACAGTCGCACTGGGGATGGGCGTCTGATCTGATTTAGCCAGGATATGGCCGGTGATTAGTTTTTGCGCAAAGGAGGAAAAAGGCAACAATAGCATTACCATTAACATCCCTGCGAATGCGTTACATCTTTTTGGCATAACTGTTTTTTAGTTGATGAGAATTACTACTATAAAGCGATTTAATTGATTTAGAGTTCTTTTGACGGCTAGCTACTACAATCCCAATAATGGGTGCAAATATCTAAAAGGAGTTTTAACAATTTGTTTAGTATACCTTAACTAATTGTTAAGTATTTATAAATGAGGTTACTTTTTCTGTTTGGGTTAAACAAAAAAAATCGCTTTTGCCTTCGGCAAAAGCGATTTTTTTTAAAAGGGATCGGCTATTATTTATGCTGTTGCTGCATAGGGTTACCACCTGTGGAGGTACCTCTTACAGCCTGCTCACTGCGGAACAATTCAAACCTGGTAGGAGTCAGTGCCCTTGGCCAGCTGTTATTCGCTTCGTCTATATCACCTGTTTCTCGCAATGGATCCAGTTTAATAGCTACCACTTCCTTATCTTTCGCAAACACTTTGGTCACGTGATTCTCATCATGGCGCCAGATATATGCTGAAATACGATCTGTTTCTTTCGTACCATCTGCATATGTCCACTCAATAATCAGTGGCATTACCAGTCCGCCTACGTTGGTGAATGATACCTGGTAGAAATTCTTCTTACTGTCATACAACCTCTTCTCTTCAGGGCTCAGGTTTGCATAATAATTACCATAGGCCTGCTTATCTTCTTCACTTACATTAAAGCGATTCCATTTATAATAGAAATCCTGCAATGCTGTATCCTGTTCAGCCGCGAATTTCATGCCCTCAGCTTTGTTGCGTGCACGGGAAATATGGTCTGCATTGCGATCATATGCTGCTTTCGCTTCTGCCTTTGTTACCTGTGGTTCTTTTGTATCCAAACGGAACATCTTCACACTATCGATAGAGATATCCACCGGCTCAATACCATAGAACCATCCTCTCCAAAACCAATCCAGGTCTACTGCAGAAGCGTCTTCCATGGTACGGAAAAAGTCAGCAGGTGTAGGATGCTTAAATGCCCAGCGACGTGCATATTCACGGAACGCGAAGTCAAACAGTTCACGACCCATCACCGTTTCACGCAGGATGTTCAGCGCGGTAGATGGTTTTGCATAGGCATTCGGACCGAATTGCTCAATGTTTTCAGAGTTGGTCATGATAGGCTCCAGCTGATCTTTGGGCATGCGCATGTAATCTGCAATCTTGTAGGCAGGACCACGGTTGGAAGGGAAGTTGTTATCCCACTCCTGCTCTGCTAAGAACTGGCAGAAAGTATTCAGCCCTTCATCCATCCACGTCCACTGTCTTTCGTCAGAGTTTACAATCATGGGGAAGAAGTTGTGCCCTACTTCGTGGGTAATCACACCGATCATACCATTCTTCACTGCTTCTGAATAGGTACCGTCTTTTTCGGTACGGCCATAGTTAAAGCAGATCATCGGGTATTCCATACCATTGGCGGCTTCTACTGAAATCGCTACAGGGTAAGGGTAAGGAATGGTATGTTTGGAATACACTCTCAGGGTGTTTGCTACTACCTTGGTAGAGTAACGTTTCCACAGCGGGTATGCTTCCGGACCATAGTAAGACATGGCCATTACTTTCTTACCTTCTACATTCGTTGCCATTGCATCCCATACCAGTCTGCGGGAAGATACCAGTGCAAAATCACGTACGTTTTCTGCATTGTATACCCATGTTTTACGGGATGTGGCATGACTGGCCATGTTATTCTTCATCTCATCAGGCGTCACAATTTCCAGCGGTTCTTTGGCACTCTGTGCCTGTTGCCAGCGCTGGTATTGAGCACCTGTCAGCACTTCTTTATAGTTCTGGCATTCGCCGGTAGCACCTACAATGTGGTCAGCCGGTACATTCATGCTTACATGGAAGTTGCCGAATGTGAGTGCGAACTCACCACGACCGGTGAACTGGTGGTTCTGCCAGCCCTGGAAGTCAGAATACACTGCCAGGCGGGGGTACCATTGGGTAATGGTGTAGAGATAGTTTTTATCTTCCGGGAAATACTCGTATCCACCACGACCACCTTCGATCATACGATCAGAGATGTTGTACCACCACTCCACCCGGAACCGGAACTTCTGGCCTGGTTGCAGCGTTTGTGGCAGGTCCATACGCAGCATGGTCTGGTTAATGGTGTACGGAATATCCTTCCCGTTTTCGTCAGTGATCTTTACGATGTTGGTACCGAAACCAGGGCGTGGGCCGAGTATCTGGTTTACATCCCGCATCGTCATTCTGCTCTTAATGGCACTACCGTCAAAGCTGTTGTTATCGCTTTTGGGATTGTGCTCATTTTCATCCAGTTGTAACCAGATGTACGTCAGCGGATCGGGAGAGTTGTTGTAGTAGGTAACGGTCTCCTTCCCGGTCAGCTTTTGTTTGTCATCGTCCAGGGTAGCGGAGATGTCGTAATCGGCTCTTTGTTGCCAATACTTAGGTCCTGGTGCGCCGGATGCAGAACGGTATTCGTTAGGCGACTGGAGGATGGTACCTAATTGCTCAAACTTGTTGCCATGGTTAGAGCCGGTAGGTGGTAAGGATTGCGCGCTGGCCCCGGCTGTGATACAACAGGCCGCCAGAGCCAATTTGATTGCTTTTTTTCTCATAAGAAATCTACTGACAGTTGGTTGTCCCTGTCTATTTTATTATAAATTCTTTACATCTTTCAATAGTTATCAGGACGGCCACACCAAAGATGGCTGCAGAGAGGTATATATTCCAGTCTCTGCGCTTTACACCTGTAACATTTACGATAATACCGGCCAGTAATAATACTCCTGCCACGACCATCATCTGCCCTACTTCCAACCCCAGGTTGAAGGCCAGCAAGGGTTCAAGGATGTTTGCCTGTGTACCGATCAGGCTTTTCAGGTAGGCGGAAAAGGCCATGCCATGAACGAGGCCAAAAAACAATGCGAACAAATAGTTCAGTTGAACCTTTTGTGGCGACAGCTCCCTTTTAAACATGTTGAAAAGAGCGGTCACCCAGATAGTGATTGGTATAAGCAGCTCTATCAGGCTGCTGCGGATATATACGACGTTTGCGACACTTAAAGCCAGTGTGATTGCGTGACCGATGGTAAAAGCTGTGACAAGTACCAGCACTTTTCTCCAGTCCTGGAGCATATAAACAGCGGATAAGGCCATGATAAACAGGATATGATCGTAGCCATCCCAGGCAATAATATGCTGCCAGCCCATTTGAAAATACATCCCGAATTCGGTGCTCACAATTTCCTATTTTTGGTAATTATACAAGGATACTGCTAATATTTAAAATTTTTTAGGCAAGTGGGGTTAATATTATATAAATGGTTATTGCCGGCTTTTTTCGCCTTTCACCCATTCTATGTGAGTGTTACTGAAATCGAGCATGTAAAGGCTAAAAACGAGATCCAGGTCAGCTGCCGGATCTTTGCCGACGACCTGGAAAATGTACTGAAAAAGGAATCAAAACTCCCCCTGGACATCATCCACCCATCCAACAAGGCGCAAATGGATAGCCTGATCGCAGGTTACATCAATAAACACTTATACATCAATGTCGATGGGAAAGCGGTGAAACTCACCTATCTCGGCTATAAAATCGAAGAAGAAGCGGCCTGGTGCTTTCTGGTAGCCCAGCAGGTCACTCCTTTTAAACAGGTGAAAGTCAAAGACGATATCCTCTATAGCGAGCATCCCAACCAGATCAACATGATCCATGTGATCCGGGATGGTGTAAGAAAAAGCAATAAACTGGATAATCCAAAAGCCACCGTGGCGGTGAGCTTTTAACCGCGGTTATCCACAAACTTTACTGGTTTGCGCTGCCCTTCCGGCATTTGCATCTTCAGTATTTCCGTTTGCCCTACATACCTGATCTGAGGTATTACCCTCAGTTTGGCCTGTAAATAGGAACGGATCTTCCTGTCTATATCTTCTGATTCCTGTACCGGCCACAGATGGAGTAAAATCTCGTCTGTACCTATTTCGTTGGAGAATACTTCTACCACAAATTCGTTCACCTCTTCCATATCATTCAGCAGATCAAACAGTGCAGGTGGATACAAAGTAGTGCCCTTATACTTGATCATCTGCTTGCGACGTCCGATCACGGGTGATAAACGCTTTGTATGACGGCCACAGGAACAAGGCTCTTCAAAATAACGGCAGATGTCACCTGTCTTGTAGCGCAGTAATGGCATCCCTTCTACGCCCAATGTAGTAATCGTGACTTCGCCATCCTGGCCAGGGCCTACAGGTTGATTATTATCATCCAGCAGTTCCACATACAGCAATTCAGGATGATGGTGGCCACCGTGACCTGCATTACACTCCGTAAACGCCGTTTGCATTTCTGTGCTGGCATAGGTAGAATAGAGCTTGATATCCCATTGCTCTGTAATCTTCTTGCCCAATACATTGTAGGTGAAATCCGCATTACGGATATTCTCCCCTATACATACCGCCTTCTTTACAGAAGAGGCATTGATATCGATATGATGTTCCTTTGCAAATGCAATCAGCTTCACGATAAATGAAGGCACCGCTACAATTGTAGTAGGCTGTATACGCTGTATATTCTCCCATTGCAGAGAAGGTACACCCGGTCCCACACGCAGCACACCCGCACCTAACTTCCGGATACCATTGTAATACGCCATCCCTGCCATAAACTGCCTGTCCAGCGTGAGCATCAGCTGGAAAATGTCATTCTCTGTACCATCGGCACAGCAAAAAGAAATATATTCATTATACGCCAGGCGCTCCTGGTCTTTCTGTGTCAGTGCAATGATCACAGGTCTGCCCAGGGTGCCGGAGGTAGTGGTATATTCAGCAATCTTGCTCTTATCCACGCACAGGAATTCCCAATTTTGTTGTTGCAGGTGCTCCTTCGTGACAGGAGGAATACGCCAGAGGTCATCCAGCGATTTTACATCGGAGGGCTGTATGCCATGTTCGGCAAACCAATTCCGGTAAAAAGGTGAAAACTCCCGCAGGTAGCCCAGCAGGTGAAGGACTTCTTTTTCCTGAAATGCCCTGATGGAGGAAGAGGGCTGCAGTTCTATATTGGGTATGTACATGGTATCAGGTTTTCAGACTTCTATCATCACTGTGGCCACCGCGGTGGTGTTGATATGTGACAATGAAACCAGTATCTGTTTAATCTGTAGCTGTTCATAGCGGGAGCTGGCATTACCTGTCAGCCGTAACAATGGCTTACCGGTTGCATCATTGGTAATCTCTATTTCATTGAAATGTACACCGCCATGCATGTAACCGGTACCCAGTGCTTTCAATAGGGCTTCCTTGGCTGCAAACCGGGCGGCATAGTGCTCGTCGCTATGTACCTGTTGTTCACAATAGGCAATCTCGTGGGGAGTAAACACAAGCTCTTTAAAGCCATTTCCTTTGGCTATTTTGGCGCCTATGCGTGCCACATCCACGATATCTGTTCCTATGCCGTAGATCATGATTTTTTATTACACAATTCTATTTGTTTCCGGATATGGATCTCTTCTGATTTATTGGCAATCACTTTGGTGAGCGCTGCTTCATAGTATCCTTTTGCCGCCTTAAAGTTACCACGCCTGAACTCATAATCACCCGCCACTACATAAGCATGGTAAAACTGGGGATCCAGTGCTGGTATAAGTTGCGGATCGAGCTGCTGGCCTTCCAGTGCTGCTGCTTTTAAGTTACGGTATGCTTTGAAGTTAAAGAAAGCCTTTGTTTGCAGGAATGGATCAGGCGCTATCATACGGCTACTGTCGTACACCTCATGATCCGTTTGCAAACCGTGCATGCTAAAGATGGAATCCAGGTTGTAGCATACATACTCGCCCAGCTGCCAGGGCGCTGTCGACACCCATACCAGCTTCTTCTTCGGTTCGAATACTACGGAGTGATGTGCAATGAACTGGTTAATCGCTTTCTCATTACCTACGCCAATATCTTCGCCATGCAGACCAAAACGGTCACGCAGGATGTCTACAGTGTTTTGAACAGTATTTGGACCTTTCTCTTTCAGCAGTTCGGTCAGGCGCTCAAAGCGGTAACCCGAAGCTGTTTCATCTCTTTGTTTGATATTCTCAGGCGTTGCTTTAAAGTTCTCACCCTGGAAGTGATTAGTACAGGTGATGAAGTTCTTTTTAGGATCATACAGTTCCATGCTATCCGGTGTCTTTTCGATGATGGCTGCACGGTTGTCAAATGCAGAACCGATCAGGAAAGACTCAGATACGAACATTGTATGCTTCTTTGCGATGGCATATGCTTCGTCGATGTTCTTTGCATATTGCAGGATCTCTCTCGCTACCAGCGATACAGGAGTAGCTGAACCGGTAGGGATTTTACTCTTGTCTGCATTGATAGTCACTGTCAGACCAGCCTGGTTCATACCTGAAGCACAACCGGTGAAAGCAGCCCAAGTCACAATCATAAAGTTGAAACCTTTGTCAGGATGATAGAAGGCAATCACCTTGTCCTCTGCAAACTTATCACCTACATAGAAATCGAAATTACGGCCTATGATCAGGCTACTATCTGCAGAAGCATCATTCCAGGTAGCGAAGGAAGTACAACCTACCAGCGCCATATTCTGTAAAGCGTGACCAATGTCGTGCGCGGCATGGTAGTTGAGCAGGCGCTCATAGTTGGTACCAATGTAATCGTATTTATCAGAAGCCGAGAAAGAGATACCGTATATTTCTTCCTTGTTTTCCTCTTCAATATTCTTAGCCAGGTTACGGTTAAAGAAGCCTACAAAGTAGCGGAGAAACTTAAGATAAGACGGGGAAGGAATCATCCTTTTGATCTGATCCGTGAAGTTGTCTTCCTGTCTTTTCACCAGTTCTGCAGAAAGCTTGCCGTAAACCACCCCCCTGTCAAAAGGCTTTCCTTCTATATACATTTCATACAGGCCACTGTTACTTTTCCGAAACCAGTTATTACCAATGGTATAAGCAGTTGAATCCAGTTGTTTACGCTCTAGTTTCAGTGCACTCTTGTCAGCAATATCCGGTGGATTGATATGACCTACACTCACCACATAAATGATCAGCGCTATCAGCAGCAATAAAAAGCCGCCAACAATAAATAACAGCGCTCTCCCTAATTTGCGCCATCCGCTTCGTTTTTTCCCCTTGTTCATATTATAAATGTCTTAACTCCTGTTTATCTCTTCCACGATCGTTTCTATATCTACCAACCCTCCGCAGGTCAGCACCGCACTCATCGTCACGCCCAAAATACCATGCAAGTTCAGGTTTTGGCCTGTAAGATACAAATTAGGTAGCCTGGTAGCTGCGGGAATCATAGACTTTAACGGTTCTCTAGCATCTTTAACAATGCCGTACATGCTTCCTTCCGGAATATTCAGATAGTCGCGGTATGTAAGTGGTGTGGCCACATACATGGCATGGATACAGCTACGCAGGTGTGGATATTGTTGCGAGACCATATCCAGCAGCTTTTCAGCTTTCTCCTTTTTAAATTCCTGGTAACTGGCATCCCGTTCGTGTGGTTTGTCGTCGGTATTGAAGGTATCATGCCATTGCGCCACGTCTTCGTAACGCATATAGGTCATAATTGACAGGTTATCAGCATACTGCTCCTTACCGGTACCTGCAGATACGAACAGGGCGTAAGTCTGCGGCCAGTTGTCCGCAGTATAATTAATACCATCCCATGCATTGGATGTAGCATGATGATATACGTTGTGATTCAGGAACGGGAAAGTATTCGGCTTCAGTACCACATTGATCATGAAGGTACCCGGCGTATTTTCCAGTGAGTTAATGCGGGATTTGTAGGCATTTCGCAACCCGTCTCCCTTTACCATACTGATCGTACGGGCAGGGTGCAAACCAGAAATAAAATATTTCCCCTCTACTTCCCGCCCGTTTTCCAGCACGATATGGCTCACTTTACCATCCGTCTCTACTATTTCCTTTACTTCTGTATTGCGAATGATCTCGCCACCCTGTGCACGAATCGTTTTGTTCAGGCTACGGGCAATGATGGAACCACCGTCTATACATTTCCAGGCACTTTCTATATAGCTATGTTGTACCAGGGCGTGTACGTACAAGGGGGTTCTTTCAGGATAACCGGCATAGAGCATATTATTCCCTGCCAGTACATGCTGCAGGCGCTCATTGTTTGTAATGCTACGCAGAAATGAGGAGACCTCCTCTCCCATCACACTTTCCTTTTCAGCTGCACTGCCCATTCTCAGGTTGAAAAGCGGAAATTTACCACATACATCCTCAAGTTTATCCACATAGGCATGCAGGGCATCCTTTTCTTTTGGGAAAGCGGCTAACAGTTGCCGGATAAAATTATCACGTCCCTGGGCCATCCTGTATACCTGCGGCTCATTGCCGAAATGGATATGGTCGAAACCATCCATATCCATACGAAGCAGCTTCATGTTGTTCAGTACCCCCAGGTAACGGAACACTTTGTGAAGGGTTTGTCCGTCTTCCAGGCCACCCAGGTAGTGAACACCGGAATCGATAATTGCCTTGTCGCGCGAATAAGTTTGCAAACAACCACCTATCTGCCTGTTCTTTTCAAATAAACAAACGCGATAACCATACTTGCCGAGGATGGCGCCGCAAACTAAACTGCCCAGGCCACTTCCGATAATTATGACATCATATTGCTGCATCTTCAGGGGGTAACTTTTTGATGATAAAAATGACATTCGAGGTGTAACGCGTGTTATCAATTTTCTCCATCACCGCACCATTAGCTGCTACTATGCTGGCAATCGCCGATGAGGAGAAGAAAGACAAAGGTTTATCTTTTGTCTTGTTGAACCCGAGTAGTTTGGTAGAAAAGAACTCTGTGAGGCGGGTACCTTCATGCCTTTCGGTGAGGTCACTGTCTCCATCCCTCACTATGATCACACCGCCTGGTTCCAGTTGATTGATGCACGCTGACAGTACTTTTGCCTGCTCGTCCGCCTGCAGGTAGTGCAATACATCTGTGATTACAAATGCATCGTACCTGTCAAATGTATAATTGGTTACGTCTACGCATTCAAATGACAGCTGCTCCCCTTTCAGGTAGCCATGCTGTGCGGTGATGATTTTTTCTTCATCATAATCAATGCCCTTAATCACCCTGTCTGCCGACATCCAGTGGAGCATATAACTCAGGAATCCATATCCACACCCTACATCGAGTATACGGCCTTTCTTTGGCAACAGTTTATCGAACAGTTCATAATTGCCTTCCAGCTTTGTTTTGATACGCATGTACCATTCCAATACCGGGCCTTTGTAGATATAGTTATAGATCATCTGCTCACGATAGTAAGCAGGTGTTTCAATCGTTTGGCGCAGGGCCTCGTGCTCTGCTTTGAAGTAACGACTGATCTCCTTGGTACGCGCTGCATAGTTATCACCAGGCGCTATACGGGGCAGGTATTTCACAGTGATCCGGCCATCCTTGAGCAGGAAGTCATTCTTGCTCATTGTATAGCCTGTACCATGAATGATGATGGGTAAGATATCCAATCCTAACTGTTCTGCTATATAGAAAGCGCCTTTGTGGAAGCGTTTCATTTTGCCGTCAGGAGAGCGGGTGCCTTCTGGATAGACCACGATAGAGTAGCCATTGTTTACCTGCTCTCTCAGCTTCTCAATACTACCTTCCGCACCTTCTGCCACCGGGTAGTAATCCGCCATTCTTACCACCGCACCAAATACAGGTGAGTTCCAAACCCACTCACTGGTGAGCAGCACCACATTTGGATGCAGCATGGTAGACACCAGGATATCGAGGAATGACTGATGATTGCTGATGATGACCGCTGGCTTATCAAGCTTTTCACCCAAAGGATTAATGATCTTCTTTTTCACATTGCCCATGATGTATATCACAGACCATGTGTATTTTGACAATAAGCGATGATACAATCGCTTACCTACTTTTCTATTGAACGGATTGATACGGAGCAGGAACCATCCTATAACCGTCATGAGCAGACAACCAAATGTGAAGTAGCTGAAAGAGAATACTGACTTCAGCCATCCATGCAGTGTCCATGGCGCCCTGCCTTTACTGACCCTGTTTGTAATGAGCCAGTTGAACAGGAACGGAATCAGTACCTGCGATACCAGTACCACAGAGCTGATACCGATGATGGAGATCAATGCCAATGACTTCAGGGAAGGATGTTTTGCAAAGATCATCACACCCAGGCCGATAATAGTAGTGATAGCAGAAAGGAAGATGGAAGAACGGAAAGAAGAAAGGTTCTCTTCCTTACCCGTCTTGTACCGTTGCAATAATCCATCCATGGTAAAGATGCTGTAGTCGTCACCCAAACCAAAGATGAATGTACTGAGAATGATATTCACAATATTGAAACGGATACCAAACAGCCCCATAATACCCAATATCCACACCCAGCTGATCGCCATAGGAATAAAGGTGATGATGGTGAGTTCTATTCGGCCATAAGAAAGTAATAATGCAAAGAAGACCAGTAATGAAGTCATCCAGGCAATACTGCTGAACTCACTTTGTAATACGAATACCAATCGGTTCGTTACATATTGCTTATCGAGGATTGTAGTATTGGGATCGTGTTCCAGCTTTTCGTAGACTGTTTTTTTCTGGGCAGGATCTATTTTCAGCAGGGTAACGAGCGATACTTTACCGTGTTTTTCTGTAATAAAATCGCCTAATGTACCAGTACGCAAATCATGTAAAGTCGCATCCGGTATATGTTCAAAATCCTGTGTAAGCCAGTGTGCAAATGCATCGAAGGCAGCAGGTTTAAACCCGACAGCAGGACCATGCTGCTGCAGGTATGTAATGACCTTTTGTTTCTTTTCAGGTGTCCAGTAAGCATTCCATCGCTGAATGCGGCGCTGTTGTTCCTGGTTGGAGAGCAACAGTACATTTACACCCGTATACTTTTTCACAACACCCTGTTGTTGCAACTGGCTTACCTTTGGCAACAATGCTTCACTTCGTTGCAAGGCTGTTTCCAGGTCAGGGCCTTCCGTAATCACGTATACTGATTGTGCGGTGTAAGCATTGACCCTATTGAGGGTAGCTTCTGCTGCTTTCAGCTCAGGACGCATAAAGTTCATACGCATCATATCGCTTTCGAAAGCTACATTCTTCATGGTGAAGAAAAAGATCACTGTCAATATCAAAATACCACCTACCAGGTATTTATTCTTCTCCGGTTTATATGTAGAGATCTTATCTAACCAGGTATCATGATGCACAGTAATCTCTTCTTTCTTACCCAATACGATCAGGTGTGGCAGGAAGATCAGGGAGAACAATGCAGCGCCTATCAGGCTGAATGCAGCAAAGATACCCACATCCTGCAGGATAGGTGATTCTATAAACTGTAAACACAGAAAACCACCGATCGTTGTAAAACTCCCGATCGTCATCGGTGTCGCAAGATCATTGATCACTTCACGAATGTCAGGGAAATGCCGGTAGTGATTAAATACATGGAGGGAGTAGTTAATCGCAATACCTAATACCACAGCACCTACCCCCAATGCAATACCAGAGATACTACCCTGTACCAGCCAGATGCAGGCCAGTGAAAATAAGCCACCGAATATCACCGGCAGCATCAACAATACCGCCGCTCTCTTCTTACGGAAATACAGCGGTATCAATATCACAAACACAACAATAGTAATGCTTAGTGTCAGGATCAGATCTTTCTTTAACTGTATCGCATTGCCTGCTGATACAGCTGTGCCACCAAAATAAGAAGCGGTTGTAAAAGAATGATGACCTTGCAGCGAATCGATCTGGGCCTGTAATGCATCTAAAAACACTGTATTTTTTCCCGTTGCACTGGGCGGATATTTGGGCGTGATGAACAGCAGGATGTGCTGATGGTCCTTCGTCATGATGTAACCATCATACAGCTCAAAATGATCGTCGTATTGTAAGTGTTGTAATTTCTTGATACCCAGCCAGGACATACCGGTAGGATCTGTAGCTATTACCTTTTTCACCACCAATCCTGCTGGTGAGATCAGGGTGTTATAATTGTTTTGCAGTGATTGTTGTAAACGCTCTGGCGTGATGAGTGAATCGATGCGTTGGTAATCCTGTTCTTCCAGGAATACAGGTAAATGGTCCTGCATCACCTGCATCATATCCAACACTGTACTATCCTGTACCTGTGCCTGGATCTGGTTCATCCAGGGGGCCAGGCGTGCTTTTGCACTATCAGCCAGCTCTCCTGCAAAGGCAGTGAGACTATCCGGTTGGGCTATAGCCGTACTATCTTTTTGTGAAATAGTAATCACCAGCTTATCAGCAAAGTGCGAATCATTGAACACCTGCTGTAGCTTATCGAGGGTTTTATCCTGGGGCAGAATACGGGTAATATCCTCTTCCAGCCGGATCTGCCACGCCCCAATGCCTACCAGTACAAAACTGAATAGCATACAGGCCCAGCACCATGCTTTGTGACGATCAAAGAAATTGTATATGCCTACGAATAATTTGCCCATACTGATAATGCTTAACTAAATTGGCTGGTCTTGTTTTACAGGATCGTTCCTGAATATAGAAAGTAACGCATACACAATCAATCCCGCCAGCAAGCCAGCCACGATCGAAAGCGTAATGCTACCGTAGAGATATTGTTCAAGGTTCAACTTCACCGTTTCAACGCTCAGTTGCCTGCTGAAGTTAATGGTCATACTGCCGTTCTTCATCCAGAGCTTACCTGTTACAAAACTGGCAAAGATGATAAAAGGAATCATAGGCGGCACACTGATATTACATGCTATCAGTACCAAAGCCTTGTTCAGTTTAAACTTCGTTGCCAGCAGGTAAGCACTCAGCAGCTGAAAGCCCCAGATGGGGACAATGCCCAGGAACACGCCCAACCCGATGGCTGCCGCCTTCTTTGCATTGGATTCATTCCTGTTCAGGATATGATCATTCCAGATACTCTTCCAGTTCTCTCTCTTGAACAGGTAAAGTATAAAATCGCGGGGCTTGATATACAGAAAAGTAATCAGCACCAGTACCGTATTCAATACACTGATACGGGAAAAATCGCGCAGCGGGCGGAAGTGAGAAACCCTTTCATCTGCTGGCGGATAGTATACCTTCACAGGCGCCGAATCAATACCAATACCCCTCCAGGCACTGCGCACCATTACTTCTATTTCAAATTCATACTTTGTACACCAGAAGTGCATTCCCTTCATGGCATATACCGGGTACAGGCGATAACCGGACTGTGTGTCCGGCATTTTCAACCCTGTTTCCACATAAAACCAGAAGTTGGAAAACTTATTGGCAAAAGTGTTTTTGCCAGGCATATTCTCCTGTTGCAGGTTACGTGCACCAATTACAATAGACTTAGGATGCGTGCTCACTTTTTCCAACATCACCGGCAGGTCCGAGGCAAAGTGTTGACCGTCCGCATCCATCGTGATCACATAGTCATACCCCTGCTGTACAGCGTATTTAAAGCCCCTGCGCAGGGCAACACCCTTTCCCCTGTTAGGGGTGTACTCCACCCGTTGAATATGCGGAAACTCATCAAGAATAGCAGCGGTATTATCCGTGCTGCCATCATTCACCACGATGACGTGGTGGGTATAGGAAAATACATCCTGCAGCACACCTTTGAGCGTGCCGGCATTGTTGTAGGTAGGAATCAGTACGGCTACTTTGTGTGCCGAAAACTGATCGTTGTATGTTGGCTGGTCCGTCATGAAGCGGCTACAAATGTTCCCTGAAATTTCATAAATGTGAGCACCTCAAATTTCAGCGAGGCTGTCACCTTAATTTCTCCTTCCTGTTCCTTGTGCTGAATGGTCACATCTACCTGTGGGTTCGCATTAGGATCGATCATGTTCAGGAACTTCATCTGGCTGGCTTTTTTCAGCACCACTTTCTGCTGTAATTTGCTTTCCAGCAGTTCCTGGATGGTTTGCATCATCGTTACACCAGGTACCACAGGGCGACCGGGAAAATGACCTTCAAATACAGGATGCTGTGCATTCAGCACTATACGATAGGTGGCGCTGTCTGCTGCCTCCTGTAATGTCTGTTCCAGTGTATATAATTTTCCTGCTAACATTATTTCTGTACGCGTTGTAGTGAAATATTAAATTTGAATCCCTGATGCCTGATCAGGATAGTATCTGGCACACCGTTTTTATAATCCGTGAGCCAGGCCTTTACTACCGGTTTGCGGGAAGATGATTTCTCAATTCTTTCCAGCTTGGTACAGGCAGTATCGGTAATATAATAGTTGTTACCTTTTGCTGTAGGCACGACTACGTAGCGGAACCTATCCTCTTCCATCACCGTTGCCTTTTGCAGATCAGGATGTAATAATACCAGCTCAAAGTCGCCTCTCAGTGTCTTCACTACGGCCTTCTTATCCATCTTGTCCATCATGTAATGTTTGATGAACTGACCGTCTTTGGTAAACTCAAAGTCGAAGAACTTAAAACCCATCTCATTTGCAAACACCACACGCTGACTGCTGTCCGGCATTTGCTTAAAAAACAGCAGACCACTCAGGTGATGCTTCATCACATCTACCTGCGTACTGTACAGGGTATTGTCAAACTGTGGCCTGAACTGCGTGATGCAGGCAGGGTCGCCTGTTGTATGCCGCAGGTTCCTGTAAACGTTGGTACAGCTGGTCAGTATGCACAGTAGCAGCAGACTATTTAGCAGCAAAGGTCGCATCCGGTATATTTACATTCAGTTGTTTGTGCAGGAAGCTGATAGTGGTATTGTCGCCACCGGCTTCGTACATTTCAATCTTATTCACAGTCAGATCTTTCCTGTCTACCAGCAGTACGATGGTTTTAAAGTACTGTGCCAGCTGCTTGTTCACAGGTGTCATTTCCAGCAGGTAACCAGCGGTGTTTTCAAAGATGGTAGTTTTGAATTCTGCATTGTCCACTACATTGCCCTGTACACAATCCACGGTGATCTTGTTAATCTGCTCAAACAGTTTGTTGCCTTTGGTAGATACATGACTTTCTTTCTGGCCGTCTTTGGTCTTGATGTCTTTGCCATTCATCACCAGCAGGTAGTACGACGGAGTGGTGTACTCCATTCTTACCTTATTCTCTTTCTTGAACCAGAATTTGCCTTTGGAGGTAATCTTGTCTGCCAGCATGCTCAGGTTCTTTTCCTGCACAAAATCACATTGTATAGACTGTGTCTGACGGGAGGCAGTGGCAAACTGTTGTTTGAACCCAGCTACATCTGCTACCGGTTTGTATCCCGGATGCTGTTGGGCATTTGCCTGCACCACACCACACATCATTATCAATGCTATTATCCATCTACGCATATGCGGGTATATTTAGTAATTGATCAATTCTTTTGATAGTATATCCCTGTTCACGGATGTGCGCAATCAATGCCGGCAGTATTTCTACTGTGAGGGGGATTGAATCGTGCATGAGGATAACGGCTCCCGGTTTTAACGCAGCCGTAATCCTGTTCATGAGTTCATCTGCCTGTTTGGCCACTGTATCCAGCGAACGGATGTTCCAGCCAATGGCTGTGTATTTTCCTCTCTGTACAGCTCTGCGTACATTCGGGTTGGTCACACCGTAAGGTGGGCGAAAGAGGCGGGGCCTTTTGCCTGTCACCTGCTCGATGGCAGTGTCTACCTGTTTTAATTCTGCCAGCATCTTCGATGCGGGAAACAGGTCAAACCAGAAGTGATGTGAAAAGCTGTGATTGCCGATCACATGTCCTTCTGCATCTATTCTTTTCAGCAAAGTTTCCTGTCCTGCTATCCTGTTGCCAATGCAAAAGAAAGCCGCAGGTGCCTGTGCTTTGTGTAAAATATCAAGAATTTGCGGGGTAAATTCAGTGCGGGGGCCATCGTCAAATGTGAGGGCTACTACTTTCTCTGATGTATCTGCACCACATACTGCTTTCAGAAAAAAGCCCGACTGAATCCGCATAGCGCCCCATACCAGTGCGCCGGAATAAGGAATGAACAGCAATACAAATGCCCACCATGGCAATGACAGCCATAGAAACAGTGCAATAAGAGCGATCAGGGCGATATTTGTATTCCGGTGTGTCAGCATATAGATAAGAGGATCATCGAGTGATGCGAGGCATTATGATGATTGTACAACAAAACCTTTTTTATAGATGATGGTGCGTTTCCTTTGAATAATACAGCGGGTGTCACTTCCTGGCCGGCAATGATCCTGCCCGCCATCCAGGTACCGAATGCACTGGCAGTAGGATACTCTCCACATAAATGCTTAAAACGTGCAACAGGCACCCCTGCAAAAACATTGTTTTCCACATGCTCATACCACGCATCGCCCGCCGGGTCATCATTACGACCTGTAACCACCAGGTCTACATCTTCCTGGCTGCAATTGTGTGCAGCAAGGAACCCTACGATATCAGCTGCTACTTCTTCAAATGAACCCGGTTTATACAACACGGATACTCCTTTCAGTCTGGCAATAGCATTCGGTCCTTTCTCTGTGCTCAGCACAAAGCAGGCAGCGCCTTCACCTGCATGCGCATGTTTAAATAAATTGAAGCGGGAGAGGATATTGAAGCTGTGATTCGTCAGCTCATCCATGGCTCCTGCCAGTATATTTGATACCTTTCCCTCACGCAGCTGCATGATACCATCTAAGAGTGCATGTTCGAAAGAAAAGCCTTTGTGTACAAAAGTATTATTGTAAGCATGACATTCCAGGAGGAGGGCAATCTGTCCGGCCACTGTATTGTGGGTAGACTGAATGAATGCTGTTGGTGTGAGCATATCCTCATGCTGGTTAATCATTTTGGTGAGGAAAACGCCCGTATCGTCCAGGCAACCATACGCAGTGCCTGTAATGATGCCTTCCGGTTTGGATATACCCGCTTCCTGGAGGCTCAGTTGTGCTGCAGCTACGCCCATTTTAATGACACGGCTCATCCTGCGGATCATCTTGATGTCGATCCATTGTTTATAATCAGGTTCTACCGCTTTGAGACGGATATTATCGAAGAGAGGCGCGGCCGATGGCAAACGCCCTTCTACCGCTGTTTCCAGCGGCGATACACAACCCGTTCCGTTTATATAAATGTTCATAGTTCCTAACTATTTTCCTTCGAGAAGACAAGGCTGGAGCAGTTTCCGCCGAATCCAAAAGAATTTGACATGACATTGTTGATAACGTTGCCTTCAGAAAATGAGGTCACCGGCGAAAAGCTCAGTTCCTTCATCTGGTGGCTGAACTGCGCATTGGGATAAAGATAGCCTTCTTTTACAGCCAGTGCGGCAAATACGGCTTCTATACCCCCACTGGCACCCAATGTGTGACCAGTGAATGATTTGGTGCTGCTGGCCGGAGGCACGGCATTCCCAAATAAACGCTGGATGGCTGTACCTTCTGACAAATCGTTGTTGAGGGTACCTGTACCATGCAGGTTGATATAACTCATGTCTTCAGGGGTAATGCCGGCCATTTGCATAGCTTGCTGCATGGCCAGGTAGTTCCCTATACCATCTGGCGAAGAAGCCGTCTGGTGGTAGGCATCATTGGCATTGGCATACCCGGTCAGCTTACACCATGGGTGAATGTCCATCTTTTGTGCAATGGCATCGCTAACCATCACAATGTAGCCGGCGCCTTCGCCAAGGTTCAGACCAGTGCGGGTATCGTCGAACGGACGGCAGGCTTGCTGGTCGAGAATCATGAGGGTGTTAAATCCATTGAGGGTGAAACGGGTCAGGGCATCTGTACCACCTGCAATCACCACATCGACCAGGTGGTTTTTGAGCAACCTGGCGCCATACATAATAGCGTTTGCAGAAGAGGAACAGGCCGTGCTGATAGTAGATACATGATGGCGGATGCCCAGGGTATCGGCTACCAGCTCAGTGATGCTGCCGCACTCGTGGTTAACTACATCGCGTAGTCTGCCGGATTGGTTATCCTGCAGGTATTCGGCAAAGAAGTCTTCCGTTTTGTCCATACCGCCTACGGTGTTGGCAGAGACGAGGCCCACCCGGTATTCGCGGATATTGCCCAGCTTTGCGCTTTCCCAGGCTTCCTTCACAGCTATGGCACTGAGCAGTGCAGTTCTGCTGATGTGGGCAGGGAGTCCTGACTTTACAGCCAGGGTAGCGTTGTCAGCTTTTACTTCTACTACCGGAAAGCTGTCGCGATGTGCGGAGGTCAGGTATTGCATAGTGGTCATACCCGGCTTCATTTGCCGGAAAGCCGCAATGCACTCCGGTACGTTGTTACCAATACCGCATATGACGCCGCCACCTAATACCCAAACATCGTTTCCGCTCATGGTCTATTGATTTTGTTGCTGGTGTGCTGTGATGAAATTGGCAATTGAGCGTACGGAATGAAAGATTTCAGGTCCCTGCTCAGGATTGGCAATGCGGATACGATAGTGCTGTTGCAAAAGAACGATCAGTTCCAATGCATCGATGGAATCCAGGCCCAGTCCGTCTTTGAACAGGGGCATATCGTCACCGATATCCTCCGGTTTTACTTCCTGCAGGTTCAGTTGCTCTACGATCTGGGCTTTGAGTGTAGCCATCAAATTTTCCATGTGTTTGCTGTTTATTTATTTTTCGATCTGATGAAGGATCACTTCGTACTCACTACCCATCACCTCTACCCATCCACACAATACGGCACTCACCGCCCCTTCTGTCAGTAACTGTTTTGTATAATTCATGAGCAGCGTCTCATCATACCTATCCGAAGTAAAGAACACATTCTCTCCTTTAAATCCATGACGAATGCTGATCTCTCCCATCACTATGTTTGCCAGCGTGTACACAAACAACGCCGGACTGGGAAATTCCTTAATAGAATCAAAATAGCGCAGGTCTGTATCCAGACTGGCGCTACGATTGGCTAATACTAACCCGACTTCCTCAGGTGCATACCCGGTAAACGGTCGGTGCTGTAACAGGACCTCTGCCGCCAGCCACCCCAGCTTGCTGAGATGATCCATCTTATGAAATTTGGGATACTGCCCTGAAAAATGATCATACGCCGCCCGCAAAAAGTCGGGCAATGGCTGATCTTCTCCTGCCTCCCAGATCACTACATTGTTCCTGTAGATCCGGTTGTTCCGGATCGCAACACTTCCTGTAATATTTAGCCCGGTGCTATCCAAGTTCTTCGCTATTAAATGATACTATGCAAGGTTTTTATCTCCTTCCTCAATCTTTTCCATCAGCTCGATAGTACGTGCCAGACGTTGCAATCCCGTATCATGGTTCTTTACATACGGATTGGTTTCGTCCCATACGTAACCAGCCAGTACAGAACAAATCTGGTTCTTCACTTCCTGCTGAATCTTCTTTGCAAAGAAGATCTTATCCAGGGTACCCTCATACCATGCCATCACATACGAGCGGAAGGTATTCACACCCTGCATGGTGGGCTGCATGTATTCTTTTTCCCAATCTATATCTTCCCCTTTCAGCTTGCGGATCACCAGTTTAGATGCCGTCTGTGCAGACACACAGGCCAAAGTTACGCCAGATGAGAAAATTGGATCCAGGAATTCAGTCACATTGCCTGTCAGCACAAAACCTTCTCCATAAAACTTATCGGTGGTAGCAGACCAGGATTCCAGTACCCGTGGCTCAAATACCAGCTCTACGTCTTTGAAACGCTCCCTGGTATATGGTTCTGCGTCCAGCATGGCCCTAAATTGCTCTTCCGGAGTACCTGGAAACTCATCATGGAAAGATGGATCACTCACAAAACCTACTGACGTATTGCCGGAGCTAAATGGAATAATCCAGATCCAGGTACCCGGCCTGTGTACAACCGCTGTAATACGGTTAGGCTCGTCATATTTCAGTCGGTTTACATCCACAGTGTGGGCAAACAATGCCTTGCGTGGTTGTAAGTTAGAGTTCTTTTCCAGGTTAAAGAGACGTGGAATCACGCGGCCATAGCCACTTCCGTCCACTATAAAACGAGCTTCGATCTGGTACTGTCTGCCATTGGCATCTTCTACCGTGGTAACAGAATCGGAGCCATTGAATTCGATATTGGTCACAGTGGTATTGTAGCATACCGGCACCCCCATCGCTTCTACAGCATCTGCCAGTGCTTTATCGAAATCGGCCCTGGTTACCTGCCAGGTCCAATCCCAACCCTGTGTATGTTGTTCCTTAAAAGTGAAATCACAAATTGCATCGCCCTTGACGAACTTGGCGCCAAACTTCTGCTGGAAACCTTTCGCCGCTACTGCATCTATAAAGCCCGCTTCTGAAAGGGCTTCCATACTACGGGGCAACAGGCTCTCCCCAATCACAAATCGGGGGAATTGTAATTTCTCGACGATTTTTACAGAATAACCAGCCTGCCTGATAATAGAAGCAGCCACAGTTCCTGAAGGGCCGGCACCAATGACCAGCACGTCTACTTTTTCTCTCATTTTTTACACTTTAAGAGGGTATAGTTTAAGCCCATTTCGTTGTTTTCCTCTACGATACGCAAACCTGCATCTGCAATGCATTTGAAGAAATCATCAGTGTGGTACATCTGACTGTTTCCATTGGCCATTGCTGTAAAGTAAAGACTGGTCTGCTGCAGACTGAATGCTGCTGATTTGAAACGCTGCCTGTTCCAGAATGGTTCCAGGATATAGATAGTCCCGTTTTCTGTCAGCGCTTCCCGGCAACGTTTCAGGATAGATACAATTTGCGCTTCGGAGAAACAGTCCAGGAACTGGCTCATCCAGATCGCATCGAATCCCTGTGGGAAAGGCAGGCTCTCATCCAGGATATTCGCTTCGTGGAAGGATACGCGATCTGCTACACCTGCGTCCTTCATTTTCTGTGCCGCAATTTCAATTTCACCTGGCAGGTCGAACATAGTCACACGTACATCGGAGTCATGTTGTGTACAAGCCAGTGTCCATTTGCCGGTATTACCGCCAATGTCAAGCAACGTGCGTGGTTTATTGGCAAATACAATCTCTAATGCCTTTGGGAAGGCCAGATCGGAATAATAGTGGTCAAAGTCGAACCAGCTCTTGCCAATTTCTGGTGGCAGGAGTGGTAAACCGGGGTAAATGGTATCCCATGGCCCCAGTTCTTTCAGGCCCGCGGGACGGCCTTCCTGCAGGCTTTCCTTCAGGTGGTTCATACCCAGGTAACAGATATCCTGGGAGAAATCCATGTTGATACGGGTCAGCCTGTCATGTTGAATAAAGTAACCTGTTTTAGTCAGGGAATATTTCTTCTGTTCACTTACTATCAGCAATTCCATGCCCAGACCGGCCTCCAGCAATACACGTACAGCATAGCGAGACAGTTTTACTTTCTCTAAAACTTCTTCAATCGTCAAGCCCTCAGGACCACTGTTACTAATCACTTCCAATATGCCAAAGTCACGCAGTGCGCGGGTGGCCTGAAAGGCGATCGGTGCAAATGCCAGTCTCAGGGCTGCTTCCTGTGCCTGTAGGGCTGTCTTTGTTTCTTTACTAAAAAGCTCCATGCTGTGTGTATATCTATTTAGAAAATACCATCGCAGCATTACACCCTCCAAATCCCGACACTGTTTTCAGGAAATGCTGCATTGGTTTATGAGTTATCTGATTATTGATCATCACCGGCTGACTTACCCCCAGTGTTTCAAATCCTAATGTAGGGATAACCGTATCCTGCTGTAGCGCCTGCATACCAATGATTGCTTCTATCAGGCCGGCGGCGCCCAGGGTATGACCATAGTATCCTTTCAGACTGTTCACTGGCGTTTCCAGCAAACCAGCCAGGTGCAGGGCTTTAGACTCCATCTCATCATTGTACATAGTAGCAGTACCATGTGCGGATACAAACCCTATATCCGATGTCGTTAGTCCCGTTCCTTTCAGTGCCTGATGTATGGCATAACTTAGTTCTGCACCAGTACGACTTGGACCTGAAATGTGATTGGCATCGTTTGTTACAGCGCCTGCGCCGACACGAATGCCGGAAACCTTAGTAGTCAACAGCACAGTTGCGGCACCTTCACCCAGCGTTACACCTTTGCGCGCTGCATCAAAAGGGCGGCAGGGCTCAGGGCTCACTGCCTGGAATGACTGGAAGCCGGATAATACAAACTTCGTCAATACATCTGCTCCTGTTACAATCGCCTGATCATAACGACCTGACAGGATCAGTCTTCTGGCGGTGAGAATCGCCAGCAACCCGGAGATGCAGGCATTGCTCACCACAATCGGATCGGCAGTATACCCAAAATAGGTGGCTACCTTGCGGGCAGTATGAAACAGTTCCATTTCTGCCATCACAGGGTTTTCCTGTTCTTCCAGCAGTTCTATATTCCCTTTGGTAGTCGATACGATGAAAGCAGTACGCCCATCGTTGATATCAATATCGGTTCGATCCAATACCTGCTGTACAGACCGGATGAGCATCTGTTCAAAACGTGTAAGGGCAGGCATATTCAGCTTTCCGGGTGCAAACATGGCAGCATGAAAAGGACCCGGTGAAAAGGCCGGATCATCATGCAGGCGAATGCCGCTCTGCCCATTGCATACCTGTGCAAAATTTTCAGCTGTCGTACTACCCAGCGGAGAAAAGATATTATCTGCCGCTACATACACATTCCTCATATCCGCTCATTTATTTAGTTTGCTAGAGCTGACCATGCTCCCTTTTCCATTGCTCGAAAAAAGGAGGCATGGTCAGTTGCAATGAATTTGTCTCAATATCCAGGAATACCTGCATAGAACTGCCGTCTGCCACCAGCTCTCCGGTGGCAGCATTATATAGTTTATACTCAAACTTCAGTTTGGCTGCCCGGGTATTTACATAGGTGGTTTCCACAATGACACGGTCTCCATACCGTAAAGAGCGTTTGTAATTACAATCTACTTTTACAACCGGCACCGAATAACCGTGATTATATATATCGAGGTAACGGAATCCATACTTTTCTCCGAAAGCTTCACGGCCATCTTCAAAATAGCGTATGTAGTGACCATGCCATACTATTCCCAGCGGATCTGCTTCGTTAAACTTTACCAGTATATTGGCCTTTTCCGTTAGTGTCGGGTACATATATTCATCAGTTTTATCACGCTGCCTTCTTGCCTTTTTTAACGGCTTTCGGCTTCGCAGTATCAGCTTTGGGCGCTTCCGCTACCTTTTCTTCAGGAGCTGATGCAGCGGTTTTTGCCCAGTCTTTATATTTATCTGAACTAATTGTGTGCAGTACTTTGTAAACGGTATATGCCCAGTAGTTGCGGAAACCGAAACCCTGTGCCTTACCAGTTATTTTTTCTGTGAGCAGCACCTTCTTTGTGCTCAGGTTAATCAGGGTCGCATACATCGCTGCTTCCTTGTCGGTTTTGCTCATGCCATCCATGATGAATACCAACCCAATGCCCGTCTTGCCACTCAGGTCATACACCTTTACGTGCTTGCTGATATCATCGGGTGTCAGCTTACCCAGGTCGTTCACATTGTCTGTCTTCATCCCGGCCACATTAGCATTCTCATTCACTTTGTTTACCGCATCAGGGTAATTAATTACGGCCGCATCTCTTTTGAAAGAGCCGGCTATGTCATACTTTTTCGCCTCAGTAACAATAACAGAATTGATAGGTTCAAACTTTGTGCTGATTTCTGTAGGGGTAGCAGTCTCACCCTGAATCTTCGTCAATGAAAAGTCTACACCCAGGTAGGTCAGCGGAGTAGACGTGTTGGCGAAAAATTCTTTTAAAGATTGTGCATAACTGTGTATGCTTGCGCTACATAACAGGAACAATGTCAGCAGAAGAAAAGGTTGTTTTCTAACATGCGTCATAAAGAAAGGTTTTAGTGATTAGGGGTTTATAAATATTTTCAGCTCACACTGAGCCATCACTTTTCCGTTTAACTGAACTTTAGCAGCTACCATAGTAGCATTGAACACCTGGCTCACAATCTCCGTGGTGGTTTCAATAAAGGAGCCTGCAGGTGGAAACTCAAACACTTCAAAATCTTTTACCGCACCAATAAAACCGATGGGTACAGGGGTATTTTCCTGTTGCGCTACGTAACCTACTCTGGCTGCGGCAGTCTGTGCCATATTCTCCAGCAGACCAGGTGATTTCAGTACGCCATCTTCTACAAACAGGTTGTCCGGCGCTATCTGAAGGCCGGTGCGGGTAATATTATCTTTTACTTCCAGGATACCACTGATCATCACGATCGGCGTACGCTGAGGAATATATGTTGTAATGTCGTCTGTATGGATGAACATCTTCTTTAATTGTTTTTAGGCTGTTCCCAGAAATCGTAATAGTTAAACCATTGATCAGGATACTTTTTCACCATACCTTCCAGTTCCTGCACAAAGTCCTGTACAGCCAGTTCTACCCCCTGCCGGCGCCTGCCATGATATTCATGTGGTGGCGTAGCATAGAGGTGGTAATGGGTATTTGTCTCCTTAAATGCAAAAACCAGTGATACCGGTACCCTGAAGGTGGCTGCCAGCAGAAATGGTCCTGCCGGAAAACTGGCTTCCTGCCCCATAAAGGTAGCAGTCACCGTTTTGTTGCCTGCCAGAAACCGGTCTGCATGCATGCATACCAGCTCCTGATTGCTCAGCGCTTCATTGATGGCGTAAATGTGCGACAAATCATCCTTAATAACAATGATATTCACATTACGCTCTCCCGTTATACTGGATAAATACTTTTTGATCCGCTCATGCTCCCCGTCAAACATCACAATATTAATGCGGGTCTGCAGCCTGGTAAACAGGTGACCTGCTACCTCCCAGTTACCCAGGTGGGCACTGAGCATGATACCGCCTTTACCCGCAGTGGTAATCTCTCTGAGGTATTCCTCCCCCTCGAATTCAAAGGTAAATTTATTAGACAATCCGGACATGACAATGACCTTATCGATCAGTACCTGTCCGAATACATAGTAATTCCCGTACACACTCCACAACGACCTCCACCAGCCATAACCTACCTTCGTATGAAAATATTGAAAAATAGGGCGAGATGAACTATAGGAAAATAAGAAATAATATGCGGCTACAAACCTTAATAAAATGTAGGCAGGCAATACGCCTCCATAACGTAATGTCCCAATAAAGATGCTGTACCCCAGTTTATTCCCTTTAGACTTTCCCTCCCAGGAAGCCATTATACCAGTTCTTTTTGTTTAAGACGATTGGCTACATAGTCATAAAAATCCTGGAAGGTAATGATACCCTGGAAATCTTCAGGGTTTACCTTGAAGCCAAAATTATTCTCAATTACTACTACCAGGTCAATGTAGTCCAGGCTATCCAGGTCCAGGGTAGCCTTCAGGTTAGCATCAGGCGTCAGGGAGGCCAGATCAGCCTCAAATTCCTCCACGAGGAATGCATTCGTCGTTTGTATAATCTCTTTCTTATCCATAATCAAGTGTAACTAACTCAGATATAGGTTGTGATGTTTAAAAAAATTGGTTTGAAATAGTTCGCGTCACCTAATCGTCTTTAGTATTCCTTTATCTGTCTGTACCCTTCTTAATGTTGTGCGTTGATCTTTGCCTCAAAGTTATAATAAATACTCTAAAGTGCTGACAGTTAACAACAAGCTATCCATTATTCCACTTGCGGACTATCAGGGAAGAATTAGTTCCCCCAAATCCAAAAGAATTAGACAAAAATATATTAAAATCTTTATTAATGGTAGTATCAGCTATATTTAATCTGGCCGCCGCACCATCCGGATTTTCCAGGTTAATATTAGGCGCAATGAACCCGTTTTGCATCATCAGCATAGAGTACACAATCTCACTGGCACCCGCCATCCAGCACTCATGCCCCGTCATAGATTTGGTGGAGCTTACATAAGGTTTGCCCTCGCCAAATACCTGGTCGATGGCTGCCGCTTCGCTGGCATCACCGGCTATTGTACTGGTAGCATGGGCATTGATGTATTCCACTTCAGACGGTTTTAACCCGGCATCTTTCAGTGCAATCTCCAGCGAACGTACCGGCCCTTCGATAGTCGGGTTAGAGATGTGCGCACCATTGGAAGAGAATCCATAACCAATTACCTCACCCAGGATGGTTGCGCCCCGGCGCTGTGCCGATTCCAGGCTTTCCAGGATCACAGTAGCCCCGCCACCACTAGGTACCAGGCCATCCCTGTCTTTATCGAACGGACGGCTGGCCTTTGCAGGGTCATTTTCCCTGACTGAAAAGGCGGCAATACCGTCAAAGTTGCCCATGGAGTAAATATTGATTTCCTGTGCACCACCACAGATTACACAATCCTGCATGCCATTGCGGATGAACATATAACCCAGTCCAATGGCATGAGAACCACTGGCACAAGCCGCACTCACACTGAAGTTGATACCTTTCAGCTTGAAAATAGTGGCCAGGTTCATATTGATCGTAGAATTCATGGTCTGGAACACAGAACCGGAACCTACCAGCATGGTGTCTTTCTTTTCACGCATGATGTCGGTCGCCTCTATCACAGGTTTCGAAGAACTATCATTCCCAAACAATAGCCCTACTTCCTTCTTTTCCAGGTAATCCTGGTCTAACCCTGCCATAGCCAGTGCTTCGCGGGTACTCATATAGGCAAACTCCGCCTGCTCCGGCATCATGAGGCGGGCACGGCGATCCAGCATCCCCTTCAGGTCCGGCCGGTCTACATAACCAGTCAACCCTGAGCGATACCCAAACTCTTTCCTGGCAGGATCCAGGATAATCCCGGACTTACCTTTATATAATGAGTCTCTTACAGCTTCCAGGTTTTTTCCAATACAGGAATAAATACCTAATCCGGTAATCACAACTCTGTTCATGATAGCAAATTTTTAGAGCAGCCTACATGCGAAAATATAAAAGTACACGGGGATTCTACCCGTTTTGCAGGCAGGAGGTAAATGTGTGGATGTGTGACAGTTAGGTGCATTGGTTTACAATGAATTATACTTTATCAGGTGTACAGACCACCATTGATGGACAGTACTTCACCTGTGATATAAGCAGACGCTTTGCCGGCAAAAAATGCCACTGCTTCTGCTACTTCCTCGGGGGTTCCGAACCTGTTCATAGGTACCTGGGCGGCCAGTTCCTTTTCGTTCAGTTCAGCTGTCATATCAGTTTTAATAAAACCGGGCGCTACCGCATTCACCGTCACGCCACGTTTGGCTACTTCCTGAGCCAGGGCCTTGGTAGCACCGATCACACCTGCTTTGGCAGCAGAGTAATTGGTCTGACCAGGCAATCCTTTAATACCTGACAGGGATACAATATTAATGATACGTCCGTAACGTTTCATCAACATGTTGTTCAATACCTGCTTGGTTACATAGAAGAATCCATCCAGGCTTGTGCTCACCACATTCCGCCATTGGGTGGAGTTCATCCAGAACAGGAGATTATCTTCACGGATACCGGCGTTGTTCACCAGTACTTCGATTTGTTTTTCTTTATTGGCTTCTACCCATCCGCCCAGTACAACCTGTACTTCCTGCTCATTGGCTACGTCAAACTGTAAAGTTTCTCCGTTACTTCCCTTCGCACGTACCGCTTCCAGTGTTTCATTGGCAGCAGCTTCGTTTCCTTTATAGTTAACAATTACATAATAGCCCATTTCGGCCATCTTCACACATATCGCTCTGCCTATGCCCCTGGAGCCACCTGTTATTAAAGCACATTTCATCCTTTAGTATTTTAATCCTTTTAGATATTCACTTTTGGTTCGTGCTGTACCAGGTAATCCTTAATCCTTTTAGCATCCTTGTATTTAGGGCTGTCCTGGATAAATTTAGGGAAAATTGCCCTTACTTCCTGGTAGATCAGGTGTGAGAAGGAGGACAGCTTATCCTGGCAATTCAGGTAATCCACCGCCTGCAGCATCGTCATCACCTGGATGGCCAGTACCTCGAAGGTATTCTCAATCACCTTCTGGGTCAGGAGCGCTGAGTTGGTACCCATGCTCACAATATCCTGGTTATCATTATTGTTAGGAATACTGTGCACATACATCGGGAATGACAACGTCTGATTCTCAGCCACAGTAGAAGTAGCTGTGAACTGGATACCCTGCATACCGAAGTTGAGCCCCAGCTTGCCCAGGTTCATGAACGGCGGGAACTTGTGATTGAGCTTTTCGTTCATCAGGTAGTTCAGCTGCCTTTCAGAGAGCATAGACAGTTTGGTAATTGCGATCTTCACCTTGTCCATTTCCAGGGAGATGTAGTCACCGTGGAAGTTACCACCATGAAATACGTTTTGCTGGTGATGATCCACTACCGGGTTGTCACTCACAGAATTCAGTTCCTGTACCACGATCTGCTCAGCATGTGCCAGCGTGTCGTATACCGGGCCCAGTACCTGTGGTACACAGCGCAGGGAGTAGTACTCCTGTACTTTATCTTTAAAGATCTCTTCTTCCAGTTCTTTGTAGAAGTGGTCCGGACGGTGCCTTACCATTTTGCTATCCTTCAGAATGTCGCGCATAGCGGCAGCTACTTTGTTCTGACCGGCATGTTTCTTTACGGCATTCAGTTCGGCAGAGAGGTGGTCGTCAAATGCTTCCACGATCTCATTGATCATAGAAGACAGGATCAGGCTCCATCCCAGCAGTTTCTTTGCCTGGATGATGTTTACCAGGCCAATACCTGTCATGGTAGAGGTACCGTTTATCACTGCCAGCCCTTCCCGTACATGCACACCTATTGGCTTAATGCCGAGTTGTGCATACACTTCTGCTGTAGGGCGCAGCTGGCCCTCGTATACTACCTCTCCTTCGCCGATCAGCACCAGTGCCAGGTGAGCCAGCTGTACCAGGTCACCACTCGCACCTACCCCACCATGCTCATATACACAGGGATATACATTTTTATTGATCAGGTCCCGCAGTAATAAAACAAGCTCAGGATGCACCCCCGAATGAGCCTGCATAAAACTGCTGAGACGAGCTATCATCAGGCCTTTGGTCAGTACAGGATTCAGGTAGTTACCGGCCCCCGAGCTATGGCTGCGAATCAGATTGTATTGCAGCTGATGTGTATCGCTTTCGCTGATGCGGTATTGTGCCATTGGGCCAAAACCGGTATTGATACCATAGATCAGTTTTTTGGCGGAAAACTGCTGTAAGAATTTAAAATTCTCCTCTACCTGTTGTAAAGCCGCTGCATCAAGGGACAATTCCTCCCCATTGAACAAGACCCGGTGCACTTCTTCCAAAGAAAGCTCTTTACTTCCTAATACGACCATTGTATTGTGTTAAATTAAATTATTTACTTATGTAAAAGTGAGAGCAAAATTAATAAATTCACTCAATTATCCCTCCCCAGGGAGTTAACTCATTTTTGCATGTTGGTTATCCTTCCTCCACCTCCGGCGACGGGGCTACTACAAGTACTTTATCAATTCTGTGGGCATCCATGTCGACTATTTCAAAGGTAAACCCCCTCCACTCGAATTTCTCCCCTACTTTCGGAATGTGCTCCTGGTGATGCAGGATAAAGCCGGCCATCGTATCGAATTCCTGCTCAAATTCCGTCATCCACCCCTCTTTGTCAAACTTGCTGAGGAAGTCATAAAATGGAATCTGGGCATCTACCAGGTAGCTGCCATCCTCGCGCTGTACAATCTCCCAGTCATCGTCCTGACCTGTTTCCGGCATGTCGCCCACGATCGCCTCCAGGATATCGTTCAGGGTGATCATACCCAGGAAGGTACCGTATTCATCTACAATAAAGGCAGCACGGCTTTGGGTTTCCTTAAACTTTTCCAATACCTGGTAAGCAGAGTTGTTCTCGGGAACAAACAGGGGCTTTCTCAGAATGGTACTCAGGGAATAATTGTTGGAAGCGGCAGCCATGTAGAGATCCTTAATCTTAATAATACCTACGATGTGGTCTACCTGTCCTTCGCATACGGGGTATACGGAGTGGGGGCTGTCAAATATTTTCTTCCTCACTACCTCTTTATTATCATGAATGTCCAGCCATTCAATATCTGTACGGTGGGTCATGAGAGAGGTAATATTCCGGTCACCGAGATGGAATACACGCTCGATGATCTCCTGCTCGGTTTCTTCAATAGCGTCTGATTCTGTAATCAGGGCTTTGATCTCGTCTTCAGTGAGGTTATTGTCAGATGGCTTCACATTGAAGATCTTTACCAGCAGGCTGGTAGAGATTCCCAGGAGCCAAATAAAAGGATACGTAATTCTGGACAGCAGGATCATCGGCCTGGCCACGCTCTTCGCAATGCCTTCCGGGCGCGCCATCCCTACCCTTTTGGGCAGTAGCTCTCCCAGTACGAGCGTTACATACGTCACCACCACCACAATGATGGTAATGGCAATGCCATTGCTGTATGGGCTGAGCAGTGGTGATCTGGAAATAATGTCGACGAGTGTCGCTCTGAGGAAAATACCGGATAGAAGTCCAATAGCAATACTTGTCAGGGTAATGCCAACCTGTACCGTAGACAGAAACCTGTCCTGGTTGTTTGCGAGCTTTAATGCTGCTTTTGCTTTTTCATCCCCTTTATTGGCAAGGTATTCCAGCCTGGCCTTCCTCGCATATTCCATAGCTATTTCCGCCATGGAGAAGAGACCGTTTAGTAAAATAAGGATGAAGATAATGACGACGACTTCCATATTAAAAGCCTAAAAATAAAGAATTATTCAAATATTAAAGTAAGAAATGCTAAAAGGAGACCTGCCAATATGGCCAACACCTTGCGCTTGCTCAATTCATGATGACGTGTACCACTTTCGTAGAAAATGGTGGTGGATATATGTAAAAAAGCTCCGATCACCAACGCTACCAGGTAAACGATAATGTTCGTGATATATACGGAGTGACTGCCAAGAACGGAAGCCAGTATAGCGGCAGCCGGAGTGACGGCCGAAAAGATAAGAAGAATACGCCATAGTTTCGCGCCATGCTGATGACTATGTATCATGACAGTGATCAAGGTCATGGCCTCCGGTAGCTTATGTGCAGCTACCCCTATCACGAGCGAAGACAGGGTAGCAGGGTCTGCGAACTGGAAACCCAGTGGAATCCCCTCCATAAACGCATGTACGGAAAGCCCCAGCAACAACGGGATAATAGACACATGATCATGATCTCCCTGTGGCAGGTGAGTATGTCCATGCTCTGCACCGTGCGATAATTGTTGTAAAGCTACCTGCAAAAAAAAGCCGGCTACGATGTAAATACCTGCCCGATGGCCCAGTTCATGGTACACCTCCGGTACCAGGTGCAAAATAGTGATGCCGAAGAGGCAGGCGCCAGACATTGCCAGCAGATAAATGGGCAGGTTGGGATTTGCCTTCCTGACCACCATTGGAATAATACCACCACCTACGGTAGCAGCAAATATGATGATTAATAAAAGCCAGTTCATGTTGTTAGTTCAGATTCCAGTCGGATACGGCGCTGAAAAAAGCCGCCGCTCATTACTCCTAAAAATATCCCTAATATGGCACCGCCAGCTACATCAAACGGGTAATGCACCCCCACGTATACCTGCGCATAGCTGATAGCAATCGCCCACAGGAAAAACAGGGAAGCAAACCATTTGTTGATATGACGAAAAGTTAAAAAACAAAAAGTACCCAGGGCAAAGTGGTTGGCGGCATGGTTGGAAGTGAAACTGCCACTCTGTGGGCAATAACTCACCAGGATACGCACTGTACCGGCCAGATCAGGGTTACGGCAGGGTCGTATCCTGTCGAAAAAGTCCTTGATATGCAGGCTGCTCTGGTCAGCAAGGCCAAAGGTGAGCAGGAAAAAAGCCAGCCACCAGAATCCCCTCCAGCCAAAGTTGATAGTGACAAATACAGCAAGAAAAAGGTATAATGGCGCCCACATGAAGGGTTCCCTTAGCATGGGAATGAAGGCATCCATCCACGGCGTATGCCATTGGCCATTAATCAGGTTGAATAACTGATGGTCCAGGTGAAGCAATGCTTGTTTCATGTCTAAGGTTTTGTGGCAATAATGATCAGTCTGGGTGACAATTGCTCATTGAAGGCATTGAAATGGTAATCACCAAAGACCTCTGTTATCTGTAAACCCTGACGGGCAAACATCTCTTCAAAGTCTGCTAAGGTATAGGCGCATACGCTTTCAGTAAAAGAAGCGCGCTGCAGGCGGGCACGATCCAGGATATTAATCTGCTTATGGAAATGACCATCTACCAGCTCACGCTGTATGTCGAAGACAACATCATCCTTTTCTTTTACCTCGCTGCCTACCAGGTGTTGCCCCACATAAGTACTGTTCAGGTAGTCCAGAACAAGTTTACCTCCCCCTTTGAGGGAGTTCTTCAGGGTGCGGAGCGCATTGTCGTTTTCCCTTTGCGACTCGAAGTAGCCAAAGCTGGTGAAGAAGTTGAAAACCAGGTCGAAGTAGTTGACCCGGAATGGGAGGCGCATATCGTGCTGGAAAAAGCTCAGGTGATCGTTTTCCAGTTTTTTGGCAATATTGATACTGTTGATAGACAAATCGATACCCGTAACGAAGTATCCTTTGTCCGCCAGGTAGCGGGAATGGCGGCCACGGCCACAGGCTACATCCAGCATGGTGGCACCGGCGGGTGGTTGCAGGTATTCCAGCAACTTGTCGATAAATGAGGCAGCTTCTTTATTATCCCTGTTATTGTACAGCAGGTAATAATAGGGAGAATTGAACCAATCTTTGAACCACTGTTTTTGTACTTCCACGTCCGTATCGTTATATGCTTCTATTATCATAATCGGGAGTGCAAGATACTAAATATCCCATTGGAGTTTGCTTTCGCAAACTCCAATGGGATATTCTATTTAGCGTTCGGCTTCTTATTGTTAAACATCAGGTACCTCGTACTCTCATACATCGCCCTCGCCAGCCGATCCAGGCTCTTTGCCGTATCCGGCAGCTCTTTCACTACATTCTTCATCGGATCTTTGGATTTCAGGTCGTACAGCGCTGGTACCCCGGTTTTCATATTTATTTCATACTGGTATTGATCACCAATTACGGCCATATGGGTCATCAGGTTCTTGGCATATACACTGAGTGTATACCTGGTGGTAATAGTAGAATCCAGCATATCCCTGCCCATAGTGTAGTTCTTCACTGGCATACCTACCAGCTTCGCCATGGTTGGGTATATATCCACCAGGCTCACCGGGTATTTGATCACCCCAGGCCGTACCGTACCCGGCGCATAAATGAAACAGGTCGCATGTACCCCCCCACTTCCCAGTTCATATTCCGGTACCGGCATGAAGTGGTAGGGATTGAGGCTACAGTTATGGTCGCCAAACATGATAAAGATGGTATTGTCCAGGTAGCCGTTTTTACGCGCCTGATCTATCAGGTGGCCTACATTGTAATCTTCATAACGAAGGGCATTGAACTGATCGATGGACACAAAACCGGCCTCTTTGAACTTCGCCATGTCTATATCCTTCTCCGTCACCTTTTTAAATCCCCCACCACCAGAAGTGGTAGTATAAGGAGGATGATTATCAGCCAGTTGCAGGAAAGCGATGAATGGCTGCTTCCTGTCATTGGCATTTTTAAACAATTTATCGGCTTCGTTTACCAGGTCATAGTCAGCAATTCCCCATACATCGGCCTTTGGCGCACTGTACATTCCTTCTTCATACACTTTTACCCCCTCCACATTGTTGGTAAACACGGCACGTATATTCGCCCAGTTCGTATTTCCACCCAGCAGGTAATATTTTTCATACCCCTTGAACTGGTCCATGATCACCCGCTGGTCTACCATCTGTGGATGGCGGCTGGCAGTTTGGGTAATTGTCACATCCGGCACACCGGTAGTCACCCCGTACACAGTACGGGCGGTGCTGATAGCTGGTACATAAAAATGATTGAAGAGGATCCCACTGTCAGCCAGCGCCTTCATGTTGGGCGTAGCCTGCATCGGATTGCCGTACATACTAGTAATACAAGCCCCTGTCGATTCCAGCATGACCAGTACCACGTTCATTTTCTTCTTCTCGTCCGATCCGGGAATTTCCCGCTCAAAGTTCAGCGTATTCACATCCGGGTGGTCAATACCCAGGTAGTCCACAATAGTCGGGTAGTATTCCTTCGTTTTTTTCTCGTCAAATGTATCGGCCTGTACACTCAGGTTTGAAACGTAGTATAGAACCGGGTTCAGACCTAAACTGGTAATACCATTGTCCCTGCTGAACATGGCCTGGCTCCAGCGCAGCGGAAAGTAAGCCACATTGCCATACATACCGGCAGCAAACAACAGGATGGTACCCACCGTCCAGCTGGTATAACGGCCAGCCTTCAGGTAAACAGGCGACTCTTTAGACAGGCGATGGTATAAACCCTTGTACTGGCGCCTCATCAGCCACATAAAGAGGCCAACGGCAATCACCACTCTTACAATGGGATAAGTCTCCCACAGCATAGTAGCATTATCTCCTCTCTCCCCGTCAGACAGGAAGCGCATCACGGATGGTTCGATTCTGAGACCCAGGTAGGCATAATGCCCCAGGTCAAAGATGTACAGCCATATCAGCACGAAATAGATAATAAAAAGGTAGACAAACGTAAATCTCCTTATCCAGTTCTTTGTAAAAAAGGCGTTCCGGAAGATCAGGGCTATGATCAGCAGCGGCGCCATGACATAGAGGGCGAGGCGCAGGTCGAAACGCGCACCAAAATTCCAGGCTTTAGCAATGGCTCCATTATCGTGAACGGTTGATTTAAAAAAGAAAAAATAAAATATCAACCGAAACAGCAATGTGAAAAGGTAAAGGAATATGGCCTGAACAATCACATACCGAATATACCTTGGTATATTCTTCCAAAATGATTTCATGTAATGTGGTGCTATTTTAGTACTTGAGAATGTTCAAATTCTTAACAATAATTTAAACAGGGGGCAAATATACCAAATTCCCAATGTGATGCCCGAAGGATAAGTTTAAAATCCCATTAAAAGGTAAAAACCAATTACATAAGTATTAAAACCTGCTGAGTATGCTAAAATGAGCAAAAATTGATGAAATATTACCTTATATATATAATATGTACAGGCGCAAAGCGAGAATTCTGCCAGCTGACTGATACAATTTTTGTACACTTTACAAAAATTCCTTGTATATACGCAAAGGGTTGGAAATATGGAATTTGTCATTTGAGAATTGGAACTTTATCTTTGCCCTTCTCTAATAAAATTGAAATTCGTGGCACTGATCAAATCGATTTCTGGTATTCGCGGAACCATCGGAGGAAAACCCGGCGAAGGGCTTTCTCCTCTTGATGTGGTAAAATTTACAGCAGCATTCGGGACATGGCTCACACAACAATCTGACAACAAAAAAGTAGTTATTGGCCGTGACGGACGTATCTCCGGCGAAATGGTCAAGCAACTGGTTGTTGCCACCCTGAATGGTTTGGGACTGGACGTGGTAGACCTCGACCTTTCCACTACCCCTACGGTAGAAATTGCGGTAAAACAGGAAAATGCTGCCGGAGGTATCATCCTGACTGCCAGCCATAACCCAAAGGAATGGAACGCCCTGAAGCTGCTGAACAGCGATGGCGAATTCATTTCCGGCGAGGATGGAGCAGTAGTATTGGACCTTGCAGCCCGCGAAGACTTTACCTTTGCTGATGTCACCAGGCTGGGTACTTATGAAAAGAACGATACCTATATGCAAAAGCATATAGATATGGTCCTGAATTACCCGCTGGTAGACGTTGCGGCTATCAAAGCGCGCAACTTTAAAGTAGTGGTGGATGCGGTAAACTCTACTGGTGCTACCTTCATCCCGGCTTTGCTGAAAGCCCTGGGTGTGGAAGATGTAACAGTACTGTTTGGTGAAGTGAATGGCCGGTTCAGTCATAACCCGGAGCCTCTGCCGGAAAACCTGACTGCACTGAGCAACGAAGTAAACAAGTCACAGGCTGACCTGGGTATCGCCGTAGATCCGGATGTGGATCGTCTTTGCTTTGTATGTGAAGATGGCAGCATGTTCGGCGAAGAGTACACCCTGGTAGCAGTTGCTGACTATATCCTGAAGCACCGGAAAGGCAATACCGTTTCCAACCTGTCTTCTACACAGGCACTAAAAGATGTGACCCTGAAGGCTGGCGGTGAATACCATCCTTCAGCTGTGGGCGAGGTAAATGTAGTGCGGAAGATGAAGGAGGTGAATGCCGTAATTGGTGGCGAAGGTAATGGCGGTATCATCGTTCCGGACCTGCACTATGGTCGCGATGCGCTCATTGGTATCGGTTTGTTCCTGAGCCATGTGGCACAGACAAAGAAGAACCTGAAGGCAATCAGAAATAGTTATCCTGATTATTTCATTTCAAAGAATAAAATTGAGCTGGATAAGGGTGTGGATGTGAAGACTATCTTTGAAAAGATCAAGGGTAAGTATAAAAACCAGCCGGTAAATACGGAAGATGGTTTGAAGATCGAGTTCGACAAAGATTGGGTACACCTCAGAACTTCCAACACAGAACCGATTATCAGGATTTATTCTGAAAGCCAGAATGAAACCACTGCAGATAACATTGCCAAAAGAATAATGCAGGATATCAGGGAATTTATGCATTAAAATAGTGCTACAGGCAATCGCCAGTCGCCCTAAAAACGCTTTTGCCTACGGCAAAAGCGTTTTTTTTGCCAGGTAATCGATGCTATTTTATTAAAAAAAGTTGGACATTTGTACCCGCCAACGGCGATTTATCAGATCAAAAACCACCTAACCACCTTGAAAAGAATTTATTTTGACAACGCAGCAACCACGCCGCTTGACCAGGATGTGCTGGACGTGATGCTGCCTTTCATGACGGAAAAGTTTGGAAATCCATCTTCCATCTATTCCTATGGCCGGGAGTCACGCCTCGCCATTGAGAATGCGCGCAAGTCGGTAGCCAAAATACTAAATGCCCATCCGGGAGAAATTTTCTTTACCTCAGGCGGCACGGAATCCAGCAATACCGCTATCAACGCAGCCATCCACAACCTTGGCTGCCGGCACATCATCAGTTCTGAAATAGAACACCATGCTACCCTCCACTCCGTAGAGCACCTGCATGTGCGCGACAATATCAAACTGAGCTATGTAAAGCTGCTGCCAAACGGACATGTAGATATGAACCACCTGCGGGAACTCCTCTCTACCTCCAAAGAGCGCTGCCTGGTTACCCTTATGCATGCGAACAACGAGATCGGCAACCTGCTGGATCTGCATGCCGTAGGTAACCTCTGCAAAGAGTTTGACGCCATCTTCCACTCAGATACAGTACAAACAGTAGGTCACTACCCTTTTGACCTGCGTAATACCCCTGTTCACTTTATCAATGGTGCAGGACACAAGTTTCATGGCCCTAAAGGCGTAGGTATCCTGTATATCAATGAAAATGTGAAGATTACCCCGTTCATACAGGGTGGTTCGCAGGAAAGAAATATGCGTGCCGGTACAGAAAACCTGTATGGCATCGTAGGCTTTGCCAGGGCGCTGGAACTGGCTACTGCCCATCATGAGGAACATAAGGAATACATCAACGGGCTCCGTATGTATATGGCTGAAAAGCTGAAAGCTGAGATTCCGGGTGTAGACTTCAATGGCGATCTGTATGGCCGTAGCCTGTATACAGTACTGAATGTAGGCTTCCCAAAAACAGAAAAGAGCGAGATGCTGCTGTTTAACCTGGATATTAATGGTATTTGTGCTTCTGGTGGTAGTGCGTGTACATCCGGTGCGGATGCAGGCTCTCATGTGATCCGTGCCATTAGCAGCAACCCGAACAAGGTAGCGGTAAGGTTCTCTTTTAGCAAGCAGAATACGAAGGAGGAAGTGGACGAGGTGATAGCTAAGCTGAAGGAGATTATATAAATCAACAAAAAAGCTGATGCCGCTGGCATCAGCTTTTTTGTTGATTTTATTTTCTAACCCATTCAAACAAATGGACCAATTTTTATCGATAAAATCTGCCAATCCATATATTTGTTTTGCTCAGGCCGGCGAGCGATACTACATTCATGTTAAGCCAACTAAACCGAAAAGAAACCATTAGGTCAAGTTTTGTTATTTTGTAACCCATCCCTCTTGGTGTTGAAGATGTTGCCTTTCTAAGTCACCCGTTAGAAAGTTATGTGCAAGTTTTAATACAGGACCAGGCTTCATGAGAAACATTCTTTTTATCAAAAGATTAAACCCTTAATTATGCAACAATTATCGTCGTAGATATTTATTGTTCAGTTCCCGTTTTATTTATAGGTTAATCCATTACAGTGCTTCCACCTAAGCACAAGGGTTAGTATAACCTTGTGAAGCATAGGGTATATGCTTATGGCATATGGGAACCAATATGCCTATTCATGAAAAAAATTTCACACTATTATTTGCATGTAAAGCATGTAAGGAATTTTATTGTCTATTCATTAAGATGAAACATTCTGATTCAAGCTGGATTGTATACACTTTCCTTAGGGGAGAGGTATGCCTGCCAGCTTATCCTAAGCTGCTTTTTTTTCAATTTAAAACCATAAACAAAATGAAAAAGTTGTTTTTTTCAGCCGCTCTGGCTTTAGGAGCATTATTTAGTTTTCAGGCGAATGCGCAAAACTATTTTGTTGTTGAAGAGGGACAGAATACGTTTGCAACTATCAGCGCCAATAATTTTACAATTTCAGCTACGCAGTCAGGTACTACTTACACGACTAATCCTCCAAGTGGCGGATATTCAGATATAAATGGGCCTTTGTTAGCTGTTCAGTACGGCACAACTCCTTCTATCATTAATGTCCTGTACATAAATGTTGCTGCCGGTAAAACATTAAAAATAGTCAATAATTACAATGCTACACAGTCATATGCTGTACGCCTGGATTTTTACACGCTCACCAATGGTCAGCAAACGTCCAGTACTTTTAGGGGTGCTGCTGTTAATGTTGGTGGAGGTCAAACGGCTACCCTTTCTATTCCGACAGTTACCAACTTCCAATACACGAGTGCGCTTCCTACGTATTATGACACTTATCAAGGCTATCCGGTTATCATTAAATTAACTATTGAGACCCAAAGCTGATTGCTATATTTTAATGACATTGTTAAGAAATATTATACCTCTTTTCTTTTTGCTGTCCGCAGTCTTCACGGCTGTCGGGCAGCAAAAAGGTTTGGTATTGGGACAATTAAGCGACACTACTACTCATCAATTGCTGAAAGATGCTTTTATTACATTCAACAAAACGAGTGATAGTACCGTTCAAAAAACCATATTTTCCGGAGAGGATGGCCATTTCGCCTGTTCACAGCTGCCCATGGGGCACTATTATTTAAAAATTAATTTCCAGGGGTTTTCAACAGTCACTCTTCCTTTTGTCCTGGACAAATCACAGGTAGACCTTGGGACATTGTATATGTATCCTAAAGTGAAAATGTTAGATACTATTGTTGTATTGGAGTCTGCTGTAATTGTAAAAAAGGATACAACTGAATTCAATGCCAGCCGTTTTCCTACCCCCGACTATGCTTCTCTTGATGCGCTGCTTGCATTACTACCTGGCATTCAATTAAATAATGGAGTTATTACTGTAAATGGTCAGGAAGTAGATCATATCCTGATAGATGGCAAACCATTCTTTGATGGAAGTCCGCGTATGGCACTTGAACACCTGCCCGCTGACATCATTAAAAAGATACAGGTATATGCCAGCAAGGATAAAAATAACATAGGGTTTCCCTCTCTACCTGGATTGCCAGGAAATAAAACGCTAAATATCTTACTTAAGGATGATAAAAAGAAAGGAAACTTTGGAAAAATACTTGCCGGCGCTGGCACCAGTGGTACTTATACTGCCAATGCGGACCTGAACCATATGAATGGAGGTCAACAATTATCCATTATCAGTAAGGCGACCAACGTTACGCCTGAAAGCAGGATAAGTAACACTTCCAATGGGATTACCAGACAGATCGAGGGGGGCATAAACTACCGGGATAGCCGAGACGATAAGGTAAGTATAAATGGTAGTGTGCAAACCAATGATATGCGTAATGAAAGCACCCGGCGTTCACACCTGCTCAATATTTACTCTGGTGATTCTTCTACCGTCAAGAACATGAATGTAAAAGCCATTTCAGATTCCCGTATAAGTTTGGTTAATGCTACCATAGAATATAAACCGGATGAACAGGACGTCATATCTATTCAGCCGAGGGTCTCTTTGCAACAAGGCAATACCAGCTCCGGCCAGGATGGGTATCACCAATATGCATCTTCAAAAGACACTATATATAAAACTAATGGGAATAATTATTCCAACAGCAATAATACTGCTGCATCTTCACTATTACAATACACACACAATTGGAAACAACCGGGGAAGATCCTTATAGCAAGTTTAAATATTGCCGGCAATACCAATCACAGGAGTGTTACGGCTTTTACTCAGACAAATACCTCCTCTCAAATTAATGAGCAGCACCAGCATAATACAAATTCAGAAAGCATACTTGGAATTGATCCTTCCGTAACATATACAATGCCTATAAGGGATAAATTAATGCTTAATTTACAAGGAAAATATTCATATAAATACGATGCAATGTCTTATAAAGTATATTCTTACAATGAAGAAGGCAAATACTTTGATATTATTGACACATCAAACAGTAATGACTACCTCAGCATTTATCAGACAGGAATGATACAGGCAACTTTAAGCAGGCAGTGGAAACTAATTTCCCTGCAGGCAGGAACTGGCGTAGAATCTGACTGGCTCCTTGGCAACAACCAGACTGAAAATAAACAAACTTCCAGAAAATTTTTAAATGTGCTTCCTGAAGTCATGCTCGGTTTTAATGTAGGAAAAGACAGAAATGTACTGCTTAGTTATTCCGGTAAACCAATATCGGTGGACGTACAGCAATTACAGCCAGTATCTGTTACAACAGATTCATTGTACATAACGGAGGGTAATCCTGATCTGTTACAACCATATATTCATACAATAAGTTTTTCATATTCAGCAATTACCAGTCATTCAGGATCTTTTTCAGCTTCCTTTAGCGCTAATTCCACCAGGCACTCCATACAACAATCCCTTACCCTGAAAGATAATGGAGTACAGGTGAGCAAACCGGTGAATTTAAATGGGGCGCAGGATTTCAGTTTACAGCTGAATTATTCAATTCCCGCCATCAATAGAAAATCCAGCTATGGATTTTCGACGAATAACAGGTATTCAAAGACACCTGTGATTAGTAATGGCATTCGTAACGATAGCAGGATCTATAATTTATCTGCAGGTTTTACATATAGCTATATTCAAAAGGATGGGGTGAATTTTTCTTTTTCCACTACACCGGGTTATAGTGCCATACAAACTATAAATGGCACTAACAGTCAATACTTTACAACCAGTTTCAACAGCACCTTAAGTTATTTCTGGCAATATTGGTCAGGTGCCTTTACAGCTTATTATACCTATAATAATAGTCTTCCTTCCAGTTATCGTACAAAGTATCCTACTGCGATCACCTCTATAACTTATCGTTTTTTGAAACATAAGCAGGCGGAGCTTAAATTTTCTATCATAGATCTGTTTAACCAGCAATCAGGGGTTTCCAGGAGTATTACGGCATCAGTTATTTCAGATAGCTGGACACAAACACGTGGTAGATATTTTCAAGGTACGATATCTTATAATTTCAGAAAGTTTGGAACTAAAAAATAGGTCGTCTTAATGGATGAAGGAGAGGTAGGGTGGACTGACTTTTTCTAAACGAAACTAAGCTTGTATAAAAAAGCTGATGCCTGCAGGCATCAGCTTTTTTAAAGATTTAACTATTTCTATTAATCACATCATAGAACTTCTCCCTATACCCATCACTGATCGGAATACTCTGGTTCGCAATCATTACCGTATTCTTTTCCACAGAATTGATCTTATTCAACGATACCACATAAGAGCGGTGTACCCGGATAAACTTGTCCGAAGGCAGTCTTGTCTCAAACGACTTCAAACTACGTAATGTCAATACCGGCTGATAAGGTGTATAAATTTTCGTATAATCTTTCAGTGCTTCTATAAAGAGAATATCTTCCAGGTTGATCTTAATGATCTTATACTCAGTCTTGATGAAGATATAATCGTTTACGTGATTATTATTGTTGTCATTATTCTTCTGTTGCGACATGGTCCGCAGTTCCAGCGCCTTGGTAGCCGCTCTCAGGAATCGCTCGAATGGTACCGGCTTAAGCAGGTAATCCACTACTTCCAGGTCAAAGCCTTCCAGCGCATACTCTCCATACGCCGTTGTGAACACCACCATAGGCGGATACTTCAACGACTTCATGAATTGTATACCCGTAATGTCAGGCATTTTAATATCCAGGAATACCAGGTCTACCCGCTCTTCCTGTAAAAAGCGTAATGCCTCAGTAGCATTTTCAAATGTAGCCACCAGCTGAAGAAAGGGTACTTTCTTCGCAAAGTCTGTTATAATTTCCAATGCCAGTGGTTCATCATCCACCGCTATACACCTGATCATTTTTCAACACGATTTTAAGATCAACAATAAATTGGTTTTCAGCTTCTGTTATTTCAAGCTCGTGGTCTTCAGTATAGAGTAAGTCCAATCTCTTTTTCACATTCTGTAACCCTATCCCCCCTTTTTCGGCCACCCGCTGCCTGAAAACCGCATTTTCCACCACCAGCCGTACCTGGTTCCTTTCAATCGCCACCGCAATGGCAATAAAAGATGGCTCAGCATAACTGATACCGTGCTTAAATGCGTTCTCTACGAATGGGACCAGGAGCATGGGTTCAATGCGCAATCCAGCCGGATTGCCCTGTACTGCATAATCCACGACGATATCCTCAGGCAGCCTAAGTCTCTGAATATCAATATAGTCTTCCAGATATTGCAGTTCCTGTTGTAGCTGTACCTTGTCCTCATTTGACTCATAAATCATGTACCGCATAATGGTCGAGAGCTTAATTATAGCATGCTCGGTCTGTGCAGAATGTTTATGTGCCAGTGAGTAGATAGTGTTTAGACAGTTAAAAAGGAAGTGAGGATTAATCTGGGACTTTAAAAATTTTAATTCAGCGTTTAAATTCTCCAGTTTAAGGGCTTCACGCTGCTGTTCAGACTTAAACCACTCCTGTGCAATCTTGATAAAACCACTCATAAATAGCATGAGCAGGGCAGCAAAAACAGTTTTTCGTAGTATTTCTGGAAACAAAATATAGTCCAGAAAGGTTGGAATCTTCCCTTTTACCGGCCCATCGTCAAAGGCCAGCGGGGTTCTTTCTCTGAAATCGACCCCACCATGGGGCCGGTCATGATAAAAATGGTACATAGGTGGAGGCATAAACCCCTCCTGCCCCGGCTGATGCATCGCCATTTCCTCCTTCGCATATACTTTCCAGAACAGGTATTCCGACACTGCCTGCTGCATAATCACAAAAACCAGTACCATGACCACGAAAGACAGGTAGTAGACAATCTTCTTGACAGTGAAAAAGCGGGGGATAAGGAAATAGAAATTGAGATAAAAAACTCCTATCAGAAAGAGGTTATCCACAATTTCACGTGCAAAGAACCATGGATGCTGAATCCTGATCCTATAGATAAAAAAGGGAAAGAACAGGAAACAGGTCCATACTGCAATATGCAAACCAATATTGAACAGTCGGTTCCTATAGAGTTGTTTTAAATTTATCATGTGCCAAAAAGCGCGATAAACTTACACTCAATTCCTGTAAAATCTGCTAAGTGTGCTGAAAAGAATAGTTAAAATTTGGGGGATAGGAATAGCCATGTGGCCATATACAGTACTGCGGCCAGTATTAATATAAGTTTCCATATGTCTGCAAAACTGTTCTCAGCGCTCAGTTTGCCTTATTTTTTAAGGAAAACCGACCTGCGGGACAAGCCGGTTTTCTTTAAAGGTGATTATTTCACACCTGCAATATGCATTTCCAACAGTTCCTGACGGGTAATGTCAGGGAAACCTGTATGCTGTGTTCTCATTTTCTGCGCCATATTCTCTCCAACCTTCAAAGCATCCTCTTTGGTTGCAAAGGGTATACGACCCAGTATAACAGGAATGATATCCTGGTGAATGCGGGTTTTGGGTCCGACCTTAATATCGAAGCCCCAGCCACCGCCTTCTGGTTGAAACGGCACTACCGTAATGTCCTCTTCAGGCATTACGGTAGCGTTTATAGTATCTCTGCTTTTCAGTCTGTTATCGCCGGAATGGCCTTTGTTCTCCTGACAAGCAACAACCCCTGCAGCCAATAAAGCTACGAGCGATAATTGCTTAGTTGTCATTCGTATCGTTTTCTGCATTTGGATCAAATACACGAAGATCATCCAGACCTGTAGAATTGTTAGCACCTGTAGCCACATAACCGTTACCTTTTACAGTAAAACCTACAGCACCGGTACGGGTGGTACCGTCAAATGCAGTTTTCTCTTCCCAACGGTCAGTAACCGGGTTGTACTCCCATGTGTTCGGTAAAGTACCTGTAGCTAAATAAGCTTTGTTGTTGATGGTGAAAGCAACAGCCTGTGTACGCGCAAGGGTGGTATAATCATCATCGTAAGAGTAATCGGTCGCGTTCCTGATCTGGCTCTTTTCTCTCCACTCATCCTTGCTTCTGTCATATACATACATGTAGTAAGCGCTGCTTCCAGAAGAACCGGTACCGGATACTACGTATGCACTGTCATTAATCACGAAAGAAACTGCATTCTTTCTTTTATCTTTCAGAGAAGTGATTACATCCCATTTGTCATTGGTTGGGTCATATCTGTAGAAGTCACTCAAAATAGTACCGGTAGACCCAGTAGTACCTGTACCTATGTAACCGGAATCACCAATTGCGAAACCTACTGCATAATAACGTGCTACACCCGGGAAGGCTGCTTTTGAACTCCAGGAGTTAGCAGTCGGATCGTAAGCCCAGGTATCATTCAGAGAGTTGAATGAGCTGTCGCAACCGGTTACTACATATCCTTTACCAGCTACTGCAAATGCCGAAGCACCAGTACGGCCCAGGTTTTTGAAAGGATCAGTAGGATCCTGCATCGAAGCAATTACTGTCCAGTTGTCTTTGTTTGGATCATATTTATAGAATGTACTTAATCTAGCACCTTTGCTCGGTCCTCCATAACCAGTTCCTACATACGCTGTATCTCCGATCACGAAAGCCACAGCTTCATACCTTGCATCACCTGCATAGTCAGCTTTTTTAATCCAGTTGCCTAGCTTTGTTGAATCATCGCTCGATGAACAGGAGGCTAACATCAAGACGGCGGCTAAACCCAGAAAACATACATTTAAATAGCGCATAGATAATTTTTACTTTTTATAATAGCTGCCAAAATTATCTGCCTTTGTTTTGGCGTAATCGGAAAATAGACTATTCCAGTAGTTTTACCAGACGAATCCAACTATTTTGTCTACCAACTGGAATTTTAGCTTACCAAAAGGGCCGCTACCCCAGCAGTAGAATAGAGACCTTCATCGAGCATTCGTCGATAAAATATGCCAATTGGCATATTAAATAACCGGGAAGTTGGCCGTCTGTCTAAAATTGCGCTCCATGAATAAAAATATCCGTGCCAAAATGGCTTATAAATACCTGGTTTGTGCAATTTTAGTGGCAGGCGCAGCAGCTTGTGACAAGGAGGGCTTTAATTATAGTAATGAAGTTGAAACCAGTGGTACAGAGTACCTGGTAACGGATTCTATTACAATGAATGTAAGCACGGCTTATATTGACTCCATTCCTACTTCCGATCAGAGCGTAGCCCTCGTAGGTACCGCTGTTGATCCTTATTTCGGTACCATCTCTTCCAGCACCTACTTCAGGGTGAAAGCATTAACAAGCTCTACTAACCTGGAAGACCTTGCAATATATGACTCCCTGGTATTGGTGGTACATCCCAAGACCTATTATTATGGAGATACCACCGGTTCTCAGCACTGGGAAGTATACAAAGTGACCCAGGCCATCGAGAAAACGACTGGGACCTCCTATTATTATAGTAATATGTCATTTGCCACCGACCCGACCCCGATCGGTTCCCTGCAGATCGCTCATATCCGACCTACCCTGGATAGCGTTTACGGTATTAAAATCGATGATGCGATCGGTCAGGACTTCTTTAATAAGGTAAACAATAAACTGCCTACTATCACCCAGCAGGCCCAGTTCGACCAATGGTTCCCGGGCCTTTGCATCAGACCAGGTGCCAACAGCAAGGTAATTACACCGCTCAGGGCTGACGACTCCCTGTCGCTTCGCTTATATTATCACGTGAACTCTTCTACTTATGAGTGGAAATCTGTGGATTTTGCAATGTATGATGCGACTTCCCAGTTCAATCACGTAGATTTTACCCGTCCATCAGGTTCTGCACTGGCTAATCTGACGCCTAACTCAGATCTGAGCACTAATAAGTTACTGGCCGAAAATGCCAATAACCAGACTTATGTTCAACCACTTACCAACCTGGTGACCAGAATTGATTTCCCCTACCTGAGACAATTCTCCAATACGGCTAAGTTCTATAAGATCATGCGGGCTACACTGTCAGTGAAACCCGTTATCACCACTTATGTATACCCGTACGAACTGCCGTCTAAACTGACACTGGTAAGACTGAACCATGGTAACGCAGTTACTGACTCTGTAACGAACCCAAGCACCGGTGCTGTACAAACAGGCAGCCTGGTCACCGATTACGTATATAACCTTGGCACTGAATATACTTACGATGTAACCAACTATGTGATCAACGAGATTACCAGCACTGACAATACAACCAGGGCTTTGGGTCTTATGACGCCAGGTGCTACGGGCCTGACTCACTTCGATCGACTCGTACTGGGCGGACCTTACCATAAGTCCAACCCGATCGAACTGAAGGTATATTATCTGCTGTATAAATAATGCAAGCTAGAACAGACTACATGAAGCGAATAAAATATACAACAGGCTTATGCGGCTTAATGATGCTTTTGATGGGAACAAAGGCACTGGCACAGCATGGCATTAATTCCCTTTACTCGGCATACGCCATTGGCGATCTGGAAGAAAGGGACTATAGCCGAAATTTTGGTGTAGGTAGCACTGGTATCGCCCGCCGCTCAGACTATTTTCTGAACGAGCTGAACCCAGCCTCCTATTCCGCCATCCCACGGCAGCATTTTATGTTCGACGTGTCCCTCAGGGGCCAGATCGTTGGCTATAAAAACAACAGCAGTCTGAACCAGACTGCCGGAGACCTCTCTGTAAGACGCCTCGCTATTGGTTTTAAAGCAAATAACCGCTGGGGTATCAGCGCAGGCTTCTCTCCTTTCAGCTCTGTGAATTACAAATTAATCTCCACCACCTATGTAGACAACAGTGGCCAGACCACTACCACTACCGGCGATGGGGGTATCAATAAAGCATATATCACCAACTCAGTAAGACTGACCAAGAACTTTTCTGTTGGGGTAGCTACCAATTTCCTTTTTGGACCTATCAATACCGTTGAAAACGTAGGAGGCGATACCGTCTCCACCAAGCTGCAACGCTACGCTTTCAATGTAAACTTCAATACCGGTATTCAATATGCCGGTAGAATCGGCTCCAAATGGGTATTAGGTCTCGGGGCTACTTACCGCTTCAAGACCAATATGAACTTCGATAAGAAGCTGATTATACAGAACAGCAGTGAAACCACCGTTTACTCATACGACCTGTCTAAGGAAAAATATACCTTACCGGAAATGTATGCAGGTGGTATCTCCATCAGCAACGGTACATTCACCTGGCTGGGAGACTGGAAACACCAGAAATGGAGCCAGTACGGACAGAAGGGTACACACTACCAGCTGGTAGATGCAGACCGCTACTCTACCGGTCTGGAATATGCTTTCAGACGTACTTATGGCGATATGCGTGTAGAAGGTATCGTGGTACAGGCCGGTTTTGTGTATAACAATTCTTACCTGCAGCTGTATGGCCAGCAAATGAAAGATGTATCAGGTACTGCCGGTATCTCTATCCCAAGTAAGAGTGGTGCTATCCGCTACTACATTGGCCTGGAAGCCGGACAGCGGGGTACGCTGAGCAGTGGGCTGATTAAGGAAACGTATATGAATGCGGTATTCCACTTCTCACTGAGAGATATCTGGTTCATTCGCAGAACTTACGATTGATCGCAAAACAAATGGTTTGATATTATTGAGGTCGTTCCTTTGGGAACGACCTTTTTTTATTTATCGTGCAGGAAGTCCTGGAACCATAAACCCGAATCTTTCAGGGTACGTACCTGTGTGTCGAGATCTACATGTGCCAGTCCGAAACGGGCCCGGTAACCTTCCGCCCACTCAAAATTGTCAGTCAGCGTCCACACAAAGTAGCCATCCAGTGGTACCCCCTCATTTTTCGCTTTCAGGATAGCCTCCAGGTAAGTGATAAAGTAGTTGATCCTGTCTGCGTCGTGAATTCGTCCCTCCGTCAATACATCGTTGAAAGCAGCGCCATTTTCAGTGACGATCAGCCGGGGAATATTCGGATAAGCAGCAAACTGCTTCAGGATGCTATACATCCCTTCTCCGCTGATTTCCCAACCCAATGCTGTCACAGGTACCTTGCGGTAGCGGGGCTTCACTTCCGATACCCCAACGATAGGCATAAACGGGTTGCGACGGATCACCAGGGGAAAGTAATTCTGTACCCCTATAAAATCATAGTCGAAAGACAGGGAATCCCTATCCCGCCAGAGGGCATAGCGGCGTTCTATTTTGGCCAGTAAGGGAAAATCCTTCACAGGATATCCCATGCCCAAAATAGGCTCCAGAAATATGCGGTTGAATAATGCATCTGCCTTGCGGGCAGCCTGGATGTCTGCCTGGCTTTGAGTATTGGGTACTATATAGGAACAGGATAAAGCAATGCCGATATTCGCCCCTTTGACCATTTCACGGATTACCTTAGCACCGGCAGCCTGCGCCAGCAAGGCATGGTGCACTGCCGGGAAGAAATATGACAATCCAAATTTACCCGGAGCGTGTACCCCCAGCATATAGCCCAGCGATGTAAAGCCAAATGGCTCATTCATCACAATCCAGTTTTTTACTTTCTCTCCGTAAGCAGCTACACAGATCCGCACATATTCTTCAAAGGCAAAGATGATACCCCTATGGCACCAGCCGCCTTTATGCTCCAATGCCAGTGGCAGGTCCCAGTGATATAGCGTTACATAAGGAACCATATCCAGTTCCAGGCAGGTATCGATGATGCGGTGGTAAAAATCAATACCAGCCTGGTTCACAGCTCCCGTACCGGTGGGAAGAATACGGGGCCAGGCAATAGAAAAGCGGAATATTTTAAATCCCATGGATTTAGCGAGCAAAATGTCTTCCCGGTATCTGTTGTAGAAATCGGTGGTGACCTGTGCATGGGTGCCGTCTTTGATTTTGCCCTTACGTGCGGTAAAATCGTCCCAGATGGAAGCGCCTTTTCCGTCATGATCATGTGCGCCTTCATTCTGAAATGCAGAAATAGTGACGCCCCAGAGGAAATGCTCTCCAAAATCGTGGCGGTGGAAGGGTGCTGAAAATTGTTCCATATGTAAAGCTGATGCAGTTTACAACAGTTTCGCCGGAGTGACGATTATTTTAGTGTTAATTTTTATCATATGATTTCAGCAAAATAATATGCCACCTTCCCTGCTGCCGCAGGCCAATATTTTATGAAATAATTCCGAACTTGTGAGATATGTATCGTTATATGCCACTCTACCTGCTGGCAGGAGCCATATCGCTCAATGCCTGCCAAAGCAGTGAAAAGAAAATCTCCAGCAAAGACAGTGTGCTGGCTACGACGGCGGATACCGCCAACCATATGATATTGATACCCGGCGGCACTTTTATAATGGGTGCCAACGATGCGGAAGCCCGCCAGGATGAGCAACCCAGGCACAGTGTCACTGTCGATAGCTTCTGGATAGATGAACATGAAGTAACCAACGCCGAGTTTGCCGCCTTTGTAGCAGCTACCGGTTACATCACTACGGCCGAAAAACCTATCAGCAAAGAAGAGTTGATGCAGCAATTGCCTGCCGGCTCACCGGAGCCCGACAGCAGCATGCTGCTTCCCGGTGCCCTGGTATTCACCCCTCCTGATCATGCCGTACCGCTGAACGATGTATCTCAATGGTGGACGTTCATGCAGGGGGCCAGCTGGCGACATCCCCAAGGCCCGGGCAGTGATCTTACAGGTAAAGACAACCTGCCTGTAGTACAGGTGTCATGGGATGATGCACAGGCTTATGCACGCTGGGCAGGTAAGCGCCTGCCTACAGAAGCAGAATGGGAATTTGCTGCCAGGGGCGGGTTGAATGATCAACCTTACACCTGGGGCAGTGATCCGATTACTTCCGGCAAGCCCAAAGCCAATACATGGAGCGGGCATTTCCCCTATCAGAATACAGGGGTAGATGGATTTACAGGGTTAGCACCGGTGAGGTCTTTTCCTCCTAACGGGTACGGCCTGTATGATATGGCAGGAAATGTATGGGAATGGGTAGCTGACTGGTATGATGTGGATTATTACAAACATGCAGATCATGCACATAATCCGAAAGGGCCGGAAAAAGGAAATGATCCGGATGATCCTTCGGTGGCGAAGCATACCATCAGGGGTGGTTCATTTATGTGTACAGATCAGTATTGTTCAGGATATAGGGTGACAGCGAGAATGAAGTCATCACCGGAGTCAGGGTTAGAGAATCTTGGTTTCAGGTGTGTAAGATAAAAAGAAGCCTCCTTTTCACAGGAGGCTTTCTTTTTATACGATTATTAATGCGTTAGTTTTTACCATCTTTTGATTCGACGACTATCCTGGTTCCTTCCATTTTTTTCACATCAGCTTTCAGCGTCATTTTGCCCGGGTCCTGTGGTCCATCATAATCTTTAGTGTAAATAAACATTACGCCATTCTTTCGGGCCTCTTCTCCATATTCAGCCGGAACACTGTCCCCTTTCCATACAAATACAGATTGTATATTATCCACATCCCGTGAGTCATCAGGCATTGTTCTGCCCTTGTATACATTGTTTACGTATACGATTGGGTGCCCGTTCAGCTTCACAGGACCATGGTCGCTTACCGTACGAAAGACCATTGTGTGATTAGAATCCGGAACTGGTGGTGGAGGTGGCGGAGGAGGAGGTACGGGCGCTGGGGCACCTACCGGCTGGGGTAATGGAGCCGGAGATGGTGCCGGATTAGGTGGCGGCGGCGGTGGTGGTGTCTTTACATCCACTCTGACTATCGGTGCCAGTCTTCCCTGAGGGCTTTCGGGTGCTGGTGGAGCCAGCGGTGATGTGGGCGGTGGAGCCTCTTTACCATCGGGTACTACCTGTGCCAGGGGTTCCTGAGGTTCTGCCGGCGGCGGCGGTGGAGGGGTCACTGTAGTATCTGCCCGCAGCACTTTCTTTACAGTAACAGTGATAGCTGCACGGGTGTAATTCAGCGATACAAGCACAATCAGCATGATGCTCCCCAACACAAAGTACCTCACCAGGTTATATTTTGATGACCGTTGTTTATTCATCATCATAATCCTTTGTTTTAAGTGTGAAAAATTGAAATTGTTTGCGATGGCCGTCGCATATGGGATCCCACTTACTTTTAAAAGGCTGTATTGATAAGCTTTGATGTCTGCACCCTGGCGTAGCATATACCTGTCGGTGATGAACTCAAGGTTTTCCCTGATGGCAATGCTGATGAGCCATGCGCCGGGGTTAAACCAGTAAAAGATCTTGTTTATTTCACCCAGCAGTACATCCAGGGAATGCCATTGCCGCACATGCACCTGCTCGTGCCGCATAATGGCGGAAAGTTCTGCAGGACTGTGTATGGCAGGGTTGATGTATATATTATGTAAGAATGAAAAAGGTTGTAATGATTTGTCAGTGACCCTTACCTGCTGATCAAAGAGCTTATCCTTGCTCGTGGTTCTGTGCAGTGCCCAGAGAGAACTGAGTTGCAGGAGCATCCGCAATGCCATCACGATCACACCCGCCCAGAAGAGATATATAAGCACCACATTGATCCAGGGAGTAGCCGGCTGGCGGAGGTCATTGAAGTCAATGACGTAGGCGATAGCTGCACCTGTCAGTGGACGGTTGTGCCGGAAGATGGTTTCCGGGTTGATGAATGGGCAAACAGCGGCACAGATGATGGCCAGCAGGAGAAAGGCGCGGTTTAAGGTATAGAAAGTGAGGCGGCGCAGACCAAAACGGTATGCCAGGTAGAATAAGGTGAGGGCTATATTAGCCTTGAGCAGAAAGAGCAACATAACTATTGATTTTTCTCGATCATTTTTACGATTTCCTTAAGTTCTTCAGGGCTGATCTTTTTCTCTTTGGCGAAAAAGGTGACAAGGTTTTTATATGAGTTTTCAAAGTAGTCTTTTACAAAGCCACTCATAAATTTTTGCTTATACTCGTTTTCGGGTATGATCGGTTGATATTCATATACATTACCAATCTTTCGGCTTTGGAGGTACCCCTTCTTTTCCAGGTTTTTGACTGTAGAAGCAAGGGTGGTATATGGCGGCTGAGGAGCCGGGTGGGCTTCGAGAAAGTCTTTCACGAATCCGCCGGATGTTTTCCAGATGGCAAGCATGGCGGTCTCCTCCTGTTGCGTTAGTTTTTCCATATCTACGATTGTTTCGTAAATCTACGAAAGTTTCGTAAATAACCAAATTTATTTATTTAAAAGCGAAAAGGGGGATTTTGCCTTCCGGCAAAATCCCCCTTTTCGCGGCCGCGAGATTTGGTGGCGGCGAAGCCCGCCACCAAATCTCGCTTATTTTATAACTTCTTCGAGTTTCTTTTCCAATGCATCTCCCCGCAAATTCTTCGCAATAATCACCCCCTTCGGATCCAGCAACAAATTCTGCGGAATCGCCCTAATCCCATACTGCTCTGCCACCGCATTCTTCCATCCCTTCAAATCACTCACATGCGTCCAGGGCAGGTTATCTGCCTGCACTGCCGCCAGCCACTTCTCCTTCTTATCATCCAGGCTCACCCCTAAAATATCAAAACCTTTATCTTTATACTTACTATAAGCCTTCACCACATTCGGATTCTCCGCCCTGCAAGGCCCACACCAACTTGCCCAGAAATCTACCAACACATACTTCCCTTTATAAGAAGCAAGGCTCACCTGCTTACCATCAGCATCAGGCAAACTAAACTCCATAGCTGGCTGTCCAATCGCCGTCTTACGGGCAGACTCCAGTCTTGTTGCAAATTCTTTTCCGGAAGGACTATTGCGCAATGTCTTACCCAGCTTATTGTATATAGGCGTAATCTCGGTAGGGTTTATTTCATAACCAGCATACTGGTTCAATACAAACAATGCTATCGGGGAACTACTATGACCTTTGAGGTAATCACCCAGAATCGTCTTCTGATTAGCTTCCAGTTCATCAAATTTAGGCTCCAGCTTCTTCATTCCCTCCTCATCCTTCGCCATATACAACTGGCGGTACTGCTGCTGTAAATCCTGCATCTGGCTGCTCACATCTTTCAGGAGCTCGTTCAGCTGTTTAAAATCGTCGTTCGCTTTGGAACCTGTCACCGTCGCTTTACTGATAGAATCCTGCGTAGCGATATTGATCTTTCCCTTATCCAGGAATATGGTCAGGATATCTTTCTTCACCGGTCCTGTGAGCTCGGGTGCCGACGGATCCTGTACTTTCAGCAGCAGGCTGGCCATCATTGGCTCTTCCAGGCTACCCGCAAAGGAGAATTTACCGTCTTTTACCTCAGTACTATCCAGTTTATTCTTACTGGAATTGCGAATGCTCAAATAAACTTTAGCTGGCTTTTGCAGTTGCGCAACAGATCCCTCAATGGTAAAGGGTTGCTCATTTTTCTTGTCCTGCGCAAACAAGACCACGGGCGACAAAAGCGCCGCGGCCAGTATTACTGACTTCATTAGTTTCTGATTTTATAACAAAAATCCCGATTACCATCAGGATAATCAAAGGGATTGTGATAAGCGGCCTAAAAACGCAAAAAGCCCGCAGGGCGGGCTTCAGCTAATATTTTCTTACTTACTTCAGTACCTGGGCGAGCTTCGCCTCCAATGCCGGCCCCCTCAGGTTGCGGGCTATGATGCGCCCTTTCGGGTCTATCAGTAGGTTCGCCGGAATGCCGTTGATGTTGTACAAGCGGGCAGCCTCGTTCCCCCACCCTTTCAGATCCGATACCTGCGTCCAGTCCAGGTTGTCATGTTTGATAGCTGCTACCCAACGCTCTTTCTCCTGGTCCAGGGATACACCCAGTATAGTGAAGTTCTTGTCTTTGAATTTGTTATACGCTTTTACCACATTTGGGTTTTCCTGGCGGCAAGGTCCGCACCAGCTGGCCCAGAAATCTACCAACACATATTTACCCCTGAAGGAAGATAATTTTACTTTGTTCCCATTCACATCGGTCTGCTCAAAGTCTTCTGCCTCAACCACTTCTGTCTCGCCCTTCAGATCGCGCAGGTACTTACCCGCTGATTTGCCATACTTAGTTTCTTTCAGCCCGGTGTCGAGAGAAGTATATAATGCTTCAAATTCTTCAGGAGATAAACGGCTACGCAGCTCATTCATCAATACCCAGATGCTGGCTATTTCCTTCGGATGATCTTTTACCAGTTTCTTCCCGGTGGCAGATACCTCATCGCTGAATTTACCTGCTTTGTCACGGAAAGCCTGCTTGGCCGTTTCATCTTCAGGATTAATGCCTTTGGCCTCTGCATTTAGTTCTCCTGCACGTTTCAGCAAAGGGGCAAAGGCCTTCTGGTATTCCTGCATAGCTTTGTCGTCCGCACTGCCTTTCATAGAAGCAGCAATCGGGAAGTCAGCAGCTGTCAGTACATAAGAAGTCTTCTCCTTGCCTGTTACAAACAGCAGGGGATTATTCACAGATTCCAGTACCAGGGCATTCACCGCCGGGCCTTTGGTAGCATCGGTATTAAAGGAAAACCTGCCATCTTCTTTAATGACGAGGGAATCCTTAGGGTTGTTGTCGTCATCACTATAGAGGTAGAGCTTTTTGCCCTCCGCTCCCTTCAGGGAACCGGATACCTGCTGTGCAGTGATGGAAAGTGAGCATAGTACGCCTGCGGCGCAGATAACAGTAAGTCTTTTCACACCCTAATATATGAAATATTTGTATTACTTATGTCTTTCCTGCAATACCCCCAGTACGTCAGACAATTGGTAGCCTTTGGCACTGAGCAGAACCAGGTAATGGAAAAGCAGGTCTGCTGATTCGTTCAGGAACAGCTCTTCACTGTCATCTTTTGCTTCGATCACCACTTCTACCGCTTCTTCCCCTACTTTCTGGGCAATCTTGTTGATGCCTTTGGCAAAGAGTTTAGAGGTGTAAGAGGTGTCTGAAGGGTTGTTCTTACGGTCATTGATGACGGTTTCCAGTTTGGACAGAAAATCATTGGAGATATTCTTTTCATCCCAGCAGGTGTCTGCACCTGTATGGCATACCACGCCCGCAGGGTTTACCTTGATGAGGAGAGTATCTTTGTCGCAGTCTACCCGGAGGTCTACCAGCGTGAGGAAATTACCGCTCTCTTCACCTTTTGTCCACAACCGCTGTTTGGAACGGCTATAGAAGGTCACTCTTCCTTCCTGCAGGGTTTTGTCCAGGGATTCCTGGTTCATGTAGCCCAGCATCAGAACTTTGTGGGTAGCGGCATCCTGAATGATGGCGGGTACCAGTCCGTCTGCTGATTTTTGAAAGTCTATCTGCTTGTAGTTATACATTTGGTGCGCTCTTTAAATTGACTTTAGCAGTGCAAAAGTAGCTATTTAATTCTTGCGAAATACCCGCTTCTGCCTTCGGCATAAGCAGGCGGTTTAGGCTCCGGCCGGGTTTGCCCGTTAAAACCTGATATTTACACCTTTTTGATAAAGGTATGTCTTCAACTCAGGGATCTCAATTTCCTTGTAGTGGAAAATACTTGCCGCCAGTGCTGCATCGGCCTGGGCATTTTCGAACACATCCATAAAGTGCTCCATGGTACCTGCGCCACCGGAGGCAATCACCGGCACATTCAGGTTTTGAGACAGCTTGCCGGTGATATCCAATGCAAAGCCCTGCTTGGTACCATCATTGTTCATAGAAGTGAGCAGAATCTCGCCCGCTCCCCTGGATACCGCTTCCTTTGCCCAGTCATAGCATTTTACATCCGTTTTCACGCGGCCGCCATTCAGGTACACATACCAATCCCCGTCTTCAAAACGGGTATCGATCGCCAGTACCACACACTGGCTACCAAACTCCCGGGCCAGCTCATCGACCAGCTCAGGACGCTTGAAAGCAGAAGTATTTACAGAAATCTTATCAGCCCCATTCTGCAGCAATACACTCACATCTTCTACTGATGAGATGCCCCCTCCTACTGTAAACGGGATATTCACATGCCTGGCAATACTTCTTACCAGTTCAGACAGGGTTTTTCGACGCTCGTTGGTAGCAGTAATGTCCAGGAATACCAGTTCATCCGCTCCCTGTTGCGCATACAGGGCACCCAATTCAATCGGATCCCCCGCATCGCGGATATTTTCAAAGTTCACCCCTTTTACTGTACGGCCATCTTTGATGTCCAGGCAAGGTATGATACGTTTTGTCAACATGGCTTGTGTTGTTTACTTCATTAATTGTTTCAACTCTTCCATTGAGATCTTTCCTTCGTAAATCGCTTTCCCCACGATCACCCCATTGCAACCGGCCTCCTGCAGCGCATAGATATCGTCGATATTGCTCACACCACCGCTGGCTACAAAGTTAATGCCGGGGAAATGCTCCAGGATCTTTTTATACAGCGGGATGGAAGGTCCCTGCAGCAAACCGTCTTTAGCAATATCCGTACAGAAGATGTGGTGCACCCCCGCTTTGATATTAGATGCCAGGAAATCGTAGATAGTCAGGTCAGTCGTTTCCAGCCAACCGCCCACCGCGATCTTTTCGTCCTTTACATCTGCGCCCAGAAAAATCTTGTCTGCACCATACTTTTTTACCCAGCTGAAAAACAGTTCCGGCTCTTTTACGGCAATAGAACCAATGGTAGCCAGGGCTGCCCCGTTTTCATATACTATGCGGAGGTCATCTTCTTTCTTGATACCTCCTCCAAAATCTACTACCAGGCTGGTATGGCCAGCGATTGCTTCCAGCACTTTCCAGTTCACCACACTGCCCTTCTTAGCCCCATCCAGGTCTACCAGGTGCAGGCGGGTCACGCCAATGCTTTCAAACTCTTTCGCCACTTCCAGCGGATGTTCATTATACACTTTCTTCTGTGCATAATCTCCCTGCGTGAGGCGTACGCATTTACCATCTATTATATCGATTGCCGGAATCACGCTGAATTGCTGTGCGGATGTCTGACCCAGTTCAATTTTCATCTTGCGAAATGTATTATTTCCTTTTTTAAAAGGCGCACTGTCGTATACATAGCCTCTCTTTTCATAGAAGCCAAATGCAGAATCGCGGGCATCGCACCACAGTGACGGAATGCGTTCCCTGCGGCAAAAGTCTTCCACGTGTGATAACAGTATGCTGCCGTAACTTTTTCCCTGGCAGGCCGGGGTAATGGCCAGCTTGCGGAAACGGGCACTTGCCCGCTCTAAGAACAAAGAAATGACACCAACCAGTGCAGATTGTTCAAACAATCCAAAGTGCAGACCATCGTCATCACCTTCCACCTTCACAGATTCCAGCGACTGACCAGGATATAACACATCCCTGCGCAGGATGAGTGTATCGACTGTATTGATTCTTCTTACCTGCATTGTTTATTGAATCTTCAGGAAGTTTTCCAGAATTTGCTGTCCTGCATCGGCTGACTTTTCCGGGTGGAACTGTACCGCATAGAAATTATCTTTCTGCAGGGCACTGCTGTAGTTGATCACATAGTTTGTAGTAGCTACAGTATCCGCGCTCAGGGCCGCATAGTAGCTGTGTACAAAGTACATGTAACTGTTCTCTGGCACATGTTCAAAGATGGCGCTGTACAATCCTGTAATATTATTCCAGCCGATCTGTGGGATCTTCAGCAGGTTGTCTACCGGCGACTGGAATTTCTTTACTTCCACATCGAAGATGCCGAGGCAGGGTGTATCATTTTCTTCTGAATGTTTGCACATCAGCTGCATACCCAGGCAAATACCCAGTGTAGGTTGCTTCAGATCTTTGATGAGGAGGTCGAGCTTTCTTTCTTTCAGGTAGTTCATGGCGGTGCTCGCCTCTCCTACCCCTGGAAAGATCACCCTGTCGGCAGCACGGATTTCCTCCGGGTTATCTGTTACCACACCTTCCACACCAATGCGGTCCAGTGCAAATAATACAGAGCGGATATTGCCGGCGTTGTACTTGATGATTACCGTTTTCATAAAAACTATTTTACACTGCTGATAAAATCTTTGACAGCAGTGTCGATGTTGGTCGCATTTTCGATAGCGCGGATAAAGGCAGTACCTATAATTGCACCATTGCTGTGTGCACAGGCCGCCGCAAAGGTAGCTTTATCTTTGACACCAAACCCGATCAATACCGGGTTCTTTAACTGCAACTTTTCAAGTCTTTCGAAATAAGCCTGCTGCTGGCCCATATTCTTGTCTGTACCGGTGGTAGAAGAAGAAGATACCGCGTAAATAAATCCTTTGCTCAGGTTGTCGATCTTACGGATGCGTGCTTCGCTCGTTTCTGGTGTCACCAGGAAAATCAGGTGCAGACCATAATGTTCGAAGATGGCTTTATATTCATTTTCGTACTCGTCCATCGGCAGGTCAGGCAGGATCAGGCCATCTACCCCTACTTCCGCACATTTCTGGCAAAAAGCTTCGATGCCGTACAGCAATACCGGGTTCAGGTAACCCATGAGGATCACCGGTACATGAATGGTTTTCCTGAATTCTTTCAATTGCTCAAACAATACCCGGAGGCCCATGCCATTTTTGATAGCGCGGGTACTGCTCTCCTGTATGACCGGACCATCGGCCAAAGGATCGGAAAAAGGCATGCCCAGTTCTATCAGGTCTGCACCATGCTGTTGCAGCGCCGTCATCACGGGCAGTGTATCGTTCAATTCCGGGAAACCCGCTGTGCAGTATATATTGAGAATGCCTGTCTTTTTGCTGGCAAATAACTGATCTATACGATTGCTCATAAAATAATTTATTTATTGGGCAGATTACGAATATATGTTTCCATATCCTTGTCACCACGACCACTCAGACATACCACTACCACGTCTGATGGTTTGAACGGAATTTCACCCAGTTTTGCCAGTGCGTGAGAAGATTCCAGTGCAGGGATAATGCCTTCCAGCCTGGTCAGCTCGTAAGCTGCCTGCAGGGCTTCATCATCGGTTGCAGCCAGGAATGTACCACGGCCGGTCTCATACAAGTGTGCATGCAATGGACCAATACCCGGATAATCCAGACCTGCGGAAATAGAATATGGTTCGGTGATCTGTCCATCGTCAGTCTGCATCAGCAGTGTTTTTGCTGCATGGATGATACCCAGTTTACCCAGCTGGGTAGTAGCTGCTGAGTGGCCGGAATGTACCCCTTTGCCTGCAGCTTCCACCGCTACAATCTTTACATCCGGCTCATTCAGGAAGTGGTAATAGGTACCGGCAGCATTGCTGCCACCACCTATACAGGCCACTACATAATTCGGATTCGGGTTGCCTGTTTTCTCTTCCAACTGTTTGCGAATCTCTTCGCTGATTACTGACTGGAAACGGGTCACCATATCAGGATATGGGTGCGGGCCTGCGGCTGTACCCAATATGTAATGGGTAGTGACAGGGTTATTGATCCAGTCACGGATGGCTTCGTTACACGCATCTTTCAGCGTCTGACTACCACTGGTAGCTGCTACCACTGTAGCACCCAGCATTTTCATACGTGCTACATTCGGCGCCTGGCGCTGAATGTCGATGCTACCCATGTAGATCACACATTCCATATTCATCAGTGCACACACAGTAGCTGTCGCTACCCCGTGCTGGCCAGCACCGGTTTCAGCGATGATGCGGGTTTTGCCCAGTCGCTTTGCCAGCAGGATCTGACCGATTGTATTGTTTACCTTGTGTGCACCGGTATGGTTCAGGTCTTCCCTTTTCAGGTAGATCTGTGCCCCATACTTTTCTGAAAGGCGCTTTGCAAAATATAAAGGAGAAGGACGGCCTACATAATCCCGCAACAGTTGTTCAAACTCCTGCTGAAAGCCGGGCTCGCGCATAATTTCCAGGTACCTGGTCTGTAATTCTTCTACATTGGGATAGAGCATCTCCGGCACATAGGCACCGCCAAAGCGGCCGTAGAAACCTCTTTCATCTACATGATAGGGTAAGCCCAGCGTATTGTCAGCAATCTTCATGCTTGATTATTTTAAATAAGTTTATAAAATCTTTGTGGAGAACTGCTGCACTTTGTTCATATCCTTCACACCAGGCGCAGTCTCAAATTTACTGTTCACATCAGCTGCAAACAATGCCGGATGTTCAAATGCCAGCAGGTCTTCCAGCTGTTCAGGGCCAATGCCGCCACTGAGGAAAAACGGATGGTCGAACGGATAGGTGCTCAGCAACTCCCAGTTGAATAGCTTGCCTGTGCCACCATAAGCCTTACCCGCTGCAGTGTCGAACAGGAAGTAGTTAGTCACGGGTACATACGCTGCCAGTGCATCCCAGTTCACGTCTTCACCGATTCTGAAAGCCCTGATCACCGGTACCAACGACTGCAAAGCTGCACAGTATGCAGGATCTTCATCGCCATGCAGTTGTACCAGGTGCAGCCCATAACTGCTGATGTGCTGCTTCACCTGCTCCAGTGGCGCATTTACAAACACACCTACCTTCAGGATCCCTTTCGTTTCCCGTACAGTACGGGCATCCAGTTTATTCCCTACAAAGCGGGGCGATTTCTCATAAAAGATAAAGCCGGCATAGTGAACGCCCAGTTCTACCAGCTTTTCCAGGTCTTCTTTCCGGGTGATACCGCATACTTTCAGTTGCATCATTTATCCTTTCAGTTTACCGGACAGCTCCGTTACAAAGTTTTCAAATGCCCTTGCAGGATTTTCTGTCTTCATGAAGTGTTCCCCAATCAGGAAACCGTTGAAGCCTGCTTTTTTCAGCGTCACAATATTATCCGTGTTGCTGATGCCGCTCTCCGCTACCTTACATTTACCGGCAGGGATCTGTGGCGCCAGTTCGCAACTGCGGTTGAAATCTACCTTGAAAGTAGTGAGGTCGCGGTTGTTCACTCCCACGTTCTGGATATGATCCGTTACCTTATCCAGCTGATCACCACTGTGCACTTCCAGCAATACCTCCAATCCTAAGTTATGGGCAAAGGCAGCTAATCGCGCTACTTCTGCTTTTGTGAGACATTCTGCAATGAGTAGAATCACATCTGCGCCAATTGCCTTTGCTTCCAGTATCTGGTATTCATCGATCACAAAGTCCTTTCTCAGCACAGGAATGTTATTCACTGCACGTGCCTGCACCAGGTCGTCGGAGCTACCGCCAAAGAACTGTTCATCTGTCAATACAGACAGACCAGAAGCCCCGTAGCGGGTATAGGCCATGGTTACATCCTGTACGGTAGCAGTGCCATTGATCAGCCCCTTTGATGGAGACTTTCTCTTGAATTCTGCGATGATACCTGTTTTCTCAGGGTTCAGCAGAAAACTTGACAAGGACAAAGGCACCCGCTTGAAAGCAGATGACTGTTCCAGCTCGGCTACCGGGCGTTGCTGTTTACGTGCGGCTACTTCCACGTGTTTATGTGCGACTATTTCAGTAAGGATATTTTTCATGACTGCAAACTTATCAACTTCTTAAACGCATTGTGTGCGGCACCGGATTCCAGGGATTCAACGGCTGCCAGGAAACATTCTTCGTAGGAGGGGTACTTGCCCATGCAATGCAATCCCATGGCGGCATTCGCCATTACTACTGCATTCTGTGCCCAGGTCCCTTCGCCCTTTAAAATTTTCATAAAGATTTTGGCGGCTTCTTCAATAGAGTTTCCGCCGTAGATATCTTCAGGGAAAACCTTGCGCTTACCCAGCTGCTCAGGGGTCCAGTCACGCTCACCTTTGTTTGTGATGACACGGGTATCTGAAGTAAGCGAAATTTCGTCGTACCCATCCAGGCTATGCACAATAGCATATTGCTTGTCCGTTTGCTGGAAAAGGTAGTTATACACCCGGGCCAGTTCCAGGCTATATACACCAATCAACTGGTGCTGTGCAAAAGCCGGGTTCACCAATGGACCGAGTACGTTGAAGAAGGTGCGTACCCCCAGCTGCCGACGTACACCGGCCACATTTTTCAGTGCGGGGTGGAACAGGGGCGCATGCAGGAAACAAACACCGGATTCTTCCAGTTCTGTACGCAGCTTTGCATCATCGTTCTTGAATTTATAACCGGCAGACTCCATCAGGTTAGAAGCCCCGCTGATCGTAGATACACCTACGTTACCATGCTTGGCCACCTTGCCACCTGCACCTGCCACGATGAAGCAGGAGAGGGTGCTGATGTTAAAAGAGTTTTTGCCATCGCCGCCTGTACCCACAATGTCCAGTACATCATAGCCATTCAGGTTTACAGGGATGCAGAGTTCCAGCAGGGCATCGCGGAAGCCCAGTAGTTCCTCTACAGTAATGCTGCGCATGAGGTATACGGTCATGAAAGCAGCGAGTTCGCTTTCATTGTACATACCTTTGGAAATACCGATCAGGATTTCCTTGGCTGCGCTGCGGGTGAATGTTTTATGTTCAAAAAGGTAATTCAGTATCTTTTTCATAATCCCGGGATTTATGCATTTAACCAGTTACGGATGATCTTTTCCCCTTCTGGTGTAAGTACGCTTTCAGGGTGAAACTGTACGCCGCTCACATCATATTGCTGATGTTGCAGTGCCATGATATAGCCGTTGTCGTCCTTTGCAGTCACGGTAAGGCTGGATGGCAATGTTTTTTCATCTACTACCCAGGAGTGGTATCTGCCTACTTCGAGTTGATCGGGGAGGCCGTTGAATAATCTGCCTTCCCTGCTGATGATGTTTACAGTAGTAGCTACCCCGTGGTACACCTCTTTCAGGTTGATCAGGCTGGCGCCGAAAGCTTCGCCAATGGCCTGCTGGCCAAGGCATACGCCGAATATGGATTTGGTAGGTGCATATTCTTTGATCAGCGGCAGCAACAATCCTGCTTCTTCCGGTATACCAGGACCGGGAGAAAGGATGATCTTGTCATAGTCTTTTACTTTTTCCAATGGAATTTCATCATTACGAAATACACTGACTTTGCCGTTAATGATCTTCTCCACCAGGTGTACCAGGTTGTATGTAAAAGAGTCGTAGTTATCAAACACAAGAATGTTCATGTCAGATTTTTTGTGCCAGCAGAATGGCCTGTTTTAATGCATTCAGTTTATTGTTCACTTCATCTTTTTCCGATTCGGCCACGGACTTTGCTACCACACCGGCACCTGCCTGATAATACAGGGTATTGGATTTGCTCAGGATACTGCGGATCATGATCGCATGGTTAAAGTCGCCGTTGAAACCTACGGAGCCTATACATCCACCATAGAAACCACGTTGTGTAGGCTCATACTCGTCAATGATCTGCATGGCCCTGTATTTTGGTGCGCCGGAAAGCGTACCTGCAGGGAAGGTGGCTGCCAGCAGGGAGAAAGGATTGCCCTTCTGTACCTTGCCGGATACTTCGCTTACCAGGTGAATGACGTGTGAGTAATATTGGATATTGCGGTAAGAATCTACCACTACATCAGTAGCGAGGCGGCTCAGATCATTGCGTGCCAGGTCTACCAGCATCACATGTTCTGCATTTTCTTTTGGATCTTCCAGCAGCAGTTTCGCCAGTCTGCGATCTTCCTCATCATTGCCGGTACGGCGGAAAGTGCCTGCTATCGGGTGAATGGTGGCTTTACCATCTTTGATGATGAGCTGGGCTTCGGGAGAAGAACCCATTAATTTATAATCGCCATAATCGAAGAAGAAGAGATAGGGAGAAGGGTTGATGGAGCGGAGTGCACGGTACACGTTGAATTCGTCGCCTTTGAAAGATTGGTTGAAGGCCCTGGATAATACTACCTGGAATACATCGCCCCGAAAGCAGTGTTGTTTACCTTTTTCAACAATTTCCATGTACTGCGCATCGGTCATATTACTCTGCTCATCCCCGGTAGTGGTGAAGGAGTAGCTCGGTACATCCTTCGAGCGGATCAGTGATTCTATCAGTTCGAATTCGCTGTCCAGGCCATCTACACTGTTTTCGCAGAGATACAGTTCATCTTTGAAGTGGTTGATGACGATCACGTATTGATAGAAACGATAGCGCATGAGGGGGATGGTATTCCCGTTTGCTTTATTCTTATTGAATTCTATTGTTTCAAAGAATTGTACGGAGTCGAAAGTACTGTATCCGAATAAGCTGTGAACGACGGGCAGCACTGGCTTGTCAGCGAAAGAGAAGTTGCCGAGAAACTTCTGGAGCTCGTCGAGCACGCTCTGGCGGCTTTTGAGTTGTTTCCTTTCTGGCGGCAGGTTCGGATACTTGAATTCAAAGTCGGTGGTGCTGGTGACTTCGATACCTGCAATTGGTTTGATACAGATAAAGGAATAGCTGTTCTCACTGGCACGGTAGTCGGTACTTTCCAGTAGTACGGAGCCAGGGAACCGGTCACGAAGACGCAGGTAGATGCCCACGGGGGTGAATACATCTGCCAGCATTTGCTTTGATCTTGATTTTACTTGAATACTACCCATTTGATTTTGATTAGGTATTAAAACGAAGAAGGCCCGCTGTGTAACAGCGAGCCTTCGAATTATATATGATCACTACGGATCATGGCACTGTAACACATTATCAGGAACTGATATTGTGCCACCACCAATGATTGTTTGTAATGATTGAGTTCATGTTTTGTTTTATTTACGGAACAAATATCCGGGGAATTTTTCAAAAATGCAAATGTTTTTTGGAGAATTACATCTGCCTTCGGCAGAAGATTTTTCGAAAGGGTGGGCGCGCGCTGGCGCGCAAGCCTCCCCGGGAGCGTTTGATGATCCGGCGGTAGCCGGATCATCAAACGCGACAAATATTAAAGCAAACCCTTTGTACTTGGCAATTGCATATTAGATGGATTTCGCTTTACCGCCATCTTAATAGCCTTCGCAAAAACCTTAAAAATCGCCTCTATCTTATGATGCTCATTCTCCCCCTCTGCCTTAATATTCAAATTACTCTTCGAAGCATCTGAAAAAGACTTAAAGAAATGAAAGAACATCTCCGTAGGCATCTCCCCTATTTTCTCCCTATTAAATTTAGCATCCCAAACAATCCAGTTCCTTCCCCCAAAATCAATCGCCGCCTGCGCCAGACAATCATCCATTGGTAAGCAATAACCATATCGCTCTATCCCTCTCTTATCTCCCAATCCCTGTGCTACCGCCTCACCCAATGCAATACCCACATCCTCAATAGTATGATGCTCATCAATATGCAAATCACCTTTCGCCCTGATAGTAAGATCAATACTGCCATGACGCGCTATCTGGTCCAGCATATGATCAAAGAAACCCAAACCAGTGTGGATATCTGCTTTTCCAGTACCATCCAGGTTCAGTTCAATATGAATATCAGTTTCTTTAGTGGTACGTGTATGAGATACCTGCCGCAATCCCAGTTTCAGGAACTCATAAATCTTTTCCCAATCAGTAGATTCCAAAGCAATCACCGGTTCCAGCGCCTTCGCATCGGCACTCACTTCCGCACCACCCAGACCTGTTCCCTCATTCATCCAGATCGCTTTCGCCCCCAGGTTCTTCGCCAACTGTACATCCGTAATACGATCCCCGATCACAAATGAATTAGCCAGATCATAATCAGCCGTAAAGTACTGCGTCAGCATACCCGTACCCGGCTTACGCGTAGGCGCGTTTTCGTGGGGAAAGCTACGATCTATATGATACGCTTTAAAAATTACACCTTCATTCTCAAACGCACGAACAATGAAGTTCTGCGCCGGCCAGAATGTATCTTCCGGAAAACTCTGCGTTCCTAATCCATCCTGGTTCGTGACCATCACCAATTCAAAATCCAGCTCCGCTGCTATACGCGTGAGCCAGGTAAACACCTTCGGATAAAATTCAATCTTATCCAATGAATCAATCTGGTAAGTAGGTGGCACCTCTTTTATCAAAGTACCATCGCGATCTATGAAGAGAACTCTTTTCATTTATTTAAAATTGTTTATAGCTTTTACCAATGTCACATTCTCTTCCGGCGTACCCACTGTAATACGCAAACATCCGCCACACAATTCTACTTTAGAGCGATCGCGCACGATAATACCCTGGTCTACCAAATTATTGTAAATACCCTTTGCATCTGTCGTCTTTGCCAGCAAAAAGTTGGCATCACTTGGATACACATACTCTACCTGTGGCAATGCTTCCAGCGATGCAGCGAGTTTATCTCTCTCCACCACTGCATCTCTGATCCACTCATTCACCTGCCCGATATTGTTCAGTGCCTCCAATACGAGGTCCTGTGCAGACTGGTTGATGTTGTAAGGCGCTTTCACCTTGTTCAGTACATTGATAATATCATCTCCTGCAAATGCCATCCCCACGCGCAGCGCCGCCAGTCCCCATGCTTTGGAGAGTGTTTGCATCACTACGAGATTGGGATATTCAGTCAGCTCAGAGATAAAAGTCTTTTGACGTGCATAATTGATATACGCCTCATCTATCACTACAATACCATCAAAATTGTTCAGGATCATTTCGATGTCTGAACGGTCAATGGAATTGCCAGTTGGATTGTTCGGAGAACAGATGAAGATCAGCTTCGTATTCTCGTCCACTGCTTCCTGCAGCGCCGGCATATCCAGCTGGAAAGTATCCGGGGTGAGGGATACTTTGCGTACGATCACATCATTGATATTCGCACTTACTTCATACATACCATAGGTAGGTGGAAACAGTACAACATTGTCAATACCCGGACGGCAGAATGAACGATACAATACGTCGATCACTTCATCACTCCCATTGCCCAGGAAAATATTCTGTGGTGGTACCCCCTTGATATCCGCCAGTTTGTACTTTACCTTCCACTGCATAGGATCAGGATAGCGGTTATAATTCACCGGCAAAGGGGAACCATAACTATTTTCATTTGCATCCAGGAAAATGGATGCTTCACCTTTGAACTCATCTCTCGCTGTAGAATAAGGAACAAGGCGTTTTATATTGTCGCGTAATAAGCTATTTAAATCGAACATACAATAAGATTAAAATTATTTCAGACGGAGGGTCACCGCATTTTTGTGCGCATCCAACCCTTCTGCAGCTGCCATGATTTCGATGGTACTACCTATATTTTGCAAGCCTTCTTTGGTCAGGCGCTGGTAGGTGATCTTCTTCACAAAACTATCCAGCGATACACCACTGTAAGCAGTGGCATAACCATTTGTAGGCAGGGTATGGTTGGTACCCGAAGCATAGTCGCCCGCGCTCTCAGGAGAGTAGTTCCCCAGGAATACAGAACCTGCATTCACCACCGCATCTGCAATGGCAATATCATCTTTGCAGGCTACAATCAGGTGTTCAGGTGCATATGCATTCAGCAGTTCCATTGCTTCTTCATTGTCGCGCACCAGTATGATACGGCTGTTTTCCAATGCCTTTGCAGCTATGTCTTTGCGTGGTAATTGCGCCAGCTGTGCCGCTACCTGTTCCTGTACTGGTTTGATAATGTCAGCAGTGGTAGTCACCAGCAATACCTGGCTATCAGGGCCATGTTCTGCCTGCGACAGCAAATCGGCTGCTACGAAGGCCGGTACACAGGTTTCATCGGCCAGTACTGCTACCTCCGAAGGGCCAGCCGGCATATCGATGGCCACACCATCTTTGTTGATGAGTTGTTTGGCACAGGTTACATACTGATTGCCCGGGCCAAAGATCTTGTGCACGCGGGGAATGCTTTCTGTACCATACGCCATGGCAGCAATGGCCTGCACACCGCCTATCTTATATACGCGATCCAGTCCTATCTGCTCTGCTGCATACAGCACCGCAGGGTGTACTTCACCTTTTGCATTGGAAGGCGTGCAGAGAATGATTTCCTTACAGCCTGCTATCACTGCCGGGATACCCAGCATGAGGATGGTAGAAAACAGCGGTGCGGAACCACCCGGAATATATAATCCTACTTTCTCTATCGCCACCGGTTTGCGCCAGCATTGTACCCCAGGCATGGTTTCGATCACCTTGCCGGATTCATGCTGTGCTTTGTGGAAGACTTCTATATTTTGTTTCGCCTGTAAAATGGCTTTTTTTAGTGCGGGATCGAGGGTAGCAGCTGCCTGTGCAAACTCCGCAGGTGTTACTGCGAGTGCATCCAGCTGTACCTTGTCAAATTGCTGCGCATACTTGCGAACGGCTGTATCTCCATTCTGGCGCACATCTGCGAGAATATTGCCTACACTGGTTTCCAGTGCAGTGTTGTCAAACACCGGGCGGCGCAGCAGCTCCCCCCATTGTGAACGTTCTGGATATTCGAATACCAACATAATGACAGCGATATTAAATGATCATCTTTTCAATTGGAACCACCAGTATACCCTGGGCACCGGCGTCTTTCAGGCTTTCAATGATATCCCAGAAATCATTTTCATCCAGCACTGAGTGTACAGAACTCCAGCCTTCTTCTGCCAGTGGCAATACGGTCGGACTCTTCATACCTGGCAGCAGGGAGATGATTTCTTTCAGTTTATCGTTCGGTGCATTCAGCAGAATGTACTTGTTGTTCTTTGCTTTCTTCACTGCCTGAATGCGGAACTGGAGTTTGCGGAGAATGGCCTCCTGCTCCGGGGTAAGACTACCGTTGGAGATCAGTACTGCTTCAGATTTCAGGATCACTTCTACTTCTTTCAGACCGTTCATAAACAGGGTGGAACCACTGCTTACCAGGTCACAGATAGCGTCTGCCAGACCGATACCGGGAGCAATTTCCACGGAACCACTTATTTCATGAATATCTGCGGTCAGGCCATGTTCCTGCAGGAACTTTTCGAGGATCACCGGGTAGCTGGTCGCGATGCGCAGCTTGTCCATGTCTTTTACGCCATTGTATTCCACTGATTTGGAAACAGCGAGAGAAAGGCGGCATTTGCCAAACCCCAGTTTCTCTACTGTTCTTACAGGGCGGTTCTTTTCCAGTACCACATTTTCACCTACGATGCCGAGGTCAGCTACGCCATCTTCCACGTATTGCGGAATATCATCGTCGCGCAGGAAGAATACTTCCAGCGGAAAGTTACTGGCTTCTGTTTTCAGCTTGTTAACCCCGTTGTTGATGTCGATACCGCATTCTTTCAACAGCTTGATGGAATCGTCGTGTAAACGTCCTGATTTCTGAATGGCAATTCTCAGTTTCATGTTCTTGTTAATGTTCCGTGAAAACAAAAAAGGGGCTTACCGTTTGGTAAGCCCCTGATGATGTTCTAATATCCTGATAGTACATATAGTCATCCCAGCCTACCTGCGTGGTAAGAAATGATGGTGATGATGTGTATGTACGTTTGCGTTCATGTTCGTTTGAATAACGGTGCGAAGGTAGGAAGTATTTTTTAAAATAAAATTAAAATTTTAAGGCGGTTATTGAATCATTTCAAAGATAGCCTGACCAGATGGGTAAACCGACCCTTTCCCGGAGGTAAGCCGTAGATATCCCGTACCTCTATAGATACGGGATATCTACGGCTTACCTCCGGGTTATATACGGGATATCTACGGGTTACCTCCTTTTTTTGCCTAAGTTGACACTATAGAAAAGGGCTGGCCAAATACCGGCCAGCCCTTTTAAATTATATTTTTCAGTATTTTATTAAGGTATTAATGCGAAGTCTGCAGACTGTGTATCACGGCTGTTGCCACCTACAAATACAGAGAAGTCACCTGGCTCAGCCACATATTTCAGATCTTTATTATAGAATTTCAGGTCATTTACGCTCAGTTCAAAGGTCACTGTCTGGGTTTCGCCCTTCTTCAGGGAGATCTTTTTGAAGTTTTTCAGCTCTTTTACCGGGCGGGTCACACTTGATACCTTGTCACGGATGTACAGCTGTACTACCTCTTCCCCATCATAATTACCACTGTTGGTCACTGCTACGCTTACTTTCAGATTGCCGGTTGCGGATTGCTTCAGCTGGTTTTTGTCAATCTGTACAGGGCCATAGGTAAATTTAGTATAGCTCAGGCCATAACCAAATGGATACAGCGGTTCGTTGGAGATATCCAGGTATTTGGAAGAATATTTATTACTTGGATCTTCCGGACGACCGGTATTCTTATGGTTGTAGTAGATAGGAATCTGGCCTACGCTGCGTGGGAAGGTCATAGTCAGCTTACCGGCTGGGTTGTAATCACCAAACAGTACATCGGCAATGGAATTACCTGCTTCTGTACCCAGGAACCATGTTTCCACGATAGCGGGAATATGGGCGTCTTCCCATTCCAGTGTGAGCGGACGACCATTCATCAGTACCAGTACAACTGGTTTGCCGGTAGCATATACAGCCCGCAGCAGTTTTTCCTGGTTTTCAGGAATGCTGATGTCGGAACGGCTGGCAGCTTCACCACTCATACCGTAAGATTCACCCAGTGCCAGTACCACGATGTCTGATTGTTGTGCCAGGGCGACTGCATCCGCCAGCATACCGGCGCTGTTAGCCGTATCTTCGGCTGTCAATACCGCTTTTTGTAAGGCTCTTTTCAGCAGGGTTGTGTCGCTGGTATAGTGGGCACCACGTAGGTAAGTTACATTGCCCGCGCCGGAGAGTTTCTGTTTGATACCTTCCAGCAAGGTTACAGATTTGGTGTAATCACCAGCGGCAGACCAGTTGCCGATCATATCCCGCTTGCTGTCTGCCAGCGGGCCGATCAGGGCAATTTTCGCTTCTTTCTTCAGCGGCAGCAGTTGTTGCTGGTTTTTCAGGAGTACGATAGAGCGGGCGCCGATTTCGCGTGCAGTGGCACGGTTTTCAGGCGTCAGGATTTCCCTGGCAGCCCGGTCGTTGTCGCAATATAAATAAGGGTCTTTGAAGAGGCCCAGGTCATACTTGGCAGAGAGCACACGGTATACGCAGGTATCGATCTGTGCAATGGTGAGCTTCTTGTCGGCTACCAGCTTTGCCAGCTGCCTGGTATATATGCTGCCCTGCATGTCCATGTCTACGCCAGCCTTCAGCGCCAGTTCACCTACTTCGTATTCGTCTTTACCTACACCGTGTGCCATCATTTCGGTGATAGAAGTATAGTCTGTTACCACGAAGCCTTTGAAACCCCATTGCTTGCGCAGCAGGTCAGTCAGCAGCCATTTGTTGCCAGTGGCAGGGATACCGTCTATTTCGTTGAAAGAAGACATTACAGTGGCTACACCGGCATCGATCGCAGCTTTGTAAGGAGGCAGGTAGTACTCGTACATCTTCTGGCGGCTCATGTCTACGGTGTTGTAGTCACGACCGGCTTCCACAGCGCCATAAAGAGCGAAGTGTTTTACACAGGCCAGGATAGTATTGTTCAGAGAGAGGTCGGTACCCTGATAGCCTTTTACTTTCGCTTTGGCTACCTGTGTGCCATACCAGGTATCTTCACCTACCCCTTCGGCTACACGGCCCCAGCGGGGATCACGTGCAATGTCGACCATTGGGGAATACGTCCATTGCAGACCGTCTGCACTGGCTTCTACAGCAGAGATGCGGGCGCTCTTTTCCATGAGAGCCATGTCCCAGGTACAGGCTTCTCCCAATGGAATAGGGAAGATGGTCTTGTGACCATGAATGACGTCGTATCCGAATAATAAAGGAATTTTAAGACGGGTTTTCATTGCCATATCCTGTAACTGGCGAACATACTGCGGGGTGTAGGCATTGAAGATAGAGCCACAGCGGCCGGCTTCGATGTCTTTTTTATATCCCGCATTCATGAACGGGCCGGTAACGTCCATGTCGCTGGTGAGCAGGTTTAATTGCCCGATTTTCTCTTCCAGCGTCATTTTTTTGATCAGGTTATTAATAAACACCTGTTTACCATTCTGATTTGTCTTAATCTGTGCAGTTGTACCGCCTGCTATGCTAAGGGCAAGCAGGCCGGCAAGGATTCGTTTACGGCTATTCATAACATGTGTGTTTTTGTTCGTATCAGAGGGGCGAAGATACAAAAATGAGATTGGTCTTATTATGATAAAAATTAGGAAAAAGCATAACGGGGCACTTCCGCCTTCGGCAGAAGTACCCCGTTATACATGTGGGCGTGTGGCCTTAGAGTGCCAGCACTACGGGTTTTAATTTTTTGCCCCGGTATTTTTCCACATTATCTACTAATATGATAAATCCCTTTTCTTTAAAATTCCAACTGACGGTGATCAGGTGTCCATGATAGGGAATGTTCGATAACTGAAACCATTTCCATGGCACCATGGGGTCAATGGTTACCTTATTACCCAATGATGGCCGGATGCCCACCAGGTCATTAATCACGAGATCACAAAAGCCGGAATGGTTGTAATAACTACTACGGGGATTATCTCCCTTTAACCAATATCCGTTTTTCTCATCCTGGTACTCTCCCAGGTAAGGTGCGCCATTTTTCTGGTGAGAACGGGCATAGGTTTTCAACATTTCATAATATATAACAGGGGTCATGCCGCCTTTATATTTATAATCACGCAGCAAATTGGATAAGCCTTTCAATGTTTGTGTGGTAGCAAACGGCCACAGCGCGCCATCCCACTCACAGCCTCCTGTGCCATGACTACGAAATGCCGGATGTCTTCTCTCTGCCGTTGTAATGCCCCAGGGTGCATTAAAACCGGCTGTATCTATCAATTGCTGCCATGCACGGGCATAGTTTGCCCGATCGTCAGGCAAATTAAAATACCAGGGAATAAAACCAATTTCCTCCCGCGCATCAGATAAGCCTCCTTTTGCTAACCGCACTTTAAAAAACGCTGCCTGGCTATCCCACATACTATCTTCTGTCAGTGATTTGATTTTAACGGCATCCGCAGCATATCTTTCCGAGAGCGTATCATTTCCGGCCAGCTTCGCCATTGCTGCCATAGCAATCGCATTGCCATACATATAGCTGTTAATGGTAGGCCGGATATTCTTCTCTTTCCTGCCGCCACTGATAGATTCTTCCATACCATCTTTTACATCAAACTGCCAGAATAGTCCACCAGGAAGGCGTTTTTCTTTTTCCCATAAACGATAATCAGCATCCATATATGGGAGTAGGCTCACAGCCATAGCAACATCACCACTCACCTTGATCCTTTCATACACGGCCCATTCCGCCCAGCTGCTAAACTGGTGAAACTTTGGCGCTTTCTGCTGCGCATCTGCCATAAACCAATACCTGATATCCTGGTTGATGTACTGGGTATCCCGCAGCCACCGGCCTTCATTAATATGATGTCCTAATGCACAACTCAGTGCATTGTACCTGCCTGCATGTTTTACAGGCAAAATAAACTCGGTAAATATGAAACCATCCGGGGTTTCCTTCAGGTGCTTTCTGAAAGTCCACCAACGATAATAGTAGGTTTTTTCTATTATACTATCCGGGCATTCCAGTAAAGGAATGTTTTTATTGAGCCATTCATAAGCCTGTGCATTATTCACATAGTTCTGCACGGTTTCACTGTCTGCAGCATTGAACTGGTTCACATAATGCTGCAGGGTACCCTGCGCAAATGCACATTGCATTCCAAAAAGACAAAATATTATAATCAGCGTCGTTCGGTTGGATCCCACGCGTTCAAAATTTTAGTGATTGTAATGGCTTTCGCCTCCTGCTTACTCAGTTGTTTAGACCAGCTCACCCGCTGGCTGGTGCCCGCCCCCGGGCCATTATTGTTATACTCCCTGTACCTGGCTGTCTGTTCATTTTCGACCTTATCCCAGTTATGCCAGCCCACAGGCAGAATATGTTTTCCTAACGTGCAATCCATAAACAATGTAGCGGCATAAGGCCGCCATGGACGCCCCAGGTACACTTTTGTAGCCGTATCTGCAGCGAACAGGTTGCAATGAATAAATACAAAACCATATGGCTGATTCACAGTCGTAGAAGCCGCTGTGATATAAGAGTTTCTTTTACTAAAAATGTTGCAGTCCTTAAATACCACCGTAGCTGCACCAAAAATGAAATCAGTTGTACCCTCTATATAGCAACTATCATAATACTGCCGGCTATCTTCCTTACCGGCATACAATGTATCCTGGTTGCCCAGCAACCTGCAATTCAGAAATATACACCTGTCTCCTTCCACATGCAGTGCTACTGCCTGTCCTACCTGGCCGGATGCATTTTCAATGGTCAGATTCCGGAGTACCACATCATTCCCCTGTACCAATACAGTATAAGAAGTAAATGTGCCGAACTTGTCCCTGCCATTTATATCCCGTCCACCAGGATAAGGTTTCCCTGAAAAATCACTATTGGTAATAATGGTACTGTCCCTGGATTCGCCAATCAAAGTAATCCCCGTTTTCCAGGAAGGAATGACCAGCTTTTCATGATAAGTTCCCTTCTTAATAAAAATGGTTACCCGCCAGTATTGAAAATCCCTTACGGCATTTACTGCATCCTGGATATTGGAAAAATCTCCGCTTCCATCGTGGGCGACTACCAGCAACTTTTTCTCCTGGGCGGAGAGTGAAACAGTAAAAAATAGCAGGCATAAATAAACAAGGTGCTTCATAACAGGAATTTATAGCAGGCGGAAGCTATAAAAATCCGTTTATTTACCGAAGGTTTATTTACGCAATCGTTACCGGAAAAAAATACAGTCTTTTGTGTAATTTTATCGTCGATGCACCACTCTGACGACATAGCACTGGTGAACAAGTTGGCGGGCAATGATGAAGTAGCCTTTGAGGCCCTTTTTCATAAGTATAAAGATAAATTATATTCATTCCTCCTACACCTTGGCAATTCTCCTACAGCAGCAGAAGACGTACTACAGGACGTGTTTATGAAGCTATGGACACACCGTACCCAATTGGGTGATGTGGGCAATTTCAACGCATATTTATTCCGCATGGCGGCCAACCAGGCCATCAACCTGATGCGCAGGCAGAGCCGGGAAATTAAGATTCTCGATGAGCTACAATTGTATACCATCGATGAAAACGGTACCGCCCAGGCCATGTCGGAGAAGGAAGTGCAGGAAGTACTGGCAAAAGCGCTTGCTACCCTGCCACAGCAACAATATAAAGTGTTTATGCTCAGTCGTGAACACGGACTCAGGTACGAAGAGATAGCGGCTGAAATGGGCATCTCTGCCGCCACGGTACGCAACCATATGGTACAGGCGCTCAAAAAAATAAGGGTTTACCTGGAGGCTTCACATATTATTAGTATAATTTACCTGTATATCATATTAGCAGAAAAAATTAAGTAAGCCGGCTGCAAAGCCATTTAATATTCCACTTATCGGCGGGAAAGCTCGTAAACCAATAGCCAAAAAAATATTTAAAAAAAATTTTCGGGTCGACTAGACCGAAAGCCTCATTTATTTGTCTTATACGTAAGGGGACGAACTTTTTGTAAAGAAAATCAACCACATGTCGATAGACAGGATCACAGCATTATTGGAGAAATTAACATCCGGCACCTGCACCTGGCAGGAGAAAAAAGAGCTATTCTCACTCATTGACCAGGTAGATGATCCGCAGCTAAAAGCTGTGCTGGAAACTGCATGGCTACAATATAACCAGCCAATTCATAACCTATCTGACACCACTTCAAGAGTTATTCTAGACAACATTTTACAACGGAACCAGCCAACGAGGGTTCTATTTATCCGTAAATGGCGCGTTGCGGCTGTTGCGGCCGCAGCTGCGCTATTCATCGGCATCAGCATTTACAAATTTACGGGCACGCCCACTACGACACAGGCACCTGTTGCTATCGCATCAAACATCAAAGCCCCTGCTACCCACAAAGCCACCATCACATTATCTAATGGACAACTGGTGCCGGCAGACAGTATTACCAACGGCCAACTGGTTATGCAGGGTCAAACCAAAGTAGTCAGACTCGCCAGCGGGGAAATCGTTTACCAACCACAGGGACAACACAACGAAGTTTTATTTAATACGCTTACAAATCCAAAAGGAAGCCAGGTGACGAGTATCACATTGTCTGACGGATCGCATGTATGGCTCAATGCAGGCTCTTCTTTAACTTATCCGGTTGCCTTTTCAGGCAGGGAAAGAAGGATCACCGTAACGGGTGAAGCCTATTTTGAAGTAGCATCTGCCGGAGACCATACCATACCTTTTCTCGTAAATATTAAAACCAACCAAAGAGATAGCAGCCTTGTTACTGTGCTGGGCACACATTTTAATATTAAAGCTTATGAAGATGAACCTGATACCAGGGTTACGCTCCTTCAGGGCAGTGTTCAGGTGGATCATCAGCGACAGGGCATCCGGATTGTTCCGGGACAACAGGCTGCCTATGCCATGGGCCAGCCTATTAACATCAGTACACCTGCTACCGACCAGGTGGTAGCATGGAAAGAAGGGCTGTTTGCTTATCAAAGCAGCAGTATCGCCCAGGTTTTGCGCGATGCAGCCCGTTGGTATGATATAGAGGTAGTATATGCCGGAAAGGTCCCTGGTGACACTTTTACGGGTAGTATACCACGCACGGCAACGCTTACAGAGCTATTGTCTATCCTGCAGATGAGCCGGGTTCGCTTCCGGCTGGAAAACAGACAATTGACTGTACTGGATTAATTCCTTTACCGGGATCATGTGATTTCAGAAAAAACGCCCCGAATGGGGGTTCGGGGCGCGAAGACCTGAGTCACTTATCATAAATAGTCAAGCCAGACTAACTTATTTTTTTACCGTCAGAACGGAGTTCATCCGGGATGACTCAAATCCAGCCAAATCTATGCTGTTAAATGCAAACGGCAAAACATTGCCGTGTCTGTCAACCAAAATTCTGTTGACTATGAAGTTCACAGTATTGCTTGTATTGGTGGCCTGTTTGCAGGTGAGAGCCGCCACTTACGCACAAAATGTCAGTCTGAATGTTCGAAACGCTCCTCTTTCACAGGTATTAGCAGAAATTAAAAAACAGAGCGGCTACAATTTCTTTTACAATGATGCAATGGTTCGTACAGGAATACCTGTGACTATTGACGTAAAATCTATGCCTATTGAAGATGTTTTAAAGCAGGCGCTGCTCAATCAGCCGCTTACCTTTTCCATCGTCGACAGAACAGTGGTCCTGAAAGATAAGATGGCACAGCCGGACTTTACTTCTCTGCCAGCGCCACCGGAAGATCTGCATGGCCGTGTGGCCGATTCCCTGGGGAATATGCTGATTGGCGCCACTGTTCGTGTGAAAGGGACGAAAGAAGTAGTGATTACTGATGGCAATGGTAATTTTGTTCTCAAAAATGTAGATGACAAACAGGTCCTGATCGTTTCCTTTACAGGCTATGTTACAAAAGAAGTACCTGTTAAAGAAGGTAGCAACAGGGTTTACCTGATCAAATTGTCCCGCTCCAACAACCCGCTGGATGAAGTACAGGTAATCGCTTATGGTACTAATACCAGACGTTACAACGTAGGTAATGTGGCGACTTTGACTTCGGCAGATATCAAAAGTTCAGGTGCTACCAATATCACGAATGCCCTCAATGGTCGTGTACCTGGTCTGGAAGTAAATGTTTTCAGTGGTGTTCCGGGAGCAAGACAAACGTTTCAGTCCAGGGGACAGAATACACTGTCAAGCTCCGCAACTGCAATCGCATTCGATCAACCCCTTATTATTGTAGACGGTATTCCGCTGCCTTCGCAGAATAACGACATTTCGATGTTGCTTAACAGTTTCAACTCCGGTAACGGCGCCAGTGGTTTTAGTGCATTGAATGGCCTGAACCCTTCAGATATTGAGAGTATCAGTGTACTGAAAGATGCAGATGCTACTTCTATCTATGGTTCACAGGGTGCGAATGGTGTAGTGGTGATCACTACCAAAAAAGGCAGGCCAGGCAGAAGCCGGGTGAATGTAAGTGTGGTTACTGGTCCCAGCAAGATTTCCCGCGGCTTGGATATGATGGATACACAGCAGTACCTGCGTATGCGTCATCAGGCAATCACCCTGGATAGTATTACTACTTTCCCCGCAGATCAGAGTTATTTCAAAGACCTGTTTGTATATGATACTACAAAGTACACCGACTTTGTACAGAAATATTATGGTGGTACTGCCAACAGTACTGATGCACACCTCAGCATGTCTGGTGGTTCCTTTAACAGCACTTATATGGTGTCTGCAGGTTATACCAGGCAGTCCTATAACCTGCCTGGCGACTTTGCAGATAAGCGATACACTTTGCACAGTGCATTGGGTACCCACTCTTCAAATAACAGGATAAGGGCTGATTTTGGCAGTGATGTATCCTATGAAACCAACAACTCTTCAGGCAGCACCTCACTGGGTAAAGCAATGATGACAGTACCGGACCATCCGGATATGCTGGATGCAAAAGGCAACCTGGTATGGACGTACAAGGGGCAGGATGTAAGTGGCGATCAGTTGCTGGCAGAATTAAAAAAGCCATTCAACCTCAACAGCTACCTGTTCAATAACTATCTCCGCCTGGGTTATGAAGTTATTCCCGGTCTGAACATCGCAGTAAATGCTGGTTGGGCCATGAATATGACCAAACAGTATAGTGCAACGCCGCTGGCTGCTGCGAACCCGACCACTGGTGCCACTGCAGGTGCCAATTTTGGTCAGAGCAATAACCAGAACCTTAACGTAGAACCACAACTCGATTATAAAAAGACGATTGGTGATGGTGAACTGCAGGTATTGCTGGGTGGTACTTACAGGAAAGCAACCAACAGCTTTAGCCAGCAGCTGGGTACCGGTTACACTGACGATGGATTACTGGGAACCATCATGGCAGCAACCGCTATAACCAATTCAGATGGTGCCAGTATCTATAAATATGCAGGTGGATTCGGCCGTATTAACTATGTCTATAAAGATAAATATATCATGAACCTGACCGGCCGTCGTGATGGTTCCAGCAACTTTGGCCCCGGCCACCGCTTTGGTAATTTCGGTGCTATAGGTTTGGGATGGATCATCTCTGAAGAACCATTCATGAAGCCATTGAAAAAAATACTCAGCTTTGCGAAAATTTCCGGCAACTACGGTACCAATGGTTCTGACGGTAATGCACCTTATAAGTACCAGCCATACTGGAAAGTGGCTTCCATCAGCAGTACCCAATCTTTTGACGGTACCCGTCCTTATGTTGCTAATAACCTTTATAATCCGACCTATAGCTGGGCTTCTAAACACTCCATTAACCTGGGACTGGACCTGGGTTTCATCGAAGATAAAATCCTGGTGAACCTGGCATATTATCGCGCCAGAACCGGCAACCAGCTGACCGCCTATACATTGCCTACGCAAACCGGTTTTAGCAGTGTCGTAAAGAATATGGATGCGGTGCTGCAGGATGCAGGTCTTGAGCTGTCTATAGCTACCCGCAATATTACTACCAAAGATTTCAGGTGGACTACGAACTTCAATATTTCCGGAAACAGGAATAAACTGGTTGCATTCCCTGGTTTAGCCACATCTGCATATGCAGCTACCTATTCAATTGGTAAATCAACCAGCCTGGTATATGGATTCAAATATGCAGGTATCAACGATACCACCGGTGTATTTCAGTATTACAAGGGCAATGGAACCATCACTTCTTTACCAAGCTATTCCAACGTTGCAAAAGGTGGAGACATGCAGGCGATCGCCAATGCCCAGACAGATTTCTATGGTGGTCTGAACAACACCTTCACTTACAAAAACTGGAACCTGAGTTTGTTCTTCAAATTCAGCAAGGCCATGGCCAAAAACTACCTGAATGGAATCCAGTACGCTTCTCCGCTGCCAGGTGGCCAGATCAACCTGCCTGTATTTATGCAGGATATGTTCTGGACCAAACCAGGTGATAATGCAACATTACAGCGCCTGACCACCGGCTATTATGGTGCTGCTAAAAACGGTACCCTGGCACAACGTGCAGGCAGTTACTTCAGCAGCTCTTCTGCAGTGTATAGCGACAACACTTACCTGCGTCTGAAAAGTGTGGCGGTGTCCTATTCACTGCCTGCATCTTCAGTGAAAAAACTGGGCATTCAGAGCTGCGCATTCAATGTAACTGCACAGAACCTGTTCACTATTACCAACTATAAGTTTGGTGATCCTGAAATGCCGGGTACACTTTATACCATACCAATGCAGCTGATCGTAACTGGTGGTTTCAACCTGGAGTTCTAATTGTTTAAATTCTTATCTATCATGAAAAAAAATCTTGCTCTATATATCGTTGCTGCAGTAGGCTTGTTTGCTGTTTCCTGCAACAAGCTGGTTGATATTCCGGATCATCCGATTGATCAGATCTCAGAAGGTACCGTATTCAGTGACAGTGCCGATATCATGTCTGCTGTAACAGGTGTGTATTCCAACTTTAAAGCCAATACTTCCGGAGGTTCCATTGGCGCTACCCTGGTGACTGTGAATATGGGACAGGCAGCTGACGAGCTGACTTACGCCTATAGTACCACTTATATCAACAACGCTTATACAGCAGACGATGGAGCTGTCTCCAGCTTATGGAGTACTGCCTACTCCAACCTTTACCAGATGAATGCCTGCATTGCCGGCATCAGCACTACATCTGCCATTAGTGAGGCCCGCAAAAAAGCGCTGGTAGCTGAGATGAAATTTGACCGTGCCTTTTATTATTTCCAGCTGGTGAACCTGTTTGGAGGTGTGCCATTGGTGACTGTTACTGATTACAATGTGACAGCAACACAGCCAAGAGCATCTGTAGACGAAGTATATCAATTGATTCAGGCTGATCTGGCAGAAGCCCGCTCGGTGCTGACCGCAACCTATCCTTCTTCTTCAGGTAGCAAAATCCGTCCAAACCTATACACAGCAATGGCACTTTCTGCCAAGGTGTTCTTATATCGCCAGCAGTGGGATAGCGCAGCGATGATGGTGAACCAGATTTTAGCGTCCGGTCTTTATACAATGGCATCTACTCCATCCACCGTATTTCTTCAGACAAGCAATGAAGTCATCTGGAACCTGCCGGGTAGTGTAGTCAGCACTTCCAACTGGCAGACAGGTGAAGGGTATGCACTACTGCCATCCTCCATATATACGGCACCTGCTTACCAGATAAACGCGCTGCTGTTAAATTCATTTGAAGCAAATGACCTCCGTAAGACAGCCTGGATACTGCAATCAACATTGTATGGATCCACATACTATTACCCGGCAAAATACAAGAACAGAACATTTAGTGCTTCACCAACAGAGTACTATGTAATGTTCCGCCTGGCAGATATGTACCTCGTACTGGCAGAAGCAGAGGCACACCTGGGTCAGACAGGAAATGCGATCACCCACCTGAACATCGTACGTTCAAGGGCTGGCCTGGCAGGTTATGCAGGCAGCGACCAGGACCTGCTCACGGCTATCTACCACGAACGCCGTATCGAAATGGCTTTCGAATGGGGTAACCGCTGGTATGATCTGAAACGTACCGGTACCATCGATGCAGTATTAAGCGCCGGGAAAACAACCTGGCAGCCCCGTGCAGCATTGTTACCGATTCCAACCAGTCAGCTGACTGCCAATGTATATCTCACACAAAATGAAGGTTATTAATAATTTATAAACGAGAATCATGTTAAAACGCCAACGTTCAACGTTAGCCATTGCCATAGGAATTTCCCTTATGGCAACGGCCACCGTTCAGGGTCAGATCTTTAAACACAAGAAAAAAGCACAACCCGCCACTCAGAAAAGCGCCACACCGTCCGACACTACGAAAAAGCCAGCTACTACACCCGTCAAACCTTACAAGGATGTCATCACGGCTGACATGAAAACCAGCAAAGGCTTCATTACTGTACATCAGAAAGAAGAGAAGTACTTCTTCGAAGTACCCAACAAAATGATGGGCAGAGACATCCTGATCGTGAGCCGTATTTCAAAAGCATCTGCCGAAATGCGCAATGGTAGCGCAGGTTACTCCGGCGACCAGATTGGTGAAACCGTATTCCGGTTCGAACTGGGCCCTTCCAAAAAATTGCTGCTCCGTCGTATCTCCTTCAGGGAATATAGCGATGACAGTACCAAAGCAATGTTTGCCAGCGTACAGAAAAACAATGTGCAGGCTATTGCGATGGCTTTCCCAATCGCTGCTTACGCCCCCGATTCCAGCGGTGTCGTATTCGACGCGACTGAGTTTGTAAACAGCGACAACGAAGTATTGTACTTCCAGAAAAAGCAATTCAAAGACAGGGCAGGTATGGGTGCACAGGTCAACGACCGCAGCTTTGTAGACTATGTACGTGCATTTGCTTCTAATGTAGAAGTACATGCAGTGAAGACTTACAATGCGGGGCTGAACCCAACCTCTTCTTCCTATACTGTAGAACTGAACTCCTCCCTGGTGCTACTGCCTGAAAAGCCAATGCGGCCACGTGCGATGGACGCCCGTGTAGGTTACTTCGCCGTAGGTCATATTGACTTCGACGCAGATCCGCAGGGTGTAAAACAACAGATCTACGTGAAACGCTGGAGACTGGAACCTAAGCCTGAAGATGTAGAGAAATACAAACGCGGTGAAATGGTAGAACCAGCAAAGCCAATTGTATACTATATCGATCCTACCACTCCTAAGAAATGGGTACCTTACCTGATGCAGGGTGTGAACGACTGGCAGAAAGCCTTCGAAAAAATTGGTTTCAAAAATGCGGTGTATGCGCGCATTGCGCCTACCAAAGAAGAAGACAGCACCTGGAGCATTGACGATGCTACCCACTCTGCTATCATCTACCGTCCATCTGTGATTGCCAATGCCATGGGACCAAGCGTATCTGACCCTCGTAGCGGTGAGATCATTGAGAGCCACATCTTCTGGTACCACAATGTGATGAACCTGCTGCAAAGCTGGTACATGGCACAATGTGGCGCTGTTGATCCGCGTGCACTCCACACAGAACTGCCGGATTCCCTGATGGGTCAGCTGATCCGTTTTGTATCTTCTCACGAAGTAGGTCATACATTGGGCTTGCTGCACAACTTCGGCAGCAGCTCTACAGTGCCTGTTGAAAAACTGCGCGACAAGGCGTGGGTAGAAGCACACGGTCATACACCTTCTATCATGGATTACGCACGTTTCAACTATGTAGCACAGCCTGAAGATCATATTGGTGAAGCGGGCTTGTTCCCACGTATTAATGACTACGACTTTTGGGCCATTAAGTGGGGATATGACATGCACACGGACTATAAAACTGCTGAAGAGGAGAAAAAAGCCCTGGCTAAAATCGTAAGTGATAGCCTTGCTGCCAACCATCGCCTGTACTTTGGCAGTGAAATCAACTTCACAGATGCCCGTTGTCAGAATGAAGACCTGGGTGACGATGCAGTGAAAGCCGGTGAATACGGTATCAAAAACCTGAAAAGGGTTATGCCGGGTATTCTGAGTTGGGCAGGAGTAAAAGGGGAAGATTTTGATAAACCAATGGACCAGGTAAAAACAGTATATAGCCAGTTTTTGATGTACATAGGGCATGCCATGTCAAATATCGGTAGTGTATACGTGACTGAAAATATGGTAGGCGATGCTGCGAATAGCAACGTAGAACCAGCTCCATATGAGAAGCAGAAAGCAGCGATGGCATTTATCACCAAACATTTGCTTGAAACGCCCACCTGGTTGAATAATGAGCTGCTCAACAGAACTACGCTGAACTTTGCCAATGAGCTCAACGCTGCACAACGCGAAATGCTGAGTGCTATCCTGAGCCGTGGACGTTTCAGCCGTCTCTTGTGGTCTGAGCAGGTATATGCAGCAGAGAAGCACGTAAAAGTGTACACACTGACTGAAATGTTCGATGATCTGAACAAAGGCATCTTTACAGAAGCTTATGCGGGTAAGAATGTAGATATGTACCGCCGTGGTTTGCAGAAAGGATATGTAGCAAGATTGATACAGCAGGTATTTACAAATGCAGGTGAAGGTAACATCAGCGACCAGGTCCAGCCATTTGGCTACAACTTTGATAAATCAGATGAAAGAGCTATTCTGAAAGACAACCTGATGACCGTATTAGCCTTATGTAAAAAGCAGGTAGCGAATGCAGGGCTGGACAAGCTGACCAGATTGCACTATGATGATTTGGTTGTTAAAATAAACGCGCAGTTAGCTGCGGAAAAAACAGGATTGATAAAGTAAAGATAAAATGAACGTAACCCAACTATCCCTGAAACCCTATGTAAAAAAAGGTCTGCTTTCGCAGACCTTTTTTTATTTCCATTCATCATTCTGAGTCAGGTTCCTGTTCGCATCCAGTTCATTCTGTGGCAGTGGCCAGATGTAATATTTCGTTGTGAAAGTAACACCCTGAATATTTGCTTTGCTGGTTGCATCTACAAATATATTGTTTGGCAGATCATACATCATGTGTGTACGCTGGATATCGAAGTAGGCTTTATCTTCGAAAGCCAGTTCATGATAACGTTCTTTCCACACCTGCTGGCGAAAGTCATCCTTGCTCAGACCTGATAGTGGTGCCAGGTTAGCCCTTGCACGGACGGCATTGATCTGAGTATATGCTGCGGCAGTAGGTCCGCTCACCTCGTTGCTGGCTTCTGCGTAGATCAACATGATTTCAGGCAGGCGGAACAGGGTCCAGTTTTCATCGGAGTTAGCATCGCCGGTGGTTGGATTTGCTGCTTCTTCCAGCCAGTATTTATAGAGTGCATATTCCCCGAAATCCCTGCCATTGTAATTAGTAAAGAAGAATTGCTTTTCTTCTGTACGCTTATCACCTGTTTCGTAGGAGTCTACAAACTGGTTGTAGGGCATGAGTGCACCATATTCATCGCCGAACTTGGAGATACCGATTTTTTCCGGAATGATTAAGCGGGCAATATTGTTGGAAATGATACTTCCGGAATACTGCACCTGCAAGATGAATTCACTCCCATTTTTATGTGCCCTGTCGTGCAGGTAAGCATAACTGGTAAACAGCTGATAGTTACCGCTGTTGATTACTTCGGCAGACTTATCCGCAGCCAGCTGATAATAGGCAGCACCTTTCTGCAAAGGGTATCCTGCCATAGTCAGGTACACACTGGATAGTAAAGATTTTACTGCCATGATAGATGCACGGCCTGTTGCATCGGTAGTCGGCAATGAAGAAGCTTCTGCCAGCTGCAGGTCTTTTACAATCTGGTCGTATACATCAGCAGCGGACGTACGGCTGGGATACAGCTCGGGGCTATTGGCACTTACGGCTGTCAGTACCAGCGGTACATCACCATACAATCTTACCAGGTGGTAATAGTAGAAGGCACGCAGAAAATATAACTGGCCCATCAGGTTGCTCTTCTGGGCGTCATCCATATTTACATCCGGAATGTGCTGGATGGCCACATTACAGTTGGCAATACCATTATAAAATCCTTTCCATACAGACATGAATACAGGATCGCTGGTACCAGCTGTATGCTTGATCATGCTACTGTTGTAAGTACTTTGGCCCAGTGTCTTGGCGTGTCCTACCAGCATTTCCATAGAGATCCAGGGTGTTTCGCCATAACCATCGCTATTCTGGAATACTCTCAGCTGTTCATAAGCACCATCCACGGCTGACTGTGCCTGGGTAGCATTTTTATAATAATTATCCGTTGTAATGGAGGATGGATTCTTTTCTTCCAGGAATTTACTACAGCCTGTCATTCCCATCAGGGAGAGGCTTAATAATACTATTATACTGCGGTTCATAATGTACATTTAAAAGGTCTGTGATTAGAAAGTTACATTCAGTCCCAGCATGACAGTTCTCGCTTTGGGATAGTCATGGAACTGCATACCCTGTGCAAAGGTGTCGTCCCATGTGGTCGTTTCCGGATCATAACCTGTGTATTTGGTAATCAGGAAGAAGTTCTGTGCAGCTACATATACACGGGCATTGGTTATACCCAGCTTCTTGCTGGTGGCTGCAGCAAGGTTATAACCCAGGGAAATATTCTTGCCCCTGAGGAAGGAACCATTTTCCACTTTATGATTATCCAGCTTACTGGTGTAACCGGCAGCAGTAGGCCTGATCTGAGCGATAGGCGTATTCTGGTGCTCAGGTGTCCATGCATTCAGCACGGTAGCAAAGCTGTTTGCAATACCGGTTCTGTCTTCAGAAGAGTGTTCTGACAGTTTGAATACATCATTGCCATAGGAATATTGTAATTCCAGCAGCAGGTCAAATTGTTTGTAACGGAAAGTGTTGGACAGTGTACCATACCAGTCAGGAATACCTTTACCGATGATGGTGCGGTCCTGGCTGTTGATCTGGCCATCGCCGTTCATGTCTTTGAACTTCAGGTCACCTGGTTTACTACCATATTTAGCAGCCTCTGTTTCTTCGGCTGTGCTCCAGGTACCTTCGCGTACATAGCCATAGAAGGAACTTACAGATTTACCCACACGCAGGATGTTGGTATAATCCAGGAAGTTAGGGTTCATGTAAATGTCTTCGTTGTTGCTACCCAGCGCGGTGATTTTATTCTTCAGTGTGGAGAAGTTGAGCGTAGTACTCCACGAGAAATTCTTACGATCGATGTTCACGGAATTCACGCTGAATTCAAAACCTGAGTTCTGCAGGCTACCGATGTTGCGGGTAAGCGTGGCATAACCGCTGGAAGCAGGCACTGGTGCATCGAGCAGCAGGTCTTTGGTATTCTTTTTATAATAGTCGGCAGCAATGTTCAGTCGGCTGTCAAAGAGGGAGAGGTCAAAGCCCACATCCACCTGCCTGGTTTTTTCCCATTTCAGGTCCGGGTTCGCCATGGTGCTGATCACTGTACCGGCAGCGCGGGTACCGTTGAAGATCAGGGTATTTGAAGTCATGTTTGCCAGTGACTTGTATTGACCAATTTCGGAGTTACCAGTCAGACCATAACTGGCACGCAGTTTCAGGTTGTTGACAGTTGGATTGTTTTTCAGGAAAGGCTCTTCAGACACACGCCAGCCCAATGCCGCAGATGGGAAGAAGGCAAACTTATTGTCTGCACCAAAACGGGAGCTACCATCATAACGGCCCGTGAATGTAACCAGGTAACGATCTTTGTATGCATAATTGGCCCTGGCAAAGAAGGAAGCCATTGCCCAGGTATACGCCTCAGACGATGGTGTATTTACCGTAGAAGCAGAACCCAGGTTATTCCATTCGTAGTAGTCGTCACTCAGGCTTTGTACAGCCACCACGTATTTCAGGTAGTCTAATTTCTGTATTTCCTGACCTGCGGTAGCACTGATGCGGTGGTCTTTACCGATTGTCTTGTCATATGAGAAGTGGTTTTCCCACTGGTAGAAGGTAGAGCGGTAAGAGGTGATTTCAGCATAGTTTTTACCATATTCATTGGCCAGGTTAGACTGGGTACTGTTGAAATAAGGATCGTATTCATCACGCACGTTGGCACCCACGGTACTGGTAAATGTGAGGTCCTTGTACAGCCTGATATTGGCATATGCGTTGCCGTTAAATACGTTATTATTATAGAGGCGTTTGTCTTCGTACAGCTGGGACAGCGGGTTATCGCCTGATTCCATGCCCTCATAGTCTCCTCTTCTACCATACGTGCCATCAGGATATTTATAAGGAACGATCGGGATCATTTCAATCATCTGGCGGGTTACGTTGTTACCACCAGTGGTAGCATCCTGTCTTTTTTCCCTGTTTACAACATAGCCGATGGTACCACCTACTTTCAGCCAGTCGTTCATTTGACGGTCAATGGTAGCGCGGGCGGTATATCTTTTTGCATAAGAATTTTTAATCACCCCCTGCTCATCGTTATAACCAAGATATAAGCCGTAAGTAGATTTTTCATCGCCGCCGGTGAAAGACAGGTTGTGTCCCTGGCTGATAGCGGTACGTGTTACGGCATCCTGCCAGTCTACGTCATAGAGCGGGTTAAGGTTGTCGTCGAAGAGTGTACCGATATATTGCGCACGCTTTACTTTAGGATCTTTGTAAGCACCGTTGGCAAAGCCGGTAGGGTCGTATTTAGCAGCATTGGCATAAGCCAGGTCTTCTGTAGCGAGGAACTCTTTTGAATTCAGTACATCCTGTTTGCGGGCCATTCTACCTGCGCTTACGTAACCATTGTAGCTTACTACTCCGCCTTTTCTGTTACCTTTTTTAGTAGTGATCATGATTACACCGTTTGCACCGCGGGTACCATAGATAGCGGTAGCAGATGCATCTTTGAGGATGTCCATGCTTTCGATATCGTTCGGGTTGATGGTAGAGATATCAGCGGGATATACGATACCATCTACTACATACAGCGGATCGTTGGTAGCCTTGATAGAACCGAAACCGCGGATGCGTACGCTGGTACGGCCACCGGGGCGGCCGGAGTTGGTATTTACGTTTACACCGGCTACTTTACCTGCCATGGCTTGTTGCAGGGTGAGCGATGGTCTTTCCATCAGTTCATCGGCGTTTACGCTACCCACACTACCTGTGAGGTCCTGACGTTTGGTAGTACCGTAACCGACTACTACCACTTCGTTCAGATCACTGGCGGATGAGGTGAGTACGATATTAAGGTTTGTCTGATCCCCTACAGGGACTTCTTTTGTTTCCATGCCTACATAGCGTACTACCAGTACAGCGCTGGAATTGGGCACTGTGATAGAGAACTGTCCTTTGTCGTCTGTGTATGCACCAATGGTAGTGCCTTTTATCTGCACTGATACATTTGTGAGAGGGCCTTCCTTACCTGATACCTGCCCTGTGACCTTTTTTTGCTGGGCCATGAGGGTGTGGAAATGCAGCATCGTTAACAGGAATAGCCATCCTGTACAACGCATGAAATGGTTGTTTCTTTTCATCATGGAACTATTTAGTATGTGATCTGATTACTCTATTATGGACATATGCAATTGCCCTGAACACTGGTCAGCGCCCGGGTCAATAAGTAAATCGTTTTAGTTTAGTTAAACAAAGATGGTTGCTACGTTTCTTTCTGGTTTCTACAATAAGTTTTAAGTGAAAAAATTAACAAATGGATTAATCAATAACTATACACTGGATTAATCAATAAATGCCATAACGTGATCTTGTGTTACACAAGGTTGAGCGACAAATCTAAAAATTTTTTATTAACAAGGGCTAACTTTTTATATTTTTTTTAACAATGCTTCGGAATTAATAAACTGAAAATATGTATTCACCTGAACTTATTTTGATGATGGCTCTGCCGTCTTCATAGTGTGTGGGTTTAATTTTTCTCCCATTTTCAGTAATGTTTTGGGTAGGGGTGGCAGGAATTTTTATATGCGCGATTGTGTTTGATGGAATGCTTACATGTAATGTAAAATGTTGATCTTTTAATTCCCATTCGCTGCGTATGGTACCATCAGGAATGTGATAAGTAGCTTTTACGTGGGTGATATCGCCAACCACTTCGGGGCGGATGATGATATCGCGATAGGCTACAGAGGTTTCGGATTGCTGGATGCCGGCGAGGCCATTGTAGAACCATTCCATGATATGGCCGAGCATGAGGTGATTGTTGGAGACTTCGGCAAGGGCAGGCCAGGATTCGGTGAGGGCAGTGGCACCTTTGGCGATCTGATAACCATAACCGGGCACGTCGTTACGATAGTTCATATCGTAGATAAGTTGGGAGGCACCGCCTTGCTGCAGGGCCTGGATGAGGAAGTGAAAACCGATATCGCCGGCAGTGAGTGTACGATTGCCGGCGTTGATGCTATCTACCAGGTTTTTAAAAACTTCTTTCCTGTTTTCTTCGGCTACGAGGCCGGTGCATAGCGGCATGGCCATGGAGGTCTGACTACCGGTGGCGTATACTTTAGTTTGTTTGTTGAAGAATTTATTGTTGAAAGATTGTTTGATGTTGTTGGCTTGCTGGCGGTAGCTATTGGCTTCTTTCTTTTTTAAAATAGTGGCCATGTCTGCAAGGAGCCTGCAATCATAATAGTAGATAGCAGTGGCGGTGAGGTCTTTGGGGGTGAGTTGTGCCACACCGGGGCGGGCAGGACCATAGTCGAACCAGTCACCAAGGCCGTAGGATAAGATATGATTGTCTGACTTGTTTGCCAGGTAAGCAATGTAACGTTGCATCATGGGGTAGGCAGTCTGCATGGTTTCGGTATCACCATACCATTTGTAAAGGAGCCAGGGCAGGATTACGCAGGCACTTCCCCATTCAGGAGAGTCGCGGAAGCCGAAACCTTTATCATCGAAGAAGACATATTCAGGGGCGATGTCTGGAACAAGTCCTTCAGGAGTTTGTGCATCGATCATGTCGTTGACTAATTTCTGATAGAGCAGGCGGATGTCGTAGTTGAACTGGATGGAATTGCCCATGAGGTAATCCTGTTCCAGCCAACCGAGTTTTTCACGGTGCGGGCAGTCGGTGGCTACGCTTTGGAGGTTGCTTTTGATGGCCCATTTGATCAGGTTGTAGATTTGGTTGAATAAGGGATTAGAGCAGGTGAAGGTGCCGTTTTCAGGAGATGAATTTCGGATGTGTAGTAACTTCAAATCGAGGATCTGATCAGGAGTGGCGCCTTCTACCTGTATATAGCGAAAGCCGTAGTAAGTGAAACGGGGATGCCATTCTTCTATTCCGTTACCTTTTAATGTATAGCTATAGTAGTACGGTTTGCCGGTGGCACGTTGGTTAGAAAGGCCGGCGGGGGTTAATAGTTCGGCGGGGGTGAGTTTGATGGTCTGGCCTTTGTGGCCTTTTATTTTTAGGGAGATGATGCCGGCCGCGTTCTGACCGAAATCGTAGATGGTATTGTTGATGGATTTTACAGGAATGGTTTCGGCAATGGTGACCGGGTAGTCTTTTTCCTCTTCCAGTTTGCCAGCAGGCGCTTGTACCAATAGCGCGTTTTTCCAGTTGCTGTCGTCAAAGCCGGGGCAGTCCCAGCCATCCTGTTCCAGCCTGGCATCGTAGTCCTCACCGCCGTAGATGCTGGTGAAGGTGATGGGTGAAGGGGATGTTTTCCAGCTTTGATCAGATACGATGTTGAAGGAGCTCCCGTCAGTATAGGTTATTTGTAACTGGCAGTACATTTTTGGGTAGCCGAAAGCAGTAAGCAGTTTATGATATCTTTCTTTGTTGATGTAGTAGAAGCCATTGCCGACGATGACACCGAGGGTGTTTTCGCCGTTGCGGAGGTAACTGGTTACATCATAGGTGTTGTATAAAACACGTTTATCATAGTTTGTCCAGCCGGGGGCGAGGAAAGAATTGCCGGGTTTCTTTCCGTTGATAGTGAGTTCATAATGACCGAGACCGGTGATGGTGAGTTGGGCGGTTTTTATGGGTTTGGTGGTGGTAAAGGATTTACGGAATAAGGGGGTGACGGCGCGTTGTTGCGCTTTGGTTTTATGATCGGGCAGACCGGGAACGAGTCTTAAACTGTCAGGCATTTCTTCATAGCCGATCCATTGGGGGGGACGGACATTAAAATTTATCTCTGCTGGCTGTAGGTTTGGGCTGGTGGCAATGAGGCGGATGGCGCCGGGTGTTTTGCCAGCTTTGATGATGACAAGGGCACGACCACGGAAGGCTTTTCTATATGATACCTGATTGCTCTCCAGACTGCGGGGATCAGCATTGCCTACCCCTACGATAGTAGCCGGGCCTTCTAATTTAAAATTGATTAACGAGGTATCGTCTGGATTACGATAACCTGCACTGTCCAGTAAATTGACAGTGATATAAGCGAGGTCCTGATTATTAGGTGCGAGTTGTAATGTATCAGCCTGTAACTGCAGGCGAACAGCCGGACCAGTGGTAGACAGCGATACTTTCTTTTTGCCGCCTACGGCAGTGAGGGTACCTTTTGTGTATGGCACCTGCCAGCTAACGGAATGATCTTTTACAACTTTCTTACCCAGTGATTTACCATTGAGGAATAACTCTACCTGCTCATAAGAGCTATAGGCAACTACTTCCAGTGGTTTTCCTTCATGGCCCTGCCAGTTCCAGCTATCGGTAACATCCTGCCATTCCCAACGGCTCCACTCTACTTTGTCTGGATTGAGTGGATAAGTAGGTTGCGGCGGGTGCACAAAGAGAGATAGCTGATTGGGCATCCAGAGGGCGTCGCGGTAATATGACTGCGGGCGTTTCCAGCCACAAATATCTATATCTCCGCAATAAGCGAGGTTCCATGGATAGAAACCCTGATGTTGCATATATCCTAACCAGCCAATGCTGGCTTCGCCAATGTAGTCAAAGGCTGTCCAGACGAAATCACCGATTACCCAGGGATGTTTGATCACACCTTCCCAGTATGCGCCGGCATCCAGTGGGAAAGATTCTGTTGCCATGATGACACGATCGGGTACACGGGCATGGTCGGGTTCGTATTTATCCAAAGCATAATTATAGCCTGCTACGTCGAGGGCAGAGAGGAAAGTGTCTTTATCAGGGGCAATGCCATTTACGCCACAGGTAATGAGGCGGGTGCTATCCAGTTGCAACAGGTAGTGGCGCAGGGTATGTGCTACAGCGGCTACTGCTGGTTTTTCCCGGTGCGGAATTTCGTTGCCGATGCTCCACATGATGACTGATGGATGATTTCGATCCCGGTTCACCATGCTTTCTATATCACGCTGCCACCAGTCATTGAAGAATACGTGGTAATCTTCCGGGTTTTTACCGTCTTTCCAGGTGTCAAATGCTTCGTCGATGACTAACATGCCGAGACGGTCACAAGCGTCTAAAAAAGCCGGAGAAGGGGGATTATGGGCACAGCGGGTGGCGTTGTATCCACTTGCTTTTAGTAAGGCGACTTTTCGTTCTTCTGCCCGGTCGTATGCTTTGGCACCGAGGGGCCCATTGTCGTGATGGACGCAGCCACCTTTTAGTTTGATGGGGAGGTCATTCAGGCGGGCGCCGTTTATGGCATCGGCGGTGAATGTGCGGATGCCGAAGGTTGTTTTTATTGTGTCGCTGTCGATAATGGTGACGGCGGTGTATAGGTTGGGGGTGTCTACGGACCAGAGGGAGGGGGTGGAGATTTGGAATTGCTGATTGGTAGAAAGTGCAGAAGAGTTAGAAGAATTGACTGAACTAGATGAGTTGACTGAATTGGATGAGTTAAATAAGTTAGATGAATTAGAATTAGATTTTGATGAGTTAGTAGCCGTAATTGGTGTTGTAACCAGTATTCCTTTTTGATTGTAAATACGGGTAGTACCTGGTTTCTCTGTATAAATAGCAACAGTAGCCAAATTCCTATTTACAACTGGCGTAGTGATAGCAATCTTGTATTGATTACTTTTTAACCATACATGCCTGTAAATACCTGATCCGGCATACCAACGGCTGTTTTCTCCTTCATTTCGTACAAGTACAGCTAAGACATTCTCTTTTCCCGGAATGACCTGATCAGTGATATCAAAACTAAACGTGGTGTAACCGTAAGGATGTTTACCTAGTTTTTTACCATTGAGCCATACGGTCGCATTCATGTAAACTCCATCAAATTGCAGGATAATAGGTTTTTGATTTGAAGCAACCGTGAAATGTTTGCGATACCAACCGGTACCACCGGTGGTAAAACCACCACTTACCTGGCTGATTGCTGCAGGGCTAAAGGGAGAGTTTGTACAGGGAAGGTCTTCTATACTCCAATCATGTGGCAGGTCTACTTTTCTCCATGCTTCATCATTGAATGCGGGATTTTCCGCGCCTTGTGCATTCCCTCTGTAAAACAGCCAGTCATCGTCAAATAGTTGCTGCGCGCTGGCTGGAAATATGAAACCTAAACATATGCTGATGAGAAAGATCCGGATCATGATAAAAACCAATTAAGAATCAACAAAGAATTTATTTAAGAATTCATTCCAGCAATCCGTTTACGGATTCAATTTAGTAATTCAGTTTACTTTTCCCTTTATCTACTGACGTAGCCACCGCAATGCCTCTATGCCCTGCTTTGTCTACCGCACAATAAAAATGATATACTACACCCTTCCATTTCACAACAAAAGATTTATGTGCAAACAGGTCATCGTAGGATTCAGAAGAATTAATCAGGTCAGGCCCTTTCCAGTCTGTCCAATGCACAAGATCGTACGAGCAGGCAAAACGGTTAAACGCTTCTTTCGGTTTGTCTTTCCAGAATGCGCCATAATAGAACATCACATAGAGACTATCCATTTGCTGTATAACCGCATCACCTGTAATACCTGTATAATGATCCAGTAAAGGATCTTTGCCCCAGCGTGACCAATGCTCCATATCGTCAGATACCGCCATACCAATACGTTCTTTACCCCGTTTTGGTTTCAGACTATCTCCTTTTGCATTGTAATACATCACGAAGGAGTGACCGGTTAGTTTTTTACCATCACGAATGATGGAACTTTTGTAAATGGTGTTATTTTCCCACCAACCGGCATCTGTATCAGTAGCTTTCAAAACTGGTTTTGGGAGTCGCCGCCATTCATGTGGTTTAGTAATATCTTTGTCTGTGTAAGCAATACCAATAGATAACAACCCGGCTTCATATCCTGTACTTACACCACCAAAGTAAGATAACCAATGTTTCCCTTTATAGGGTGTCCATTCATAATTACCGCCCCATTTATAGTTCTGCAGTGCGGTATAGCCAGCTTTCTGATTTGCATCCCAGGTAGTACTGTCAGAGAAGGACATCATTTTTCCAAGGGTTTGCCAGTTCAGCAGATCTTTACTTTTGGCCAGCCAGGTTTCGTAACCACGCCCATCAAAGACGATGTAGACCATGTACCACAGGTTGTTTTTCCTGAAGATGCCGGGACAGTCCATTTTGAGCGTATCATTCGCAGGCACCATCACAAGGCCGTATTTGTAAGGTGTTTTGACTTCGTTGTATACGCGTTCCATCACCGTATCTGCTACCTGATAATCAGTAAGCAGTTTTACAGGACCTAATAAACCTGCGGGCAGCAAGTGATTACCGGCTTGCTTATCTGAAAAAATACTATAGGTTTCTTTAGGTTGAGTTCTGTCACCGATAATGCGGTTTGCCCAGGTATTAGTGACAGCAATATCTATCTTATTGAGCCCGGGATGTATGGCTTTAGAAATATCCACGCTATAAGGCGGTGTCCAGATGATACCACAGTCAATATCATTGACCTTTACAGCGGCAATATTGGCGATATTGCCGGCATCTAACAGGATCGTAGGTGGAGGATCAGGTAGTTGAATATTTTGGATATAATGAGCAGTACCCGAGAAGTATTTAATTTTCGCTGATGCGTGCTGACTCCAATCAGTGAGTTTTTCAAATAATACAGTATCGTTGGGCGCAAAGCTTACCTTCCATGGATTATCTAATGTCTGGAAGGGTGCATAATTTGTTTGTTTATGCACATTTTCCATGGGCTTGTCTGTGAATAAAACAAACATAGAGCCGTTTGGAGGAAGTGACAATGCCAATTCTGTTCGGTTAGCATTGGCTTTCCACGCTTCCGGTTGTAGATAAGCATCATTCACAGCATCGTATAATACAGGTATTTTATTTTGCACCCGGAAAGATAATTGCAGGTGGCGCTCCTTTTCCTGTTGATTAGAAACAAAATAGATCTCCTTATCAGGTGCTGAACGATGTGTCCATGCAATACCAGGTTCTCCTGAAATGAAATCAGGAGGAATATGAATGTGCTTTAAAGTATCTGTGAGCCTGAGCGACACGCGGTACCTGGTACTGTCACTTAACTTATTATAAGAGTCATAAGCATATCCATGCAAAGGATCTATCCAGTCTTCTGCTTTAGAAATATTCGCACTGGCAGTGACACCGGCAGGCATTTCTCTTGTAGGTTCGCCTACATTTGCCAACCTTCTTTTTTCCCTTTGTACAGTACTATCCCCAAATAACCCTGGTAATAAGGGTACCAGGCGCTCTGGCAAAACAGCTCTTTTAGGTAGATTATCGCCCGTATACACACCAATATCCACAACCGGCTTTCCCTGTTGTAATAAGTATTGGCAGCGAGTCACATAATTCACCATTGCTGATACATAGGGCCACCAGGTCTGATCACGTTGAAAATAAAGGCCGATCCCATTCAGGGTCATTCCCGGCTTTTTATCCATCCACGGGTTGTGTGCAAATACATGAAAGACTAACTTATTGATACCTAATGCAAAGTTGCGATCTATACCTGTTTTCAACATACCAGGATATTCGTCCCAGTTATTACGCAGTTCTGTAAATGCTTCTGCCTGAATGATTTGTTTATCATACACATGTGCGCCTGAAATAGCGTCCAGCATATCATTGGGCTTATCGTGGGTCGGGCTGCGAAGCCAGAATTCACCCATCGGATAATCGACTGCATGGTAATGCTCCATACCATCTCCCGTGATCATAGGCGCGGTACTTTCTGCGCTGAAAGCAACCCCATTGGCATGGGCTAATGCACTTAAAGTGTCGTAGAAATTAACCTGAATTAAGTTATTGATTGTACGACGAATATCTAACAAGAATCGCTCTGAGGCAGCACTGTTATTCACAGGAATACCTGCCATTGCAGGCAACCATTTTACCAGGTCATAACCATGTTGCTTTTTGAAAGCATCTCTGAATATGGGTGACCAGTTTTGACTGCCACATTCCCAGCTATCCACATGCAATACACTTAATCTGGCCCGCTTAAGCGCCTCCCCATACCAATGATCGAATTGCAAGCGTACTGCGGCGGGGTTGAATTTATCACATTCCAATCCGGCACCCGCGCCACCTGTTACATTCTTATGCCCGGTGGAAGTATGACCTATACGCAGGATGGTCCAGTCGCCCCTCGGCGCTTTCCATTGAAGATGGCCATGAGAATCAATTTTAGCTGTCAGATCAATAATCTGATCCTGGGCAATTGCCAGATCTGTATTGGCATGATTGCTATTGGTAATAGTCTGATCTGTATTAGTAACCGTGTTGCTGATCCGCCAAACGGCACCACTCTTCCCTTCATATTGGTCAATGCGTGGCTGGTTGGATAAATGAATCCCTGTAATCTTCAAACTCTGTTTCCACTTAGCATTGTCCAGATCTTCTGCACCGGGTTCTGAACCTACCTTATTGTAATCAAAACGGAAGTAACGACTGGTTGTCACCGGAATGGAATATGTGTGATCTGCATCTGAATCCAGCCAGCCATGACGGGGAGCTGTCATTTGCAACACTTCGTGAAAGTGTGTGCCATCGTCACTCACAGACAACTTCAGGCGCTGTGCCTGGTAGTTATTGCCACGGATAGTGATGGAGCGACAGGTGAATGGCGCGGCGTAAGTATATTGAATCCAGCAGGGATCCGTACTTTTTATATTTTCTTTATTCTCTTTGCTGGCCAGTATTTGTGCATTTACATTGGGAAGGCTCGTAGTCACTACCGGGCTGGATTTGTCATCTTTGATAAAAGGAAAAGCCAGTACTGCAATGTCTTCATAATAGCCTTCGTTCGTAGTAGGTTGTGGTAAGGTGCCATTGAAATTCCCATTGACCGCTGTAGTTGTCCACACTACTTTTTGCATGCTGAGGGCAGGTGTAATCCAGGGCCCCCCTCCTACTGCAAATCCATCACAAAAGTGCATGCCCAATTGCAACCCGAGGCTATCTGCCTGCTGAGAAGCATAATGAACAAGGTCCCACCAGGCAGGCGTCAGTTGTTCTGCTACAGGCGTATAAGTCGTTTTGCCATTGATGGGCATGAGGTAAGCACCTCCTAAGCCCGCTTCTTTCATGGCTACCAGGTCTGCATGGATACCGGGTTGAGACACAGCTGCATACATCCAGTACCAGAACACCCATGGTTTGGCATTCTGTTGTGCATGTAAGGTAATGTTCAATAATAAAAGGAAACAAATAAGTATCCTACGCATGGAATATCGATTTCAGGTAAGCAGCATTTGCGCTAAAGTTCTTTTTTACATTCTTAGGGTCGTTTGCATCGCGGGAGCGCTCTATCACTAACCAGCCACTCCAGCCCATATCGTCCAATGTTTTCTTTACGGCAGGCATATTGATTTTAGGATCCTTCTCCAACCATACGCCATCTGCATTGGTACAATGAATCTGGCAGATGCGCTGCCGGCCCAGGGTACGTAGTTCCTGTTGTAAGTCCCGCCCTTCTTTGATTGCATTAGAGAAGTTGAAGTAACTCCGGATATGTTTTGAATTAATTTCGTCCAGTAACTTTACCTCTTCAGCAGCTGACAGTGCGGTTTCTATACCGATGATCACACCCGCCTTTTTTGCCTTTGCACCTGCTTCTTTGAGCCGCTGCACGATTTGTGGGCGTAATTCAGGATGCTGTATCAGATCACCTTTTACACCCAGTGGCAAAAAGGCGATCTTTACTTTCATTGCTACCATAGTATCGATACAGTCCTGCACCAGGTCCGGCGTTTCTGTTCTTTCTGCAAAGGATTGTGCATAGAAACCAGACATGGCGATTGAGCTGATGGCAATATTCAGTTCTTTGGCTTTGTCCAGGAATTGCTGGCGGGTGGCGGCATCCCGGAGTTTATTATCAAATGCAGGACGGTCTCCCAGGCCGCCCATATCGAGTTCCAGTCCGTCGGCACCTATTTCTTTGGTCAACTGAAAAGCCCCCAGTTTCTGGCGTTTCAGGATCATCCAGTCACATACAGCGATGCGATAACGGGGTTCTTTCCACATGCCTGCGAGTGAATCAGGCATAAACTCTCCTGCAACGAGTGAATGGGGCATAGCTTCTCCTTCAGTGAGTGAACGTGTGGCAAAGTCTCCTGCTGCAAGTGACCGTGGTGCTAAGATCCTTGCTACAAGCGAATGTGGCATAAGCGCTCCTGCCGCGAGTAATGCTGATTGCACTATAAACCTGCGTCTGCTGTTTTCCATATATCGTTGTTTATGGGTGTGAGTTCCAGCTGCCGGGGATCAATCTTCACATACCTGATCCTTTGCCGGCGCCATGTGTATACAATGTGAATATATCCGTCTGCTGACTGGATGACTGCGGGATAAGAGTATTGGCTCACAGGTGAATCTTCCAGTACCAATGCCGCCGACCAGTGAATACCATCTTTGCTCAGTGAAACATTCAGTGGTGTACGCTTACCTTTGCCGGCGCCTTTTGGTGTACTGACATGGTTATACACAATCAGCTGCCGGCCATCCTGCAATGTGACAGCATCTGTGCCGGAATTATTATTAGGTAAGGTGTTTAATGAAAGCGGTGACCAGGTTTTGCCACTATCCTGTGACCATGATTGCACGATATTACCACCTTTATTGCGGCAAAGGATCTGCATTTTTCCATTACCATATTGCAAAATGCTGGGTTGAATCGCATTGATGGTACTGTCTTTTTGCAAAGGCCCAATCATCGTCCAGGTTTTGCCGGTATCGGAGGTGATTTCAAAATGAATGTTCCAGCCATGCCCTTCTGTACTACCTGGGCAAAGGAGTTTTCCACCTGCTAATAAGATGGGTTTATTCTTTACAGGGCCTAAGAAACCATCGGGTAATTGCCTGGCAGTGGACCAGCTGATACCACCATCTTTAGAGGTTTTCATGTATCCTTTCCAACCTCCTACATTGGGACCTACTTTGTAAAAGAGCAATAAATCGCCACCCGGCACCTGGAACAATACGGGGTTCCAGCAGGCGTAGCGTAATGTATCATTTTGTATACCATTCGCCACTTCTACAGGCGCCGTCCATTTTCCGGCCACCTGACGACTGATCCAGATGCCTACATCCGGGTTTCTTTCTTTGGTACCACCAAACCATGCAGCGACAAGACCATTGCTGGTTTCAGCAATGGTAGCAGCATGTGATTCAGGAAAGGGTGCAGTGGTGAAGATGTCTTCATCTACGACTATTCCTTTTTTCCATCGATCTGGTTGTGATATGTGGATATTGTAATCACCAGCACCTATTTCGAATACGATCTGGTTATTTTCAGTTTTGATGAATTTTGCATCATTACCTAAACCACTTATTTGCCGCTGGTCATTGGCAGGCAGATAGATAGTAGCAGTTGTATTTGCAGGAGTAGTGATTTGCCAGTCAAAAGCTTCAAACGTTTTTTTCCAGTGTGAACGAACAAGGCCATACATGGATTGATAACTGGCGTTCACTTCTTCCAGCCCCGGTACGGGTTGCGGATTCATTATAATGTGTTTGAACCCGTTTTCTCCTTTTATACCAGCAAGGCTTTGATAGAACCAGGCGATCAGGTCACCCAGAAGCATGATATGATTTTGCGAGTTCATGTTAGGCGCAGCTTTATCCCCATTCCACAATTCCCATATGGTCGTAGCGCCCTGGTTGATCATATAACCCCAGCCGGGATAATCCCTGTCTGCAGCAATGAGATAAGCCAGATCAGGACGACCATTTTCTGTAAGGCCACGCATCAGGAATTGCGTACCGATTACACCTGTGGAGAGGTGATCCCCATTCTGATGAATGGTATCGACTATGTTTTTAAATACCTGTTGCCGTTCATTTTCAGGGACCATACCGAAGTACAGGGGCAGCAGATTGGCGGTGAGCGTATTGTTGCTGTTACCAAAGTGCTGATTGAATGATTGTTTTACCCGGGCAGCCTGTTGTGCAAACAAAGCCTGGTCAGCTTCCATGTGTAGAATGCCTGCAAAGGTATCCATGATAGTGAGCAGGCGATAATACATAGCGGTAGCTATCAGCCTGCCATCTGTTGGTTTAGGGGCGCACCAGTCTCCGTATTTATCTTTCGTCATGATGCCATCTACGAAGTACTTTTCACGCATATAGGTGAGCCATCGCTTCATAGACGGGTAATGTTTACGCATGGGTGCTACATCACCAAACTGATCGTAGAGATAACCAGCAATGAGAATATAAGCAGCAGGCCAGGTCATATTATCAGAATAATATCGCCAGTAGGCAGGTGCTACGTCAGGGATTGCACCGGCTTCGGTTTGTGCATCTTCAATATCATCCAGCCACTTTGCATATAGCTTACTATTGTCAAAGATGAAGCTTTCTCCTAAGGCGCCAGTTGCCCGGTCTCCTAACCAGGGCATTCTTTCATTGCGCTGCGGACAGTCTACCGGCATACCTTTGTAGTTGGAACGAATACCCCATACCGCATTTTGGTAAATTTTATTGATTGTGGGATCAGAAGTTTCAAATGTGCCAATGGTGGTAAGGTCATCATTGACCACCTGCCCTTCTATGTCGTCAGGAAGGATGCCACTGATCTCTACATAGCGGAAGCCATGGTATACAAAGGTAGGATGCCATGTTTCAATGCCTTCCCCTTTGAGGGTATAAATATCAGTGACCCTGGCATCGCGGAGGTTAGCGACGTGCAGACTTCCGTCTTTTTGCAGGCTCTCTGCAAAGCGCATAGTTACCTGCCGGCCCCGCTGGCCCTGTACTTTTATTTGTAACCAACCGGCAAAGTTCTGCCCCATATCAACGATCCATTTATCTTTTAAGGGTTTTATTGATATGGGTTTTATGGTGCCGGTGATGCGTTGTGGTTCATTTAACTGTGCCCTGAGTTTTCCACCGGGTGCAGGTACGATATCCACCGGCTGCCAGTTATGCGCCTTGAATGCGGGTGTATTCCATCCGTACATTTCCTTTCTGGCATCGTACTCCTCCCCATCGTATTCGTTGTTGGTACGAATAGGTCCATCTGCTGTTAACTGCCAGCTTTTATCACTGGCAATGATTTGCTTTTTGCCATTTTCATATTCCAATTCTAATTGTAGCAATAACCGGGGATACCCGAAGGTGTTTATTTTGGCAGGCTTGTAATTCTGGCGCATGGTGAAATAACGGCCATTACCCAGGGTTACGCCAATCGTATTATCACCTTTGTGCATAAGGTTAGTTACATCATAAGTATTGTATCGCACAGTCTTTCTATAATCAGTAGGTGATTGCGCTAAGACCTGTGTACCTATACGACTGCCATTCATAAAGCCTTCATACAGACCGGGACCGGCGATATATAAGGTGGCTTTCTTTATGGGTTGCTGACAAGTGAAATCCTTTCGGTAATAACGGGCAGAGAGCCTTGAAAACTGGGTATGTGCACTATCCCAGGCAAAGGAAGTATCCACTCCAATCCATTTGCCTTTCCAGTCAGCAGAATGTAATAATCCCATACTCCAGTGGGCCGGTTTGCTCCATTCACTTTCGCCTTTGTTTGTCCAGACTTTTACTTTCCAATAGCAACCCTGCCTGCTTTTCAGGGTGCTGCCATTGTAGGCAATCTGGATAGATTGATTACTAATCACTTTCCCTGAGTTCCAGAGATCGCCTTCATTCTCAGCCAACTTTTCCGGCGTAGATGCTACCAGTATCTGGTAAGCGGTTTGCACTACCGCATGCTCCTGCCCACCTATTTCCCAGCTCATGCGCGGCTGCGTGATGTCTATACCAACAGGGTTCTCCAGCGTTTCGCAACGCAGATGGAACAATAATATGAGGAATAATGCATGCATTACAATACTTTCGTTTTAAGTGACTGGATATGATAGATGGCGGTATAAGGATCCGCGGCGTTTCCATTGGGAAGGTCCGTATCCACATCGGCAGGCGTATCTGCATCCGGAAAATGACGGGGTTCCCCGGTACGGAATACAATTCGGGCCACTGCGTCTATCGGTGCAAAACTCAGGCTGGTCAATACATCTTTGCCATTTACATTTACCGTGTAGAAACGGTTGGTGGTATTGACAGTAAGACGAATCTGATATACTGAATCGGGTACATATTTCAGGAAGTTCTTGTAGCGTGCGCCCACCTTGGCTTTCAGGGTACTGTCTGCATCAAAGATAAGCCGGACACCGGGTGTACTTTTTTTATCTACCAGTTCAATTTGCAACTGGCCATAATTATTTTGTTTGGGTGTGACAGTGAAAGATATTTCCAATTGTGATGCGGGTGTGATCACCTTTTCTGCTTTTGCATAATCGAACGGATCTTTGTCTTCAAGTGTAAGATGATCGCCGTCGATTTTTACCGATGCCCATAGCGGACTATAGGTATTCCATTCATCTGAAGCATTTGTTGTAATGGGTACGGGGATGCCCGCCACCCAGATATCTTCCTTATTCATACTGTAGGTCACCCATACCTTTCCATCTTTGGGTGTTCCATTGCCTTCTTCTATACCCCGTACATATTGGGGGCCATAGGACTTATAATTGCCGCCATAACGCATGGGTGGCACCTCACCATTTACCAGCAATAAGTTTTTATAGTCGAGGCCATCATCGCTGACAGATACCGCCAGCGGCCACCTGTATTCAGAAGGGTTGTATACGGTCACGTATCGGCCGTCTGAGGTACGTTGTCCCCATATCTTTGCATTACTATTTACAAAACCGGGGGCACGGGCTACTGCAGACCATGTTTTGCCTTCATCTTTACTGATAGCAGAGAGCGCATTTTTCCACAACCCAACCACATCATGATTGGGAAGATGATAATAACAGAAAGCCTTGTAATTTTTTTGTAAAGGGATTAACGGATCATCTCTGTCGGCTTCTTCATTCCACTGCATCATCATGAGTGGCGTGGCCATCAACTCATTGCAGGCAGCAATAAATGCTTTGTCTTTGCTGGTAGTATAAAAGGGATAAGAGGTGTTGCCTGCATTCCAGGCTTTGTTATAATGCAGAAAATAGATAGGGCCGTATTTACCATCAGGCAGTATTTCTCTTACCACCCTGCCTATTCCCTTACCGTCGTTAGGATCATCTTTTGCATCCAGGCAAATACCGTAGTAACCTAATACCAACAGGTGATTGCTCTTAGATACATAAAAACCCATGCGCTGGTGCATCACCGCATACAGGTTACGAGCGACCCCAGGATGGCCTTCTTTCGAAGTACCATCCGGGATCTTATAGGTGGGGAAAATAACCAATGGTTCGGACCAGGTCTGTCCATCGCTGGAAGTGAGGAGCAGCGTACGACCTGGCGGTACACTTTCGCCGATACTATCGCTCAGGTATTCCAGGTAGAACTGGTTATTCCAGTAAGCCAGCATAGGGGCATGGTTGTAGGTCCAGCCACCATTGCTACGGTTGGCCCGCATCACCTGTATGTTGTGCACACCAGTAGCAAGTTGCAACTGCCCATGGTGATAATCAACATTCACCAGTGTACTACCGGAATAATGTACTTTATCCTGTGCCAGTACACTCATGGTACATAATAAAAGCGCGATCAGTATCCTCATAATCATTTTATTTTAATAGCCGGGGTTCTGCCCGAATTCAGCTCCGTTCGTTAGTGCATCTATCTGTGTCTGCGGCACAGGGCGTAGCCGATGGTATTCCTGTACCTGTGTTACATCCGGGTTGTAGGTATGAATACGTTCTACCAGCTTACCCGTACGTTTCAGGTCGAACCAGCGAACATGCTCGCCCGCCAGTTCTCTCGCTCTTTCATCGAGAATGAAATCGAGGGTCACATCACTGGCAGAGATCTGCATAGCAGCTGTGTAATCGACAGGTGTTTTCTTAGCAGCTCTTGTTCTTAATACATTGATGTAAGCAGCAGCGGCGCTATTATCTCCCAGCTGAAGAGCAGCTTCCGCACCAATGAGGTACATCTCTGCCAGGCGGATGACTAATATGTCCAGAAAACCGGGTTGTGCATTGGCAGCCGAACGGGTGATGGGGTCCATGAACTTCTTGAGTGGTACATAGTCATTTCCTACCCTGATAGTTCCATTCGTATTATATACACTATCCCTGTCTATCACCAGGTAAGGGCGGGTACTTTTGTCAGGTACTGAGTGCCTGGTGATGTACATTGCCGTATCCACGCCTACCACCATGGTATGCCCTACCAGTGATGGGTCTTTGCCATAGTTTTTTACATCTGCTTCTGTCCAGGTATAGGCTTTGTTGCAGATCCACACTGTTTGAAATGAACCATCAAAGCGGCTGTCTTTTTCATCGTCAAAGAAGTCCAGCAGCGCACGGGTAGGCATAAAATAACGTGTACCATCCCTGCCATAATCCATACTTTGCTGTAAACCGGGCTTAGAACTATAAGTGGTGAGGAACCACATGTGCAGGCGGTTCGCATTCTGGTCATAATCCAGTGTGTATGTCAGTGAGTTACTGATGGTGTACAGCGCCTCTTTGTTCTGCTTATTGTTTTTAGGATTGAAAACATCTCCATAATTATCCCACAGTGCTACACCAAATTCACTTTTGCGGGCGATGATCTCATCTACGGCAGCTTTGGCTTTTTTGAAATATTCCTGCTGTTCACCACCAGTATAATAATAAGCACAGGCAAGGTTGGCACGTGCCAGCATGGCAAGCGCAGATTTTTGAGTAGCCCGGCTGTATTCTGCACCATAGCTCAGGGGCAGGTGCTTTGCTGCATATTCCAGGTCACTGAGAATGAGTTTGTAAAAGTCTTTGACATCGCTGCGGGTTGCTGTCACGATCGCATCGTTTGTTTCTGTAGTAGACAGGATTACACCACCCCACTGTTCTACTACATGGTAGTAATAGAATGCGCGGAGGTAGCGCAACTCTCCTAACCGCTGATTGCGCATCACCGTATCTGTAAACCCGGCATTGTCAATACGGTTGATACCTGCATTACAGATATTGATGGCGGTATACATGTTCTTCCAGGTAGCGATGTTGGGATTACCTTTGCTGGGAATAAAGTTCTCATAGCGCATCAGCTCATTGGCATAATTAGCGCGCTGTGCATTGAACCAGAGGTCTGTGCCCATTTCGCCCATCCATTCTCCATTGTCTTTTCCATACCAGGCACGTTGTTCTGAATAGGCGGAATTTACTACTGTGGCAAACCCTTCCGGGCTGGACCAGATGGCATCGGCAGTAATGCCCGAAGGATTATATTCATCGAGGCTACAGGCTGTCGCACCTGAGAGCATTAATATGATGAGAAAATAGTTTTTCATTTGTTTGGGTTTAGAAATCCACATTTAATCCTACTACTACCTGTTTGCTCAAAGGAGATGATTCAGCGCCACCTCTTTCCGGATCATAATATTTCAGCAGGTGACTACGTGCCTTTGTGAAAATATTGGCAGCAGTCGCATATACACGCAGGTTTTCGATAGAGAGCCTGCTACTGACTGCACGTGGCAATGTGTAGCCCAGTGTGATATTTTTCAGTTTGAAATAAGACCCGTCTATGTAGAGCATAGACTGATAACCTGCGTAGTCGCCGAACTTGGTACCTTTCCTGGGGCGGGGATAATCATTTGTCGGGTTTTCAGGAGTCCAGTAGTTCACGAATGCAGGTCCGCCACCTTCGCCACTGGCATTATAGCGACCCAGGAACTCACCATAGATCATCTGACCCCAGCGGGCGTAAACAAAAATGCCCAGGTCAAAAGCACGGTAGGTAAATGTATGTTGCCAGCCGACAGACCACTTAGGAACAGAAGAACCTAAGTATTTGCGGTCGGCATCATTAATGACACTATCGTGGTTCAGGTCTGCCACCTTGATGGTGCCGGGTTTGAAAGGTGTACCACCCAAAGTGAGTGCAGCGGCTTTATCCGCTTCGTCTGTCTGCCAGATGCCCAGTTTCTGGTAGGTATAGAATGATTTAACCGGGTGGCCCTGCAACAGTGAATTTGTTTCTTTGTCGATTACATCTTTGCCCCCTACCAGGCTCCTGATCCTTTCCCTGTTTGTCGTGAAGGTGATAGTGGATGTCCACCTGAAATGCTTGTGAGCAATATTCACCGTGTTCAATGCGATCTCTATTCCCTTGTTGTTGGTAGCGCCAATATTCTGGTATACAGATGTCACTCCCGTTGATACAGGCAGACTTCTGAGCAGCAGCAATTTGGTGGTTTTGGTATTGTACGCATCGATGGTGGCATTGATACGACTGTTGAAAAATGACATATCCAACCCTACGTTTGTAGTGGCAGAAAGCTCCCAACCAAGATTGGTATTCCCGATAATGGAATTAAAGATATAACCGGAAGCAGGCACCTCTCCGAAAGAGATATTATTTGCCTGTGTGAGACCTGACTGGGTACCATATTCAGCGATGCCTGAGTTGCCTGCTATTCCGTATGTGACCCTTAGTTTCAGCTCATCGATATTGCGCGCATTGCGCATGAATGCTTCATCGCTTACCCGCCATCCCGCGGAGACAGAAGGGAATCCAGCCCACTTATGTCCTACGGCCAACCGGGAGGCGCCATCCACTCTTTCACTGAGCTGAAACAGGTAGCGGCCTTTGTAGCTATAATTGATTCTGCCTGCAAATGACATGGTCGCTGAACCTTTGTAGGTAGACAGCAATTTTCTGCTGGTAGCCTCTGTTGCATTCAGGTTATAAAACAATTGTGTGCCCAGTACCTGCTTCACCCCTGACCCCGTGCTGGTATCAGCATCCTTGTGGGTATAGGTGCTCAGGGCAGTGATGGTGATGGCATGATCGCCTTTATCCAGTTTGTAGGTGAGCACATTGTCCCAGTTGTAGAAGCGGGTATTACCATTGGTTATTTCTGTATAACTGGTGGCATCACTCGCCCTGTTCAGCGAGGTAGCTGCCTGGAAGATACCATCCCTGTTAAAGCTGATGAAGGTGCCAAAATTGGATCGGAAAGTCAGCCCTTTGATGGGTGTGAGGTCCAGGTAACCATTCATGAACACCGTCGTGCCAATGGTCTGATCGGTGGCTACTTCCGGCCCTCGGTCGTCTGTAAGGGGGGAAATGGTGTTTGTATTCCCTGCTACCGGGTAGACGTTTACATTACCATTTGCATCGTAAGGTACGCCCAGCGGTGTGGTAGACAAGGCTACACTCATAGGGTCCTTCCGTTTATTGAGGGTCGTATAATTGATCTGGCTCTGGATACCGGCTTTGACAAAACGGGAAATTTCCTGGTCCAGGTTCAACCTGACTGAATAGCGGGTAAGATTGGTATACTTCAGGGCGCCGTTTTCCCTGTAGTAGCCGAAAGACATAAAGGCTTTAGTTTTGTCAGTACCGCCGCTTACGGATACGGAATGACTTTGCTGGGTACTGTTGTGCAGGAGCAGGTCTACCCAATTGACCCACTGTCCTTTCTGAATAGCATCGTATTCGCCCTGGTTGGCAAAGATGGTGGCATCGCCAGGTAAGGTTTCGCCGGCGTTGAGAGTAGCTCTCCAGGCTTCCCTTCTGAGCTGCAGGTAGCTTTCGCCCAGGCGGGGCGGCGGATATTGGGTATACCCGTTTGTACCATAGTAACCGTTGTAGGAAACTTTTGCCTTGCCGGGTTTTCCTTTTTTAGTGGTGATGATGACTACTCCATTAGCACCCTGCGAGCCATAGATCGCGGTGGCAGAGGCATCTTTTAATACTTCCACGCTTTCAATGTCCGAAGGATTCAGGTAAGACATGCTGCCCCCCTGCAATCCATCGATGATGTACAGGGGGCCGTTGCTGCCGGCAATGGAGCGGGTGCCCCTGATGAGTACATCGGCGCTGGCACCGGGTACGCCGCTGCTACGTGTAATGTCCATACCGGGTACCCTGCCCTGCAGGGATTCCAGTGGGTTAGCTACAGGTGCCTGCATGATCACATCTTTTTTGATGGTGTAGACAGCGCCGGTAAGGTCTCTTTTTTTGACAACGCCATACCCGATTACAACGGTTTCATTCAGATCGCGCACCTTCATGGAATCGGGCGGATGATGTGTGGTGTCTTGTGCGTAAGTGACCGCACAACAAATGGTCAGGAGGATAGTGAGGGATGCTCGCATACTATTTGGTTTGGGCTAAAAGTCCTTTCAGGACCTTTGTCGTGGTTTTGAATATGGTGCCGTGCTTATGTCCTGTTGGCAGTGAGACCTTGGCTGAGATATCGGTAAAGCTTTTGAAATCGATTGTTTTTATTGCGCCGTAAAGATGGGTGCCATAGTTATCGTAATAAATAAGCCATTCCTGCCCCACTTTGGTAGCGGATGGCCCTTCAGTCAGTTTATCTGTTAAAGGCGCTGAAACGGCCTGATATGGGCCTGCAGCATGCTCGCTGAAGGCGACCCTGATATCCCTTTCCGGGCGGGTGTTATCTTTTACGACCAGTACGTATTTGTGGTTGGCTGCTTTGACCACGGTGCCGTCTATGACGCTGTAGCCAGGGTCAAAGAACAGTTTTGCAGGTGAAAAGGTCACGAAATCGCGGGTAGTGGTGTAATACAGCCGATGGTTGTTGTTTTCTTCTTCAGCTCCTTTTGGGAAACGATTGGGAATAGTGGTACTCCAGATGATGAGGAACTGGTTATTTTCATCATCATAAAAGAGCTCAGGCGCCCAAACGTTGACAGCGGTAGGTTCATGCTCCATTACGGGAATATATTGTTCTGCTGACCAGTGGACCAGGTCTTTGGAGCTGGCATAACCAAAGCCTTTATCGCCTTTCCAGGCGCTGGTCCATACCAGGTGGAATGTGCCATCAGGGCCTTGTTGGATACTGGGATCACGCATGATCTTTCCACCTACCGTGGGTGTGAGAAAAGATCCGGGGATGTCAGTCCAGTTATAGCCGTTGTGGCTATATAGCAAATGAAGGCCGTCCTGACCGGGCTCCCGGAAAGATGTGAACAGGTACACATTCTTTCCGGAGCGGCAGGCAATACAGCATATTAGCAGTAAGTAAATAGGTTTCATAACAAGTGGAATCTTTTATTAGCTGTCGAAAATTTTATTGCCTTCGGCAATAAAATTTTCGACAGAGAGACTGGCTTGCAGCCGGCTGGAAAAAATTGAGTTCTATCAAGACCTGTCTAAAATCAATACCCAGTCATTACCTTCCTCTTCCTTACCGGGTGGATCAAATACCTTTACGCCTTTGTTTGAAAATGTGCCTATCCGGGAGGTGTATCCCGTGCGAGGATCATACCACGATGCTTTGATATAGCCTGCTTCAATTTTGCCTAACTGTGCAGGAATGCTACGACCTGTGGCAGTGTAATAGAAGGCATATGTCTTGCCACGGGTAGCCAGAATACGCTGGTGCCTGGTACCGGTGTCCTTTGCCAGCAATGACTGGTCTGGTACACGATCAAAGTAGGAACGGGAGAGCAACAATTGCTTCAACCATTTCATCTGGCCTGCTCCCGCCGCATTGAGCGCATCGGTGTACACTTCTCTCACACCATATACCCCTTTCTCTTTTGCTTTGTGAAACTGCATCACCGAATTATGACCATAGGTAAAGCCTGCGCCACCGGCAAATACAGACCAGTAAGCATAGCGCCGTACATCCTTGTCAGACCAGTAAGGTTCTTTCGGATCATGCAATCCCTGTGGAATGCTTTCATATGATGGTTCGCCATCCAATACGGGTTTTACAGGGGTGCGTTTGTAATCTGCCTGTACATACCTGAAGTTGTCTTCCCCGTATTTCTTTACTGTAGTATCCTGATTATAGCGCTGGTGGCCGGATTGGAACATGTTGAAATTCAGCCATACTGCATTGTGAAACCAGTCAGAAGACTGTGCACGGCCTCTTGGGTGAAAGGTCATGAGGTGTACGGAATCTTCTTTGTGCAGGGTATTGCCGATGGCATTCCATACGCGGGAAGAGTCACTCCCTTTGATGTCGCCACCATTCAGCCAGATGATGTTCTTCTTGTCATGGAAGCGGGAAGCGAGGAAGTGTGCATAAGTGGTGGCCGCTGCTACAGAGACTTTCCCTTCTTTGACAGGCGAACCCCATATTGGAACTAATGCCATGTAAATTCCTTTGGCAGCAGCTTTGTCAACGACAGTTTCTACGAAATCGAAGTACTTTTCCTGAGGTGCAGCGAGATTGTTTTTTAGCAGTGCTGAATCTCCGCTTTGATTCACTGCGGCCAGCTTCGGCAACAACATGACCTGTATCACATTGAATCCCTTCTGCTGGCGGTCTGCCAGGTAATGGTCCACCTCTGCCTCATTCAGGTTTGTAAATAATAACCAACCGGTATCTCCTAACCAGAAGAACGGCTGACCATCAGCTGTCTGGAAAAAGTGCCCGTCCTTTGAGACCTTCAGTGGCAGTGTTTTACTTTGCCCGTAGGTGAAGAACGGGAGTAATAATACGTATAACAGTGTATTCCATTTCATGCTTAAACTATTTGCGGCTTATCCATAACACAGCGGGAGACTGTTGTGGGTTATGGAATTTAAAACTACTGATCTTTTTGTTACTGATCAGATGTCCATCTTTCGCATCTATCCAGCGGGCAGTGCCTTTTACGTCTGCGTTTACTGATATTTCTGTACCTGCATTACAGTAGATGATGTATTCGTTTGCTGTATTTTTCAGCGCCATTACACCGGGCAGATCCACAGGTTGCATGTCGGCAGCGGCGGTTAGAAAGCCCGGTACTTCAATTACAGGAATGTCTGGCAGAGAACCGCCGGCCATGAATACCGCCCATCCAAAACGATCGTAGCTATCTGCCGAATAGATGACTGCTTTCTCAGGATATTTTTCCCGGTATTCCCGCACTGCTTTGTACACCATTTCTTCACTGGTCTTTTTAGGTTTCAGCAGGCGTGCATGCTGACGGGGCGCCAGGTTCTGACCACCCTGTGGTGCGTAGGTTTTACCATCCTGCTGGTAATGCCAGTAGCGAATGTCTATCAGGTCAATGGCATGCGAGTAGGCAGGATTTTGCAGAATGGAATCCTGTACATCCTTCGTTGTGCTGAGACCTATTATGCAAATGGATGAGTGTTCTTTTTTATACGCATCAACAGTATTGGTCCAGAACTGCACAAAGTGCAGTGGTCCGGTGAATTCGGCACCTATTAACTGTATCACATTGCTGTAGGTGCTAAAATTCTCCATACACTGACGAATATAAGCCTGATGCAAAGCACGACGCACCGGATGTGTGGTATCGTAAAACTGCGCTGCCATGAAGATACGCTTGCCACCGGCATAAGGCGGTGGCTCCGGGAAACCCGTGTTATTCACATTGTTTGCGGGGCGCCATGGGAAATCTGCATAGTGGGCACCCGCCTCGATGATATTGTGCTGGAAGTAGTTTTCATGAATCAGGACCTTGCCCTTGGAGGCAAACTGCTGTAAACGGTTCCAGTACCAGGTGTTGTATTTTGTGATATCATATTTGCTGAGACCATCCCAGGCAGTACCTTCACCACTGCGAGCAAAAGGTTGTTCATAGAATGGCGGCCACACATCTCCGTCTATGCGCAATACCCGCTCATGGTCGTCTCTTCTTCTTTCGTACCAGAGGCCATAGTTGTGATCAAAGGCAATGATATTGTTTCGCTCCATCCAGTTGACCACACTATCCAGGTCGTCTGTAAAACCAGTGCCCGTACGGCCGGGGACGAAACGTGTCAATGCAGGCACCGCTTCTTGTGCATCTTCAGGACGGATACCTCCCCGCCACCACGGCTCTTCGTGACGACCTCCGGTGAGGAGTTGCCTGTCCTGTAAAATTTTCCCGTTTTGAATGTGTATAACGTGTGTAGGAGGGTAAGCAATCCATTCGCCTTTTTTGCCCGGGCCTACCTTGATTCCTTTTGTATTGGCAGCAATAGCAGGTCTTTGGGCAATCCATTCCTGTAAGGTCAATGCCGGTTCTTTTGACTGGGCAATCAGCTCAGCCGCCTGCTGCGGAGAAGGACTGCTGGATGCTTCAGAGGTAGCAGGCATCAATTGTGCCCTGTCTGATACATCTGTGCCCAAACGATCTGCCAGCTGTGCATAATACAGGCTGCGTGGATTGATATATTCATTGGAGCTATTCCAGTAACCATTGCCCTGAAACTGTGCCCAGGCACCAAATGACCAGTTCACAGCCCCCGGCGGTGCAGGGCAGATTATTTTTGCAGCAGCACACTGCCAGAGCATGCTATTGGCTGCAGACCAGCCCGCACCCTGTCCATCCTGTCCCCTGTCAGGGAAACCCAATGCCTGCCCTGTCACCTGTACATTATCCAGCAATACGCCGGAGGCCCAGCTATCTAATGTACCGCTGTAGCTAAAGGGCATCCAGGATTCACATTGTACAAATGCATTGGGACCAGCTGCACAATAGCCTACTCCAAAATCGTGATAGCCATATTGTGCATAGATACGCTGGAAAAGCGTTTGCTGGCCGGCGGTAAAAAAGGTATTCCTGCGCTGCCCCCCTATTTCGCTCACAGGTGCTAATGAGATACAATCTTCTACTGTTATACGCCGGGCAGTTTCCCAAATGGCAACTGCTGAACCGGCAAAATGTTCGAATGAGACCTGTCTGACCCAGCTATCTGTCGCATTTTCGATGGTAATGCCCATCCAGCGATGATCTTCATCTTTGGGTCGTTTTTCATCAACAGCAGATATACAACGAAGGTTTTCCACACCCACATGTGTAATCTGGCCCGGCCATTGATAAGCCGTAATGGTAGAGATACCGTAAGTGGTATCCAGTGCAGTGGTCAATGGTGCATCGAGCGTGACCTGGTTGCCATGTACTGCCAGCACTTTGCGATCCCAGTGAATTACACGCTCATTTGGTTTCCAGCCTAAAGCCGTAATGCCTCCGCCAAAATGCTCCGTACCTAATTGTGCGATCCATGCTTTTGTACAGGGACGGGTGATTTCTACCCTGTCTCCTGCTTTAAAACTGGCCTGCGCCACAGTAATAGTCGTAGCATTCACTGGTACATAGGCATCGATAATATTCACAGCAGTACCATAGTGCTTGTTATTCACCCCTGCTATGCAGATCAGCGGCGCACGATCTGTACCTGCTCCCAGCAAAATGGTTCCAGGTCCGCTACCTCTCAGTACTACATTACCTGCATTTATGCGTAAGGTGCCAGATACCTGGTAGGTGCCCTTTTCAAGTAACACAGCTCCACCACCAGCTACAGCCACCTGATCGATCGCTGCCTGTATATCGCCATCTACCGGCACTATTATACGTGCAGGTACATCCGGAATGGTACTATCCCCGGCCATATATCCACAATAGGAATAGTCAGGTATACGATTGCCCAAGGCGTCTGGTGTATATACCAAACGCCCTTGTTTACCTACCGATACCGGTGGTGGTATTTTTTGCTGTGCTGTTGCTGTGAGTGACAGGCAACAAGCCAGCGTCCATAAAAGCTTATTTTTCATTCCTACGTTTCTTCCAGTCTGCTTCCGCTTTTTTCATATCAATACCGGATGCTGATAAATAGTTATTGATCCTTCCCTTGTACTTACCGAACACGGCATGTTTTTGTTCAGATGTACCTGCATCCATAGCATGTTCACGGGCTTCTATGAGCCAGGTCATGATCTGTTGCTGTTGGGCAGGGGTCAGGTTAGGCAGCATATCCAGGTAAGCATTGTAAGTGACAGACAGTATACTGTAAGTCATACCGTCTTTTACTTTAGTGACCTGTTCTGTGGTTAATACGGAAGCAAGTTTTGACAGGTAGCGCTGGTGCAGTTCATGCATGAGCGCCGTATCTTTTTTACCCTCGTTGTCTTTGATATCTATATATTGCTGTGCAATGATAGCCTGTACCTGGTCGTTTTTAGCAGGCTCCTCTATTCCCAGTGCGGATACGATTTTTGCTACACGCTCATTGATGATCATGGTATAAGGTTTCTTATCACCTTTGATATCATTCAGGAAATCTTCGATGTTGGTATAACCATCCCCATTCTTGTCTTTTGTTGCATCGCTGGCATCTTTTGGATTCAGACCATGTTTGGTTTCCCACTCATCGGGCATACCATCGCCATCGGAATCTTTGTAAGGTTTGCCTTTGTATTCAGGATATCCACCTACCTGTGCGATGTCGTAGATGATACCTTGTTTATAAGAATCCGGTGCCAGTCTGCGCTTGATATATTCACTACCGATTTTGGATTCAGTATTCTCTTTGTAAAAGATCTTGCCGGTACGTACCTGTTCGATCACTCTTTTATCTACAGGGTCACGCACAGGCAGGGTAGCGCCCGCATTATCCAGTACATACTGATAAGCATCGTTCGCAGAAAGGATCGTGATCTTAGGCATAGGTGCCGGATGGTCTACTTTCATATCTGCCATGTATTGACCTGCATTGCCCAGGTCTTCTACCTGCACACCGCCATCCCAGTTATTTTTGGTGATGTTATCATAGCCTTCCATGATATTACCGGATACATAGGTTCTGCCAAACTGTTGGTATTTCAGTTTGCTGCGGCCGGATTCTGGCTTGATAATACGATGGCCTACATTCTCATCTCTGGGTGTGATAGGACCGGGTTTGAAATAGTTATTGATGATATTGAATTGTGAACGGTAATCACCACCGTCTACGGTACGATGTTTCCAGTTGAATACCACGTTATTCACAAAGTTGAACACGCTGAACCAACCTACTGAAGGGTTACGTCCTGCATTGCAAGCCCAGAGGTTTCGGATGAAAGCGCAGTTTTCCCCACCCAGTGTACTACCGAAAGCGTGGTTGTAAGTATCCAATGCCTCGGAGGAAATACAGTTCTGAATAGTGATGTTGACAGTCGGGAGTTTTTCTTCCTGGTAACCTTCTCCCGGGTTGTACATATGACGGTACAGAGAGATGTTTTCATCCAGGCCCCAGCTGGCAGAGCAGTGGTCGATGATGATATTGCCTACAGGGTTTCCACCCAGGGCATCGTCACGACGGCCCACGGTTGTTTCGCCCCTGCGAAAGCGCATGTAGCGGATCACTACATCATGTGTATCGATCCAGAAGCTTTCGCCTGCTACACACACACCATCACCAGGCGCTGTCTGGCCGGCGATGGTGATATAGGGTGCCCGAAGGATAATGGGGGTCTTCAAATGGATGATACCGGCTACGTTGAATACCACAGTACGTGCGCCACCCTGCTCACAGGCTTCGCGCAGTGTACCGGGTCCATTGTCGGCCAGGCTGGTTACAACATATACTTTACCGCCACGACCACCAAAGGTGTATGCGCCGCCACCTTCAGCTCCCGGAAAAGCGGGAATACCTGCCTGTGCCAGGTCAGTAGGCCGGGAAGCATACGGAATGTAAGGTTTGCCATTGCGTGCTTCCTGCGTTACAATGGGTAATGCTTTCTGCCACATGTCGTCGGCGTGCTTCTTCGCACCATCAAGCATGGAATCACTTACCTGCTGTACAGCTTTTGGTATGGTTGGATATTGAGCAAATGCATGATGCCCGAAACAAATTGCTGCCAGTATGAAATACTTTTTCATCGGTTATTTAATTTCAGATTATTCGTAAGGATTAAAGGTGCCGCTGTTCCATCCTTGTGTCTGTTCCAGCGATGGGTTCCGTTGTATATTAGTGGTAGGTATACCGTAAAAATAATAATTCGAAGGATAATTTATAGGCTGCTGTGTATCCAGGTTACCCACTGTTGCGGTGAAATAAGTAGTATAGTCAGCGCCATTGATATCCAGCTTATCCCGCAGCATGATGCCTTCGGCGTCTGTTTTTTCCAGCATGGCTACGGTGTAAGGTGCTTTTACTGCAATTGTGAGAATCTTCCTGGTAGTGCCATTCAGCTTGTCAAAGAGTTTATTGCGGCGCAGGTCGTCGTAGCGTTTGCCTTCGAATGCCAGTTCTATACGGCGTTCATTCAGGATCACTGTGCGCAGGGCATCCTGCGACAGGCCGGCCTGCAAACCATACATGTTGTCTGTGCCCGGGTTAATACCAGCTCTTTTGCGGATAGCGATGAGCATATCGTATGCTTCCTGTGTACGGCCGGTTGCATTGGCGCATTCTGCAAGGTTGAGCATCACTTCGCCCAGCCGCAGTTCTATCCAGTCAGTTTTACCCAGCTTGGTATTATCCTTAATGGTAGCAGTATTACAATTTTTGCGGCAATAAAAACCAGTTACGCAAGGTTTACTTTTATCATCAGTCATACCTGTATAATTCCATTGTCTGCGGTTAGTTTTATTGCTCAGCGGCCATGTACAGCCATTGTAAGCGATGGTGGCATCAAAACGGGGATCGCGGTTTTTCCAGTAGTATACAGAATCATAACCGGAGGTAGCATCATCGATGGCCTTACCATCTTTGGTAGGATAAGCTTTGACCAGGTCTAAAGTAGGTTGATATGAACCTCCACCCCCATTGGATTCTGAGTAGGGACGCGCAGCATCGTCAAACGTACTGGCTTTGTTAGCACCATCGAATGAACGGAGCATAATTACTTCTTTATTGCCTGAACCTTCATCCAGCCATATGTTAGCATAACTTGAATACAGTGCATAGCCATCTATGAGCAGGGTATCGTAGGCATTTCTGTTTGCCTGGTATGCACGTTCCCAGCGGGACTGATCATTGTTTGGGTTGAACTGCGGACTTGCCCAGTACAACAGCATACGGCCTTTGATACCTAATGCAGCCCCCCTGGTAATACGACCTCTGTCAGCACTTCCCCAGCTAGCAGGGCATTTTGCTGCCATATCAAAGTCTCTCGCGATGGAATCTATACATTCAGAAGTTTTATTTCTCTTTACATACAGATTTTCTGTGATCCAGTCCTGTGGGTGGTTCAGATAAGGAACACCCCCATAGAGTTTCACCAGCTGGAAGTAGATCCAGCCACGAAGAAAGTATGCCTGTGCCTTGATTTTGATTTTAGTATCTATATCCAGGCTTCCTTTTTCTATTTCAGTGAGCAGGATATTGATCTTGCGGATGTATGCCCATGCATTGTTAGATGCATTACCACCATAGAAGTCCGTAATATTATCTACTGAGAGTGTACCATACCATAGCTTGGCATCACCCCCATTATAATCGTCTGCCAGGTCGTGAATAGCTATCGGCACAGTGCCTGATCCCTGCAGGTTTGGCCATGTAGGCATAGCTATGTCATAGAGCCTGTTCAGGTACAGGGTAGCTGTGGATTCGTTATTCCAGGTCATTTCATCAATACCGGAAAGGTCTGTTTTATCCAGGATCTTGGAACAGGAGCAAAGCCCCAGCAGGAGAAAGATGTATATATAGTTGATCTTACTTTGCATAGTTGTTGATTTTACAAACTCAGGTTCAGGCCAAATGTGTAGGTACGCAGTGCCGGATAATCCACTGCCAGGTTTGTAGCCGGATCTTTGTAAGGCTGATGGTTGATGAGCACCCACAGGTTAGAACCAGTCAGGAACATGCGCAGCTCAGGAATTTTCCATTTTGCTGACAGTGCTTTTGGCAGGCTGTAAGACAATTGTGCGTTGTTCACACGCATGACTGTAGCACTACGTACCCAGAAGTCAGATACTTCGCTGATGAGCGGTGAGTTCATGAGCGGATACTTTGCATTTGTATTGGTGGGTGACCATGAGTCTTTCCAGATACCAAGTGCGCGGGCATTTTCTGTAGGTGGTGTTCTGGCTGTTTTATCGTATGCTTCGTAACCACCTACCTGCAGGCTGATATTAAAGCTCAGCTTCAGGTCTCTCCAACCGGCACCAAGGTTAAAGCCCATTCCAAAGATGCTGCTGCTTCGGGATGCGATACGGGTTTTATCGTTGGCATCTATTTTACCATCACCGTTGATGTCTTCGTAGTTCATGTAACCTGCAATGAGCGGGTTACCATCAATCGTCCAGCCGGGGTGTGCAGCCAGGAAGTTTTCCGCATCTTTTTGTGTACGTACAATGCCGGTAGATTTATATCCTTCCATCCCATTGTCTGTTCTGCGGCCAATGGGATTTTTCCAGGCAGTATCGCCAGCGCCATAGTATTTGCGGATTACCTTGTTGTCGCTCAGACCAAAATTGATGGCGGCAAAGTATTTGAAATCTTTATTGATGGTACCATTGTAGCCAATGGAAGCTTCAGCCCCCCATGATTTCAGTCTGCCATAATTCTGATCTGCAATGCCCCCGCCAAAGGTAGTAGGCACTGTGCTGGTAGGCTGTTGCAACATATCGTAGTTGTAACGGTGCCACAGGTCTATCGCGAAGTTGAATTTTGAATTAAAGAAGGTACCATCAAAGCCCAGGTTTTTGTAGAGGGCCTTTTCCCAGGTGATGTGTGCATTGGGAATATCATTGTTACTCAGACCGCTGGTGTAAGTGCTGCCGAAGAGCATACCCGTCGTCTGGGTATATCGTTCCTTGTATTGGTAGTTCTTCACGGCATCGTTACCAGTCAGCCCCACCTGGAAGCGGATCTTCAGGTCATCGATAAACTTCACACTGCTATGGAACCATTTCTCCTGGGATATTCTCCAACCCAGCGCCACGGATGGGAAGTAGCCCCAGCGGGAGTTTTTAGGGAAATTAGGAGAAGCATCTGCACGGAAAGTAGCTTCCAGCAGGTATTTTTCTGAGAAACCGTAGTTTAAACGGCCCAGGTAACTCACACGACCTGTTTCACCTGCAGACCCACCGTTGTCATAAAGAGATTTATCCTGGCTGAAGGCAAACAGTTCATCAATGCCCGGAATAACGACCGTTTCACGACGGGTATTGAATGCATCACTCTGTGATTCCGCCTGTTCAGCTACGAGCAGCAGGTTAACGTCGTGCTTACCAAATGTGCGGGCGTAGGTAATCATTTCATCCAACTGATAGTTGCTGGAACCACCGTAATTCTCCAGCATCACATTACCATTCTTGATAAATGTAGTTGGGTTGGTAGTGGTGGTTTGATTGGTAAAGATCACGTTCTGGCTGGTCACGTGCACGCCTTCTCTGATAAAGTTGTACAGGTAGTAGGGTACATAGTATTCCTTGCCGAAGTCAGTGCGGGCATTGCGCCCGTATTGTACGCGGAAGGCCAGGCCTTTGACGGCTGGCAGTTTATAATCCAGCGCGGCGTTGATGGTTTGCCCCTGCGATTTAGTTCTGGCATAACTACCGGTTTTCACCAGTTCTGAAGGGCTCCAGCCGGGTACAGAGGAGTACACGGGTTTACCATCAATATACATAGGCACCCATCCCGGGGTAAGCAACAGTGCACTCACAGTAGCGCTCATCTGGTCTGATTGTTCAGTGAGCCCTGATTGAACGGTTTTAGGTGTAGGTCTGTTGACGATGGAGTTGTCAGTAGCAAAGGACACCGTAGCGGTCAGGTTATCGACGATTTTGGCATTGATACCCAGGCGAACGCCGTATTTATTGCTATACAGATCGCCTACGTTTCCGTCTTCTTTATAGTAGTTAGCACCTGTAAAAAAGGTTACCCTTTCGCTACCACCGCTTACATTGATGGTATGGCGGGTAAGGTGTGATTTTTTCCAGACATCATCAATCCAGTTGTAGTTGTGCGATTTGAGATAAGTCAGTTCCTCGTCGGTGTAATATTTTGCAGTGTTGGCATCTTTTAGACTAGTATACTTGTTATTGAGCATGACAGCCTGGTCGTAGCCGGTAAGCATTTCAGGAATGTAGGTAGCGTTGGACAAGCCATAGGAACCAGCGTAGCTGATACGGGGCTTACCGGGTTTGCCCATCCTGGTTTTTACCAGTACCACACCGTTTGCCCCCCTGGCGCCGTAGATAGAGGCAGCAGCGTCTTTAAGAAAGGAAATACTTTCCACCATGGTAGCATCCAGGTTGTCAAAGTCTGCCTTTGTCATCTGGAACCCGTCTATTACATAGAGCGGATCGGTAGACGCGCCGGTAGCAGCCCAGGTAACAGGGTTACGGATGGTAAGGTTGGTAGTGGAACCGGGGCGGCCGGACGACTGGCTGATAGATACACCGGGCACCCTGTTTTGCAAGGCGGTAGCCAGGTTAGCTACTGGCAGGTCTTCTACTTCGGCAGTGTTTACTACCGCAACAGAGCCCAGTACGTTTGCGCGCTTTTGCGTACCATAGCCGATGACGACGGTTTCATTCAGGGATTTCACGTCTTTTTCAAGAAAAGCATCGATGGATTCCTGCCCGTTGACAGCGATTTCCTGGGTGATGTAACCAATGAGGGAAATAACGATGGTAGAGTTTTCATGAACCTTCAATGTGTACGATCCATTGGGAGTAGTAGTTGTTCCTTTGTTGCCTACTTTTACGCGAACTGTTACTCCGGGTAGCCCGGATTTTTCATCTGCGTCGTAGATTTTCCCTTTTAAGATTATTTCTTTTGCCGGCATAGCAGGTGTGGTTTTCTGCTGTGCAAAGGCCGTGGAACATAGAAATAGCAATCCTGTTATCCTTGTCAGGATACATGGTAGATTTTTAAACATTGCCCGCATTATTTAAGGCATATACAATGAGGGACAGTCAGCGCATGGTGGTATGTCTATAGCAGGCATACGGCCCACAATTTTAATGGGTGGCGTCCCCGGTTTTATCCCCGTGTGAGAACTTTGATCGGTATAGCTATTGCTATACTACGATTTTGTAGTAGTAACATTCAACAATGAGAACCTTACCCTGAGATGGTGATATTCATACTTTTTCATACCTGATGGAATTTTATACAATTTTTCAAATTGGATAGCAGGGCGCGGTCTGCTATTGGTTTATGGGCCAGTCTACAGTAAAAAAACGCCGCTCATAATCATGGAAATTACACAACTGCAGTTGTCATCTTCGGTGTCTCACTGACACTAATAGGTGCCAAGCTACACAAAAGTTTAGGCAAAAGAATAGATCAGGGGAATTTTATTTACGCAATCGTTGCCGGAAATGATTAGTGGAGAAATCGCTTCCTGTAGAAGCACAAAACGTTGCTACCGGCGGTAGCAACGTTTTGCTGGTGGCGGGGCAGCCCTGAATTGGGCTTACCATCACTCTTTGAAGGCACGGGCTATGGATGTAGTAGTAGGATCAGGAGATGAATAGGCGTAAGCGCACAGCGCTCCGTTTCCTTTACAACCTGTAGGTGGATTATCTTTATCGAATGTCGATCCCAGATATTCATACGTGTACGGGTCATACCAATAGACGAGAGACCTGAAAGATTTAGCTGCCTGTGTGGCGCTAATGGTTACAATGGTGAATACTGCTGCTAATGCAGTAAGACGGATGTGTTTCATTGTTTTGGTTTCTAGTTTACGAGGTTAAAGTTTGGCATATGTGATTTAATTAGTCGTTGAGCTTTTGATACAAATGTTGTGCTGTTAGTATTAATGCTGATTTAAAATTCGATATGTATTATGCACCAGGTAAATGCCTGCAATGCACAGTAATAAGCATGCGGCATCAAACCACACATGTGCATTCCAGCTCATACTGCTGATGATTCCTCCGCAGGTGCAGGGCAGATGGCTACCGCTACTGAGCAATATACCCAGGTAGACCAGGAATCCTGCAAAAAGGATAGCGCTGGCAATGAAAGCTGTCATGCGAAATGCAGTGATCAGGAACATTGCTGCGAGCAATACTTCACCTATTGGCAGTGCCCAGGACACAATACCAGACCAGGCTGCGAGCAGGGGCCAGGGCGAGATACTCAACTGGTATCTGAAGGTGGCATGCTCAAATAGCTTGTTTAATCCGGTGTACAAAAACAATATGACGAGTAATGACGCAATGATTTCAATAAGCAGTTTCTTTTTCATTTTTCATAACATTTCATGAGTATACGGTGGACATATTTAGGGTAATATCTTCAGGCATTATTACAGAAAAGTACCCCTCCTGATATCGTTACAGGCACGATTCAATCAGTACATAATATTGACCTGTTCTACGTGTAGAACAGCAAGGAAAAAAAGAAACAATACCAGGAGTAATAAATTGGCTATTGAGACTCTTTGGCTAATGATAAATTAAATGCTGATACATGATTCTGTTGTAGTCATATTACATTCTAACGGATATTTTGAGTTCTTATGTTCTTTAGCAGACCTGTTTTGTTGGATGCACGGTTCAGATTTTCACGTCTCATAAGCGGGGGGGCTACCAAAAGTTTAACATAACTTAGTAAAAGTAGGGAATTATTTGGATATAGCGATAATTTTTCTATGTAAAATAACAGTCATTTTGCGCTTGTCATTTTGGTTTTTATCAAGCAGCAAATTGCAATGGATTGCGAGGAGTATATACTAATGGACTACCATTACATTTGTATAAAAACTATAATCTTTCGACTTCGTGAACAGCATATACATACCTGAAGGAAAATTGCTCACATCAATAGTGACGGTCAATCCATCCAGTGTCATTTCCTTTTCAAATACAGTAACACCATTGTAACTCATTAATGAGATCACCGCTTTTTCACTCACAGCTGGCACGTATTTTACGGTGAGACTACTGCTTGCCGGGTTGGGATATATCTTGTCAAACATGCCGGTGGATACTGCTGTCCGGGTGAGTACCACCGATGCCGTATTAGGGTTTCCTGCCTGATCTGTCGCTATACTATCGGGGATTTGCACAGTTAACTTACCATCATGTATCGGGGTCACAGTTGCTGTAATGAGGTTATTACGCACACGATCAAAGTCAGACAAAATAGCATTGACAACGATAATGCGGCTCACATCAAAAGTGCTGATCGCTTCACTGAAACTGATGCTCACACTGAAAGGTGCAGATATCGGACTAGCTGTAGTAGATAGTAATCCGGATGTAGGCCGGGTCATATCAAAATATACTTTGCTATTGTCTGTAGTCTCGTTGATAACAGTCAATGTATCGCCAGCATCGTTGATGTAAACAATGTTGAATAATACCTCTCCTTCCATATCTGTATCTGTCATTGTCCATGATGCGGTATACTGCAGATAAGACACGGCGGTAGGTGTCACATTATGGCCGGCAATGGTAACATGGGGTGAAGCAAGATCACTACTGGCAATAAAAGATAGGGTCACTACATCCCCCAGTTTTGCAAAGGATGTATTCTCATTGTCAGACACTATATTGACGTTGGTTACTTCTCCCGAGGCACTTGTTTTACCAAAGCTTTGTGCGTTAGCATCAGCAAATACAAAGGAAAGTATACAGCATGATATAATGAGCCCCTGAGCTATGGTTTTTCTTATTAAAAAGCGGTCCATTAGGATAGGGATGTCCGGTTTTTCTTTTACAGGGGTAAAATTATAAATAATTATTTAAAGAAAATAATAATATGTCGATAATAAAAACAGCAAAACGCGATACAGGCAAGGATTAAGGACCCGAAAAACTGCTTATCATCTGGCTTTCAATTGATAAGGCCCAAAAGCTTATTCGATAGCAACCAGGGCTAGCCTGCTTGCAGAAAAAACTGGACAAACCTGATTTACCAATGGTTGTTTATTAATTAATAAATACATATTTCAATACATCCATCTTAATTGGGCATTATAAGCGTATTATTGGTATTTTTATACACATGGCGAACAAGGTTATTTTATTGGTGGATGATGATATTGACGACCAGGAACTATTTGGCGAAGCAATGTCTATTGTGGACAGCTCCGCTGTTTGTCACTTCGCATCGGATGGTGAAGAGGGGCTGGAACTGCTGAAAGATAATTCCAAAGATGTTCAGCTAATTTTCCTGGACCTGAATATGCCCAAAATGAATGGCAAGCAGTTCCTGGAAATTATCAAGCAGAATGAACAACTGGAAAAAATACCTGTCGTTATATTTACCACTTCCCTGAGAGAAAAAGACGGTATTGAAACCGCTGCGCTAGGCGCCGCTCACTTTATGACCAAGCCTTCCAGTTTCAGCGAACTGGTCAAACAGTTGGAAGGCGTATTGGAAAAAGCCCTCGGATAAGGAAGAGACTGGCACAAAGCCAATCTCCTCAAATTTTTGCTGCTACGGTAATGTGAAAAGTTATTTCATAGATACCGTCTGTCAGGAATTTAATAGAATGTGTGAGGCGAAGTGTCTTGTTAATATCTGTCGCCTTCGGTAATATGCGGTAATAAGACAAACATGCCCCGTCTGTCCAGGCTGTTCCTCCCACTGTCAGCGATGTGAACAACGGCATGCCTATGCCCAGTTTCGGAAATTCCATTTCCATCGTGGAGTCTGTAGTCACTACAGGATAATACGGATCCCAGTCATGAAAGGTAGGATAGGTCAGCGCCAGTCGCTGCATATCTGTCGATGGATTGAACGGCTTCCCATTCTTATCCAGCCATTTTATGATCACCTTACTCACATCCGAAGGGGTATATTTGATATCTACAGGATAGGTATCGTTTTCCTGCACAGTAGTACGGTCTGCATCATTATCCGGAGGTGTGGTTTGTACCCGGCGATACACCACAGTATACGTAGCACTCAGTGGCGTTACGATTATATCACAGGCATTCTTCAGCGTCTTCTCCCCTTTTATGTTCGATACATTGACATCTATGGTATACCTGCCTGTATCCAGGTACAGAGAAGCCCTTGTAAACTGTAAGCGACCACCAATTGGATTGATACTAAAAGGCGCTACTGTACTATCCTGCATCTTGGCATTGAGCAATGCCAGCGTGGAGTCGGATTGTGTTACTGCATCTTTGAAGATGGTGATCGTTTGCGGGCGCAGAAACATACTGTCTGCACTTTCCCCGGTATATACATTCCGCACAGAAAGGAGCTTTACATTTATAGGATTAGTAGATCCATCGGCTACCAGTGTTGAAGAGGTTGTAGTCGTACCCTGCTGCACTGTAAATGGATTTTCCAGGTAATAGACACTATCACTCAGAAATCCTTTTTCGATCTTCTCACAACTCAGCAATACGACTGATAATAAAAGGATGCGTGTTATTTTCATCTTACTGAATATTATTGATGGTTGCATTATTTACCAGTACGTGCAATGTAGTACCAGTCGATGTCTTGATGCCTGAAGTCTGGCAGGTAATAGCCAGATCAGTAGGATCATCTTCCGGCCCATTGGCAGAGCCATCCAGCACACCATTGATCTTTACGTATTGCAGGGAGTAATAAGTATAAGTAGCACTGGTATTAGTCAGGTATACCGTATAAGTACCCTGCAGTTTCTTCACGCCACAGGGAGCTACATCGCCCGCCCAGTTAGTTTCTGGTTGTACGGTAGTCGTTGTATTGTACAAACTGATACTGTCTGTAAATAGGTACTGCGTAATGATTTTAGAAGTAGTATTGTTGTACAGGTCTTCCAGACTGGCATAGCCTTCTTTGGTCATGAGCAGGTTGATAGAATAGTCGGTGAAAGCGAAGAATGTACCCGCTTTATTTACAGAATCCCTGAGACCAAAGTGATCGATGAGTAAAATAGTAGTATCGAAGTAATGCGCGGAATGCTGTGCCAGGTAATCGTATGTAGATAAACCTGCATTCGCATTATGTACGCCACCATCTGTGAGATAGCTATCTTTTTTGCAGGCACAGGCCAGCAGTATGCAGATACAACAGGTAATATAGAGCAATTTCATGTGTTACTATTTTTTTGGTTATTGAATTTTCCCCTGCCAGTAAGGCGTTTGAGTCAGTTTGTTATTCAGCAGGAAGAGGGAAGGATCCAGCGGCCAGTAATATTTACCCTGTGCAAATTCAGTAGCATTGATGTAAGAGAATTTGATATGCCCCGTATTTCTCGCCAATCTTACAAAGTCATAAAAGCGGGCGCCTTCCAGGAACAGTTCACGCCCACGCTCTGCTACGATAGAGTCCTGCAATGCAGCGCCCGTGATACTACCATAGGCAGGGATCCCTGCTCTTGTTCTGATTTCATTGACCAATGAAACAGCGCCTGCTTCATCAGGTGCAGCTTTGGCCGCCAGGGCTTCTGCTTTCAGCAATTTGATATCTGCCAGCCGAAAAATGAGGAGATTATTTTTAGCGATGGAATAGGAGGTGTTATTATTGATATATTCTACCTGCGCATATTTGATACAACTATAGTAATCCGTTGAACCACTCGATACAGTAGTGAATGCCTGTTTATAACGGGTATCTCCTTCGTCATAATACAACCCTTCTATAGTCGCATTATTAAACTGCCATTGTGGTACTGTAACATTCTGCAGATAGGGCGCGCAGAGGGTATAGCCTGAAATACTAGACCCCGTGAGCAATGATTCTGAAGTACTGTTATTGGCAATCTCAAAGATACTTTCGTCGGATTGTCCCTTGTATAAATTCATGTAAGCAGCTGCCGGCAACAAAGAATAGGAACCGGAAGCAATGAGGCTATCGCAGGCCGCATTACACTTATCATAATCACCTTTCCAGGCATAGAGGTGTGCTAACAGGGCAAATACGGCTCCTTTGTCGCCACGCACCACCCTATCACTGCTGGATGCATCTTTCCAATCCAGGTATTGCCTGGCCAGGTCCAGGTCTGCTATACATTGTGCCAGTACCTGGGCCTGTAGGGTTCTGGCCAGTTGCGGCGCAGCAGAATTGTCTGCATAGTATGTCGTATCCAATGGTATATCGCCCCATACCCGGGCCATATAGAAGTAGGTGAAGGCCCTCGTGAAATAGGCTTCTCCCAGGTACTTATTACGACTGCTACCTGTAAATACAGATTCCGGCATTGTTCTGATAAAGTGCAGGCAACGGTTGCTCTGTGCTATAGCAGAATAAAAGTTATTATACACCCTTAACTTCAGGCGCACATCGTATGTATTGGCTACAGGCACACTCACGCCCCAGTTTACTTTGGCTGCATTCATATAAGCATTGCCATCGCCCCCATATACATAATCAGGGGTAAATTCATCTGTAGGCAGGTCTCCATATACATAGAACTGTATGGAAGCATTGAAGGCTGTCCGCAATAAGGAATAGCACGCTGCGACAGAGGCATTTGCATCTGCTTCTGACTTCCAGGTTGTCTGATCTGTGGCTGTACTTAGTGGTTCCTGATCCAGAAATTTATTACAGGCACTACACAGGATCAATGCGGTGAAGATATATGTCAATTTCATGTATTGGCTGTTTAGAGTTCAACACGTACGCCCAGGGTAAATTTGAGCGCTGATGGATAAGCGATATTGGAAGAACCGGTGGTAGGATCAACCAGCTCAGGATCCGGTACCGTAGCTGCTTTTTTAAATGTGTAGAGGTTTTCTCCCATACCATATACACTCAGTCCTCTCACTTTTATATGTTTGATGATTGACTGAGGCAAAGTGTAAGTCAGCGTAGCCTGCTTTATTTTCAGGAAACTACCATCTTCCACAAAGTAAGAGCTGGCAATATTGTAGCGGTCATTATACACGTTGGTGACGAGTGTCGGGAATTTCGTCTGGTCTCCTTCATGCATCCAGAACTGGTTCAACAACGATGTCAGTGCTGCTGGCCCGGAATTACTTCCCCAGGAGTCGTACATCTTACTACCATTCAATGCATCGGAGAGGTAACCATTAAAGATCTTTCTGCCAGTGAGGAAGGAACAGAAGATATTTAAGCTTAACCCTTTGTAAGAAAAGGTATTGCCAAAACCTCCGGTGATCTTCGGCATTGGGTTGCCAGCTATCACTTTGTCATCGTAATCAATGTTGTAGTCTCCATTCATGTCTGCATAACGGGGATCACCTGCATGCAGGGTCGTACCCATATAAGTGAGTTTCTTGCCCGTAATCGGATCGGTAGGTACACTGGCTTCGTCAGGAAAAGCACCATTGATCTGGTATACTTTGTAATTGAACAAGGGCTCTCCAACTGTGAAGGTTTGCTGGAACCAGGTTTCGCCAAACATAAAGTCACGGTTATTGTTCGGTAACCTGGTCACATAGTTTTTATTGAAGGAGATGTTAAAACTGGTATTCCACTGAAAGGCTGATTTGGGAGAAAGATTATTCGTGTTGATTCCTATTTCCAAACCTTCATTGCGCACATCCACAAAGTTGCCGGAGTAGTACATGTAGCCGGTGGTGGCCTGTGCCGGTATGTTGTAGAAGTATTTATCCTTTGCATCCTTGCGGTACCAGTCCATCGTCAGGTTAATCCTGTTATTGAAGAGGGTGAGATCTATACCCAGATCAGGCTGAATATATTTTTCCCATCTTACACTGGTACTGGCGCTTACTCCACGGTTCAGGTAGTCGCCACTATTGGTATAAGGAGATATCACGGTAGTACCATTGTAGGTGGAAGGAATGCCGCCCACAGTCGTATAAGAACCATAATTATACAGTACTCCGGTTGTACCGCCTACGTAAGAAGCATTGGTAGACAGTGCCTGGTACTTGGCATAAAAACTTCCCGGATCATTCCCTGTAATACCCCAGCTGGCCCTGAGTTTGAGAAAGCTCACTACTTTTTTAACTGGCTCAAAAAAGGGTTCGTCCGAAGCGATCCAGCCTGCTGACACTGAAGGGAAAGTACCCCAGCGATACTGCGGACTATAGATAGAACTGGCATCGCGACGAACCGTACCTGAGATGATGTAACGATTCTTATAATCATAAGACAGGCGGCCATAATAAGACACTGTTGTCTTTTCCTGATTAGAAGTAGATACATTGAGGCTGGTACCTGCCGGCACCGTTTGCAGGGTAGTAATACCCGTTACATTTATTCCGGCAGCAGATGCATAGCTGTAATAGTTTTTAAAATCATACGCGGAAGCCCCGGCTACTACATTAAAATGATGATCTTTGACATGCAGATCATAATCCAGGTAATTTTCAAATGACCATGAAGGATTGGTACTGTAAATAGAATAAGCGGTATTCTGTAATCCATTCAGGGTGGCAGGTGAGAAATAATCCCATTTATCCATAAAGTTATTCGCAGCATATGTACTATGCAGCACCAGGTTGCGCACAATCGTATCTGTCAGACCAATGGAACCATTGAAACTAAAGATCCGGTTATCATCGTAAGGATTGGCTTGTCCTGTATACAATGCATATTGTTCATCTGTAAGATGTGCAAAAGATGTAGGCAGGTTCCAGGAACTAAAGAGCTGCCCTGCCTGTCCGCCAGTGCCATGCTTGCGGCGCTCGGAGCTCAGGATAATATTTGCCGTGATCCCTAAATTTTTCAGGGGATTGACGGATATGTTGAAAGAAGGGGCCATCCTGTCTATTGAAAAACCTTTGAGCATCCCTTGCTCATTATAATGATTCAGTGACAGGCGATAATTGGAAGTGCCTAAATAGCCGGCTACAGACACATCTTCACTATTCACAATTGCATTATCACGGATCAGTAATCCCTGCCAGTCTACATCGTTATTGAAAGCTACATTCAGGCTATCTGTCAACTGAATGGGGATCGTATTCTGCTGTGTGAGCAGGTAGCTCAGGTTGTCATTGAGCAACTGCATTTTCAGGCGTCTCTCTGCCGCGCCAGTAGTTACTTCTCTAAATGCAGGCCGGGTAGTCATCCCAACATATCCGCCCAGGTTCACCTGTGGCTTACCCATTTTAGCACGTTTCGTCTTTACGATAATTACGCCATTCCCTCCACGGGCACCATAGATAGCTGAAGCAGAAGCATCTTTCAGTACATCGATCGATTCAATGTCGTTAGGATTGATCATGCTCAATGGATTGGTACCTGAGTAAGAACTACCAATGGTATTGACATCGAAGATCACACCGTCTATTACATACAGCGGTCCGGTATTTCCCCCATTTGCATTGCCGTAATCTACATTGGTGGCTCCACGTATTACGATGGCGGGCCGCTGCCCAATTTCGCCGGTACTGGATAAGACGCTTACACCTGCCAGCCGGCCCTGCAGCATCTGGTCAAAACTGGCTTCAGGAATATCCTGGATCTCCTTGCCGGATATAGAGGAAACAGCAGCTGTAACATTCCTCCTTTTTACACTCTGGTAGCCGATGATGACGACATCATTGACCGACTGGCTTTCGCGTTTCAGTACGATGTTGAGGTCACCTTTTCCAATTTTTACTTCTTCTCTTTTGTACCCTACATATGTAATAAGCAGGGTGTTTGAACTTCCTTTTAATGATAGCTGAAAGTGGCCATCAGCATTTGTTTGTGCACCATTAGCCGGCTGGCCTTTCTCTTGCACACTGGCACCTATGAGCGGTGTACCGGTATCATCCCTTATCACCCCCTTTACTACGACAGGGTTTTGTGCATTAGATAGCAGGCATAAATAGCCTAGCAGCCACAAAAGTAGTGGCGCAGATTTAATAAGTCCCCTCATGGCGATTAAATTTTGGTCTTTGATAAATGGCAGTACTCTTCCTCTCCGTCAGTTTTTATACGGAAAACACATTTATTATTTCATATGATTTTTTCGGGTTGCTTGCTACATTGTCGTCAGGAAATAAAAATATTATAAAGAGGATTATAAGGATTCAATGATAATGACTGATGATAACCATATTTTACCCGTGCCGATCAATACACTTCCAGTGCATCTTTTGATGGCAATGCAGGAAATGGCTGGTGCGGCTCTGTCTGATACCAGTATACCACAGACGATAAATCAGACTGCTGTTTTAAATACCTGCCGCCACTACGCCAGCCCAGGTCCTGGATAGTGACCCTAAGGTCTTTATCAAATCTTACAGGATCTACAATATGCCAGCGATACATGCCAAAGCGCTGACGGGTATGATAATCATTATCCGGGCGAATCACCTGGTGAAGGCCACTGTAAGGTGTGCAGAAAGGCACATATTTCCCATTCCGGTCAAAGTTGTAAGAGCCACAAAAGTAATCTTCTGTACCTGTGCCGCAGATGGTTGGGAATTGCTTGTCGCCATCCATAAAAAATTTAATTTCACCTTCTCCCCACCAGCCATTGTTATTCACACCTACTGCCAGGAACGTGCCTACATATTGACCCTTTCCCCGGATATTATCTACCAGTACATAGTCGCCGGTAGTATCAGGATTTGCACGACGATACTGTGCATGGAAATAAGCTTCGTCTGCCGCTACCTCTCTTTCTTCATAATCTACCTGGTAGTACAGCGTCATCTGTTCTGTATTGATGTTTTCCATGGTGATGCGGCATTTCTTTCTGAAAGGCATCTGCCAGTAGCTATTGAAGGCACTGCCGGGATTTACACAGATAGGTAATGATGTCAATGGTGCATACTCATTCCAGGCCATGCCGAAGAAATCACCTACCGGGCATTCTACAGAAGGCGTCTTTTCATCGTCCCAGTAGATGCGCAGAATACTGTAGCGCCATACCCCGGTTGGCGTCATCCAGATATGTTGTATAGCACCGGCACCACTTATTTCTGCCAGTGTAAATGTCTGCCCGGGTTTGATGATGATGAAGGGATTTACTTTCCAGCCCTGGCCCAGATCGCGGGCTGCATCAGAAGCATTGGCTGTGTTGGGAGGCGCATTTTTGGAGGGCGATGCCATTCCTCCTTTACCTTTTTCACCTGTCAGGTTTTCAGGACTGATGCTACGTGTTTTGGCATTGGAGAGGCGGTATAGATTGTCAAGACCTTGTGAAGAGACCTGTAGGGTGAGACCTACTAAGAGTAATAATAACGGGAACTTTCTCATACATGATTATTTGTATGAGAAAGTTACTGTTTTTATTGGTGGATGTCAAGCTGTGCGATTTGTATACGCACGCTGTCTAATTCATCTTCCTCCTCATCTTCTTCCAGGCGGCCGCCCTGTATAAAGGTCAGCTTTGTACTGTTGGCATCTCCTTTTGGATAGAAGTACAGCTGGCCATAGCTGGATACAAGATAAGCAGTGGT
>NZ_JBCNKH010000013.1:0-120348 GCF_039596135.1 Chitinophaga sp.
GGCGGCGGTGGTTACGATCGTGGCGGTGGCGGCGGTGGTTACAATCGCGGCGGCGGCGGTGGTGGTTACGATCGCGGCGGCGGTGGTGGCGGCTACAATCGTGGCGGTGGCGGCGGTGGCTTCAACCGTGGCGGCGGTGGTGGCGGATTTAACCGCGGCGGTGGCGGCGGACGCCCAAGACCAGGAGGTGGTGGACAAAGACGTCCTTTCACTCCTAAACCTGATAACAAAATCTACTTTATCGCCCTGCTGCCTACAGCCGAGGTAGGTAAAGAGATTATCAAAATAAAACAGGATTTCGCTGAGAACTTCGGTCCTGTGTATGCGCTGAAAGTACTGCCGCATATCACACTCCAGGTTCCTTTCACAGCTGATCCTGCGCTGGAAAAAGCATTCTGCGATGAACTGGCTGAATTCGCTAAAACCCAGGCGCCTTTCGAAGTGTCCCTGAATGGTTTTGGTACATTCCCGAACAAGCAGAACCGCGTACTGTTCATCAATGTTGAGAAGAGCGAAACTATGAGCGCCCTGCACAGACAACTGATCAACTTCCTGCGTAAGGAGTTTGGCTTCAGTACTATGCTGGCTCGTACAGGTTTCACCCCTCACGTTACCGTGGCCTTCAAAGACCTCGAAGATGCACAGTTCGAAAAGGCATGGCCTGAATACGAAAACAAGGAATACAAGGCTTCATTCAAAGTGAACAACCTGTATTTCCTCCGTCATAACGGTAAATCCTGGGAAGTACTGCAGAAGTGCAAACTGGGTGGTGCGTGATCGGAATGAGATTAACACTAATGAAAAAGAGGAAGGTGATTACCTTCCTCTTTTTTTATTTCTTATAGATTTTATAAGTAGTTCCTTCTTTAAGCCAGCCTGAGTTTGTGATGTATGAAAGCTGGCCCAGTAATGTAGGTAAATCTGAAATATCGGGAGACCACGTTGGGCGCATAGTATCTATGCTTTTGTCTGCTACAATAATCTTTACCCCATAATAATTCTCCAGCGTTTTGACTATATCATGAATTTGCATGTTGTCGAATACAAAACGATTCTCCTTCCAGGCAATAAAGTTGGCATCATCATTCGCATTTTCTTCAGGTTGCTTTCCTGCAGCAAAAATAACTTTGCGACCTGGTGTCACTACCAGCTTATGTGTGTCATGTGACACCGCTACTTTACCTGTTACCACTGTTACTTCCACAGGTGTGGCAGCATATGCCCTCACATCAAAAGAAGTTCCCAATACCTGCGTCTGTGTTTCATTCGCATACACCACAAATGGTCTTCCCGGTTGATTCGCTACCTCAAAAAAGGCTTCTCCTTCCAGGTAAATTGCCCTTTCTGCACCAGCCAGTTGTTTGTCATAACGTAAACGGCTGTTGTGGTTCATATATACCTTACTACCATCAGGGAGTTTAATGGTTTTCTTTTCATTGGCTGCTGTAAGTGTCGTGATTTCATTAGGCCCGCGCAGGGTAAAGTAGAGTAGGGTTGCTACTGCAATACCGGTAATGCTGGCAGCAACACGTAGGTACATCTTCCTGTTGCTCACTACCTGCAAGGCCGGGGCCTCTGTAGTATACACACGTTCTTTGAAGCGTTGCCAGTTAGCCGCCGTGTCAGGTATAAAATCTATATCATGTTCACCGGTGATCGTCCACGTACGCCTGATTTCATCGAAGTAGCGACGATGTGCGGCATCTTCATTCAGCCATGTTTGCAACATGGTTTGCTCAGATGGGGAAAGCGAATTCTCCAGCGAGCGTACGATCAGCGAATCAATATTTTCAAATTGCTCAGACATACATGTCAACATTGTAAAAGTAAAGGATAAAGCGCTGCTCCTGCTATGAACAGGATAGTTACCTGCAGATATTCCTGCAGGGATACACGTAGTTTTTTCAGGGCCGTCACCATCTGGTTCTCCACTGTTTTTACAGAGATATTCAGCGTAGCGGCAATCTCCTTGTATGATAGTTCTTCATATCGGCTTAGTATAAAGATCTCTCTGCATTTTTCTGGCAGTTGATCTACAGCCTGCTGAATATGGCGCGTGGTCTGCTGCAGGCTCATGCTTGTGCCGGGCGATTCCACCCGCACAGGTTCGTGCTGTTCACCTAATTCCATATGTACGCCTCTGCGCTTTTGTTTATCAACATAATCCAACGCCATATTGATCGCAGCTTTGTGCAGGTAAGCTTTAAAATAGACTTCCTGTAGTTCAGCCCGACGGTTCCATATCTTAATAAATACATCCTGTGCAAGGTCTTCCGCTGTGGCAGTATCCTGTACAATGCGGTAGATTGTCTTGCAGACAAAAGGAAACCAGTTCCTGAACAGTGTTTCCATAAACAACTGCTCATTCTCCTGTAATAATTTTTGCAATACAGCATTTTCCGGCATGGCACAAAAATAACTTTTGTCCGTATTTCCAGTCGTATAGGTAGGGGCAATACCGGAAAATGTTCTGGGTACAGCTTGCATATGTGACAATTAATTTGCTGTGATATAATAGATAACGGCTGTCACTGCTGATACCCCTATATGGAGAAAAAATAAAAAAGGGGGCAGGTGCCCCCTTAAAAAAATGGAGCCGGCCATACTGAAGTATGGAACCGGCTTTTTGATTAACCCCTATGAAAACCAACTATTGCTATCTTAAATTATTTTTCTGCCAGTTTAATTTCTCCGAGATCTGTTGCTTTGCCATCTTCCACTCTCACATTCGCAATGGTCACGTCCTGGTATGGACTCCTGGCAGAAACAATCACGGTATATGTGCCGGCTTTGGCCTGTTGAACGGAAAATGTACCGTCACTTACAGGTGCCTTCAAAGTATCTGTTCCCATTATCGCCCATGCCTGTGTGGCACCATCTGCAGGAGTAATTTTCCCTGAGATACTCCCCTCATCACTTGTCCTGAAGGCATATGCACCCACTACGGCAACAGCAAGGACTAACATTATCTTTTTCATGGTCGTTTCAATTGATATGGTTATTTGTAAATAAAAACAATTAGCATGCCAACGGGAGGGTGCCAAAAATGGTTTAACATTACTTTATAACCTGCTGCCAGAGTCCGCTAAAAGCATTGAAAGAGGTTTGCCGGATAGCAAACCTCCTTCCAGAAACAAAAAACGCTTTTGCCGAAGGCAAAAGCGTTTTTTGTTTCGATTATTTAGAATCAACTATCTTCTGTTCAGTTTAGACAGCAGTCGCAGTATCTCCAGGTACAACCAAACCAGTACCACCAGCAGACCAAACGCTGCATACCACTCAAACCATTTAGGCGCACCCTGTGCAGCACCCTGCTCAATCATATCAAAATTCAGAATCAGGTTCAGTGCAGCAATCGCTACCACTACCACTGAAAAGATAATACCAATCATACTACCTTCATGCAGGAAGGGAATATCTACGGAGAAAAGGCGCAGTACTAGCGCAATCAGGTAGAAGATTGCAATACCTGCAGTCGCTGTATACACAATTGCGCGGAACTTTTCAGTCGCACGCAATACACCAAATCTATAAAGCACCAGCATTGCGATAGCAGTACCAAAAGTCAGACCTACAGCCTGTAGTACAATACCATCATACAATGAGGAATACATAGCCGAAATGATACCGAGGAACAAACCTTCTGCCAGTGCATAAGCTGGTGACAGATAAGGTGCCCATTCTTTCTTAAAGCTAATAACAATTGCCAGTATAAAACCACCGATACCACCTATAGCCAGGAAAGGAATATAATTGCCCTCTCTTGCGAGAACTCCCCAGGAGTATACAGCGGCACAAATTACCAGGGCTAAGAGAAATGCAGTCTTGTTGGCAGTACCCTTTACAGTCATTGCATTGTCTGTGGATTTCAGGGCAGCCTGCTGAAATGTCTTTTCATTCAGAACAGGATTATTGGGTTGGAATAATGCCATGATGTTATAATAATTATTTGTTAGCTAAATTACGATTTTCACTCATAAATATCGTAAACCAATTGCGAATTCCCTGTTAAACTCCCGAAGTATTACTTAAAGTTATGAGCCATAACTTTTAGCTATGCCGGGGGAAAGCCAAAGTCTACTGACTTTGTGTACTTTTGTTGAAATTCAGCCTTCCGGAAAGTATATGATTTAAAACAGTAAATACTACCCTCCGAATCGTTAAATTTACAGCCTGAAAAAATATCAGTCGTTAAATAAGATTTTAAATGTCAAATACTTCGGTTCAACAGATAGAAGATGTGGTGATCAAGTTCGCTGGGGATAGTGGTGATGGTATGCAGCTGACAGGAACCCAGTTCTCCAATAATACCGCCCTGGTGGGTAATGACCTCAGCACTTTCCCTGACTTCCCGGCCGAAATCCGTGCCCCTCAGGGTACCCTCGCCGGTGTGAGCGGTTTCCAGCTCCACTTCTCCTCCAACCGTATATTTACCCCTGGTGATGCCTGTGATGTACTGGTGGCTATGAACGCAGCTGCGCTGAAAGCTAACCTCAAATCCCTGAAAAAAGGTGGTATCATCATCGCAAATACTGACGGTTTTGACGCAAAAAACCTGCGCCTCGCCAACTATCCTGATGGCGTAAACCCACTCGAAGATGGTTCCCTGGTTAACTACCAGCTTCATACCATGGACGTGACCAAAATGACGCGTGAAGCGCTCAAGGAAAGCACCCTGGGTATGAAAGAAAAGGACAGGGCCAAGAATATGTTCGTGCTTGGTTTCCTCTACTGGTTGTACGACCGTAGCCTGGAAAGCACTGAAAACTTCCTCAACGAGAAATTCGGTAAGAAACCTGAAATATTAGATAGCAACTTGAAAGCGCTGAAAGCAGGTTACAACCTGGGCGATACCGTAGAAGCCTTTACCACCCGCTACCGTGTGGAGAAGGCAAGAATGGAGCCCGGTACCTACCGCAGCATTACAGGTAACACCGCCCTGTCTTACGGCCTGATCGCCGCCAGCCAGAAGGCAAACCTGCCCCTGTTCCTGGGTACATACCCAATTACACCGGCATCTGACATCCTGCATGAGCTGAGCCGTTACAAAAACTTCGGCATCCGCACTTTCCAGGCAGAAGATGAAATCGCAGGTATCACATCCGCCATCGGTGCATCCTATGGTGGCCACATGGGGGTAACTACTACCTCCGGTCCGGGTATGGCACTGAAAGGCGAGGCCATCGGTCTGGCAGTCATGCTGGAAATCCCACTGCTGATTGTCAATGTTCAGCGTGGCGGCCCTTCTACGGGTTTGCCCACCAAAACAGAACAATCTGACCTCTTACAGGCATATTATGGCCGTAATGGAGAATGTCCACTACCTGTCATCTCTACATCCACACCATCTGACTGTTTTGAGGTTGCCTACGAAGCATTCCGTCTCTCTATCGCACATATGACACCAGTGATCCTGCTGAGTGATGGTTATATCGCAAATGGCGCAGAACCATGGCGTTTCCCTAAGGCAGACGATCTGCAGCCAATTCCGGTTAAGTTCAAGACCGCACTGGAAGAAGGAGAGGAGAATTACCTCCCTTATCACCGCGATGAAAACCTCGTGCGCCCATGGGCAGTACCTGGTACACCTGGCCTGGAACACCGCATTGGTGGCCTGGAAAAGCAGAACATCACTGGTAACGTAAGCTATGATCCTGAAAACCACCAGGTAATGGTGCGCATCCGCCAGGAGAAAGTAGATAAAATCGCAGATCACATTCCTCTTCAAAAAATAGAACTGGGTCCTGAAAAGGGTAAAGTACTGGTACTGGGCTGGGGTTCTACCTATGGCGCTATTAAGAGTGCCGTACTGGAACTGCTGGCAGAAGGCCACGAAGTAGCGCATGCACACATCCGCTACCTGCGTCCCTTCCCTAAGAACCTGGGTGAGATTCTGCACAACTATGATAAAGTATTGATTCCTGAAATCAACAACGGTCAGCTCATCAAGATCATTCGTGAGCAATTCCTGATCGATGCACAGGGTTACAATAAGATCATGGGTGTGCCTATCACAAAGAGCGAACTGGTTAATAAAATCAGGGAACTGCTGCAGGCATGATAATCAGCTAACTAGCATATTGGCAAAAGATCCTGTCCCGCCGGGCAGGATTTTTTTTGTATATTCAATAATCGCCAAATGTTTATTATGAAAAGCCTCATATTGTCTTTATTGCTTTCATGCATGATCCTGGAGGTAGCCGCGCAGACGCATAGCTATGAAATTCGCTATGGCAGTCATGTAATCGGCAACATCATAGCCGTGCAGAAAGTAGCAGGAACCACCAGGAAGATTGCCATCCAGAGTAATGTTGATATGAAACCCCTTGCAAAGTTTAACCTCAATATCGATTGCGATTACGACAACAATGTTCTGGTTCTTGCCAATGCAAAACGAACCACCGGAAAGGAGGGCGATAATAAGTACAGCATTACCAAAAGGGATGGAAAGAACTATAGTATTAATCACAATGGAGAACAATCAGTACTGAACAATACAGATATCGTACATACGGTATCGGAATTATACTTTTTCGAACCCCATCACATCACCAGTATATTTTCTGAGCTGCAAGGCGCCTTCCTGCCGCTCAAATCATTAGGGAATGGGTTATATGAGCTAACCCTGCCAGAGGGCAAAAAAAACGTGTATAAATACGAAAAAGGCACATTGGTACAAGTGGAGATTCCACAGGCTTTTGGAAAAGCAGTAGTGGTTAAAATAAGCTGAGGATAGCTTACGCTACCCTCAGTGAATAATATTACTATTTAGTCTATCACCTTTTCTATAATCTGGCCACTCACTTTATCTTTCAGGATCAGTTTCTTTGTACCATAATGCGTCATTTCTTCCTTGACGAGATAGTACTGTGCATCGTATTCCTGCTGCGAACGGTCTTTACCTACATTTTCACGGCCTCTCCATATCTCCAGTTTCACCGGCTCCCATTGTTTAGAAGCGGCGCTGCGATAAGCGGCATCCAGGATGGCATTCACCACGTACCCGTCGTAGAAGGATTCCTGTGGTGCCCGATGCTGTTCCATAGCTGCAAACATATCGGTGAACATATGGTTATAACCCAGGTCATTCAGTTCATCGCCTACAGGGAATAGCCAGCCGCTGTTGCTTTCCGCTTTTTCAGCCACATAGTCTGCCCCCTTGCCGGTGGTGAACATATCAAAACCTGTACGCAGGAAGTTGTTGAGCCAGATAGTACCTTCTGTGCCCATCACTTCGTCACGCAGGTCCAGACCACCTCTGAAAGTCCAGCTTACTTCGAACTGGCCAATGGCGCCGTTTTCGTATTTCACCAACCCGATGGCATGGTCTTCGGCATCGATAGGTTTCACCTGTGTATCGGCCCAGCACATTACCTCTACAGGTTTGATGTCTTTGCCAATAAAAGATCTGGCTATTTCCACGCAATGGCAGCCCAGGTCCAAAATGCAACCGCCGCCGGCCTGTTCCTTATCCCAGAACCATTCGCTGTGGGGTCCGGGATGTGTTTCCCTGGATTTGGCCCAGAGTATTCTGCCCAGTGCTCCGTTCTTCACACTATCCAGTGCTTTCAGGAATTTGGGTGTATATACCAGGTCTTCCAGGTAACCATTGAAGATGCCTGCCTTTTCCACTGCTTCGAGCATACGTTTGGCTTCTTCTGCATTACGGCCCAGCGGCTTGGTACAGATCACGCCTTTCTTATGTTTACAACACAGCAATACGGCTGCCTCGTGGAGGTTATTAGGTAGTGAAATGCATACTACATCCACATCAGGATGGGCAATAGATGCCTCCATATCGGTTGTCCAGTGTGGTACCTGGTAGTCTGCTGCAAACTTTTGTGCACTCTCTTCCCTGCGGGAATAAATACTCACAATCTTATCACGGCTACGTTGCCCCTGAAGTGAATCGGCATAGAAGCGGCCTATGAAGCCTGAGCCTAACATGGAAATACGTTGCATACTTACAGAGCGGTTTTGGTTTGTTTTTCTTTAAAGAGTACAAGGAAGAGGAGGCATACCACCAGTGCGATACCGGCAGGAATGATCCACACCTGGCGCCAGAATTCAACCAAAGGCAACTCCTTGTAATGATCAGAAATAAGACCAGCTACCCAGAAACCGATCAGCATACCTACACCATAAGTGGCAAGTGTGATCAGACCCTGTGCGGCACTCTTATATTTTTCACCTGCCTGTGCATCCGTATAAATCTGGCCAGACACGAAGAAGAAGTCATAACAGATACCATGCAGCGCAATACCGATGATCAGCATGAACAATAAGCTGTCTGCATTACCATATGCGAACAATGCATAACGGATAGCCCATGCCAGCATACCTGCCATGATCGTCTTTTTGAAACCATACTTCTTGAAGAATACAGGAATCAGCAGGATCAGAAAAGTTTCTGACAGCTGGCCGATGGTCATCATCACCGTTACCTTAGGCATACCGATTTCTTCGAAGAAACGGTGTGCATTCTGGTAGTAAAATGCCAGCGGAATACAGATCAGGATAGAGGAAATAAAGAATACGAGAAAGTTACCATTCTTCAGTAAGCGGATGGCGTCGAGACCTAAAATTTCGCCAATACTTTCTTTCTGATTTTTGTCTTTCACCGGCGGTGTCTTTGGCAAACTAAAGCTGTAGAGACCCAGGACCAGGGAGGCGATACCTGCCATGGCAAAGGTGTTTTTCAGCAATCCTGCACTTACACCATCAGGACTATCCCAGGCCAGTACAGAAACCAGCACACCTGCTATGATCCAGCCGATAGTACCGAACATGCGGATCACGGAGAATTCTTTTTCAGGATTGTCCATCTGGCGGAAAGAAACGGAATTCACCAGTGCGAGTGTTGGCATAAAGAGTACCATGTAAGCAAATACATAAGGATAGAATACGCTTACATCTTCTGCGCGGAACATCTGGTACATGAGTACAGCCCCTGCAAGGTGCAGTACGCCCAGAATGCGCTCAGCATTAAAAAACTTATCGGCGATCATACCGATAATAAAAGGAGCGATAATAGCACCGTATGACTGGGTTGAGAATACATTGGCAGTGGCGATCCCGGATGCATGAAGGTTCGCGCTCAAATAGGTTCCTAATGTAACAAACCATGCCCCCCAGATAAAAAACTCAAGGAACATCATAACGGATAGTCGGATACTGGTACTTACTTTCATAACGATTTTATACTTAACAATAACGATAACTTTGCCCGTATAAGATAAGTAAAATAAAACCGAAATTCCAATAGGGTATAAAAAACGCGCTTCTCCCTATAATATCCTTTTGGGCAGCACCGTAATTTCCGAACCTTCTGCCAGCAATGCGGAAACCGGTTGCTGGCTCAGCATCGGCACAAAGTCGGCCCCATATAATTCGGCTGTATCTACCTGGTAACTGAAATCGATCATGCTGTGGGTTCTCCACTGTGGGTGCGTCACCTGGTATTCCCCGGTCTTATCGGCGCCCATATGGGTATAGCCCCAGTAATGATCTGTAATGAATTCGGCTTCGCTGCCTGCTGCAATGGGCAGTGGTTCTTTGTCTACTTTGGCTGTAAGATGGTTCCAATTTGCACCCACCTTCCATTCATAACTCACTTCCAGTGCTGAGTCACCATGCGTCCACCGGTGTCGCATGGCATGTGTGGCATATTTCTCTTTATAAATCGTATTGGCTACAAAAGTAATCGCGTGCTTTGGCACCAGTTCCCTGATGAAAACCACCCCTCTTTTCCATTCCGCCCCGTCCTTATATCTCACATAAAACCGTAGGTTCACCTCTTCAAAATGCCTGTGATAGGGAATAGACAAGCCCTTCACTTTGGTATTCTGAAACATAAAGCCAACCAGGCTCACATAATGTGTATCATTCCAGGTATCCAGTTCCGTGCGGTAAGGTACATACCGTTGCAGCACTGCAGGATCTGCCTGAAAATTGACCATGAGCAGGTTGCGCCATTCAGCAGATAGAAAAGGGTTTGGCATAGGTTATTGTGCTTTTATCAACGTCTGATAGTATTTACATGCCGGTCTGATGCCGCATTCCCCGCATTTGGGACTCCTGGCCACACAAATATACCGGCCATGCAGGATGAGCCAGTGATGAGCAATGTGAACTTTTTCTTTAGGAATATATTTCAACAGTTGAAGTTCTGTCTGCAAAGGTGTTTTGGCATTCGTCGTCAGCCCAATGCGTGCCGATACACGAAACACGTGGGTATCCACAGCCATATTAGGTTGGTGATGGATAACGGAAGTAATGACGTTGGCAGTCTTACGTCCCACTCCCGGTAGTTTGATCAGTTCTGGTACTGAATCGGGAATTTCCCCATTAAAATCTTCCATGAGCATCTGTGCCATCCCGATCAGGTGCTTCGTCTTGTTATTGGGATAGCTGATACTGCGGATCAGTGGAAACAGTTCGTCAAACGTGGCATGGCTCATGCTTTCCACATCCGGGTATTTTTCGAAGATAGCCGGTGTAGTCATATTCACCCTTTTATCTGTGCATTGTGCAGACAGGATGACGGCCACCAGTAATTGATAAGGATTATCGTATAGCAGTTCAGTCTCCGCATTGGGAGCGTGGTGCTCGAAATAATTAAGTACAAATGCAAAGCGCTCTTTCTTTGTCATACCTGTAAAGGTAGGGCAAAAAGGTCTCAAAAATGAGTGTACTGAAAGGGCTGCTTATTTAGTCGGCTGGGTCTTCTTCGCGTATTCTGCAATCGCTCTGATAGTCTCAGGTCTTGGTGAATAAATAATAGTATCCAGCGCTTTGCGGGTTTGATTCAGACAGATTTGTTCTTCGCGGGAAAGTTCGGGATCCTGGTTATTCATTTTGTGCAATTTATTTGCGCTATCAGTTACAGAAAGAAAAGTAGAAAATAGATGTGTAGAATTCCCCATGCAAATAAGTTTTAATACAAATGATTAATTCATAACAGTATAACGGAGATTATGTAGAATGTATTGTCAAAATAAACGAAATATTTCGAAAGTTAAAATAAGGAAAGGATGGGCGGTAGGGGAGAGATACCTGGTAATAGGGGATTTGCACAGAAGGGGCTGTTATTCTTCTTCAGTGAAGATGAAAAGGTCCTCATCGTCTTTTTTCATGAGGTACTTTTCACGGGCAAACTTTTCCAGCTTGTCAGGGCTGGACAATAATTCTTCCTGTTCTTTGCGGGTTTTAACAATTTCCTGCATAAAGAAAGACTTCTGTTCTTCCAGTTTATTCACTTCGGAGGTCAGTTCATACTGGGAAATGAAGTTTTTGCTATCTATAAATGCCAGCCATATTACGAATGCCGCTGCCGATACGAAATATTTATTTCGCATATATGCAGGAATCTTTATGGACTTTAATTTAGATAACATATTGAACGGAAAGGTACAGAATTCATGCCATACCAAAAAAAATCCGGGTTTTGACGTAAATCAAAACCCGGAATATTGACCACTAATGAAAACCCGGCAGTTAAAATAAATTATTCACTTGCACGAACTCCAATTGTGAATGATTACTTCTTACCAAATTTAACGGATTTTCCGGGATAATAAGCCACGGTATCCAATTCTTCTTCGATACGCAGTAACTGGTTGTATTTCGCCATACGGTCAGTACGGGAAGCAGAACCGGTTTTGATCTGACCACAGTTCAGGGCAACTGCCAGGTCAGCGATGGTAACGTCTTCAGTTTCGCCGGAACGGTGGCTCATGATAGAAGTATAACCAGCTTTGTGGGCCATGTTTACAGCATCGATAGTTTCAGTAACAGTACCGATCTGGTTTACCTTGATCAGGATGCTGTTAGCGATTTCCTGGTCGATACCTTGTTTCAGACGTTTTACGTTGGTTACGAACAGGTCGTCACCTACCAGCTGTACTTTAGCACCTACAGCTTCAGTCAGTTTTTTCCAACCTTCCCAATCGTCTTCGGCCATACCATCTTCGATAGAAACGATAGGATATTTTTTGCACCACTCAGCCCAGAAAGCAACCATTTCATCGCTGCTGATTACTTTGCCGGAGCTCTTGTAGAATTTGTAAGTTTTGTCAGCATCGTTGAACATTTCGCTGCTTGCAGCATCCAGTGCGATACCGATCTGCTCACCTGGTTTGTAACCAGCAGCTTCGATAGCCTGCAGTACAGTTTCGATAGCTTCTTCGTTGCTCTGGATATCCGGAGCGAAACCACCTTCGTCACCTACGTTAGTGCTGTAACCTTTCTTTTTCAGTACAGACTTCAGGTGGTGGAATACTTCAGTACCCCAACGCAGCGCTTCAGAGAAAGAAGGTGCACCGAAAGGAACGATCATAAACTCCTGGAAATCAATCTTGTTGTCAGCGTGAACACCACCGTTGATGATGTTCATCAGGGGAACTGGCAGGGTAACCGCGTTTACACCACCCAGGTAACGGTACAAAGGCAGCTCAGCTTGTTCAGCAGCAGCTTTTGCAACAGCCATAGATACAGCCAGGGTAGCGTTTGCACCCAGTTTACCTTTATTTTCAGTACCATCCAGTTCGATCAGGTATTTGTCGATACCGGCCTGGTCAGATACTTCCCATCCTATCAGTTCTTCAGCGATAATATCGTTAATGTTGGCTACTGCCTGCAAAACGCCTTTACCCATATAAACCGATTTGTCATTGTCACGCAGCTCTACCGCTTCGTGCTTACCAGTGGAAGCACCTGAGGGTACAGCGGCACGGCCAAAGTTACCGTCTTCTGTTGTTACATCTACCTCTACTGTCGGATTACCACGGCTATCAAGAATTTGCCTGGCGTGGATTGCTGAAATGGTACTCATTGTTATAAGTTGTTTTAAATTTTATTCGTCAATTCCCTGAAGATAGTTTCCAGACTTTGAGAATTGCTCTGCAAAGAAAGTATGTTCCTGTTATTTATCAAAGCAAATTGTAGTAGGTTTTTTCGCACAACCTCCAGATCATTGGTATACAACTGCCAGCTATGGGCATCTGTTTGCCTGACGTGTGTCACACCTCCGATTGACAACAGCTCTGGCTCATCCGGGGCCTGGCCACCAAAGCTAACTTGTATATAACCATTATCGGCACCACCTTGTTGCAGATTGGTCAATGAATCGTCTGCCACTATTTTCCCTTTGTTAATAATGATGACCCTGTTACACATCGCTTCTACCTCCTGCATGATGTGGGTACTCAGTACTATGGTCTTTTCCTTCCCCAGGTTCCGCACCACATCCCTGATCACATCCAGCTGGTTGGGGTCAAACCCGTTAGTGGGTTCGTCCAGGATCAGTACTTCCGGATCGTGGATCAGTGCCTGGGCCAGACCCACACGCTGCTTGTATCCTTTGGAAAGGGACTGTATTTTTTTGCTGACCTCCGGTGTCAATCCCGTCAGCTCAATGATTTCTTCTATCCTGCGTTGACTGTTGCTACCCAGGTTGTGCACCTGCGCCATAAAACCCAGAAACTCCCGGACGTACATATCCAGGTACAACGGGTTGGCTTCGGGCAGGTAACCTACCCGTTTACGAACCTCCAGCGGATGCGTGGCTACATTGAACCCACATACGGTCGCTTCGCCACTGGTGATGGGTACATAACCAGTGAGCATTTTCATGGTTGTACTTTTGCCCGCACCATTGGGCCCCAGAAAACCAACTACCTCTCCCTTACCCAGCGTAAAGGAAATATCGCTGACTGCCTGTTGCTCTCCGTAGACTTTGCTGAGTTGTTTAACTATGATTGACATTAGGTTTTTCCGGTTTGGCGGGGCTAAAGTACGGAAATTAATAATTTGTATAACCCCATTTTAACCTAACATAAACATAAAATACCTGCGAATGCTTTATATTCACGGGCACATTGTATAATCTAACAACCCAGGATTTAAAATGGCAATAAATTTAGTAAAGGGACAAACCATTGACCTACGCAAGAATGACAAAGGAGAGAGCTTCGATCTGTCTGCTGTAACAATAGGATTGGGATGGGACATCCGCAAATCCAATAGTGGCGGATTTTTTGGGAAATTATTAGGTGGCAGCAAAGAAGAAGAATATGACCTGGATGCAATTGCATTCCTCCTTGACAAGAATGGAAAAGTGGCAGATCTGGGCAGGACAGTCAGAACAAATGATGGTCGCAATATCAGCCTCCACCAGGGCGATGTGATTTTCTTCAACAGCCAGCAGCACCCCTCCGGGCATATCTGGCTCACCGGCGATAACCGTACCGGCGCCGGAGACGGAGATGATGAACAGATCATCGTAAAACTGGATAGCCTGGATCAGAAGTATGACCGGATCCTGTTCCTGGTCACAATCTACCAGGGGCGTCAGCGCAATCAGCACTTTGGTATGGTGGAAAACGCCTTCATCCGCGCGGTAGATAAAAACGGTAAAGAGATTGCCCGCTTCAGCCTTTCAGGCGATGCAGCATACAATAATATGCAGGGTATGATCTTCGCCGAGGTATATCGTAAAGACGGTACCTGGAAGTTCAGGGCACTGGGTGAACCAAAGCCGAATGACAGCTTTGTGGAAATCCTGAAAAACTATGTGTATTGATCGCGACTGAAAATATCAGGCACATCTCACTGGATGTATGGTTGACACTCATCCGTTCCAACCCTGCCTACAAGGAGTTGCGGGCAGCTGGATTCCGTAAGTGCTTCCAGCTGTACGAACACCCACCGGCTGCTGTGGAAGCTGCAATGCGGGAAGTAGATGTGCTGGTAAATAATATGAATGAAGTGACGGGCAGGAATGTGCACACTTTTGAAATTTACCTGCTATGCTTGCATAAGCTGGGCAGAGAGGTGAAAGGGATCACAGAAAAACAATTAATGAATTGCTATACGGCACTGGAAGAATTGTTCTTTCAATATCCGCCCGTACCATTATACAACAATCTGAATGCACTGTTCGAAAGTATCAGGGCCACCGGCCGTACCATCAGCTTACTGAGCAACACTGGCTTTATACAAGGCCCGGCATTGCGCAGGCTGATGCAGCAGTTAGGGTGGGAACAATATTTTTCCTTCCAGTTGTATTCAGATGAAATAGGGCATTCCAAACCGGCACCACAGTTCTTTGCACAACTGTTGGAAAAAGCCCGCTACCTGCATGGCGCGGGATTATCACCTGTGCATATCTGGCACCTGGGCGATAATCCGCTGGCAGACGTGGAAGGAGCTACCAGAGCCGGAATGACGGCCTCATTGACAACTACAGATAAGCAGCCGCTGGATCAGCTTTTGCAGCTGGCGGCTTTTGATCATGCAAAATAAAATGCGCTATGGCAATCAATCTGCAAAAAGGTGAAAGAGCAGACCTGGCATTACCGAAATTCACCATCGGACTGGGCTGGGATGTAAATGAATCGCACTCCGGGTCGGAGTTTGACCTGGATGCTTCTGTATTCATGCTGGGAGAAAACAGGAAGATTCCTGCTGATGAATATTTTGTATTTTATAATAACCTGGAATCGCCGGATAAGGCAGTGAAGCACTCCGGGGATAACCGTACCGGCGCTGGTGAGGGAGACGATGAAACGCTAACGGTAGACCTGTCCGTAATTAACCCGGCCATCAAGGAACTGTGCGTAGTAGTGACCATTCACGACGCCGCCCAGCGCAAGCAAAACTTCGGGCAGGTACGCAACAGTTTCATCAGGGTATATGATGCAAACAGCAACCAGGAAATTCTGCGCTATGAACTGGGGGAAGATTTCTCAATAGAAACAGCGGTCGAGTTCGGCCGTATTTATAAGAGAGAGAACCGCTGGCGTTTCGAAGCTGTCGGCGCTGGCCAGCGCGGCGGCCTGCAGGAATACGTAGATCGCTATGCCGGATAACACCCGGATCATATTATATTTAGAAAAATCGCTGATACCGGCCTGGTATCGGCGATTTTTTTGGAATACTTGTATGGATGACAGAAACCAGTTAGTTTTACAAACCTAAAAAAAGCGAAACTTAACATGACCGAATTTATCCAGGAGATCATTAATAATCCTATCCCTTCTTTATTAGTTATCGGTAACCTGATCATTATCGAAAGCCTGCTATCCGTGGATAATGCCGCAGTACTGGCGACCATGGTAATGGACCTCCCCAAAGAACAACGTAACAGAGCATTAAAATACGGTATCATCGGTGCCTACGTATTCCGTGGTATCTGCCTGGCATTTGCTGCCTTCCTCATTCAGTTCTGGTGGCTGAAACCAGTAGGTGGCTTGTACCTGGTGTACCTCACCTTTAACTATTTCAAAGAGAAAGCTGCCAAGAAGAAACAGACTGAATCAAATGAAGAACCTGAAGCTGTAGATAAAACGCAAAACTGGTTTTACAAACATACTATCGGCTGGATGGGCCCATTCTGGGCTACAGTAGCTGTGGTAGAAGTAATGGACCTGGCTTTCTCACTTGACAACGTGTTTGCCGCTGTGGCATTCAGCAAAAATATCATTCTGATATGGACCGGTGTATTTATCGGTATCCTGGCTATGCGATTTGTGGCACAGGGCTTCGTAAGACTGATGGAGAAATATCCTTTCCTGGAAACGGCTGCTTTCCTCGTGATCGGTGTACTGGGTATCAAACTGCTGCTGGCGGTATATGAGCACTTCTTCAAAGGCAGTGCATTTGCTACTTTCCTGGGTAGTCACGAAGCTGATTGGGCAACTTCTATCATCACAGTGAGCATCTTTGCAATTCCTATTCTGACAAGTATCTTATTTAACTATCCTAAGAAACATAAATTAGGAGAAGCTAAGTAAGTGGATATAGATTGAATGAACTTGAAAAGGCGTGTCGGCAGATGCGCCTTTCTCTATTTAAACTGGCTGTGAAAGTTTGCTTCGTAACTACTACCTATAGGAATTTCCTGGGCGCCGATCAGTATTGTTTTGTTCCTGACCTGGTCAATCTTTGATAAGGGTACGATATACGATCGGTGTACCCGTACAAAGGCATGTGCGGGCAGTTTTTCCAACATCACTTTCATAGTCATACGGATCACGAGGGGCGGCTGATTGAGAAGATGAATTTTCAGGTAATCGTCTAAGCCTTCTATAAACAGTATATCCTTCAGCTCAATTCTTGTTAACCCGTAATCCACACGTAATACCAGTTGCTGCTGGTCGTTCTTTTGCAGGCTTTGCTGGTATTTCAGCTGAGCCTGTGCCTTTTGTACTGCCTGTTGAAAACGCTCGAAAGTAAAGGGCTTTAGCAGGTAATCTACTGCATTCAGGTTAAAGCCTTCTACTGCATATTCACTATGTGCGGTAGTGAAGATCACCATGGGTTGCTGGGTAATAGATTTATATAAATCAGTGCCTGGAATGGAAGGCATGTTGATATCGAGGAATAACAGATCTACAGGAGATTGAGAGATATATTGCAGGGCTGCTTCCGGTTTGTTGAACGTTTGCTGCAGGTGCACGAAATCGATCCGCTCACAGAAGTTTGAGATCAGGGTGAGTGCCGGCAATTCGTCATCTATGGCAATAGCTTGTATGATCATAAGAGTTGCAATGAGAGTGAAACGGAAAAGTGATCAGCAGCGTCCGTAATTTCCAGTGTATGTCTGCCGGAATACAGGAGTTCCAGGCGTTTCTTCGTATTTTCTATACCCAGGCCACTGCTGGCAGCAGGGATGTCATTGAAGGTAACTTTTTTGTTGAATACATGAAATTGCAATAGCTGCTCTTCTATGGAGATGGCTACTTGAATGTCTGCATCCTCAGAAGCATTGATGCCGTATTTGAAGGCGTTTTCCACAAATGAAATGAGTATTAAAGGTGCAATCAGTTGGCCCGAAGGCACGCCATTCACTGTAAAAGTCAGTGGTAGTGAAGAACCGAAGCGGATACGCTGCAGCTCAATATAGTCCTGGATATAATCAATCTCCCGGGATAAGGGAACCATGTGATGGCCGGCATCATTGAGCACGTAGCGCATCATGCCGGAGAGTTTGATCACGGCGGTAGGCGTTTCATCCGATTTTACCACAGCCAGCGAGTAAATACTATTGAGAATATTAAAGAGGAAGTGCGGATTGATCTGTGCTTTCAGGTAAGACAGTTCTGCATTGAGTTTCTCCTGTTCTGCCTGTTTCCAGCGGTTGCGGATTTTCAGAATGAGGGAGAAAAAGAACACAGCCAGGAATAGGAAGACTTCGTGCCCCATATCTACCAACAGGGAGTGCTTTGGCGGCTCCGGGTGGTCTCTGAAGGGGGGCGGCATGCCAGGTGGCGGGCGGTGAAACACATTGTCACCCACTATCAGTGCATTAGGCAGTAATACAATCAACCCAAAGCAAATGATGGCCAGTGCAAAAAAGCTAACATACTTTCTTCGGAAGTAAAACGTAGGTATGAGCCAGAAGAAATTGAAGTAAAAGAATAGCAGCAACAACACATATACGATAAAATCCTTCATGGCTGGCGGGAACCGCAGCAGGTCGTATAAGTTGTTGGCATCAGGAGAAAAGACGATAGGCAGCGCCAGGAAGGTAACGCAGCCGGCTATGTGGATCAATAGCTGTCTAATCTTATCGCCTGTGAGTGCTGGAGTCATGTATTACAAATATAAGGATAACATCCGCTTCGAAAGCCGGCCGCGGCCTTGCCTCTCAAACGATTTCTTTTGCCGGAGGCAAATGAAATCGTTTGATCCTTATTTTTGTAACATGATCAAACGAATCCTTGGACTTTGTATCCTCCTACCGCAGCTGTTACATGCGCAGTTACCAGAGAAAAACTATCCTCGTGGATACTTCCGCAATCCACTGGATATACCTATCCAACTGGCAGGTAACTTTGGCGAACTCCGCCCTAACCACTTCCACGCGGGTCTTGACATCAAAACCCAGCAAAGGGAAAACCTGCTGGTGCATGCCGCCGCAGATGGTTATGTAAGCCGCATAGGCGTGTCTCATACCGGGTATGGCAATGTTGTTTATATCACCCACCCCAATGGGTATACTACCGTATATGGTCACCTGAACCGTTTCTTCCCTGCACTGGAAGAATACGTAAAGCAACAGCAGTATGCTGCCGAAAGCTGGGTACAGGATCTGAAAATCCCTGTTGGCAAATTTCCTGTAAAGAAAGGTGATCTCATTGCATGGAGTGGTAATACCGGTGGTTCCGCAGGTCCGCACGTGCACTTCGAGATCAGGAGTACCCAGACAGAACATGGACTGAATCCGTTATTATTTGGTTTCGACATAGCAGATGCTACGGCACCTGTCGTATCCCGCATAGCGATCTACGATATGGAACGGAGCATCTATGATCAATCGCCTGTTATACTGCCTGTAAAGAAAGTAGGCGGCGAATATGTAACTACCCAACCGGTGGTAAAAGTAAAGGCTGCCAGCGTAGGATTGGGTTTGAGTGCAGTGGATAAGATGAGCCCCACAGCGCCGAATACCTATGGTATTTACCAGGTGGTATTGTTCGACGAAGATGTGCCTAACACGAGCTTCACCATCGACAACATTGGTTTTGACGAGTCGCTGTACATCAATGCGCATATAGACTATAAAACGAAGAAAGGCGGGGGTCCATGGCTACAGCTGTTATTCACCCTGCCTGGCAATAAGCTGAGCATCTACCAGGATATACAGGGAGATGGGGTACTGGACCTGTCTGATGGCAAGCCACATCCTGTAAAGATGCAGGTAAAGGATGCCTATGGCAATACCAGCGTAGTAAAAGTAACGCTTCAGCAGAGTGGTGAGTCAGAAAAGGAGCCTTCCTGTGCAAATACCATGTATGCAGAGTCAAGGAATATCTTTGAAAATAACCAGGTGGAATTTTATTTGGATGAAACGGCGCTGTACGATAAGATCTGTTTCAACTATGCAGAACTGGATGGTAAGAGCGGGTTTCCTGCATATCGCCTGCATACGCCCCTGGTGCCGGTACACACACCTTTCAACCTCCGTCTGAAACCAGAAAAGCCGCTGCCGGCTAACCTGGCGAATAAGGTGGTAATGGTCAGGGAAGGACTGGGCGAAACCATTACGGGTACTACCGTAGATAATGGCTGGTATGTAGGTAAGTTCAGGGAGTTCGGCGCCTTCCACCTGGCAGTAGATACTATTGCACCTAAGATCACTATTATCGGTGGATTGAAGAGTGGGGCCAACCTCTCTAAGGCAACTAAACTGTCTTTTGCCATGAGCGATGCAAATGGTATTAAGAGTTACCGTGCAGAACTGGATGGCAAGTGGCTGATGTTCTCTCGCCGTAGCAATGTACTGACATATAACTTCGATAACCACTGCCCCGCGGGCAGCCATACACTGACATTGACTGTTACTGATTTAGCCGGTAATGCATCGGTGTATACATTTAAATTTACAAGATGACGTATTTGAAAGAAGGAGATAAAGCCCCGGTATTTAAAGGGGTAGATCAGTCAGGTAATAAGGTTTCCCTGTCTGATCTGAAAGGAAAGAAAGTGATACTGTATTTCTATCCAAAAGATATGACGCCGGGATGTACGGCACAGGCTTGTAACCTGCGTGATAATTATTCCGCATTGCTGAAGAAGGGATATGCAGTAGTAGGCGTAAGTACGGATGGAGAAAAGAGCCATCGGAAATTTGCAGAAAAGTATGAATTGCCGTTTCCTTTATTAGCGGATGAAGATAGGAAGATTGTGGAGCAGTATGGTGTGTGGGGTGAAAAGAAGTTTATGGGGCGGGTGTATGATGGAACGCACAGAACTACTTTCCTCATTAATGAAAATGGTGTGATTGATAAGATCATTTCCAAACCAGATACAAAGAATCACACAGAAGAGATCCTCGAAATCTGGCAATAAATTTTTAAGCTTTTAATGCTCTCTGCAAGAGCGCGTATCCAAAAAGAAAGCCGCTGTCTTCGACAGCGGCTTTCTTTTTGTTATTTAAGTTCAAACTATCTCTTCTGACGTTGTTTCTTAAACAGGTTACCTGTTTTAAACTTATTACCCTCAGGGCTACCTACACGGTCCATTGCACAACGGAAACCAACTGTATTAGTCGCCATATCTTCCTGCATGTAACGACGTGTACCAGGAGACAGCCAATAAGCGCGGTCATTCCAGCTACCACCTTTCACCACGTGAGATTTATCATTGATCAGGGAAGTTACACCATAACCATACTCAACCTGTGACAAGGTATCACCATCCAGGTAGTTGATTACATCACCTTTCTGGTAGTTCAGACGGTTAGCACTTTCCTCATCAGTTACATCACGCATTTTCAGGTGACCCAGGCTATCCTTTTCAGGCTCATTTTCGCCATTCATATAAGTAGTCTGGAACTTGTTACCACGGAAGTAGTTGAAGTCATCACCGTCGATTGGGTTCAGCGGACGATAAACGTCGAGTACCCACTCGCTCACGTTACCAGACATATTATAGATACCGAAAGTATTCGGGAAGTAAGCAGTGATCGGACCAGGGATAGACGCACGGTCATTCAGACCACCGGCCATACCCATGTTATCACCAGAACCACGTTTGAAGTTAGCCAGGAACTGACCTTGCCATGCACCACGGCGGATATCTCTCAAACCGCTGTTGTTGGTACCCCAGGAATACACCTGTTTGTTCATGATCAACTCCTCACCACGTTTACCTTCTTTCTTGGAAGGACCAGGGTTCTGGCCAATGTAACCCAGTGCCGCATATTCCCACTCAGCTTCTGTTGGGAGGCGGTAGTTTGGTAACATTACACCATCCTCGAACTGGGCAGTACGTGGAGAACCATCCGCGTTTCTGAACTGTTCTTTGGTTTGTTTGGTCATCTTGCCGGGAATACCTTCGTACAGACCAGCTGTGTAAGCCTTGGTGTCGAATGTATTGTCATCGGCCTGATTGTTCATATCTGTTTTAGACAGCAGTCCTTTGTCAATCAGCAGCTTTTCGTTCACACGGTTAGAACGCCATTTACAGTAGTCAACAGCTTGTTTCCAGTTCACACCTACCACCGGATAATCGTTATAGGCAGGGTGACGGAAGTAGTATTCTACCAGTGGCTCGTTGTAAGCCAGCTCGCTACGCCATACCAGGGTATCTGGCAGTGCTTTGCGGTAAACATCAGGGAAAGACTCATTGTACATGCGACGTAACCAGTGCAGGTACTCACGATAGTGTACGTTGGCTACTTCTGACTCATCTATATAGAAAGATGATACAGTAATACGACGTGGAATGTTATTCCAGTCAGCCATTACGTCCTGTTCGGTTGCACCCATGGCAAAGGTACCACCCTGTACGAATACAAGACCAGGGCCAGTTTGCTGATCTTTATTTTTTGCCACACTGAAACCACCCATTTTTGGGTCGTTATAGTTCCAGCCGGTAGCGGTGGATTTCTCCTTCTTTTTACTGAAGGCCCCGCCGCCATTCTTATTACAGGCAGTCATTGACAGCATGACACTGGCGCCTAAGAGGAATGAGACAGAGGTTAATCTATGCATGCGATTCAACTTTATTATTTGATGTTTATGGTAAACGCAAATTTAGCACATTTTATTTTATAGTAAAAATAATTAATCTGTAAGCCTTTGCGTTATAATTAGACGTATAATGTTTTAAATCAATGCTTTGCATTTTCAAGGGTAGGATGGCATACGTATTAATTTAATATTATCTGCGTCCCCTAATTTGCTTATGTTCACAAGGTTTTCCCCTTTTGGTATACTAATATACGGTTTTCAGGATATGCTGTGATATGGTAAGCAATTTTTCCTTTTTCCAGTGCCAACTGGTTGGTCGATTCAGGGAATAAATATAGAGTAATTTTGTTATGTTTGCGCAAATTCCCTGCATGAAATTTTATGGACTGTATTACATACTGTTAGGTATGGCGACCTGGCTGGTGCCGGGGTATACGGCAGCCCGTACAGTACCCCATACAGACCATTCCGTACTCGCTTCAGGCTCCTGGTATAAACTGGCCATTGCCCGCGAAGGAATTTATAAAATCGATAAGACCCTGCTGAATAGCATGGGTATCAATACTACTGCAGCAATTCGCCTGTATGGTACCGGTGGCCGTATGTTGCCCGAAGCTGTTAGCAGCACAAGGTATGACGACCTCCCGGAAGTAGCCCTGATGGCAGTAGACGATTACCTGCTGTTTTACGCCCCCGGCCCTCATAGCTGGAACTACCAGGGTAGCACTTACACGCATACACTCAATCTTTACAGCGATACAGCTTATTATTATTTACAGGTTGGCAGCGGCGGTAAGCGCATTGCAACGGATGCTTCCACCCCCACAGCAACTATCACCATACAGCGTTTTGACTATCATGACTATTATGAAAATGATAGTCTGAACCTGTTGCAGAGTGGTAAACAATGGTGGGGACCTGCTTTTAGCTCCTCCCAAACTACCAGAACCATCCCTTTTACACTGCCATTTACACCCACCTCGTTTAGTATCAATACAAGAGTAGGGGCACGTAGCGGGGGAACCAGCAAATTCGATATTGCTATCAATGGTAATACTGCCGGCTCATTGACACTTGGCGCCATCACCGGCAATATCTTCGAAGCATTTGCCACCACCACTTCAGGTACCTTTACGGCAACACCTTCTGGCGCAGGCGTAACAATAAATTTTACTTTCACACCGGGTGCCAGTGGTGCAACAGGCTGGTTAGATTATATCAACCTGAATGCACGCCTCCCTTTACAACTACCAACAAATGCACCTCTCTTTTTCAGAGATGCCAACTCTATCGGTCAAACCGCCAGGTTCTTACTGCAAAGCGCCAGTGCACAAACAAGCATCTGGGACATTACCGACCCCATCACCCCCATACAACTAGCTACCAGCCTGAGTGGTAGTACATTATCATTTACCCGTGCATCCACTTCACTACATGAATATGTGGCTTTCGACCACCAGGGTATTCTCACCCCGGCTTACATGGGCACTGTCGCCAACCAGGATTTACACGGCATCAGTGGTGTAAATATGCTGATTATCACTACAGGCACATTGCTTACCGAAGCACAGCGATTGGCTGCCTGGCATACATCGCACGATGGTTTGTCAGTACAGGTTGTAGATGTGTCTCAAATATATACGGAGTTTGCCTCTGGTAGTCCTGATCCTACCGCTGTTCGTGATTTTATCAAAATGTGTTATGACAGGGGTGGGCTGCAATATGTATTATTATTCGGCGATGCTTCATATGATTATAAATATCGTATTAACGGCAATACTAATCTGGTACCTACCTGGCAAACCACCATATCTATAGATCCTATTTACGCATATCCTTCTGATGATTTCTTTGGCTTTCTCTCAGATGCTGATGATATCAACGACGCTGGCATGGCCAATCAAATGGTAGTAGGAGTAGGGCGCTTACCAGTCAAAAACACCACCGAGGCCAATGTCGTTGTCAATAAAATAATCAATTACCACAACGCTTCCCGGTTTGGCCGCTGGCAGCAACATATCACTTTTGTTGCAGACGATGGGGACAGCAACCTGCATTTGCAGGATGCAGAAAGCATGAGCGACATCACCACACAGCAATGGCCTGCGGGCAATATCAACAAGATTTACCTCGATGCTTATACCAAAGTACCTGATGCCGGCGGTAGCCGTTATCCGGCTGTAAATACGGCCATTGCCGAAGATATATATGATGGAACACTGATCTGGAATTACACTGGCCATGGTAATTATTCCCGCCTGGCAGAAGAAGTAATCATGGATGCTTCTTCTCTTGCTTCCTGGAAGAACGGCACAAAATTACCCTTATTCATTACCGCTACCTGCGATTTCGCACCTTTTGATAACCCGGCCTACAATTCGCTGGGAGAGCAGGTCTTACTCCAGGAGAATGGTGGTGGCATCGCACTGATGACAACCACCAGGGCAGTATTTGCAGCCTCTAACAAGGTATTGAATGCCAACTACCTGACTAAGCTCCTCGCACCCGGTATCGATGGTAAAATGCCTACCCTTGGCACCGCAGCCATGGAAGCCAAGAACCTTACCTACAGCACTTATAGTGATATTCCCAATAACAGAAAGTTTCAGCTCCTGGGCGATCCTGCGCTCACACTTGCCTTTCCGTCGTATCGTGTTGTAACAGACTCTTTGCTGGATGCAAATGGCAATGTTGCAGATACGATGAAGGCTATGGGAAAATATACGTTCAAAGCACACGTAGAAGATGCGCAGGGCAATACTGTAACCGATTACAATGGCAAAATGTATACTACCGTATACGACAAGCCTGCGGAGCAATATACCCTTGGGAATGATGCCGGAAGTACGAAAACAAGTTACTATTTGCGGCAACATGTTTTATTTAGCGGACAGCAAACGATAAAAAATGGCCAGATTTCCGGTACCTTTATAGTTCCACTGGATATTGATTACACCACGGGAGCAGGTAGCATCAGCTACTTTGGTACGGATAGTGTGACCACAGCAGGAGGCATGTACGCCGCATTCCAGGTTACAGGCAGTGCTACGGAAACGGATACTGATACCCAGGGTCCCACTATTAGTGGTTATCTCAATGGAAGTGGATTTGTCGACGGAGATATTACCAGTGAAAACCCGGTATTATACCTACAGCTTTACGACCTTCATGGCATAAATACCACGGGAAATGGAATTGGTCATGATATAGTTGCCATTCTCGATGAAGACAACAACCAGTATTATATACTGAACAATTTCTTTGAGGCTTCGCCGGATAGCTACCAGTCGGGTGCCATCACCTACCCGCTGTATGGTTTAACCGCCGGGTCGCATACACTAACAATTAAAGTATGGGATACCTACAACAATTCCAGAACTTACACGTTGCGGTTCAAAGTGGTCCAGTCATCGCAGGTACTCTTCCAGGGTGCCGGGTGCTATCCAAACCCCTTTCATGACCAGACATCATTTACGCTTGAGCATAATCGGCAGGGCGAAGACCTTGATGTAATAATCAGGATCTATACCCTGGCAGGGCAGCAAATAAAAACTATCCGCCATACAATAAATGCAGCGGGTAGCCGTTATCTAGGGGCGAATTGGGACGGCAGGAACGATGCCGGATCCAAAATGCCGCCTGGGATCTATTTCTATAATATCATGGTAAATGCTAATGGCAAAACGAAGATTTTAGGTGGAAAAGTGATCTTATATTGACCTATGCATCAAAAGAATAGACTAGATTCGCAAATCCCTAGCCAGGCCCCTGTTAATGATTATTCTAAATTTGGAATTATTTTTACATTTCGTTCTAAACACTATTGCATGTATAATTGCATGAACAAGACGGTCACAGCTAAAAATCTTATTTTCATCTGTTGCCTGTTCCTTAGCTTATCAACCGCAGCACAAATTACCACCGGCCAGTTGGATGGTCGTACCAACACCATCAATACAGCGGTGCCGTTCCTGCGTATTTCTCCCGACGCAAGGGCTGGTGCTATGGGTGATGTCGGTGTTGCCACGTCTCCTGATGCTAACTCTATCTACTGGAACCAGGCTAAACTGCCTTTTGCCACTACAAGATCTGCCATCTCTGTTACCTACACTCCCTGGTTAAAAGAACTGGTGAACGATGTATTTCTTGCCACGTTAGCAGGTTATTACCAGCTGGATGAGTTCCAGACCGTTTCGGGTTCACTGCGGTACTTCTCCCTCGGTACCATCAATTTTACCGACATTAACGGTACCCCAACGTCCGATTTCCGCCCCCGTGAGTATGCCCTGGATGCAGGTTACTCCCGTAAGTTGTCTGACAACTTTTCTGTGGCCATCGCAGCACGTTACATCTATTCGAACCTGGCCAGCGGCGACGTAAACGGTCAGGTGATCAAACCAGGTACAGCTTTCGCTACAGATCTGTCCCTGTTCTATACCAAAGATTTTGAAAAGGACGATGGGGTGAAAAATACCTGGAATGTAGGTGCGGCCTTTACCAACATAGGTACCAAGATCTCCTACACATCTTCCGCTACCAATAAGGATTTTATTCCTACCAACATGGGCCTGGGTACTTCCTACACCTTCGGTCTGGACCAGATGAACAAGATCATGCTGGCCCTGGACATCAACAAACTGCTGGTGCCTACACCAGACAGCAACGGCGACTACAGGAACAAGAGCGTGATATCCGGTATCTTCTCCTCCTTTGGCGATGCACCCGGTGGTATGTCTGAAGAACTGCAGGAAATAAGCGTATCTGCCGGTGGTGAATACTCCTACAATGACCAGTTCTTTGTACGTACTGGTTACTTCTATGAAAACAAAAACAAGGGTAACCGTAAGTATGTAACTGCCGGTATCGGGGTTAAATACAATATGTTCGGTCTGAACTTTTCTTACCTGGTTCCTTCCGGAAACGGCATCCAGCGTAACCCCCTGTCCAATACACTCCGCTTCTCGCTTGTGTTTGACCTGGGCTTCAAGGCCGACAAGAACGAGGCTACATGGTAAGATAGCTGATCCTGAAATAGTTAATATTTTTTTAAAATATATAAATCCCTCGGATATTTCCGGGGGATTTTTAATTTGCACCCAGAACCACTTATTTTAACGACAACTATGGGCAAACTGAGAATTGGATTAGGCGTTGATTTTCACCAATTAACGGAAGGAAGAGATTTCTGGCTGGGGGGCGTACTGGTGCCTCACCACAAAGGGGCCCTGGGCCATAGCGATGCCGATGTGCTGCTGCACGCCATCTGCGATGCTATGCTGGGCGCAGCCAGCCTGGGTGACATTGGTGTTCATTTCCCCGATACAGACAATGCTTACAAAGGTATAGACAGCAAAATCCTGTTGCAGCGCACCCAGCAGCTCATTGCTGAGAAAGGCTACCAGGTGGTAAATATAGACAGCACACTTTGCCTGCAGGCACCCAAGATCAAACCTTATGTACCTCAAATGCAGGAAGTTATTGCCAATATCCTGAAGCTGACTACCGAAGAGGTATCTATCAAAGCTACCACCACTGAAAAGCTGGGATTCGTAGGCCGGGAAGAAGGTGTAGTCGCTTACGCAACCGTATTGTTAGAGAAGGAGGAAGTGCCTTATACTCGTTAAACCAGATAATTAGTAATATCTTTGTCCAATGGCAGCTATTACAGTCAAAATAATTAACAAATCTGCGAATCCACTTCCTTCATATGCCACAGCCGAAGCGGCGGGCATGGACCTGAGAGCAAACCTTGAAACAGCCATCACCCTGCAACCCCTCGAAAGGGTACTGGTGCCAACCGGCCTGTTCATGGAGCTACCTACAGGATATGAAGCACAGGTTAGACCCCGCAGTGGCCTGGCCATCAAGCAAGGCCTGACGCTTCTTAATACGCCTGGTACGATAGATGCTGATTATAGGGGGGAAATTAAGATTATCATGATCAATCTGTCTAACGAGCAGCAGGTGATTGCCCCAGGTGAAAGGATCGCCCAAATGATTATTGCTCCTTTTATTCAGGCCAAACTGGAAGCCGTAGAGCTGCTTAACGAAACCGACCGGGGAGCCGGTGGTTTTGGACACACCGGAAAATCATAATAATGCACAGGTCTCTTAAAAAGAACGAAACTGCCACACAACGCGCAACCCATCTGCCAGACTTTAGTCGTTTTGCGGGTGTGTTGTTGTTCTTACTGTTGGCAGCAGGCTTTTTAAGTGCCTGTAAAAGCAGCAGGCCCACTACCTCTGGTCGTAGCACGACTATCTATATCAAAGATCCTACGATCCTGCAGCAGCGTGCGGATAGCCTGTTTTTTGCTGCCGAACGCTCCAAGATCTTAGGCGATTACCGCACCGCTATTACCCAGTTCTCCGATTACCTGCGCCTCATCAAGACCAATCCCACTGCTTATTACGAGCTGTCACGACTGTTCATCGAAGTCCGCAATCCGGGGTATGCACTGGGTTTTGCAAAGCGTGCCGCCAGCATGGATACCACCAATAAGTGGTTCCAGATTACCCTGGCCGATGCCTTTGGTATAGCAGGTCAGTTTGATAGCGCGGCTGCCGTTTATGGCAAGCTGGCTATTCAATACCCGGATAATGATGAATATCTCTATAACAAAGGGATGTTTCTCACCAAAGCTGAACAACCGGAGGCTGCCCTCGCCGTCTTCAACCAACTGGAAAAGAAAGTTGGCCTGGTAGAAGAGCTGGCTATCCAGAAAGAAAGGTTGTTGCTCAAACTGGACAGGGTAGATGATGCTGCCGAAGAGATTCACAAACTAGTCAACCAATACCCCGGCGAAGTAAGATATTACCTGCTGCTGGCGGATATTTATAGCGCCAATGACCGGCAGGATGAAGCTATAGCGCTGTACAAAAGCAGCCTGGAGCTGGATGCTGCTAACCCCAGGGCACTGATCGCACTGGCCAACTATGCCAAAAAGAGTGGGAACCATGCCCAGTACTGGAGTTACCTCACCAGGGCTTTTGCCAATCCTGATTACAACATTGACGAAAAGGTTTCATACGTATATCCATACCTGCAAATGCAGGGTACAGATACGACCAAGCTGCGGGAAGGGTTACAACTGGCGCAGCTGGTCATAGAAGCACACCCCGAAGAGGCTAAAGCCTATGCACTGCAGGCGGATATGTATTCCCAGGCCAATATGCTGGATAGTGCACTGTATGATTACAAAAAAGCAGTGTCACTCGATTCCACACGTTACAGCGTATGGTACCAGATGATGTGGATTTATAGCCGTAAGGAAGACCCGGCTAACTTACTGAAAGTGAGTAATGTAGTCGCTCAGCGCTTCCCAAAGGAATTTATGGGGCATTATTTTCAAGGGGTGGCCAACTTTTTGCTACAAAATTATCCGGCATCTATCGAAGCGCTTAACGAGGCATTGATAAATGGAAATGTAGACAAGAGTATGAAGGCAGATGTATATTCCCTGTTGGGAGATGCATATCATGCCACAGGGCAGCACGAAGATTCAGATAGCAGTTACGACCGCTCTCTGTTGCTGAAACCCAACGATGCCACCGTTTTGAACAATTATAGCTACTACCTGTCACTGAGAGGGGAACAATTGCAAAAAGCAGAATCGATGTCCCGCCATTCGCTGGAGCTGGAACCCGGCAGTATCAATTACATGGATACATATGCCTGGGTAATGTTCAGAATGGGCAGGTACGAACTGGCAAAGCAATGGATGGAGAAGGCACTGCAATCGCCGCAGGCAAAAGAAAATCCAGGTATGCTGGAACACTATGGCGATATACTCTTTAACCTCCACAATGTGGACAAAGCCCTGGAATACTGGCGCCTGGCAAAGGAAAAAGGCGCTAACTCTGTAGGCCTTGCCCGCAAAATAGCAGAAAAGCGGTACATACTGGCAACAGAACGTGAATAAGGGATAACAAAAGATCATGATGAAGCAAACATTAGCACTTATAACATTAGGTATTGTAAGCACGGGACTGTTTTCATGCAGGCATAGCCGACACATAACCGGTACTTCTTTTCCTGTCACAGATACTTCAAAACATACTACAGTGGCTGACAGCGCAGGCAACGCAGCAACCACAGCCTTTAATAAAGATTTGCTGAATAAGCTCCACAACAATGTAATTACCTACAACACCTTTTCTGCCAAGCTGAAAGTGGATTATGAATCCGATACCAAATCGCCCCCTGAAGTAACAGCTAATATCCGCATGACAAAAGATAGCGTGATCTGGATCTCAGTATCCGCACCTATCATTGGTGAAGTAGCACGCGCTATCATCACACCGGATAGCCTCAGGGCAGTGAATAAACTGGATAAAAAAGTCTACCTGCGCGATATGAAAAACGCACAGGATCTTCTCAATATTCCATTCGATTTCAAAACATTGCAGGACATGATTGTCGGCAACCCGATCTTCCTGACAGATTCTATCTTCCAGGTAGTAAAGACGCCGGCCGTGATCTCGTTCAGCTGTGAAAGTGACGTATTTACAAGCCTGTTCAACGTATTTGCAGATGACTATGTATTGCAGCAGAGCAAAGTAATGGACACGGATAAGGAGAAAGGACGCTCCTGCGAACTGACCTACGGTGAATACAAAACAATGGGGGGACATAAGTTTGCAACCCGTCGCCGCGTTTTTGTAGAAGCCAAAGGCGTTACAAAGATCAACATGGAATTTAACAGGGTTGACTTTGACCAGCCTGTCAGCTATCCATTCTCGATCCCGGCTTCTTATTCAAAGGAATAGTTTGTAATGTGCTGTATTGTACATGAAATTTGTAAATTGCTATTTTGCAGTTATCTTTAAAACCATCATGCTGAATCTGAAGAAGTTTCTCCCATTAGTATTAGCAATAGGATTACTACCGGCCTTGCTCCACGCACAGGCGCCCACTCAATCGCGGGAAGAACTTGAGCATAGAAAAAGAGAGCTGCAGAAAGAAATCGATGAAGCCAATCAGGCCCTGAAAGAAACCAAAAAATCTACCAGGGAAAGCCTCAGCCAGCTGCGGGCACTGAAAGAAAAGATTTCCCTGCGCTCACGCCTCATCAATAGTATCAACGAAGAAATCAACTTCATCAACGGAGATATCAATACTGCTTATCGTGACATCAAGACCCTGGAAAAAGACCTGGATACCCTGAAGTCACAATATGCACAGCTGGTCGTATATGCGTACAAAAATCGTAGTACTTACGACATGCTGAACTTTATTTTTTCTGCCCAGACTTTCAACGACGCCATCAAGCGCTATCAATACCTGAAACAATACCGTGATTACCGTCGCCGTCAGGCAGACAATATCCTGTCTACCCAGGTATTGCTGAACAAGAAGATTGAGAGCCTGCGCGAGCAGAAAGAAAAACGCTCCGGTACGCTGAAGACAGAACAGGAACAACGCACCATTCTCGAAGCCGATAAGAAGGAGAAAGATGACGTGCTCACTGGTCTGAAAGGCAGGGAAAAAGAACTGGTAGCAGATATTAACAAGAATAAGAAGGATGCCCAGAAAGTACAGGCTGCTATTCAGGCGGTAATTCGTCGTGAAATAGAACTGGAACGTAAGAAGGCAGAAGAGGAAGCACTGGCCAAACGTAGAGCAGCTGAAGAAAAGAAACGTAGGGAAGAAGCTGCCCGCAAAGCTGCCGCCGCTGCCGCAGCAGCTGCTGCGGCCAATAAGCCTGCTGACAACACTGCCAAAAATCCTGAACCGAGACCCGCAGCACCAGAGCCTAAACCGGAAGTGGTGAAGACCCCGCCGCCGGCACCAGTGGAAGAGGATAAACCAGTACGTACTGAAAACGTGCTCGAAGCCACACCAGAAGCCCTGGCACTCTCAGAAAGCTTTGAAAGCAACAGGGGTAAATTGCCATGGCCGGTAGCATCCGGTAATGTAATAGGCCACTTTGGCCGCCAGCAACACGCGGTGATGGAAAGGATTACGGTAGAGAATGATGGAGTGATCATTGGTACTGCTAAAGGAGCACCTGTAAAAGCAATCTTTACCGGTGAAGTGAGAAAGGTAGCGGTGATTCCCGGTGGAGGATCGCTGGTCATCATCCGACATGGTCAGTACTTTACAAACTATGCCCGTTTGCAATCTGTAAATGTAAAATCAGGGGATAAGGTCACGACAGGGCAGGTGATAGGTACCGCTGGTACGAATGAACTGGAAAACTTAGGAGAAGTAGAATTGCAGATCTATAAAGGGGTGGTAAGACAAAACCCTGAAAGCTGGATCCGTAGAAAATAATAGCGAAGAGGGCCGTCTATAAGACGCCCCTCTTCGTTTATTCCAAAAAGAATAGCGCCGGTCGTCAGACCGGCGCTATTCTTTTACCCAAAAAAATCGGGTGATAAGCGAAGCTTATCACCCGATTTTTTTAGCTATTTAATACAAGCGTCCTATTAATCACCTCCTCATACAACGCCTCATACTGCGGAATCACATTATCAATATGAAACCGTTGCGCCTGCTCCAACGCCCCCTTCCTCAACTTCGCCAATTTCTTCTCATCCTTCAGCAACTTAATCGCATGCTTAGCCATCCCATGCACATCCCCCACATGACTCAAATACCCCGTCTCCCCATGAATATTCACCTCCGGCAATCCACCTGCATTCGAAGAAATCACCGGTACCTCCGCCGCCATCGCCTCCAGCGCCGCCAGACCAAAACTCTCATATTCAGAAGGCAGTATAAACAAATCTGAAATAGACATCACATCTTCCAGCTGCTCCTGTTTCCCCACAAACCTTATATCACCACACAGCCCCATATCCCTGCACATACACTCAATCGCTGGCCTGTCCGGACCATCCCCCACCAGCAACAGCTTAGCAGGAACCTGCTCTCTCACCTGTGCAAACACCTTGATCACATCCGGCACTCTCTTCACTTTACGGAAGTTAGACACATGCAGCAATACCTTCTCACCATTTGGCGCAATCGCGTCCCTAAAGTGCTTCAACTCTGCCTCCCGGCGCTTAAAACGCTCAGTATCAACAAAGTTGTAAATAACTTCAATGTCTTTCTCAATCTGGAAGGATTTATAGGTCTCCTCTCGCAGGTTGTTGGAAACCGCCGTAATCGCGTCGGACTCATTAATAGAGAAAGTCACCACCGGGGCATAGGTCTTATCCTTGCCCACCAGGGTAATATCCGTACCATGGAGCGTGGTGATAAACGGTACTATACGACCAGTTTTGCTCACAATCTGCTTGGCAAGATAAGCTGTAGACGCATGTGGAATTGCATAATGCACATGCAGCAAATCCAGCTGCTGGTTGAGAATTACATCCACCATAGTACTACTCAAAGCCGACTCATAGGGAGGAAAGTCAAAAAGAGGATAGGTAGGCACCTGCACCTCGTGATAATATATATTGGCATGGAAGGCATTCAATCTTACAGGTTGCTGATACGTGATAAAATGTACCATATGTCCCTTATCAGCCAGGGCCTTTCCAAGTTCAGTTGCCAGTACGCCACTACCGCCATAAGTAGGGTAACATACTATTCCTATACGCATGTTTATTTTTTTAGAATGGATAACACCGAATGCAGAACGCTTCTTGCAGAACACGGCTTACATTATTACAGGTCCCACAAAATTATAACATTTTAAGATGACATATCGGGAATTTGGGATTAACGGCGGCTGTTGGCATCCAAAACAGGGAATTCCTCCTCTGGAAACAGCCGTCCATCTATGTTAATTTTGAATTAACAGGTACTAATGATTAGTTTTAGCCCTTAAATTGACCGAGTATATATGTTTATGAGAAGATACATCCTGCCGGTATTGCTTACATGCACCCTACCGTCGCTTGCGCAACAGAAAGAGGACGATTCCCTGGCCTTCCGCCGTATTGCCAACGAAATCCTGACCAACAGTAAGGCCTATGCTAACCTGAAAGTACTGACCAGCGAGGTAGGTGGCCGCCTGGCAGGTTCACCAGGCATGGTCAAGGCCGAAAAATGGGGGGTAAAGACCCTGAAAGAAGCTGGTGCTGATACCGTATACTTACAGGAGTGTATGGTGCCTCACTGGGTAAGAGGTGCAAAAGAAGAAGCCCGCATCATCAGCCGTCGCCGTGACTACATTCCGCCACTGGCAGTACTGGCCCTTGGTAACTCTGTAGGTAGTGGCCCTGCTGGTATCACGGCTCCCGTAATAGAAGTAAGCTCTTTCGAAGACCTGGAAGCAAAGAAAGACCAGGTAAAAGGAAAGATCGTTTTTTATAACTACCATTTCAATCCCACCTTCATTCATACCTTCGAATCTTATGGCGATGCGGTGAAGTACAGGGGGCGTGGTGCCAGTGCAGCAGCTAAGTATGGTGCAACGGCGGTAATCGTACGTTCTATGTCTCACGGGGCGAACAATTTTCCGCATACCGGTGCAATGGGTTATGATACGGCATATCCAAAGATCCCTGCGGTAGCAATCGGTCTGGAAGATGCTGACCTGCTGAGCAACCGGCTGAAAGATGAAAAGGACCTGAAAGTATATCTTCGTACCAATGCGAAGATGCTGCCCGACACCATCGGTCACAATGTGATTGCTGAGCTGAGAGGTAGTGAGCACCCTGAGCAGATCATCACCGTAGGTGGTCACCTGGATTCATGGGATGTAAATGAAGGGGCGCATGACGACGGTACTGGTTGTGTACAGTCTATTGAAGTACTGAGAACCTTCAAGGCGCTGGGTATTCGTCCTAAGCATACTATCAGGGTCGTATTGTTTGCAAATGAAGAAAACGGCACCCGTGGGGGTAAAAAATATGCAGAAGTAGCCAAAGCGAAAAATGAACAGCATATCTTCGCCCTGGAAAGTGATGCAGGTGGATTTACACCCCGTGGATTTGCATTTACCATGCCTGCGGAAAAGAAAGCGAAGATCCAGTCATGGGCGCCCTTATTCCGCCCTTACGAAGTGACTGATTTCACAGAAGAAGGTGGCGGTGTAGATGTGGGCCAGCTGGCAGAAGCAACTGGTACGCCAATGGGAGAACTGTTGCCCGATTCACAAAGATATTTCGACCTGCACCATGCAGCGAACGATGTATTTTCACAGGTGAACAAGCGTGAGCTGGAACTGGGCGCATTCAGCATGGCAGGTTTACTGTACCTGATAGACCAATACGGACTTTAATAAAAATACATACTATGGGCAGGTTCCTTTTTACTGTAATAGCAGTGGTGGTGTTGCTGATAGCGGGAGTAGTAGGTTACAGGTATTATTTCGTGTTTGGCCGGGGCGTGAAAGCCGGTGAGCTGAACTACTTTGTGGAGAAAGGTTATGTTTTCAAAACGTACGAAGGCAGGCTGATACAGAGTGGCTATCGTTCCAGGCAGCCCGGTGCTTTACAATCCAATGAGTTCCGGTTTTCAGTCACCAGCGATAAGGTAGCGGAGCAGTTGATGCGCAGCAGTGGTAAGTTTGTAGAGCTGCATTACAAGGAATATCTCGGTGCACTTCCCTGGCGGGGATTTAGCAATTTTATAGTAGACAGTGTACTGTCTGTAAAGGATCCGGTTTATTAAAAAAGCCACGCAATAAAAAAACGCTTTTGCCATAGGCAAAAGCGTTTTTTTATTGTGCCATTAGCAGAAAGATGGCCGGTTTCTTATGCAGTTCCGGCAGTTGCTGCTTCCAGGCTTTGACTGTTTTCGTTTTAATAAACTCTTCCGGCCCTGTGATATCCGCTGCTATACACAGCAGGGTAGTGTCTTTACAGGTAGCTAAAATATCTTTTAGTAAAGGATTGTTTCTATAAGGCGTTTCTATAAACAATTGTGTCTGGTGTTTTTTCAATGACTCCAGTTCCAGGTCTTTGATCGCCTTCACCCTTTCTGGTGGCTTCACAGGCAGGTAGCCCACAAACTGGAAGTTCTGTCCGTTCATGCCGGATGCCATCAATGCCATCAGCATAGAATTCGGTCCTACCATTGGGATCACAGGGGCATCCACACTATGAGCCGCCATTACTACCAGGTGCCCGGGATCTGCAATCGCGGGGCATCCTGCCTCACTCATGATGCCGATATCCTTACCTGACAGCAGCAGCTTTTTGGCCAGTGCTGTATCCGGAGGATGATTCTCGTGCATGAGCAATAACTGTAAGTTATCGATATTAATACTCCTGTCCAGTGCTTTTAGGTACCTTCTGGCTGTTCGCTCATTCTCCACAAAGAATACGCTGATCTTTTGTACGGCCGCCGTAATATAGGGCGGAATAGTGTGCAGTGCGTCTGCGCTCAACACAGTAGGAATCAGGTATACTTTACCAGGTTGCTCCATGTAACAGGCGTTTATCAGATAAGTGAATAGTTGCAGCAATCACTGCATAGGAAGGAGCCATGATCCATCCTAATATAGGAATGAACATCATTAAATAAAACACCATACCATTGCCAAGGGCAATACCTCTGTGTGCACGTATGAATTGAATACTTTGCTTAGTGCTCAGTTTATGTCTTTCACAGCTATAGTCTACCATGGAAAAGCCATAGAAATATGCCTCGATGAAAAAGGCAAACAGTGGCGTAATCCAGCCTACTACAGGTATAAAAGATAGTATAATGAATGCGATCACACACAGCGTCTGGTTCAGACTATTGCGTAGTGAAAGCTTAATACCCCTGATCATATCCTTGAAGAACTGTTGCCAGCTGAAAGGATATTCCTTTCTTTCCAGCAGTGCTTCCGTCTTTTCCGACAGGTACGAAAACAGGGGCGACCCCAATACCAGGAACAGATATTTGTAGTAAGAAAAATAGAGGAGCAAAATCATGATTCGGATGGAGAGACCCAGCAGGATAAAAAAGAAACTGATCCAGCTGCTTTCCAGGTCCTGGATCCAATCTTTTATCGGAAGCAGGTTAAAAAGATATTCAACAAAGTCCCCTGAATATCCCCATACAAAATAAATCCCCGTCATAAACAGTATGCAGTACACGATGCCTGGTATCAGTATCCACTTCCATAACTTGTGCTGCATTATAAACTGATGTGCTTTCCCATAAGCCTGTACGGCTGCCAGTACTTCTCTAAATGAAAACAAAATTCTCGTGTTTTTGAATTAGTTATAACATTATTCGCATTGATCGGATTGTAAATAACTAAAAATCACGGTAAAAACGTAAAAAAATAAGCGGAGCGTGAAATTGCGGGGGGGATTTGTGATAAAATCCCTGAAAATAGTGATGACTGAAAAATAAAAAGAGGACGTATCCCGGTAGTAAATGAACTTCCCTGGAATCGCATAAAAGGCCATCAGTACCAAAATGAAAAGAGCCCGTATCTAATGTTGATACGGGCTCCTCTGTATATTAGTTTATGTCAGACTAGAATCTTGGACACATGGTCTTATACTTGTTGTTGTCATTCCTTCTGTGAATGTAGATCACTGACAGCTCCATACCACCGCGGTAGTTAGAAGCCGGTTTCAGTGAAGATACGTTCATATCGTAAGTCAGGCCTACGGTAAAACCACCGATTTCCAGACCTACATAAGGGTTGATCGCATCTTTCAGGCGGTACCAGCTACCCAGGTAAAATACAGTTGGATTATCGTCCATACCTCCACTCAGGTCAAAGCCGTAAGCGCCACCAAAGGTAAACTCGCTGGCAGTGCTCTGTTTCATATACAATGCACTGGCGTGGATACGGTTAGTACCATTTACCGGGAAGGAACCACCTCCATGTACAGTTACGCGTGATGTGAGCCTGTTATTGTTCTGTTGCATGAACGTTTCAGTAGGCTGGGTGATATGGTATAAGGACACACCTGCGTAAATGTTGGAAGATTCACCGACCAGACCGTTATACAGGATACCAATGTTGGGATCCAGGTAAGAGATGTTCGGGTTTGCAATGGTTTCGCCGCTGGGAATAGCAGGGTTATAACCATTATTGTCTATCTGGTTTTCGAATACCAGTTTGCTTTGATCCAGGCGTTTGGACACATATGTAGCCTGTACACCTACAGCCAGGGTATGGTTTCCTTCGGGATCCAGACCTTTGTGGTAAGCAGTACTAAAGCTCAGGTAGGTAGAGGTAAGTGCACCACCGCCAGTCCTGTCATACATAGCCATCAGACCTACACCCCAGATATCGGTATAGGAAATGACATTTTTGAGGATGCCGAAATCTATAGCTGCAGTACCGGTTGTGAAAGGGGTAGAGATGCTTCTCCATTGTTCACGGTAATTACCGGATACTCTGTAGTCACCAGAGAAGAGGCCCGTCATCGCAGGATTCAGCGTCATTGGAGACGCAAAAAACTGTGAAAAATGGGGATCCTGCGCCCTGGCCGGGTTCATCAGATAAAGGGTGATCGTTAAAAACAGCAACACTTTTTTCATAGAGCAATACTTATGTATAGGGTTTCTCGTGCCTACATGTGAAGGTACACAAAGCTCGTCATATCTCAAATTAAAATTATATAATTATAACACTGAGAAACCTCTAAATCATTCAGAATTATTGGTTTACTAACTTATTTTTTCCCTTACGAAACTACCGGTCAACGGGGTAGTTACTTATTTTGGCTGTATTGCTGCACATTCGGACCCTATGGCCTGGAATCCTTTCCTGTAGCCGTTTTAATCAACATTGACCAGACCTGTTACAAAGAGGTCCGGTCACTCTCATATTACTAGTGTTAGTAAGAACTTAATTTTGTAGTTTATTTCCGAAGGCAAGGTCACCGGCATCACCCAAACCAGGTACAATGTAACCCTTGGCGGTAAGCTCGTCATCAATATCTCCGGCCCAAATGCTCAGATTGTTATCTGCATGTCGCTGTACATACTCGATCCCAACAGTGCACGCGATGGCTACCACCAGGTGAATATGTTTTGGCTTTCCAATGCTCTGCAGGTGTTCGATGGTTTTTACCAGGGAAGCGCCTGTAGCCAGCATCGGGTCTGAGATTATTACTACCTGATCTTCGATAACAGGGCTGGATACATATTCCAGGCTGATATCAAACGATCCGTCATGTTTGTGTTTACGGTAAGCCGATATAAAAGCGTGGTCGGCTTTGTCAAAATAATGAACCAAACCCTGGTGCAGCGCAAGACCTGCCCTCAGGATGGTAGCCAGAACAGGCTGCTGTTTCAATACCCGGCAATTGGCAATTCCCATGGGAGTCTGCACTTCCTTCTCCTCGTATTCCAATGTCTTGCTGATCTCGTAGGCGGCAACTTCTCCCAGTCGTTCCATATTCCTTCTGAAACGCATTCTGTCTTGCTGAACTTCCATGCTTCTTATCTCACTCAGCCATTCTCCTACTAGTGAATTGGTACTACTCAGATTTACTATCATGGTTGCAAATTACCATTTTTTTCAATCCAAAAAAGAAGGGACCAATGGAAAAAACATCGGTCCCGATAGGTATAAGGCGCACTTTCGAGCTTAAAAGATTCCCCCCTTCAGCAATACGATAAGTAACAATGGAATGAAAGGCCAGCTACTGATTGTCGTCATCTGCCATCACATTGGAATAGGCAGGTGTTCCATTGTTCAGCAACTGCGCTTTTTTAACCAGTTGAATAAATTCTGCCCGGTAGCCTTCTTTATCTTCTCCTTTGGCACTTTCAGCCAGAGAAAGTACCTGCGCATAGGTGGCTTTTCCCTTAAATTCAGAGTTCCTGAGCAGCATGCCGAATGCAGCGACGGCAGTGGCCATTTTGAAGTCGTCCGGGATCCTGTTCACCTGTTGCACATTCCAGCGCATAGTTTGTGAAAAGATCCTGCTGCTGTTGGACTTCGGCTTCTTGTAGCGCACATTCACCGTCAGTGCCGGTTCATTCCAGTAGGCCATTGCCCTGTCTGTCTGATCAAACTTCAGGGGATAGACAGGACTATCTTCGTCCTGGGAAACTACTTCGTACAATGCAGTGACGGTATGGCCTGCTCCCATTTCGCCGGCATCTTTTGTATCGTCGTCGAAGTCTTTTGTTTCCAGCATCCGGTTTTCATAACCGATCAGGCGATATGACCCAATGTAATGCGGGTTAAACTCTACCTGCAATTTCACATCTTTGGCTACGGTATAGAGGGTGCCGCCAAACTCTGTTACCAGCGTGCGGCGGGCTTCTTCGTAGTTATCGATATAGGCATAATTACCATTTCCCTTGTCTGCCAGGGTTTCCAGTTTATTGTCTTTGAGATTGCCCATACCGAAGCCCAGTACTGAAAGGAAAACACCTTGTTCCCTTTTTTCTGAGATCAGTTCTTCCAGGTCGTCTTCGCTGGAAATGCCCACATTGAAATCGCCGTCAGTAGCCAGGATCACACGGTTGTTGCCATCTGCCAGGTAATTGTCAGTCGCAGTTTTATAAGCCAGTTGTATGCCTGCTCCGCCAGCAGTAGATCCGCCAGCTTCCAGCTTATCAAGGGCATCCATGATCGTAATCTTTTCACTACCCGGGGTAGAAGGCAATACGATACCAGCGGCGCCTGCATAGACTACGATGGCTACATGATCGATGGGGCGCAGTTGCTGTGTCAGTGCTTTCAGCGATTTAATCACCAGTGGCAGCTTATTGGATGCATCCATGGAACCTGATACATCAATGAGAAAAACAAGGTTTGCCGGAGGCAGTTTTTCGTTGGATACTTCCATGGCTTTCAGGCCGATTCTCACCAGCTGGTGACTGGGATTCCAGGGGCATTTGGTCATATCTGTATAGATGGCCACCGGATCATTGCCGGTAGGTGGCTTGTATTGGTAGTCAAAGTAGTTAATCATTTCTTCCACCTTTACTGCATCGGCAGGAGGTAATTCTCCCTGGTTGAGGAAACGGCGTATATTAGAATAGGCCGCCCTGTCTACATCGACAGAAAAAGTACTGAGCGGATGCAGGTCTACCTTTTGGAAACGGTTGTCGCGGATAGGAGCGTAGGCTTCCAGTGTTTCTCCGCTGATGGTGGCCACACAACCCGTCATAGCCCTTTTGCTCATAGTGCCATATCCTACCACGACTATTTCGTCCAACTGGGCTTTAGAAGGCGCCAGGGATATTGGAATATTGGATTGCCTGTCAGTAACGGGAACTTCTTTTGTAACGTAACCTATATAGCTGATCACCAGTGTGAGATTCCCTTTAGGAGCGTTGAGTTTATATTCACCTTGTGCATTCGTCACTGTACCCTGTGAGGTTCCTTTTATCCGCACGGAAACGCTGGGCAATGGCTGGTGAGTTTCTGTATCTGTGATAATACCGGTCAGTATACGCTGGGCCTGCGTATTGAGGGTAATCAGCCCTGTCAGCAGCAGGAATAGGTACTTTAGCATAGTCATTTGGTTTATTCGGCTATATGATGCTGATCAGTGTATTGATTCCATAATCCCTGAAAAAAAAATATGGTATACTTTTGCACAAATTTTAGGGCATGGTATACAATGTAATAGGAGTCACTTCAGGTAGCTCACTGGATGGGCTGGACCTGGTGTTTGTAGCTTTGACAGAGGTAAGGGGTAAGTGGACATACGAGATCAAAGCTGCTGAGCGTAAAGCATATACAGAAGACTGGAAGGAAAAGCTGTCAAATGCAGCGAACCTGCCTGCAAGAGATTATTTTCTGCTACATAGTGAATATGGACATTACATTGGGCATGCGGTAAAGGAGTTCGTCGCTACCCATGGTTTTGATCACCAGGTACATTTTATTACTACTCATGGCCATACTGTATTTCATATGCCTTCACAAAAGATGACGGCGCAGTTGGGTGATGGCGCAGCTATTACTGCGGTAACAGGATTGTCTGTGATCAGTGACCTGCGGGCCATGGATATTGCACTAGGGGGTAAAGGTGCACCTTTGCTGCCGGTGGCAGAGCAGTTGTTGTTCCCGAATGTAGCTTATAGAGTGAATTTGGGTGAGAATGCAACTATTTCTGCACAGAAAAATGGTGAGCTGGTAGCGTTCGATGTGTGTCCTTGCAATTATGTACTGGATAGCCTGGCAGAGACATTGGGTCGTGCATATGATGAAAATGGCCAGCTGGCTGCTGGTGGTGTAACAGATCAGAAACTGCTGGATGCGCTGAATGGGTTGGCGTATTATGCACAGCCTTATCCAAAGACGCTGACGAACAAATTTGGTACGGGTACTGTATTGCCTATGATGCAGGGACATCAGCTATCTACACAGGGTAAGCTGAATACGTATGCAAAACACATTGCTGTACAGATAGCGAATGCAGTGCAATTGATCGGTGCAGAAGAAGGAGAAGTGCTGCTTACCGGCGGTGGTGCGCATAACAGTTTCCTCGTAGAGTCAATAAAAGAAACAGGACTGAAGGTAACACAACCGGATGCACAAACGCTGACATTCCGTACAGCTTTAATGATTGCACTCTTAGGTGCTTTACGTTGGCGGCAGGAAACAAATGCATTTGCCTCAGTAACCGGCGCAGACCGCGACAGCGTAGGCGGTGCACTCTGGAGCAATTAAGAACTTATTTACGGGCCTTAACCCGGGGTTTGGTTTGCGCCGGCAGGCGCAAACCAAACCCCACCAATTTTTATTGCTTTTGCCGAAGGCAAAAGCAATAAAAATTGCCTTATTTAATCAAAGGAGTAAAACTAAAATTATCTCCATCAAACAATCCCTTATCACTCAACTTCAAATGTGGTATCACTAACAATGCCATAAATGACAACGTCATAAACGGCGCCCCTAGCTCACTCCCTAACCCCTTCGCCGCCTTATCCAACTGACTATACCGTTCCGCCACTGCATATCCATCCAGGTTACTCATCAACCCGGCCACAGGCAAAGGCAATACATTGATCTCTCCATTATCCACCACACTCACCCCACCTTGCGATGCAATCACAGCATTGATCGCCTGTACAATGCTCTCATCATCTGCACCCACTGCAATTATATTATGACTATCATGCGCCACAGAAGACGCAATCGCCCCACGCTTAAATCCAAATCGCTTAATGAATGCCAACGCTATCGGCGCTGCATGATACCTGTTCACCACTACTAACTTCAACACATCTTTTTCTACATGGCTATACAGTGCACCATCCACCACCGGCAACTCTTCTATCAATGTATTCGTGATCAGCTGACCATCTAATGCTTCTATCACTTTCACGGTAGCCGTACTACCATTCGCTGCTATACGTAAATCGGCAACTGAAACCGGCTTACAATCAAAGTTGTTAATCACCGGCGCCAGGGGCGCTGTAATCAACGTTTTCCCACCTTCCGCTACTTTCTCGCCATTTACATAAGTTGCCTGGATGTTGAACTGTTCAATTTCATTCGTAACAATAAAATCTGCCGCATCACCTACTCTCAGCAAACCCGCTGGAATCTTGTAGTGCTCTACCGGGTTCACACACGCTGCACGTAATACCTTAAACAAATCTACACCATGCGCCAATGCTCTCCGCACCAACACATTGATATGTCCTTCTACTAAATTGTCAGGATGCTTGTCATCACTGCAAAACATCATTCTCTCCGAATGCTCATGCAGCAAACCGACCAGTGCTTCAAAATTCCTGGCCGCACTCCCTTCCCTGATGAGAATCTTCATCCCATACTTTAGTTTGTCCAATGCTTCTTCTGCAGTAAAACACTCATGGTCTGTACTAATTCCCGCATCAATATACTGCTTCGCCGCATCGCCTCTCAGGCCCGGTGCATGGCCATCTACCGGCTTATTCACTTTCTTTGCTGCAGCAATCTTTGCCATCACGTCCGCATCATGATGCAATACTCCCGGAAAGTTCATCATCTCTGTGAGATACAACACTTCGGGCAATGCAAGTAATTCTTCTACATCCTTTACGGTCACAGTAGCACCTGCTGTTTCAAAAACTGTAGCCGGCACACAGGACGGTGCACCAAAACAGAATTTGAAAGGCACTGTTTTCCCATTATCCAGCATATATTTTACACCCTTCACCCCTAATACATTCGCTATTTCATGCGGATCAGATACGGTTGCAATCGTACCATGCACCACCGCCAGTCTCGCAAATTCCGAAGGCGTGAGCATAGAGCTTTCCACATGCACATGTGCATCTACAAACCCTGGTAAAATATATTGCTGATAGGTGCCCTGATCTTCGCTGATACTGCTGATTTTTCCATCCGTTACAGCGATCGTACCCGGATAAATGCGTTGTGCAGGAATGTCTATGATATTGCCGGATATCTGGAAGTTTTGTGCCATGGTTCAGATTTTAATAACGTTCAAACATTGCCTTTGCTTCTGCTGCAATTTGTGCTGCCAGCTGTGTAGGCTGTACTACTTTTACATTCGCGCCGTAACTCAGCAGCAGCATTGTCAGCTCCTTATTGATCACTACATTGATAGAAATCCGGCATTCCTCTGCCGTATCTGATTCTACCTGTTGTGAAGGGTGAATCGGTTGTGTTTTGATATATTTACCCTGAAGGGGCGTAAAAGAAAGAATTACTTTTTCAGGCTCTCCCTGTGGCACCGTTACCCCAATAGCATGCTGAAAATAACTGGCATCATCAAAATTCTTTGCATCAAATTTCTTGTCAGTCGGCCACAGATCCAGTATACGATCCAGTGCAAAAGTAAGCAGCGTTCCGCCCTTTGCTTTCTGGCTTTTACCTACCAGGTAGAATCGTGACTGATATTCACGTACGTGGTAAGGCTCTACCCAGTGATCTTTCGGCTCATTACGGTCAAAGCTCTGGTACGAGATCCTGATTACATCCAGGTTCTTAATGGCATCTACAATCGAAGGAATATGCGATGCGCCTTTATATTGCGTAGCACGCGAAAAGCGGATCAGGCCTTTGTGCTCCAGCACTTCACGGTTTTGTTTCAGACTGGCGGCTATCTTCAGAATTGCATCTTCAAACTGCTCTATCACAGGCAGGCTGCGGAACTGCTCCAATATACCAATTGCGATTTCCAGGCCTTCCAGGTCAGCTTCCTCGATAGGAATGTTATTGATAGAATAGGTCTCATCTTCATATGCATACGTGCCACTCGCCCTGTCATATACAATAGGGGCGTGGTAATTCAGTTCCGGATCATGGCGCATATCCTGTATATCCTTTTGAATGGTACGGATGGAAATGCTTTTGTCCATTTTTCGGGAGACAAACTCTATTAGGTCATCGAGAGTGGGTTTTTTTAGACGTTTATTTCGCAACCGCTCATCAATCCAGCGATAACGAGAAACAGCATCCTTATTCTTCGGCATGCAAAATTATTTAGGTGCTAAAATTAATGAAATTGATTTTATCGGTACGCAAATCCTCTGCGCGTGGTGTATCTACTTTTGTAATGTCAATAACACGAGATGTATATGAAACAGTTAAAAACAACGCCTTCAGTAAATACATACCCCGCAATATCAGTAGGACAGATCATCCTCGATGACTCTAACTACATCACTATATGGGGCCATCTGCAGCAGGGTGATAACTGGACCCGTTGCGATTTTGTGACTACTTACGAAGTACTCAATACCATGCTGCGCTACGTACAGGACAGGAACGACGCTGTACAGATGACCATCGTAAAAAAGCTGGAAGATATGCAGCAGATACCGGAAATCATCGACCTGGAGGCGGAACTGGGCAGTGCTGTTGTGTTTGACAACATGAACTTTTTGTTAACCCGCCCCGGCTTCCGTGAGCAGGGAGAGTGGATAGAATATACTGACGGAGAATGCTACTATATTGAGCAGGTAACCCCGGCCATCCCCGTTAAGAATCACCAGTACGAAAAGAAGATAGGACAGTGCATGGACATGCTCTATATGAGCTATGAACTGTACCTGGGCTACCTGGAACTGGACTTCGACGAGGATGGCGCCCGTCAGAAAGCTGATTTGTGCGATGACCTCAAATACACCCTTGCGTACTACGCATGGAAAGAAAGAACGATATAAACATATTCTCCAAACTACCCTCGAAAAACCCTATCCCGACCCCTATGATTGTTGCAATCGTTCAAGCGTGTTATCCCTAATACCTTTGTTCTCAGTTGTTTGTTATGACCTCAGCCCTGCCTGTTTCTCAGGCAGGGATTTTTGCGGGAGGAGGAGACGCTCCCGCTAATGCAACTGTAGCGTTTGGTGTTTTACCTTCAAAAAGTATCTCATCCCTTTATTTTCAAAAAATTAACAGCAAAGTCTATAATAATTGTAGGAAATAACTATTTTTGGTAGCGTAACCGTAAAAAGAATAAAATATGAGCTTAAGACTCGGAGATATAGCACCAAACTTTCAGGCAAAGACGTCGATTGGAGATATTGATTTTTACGAATACCTGGGAGATAGCTGGGGAGTGTTATTCTCTCACCCTGCGGATTATACCCCGGTATGTACTACCGAATTAGGTAGAACTGCGGCGTTGAAAGATGAATTCGCCAAACGTAACGTTAAAGTGCTTGCACTCAGTGTTGATCCCGTGGATAAACACCTCGGCTGGATCAATGATATCAACGAAACCCAGAACACCAAAGTGGAATTCCCTATCATCGCAGACGAAGACAGAAAAGTGTCTGACCTGTACGATATGATCCACCCGAATGCTTCTGAAACGTTCACCGTTAGGTCACTGTTCATCATTGGTCCTGACAAGAAAGTAAAACTCATCATCACTTACCCGGCTTCTACAGGAAGAAACTTCCACGAAGTACTGCGCGTAATTGACTCCCTGCAGCTGACAGCTAACTACCAGGTAGCTACACCAGCAAACTGGCAGGATGGTGAAGATGTGATCGTAACAGCCGCTGTGAAAACGGAAGATATTCCTGCCCGTTTCCCTAAAGGCCACAAGATCATCAAGCCTTATCTGAGAACAACACCTCAGCCAAACAAATAAGGCAAACACATACATAAGAAACTTTTAAAACCTGCCCACGCCGTGGGACAGGTTTTTATTGATAAGAATTTTTAATGGTTGGTTTTTGATTTTTACGAAACGGGGATTTTTCCCCGTTTTTTTATGCCCATAACCATAAAAAAAGGCTGCCCTGGATCAGCGCAGCCTCAATATTTATATTTTAAAATCAAAACATTTACAATACCAACTTAGGCACATAGCCGCTGCTGTTCTTGCGCAGCTGGGTCACCACTGCCTGGATATCTTTGGCCAGCGGCGCTTCCACTACCTGTTGCTCTCCCTGCTGATCGGTAAAGTGCAGCTGGAAGGAATGTAAAGCTAACCTGCTCAGCAAGGGCCGTTCTTCCAGGTCGTGCTTACCGAGTTTATAGTTTTTCTTGATAGCAGATAGCAGGATAGGAGTGTTGGTGCCATACATCTCGTCTACCGCTATCGGGTGGCCCACATGCTTCATGTGTACCCTGATCTGGTGGGTACGTCCGGTATGAATCTGGAGTTTTACAAGGCTATACAGGCCAAATGCTTCCAGTACTTCATAATCTGTATGGGCATGTTTTCCTTTTTTGTTGGTTACCATCTTGCCTTTGGTAACAGGGTGTTCTGCGATGGCTTCCTCGATGGTGCCGGTGGCAGGTATCAGTTGACCGTTTACCAGTCCCAGGTAGAATTTCTGTACGTTTCTGCCTTCGAATGCCTGGGAGTAATACTTGTGGGCGGCTTCATTTTTAGCAAAGAGGATCACCCCACTGGTATCTTTATCCAGTCTGTGTACGGTAAAGATATTACCGTAGTGCTTTTTCAGCAGTCCCTGAATGGAGGACAGCTGGTTGTCGTGCCTGTCCGGAATGGTCAGTACGCCTGCCGGTTTGTTGAGGACTACATAATCCGGCGTTTCTTTTATAATCAGGTCGTTAATGCGCATAGTGTATTAAAATGCAATGCTTAAGCAGAATGATTTCTTTTTCAGCCAGGTGGCCTGGCAGTCCCTTATTTTTTGCAATGCCTGAGCAGGATGATTTCCTTGTCAGTCGGGCTGCCCGGCAGTCCCTTATTTGAAATGCTTAAGCAGGATAATTTCTTTTTCAGTCAGGTAGCGCCAGTGGCCCCTGTTAATGTTCTTTTTAGTTAATCCTGCGTAGGTCACACGGTCCAGTTTCTCTACTTCGTATTCCAGGTGTTCGAAAATACGGCGTACAATACGGTTCTTGCCACTGTGGATTTCGATACCTATCTGTGTTTTATCCGCATTATCTACATACCCCAGTACATCTACGTGTGCGATACCATCTTCCAGTTCCACACCTGCCAGTATGGCCTCAAAGTGTGCTTTGGTCAAAGGCTTGTTCAGGCCCACATGGTAGATCTTACGGATATTGTGCTTAGGATGAGAGAGTTTCTGCGCCAGTTCACCATCGTTGGTGAGCAGGAGCAAACCAGAGGTATTGCGGTCCAGGCGGCCTACAGGGTATACTCTTTCTTCTTCGGTAGCATCCTGTATTAGTTCCATCACGGTTTTACGGCCTTCAGGGTCGTCGGTAGTGGTGATGTAGCCTTTGGGCTTGTTCAGGAGAATGTACACCAGGTTTTTCTGGATGTGCATTTTTTTACCAAGAATGGTTACTTCATCTTTCCTGGTTACTTTAAAAGCAGGCTCGGTGATCACGGTACCATTTACAGAGATCTTGCCTTCTTTTACATAGTCTACTGCTTTACGACGGGAGCAGAGGCCGCAATGGGCGATGTATTTGTTCAGCGGCATTTCGCCTTCGATGAATACAGTAGATTCGTTTTTGTCGCCTTTTTTACTGTAAGAATCAGCGGAATCACCTTTGCGGTTTTTTCTGTATGAATCAGTGGAATCCCCTTTATGGGTTTTACTGAAAGAATCGGTAGCATCACTTCTACGGGCTTTACTGAAAGAATCAGCAGTATCGTCTTTGCGGGCTTTTCTGGCCGCCTGTTTACGATCCTGTCTGGCAGCAAAGCGTTCGTTGGTGTTGTCGAAAAATTTCTTGCGGTTGAAGCCACTTGGGGTTTCACGCTCGTCTTTACCTTTTCTGTCTCCGCGGTCAGCACCGTGGAAGGCACTGTCATCACGTTTAGCACCTGGTTTAGGTTTGAACGGTGTTCTGCCATTGGCAGTTTTTTGTGCTGGTTTTATCCTGGTACGGCGGGTAGCTTCCTCGCCTTCAGTGTGTTCTTTCTTTTTGAATGCAGGACGTGGGTTGCCGTTTTCGTCTTTGCCTGCAGGGCGGCGCTCGGTTTTACGCGGACGGAACCCTTCGTCATCGCTCTTACGACCCCGGAAACCTTCCCCATCATTTTTACGCGGACGGAACCCTTCATCATCACTCTTACGACCCCGGAACCCTTCTCCATCATTTTTACGCGGACGGAAACCTTCATCATCACTCTTACGACCCCGGAAACCTTCCCCATCATTTTTACGCGGACGGAATCCCTCGTCATCACTCTTACGTGCACGGAACCCTTCCCCATCATTCTCTTTACGTGCCGGGCGTCCACCAGCAGCACTACGTTTCGCCGGGCGGAAATCATCCCCCTTCGCTTTATTATTTTTATTTTCCTTAAAAGGAGCGAATCCTTTTTTAGCAGGTGTATTTTTCTTCATCTGTCAGTATTTAAAATTTAAGAAGAGGAGATCAGCCTTTATTTGCCAGCTGACCACAAGCCGCATCTATATCTTTACCACGGCTGCGGCGGAGACGGGCATTGACCCGGTGTTTACCCAGGTATTCCATAAAAGCATCTGCCACTTCTTCTTCCGGTTTCTGGAAGCGGGCATTGGAGATAGGATTGTATTCTATAATATTTACCAGATCGGCCGGCACCTGCCTGTAGATGCGGATCAGCTCATCGGCATCCTGTAAGGAGTCGTTGAAGTCTTTGAACAGTATATATTCGAAGGAGATCTGGTTTTGTGTTTGTTTGTAGAAGTAGTTGAGCGCCTCTATCAGTACTTTGAGGTTATTGGTCTCGTTGATAGGCATGATCTGGCTACGCTTCTGATCATTGGCAGCATGCAGGGACAGGGCCAGGTTGAATTTTACCTTATCGTCACCCAATTGACGGATCATTTTGGCTACTCCGGCAGTAGATACGGTAATTCTCTTTGGAGACATACCCAATCCATCCGGGCTGGTGATGCGTTCTATACTCGCCAGCACATTTTTATAGTTGAGCAGGGGTTCGCCCATGCCCATAAATACGATATTGCTCAGTTTCTTGCCATAGGCGCCCATTGCCTGGTCATTCAGAAGGGCTACCTCATCGAAAATTTCATCGAATTCGAGGTTCCGCTTACGGTCCATGTACCCTGTAGCACAGAATTTACAGCTCAGGCTGCAACCTACCTGTGACGATACGCAGGCAGTTTGCCGGGTATCAGTAGGTATAAGTACCCCTTCTACGAGGTGACCGTCATGTAATTTGAAACGACTTTTGATAGTGCCGTCTGCACTATGTTGGGTGGTATCGACCTGTACAGCAGGTAAAGTGAAGTATTCTTCCAGCTTGGCGCGAAGCTCCCTGGAAAGGTTGGTCATTCCGTCAAAACTGGTTGCATGTTTGAGCCACAGCCATTCATAAACCTGTTTGGCCCGGAAGAGCTTTTCCCCTATAGACCCGAAGTATTCCTGTAACTCCGGCAAACTCAGCTGCCGGATATTCGTTTTGCCCGATTTCATTCCTGGACCTTTAAATGAGATAATGTCTGCCTTACGGCAGTCGGTATTAATGTGCAAAGGTACGTAAATTTAATCCTCCAAAAATCCCCTACATTTACAACCTTTTATAACCAAAGCAATCCTCCAAGCAATGCAAGCTGCTTATATAGTAGACGCAGTGCGTACCCCAATTGGCCGCTATGGCGGGGTACTAAGCACTATAAGGCCCGACGATATGCTGGCCCTCCTTATCCGATCGATCATGGAAAGAAATCCGACCCTGGACCCCGCCAGCATTGAAGATGTCATAGCCGGGGCGACCAACCAGGCGGGAGAAGATAATAGAGATGTGGCCAGGATGGCGGTTTTGCTGGCAGGATTGCCGGTATCGGTAGCCGGTAATACGGTAAACAGGCTCTGTGCCTCCGGTATGCAGGCAGTGATGGATGCTGCCAGGGCTATTATGTGTGGAGATGGGGATGTGTACCTGGCAGGTGGGGTAGAAAGTATGACCCGTGCCCCCCTGGTGATGCCTAAACCCGAAGCGGCCTATAGCCGTAAAACGGAATTAGTAGACTCTACCATAGGCTGGCGCTTTACCAACAGGAAGCTGGCAGATTTATATTATCCTTATTCCATGGGCGAAACAGCGGAAAATATCGCTACCCGCTGGCAGATTTCACGCGAGGCCCAGGATGAATTTGCCCTTGCCAGCCAGGTAAAATACAAAGCCGCCCTGGATGCCGGTATCTGGCCACGGGAGATTATTCCCGTACCTATTACTCCCAATAAACAGGAACAGGTGGTCATTAGTAATGATGAACATCCCCGGGAGACCTCTCTCGAAAAACTGGCCGGGCTGCGTCCTGCCTTTGCAAAAGATGGCAGTGTCACAGCAGGCAACAGTGCCGGCATCAATGATGGTGCTGCCCTGGTACTGGTAGTGTCCGAACAGGCCCTGAAGCAATATAACCTGAAACCCCTCATGCAGGTAAAATCCATGGCAGTAGCAGGTGTGGACCCGGCCATCATGGGTATAGGCCCGGTGCCGGCTACGGAGAAAGCCCTGAAAAGAGCAGGGATCAGTGTAAACCAGCTGGACCTGGTAGAACTGAATGAAGCCTTTGCTGTACAGGCGTTAGCCTGTATACAGGACTTAGGGCTGGATCAGTCAAAGATCAATGTAAATGGAGGAGCCATTGCTATGGGACATCCGCTGGGATGTACGGGAGCAAGGATAGTAGGGACCCTGGGGCATGAAATGAAACGCCGGCAGGGAGTGAAATACGGTTTGACCACCATGTGTGTGGGGGTAGGACAGGGAGCCGCTATGATCTTCGAAAATCTGTAAATGCAAAAAAGAACGGGCGGTCGATCATAATAATCGGTCGCCCGTTTATGGCAAGCAAGAAAGGATTACAAACAAATTTGTTTCTCCGTCATCATCTTCCGGAGGTTTATCAGGCCATAACGCATACGACCTAATGCCGTATTGATACTCACCTGCGTGAGATCGGCAATCTCCTTAAAGCTAAGATCTGCGTAGTGACGCAGGATGATTACTTCACGTTGTTCCTCCGGCAACATGTCGAGCATACGACGTACGCGGTCGTGGCTCTGACGGGTGATCAGCTTTTCTTCTGCACTGCTCTCGCTGAAGCTCAGAACATTGAAAATATCTTTGTCATCGCTGGTTTTGATGATCGGGGTACGCTTAATTTTACGGAAGTAATCTACACACAGGTTATGTGCGATACGCATTGCCCAGGGAAGGAATTTACCTTTCTCTGTGTAACGTTCTGCCCGGATGGTATCGATGATCTTAATGAAGGTGTCCTGAAAAATGTCTTCAGCCAGGAATGAGTCCTTGACTAATAAAAAGATGGAGGTATAGAGCTTATCTTTATGTCTTTGCACCAGTTCTTCTAATGCAGAGGCATGCCCCTTCTTGAACAGGGTGATTAATTGCTCGTCGCTGAGTTTGTACATTATTTGCATAAACGTCTACAATAGCGGGTTTATAATAAAAAACCGACTTTATTCAAGTCTGTTGTAGGTGAAATAGAGTAGAGTTTATGCTATAATAGGAAGTTTTAAGTGTGATGATAGAATTCGACCGATTCGCACGATTCTGGTTCTATGCAAATATAATGTTAAAGTTGAATAAAACAACTCCCTGACATCAGTGATTTGGCAGTTTTTGAAGATTTAATATTGAGTATCAGGGCGGAAATAAAATGTTTGCTTTAAAAAAAGAAAAAAGCGCTCTGCCAATCGCCTGCTTCAATACCCGCTCCCCGGCGTCAGCCGAAAAAAAAGAAATTTTCCTGGCTGCCGCAGGCCAATTTAAAACCATATCAAGCTCAGGATTACGAATTGTCTCAAATCCCTTACCTTCGTAATGCTAAAATTTTTGGCAAAATAACAACTCGCTGGAATATGGCTACAAAATCAAAAAAACCGGAAATTATCACTGACGATGCCCCCATCAACACGCAGGATCAGATATATATAAAAGGAGCCAGGGTTCACAACCTAAAAAACGTAAGTGTAGGCATTCCCCGCAATAAACTCGTAGTAGTAACCGGCGTATCCGGCTCAGGCAAATCCTCCCTGACCATGGATACCCTCTACGCTGAAGGCCAGCGCCGCTATGCCGAAAGCCTTTCTGCATACGCCCGCCAATTCCTCATGCGTATGAACAAACCAGACGTAGACTACATCAAAGGCATCTGCCCAGCCATCGCTATAGAACAAAAGGTCATCACCCGTACCCCCCGTTCTACCGTCGGCTCCATGACAGAACTCTACGATTATCTCCGCCTCCTCTTTGCCCGTATCGGCAAAACCTATTCACCTATCTCCGGCGAATTGGTTAAAAAACATGAAGTAAGCGACGTCACCGACTATATAAAGAACCTTCCAAGCGGCACGAAAATCCAGATCCTGGTCACCTTTCGCCGCCACACCAAAAGAGATGTGAAAGAAGAACTGCAGATCCTCATGCAGAAAGGCTTCTCCCGCCTCTACGCCAGGGATAAGGAAGGCGGAAAACTCCTCCGCATTGAAGAACTGCTGGAAGAGAAAAAACCAACCTTACCCAAAGAAACCTACCTGCTCATAGACCGCCTGGTAGCCAAAGACTTCGAAGAAGACGACCTGCACCGCATCGCCGATTCCGTACAAACCGCCTTTTACGAAAGCGAAGGCGACTGTCTCGTGGAAACAGACGGCGCTGACATACAGCACTTCTCCAACCGTTTCGAACTGGATGGCCTGCAATTCGAAGAGCCGGTACCCAACCTTTTCTCTTTCAATAATCCATACGGCGCCTGCCCCGTATGCGAAGGCTTTGGCCAGACATTGGGTATCGACGCCGACCTGGTCATCCCCGACAAGCGCCTCAGTGTATACGAAGGAGCCATCGCTCCCTGGAGAGGAGAAAAGATGGGCGAATACAAAGAAGCCCTCATCAAGGCTTCCCGCAAGATCAACTTCCCCATCCACAAGCCAATCACCGACCTCACCGAAGATCAGTATAACCTGCTCTGGACAGGCAATGAGCACTTTTACGGGCTCAATGAGTTCTTCAAAATGGTGGAGCAAAACCTTTATAAAGTTCAATACCGTGTACTGCAATCCCGCTACCGTGGCCGTACTACCTGCCCTGAATGCGGCGGTGGCCGCCTCCGTAAGGAAGCCCTGTACATCAAAATAAACGGCGCTAACATTGCCAACCTGGTAGAAATGCCGGTGGAAAACCTGTACGCCTGGTTCAACCAGCTGCAACTCAACGAATTTGACCAACAGGTAGGTAAACGTATTCTGCTGGAAATTCACCATCGCATCAAAACCCTGCTGGACGTAGGTCTCGGGTACCTCACCCTGAACCGTGTTGCCAATACCCTGAGTGGTGGCGAAAGCCAGCGTATACAGCTGACCCGCTCCCTGGGCAGTAACCTTACCAATTCCATGTACATCCTGGATGAACCCAGCATTGGTCTGCACGCCCGCGATACCCACCGCCTGATCGGTGTACTCAAGGAACTGCGCGACCTGGGAAACACCGTAGTGGTGGTAGAACACGACGAACAGATGATGGAAGAAGCCGACTATATCATAGATATGGGACCGCTGGCCAGTCACCTGGGTGGAGAAGTGATCTTCGCCGGCGACTACCCATCCATCTTAAAAGATTCCAAAAGCCTGACCGGCAAATACCTGAGCGGTCAGCTCACGATAGAGCCTCCTGCCCGCACCCGCAAATGGAAGAAATCTATCACCCTCGAAGGTTGTAAGCAAAACAACCTGAAGAACATCGATGTAGACTTCCCGCTACAAGTACTGTGCGTAGTGAGTGGTGTGAGTGGCTCCGGCAAGACCACGCTGGTAAAGCAGATCCTGTACCCGGCCCTCATGAAACTGAAAGGCGAATTTGCAGAAAGGGTAGGACAGCACCGTGCCCTGAAAGGTGCGCTGGACGACATTACCCAGGTCGAAATGATCGACCAGAACCCGATCGGTAAGTCATCCCGCTCTAATCCTGTTACCTATATCAAGGCCTACGATGAGATCCGTGATCTCTTCTCCCGCCAGCCACTGAGCAAAATGCGCGGCTTTCAGCCCAAGCACTTCTCCTTCAACGTAGATGGTGGCCGTTGCGACGCCTGTAAAGGGGAGGGTGAGGTAATCGTGGAAATGCAGTTCCTGGCAGACGTGCACCTGCAATGCGAAAGCTGTGGTGGCCGTAAGTTCAAGGAAGAAGTACTGGAAGTAACTTACAAGGGCAAAAATATCTACGACGTACTGGAAATGGGTGTGGACGAAGCGCTGGACTTCTTCAAAGAGGAGAAAGATGTAGTAAATAAAATCCGTCCGCTCAGCGATGTAGGTTTAGGCTATGTAAAACTGGGCCAGAGCAGCGATACCCTGAGTGGTGGAGAGGCCCAACGTGTAAAACTGGCTTCCTTCCTGGGTAAGGGCAAGGCACAGGGACACATCCTTTTCATATTCGATGAGCCGACTACGGGCCTGCATTTCCATGATATTAAGAAACTGTTGGGGTCATTCAATGCACTGATTGAGCAGGGACATTCTGTATTGGTGATCGAACATAATACCGATGTAATAAAGAGCGCCGACTGGGTCATAGACCTGGGGCCGGAAGGGGGGGCCGGAGGCGGACAATTGCTCTATGCAGGGGTACCGGAAGGACTCAAAAAAGTAAAAGAAAGTTATACAGGACAATATCTCTAAAATAAAAAGGCGGACCACCTGGTCCGCCTTTTTTTATACTATCTCAATCTATCCAGGGATTTAATCAGTTTCTCATCCTTATAAATGCCCCTGGCAGCCATTATCAGAAAGATCAGAATCAACACCGGCAAAAATGCACCCGGCAGGTAAGTAGATGAAGCAATCGTCTTGCCTGCGCGCTCGAATGCATTCACAAAATCCTGCACTTTAAAGTACTGCAAAGCGATCGCCGCAATCGCCAGAAAAATATCCAACACAGTCAGCCTGAATTGCAGTTTCCGGTTTTTAAACAGGAAAATACAGAACACGGAGAGTGCTACAATCAGCATGTAGACTACAAACACCAAAAAATTAGACTGGGCATTGAAATACTTAGGAACCTGGTCTCCACTCAGGGTCACTTTGAAAATATCCAGGAACCATGTTCCCACAGCAGCCCCGGCAGCTAACAGAAGGTAAAGACTTTGAATGCGTTGTATCATGTTATTCAGGCAAATTAATACGCGGTAAAAATAAGTAAATATTTCATTTATGCCGGTGGGCCGTAATAACCATAGTATGAAAATAACCCAAACATATAGCTGACCCGTTAATAACCCGAAGGTATTCCGTAGATATTCCGTATCTCTATAGATATGGGATATCTACGGCTTATATACGGGTTATCTACGGCTTATATACGGAATACCTCTGAAGAAGCCCTATAGGCGTGCTATAGCTGGGATAGCCCGATAGGATGTAAGCCGGATAAAGGTTTCCACAGGTAGCCGTTGGAACATTTCTTACGTTGATTATATACCAACCGGTATAATAATATCGTTAAAAGTGTCACCTATACATACAATACTGACATATTGCAGCATTCGTTCTTTTAATACTTTGTATATTGCACGCCCAAGAACAATCTCATTTTGAATTATGGCAAGAAAACAGAACAAGCAGGATGCTTTAGACTATCATGCTTTAGGTCGGCCTGGGAAGATCGAAGTAATACCTACTAAAAACACCAAAACACAATGGGACCTCTCACTCGCTTATTCTCCCGGAGTAGCAGAGCCCTGCAAGGAAATTCACAAAGACGTAGAAAATGTTTATAAATACACTGCCAAAGGCAACCTGGTAGCGGTAATCAGCAATGGTACTGCCGTACTCGGCCTGGGCGACATTGGTCCGGAAGCCAGTAAGCCGGTAATGGAAGGAAAGGCGGTACTGTTCAAAATCTTCGCAGACATCGATGTGTTTGATATTGAGCTAAATAGCAGGAATATCGATGAATTTGTCAGCGTAGTAAAAGCTATGGAACCCACCTTTGGCGGTATCAACCTGGAAGATATCAAGAGTCCGGAGTGTTTTGAGATCGAAGAGCGCCTGAAAAAGGAATTGAAGATCCCTATCATGCACGATGACCAGCATGGTACGGCGATCATTTCCAGCGCTGCTCTGCTGAATTCGATAGACCTCGTGAAAAAAGATATCACGAAAGTAAAAATCGTATTCAATGGTGCCGGTGCAGCAGCCATGGCCTGCGTAAAACTTTACGTAGCCCTGGGTGCAAAAAAAGAGAACATCATCATGTTCGACAAGGATGGCGTGATCAATACCAGCCGCGAAGGTTTGTCAGAACTGCACCGCCAGTTCGCTACTACCGCTACCGTCACCTCACTGGCAGAGGCGCTGAAAGGTGCAGATGTATTTGTAGGATTATCAGTAGGTAATGTGGTAACTGCAGATATGATCAGGTCTATGGCAGACAACCCGGTAGTGTTTGCGATGGCGAACCCTGATCCGGAAATTGCTTATGAGGTGGCGATTGCCTCCCGTCCTGATGTGATCATGGCCACAGGTCGTTCCGATCATCCTAACCAGGTGAACAATGTATTGGGTTTTCCATATATATTCCGGGGAGCGCTGGATGTACGTGCCACGCAGATCAACGAGGCAATGAAACTTGCTGCGGTTAAAGCCCTGGCAGAACTGGCCAAGGAACCGGTACCAGATATCGTGAACCTGGCTTACAACGAAAAAAATATTTATTTCGGCCCCCGCTATATCATTCCAAAACCACTGGATCCCCGCCTGCTCAGTCATGTAGCACCAGCAGTGGCCAAAGCAGCCATGGAGAGTGGTGTGGCACAGCAGCCTATTACGAACTGGGAAGAATATACGAACGTACTGAATAAACGCCTTGGACTGGACAACCAGCTTTTCCGCGTGATCGGTACCAAAGCCCGCCAGGATCCACGCAAGGTCGTATTTGCAGAAGCAGACAACCTGAAGGTACTGAAAGCATCCCAGGTAGTAAGAGACGAAGGTATTGCTTACCCGATCCTGCTGGGTAATGAACAAAGAATCAGGAGCCTTGCTGCAGAAAATGGTATAGAACTGGAAGATACCGTGATCATCGACCCAAAGAGCGATGAGATGACAGAGAAACGCCATGAATACGGAGAGCTGTTCTTCAAAAAACGCCAGCGTAAAGGCTTTAACCAGTACGAAGCGAAGAAAGTAATGCGTGAGCGTAACTACTTTGGCTGTATGATGGTGGAGACAGGCGAAGCTGATGCCCTGATTTCAGGTCTGACACGTAACTATCCTGACACCATCCGCCCGGCATTGCAGGTAATTGGTACTGCGCCAAATGCAAAGCGTGTGGCAGGTATGTACATCATCAATACTAAGCGTGGTCCGCTGTTCCTGGCAGATACGACTGTCAACTTCAACCCTACTGCCGAAGAGCTGGCCGAAATTACGCTGCTGGTGGCTGAGGAAGTAAGACAATTTAATATTACCCCACGCATCGCGATGGTATCTTATTCCAACTTTGGTTCCAGCCCAACCCCTGAGGCACAGCTGGTAGCCAGGGCAAGAGAGATTGTGAAATTGCGGGAACCGTCACTGATCGTAGATGGTGAAATACAGGCCGCGATGGCGTTCAATAAAGAAATACTGAAAGATAGCTATCCGTTCAGTGAGCTGATCGACCAGGAGGTGAATACACTCATCTTCCCGAACCTCACTGCGGGCAACGTAGCGTACAACCTGTTGCAGGAAGTAGCGGGCTTTGATGCCATCGGACCTATCCTGCTGGGTATCAAGAAACCAGTACATATTCTGCAGTTGGGTAGTACCGTAAGGCAGATTGTAAACATGGTGAACATAGCTGTAGTAGAAGCACAGCATAAATGCTGCAAATAATATGATTTACAGGTCTCTGTCCACGGGCAGAGATCTGTATCTTTATAATAAAAAGCATGCAGCACATCTCCCGGAAAAAGACCTTCTTTCCACTGAACCCTGCATTTCGCGGGTACCTCAAACTGTATGAGCGGGAGATCCGGTTGCCGATATCTTACGAGGAGCTCCGCTACTATGATTCCTCCATTCCGGTATATGACAAAGATGGGAATGATACACTATGGGAATCTGTTTTTTATCCTGATAGCATGTATGGCCAGCTGAAGGCGGGCCTGAAAAGAATTTACTCCATTCTCAAGGCTGGGGGTGACCAGGCTGCGGAAGAGCATTTGCAGGTAGAGCGGATTGATTACTGCACATTTGGGAACTCACATCCTTTCCGTATCAGGATTGTCAATACTTACAACGAAGTTTACGACTATTTTTATATTAAGACGGCCGATGCTTCGCGCATTTACGGGCTGGAGCTGGAGCACATTTTGTCTCCTTACTGGATGAGTTACATTGTGGATGGCAATACACTGGTAGAGGAGCATATTGCGGGTGTACCGGGCGATCAGTTTATAAACCAGTATTTGCAGCGGCCGGAATTTAACCCCAAGCGTATAGCCAAGGAGTTTGTAAAGTTCAATGAGCGGTGTTTTGTGCGCCTGCTGGGCGATATGCGATCGTACAATTTTGTGTTTGACATCACGCCTGATTTTGATGATGTGCAGTTCAGGATCAGGGCAATAGATTTTGACCAGCAGTTTTATGAGGGGAGGCGCACATTGTATATGCCCCAGTACTTTAAAGAGAACCGGGTCTTTGTGGACCTGGCCATTAAGCATTTGAATGCAGAGGTAGTAAAGCAGTACCAGCAGGAGGAGCGCTCGCTCATAGCCCGCAGAATTAAAGCGCACAGGCATCGGATTAAGGACCTGAGGGATGTAATAATGACGGATAGGGTGTCGTTTCCTGAAAAGATTATGCAGTTGGGCGAAGAGCTGGCCCAGTATTATGATGACCCGGTGTTTGCGAGGTGTAAGACGATGGGGGAGATAATAGAAAGGAGTTTGAAAAGGTTATTGGTAAAAAGTCTGAGAGAGAGATAAGCCGGACGCAGGCAAAAGCGTTCTTTGCAGAAATGGCTTCTTTAGCAGACCGCAGGCAAAAGCGTTCTTTGCAGAAATGGCTTCTTAGCAGACTGCAGGCAAAAGCGTTCTTTGCAAAAAAATCCGCTACTTTAGCCGGCCGCAGGCCCTACCGCCCGCAAAAACAGGGCTTCTGCCGAAGGCGGAAGCCCTGTTTTTGCTAGCCAATGATTTAATTATTATTTAAATGGATACATTATCTTTGGCCCGTTATGGAATTTAGATTCTTTCATCATTTCGGAAGCTACCTGCTTATGCTCAAAGGAATGTTTTCCCGCCCGGAAAACATGAAAATGTATTGGAAAGAGTTCATGCGGCAGTGTGTGGATATCGGTATCGGTTCATTAGGTATCGTATTCATCATCTCCCTGTTTATGGGAGCTGTAACCACCGTACAGATTGCTTACCAGCTGGTAAGCCCAATCATCCCCAAAGCTACAATAGCCCAGGTAGTACGTGATACCATCATCCTCGAATTCGCTCCTACACTAACCTGTATCGTACTGGCAGGTGTAGTCGGTTCTAAAATTGCCTCCGAGCTGGGTAACATGCGCGTATCCGAACAGATTGACGCTCAGGAGATCATGGGTATTAACACCCGCGGTTACCTGATCATGCCAAAAATCATGGCTTCACTGATCATGATACCATGTCTCATCTGTATCGCGGGGTTCCTCGGTATATGGGGTGGTCTCAAAGCTGGTGAATTTGGTGGCATTCTCTCTGCCGATGAGTACTGGCAGGGTTTAAGACAGGAGTGGAAACCCTACAATATCTTCTTCTCACTGTTCAAATCATTCGTATTCGCATTCATTATATCCAGTGTACCTTCCTATTATGGTTACTATGTACAGGGTGGTGCGCTCGAAATTGGTAAGGCAAGTACCCGTGCCGTGGTGGTGACCTGTGTGCTGATATTATTCATGGACTACATACTGGCAGCATTACTGTTGCAAAAATAATATAGACTACATGATCGAATTAGTTAATATTAAGAAAGGCTTTGGAGAAAAGGTGATCCTGCCCGATGTGTCGGCGGTAATGGAGCCGGGCAAGGTGAACCTGATCATCGGTTCCAGTGGTAGTGGTAAAACGGTAATGATGAAGTGTATGGTGGGGTTGATGGAAATAGACGGCGGCAAGGTCCTGTACGATGGACAGGATTTTACCAACATGCAGGAACAGGATCGTAAAATCATTCGCCGCCAGATTGGAATGCTTTTTCAGGGTTCTGCCCTATTTGATAGTATGACGGTAGAGCAGAATGTAATGTTTCCGCTCGATATGTTTTCTACAGGTTCATTAAAAGAAAAGAGAGCCCGTGTGATGGAATGCCTGGAAAGGGTACAACTGAAGGATGCCGCTAAGAAATTTCCGGCAGAGATTAGTGGTGGTATGAAAAAAAGGGTGGGTATTGCACGCGCTATAGTTTTGAATCCCAAATACTTATTCTGTGATGAGCCCAACTCTGGTCTTGATCCGCAAACTTCCCTGCTGATCGATAAGCTGATTAAAGAAATCACACATGAATTTAAGATAACTACAGTCATCAATACCCATGATATGAATACGGTAATGGAGAGTGGAGATCATATCGTATACATGTACCAGGGTAGAAAACAATGGGAAGGCACTAATAAAGACATCATTTTCAGTAAGGATGAGAAACTGAATGACTTCATATTCGCATCAGATTTCTTACGGGATGCCAAGGAAATGCGCCAGATGGAGATGTTCCAGGAGAAGGATTGGAGAAGTAAACTAAAGAAGGGTTAGAAACAGGGCTGGTGCAGGGAACTGAAAAAGTACGAATGCCGGACCGGGCAATTTTATCTCCTGCTGAGAAAAAAGTAGCCAAAACATGACGACGGACATTAAAAAAACGTGAACAGGACCACAATCAGTAAATTATTGATTGGGAATGTGGGATTAGCGGGTTATTTTTGCCAATAACATTACAAACACATAAACCAAGCGCGATGAGTGTTTTAGTTAATAAGAACAGCAAAGTGATTGTACAGGGTTTCACCGGTACAGAAGGCACATTCCATGCCACACAGATGATAGAGTATGGCACGCAGGTAGTAGGCGGCGTTACGCCGGGGAAAGGCGGCACCAAGCACCTGGATCGTCCGGTTTTTAATACGGTGAGTGATGCCGTAAAAGCAACCGGCGCCAATGTATCCATCATTTTTGTACCACCAGGATTCGCTGCTGATGCCATCATGGAAGCTACCGAAGCAGGTATAGAACTGGTAGTTTGTATTACCGAAGGTATTCCTGTACAGGATATGATTCGTGCAAAGAACTTCCTGGTAGGTCGTTCTACCCGCCTGATCGGTCCTAACTGCCCTGGTGTAATCACTGCTGAAGAAGCTAAAGTAGGCATCATGCCAGGTTTCATCTTCAAGAAAGGTAACATCGGTATCGTATCCAAATCCGGTACCCTGACATACGAAGCAGCTGACCAGGTAGTAAAAGCTGGTCTGGGCGTATCTACAGCTATCGGTATCGGTGGTGACCCAATCATTGGTACCCCTACCAAAGATGCGGTTGAACTGCTGATGAACGATCCTGAAACCGTAGGTATCATCATGATTGGTGAAATTGGTGGTAGCATGGAAGCTGAAGCTGCAAAATGGATCAAAGAAAACGGTACTAAACCGGTAGTTGGTTTCATCGCTGGCCAGACAGCGCCTCCGGGCCGTCGTATGGGTCACGCCGGTGCAATCATCGGTGGTGCTGACGATACTGCTGCTGCTAAGATGAAGATCATGGCAGAGTGTGGTGTTCACGTGGTAGAAAGCCCTGCGAACATTGGTAAAACAATGGCAGAAGTGCTGAAAGCTGTAAAAGCTTAAAAACAAACTAACTGTATAATAATTATCCTCCTGTCGGGCTGTAGCCAGCAGGAGGATCTTTTTTTTTGCGCTAACCTATATTCTTTACCTTCCGTTATGGAATTGGACCCCTTGATTGCATCCTATTGATGACGGAAATACATACACCCAGTTTTTCATATAAACGCTATCCATATATGCGCCTGATCGTAGCTTTTTTTATTCTATTTTTTATTAGTACAACAAGTACCATGGCTCAGTTTAATTATGATAACCACTGGAAAAAAGTCCAGGAGTTAGATAACAAAGGCCTCCCCAAATCGGCTTTGGAAGAAGTCAATGTAATCTATAAGAATGCATTGCAACAGAAAAATGAAGGTCAACTGTTAAAAACCCTGATCTTCCGTATTAAGTATGTAAACGTAAAGAACGAAAACCCTGCTACCGACGATAACCTGAAGGTAGTAGATGAACAAAACGTTGTTTTTACCCCAACTGTCCGGGCTATCCTGCAAAGCATGAAAGGGGAACTGCTCTGGAATTATTACCAGACCAACAGGTATCAGCTCTATAGCCGTACGGCGATTGCCAGCGATACCTCTTCGGATGTAAGTACCTGGACCGCCGACCGGTTGAACAAAGAAATCACTGCTGCCTATGGCGCTTCTCTGAAAGATGCCGCACAGCTCAAAAAAGTAAACATCGCCGATTACGATGTCATCATCGAAAAAGGACAGAATTCCAGGAACCTGCGCCCTACGCTGTATGACCTGCTGGCACACCGTGCACTGGACTATTATAAGTCAGGTGAGAGTAACTTCAGGCAGGCGGCCAACCAGTTCGAACTGTTGGACCCTGCTGCATTTGCACCGGCTGCTACTTTTGCCACACACACCTTCCAGGTGACTGATTCTACCTCTTTACAATATAAAGCACTCCTGCTGCTGCAAGACCTGCTGCGATTCCATACACAGGATGGTAAAGCGGCATTGCTCGATGTAGACCTGGAACGTATCAATTACATGCACGATGCTGCTGTAATGCCGGACAAAGAATTGCTGTATGCAAAAGCATTGCAAACCATGCAGCAAAACTATACAGGTGAAAATGGTGTGACAGCCGTAATATACCAGCTGGCTGCCTATTACCAGGGCATTGGCAATGGAAAGGACAATGTAGGGGAATTGACGCCTTCTGCCGCCATGAAACAAGCCGTGTCACTGTGTGAGCAGGCGATCAAACAGGCTCCAAATACCGTTGGTGCAGGTAACTGCAAAAGCTTACTGGACGACATTCATCGTAAGTCGCTGGAAGTAAGTGCTGAACAGGTGAACCTGCCTGATGAGCCATTTCGCGCACTGGTACATTATAAGAACGTTAATAAACTCTACTTCAGGATCGCTAAAATTGATGAACGTTTCCGTCGTCAGTTAAAGGCACAACTGGAAGCAAATGAGGGTTATGAAGAGCGTAACAATAAGTACTGGAATCTGATACTAAATAAAAAATCACAACAGACATGGGATGTGGCGCTGCCAGGTACTGACGATTACCGTGAACACGCTGCTGAAGTAAAAGTAGCCGCGTTGCCGTTAGGTCTGTATATGTTAGTCGGTAGCACTACCCCTGAATTTTCAAAAGACCAGAATATTATTACTGTACAGTTCATACACGTGTCCAACCTGAGTTATATCTCCCGCTCTTCTACCGATAGCGACAATGGGAAAGATCTGTATGTATTGCACAGAAAAACAGGAGCACCATTACAAGGTGTGAAATTGAATGTATATACCCAGCAAAATAATGCCGGATTCAAAGTAACGCAATCTGTGGTATCAGCAAAGGATGGTTCTATTGCACTGAAGGCTGAAACACAATACAGCAGCAATAAATACGAACTAATATCAGATGCGGATACACTGGCGCCTGATGATTACAATTATATTTATAGATACAATTCTTACAGGGATAATTCAGGTGCACCCGATCACCAGAGCTTCCTCTTCACAGACCGCGGTATTTACCGCCCCGGGCAGCTGGTATACTTCAAGGGCATTGTAGTAAACCGTAATGCTGTAGTGGATATGGATAGAAAGGTACTGGCCGGCTACAAAACTACTGTTACCCTGCTGGATCGCAATGGACAGAAAGTAGATTCAATGCAGGTAACAGCCAATGAATATGGTTCTTATGCAGGTAAATTCAGACTGCCGGAAAACCAACTGAATGGTCTATTCCGCATTGAAGAAAGCAACAATGGGGGGAGTGTAGGTTTTAGCGTGGAAGAATACAAGCGTCCTAAATTCTATGTAGAATTCGATACACTGAAAGGCAGTTATCGCCTGAATGATACCATTCGTGTAAAAGGTAAAGCACTGGCCTATGCAGGGAATAATATTGATGGTGCTAAGGTTACTTACCGTGTGATGAGGCAGGCTCGTTTCCCTTACTGGTGGTGGTCCAGAAAAGCACCTTCCTATAGCCCTGCACGCCAGATCGCTACAGGTACTACTGAAACTGCTGCAGATGGTAGCTTTACAGTCAACTTCCCGGCATTACCTGACCTGGGTATCGCTGCTGCTCAGAAACCGGTATTTACTTATTCTATCCAGGCAGATATCACAGATATCAATGGCGAAACACGCACCGGCAATCAGCATGTGAGCGTGGGTTATCAGGCCATGGAAATTAGTATTGGACTGGCTGACCGCGTGTTGCCACAGGATCTGGAAAAGGTAGCTATCACTACTGAAAATCTGAATGGTGTATTTGAACCTGCTGATGTAGCGGTGACACTGAAACCATTAACACATCCGGGCCGCCTGCTGCGTGCACGTTATTGGGAACAACCAGATCAGTTTACCCTTTCACGTGAGGAATATGAAAAAACATTCCCGCATGATATTTACAGTGACGAAGATGATCAGAACACATGGAAGAGAGGCAACGCTGTTGTGTCCAAACAAGTGAAAACGCAGGCAACCACTGCTGTACCTTTGGCAGTTAAATCCCTTGCAGCTGGCTGGTATGAGCTGGAAGTAAGCACGACCGATAAATTTGGTGAGAAGGTAATTCAAAAGAAAGCTTTTGAACTGGTAGATTCAAATGCATCCCGTTTATCTTATCCGGCATACAGCTGGACGTATACGGATGATAAACCATTGCAACCAGGGCAGACAGCGCGTTTCCTGATAGGTTCATCTGCGCCGGATCTGCATGTGATTGAAACGATTGGTACGAACGTGCAGTCTGTTCAGAGTAATACATTTACGGTTAATAACGGTGTTACAGACAGGAAGTACATAGTGAAAGAAGAAGACAGGGGAAATGTGGTGTTACAATATGCGTTTGTAAAAGATAACCGTGTACATACAGAAGAAAGAATAGTGCGTGTACCGTGGAGCAACAAAGAACTGGAGGTAACGATTGAAACGCATCGCGATAAAATATTGCCTGGGGCAAAAGAAGAATGGCATGTGAAGATTAAAGGAGAGAAGCGTGATAAGATAGGGGCAGAATTACTGGCTGCGATGTATGATGCTTCGCTGGATGCATTCAAAGCGAATGAGTGGAGTATACCTGATTTGTATCCTTACAAAACGAGTCTGGCAGCCTGGGAAGGTGGTACCAACTTTAAGGAGCAATCAGGGAATAGTTACAATTTCATTGTTGACAATGCTGAACAGAAAGAGATACCATTTGCATATGATGGGTTGAATTGGTTCGATGCATTGGGGAATGGCGCAAGTATTATTGATTTTGGAGAGGGTAGTGGTTTGCAGGCAGTGAAAGTGACGGGTTTTGGATATGCACGGCAATATTTCGGGATGTACAAAGATGTAGCGCCCGGAGGCAGAGCAAGGGAGCTGAAAAAAGGTATGGCGGCACCGGCACCAGCGGTAGCTCTTGCGGCACCTGTGGCTAAAGCAGATATGGAGGTGAGCGCCAGTCTCGCCGACAAGAAAGAGGAACTTTACGCAGTTGTAGAACAAACTGCAGCAGCTCCTGAACCAACGAAAAGCGCTGAAACTGTCACCCCACGTACCAACTTCAACGAAACCGCCTTTTTCTTCCCGGACCTCCGCACAGATGAAAATGGCAACATCACCTTTAGTTTCACCGTGCCTGAGGCCCTGACCCGCTGGCGCTTCATGAGCCTCGCTCATACCAAAGACGCTGCCTTTGGTTATGCTGAAAGCAGTGTCATCACACAAAAACCATTAATGGTGCAGCCCAATGCACCCCGCTTCATAAGAGAAGGCGACAAGATCATCTTCTCTGCCAAGATCAGCAACCTTGCTGACAGTGCATTGACCGGCGAAGCACGCCTGGAACTGCTGGACGCCACTACCATGAAACCAGTAGACGGCTGGTTCCAGAACGTGTATCCCGCACAGCACTTTACCGTACAAAAAGGACAAAGTACTGCTGTTACCTTCCCATTACAGATACCATACAAATTTGGTAGCTCCCTGCTGTATCGCATAGTAGCTACTGCAGGCAAATTCAGCGATGGAGAAGAAAATGCTGTACCGGTATTGACCAACTCTATGCTGGTGACAGAAACCCTGCCACTGACCATGCGTGGCGACGGAAAGAAAGAGTTTACTTTCGAAAAATTGCTGCAAAGCAATGCTTCAGAAACTTTGCAACAACATGCACTGACAGTTGAATATACCGGCAATCCTACCTGGTACGCAGTACAGGCATTGCCTTACCTGATGGAGTTCCCATACGAATGTTCCGAACAGGTATTCAACCGTTATTATGCCAATACACTCGCTACGTATATCACCAATGCATTGCCGGGTGTAAAAAGCATGTTTGAAAAATGGAAAACAACAGATACCACAGCACTGCAAAGCAACCTTCAAAAGAATGAAGAACTGAAGAGTGTATTGCTGCAGGAAACACCCTGGGTGCTGGCTGCAAAAAATGAAGCAGAACAAAAACGTAATATCGCCCTGCTCTTCGATCTGAAAAAGATGAGTGCAGAACAGCAGAAGGCATTGGAACAACTGCGTCAGAAACAGTTACCGAGCGGCGCATTCCCATGGTTCAATGGTATGTGGGAAGATCAGTTCGTGACCCAATATATCCTGGCTGGTATCGGTCGCTTACAACAGGTAGGTGCTGTGAATAGCCCGGATGCTGATGCTATTGTGAATAAGGGTTTAGCGTATGTAGACAGGAAAATGGATGACTGGTACCATGAACTGAAACGCAACAAAGCTGATATGAGCAAGCAACATATCGGTTACATCGAATCGCACTACCTGTACATGCGTAGTCTGCTGAACAAGCCTGTGGATGAAAAGTACAATGAATCTTATCAATACTACCTGGGCCAGGCTAAGAAATACTGGTTGCAGCAAAGCACTTATACGCAGGCCATGCTGGCGATTGTATTAAATGATAAAGCCATCATCCGTTCACTGAAAGAAAACGCCACCAACAATGCCGAAATAGGGATGTACTGGAAGAATGTAACTGCCGGTTACTGGTGGTACCAGGCACCGATTGAAACACAGGCCATGCTCATTGAAGCATTTCAGCGTGTAGGTCATGATTCAGTAGCTGTAGGCGATATGAAAACATGGTTGCTGAAGAATAAACAAACCAACAACTGGCATACGACCAAGGCGACTGCTGACGCCTGTTATGCAATGCTCCTGGGCGGTGCCAACTGGCTCACTACAAATCCTGATATTACCATCCAGTTAGGTCAAACGACTGTGAAGGAAGAAAAGAAAGAAGCAGGAACCGGTTATTTCAAAAAGCAATTCAACAATGAGGAAGTAAAACCTGCAATGGGTAAGATAGCTGTAGAAGTAAACGGCAGTAACGGTCAGCCATCATGGGGCGCTGTATACTGGCAATACTTTGAGCAGCTGGATAAAATCACCACTGCGGCTACCCCAATGACCCTGCAGAAACAACTCTTTATTGAGAAGACAAATGATAAGGGAGCAGTGCTCACAGCTATTGAAGATGGCAACCAACTGAAAGTAGGTGATAAGGTAAAAGCACGTATTGTGATGAAGGTAGACCGCGATATGGAATATGTGCACCTGAAAGATATGCGTGCCGCATGTTTTGAACCTACCAACGTGATTAGCCAGAGTGGCTGGCAGAATGGAGTAAGTTATTACCAGAGCACAAAAGATGCGTCTACTAATTTCTTCTTCAGCCGTTTACCGAAAGGTACATATGTGTTTGAGTACAGTATGTTCGTAACACATAATGGAGATTTCAGTAATGGCATCAGTACTGCACAGTGTATGTATGCACCTGAATTTAGTGCACATAGCGAAGGAATCAGGGTAAAAGTGATAGAGTAGTAAAAGCATGCAACTTTTTTGCCGGACGGCTGTCTTTATTAAGGTAAAGACAGCCGTTTTTCGTTAGTGAACAGCCCATGTATCAAAATCGGACAATATTGAAATACTACGATTGTCTAAACTGTTGAAAATCAATTTTATCACAAAGTGGCATTTTTTTAGTCCACACCAAGATTTCCGGGTCATGAAGCAAACTATCTGTATTCTCCTTGTTTTATTGCTGGCGGGCAATGCTACCGCGCAACAGGTGAAGATCATCCGCGATTCCCTGTACTCTGACAACCTGAAAGAGACGCGCCAGATTGAGGTGGAACTACCGGATGATTACGATCCTGCTTCAGGGAAAAAGTATGAAGTGATCTACGTAACGGATGGAGAATGGAACAATGACATTGTTGCACATATGCAACGTTTCGTACAGATTCAGTTTATACCTCCCTGTATAGTAGTCAGCATGAAGCATATGGGCTTCCGTGACCGGGATTTTACACCCAGCCGTTTGCAAGGCAACCCCCGTTCCGGCGGAGCCGATAAATTCCTTGCATTTATGAAGACTGAACTGATGCCCTATATTGAAAAAAAATACCCTGCCCGGGCTGACAACAGGGTATATATAGGCTCTTCACTGGCTGGCTTATTTGGAATGTATGCCTTTCTGCATGATCCATTGTTGTTTGAATCATACCTTATTTCAGATCCTGCTATGTGGTGGGACAATGGTCTCCTGCTCAAAGAAACCGGCGATAAACTGCCGGGAATGAGCAATGTGCATGCATCGCTGTACATCACAGGCAGGGAAGGAGCATCCATGCGTGAGATGGGAGTGTCTCAGCTGGATTCTATTTTCAGGGAAAAAGCACCGGCCTCTTTGCACTGGAAGGTAACACCTTATGCAGGAGAGACCCACAACAGTATGATTTTTAAAACCGTGTTTGATGGATTGAAATTCACCTGGGCGGGTTATACCACCGATAAACCCAGGTATCATCCTATGACGGGCATTGTGCTGAAAGATAAATCATTCCCGCTCTACATCTGGCCGGACGAAAGGGCTGACTGGCATTATACGACAGATGGAACAGTGCCTACAGCAGCATCTCCACGTATTACAGGTAAACTGGATCTTACCATTCCTGTAGCGTTTACGATTAAGTCTATTTGTGTAAGAGATGAATACAGTGATACGGTAAAGGGTAGTTTTAAATTGGGAAATACCTTGCCATCGGCGCCATTATCAAAAAAGCTGAAACCCGGTGGCCTGGATAGTTTGCAGGGACAACTGAGTGGAGGTATTAAAATCGATACAGACGGTTATTACATATTTTTTGTCAATACGGAAGACAGTGTAAATATATCACTCGGCAATGTGGCTTTTGACAAACAGAGTTTTGTCGTGCCATTACAGAAAGGATATTATCCACTGAAAATTTCTTACAAAGGTACAGCTCCCGGTATAGAGTGGGTAGCACCTGCAAGTCCGGATTCAGGTCCGGTGCCGGCTACAGCATTGTACCACCATTAATAAAGTTATGATCAAGCGTTTCCTGAAAAAGTACAGTATTCTCAACATTTTCGGCCTGGCCATTGGCATCATCTGTGCCGGTGTGATCTTTTTATGGGTGGAAGATGAAGTACAGTTTGACAATGTCAATCAGAAGAAGGACCGGTTGTATTCTGTGCTGGCTAACTGGCAGTATGATAGTTATATCCCTACTTTCTGGTCTACTGCAGCACCACTGGCGCCAGCGATGAAAGCAGATATACCGGGTGTGGTCAATGTGTTTCGTATGACGGAAGAATGGGCGCCGGCATTGATGAGCAATGGAGATAAAGCAGTCTATGCATCCGGCAGGTATGCTGATCCTTCTGTTTTTAACATGCTCACCATGCCTTTTGTAGCAGGTGGTACTTTTAGTGAATTGCACTCCGTAGTGATTACAGAAAAAATGGCGAAGAAATGTTTTGGCGATGAGAAAAATGTGATCGGGAAAACGCTGAAGATGGATAATAAGGATGCATATGTAGTGAGCGGTGTCGTCAAAGACTGGCCATCGAATGTATCGTTCAAACCTGAATGGATTGCCCCATTTGAAATCATAGAAAAAACGAATGCTTACTATAGTAGCTGGACTTCCAATTCCCTGATCACAGTAGTAGAACTGGCACCGAATGCAAATGTAGACGCTATCAATAAGCAGCTGTATAACTATGTGCAGCAGCATGCAGAGGGTGCCGTGAATCACCTGTTTTTATTCCCCATGAACAAGTGGCGGCTCTATGGCAATTTTGATAATGGAAAGCCTGCCGGTGGCAGAATTCAATATGTGAGAATGTTTACGCTCATTGCGTGGATTATACTATTTATTGCGTGTATCAACTTTATGAATCTCGCTACTGCCAGCAGTGAAAAACGTGCAAGAGAGGTAGGTGTGAGAAAAGTAATGGGAGCTTCCAGGCGTGGGTTGGTATTGCGGTTCATGGGCGAAGCGATTTTGATAGCTGCGATCGCTTGTGTACTGGCGGTTGTACTGATCTGGACCTTACTGCCTTATTGTAACCTGATTTTAGGCAAGGAGCTGGCTATGGATCTGCTGGCGCCTGCGCATATTGGTGCATTACTGGGAATCGTACTGATTTGTGGATTGGTGGCAGGCAGTTATCCCGCATTATATCTTTCTTCCTTTCAGCCACTGGCTGTATTGAAGGGGTATAAACGTACTACAGGCAGTGCAGCATGGATCAGAAAAGGTCTGGTTATTGTACAGTTCACAGTGTCGATCGTATTGATCATTTGTACCGTTATCATTTACCAGCAGATCGGTCATGTGAAAGGGCGTGATATGGGCTTTGACAGAAGGAATGTAGTGGGTATGAATATCACACCGAATGTAGTTAAAAACTTTCCCTCCATTAAACAGGACCTGATAAATACAGGTGTGGTAGAACAGGTAGCGCTGGCAGATCATGCGGTGATTTATGGCGGTAACAATACAGACGAAATATACTGGGAGGGGAAACCTGCTACACAAAAAATACTGATTTCCACACGTTTTATCAGTCCCGAATACTTGTCTGCCATGAAGATGCAGATCAGGGAGGGCCGTGACTTTCGTGCTGGCGACAGTATGAATGTAGTGATCACCGAATCGATGGCAAAGTTGATTGATAAAGGAAGTGTGATAGGAAAAACGCTCAATATACCCTGGGATAAGGCGGGCAATTTACGTTCGTTTCCGATCGTAGGTGTTGTGAAAGATTATATGTATGGCGACATGTATGGTTCTCCCGATCCGGTGGTGTTCTTCTGTATACCAGAAGTGGCGAATATTCTCTACATGCGGTTGAAAGCTGATGTGGCGCCAGACAAGGCATTGAGCAAGGTGGGCGCAGTGATGTTAAAAGACAATCCTGCTTATCCGTTTGATTATATTCTGATGGAAGATCAGTTCAATAATCTCTTTAGTGGCGAAATGCTGATCAACAGGTTGTCGACTGTATTTGCAGTGATTGCGATCCTGATTTCCTGTCTCGGATTGTTTGGATTAGCGACTTACATGGCGGAGCGCCGTACCCGCGAAGTGGGCATCCGCAAGGTATTGGGGGCAACTACATCGGGCATCACGATATTGTTATCCAAAGATTTTTTAAGACTGGTGGGTATTGCTGTGCTGCTGGCATTTCCGCTGGCATGGTATGCAATGTCTTCGTGGTTGCAGCAATATGCTTACAGGGTAGATATACACTGGTGGGTATTTGTACTGGCAGGAGCGATGGCTATGATTATTTCTTTGTTTACCGTTAGTTTTCAATCAATTAGGGCGGCGCTCATGAACCCTGTCAGGAGCCTGCGTGCAGAATAAGTCATTTCTTCCATTGACCATTATCATTACGGGCTAGATATTTTCGCATTATTTTGCATATCAAATGAATGTAGATTATCTGGTAGTAGGTCAGGGCATCGCAGGTACGATGCTAAGTTACAGCCTGATGCAGGCTGGAGCTTCTGTGCTCGTCATCGACGAATACAAGGAAAATAGTTCTTCCCGTGTGGCTGCAGGTGTGGTGAACCCGGTATCGGGCAGGCGTTTTACAGTGGCGTGGTTGTATGATGAGATCTACCCGGTGGCCCTGCGCACGTATCGTGAAATGGAGGAATTACTGGGTTTACCTGTATATAAAGAGCGGGATCTGTGGACGGTGTTACCGTCAGAGCAGTTGAGAACGGCATTCTTTGACAGAACGACAGGTCTGGATTATATGCGGCTGCCATCGGGCGCAGCTGTAGCCCACTATGACCAATGGCTGGATCAGCCTTTTGGTGCCGCCATTATCAAAGGGGGTACGGTATTGCTGCAACAGTTGCTACCGATCTGGAGAGAATACCTGAAAAAACATAACTCCCTGCTGGAAGAGCGTTTCCTGCCTTCCAAATTGCAGGCGAAGCCTGCGGGTGTCATTTATGGCGACATTCATGCCAGGGCAATGATCTTTTGCGACGGCGCCCAAACTCCCCATAACCCCTGGTTCAGTGCTATTCCTTTCCTCCTGAATAAGGGGGAGGTATTGATAGTACGGGTACCTGGGTTTGAAACCGCCGATATAGTAAAGAGAAGTATATCCATGGTGCCGGTACCGGGTCAAAAGGACATCTATTGGGTAGGTGCCACTTTTGCCTGGGATTATCCGGATGAAAACCCAACTGCCGAAAAACGAGCTTTCCTTGAGAATGGACTCCAACAATTATTAAAAGTACCCTATGAGGTGCTGGACCACCAGGCGGCAGTACGGCCAAGTGGCACAGACCGCCGTCCTATGTTGGGCATGCACCCTGAAATGCCTTCTCTTGGCTTATTCAATGGCCTGGGAACCAAAGGGTCCAGCCTGGCACCGGCCATGGCGGCCCAGATGACGGCTCATTTGCTGCGGAATGCCCCACTGTGGCAGGAAACCGATATAAAACGGTTTTTTAACAGGTATAAAGGTTAGAAATGCTGGCGGCAAACGTTATCTTTGCCGACCGTCCCGGAGAACTGCCGGGTCGGTTGAAAAGATATTTAAGAGCAACACATAAGGTATAGTATATGTACAGAACGCACACCTGTGGCGAGTTACGATTGGAAAACATAGGCACACCCGTAACCCTGGCCGGTTGGGTACAGACAGTCCGGAAATTCGGAAGCATTACTTTCGTGGATCTGCGTGACCGCTATGGTATCACGCAATTGTTGTTTGGCGAAGCCCTCAATCCACAACTGGACGCACAGCCCCTGGGCCGTGAGTTCGTATTGCAGGTAGAAGGTACTGTGACAGAGCGTTCTAATAAAAATAAAAATATTCCCACCGGTGATATCGAAATCACCGTGAGCAACTTTACCATCCTGAACAAGGCCCAAACGCCTCCTTTCACCATCCAGGATGATACTGATGGTGGAGACGAGCTGCGTATGAAATACCGCTACCTCGATCTGCGTCGTAATATAGTAAGACAGAACCTTGAGCTGCGTTACCGTGTTAATAGAGCAGCACGTAACTTCCTGGACAGCAAAGGCTTCATGGATATTGAAACGCCTTTCCTGATCAAGTCTACGCCAGAAGGTGCACGTGACTTTGTGGTACCAAGCCGTATGAACCCTAACGAGTTCTACGCTTTGCCCCAGTCTCCGCAAACTTTCAAGCAGCTGCTGATGGTGAGTGGTTACGACAAGTACTACCAGATCGTAAAGTGCTTCAGGGATGAGGACCTCCGTGCTGACCGCCAGCCGGAATTTACCCAGATCGACTGTGAAATGAGCTTCGTAGACCAGGACGATATCCTGAATAACTTCGAAGAAATGCTGAAATACATCTTCAAAGAGATCAAGGGCATTGAGTTTACCGAAGCATTCCCACGCATGACTTACGACGATGCGATGGAACATTATGGTAATGACAAGCCGGACATCCGTTTCGAAATGAAACTGGTGAACATGAACGATACTGTAAAAGGCAATGGCTTCAAGGTATTTGACGAAGCTGAGCTGGTAGTAGCGATCTGTGCAAAAGGCTGTGCAGAATATACCCGTAAGCAGCTGGATGAGCTGACTGAGTGGGTAAAACGTCCACAGATTGGTATGACCGGACTGATCTACGCCCGTTATGGTGCAGATGGTTCCATCAAGAGTTCTGTGGATAAATTCTTTGACGAGAGCAAGCTGAAAGGCTGGGCAGAGAAAACCGGTGCACAACCGGGAGACCTGATCCTGGTGCTGGCTGGCAAGGAAGAGCGTACCCGCAAGGCGATGAGCGAGCTCCGCCTGGAAATGGGTGAGCGCCTGGGCCTGCGCAATAAAGATGTATATAAACCGTTGTGGGTAGTAGACTTCCCGCTCTTTGAATACGATGAGGAAGATAAACGCTGGGTAGCTAAGCACCATCCGTTTACTTCTCCAAAACCAGAACAGATCAGCTGGATGGACGATTTGTCTAAATATGCAGATATCAAGGCCAACGCTTACGATATCGTACTGAACGGTACGGAAGTAGGTGGTGGTTCTATTCGTATCTTCCAGCGTGACCTGCAGGAAAAGATGTTTGCTGCGCTGGGTATGGACGAGGAAGAATTCAATCACAAGTTTGGCTTCCTGTTGGGTGCCTTCGAATATGGTGCACCACCACATGGCGGTATGGCATGGGGCTTTGACAGGCTTTGTGCTTTGCTGGGTGGCAGCGAGAGCATTCGTGACTTTATCGCCTTCCCGAAAAACAACTCCGGACGCGATGTAATGTTGGACGCCCCAAGCTCAATCGACCAGAAACAACTGGACGAACTGCAGATAGCCCTGAAGTAATGGCATGGTATTTGCCAATGGCAGCATGCATGTAAACAACTAAAATCCCCCTTGACACTGTGAAAATGCGGTATCAAGGGGGATTGTTGCAAACAATCAGAGGCATGATATTTACTGAATCCCAATGACTTATGTAAGTATAGCCCCTCATTCCTATAAAATATTTTAACATTTAATAGTCACATTATAGAAACTTTTAAACTATATTGCCGGTAAGAAGGAATGTTTCTGGCGCCCGATAATGATGAGATTGATAACACACACATTATTAAGTACAAGAAAAATTACTGCCATGACATTGAACAAGATGTTCAGCAGAGGATGGTTTTGTGCAGTGCTATGCATGCTCTTACTGTTTGGCAACAGTGCATACTCCCAAAGCAGGAACCGTTACGTAGTGAAATACGAAGAAACGGCGATTGCATTAATGAATGAGACCGGTATTCCAGCCAGTGTGATCCTGGGGGTTGCTATGCTGGAATCAGGCATGGGAACCAGCAAAAATGCCCGTTTGCTCCACAACCATTTTGGAATTGTGGGCAGCAACAAGCTCCATAAGAAGAAGGGAGTGACCTATAGGTCCCGGTACAGGGAGTTTGCATCTGACGATGCATCTTTCCAGTACTTTGCCAAAATGGTCATGAAGAAGAAGTATTACTCCAAATTGAAGGGGGATGTAAAGTATAAAGACTGGCTGAAGCATATGAACAGTAGCGGATACTCTGCTGCTGGTCATGAATGGGAGAGAAGAGTGGCAGGCATGATCAGTCGGTACAAGCTGTACAAGCTGGATGAGCAAATGGCTTATTCAAAGAAATAAATTTTAAAAAATGACGTAACTAAACGCATCTGCCCCCGGGTAGATGCGTTTAGTTATGTTATGGAATAGCGCTATCTTTAGAAGATTTAGTAGACCAATCCAATAATCAGAGTAATTCATGTCTGGCAATAATAAATCTGCCTATCCTTTTTACATCATTACGGGGGCTTTAGTGTGTCTGTTAGCATTATCACAGTTTGACAACATTGTGTCTTACGCAGGTTTTAAAACCCGCCCGCTGGATATGCTGGCGGATCTGCGACCTGATTCTTTAAGAAAACAAGAGGAAGATGCCCCGGTCGATAGTTCTATGATTCCACAGATTCCTGAAGAGGGAGACTCCACAGCAACTGCTGCAGAACAAGCTGCAGATTCTACCCTTGCCACTGAGCTGGCAGACGTTCCAGACCCTGACAATCATCTCGATTTTACTGATTATAAAGGCATTATCAGTTATAACCTGCCTTCAACTGCCGATACGGCAGCTGCCGGGCTCCAGCATTTCCTCGATGCATTGGTCCAGCTGAAACAGGGCAAGCGTAAGAAAGTACGTATTGCGTACTTCGGCGACTCTATGATCGAAGGCGACCTGCTCACAGAAGACCTGCGCGATAGCCTGCAAAGGACATTTGGGGGCAGTGGTGTGGGATTTGTACCCATCACCTCGGTAGTAGCGGGCTTCAGAACAACCATTACACATACATTTTCCAAAGACTGGAAAGACTATAGTTATAAACAACAACCACCTTCCAATATCTCGCTTGGCATTTCCGGCCACACATTTGTACCTGGCAGTAACAGTTATGTTCGCTATACACCGGTGCATAAAAAGCGCCTGGACAAGTTTGAACATATCACATTGTTCTATGGCCCTGCCGGTAATGCAAATATCACTATCAATGATAAGGCATATAGCCTGAAAGAGCAGAACACTGTTAACCGTTTTGTATGGTCACAGGATCCGGCACAGAACAATGTGACGATCAAGTGGGCAGGGGGCTCGGCTACACCATTTTATGGCGTGTCTTTTGAAGGCGATAGCGGGGTGTATGTAGACAACTTTTCTTTCCGTGGTATCAGTGGGATTGAACTGGGCAAGTTGTCGAAATCACTGGTGCGGGAAATGCAGGCCGAACATCCTTATGACCTTGTCGTACTCCAGTATGGCGCTAATATATTGTTCAAACCAAAGTTGACTGACTACAGCTGGTATGCAAGACCCATGAAGAAGGTAATTGACTCTTTGAGAAAAGACATGCCTGGTACTTCATTCCTGGTGATAAGCACAGCTGATAAATCATATAAAAATGGTGGTGACTGGGTGACGGCGCCGGGTGTGATGGCCTTACTCAAAGAGCAGCATGAACTGGCTAAGCAGCATGGTACTGCTTACTGGAACCTGTATGCTGCGATGGGCGGTGAAGGTACCATGGCAAAGTGGGTCGACGGTGACCAGGTGTTAGCCCAGAAAGACCATACGCATTTTAACAGACAGGGGGCAGCCAAAGTAGCGGCGCTGCTGTATAAAGCTATGATGGATGAATTTAAGCAGTTGGAAATTCAATAAAACAACATTCTTTGCAGGGATATTGACGTTAACTGTCAGCCTGGCTTCTGGTCAGGCGAACCGTATTGCACAGGATTCCGCACTTAACAAGTTCTTTGCTTCGCTCGACAGGTCAGATAGTATGGTGGTATCCATACTGCACCTGGGTGATTCTCATATTCAGGCCGGTTTTTTTCCCGAGGCGACCGCCTCCCTGCTACAGCGGGATTTCGGAGATGCCGGCAGGGGGTGGGTATTTCCCTGGAACCTGGCCAATACCAATGGTCCCGGCGATTATCGCTGGAACAGTACAGCCAGATGGTCAGCTGACCGTATTATCGATAAGTATAAACCTTCTGTATTAGGACCGGGTGCTATCGTGATCAGCTCTACACAGCCCTCACCGGCCCTGGCTTACAACAGGAGGGAAGATGGCCCGGAGAATAATATCAGCCAGGCAGAACTTTTTTACGACGCCGGGCCTGAAGAGGCCACTATCGTAGCTCCCGGGGCAGATATCAATATATTCGGACCGCCATTCAGGGCTGCAAGTTCTACGGTGAAGGCAGCTACATTGAATTTTGAGGAACCGGTACAGAACTTCCAGGTTCGCTGGGATGATAAAGGCAGCCAGCCGTTTCATTTTTATGGCGCCCTGCTGTTCAACGGTAAGCCGGGGATACAATACAATGCTATTGGTATCAATGGGGCGATGTATAGCCAGTACAATGATGCCAACAATACCCTGATCGCACAGATGGATGTGCTGAAACCACAGCTGGTAATCATCTCGCTGGGCACGAATGAGGCTTTCAGTTCGCTGAGTGCTTCTAATTTCAGAGACCAGATAGATAGTGCGGTAACGGTGATACGCCGGTATCAGCCGGGAGCGAGTATTCTGCTGACTACCCCGCCGGAGTGTAAGAAAGTGAGCAAACGTGCCTTCAAAAGGAAAGTCGGAAAGAAGTATAAAACCTATTATAAGATCTCTTATTATCCTAACCCTTACATAGCGGTAGTGACCCAACAGATCATGAGTTATTGTAAAGAGAAGGGGATTGCATGCTGGAACTTTAATGCGGAGAACAGGTTTAGAAATGCTGAATTCGCAGGCGGTTGGTCACCTGACCATATCCACTTCAATGTACGTGGGTACCAGTTGCAGGGAAGATTACTGTACGAAGCATTGCACCAGAGTTATTTAAAGTATAAAAAGTACACTACCGCACACTACAACGTGAACGAACATGACGATTGAGCTGAATAAAATCATAAGTCTACTGACGTATAATGAGAAGAATCCTATCCTGTTTAATAGTGCATTTTTCATGTATTATTTTGCAGTGTTCCTGCTGTTTTACCTGGCGGCGAGTAGTAATAAACGGGCCCGGGTAGCAGTGTTCACTGTATTCTCATTGTACTTTTTTTACATGGCCTGCGGGTATTATGTAGGGTTGGTATTGTTGTCGGCGGTTGTGGATTTCAATTTGTCCAGGTGGATTTACCGGTCAGAGAAGCATGGGTTCAGGAAGCGATTGCTCATATTGAGTATCGTATTGAACCTGGGATTGCTGTTTTACTTTAAGTACACTAACTTCTTTATTGGGATGATGAATGACCTGCAGCTGGGGCATATTCATCCTTTGAAGTTAATACTGCCGATAGGTATTTCGTTCTATACATTTGAAAACCTGAGTTATACAGTAGATGTGTACAAGCGGGAATTTAAGCCTGTGGACGATTTCATGGACTACCTGTTCTTCCTGTCGTTTTTCCCTAAGCTGATGATGGGACCGATTGTGAGGGCAGCTGATTTTATTCCGCAGATTTACAAGCCTTATGTGCTGGATAGGGAGGATATAGGGAAGGGGATGTACCTGATTGTGAGTGGGTTGTTTAAGAAGGTGGTAATATCGGATTTTATTAACCAGAACTTTGTACAGTATATTTTTGATGATCCGGCCAAGCATACGGGATTAGAGTGTTTGCTGGGAGTGTATGGGTATGCGCTGATCATTTATTGTGACTTCTCCGGTTATTCAGATATGGCATTGGGTATAGCCCGGTGGACAGGGTTTAAGATTCCGGCGAACTTCGATTCACCTTATCAGAGTAGCAGTATTACGGAGTTCTGGCGCAGGTGGCATATTTCGTTGTCTTCCTGGCTGAGGGATTATCTTTATATTCCTTTGGGAGGTAATCGTAAGGGGAAGGTAAGGCAATATGTGAATCTTTTTCTGACGATGTTGATAGGCGGGTTCTGGCATGGTGCGAGCTGGAATTTTATATTCTGGGGAGGTTTGCATGGGACTGCGCTGGCAGTGGATAAGGTGCGGATTGACTACCTGAAGAAGAAAGGCGGTGGGCCTTCAGGGTTTTGGGGAGGTGTGCTGAAGGTGTTTGGGGTGTTGATTACGTTTAATTTTGTGTGTTTCTGTTGGGTCTTCTTTAAGGCTGCGACTTTTGCAGATGCCTGGTCGTTGATACACCAGGTGGTATATGATTTTCAGCCGGAGGTATGGTTGGAGTTGTATAATGGATATACGGCGGTGTTTTGGGTGATGATACTCGCGTTTGTGTTGCATTTTCTGCCGAAGAAGGTGGAGTTGGGTACGGAGAATGTGTTGAGCAGGGTACCTGTGGTGGGGAATGTGGTGATTATGGTGGTTTTTATTTGGTTGTTGGCGCAGGTGAAGAGCTCGCAGCCGATGATGCCGATATATTTACAATTTTAAAGCGGATCGGTTGGATTTTTCCTTCGGAAAAATCCACGAGGTTCGCCTATTTTAAATCATTGTTAAATTTTTTCTTTTCTTTGCCGCAAATTTCGTTCTGAATGCGGCTCAAGCTCCTGCCGATTGTCGGTGTGTTTCTTCTCCTTTCCTCTGTGGCAAAGGCTCAGTTTCTTATGGACATGATTGATACCACCAAAAGTCTTGGTAAAGGTATGTTCTCTCTCTACCAGAAGTACGATGCCATGCGTTTCAGTGGCTACATCCAGCCTCAATTCCAGCTGGCAGAAGGTAAAGGAATTGAATCTTACGAAGGCGGTAACTTCCCGGATCATGTAAATAACCGTTTTATGCTGCGTCGCGGGCGATTCCGCCTCGACTACCAGCGGTATAATGCCAATCACATGCCTGTAGTCCAGTTCGCTTTCCAGTTTGATGGAACAGAACGGGGCGTATTTATCCGTGACTTCTTCGGGCGCTTATTTGAGAACCGCTGGGATGTATTTTCTGTTACAACCGGTATGTTTGCCCGTCCGTTCGGGTATGAAGTGAACCTGGCTTCAAGTGATCGTGAAACCCCGGAACGTGGGCGTATGTCTCAGATTCTGATGAAAACAGAAAGAGATCTTGGCGTCATGGTCTCATTCGAACCCCGCCGCCAGGACAATCCTTTCCGCTTTATGCGTATAGATGCCGGTCTTTTCAATGGGCAGGGCCTCAATGCCAGCAGTGACTTTGACAGTCACAAAGACCTGATTGCCCGTTTATCTATCAAACCACAGCGCCTGAATGCTGCCAACTGGCTTTTATCTGGTAGCATCTCCTGCCTGTACGGCGGTATGGAGCAGTTTACAAACTACATTTACAGGGTAAACGCCAATGTATTCAAAGTCGATTCTTCTACCGCTAATATTGGCAAAATAGCTCCCCGACACTATTATGGCGCAGATGCACAATTGAAGATTCCTAATGGAAAAAATAAAGGTTTTAGTGAGTTCAGGGCAGAATATATTCGTGGGGTACAGACCGCTACACTCAGTTCTTCAGAGTCCCTGTATGCGATTCCTATGAATGGTGCTGTCAATGCACCGCTTTACATCCGCAATTTCGATGGGGCTTACTTTTACTTCCTGCAAAACCTGGGTACGCCCAAAGACCTGGTGGTACTAAAGTACGACTGGTATGACCCTAACAGGGATGTAAAGGGAAAGCAAATCGACGCCAACTTTACAAAAGCTGATGTCAGATACAATACGTTCGGTGCCGGCTATGTGCATTACTTTGATGCGAATACTAAGATAATGCTGTATTATGACTGGGTGAAGAACGAATCGACGGCACTGACCGGGTATACAGAAGATCTGAAGGACAATGTGTTTACCTGTAGAATACAATACAGGTTTTAATATACGAGCCGGCTGCAGGCTGGCCTGAAACAAAAAAAGCTTTTGCCGGGAGGCAAAAGCTTTTTTTGTTTGATTGTATTCTTAGTTGTGTATTACTCTCCTGATCCTAATGTAAACCCGAAGGTACTTCCGATCTCCGGCTTACTGCGAATATTGATGGTCTGTCCATGTGCCTCTACAATATGTTTCACAATTGCCAGGCCCAGACCTGTACCTCCAATGTCTCTTGAACGTGCCCTGTCTGTACGATAGAACCTTTCAAACACACGTGGCAAGTGTTCTTCTGCAATTCCAATCCCATCATCAGAGATTTCCACCAGCACCCGTTTATCATCCATAATGTAGATACTCGCTACAGTATGGCCGTCGGTGCGGCCATATTTAATAGAGTTGTCAATCAGGTTAATCAGCACCTGCCTTACCTTCTCTTTATCTGCCAGCACATGTATCGGCGCTTCGCACCCTTTCTTTACACTGAACTTAATGCCCTTGGTATTCGCCTTCAGCGAGAGTGTATCAAATACATCTTTGATCAGTTCCTGGATCACAAAGTTCTCTGCATTGATCGTCATCTCTCCGCTCTCCAGTTTAGAGATCTCATCGAGATCATCAATCAGGCGGCAAAGGCGTTCAATATTCTTGGTAGAATTCTTCAGGAACAGCTTATTCACTTTTGGATCATCCATGGCACCATCCAGCAGGGTATGAATGTACCCTTGTACCGCAAAGATGGGTGTTTTCAGCTCATGGCTCAGGTTCAGCAGGAATTCCTTACGATACGCTTCGTTCCTGCGCAGGTTATCCAGCTCTTCTTTCTTCTGACTCGCCCACTTCTCTACATCCTCACTTACCTCTTCGATCGTCTTCAGGGGAAGGATGTTCTTATTGAAGAACTCTTCTCTCTTAGATGCTTTCGTTTGGTAAATGAATTTATATATCAGCTTGATCTTTCTGTAAATAAAGTTCTGTAAGATATACAGATAAAGATAATAAGACGTGAGGAAGGTCAGCACGAACGCAGTAGCGATGATCCGCCAGTTGTCATTAATTAAAACAGTCCCCAACGTAATGATCGTTGCGAGAATCAGGGCAGAAAAACCTGCCAGTTTTTGCGGGGAAAGGTTTTTGGCTTTGAACATACTCCACAATGAGTAATGATTATAATACCGGGAAATTAATCCAATTTTTTCACTTGCCATACAAAGGTAATCCTCCCGGATAGCTGTTGCAACCTATGATTACATCAGAGATCCGGCCAGGTTCGGCCTACGGCCTTTTTCAACACAATTAAACTGAATTTTACATTTCGAACTTATATCCAACGCCTTTTACAGTGGTAATGAGATCGATACCAATTTTCTGGCGAATTTTACGGATATGCACATCGATGGTACGGTCACCTACGATTACTTCTGTACCCCATACCTGGTTAAGGATTTCGTTGCGAAGGAATACGCGGCCTGGTTTAGAAGCCAGTAGTTGTAACAATTCGAATTCTTTCTTGGCCAGGATAATTTCCTGTCCTTTGTATGTCACGGTAAACTTCTCTCTGTCGATGATCAGGTCGCCCAGTTGTACCTGCATTTCTTCGGTCTTGTGCAGGCGGCGGAACAATGCATTGATACGGCTAACGAGCAACTTTGGCTTGATGGGTTTTGCAATATAGTCGTCAGCACCCATGTTCAGTCCATCTACCTCCGATTTTTCATCATTGAGGGCAGTCAGGAAGAGCACCATGGTGTCTTTAAATTCGGGAATTTTTCTGATCTCGCGGCAAGTGTCGATACCGTTTTTATTCGGCATCATAATGTCCAGCATAATCAGGTCCGGACGGAACACTTTTGCCTTCTGGATCGCCTCAATACCGTCTTTGGCAGTTACTGTATCGTACCCGGCAGACTTAAGATTATAACTGATAATCTCAAGGATATCGAGCTCATCATCCACCACTAAGATCTTGCCTGCTACCGCTTGGTCCATCATATAGTTTGACATTTTTTAGACGGCACAAAATTATATCGCCGGCCCCGCTATTAATGAAAAGTTAATATTATCTAATTGTTAATTCGGACGTATGGCACACCCATAGCCGGTATTGGGGAAAATTAAGACATATGAAATTACGTCATTTCCAGGTTATTTGGTGGCAGCCTATTCTGTTTTTTTGTGAGGGCCGGGCATTTCCCTGTGATTTCCGTTCCCTTCGCCACTGAGCTTTTTGATGGCCGCCGACATTTCGGACAGCATTTCGACCTGTGTTTGCTGCATTTCCATCATATCCTGCTGCTGGTGAATGATCAGGTGGTCTATTTTTTCGTGCAGGATCCTGACTTCCAGTTCGGACTTCAGGTTGATCATATAGTCATTTTTTGCCCTGATTCTGTCTTTTTCCTCCTGGCGGTTCTGGCTCATCATGATCACAGGTGCCTGTAGGGCTGCCAGGCAGGAAAGGATGAGGTTGAGCAGGATGAAAGGGTAGGGATCAAATCCTTTGTTGGCCAGCCAGTAGATATTGAGGGCCATCCAGCAAAGTATGAAGCTAAGGAATATGATGATAAAAGTCCAGCTACCGCCAAAATCGGCGATTTTATCAGCCAGCTTCTGACCATAAGTGAGGTTGGTATTGTCGCCGTCATCCAGTTTGTCCGTAAGGGTTTCATTGGTGCGCAGTTTTTCGATGACGGTTTTCTCCATTTCGGTGAGTTCCCCAATTTCTTTGGCAAAGAGGTGCTCAAAGTAGTGTTCCCTGTATTTGTTGAGCTCAGAAGCCGAGATTTTTGATTTACTGCTGATGTTTGGGTGATCCTTGCGAATCAGGTCCAGGACGGTTTTACGAACATGCCGGCAGTTGACCTTTTCGTTGGCGGGAAATTCTTTGCCTGAAAGATCGCTGATGAAGTTTTGCATAAATAGAGCGGATTTCCAACTTAAAAGTAAGGATTTTTGTGCTGCACCGCCGGAGGTCGATTGGTGGCTCACTTCGGGGCAGGAATGCAGACAACTCCCTTATTGTAGGAAATTGGTAGTAAATTTGCTATACTAGCCTTATTAAGCATATTTGTATTAATGAAAAAAATTATAATAGTCCTGTTAATGATTGCCTTTCAAGGCAGTCTGGTTCATGCACAAAGTAGTCAGAAGATAGACATCCCTATCGGACGTATCGGATTCCATGATAACATCGACAAAGAACAGGCAGCAGCACTAAAATTTGATGGCAAGGCAGACGACCTGGTGAAGGTGTCGGATGATCAAACGATCAACCTGCAGGTAACCAATGCCCTGATCAGACAGGTGGATGACATGCAAAACCAGATAGAGCTGGATTCTTCACTCGATCATCGTTTGAAGATCAAGTACCTGTCAGGGCTATATGTTATGCTGCACGATTATAATATGAAGCGTGCTTACCATAAAATAGCGGTTGAAGAAGCCCCGGTTATGGTAGAAGCTTATAAGGATATGATGGCTGCCGATATCAAAGGTCAGAGCATCAAACCTTACCTGCAAAACCTCACTTTCGACGCAGGCGAAAAAATGATTGAAGTATTTAAAGACAACCCTGGCTATAAAGATGCCAGAGAAGTACTCTTTGGCAAATACGCTTTTAATCACCTGGAAACCGTGATGGCAGAGATCGCCAATTACCTGGAATACCCCATTACTGACTCCGTGATAGCAGCTGTAGCACGTAAATACCCTAACCAGGTACTGACTTACGCTACTTCGTACACCCCGGTAGCCGCCAGCATCCGTAAGAACCCGGATCCAATCGTGCAGCAGATCGTAGCCATCGGCAAAACGAGCCAGCCTACCCTGATTCTGCCTTTCATTGATGAACTGATGGCCGGTACTACCACTGTCGATCAACTCACTACCATCGTAAGCAACGACGATCTCTACTTCAAACAACTGGTGAAAAGCGCTATCACGCTGCAACACCGCCGTAATAACGGGGACCATGTACTGGGGCTGAAAGCAATGATGGAAAACCTGCAGGCTAAATCTCTCCGCTATATCCGCGAAGTGGATGACCTGCACGAAGAGCCTGCTAACGTACGCTTTGCTATCGTTAAGAACTTTACACCTGAAGAACTGTATTACCTGATTGTAAACGGTCAGGAAGAATTATATACTTCCAGCTACACCAACCATAACAACGCCGGTTTGTACGACCAGATGATGGCCCGTATGAAACCTCCGCGTGGTGATAGTTTGCTGATGCTGGTAGAATTTGACCGCTTTAAGAAATTCATCGCAATGGCGGCTGGTTACAATACCCTGGATGACTTCCTGAAATCCATGGATCCGGCAAATGCCAACTACCTGATGAAGAAATATGTAAGCAGCCTGGAAAAAACAGAAGACCTGGAAGACGCCGTGGATGTGGCTAACTCCTTCGGTAGTATCCGGGATCCGAAACTGCTCACCTTCCTGCGTGAAGAGGTGGCTAAGAACTATGCTTACCTGTCTAAGAAAAAGGATAGAAGAGGGATGGTGATTTATGAACTGCTGGGTAGCCTGTTTGATACTGAAACTGAAAAGACCAGCGACTCATCCAAAGCCACAGAAATGGCTACTAAGCTGAAATTGCCTCCGATCAACTCTGTGAATTTTAATAGCCTGCTCAATGACAGTGGCCGGATTATACAACAGGTATTCTTTTATGGTGACAAAGATGGTCATGACTCTTACGTCAGCTTTATGGGCAACTTCCCATCCAGCGAGTGGAGAGTGAGTAAGAATAAATACTGGACGACAATTACTTCTATCAAGGGGAAGCCTATCACTATCTATGCGAACCTGCCGATAGAAGAGCCGGCTGATAAGGAAGCGATTCAGAAACTGAGTGAGTACCTGGATGAGAATGATATTCACCCGACGGTATTCATTCACCGTGGGCATAGTTATCACGTGAATACAACACTGGATAATTTGCAGTCGACGGCGAAGATTGTAGTGTTAGGGTCTTGTGGTGGTTATCATAACCTGGCGATTGTGTTGGAGAAATCGCCCGAGGCGCATATTATTTCTTCCAAGCAGGTGGGTACGCGATTTGTGAATGAGCCGATTATCCGCCAGTTGGATGAGACGCTGAGAGTAGGTAAGAATGTGGATTGGGTAGAAATGTGGAGTGTGCTGGGTAAGAGGTTTGCAGGGGATGCGAGGAACAAGGAGCTGTTCAGCGACTATGTGCCGCCGCATAAGAATCTGGGTGCGATCTTCATAAAGGCTTATAAGCAGATAATGAAAGATGAGAAGTTATAACAAAAAAGCTCCTGCCGCTGGCAGGAGCTTTTTTGTTGGGGGCTAACAGGCATGGTCCTGCCGCCGCAGGACCATGCCTGTTAGCGACAGAACCATTACTGGTAGATTATTCCTTAAAAAGCTGTAGGTTTGTAGACTGTAAAGCGATATTAGAGTGGAAAATCCAGCGGTTAAGAAGCAAGTATTCGATGTCAGTCTATTAAGGCGCATATTCAGTTTTACAGTTCCTTACAGACGTTCCTTTTACATATCCATGTTTTTGACGGTGTTACTGGCAGTAATTTCGCCCATGCGACCTTACCTGATCCAGCTCACGGTCGATAAATACATTGCCAGCCAGATGATGCAGATGTTGATTACTATCTCCATCATCCAGGTTGGGTTACTGCTGCTGGAAACGGTGTTTCGTTTCTACTTCTCGTACCTTACTAACTGGCTGGGACAATCGGTCGTGAAAGATATGCGTGTAGCAGTGTACAAAAAGATCGTTCATCTCAATCTCGCTTTCTTCGACAAGACCCCCATTGGTACCCTCACCACCCGCACCATCAACGATATTGAAGCTATCAACGACGTATTTTCCGAAGGTTTGATTTCTATCATTGCAGATATGCTCATGATCGTAGCCATCCTGGGTGTAATGTTCTACGAAGACTGGCGCCTCACGCTGATCAGCCTGTCCCCGTTCCCGATCCTGATCATCGCTACTTATATCTTCAAGGAAAGCGTAAACAAGTCATTCTTCCGCGTTCGAAATGCAGTGGCGGCACTGAATGCGTATGTGCAGGAACACCTGACAGGGATTGTGATTGTACAGGCATTCTCTGCAGAGAAAAGAGAATTTGCACGTTTCAAACAAATCAATAAAGAACACAGGCAGGCCAACGTAGACGCGATCTTTGCATACTCGGTCTTTTTCCCGGTAGTAGAAATTATCCTCGCCATTTCCCTGGGCTTAATGGTGTGGTGGGGAGCGAATAAGGTACTGAATTACGAAGTGACACAGGGGGTGATGATTGCGTTTATCATGTACCTGAATATGTTATTCCGCCCACTCCGTATGCTGGCAGACAAGTTTAATACCCTGCAAATGGGGATGGTAGCCAGTGAGCGCGTGTTCAGGATCATGGATAGCGACGATTATATGCCTGATAATGGCAATGAGAGTGCTGCGCAAATGAAAGGCGCTATCGCTTTTGATCATGTTTATTTTGCCTATAAGGATAAGGAATATGTACTGAAGGATATTAACTTCCACGCAGAACCCGGAGAGACCATTGCAATTGTGGGACATACAGGTTCCGGAAAGACGACAATAATCAGTATATTGAATCGTCTGTATGAGATTCAGCAGGGAAGTATCCGCATTGATGGAACAGATATCAGGGAGTATGCCTTGCAGTCATTGCGCAGTAAGATTGGGGTCGTATTGCAGGATGTGTTTCTCTTTGCAGGTTCCATTTATGAAAACATTACACTTCATAACCCCGATATTTCGAGAGAGCAGGTAGAACAAGCCGCCCGCCTCATAGGTATGCATGAGTTCATTATGCAATTGCCGGGGGGATACGATTACCAGGTAATGGAAAGGGGAACAACCCTTTCGTTGGGACAACGTCAGTTAATATCTTTTGTAAGGGCTTTATTATATGACCCTGCCATCCTGATACTGGATGAAGCGACATCTTCAGTAGATACAGAATCTGAAATGCTGATTCAGCGCGCTATCGATAAGTTGATAGCAGACCGTACCTCCATTGTAATTGCACACCGGCTGTCTACCATCAGCAAGGCAGACAAGATCATTGTGCTGGACAAGGGAGTGGTGAAGGAAATGGGTTCGCACGAAGAGTTGTTGAAATTAGAAGGGTTTTATTTCAAGTTGCATAGCATGCAGTTTAAACAACCCGATACGATATAACCAGCCTGCCGCAGGCCTGGAATGAATAAAGGAATGACCCCTTTTTTTGTTATTTTTAGTAAAATAAACTCCCCTACCTATTTATGAGAAGTACTATGAGAGTGCTATTATGTTGTATTGCGTTCGTAGCTGTCACTACCCAAACCCATGCAGGCGATTATGAAAAAGCGTGGGAGGCGCTGCACAAAAACGACAAAGCACATGCTTACGAATTGTTCCGGAAAGTACTGAAGAGCGACCCGGCCCACAAACAAAATGCTTATGCTGCCCTGATATTGCTGGAAAGCTATGACGGGCGCGGGGATACATTTCTCGACAGGTATCCTTCGCCATTTACAGTGATTACCGACCTGAATCCATATACCTACGCGTTATGGTTCACTGATGGCATCTTCGGCTCTTACGGCATTAAGAAAGGCAAGCAGCTGGATAACCTGAACACGGTACTGACCGACCCCCGCTTCAATGGTTCACTGCATGCCGCGGCTAAGTACTTCAAAGGGCTCCATCACCTGGTGGGTATGCAACTGAAGGAGTCTGGTAATCTATACAACCAGATTGGCGCTTTAAACAACTGGCAGTTTGTCGGTTCCTTTGACAATATCAGCGGCAGTGGTTTCAACAAAGACTATGGTCCGCTGAAAGAGCCTGCAGCCGGAAAAGGCTTTACCTCTTACAATAACACACATATAGACTGGTTCAAACCAGCTGTGACCGATAGTGCCGGCTGGCTGTTTGTAGGCACACTGTTCCCGGCTGCTAACTCAGTGGGATATGCGCAGACTTTTGTGAATTCGCCTGCAGACCAGGATGCGATTCTTTGCCTGGGGGGCAATGGCAGCCTAAAAGCCTGGCTGAATGATAAACTCCTGATAGCACAGGAAGATGAAATAGCAACTGAGCTGGATAAATTCAATGTACGTGTGCACCTGAAGAAGGGCTACAACCGCGTACTGGTGCAGATTGGCTTTACGAATCCCGGTTCTAACTTTATCGTTCGCCTTACGGATGATAAATACGAAACCCTGAAGGGGATCTCCACGACAGATAAAGTAGAAACTTACCCTGTAGATAAAAGCACGGATGTACCGGAATTGCTGCCACACTTTGCCGAAGCTTATTTCAAAAAGCAGGTAGAGAAATATCCGAACGATCCTATCTATGCCATTCTGCTCGCCAAGGTATATAACCGTAACCAGCAGTATGATAAAGCAAAAGATGCATTGTTTAAATTCTTTGAAAAGGATCCGCAGGACCCGCTGCTGGCTTATCAATACCTGGAATGCCTGTCTTCCAAATACGATAGAACAGACATTTCTGCACTGGTAGAAATGCTGAAACAGATAGACCCTGAGAATACACTCGTCATGCAGGGACACGAGTCAGAGCTGGAAGATGAAAAGAAATGGAGCGATGCGCTGGAAGTAGTGAACAAGCTGGAAGCCCGCGAAGGACAAAGTTTGTGGACACTCACCAAGAAAATGTACCTGCATGCGAATCTGCAGCATGTAGACAGTATGGTCACCCTGCTGAAGAAAGCATATGAACTGTACCCGGATGAATACGACATTGTAACGGGCATGTACTCCTACAATCAGAAGATGGTGAGAGACCCGGCAGAAGCCGTACGGATACTGGAAAAGTACGTAGCAAATCACAACAATACCAAAGTGCAGGAACAGCTGGCAGAAGATTATTTCCAGCAGAAAGAACCAGAAAAAGGGCTGGCAGTATTGCGTGATATTATTAAGACGGCGCCGTATGAACTGTATGTGTATTCACCGATTATCACTCATTTTTTTGCTGCACAGCAATATGATTCTGCTATTCACTACCTGGAAACAGAGCATGCCATCAGCCCATACAATTCAAGCCCACTGGGTACGATAGCTGCCTGTTACCTGCAAAAAGGCGATAAGGACAAAGCGCTGGATTATTATAAACAGGCGCTGGCACTATATGCAGGTGGTACTACTTACCGGGAAAAAATCCGTGAGCTGGAGAATAAGCCGGACGTATTCAGCTACTTCCCTAAAATGGATTATTACGCGGCCATCAACAAAGACCTGAAAGCACCGCAGGATACGGCTAAGAGTTACTACTACATCTTCGACGAAGAAAACGTAGTACTCTATGCAGAAGGCGCCAGTGAACAGGTGACGAATACGGCCATTTACATCAACAAGAAAGATGCGATTGACCAATGGAAAGAAATATCCATTCCTTACAACAGTACTTATTCTGACCTGACGATCATCAAAGCAGAAGTGGTAAAAGCCAATGGCACCAAGATCTCCGCAGAAACCTACGACAATGACATTGTGTTCACCCGCCTGGAACCAGGTGATGTAATTTACTACAATTACAAGGTGAGCAACTTTGGGATTGGGCGTCTGGGGCGTGAGTACTGGGATAAGTTTTACTTCCAGGCACAGGTGCCTACCAAACTGGCGCGTTATAGCCTGATGGTGGCTGCACCGCTCAGCATCAACTATGTAATGAAGAATGCGGATGATGTGAAACCGGTAGAGAGCCAGCACGAAGATTTCCACATGTATACCTGGGAAATGAAAAATGTGCCTGCTTTCAAAGACGAATCTTACAGCCCTTCACTGGGGGATATTGGCAAGGTACTGCATGTGTCTACCGTGAAATCGTGGGATGTGATTGCGGAGTGGTACAGCGATGTGACCCGGCAGCAGTCCAAAGAGAATTTCGATGTATTAAAGGCGTTGCAACAAATCTTCCCGAATGGAGAAGAAAAGAAGCTGACCAATGATGAGAAGGCAAAAAGGATTTACAACTTCATAGAGCAGCATATCAGTTACAGCTCAGTGGCCTTCAGGCAGGGAGCGTATATTCCACAGCGGGCATCCAAGACCCTGAATACCCGCCTGGGTGACTGTAAGGATGTGAGTACCCTCTTTGTATCCCTGGCCCGCAAGGTAGGTCTGGATGCCAACCTGGTGCTGGTAAGTACCCGCCGGAACGGGCAGCAGAGTATGGTACTGCCATCCATGGAGTTCAACCACTGTATAGCCCGGTTTAAGGATGGGGAGCACTATCGCTACCTGGAACTGACTGATAATCAGCTGCCTTACCATGCACTGCCCCAGAATGACATCAATGCACAGATTCTGAATATTCCTTTCAACTACGATACGAAGGAGACAATCAGCCTGCTGAAACCAACTGATAAATATGATGTGAAGCTGAGCCGTCAAACCAAAATAGAGGTGGGTGCAACCGATCTGAAGGTAAAGACAGCTATGACAGTGAACGGGGAACTGGCCTCCAATATGAGGGGCCGATTTGCGGACAAAGACGAGGAGGAGATGCGGAAAGCACTGCAGCAGAGTGCTGCCAGCCATTACAAGAACCCGGTGACCCTGGATAGTTTTAAGGTAGCGAACCTGGACAACCTGGAGGACTCAGTGACGATCAGCACGGCTTATACCGTTAAGAATGAGGTAATTGGGGTGGGCGACATCAATATGATCAAGCCACCATTTATGGATGTGGTGGCCACCAGCGATGTATTCAGCAATGAGCCCCGCCAGTACCCGTTTGAATACTGGTTGTACGAAAATACAGATCACTACACCAGCGAGATAGAACTGGACCTGCCTGCAGGAAAAACCTTCGACCAGGTACCTTCGGATGTAAAAGCGACCTTTAAGGATATGAAATATGAGCTCACTTATCACAAGGTGGCACCCGGCAAACTGATCATAAACAGGCGCTTCCTGACGAACATCATGGACAGCGTTCCGGCAGCTGAAGTTGGTCAGATGAAAGATTTTTTCAACTTGATAGTCAACGCAGAGCAAAAATATATTTCCTTTAAATAGGATAAAAAGTATGACGAAAGTCGGGACGGCAATGTATTATTGCATTAATATGTAATATGACATTGTTTTCCCGGCTTTCCTTTTTTCATCGTTCCCTTTGTTTAATTATAATTCTGGTTATCTTTGCGCAAAATTTCAGAAAGCGGTGATTTCCTCCAAACTGTTAAAACTTAAGCTGGTAGCACTTATTGCAGTTTTCTGCATGAGTGGGTATAGTACGTTTGCAAACCCGGCTGAGGGTGAGCCTCAGGAAAAGAAAGGGTTTAATGCCAAAGAGGTGATCCTTGGCCACGTTAAGGACGCCCATGATTGGCATCTGTTGGACATTGCAGGCACTCCTGTAACGATCCCTTTACCTGTTATTATTTATAGCAAGGAAAGAGGGCTCTCCACTTTCTCGAGCTCGCAATTCCATCATGGTCATGCTTCTTATAATGGTTACCGCCTGGTAAACGAACATTACCTGGAAGAGAAACATCTGGATCCTGCAAAGTTCGTAGCGGGCAAAGTCATAGCAGTAGATGGTGAAGACAATCCAACTGGCGAAGAAATTTATGACTGGTCTATCACCAAGAACCTGACTTCCATGCTGATAGGTGCTATTCTGCTGGTCTGGATTATGACGAGTGTAGCGAAAGCTTACCGTGTGAGAGGTTCCAAACAGGCGCCAAAGGGTATGCAAAGCCTGCTGGAGCCAGTGATCATCTTTATGCGTGACGAAGTAGCTAAGCCAAATATTCCTGGTGCTTATGAGAGATATACGCCTTTCATTCTCACTATCTTCTTCTTTATTCTTATCAATAACCTGTTAGGTTTGTTACCCGGTGGTGCGAACGTAACCGGCAACCTGGCAGTAACAGCTGCACTGGCACTGATTAGCTTCCTGGCTACAATGTTCAGTTCCAACAAGCATTTCTGGGCGCACACGCTGAATCCTCCTGTTCCGGGATGGGTAAAACCAATCCTGGTACCTGTGGAAATCATCGGTATTTTCACTAAGCCGATATCCCTGATGATTCGTCTTTTTGCGAACATACTGGCGGGTCACATCATCATCCTGAGCATTATTTCCCTGGTATTCATCTTCGGTTCACTGCAGCCAATTGCTGGTTTCGGTTTTGCGCCGATCACGATTGTGTTCAACATCGTAATGATGATGCTGGAATTGCTGGTGGCCTTTATCCAGGCGTTCATCTTCGCTAACCTGACGGCAGTATTCATCGGTCAGGCAATGGAAGGCGGTCATGATGATCACCACGAGGCTAAACATCACTAAGATCAAAATTCGTATTAAACAATAAATACACATTTATCATGGCTATTTTAACTGTTTTATTGCAAGCTGGTACTGAAGCAGCTGCTTCTGCTGCTGGTCTGGCTAAAGCTGGTGGTGCTGTTGGTGCTGGTATCGCTGCTATCGCAGCTGGTATCGGTGTAGGTAACATCGGTAAGAGCGCGCTGGAATCTATCGCTCGTCAGCCTGAAGCTGCAAATGACATCCGCGCTAACATGATCCTGGCTGCGGCGCTGGTAGAGGGTGTTGCCCTGTTCGGCGTTATCGCAGGTCTGCTGGCAGTAGTGCTGTAAGGCCAAAACTTATTACTGCATCCGGCGCACAGGGCAATGGATGCAGTAATTCCCATCTCAAAAATGGATCGCTGATCTGGCAGTATACCGGTAAAAATGTTTGTGTATTGCATTGGTACACTGGCATCATCAGCAAAGAAAAAAATAATGCGAACCAAATAAATTCTAATAATCATGGATCTGTTGCAGCCCGCGTTAGGCTTGTTTACCTTCTCATTAGTTATATTCATCATTCTTTTCATCATCCTGAAAAAGTTTGCATGGAAACCGATCCTCTCTACCCTGAAGGAAAGAGAAACTTCTATTGCAGACTCTATCGCAGCTGCTGAAAGAGTGAAAGAGGAAATGGCGCAGATGAAAGCTGAACATGAGCACGTACTGGCAGAAGCTAAAGCTGAAAGGAGCAAAATCCTGAAAGAAGCTAAAGACGCTAAAGATCACATCATTGCTGAAGCTAAGACGCAAGCCCAGGCTGAAGCTAAAAAGATCATCAGCGAAGCTTACACCGCTATCGACAACCAGAAAATGGCTGCCCTGACTGATGTTAAAAACCAGGTTGGTAAGCTGGTAATCGAAGTAGCTGAGAAAGTGCTGCGTAAAGAACTGTCTGACAAGACCGCCCAGGAAGGCTACATTAAAGAACTGGCAGGAGAAATTAAATTAAACTAAGAGCTAATCGCTAATCATATGCGGAATCCCCGTTTAGCATCCAGGTATGCAAAATCTTTGATAGATCTGTCCTCTGAAAAAGGACAGCTGGAGGCTGTACAGGCAGATATGCTCTTCCTGCAGCAGCTCTCTAAAACAAATCCTGATGTGGTGAATTTGCTGAAAAGTCCCATCATCAAGCCTGAGAAAAAACAACAGATCCTCGCTGCCATCCTGGACAGCCGTGTGAGCGCCATCACTTCCGCTTTTGTGAAGTTGCTGGTTATCAAGGGCAGGGAAGGCAATTTGCCTGAGATTGCCGGAGAATACCTCCGTCAGTACAACACACTGAAAGGTATCAGCAAGGTGAAGATCACCACAGCAGTACCAGTAGATGCAAAAGTACTGGATGTGATCAAACAGAAAGCAGAAGCTGGCTCTGACAAAAAGATCGAACTGGAAACAGCAGTAAATGCTGACCTGATCGGTGGTTTTGTGCTGGAAACAGAAGATAAGCTGTTCGATGCATCAGTGCTGCGTGACCTGAATGATATCAAAAAGCAATTTGCAGGTAATATCTATGTACCTGAACTGAAATAAACAATTTACAGCAGCCGCTGCGTACACGCAAAGCTGTTGTCGTTATACATCAATTTATTTAACGACTCTTTCTAAAAGTATATCACTATGGTGGAGATAAAACCAGATGAAATTTCGGCGATATTACGCCAGCAACTAAGCAACTTCAATGCTGCTGCTGACCTTGAGGAGGTTGGTACCGTATTGCAGGTGGGAGATGGTATCGCACGTGTTTATGGTTTGAACAACGTTCGTTCCGGTGAACTGGTAGAATTCGAAAATGGTGTTCAGGCGATCGCACTGAACCTTGAAGAAGATAACGTGGGTGTGGTATTGATGGGTGAATCGGGTGAAATTAAAGAAGGTAACAAAGTACGTCGTACCGGTAAGATCGCCTCTATTAAAGTAGGTGAAGGCATGGTAGGTCGTGTAGTAAATACCCTGGGTGCTCCTATCGATGGTAAGGGCCCTATCACTGGCGAACTGTATGAAATGCCACTGGAACGTAAAGCTCCGGGTGTATTGTTCCGTGAGCCGGTAAAAGAACCACTGCAAACTGGTATCAAAGCGATCGATGCGATGATCCCTGTAGGTCGTGGTCAGCGTGAGCTGGTAATCGGTGACCGTCAGACTGGTAAAACTGCCATCTGTATCGATACCATCATCAATCAGAAAGAATTCTTTGACGCTGGTAAACCAGTATATTGTATTTATGTAGCGATCGGTCAGAAAGCCTCTACTATCGCGGGTGTAATGAAAACCCTGCAGGATGCAGGTGCTATGGCTTACACCACTATCGTGGCTGCTTCTGCTGCTGATCCTGCTCCTCTTCAGTTCTATGCTCCATTCGCTGGTGCTGCTATCGGTGAGTTCTTCCGCGATAGCGGTCGTCCTGCACTGATCGTATACGATGATCTGTCTAAACAGGCGGTTGCTTACCGTGAGGTGTCCCTGCTGCTCCGTCGTCCTCCTGGACGTGAAGCTTATCCTGGTGACGTATTCTACCTGCATAGCCGTCTTCTCGAGCGTGCAGCAAAGATCATCAGCAAGGATGAAATCGCCCAACAGATGAACGATCTGCCAGAATCAATCAGGCACCTGGTAAAAGGTGGTGGTTCCCTGACAGCATTGCCAATCATCGAAACTCAGGCTGGTGACGTATCTGCATACATCCCAACCAACGTAATCTCCATCACTGACGGTCAGATCTTCCTGGAGTCCAACCTGTTCAACGCTGGTATCCGTCCGGCTATCAACGTAGGTATCTCCGTAAGCCGTGTGGGTGGTAACGCTCAGATCAAATCCATGAAGAAGGTGGCTGGTACCCTGAAACTGGACCAGGCACAATATCGTGAGATGGAAGCATTCTCCAAATTCGGTGGTGACCTGGATGCTGCTACCAAGCAGGTACTTGATAAAGGTGCCCGCAACGTGGAAATCCTGAAACAACCTCAGTTCTCTCCGTACACCGTAGAAAAACAGGTAGCTATGATCTACCTGGGTACCAACGGTCTGCTGCGTGAAGTTCCGGTTAGAAACGTGAAGGCTTTCGAAGAAGCTTTCCTGCATGAAATGGAAGTGCGTCTGCCAGATGTAATGGGTGAGTTCAAGAAGGGTAACCTGCCTGAAGAAGGTCTGAAGAAAATGGTTGCGCTGGCTAGCGAACTGAAACCAAGATTTGCATAAGCCTGTCAAGGTAAGTATATTACGAGAAGCCTCTCCTTTGTTGGAGGGGCTTTTCTATTTTACCGAAATGCGGTTTTACCACTGAATTTTTTACCGACAGTTAACCCGCTTTTACCGGCAATACCACCTACATTTGCCTTTATTAGATTGATAGCCTCCCAGCCTCAGTGTAGCTTTGTTAAAAATTCAACACCCCCTATGTATCAGTTTTACCTAATTCTGTTATTCACCACCTTGTCGACGACCGTTCTGCAGGCACAAACCAAAATCAGCGGAAAGATCACCGACAAGAAAAACCATCCATTACAGGGAGTGAACATCTCCATTAAGGACTCTTACGACGGCGCTACCAGTGCCGCCGACGGTACCTACTCTTTCACCACAGACGCTACCGGCGAACAAAGTGTTATTTTCAACTTAGCCAGTTACCAGACACAGGAACAAAAAGTGAACCTCTCAGGTGCAGTTGTTTTAAACATCATCTTAAGAAACGACATCAGTCAGCTGAAAATAGTAACCATCTCCGCAGGCAGCATCGAAGCCAGCAGCGAAAAGAATAATACCGTACTGAAACCACTGGACATTGTGACTACCGGTGGTGCGATGGCAGATATCGTGAGTGCATTGAAAACATTGCCGGGTACGCAGCAAACGAATGACAAGGAAGGTCTTTTTGTACGTGGTGGTACCGGTTACGAAACACAGACATTTATAGATGGATTGCTGGTGCGTAATCCTTTTTATTCAGGATTGCCTGATATGCCGGGCCGAGGTCGTTTTTCACCTTTCCTCTTTAAAGGAACGACCTTTAGCAGTGGTGGTTATTCTGCCCAGTACGGACAGGGTTTATCTTCTGCATTGGTACTGGAATCGCAGGATCTGCCGGAGCGGTCTTCCTATACACTGGGTGTATCGCCGATTGGTTTCAGTGGTGGCCTGGATGAACTGGCAAAAGACAAGAAAGGTTCCTTTGGTATAGAAGCTGATTATACCAATCTGGGACCCTATATGAATGTGATCAAGCCTAAGTATGAGCCGAGTGTGAACCCGGAGATCATTGGTACTTCTGCCAACTTCAGAAGGAAAACATCTAAAACCGGTATGCTCAAGTTCTATGGGTATAGTAACTGGACGCATATGGGGAGTATTCGTCCCAGCCTTGAATATGTGGGAGATAAGGAGTTGTTTGAGATGAAAAATCAGAATGTGTATACGAATCTAAGCTATAAGGAGTTATTAAATAATGACTGGAAGATAAATGCAGGGGTATCATTTAGCACCAACACTGATAAAATCACTTTGGATACGATGCAGAAAAATCCGGATCCCACTAAGATTCATAACTTATCTCAACTTACGCAGGGTAGGGTGATGCTCACAAAGAACATCGGTAATTTCTCTGCATTGCGTTTTGGAGGGGAGTATCAGTATGCCGTGGAGAACTCTGCCTACAATGAATTTCATGCGAACTATGTAGATAATTATTCAGCTGCATTTGCAGAAGGTGATATTTACTTTACACCACAATTCGTAGGTCGTGTAGGTGGTCGTATGGAATATTCGTCGAAGATTGCGAAGATGAATTTTGCACCGCGTGTATCACTGGCGTATAAATTAGATCAGTATAGTCAGGTATCATTGGCCTATGGTGATTACTATCAAAAACCAGAGCAGCAATACATGCGGTTCAAGCCGGACCTGGATTACATGAAAGCAACGCATTACATAGCCAGCTTTCAGCGGGTAGCGAATAACTATACATTGCGTGTGGAAGCCTTCTATAAGAAGTATCATAACCTTGTAAAGACAAGCCCGGATACTGCGACTAACGGTACCGGTTATGCAAAAGGGATTGAGCTCTTCTGGCGTGATCGTAAGAGTGTGAAGAATCTTGACTATTGGGTGTCTTACTCTTACCTCGATACCAAGCGAAATTATCTCACTTATCCATATGAAGTACAGCCGGACTTTGCTGCCAAACATACTTTCAGCATAGTGACCAAATACTACATCTCTTCTATTACTACTAATATCGGTTTGACATACAGTTTTGCTACAGGTCGTCCTTATTATAATCCTAATCTGCCCGTGAGCCAGTTTATGTCGCAAAAGACCATTGATTATAATTCAGTCGGACTGAGTGTCAGTTATCTGACTTCAATTCGCAAAGCTTTTACCATCTTCGTTTTATCTGTGAATAACGTGGGTAATTTCAAGCAGGTGTATGGCTATCATTATTCAACAGATGCTTTGCGCCGGGAAGCGATTACGCCAAATATTCCCCGTTTTATTTACCTGGGTATGTTTATGAGTTTCGGTATAGACAGACGCCAGGAAACGATTGATAATTTATAAAACCTAAACTCGTATATGATGAAAAATTTTGTTCTCTCCTTCTGCCTTTTAGTGACTACTTTTTCGATGACCTTTGCACAGAGTGCGCAATACCAGTCTGCCATGAGCAAACAGATTGCGCAGCTGGATGATCCGGCCAACCGTGGGCCAGAGAAGATGCAGGAAATAGCCAACACATTTGAGCGCATTGCTGCTGCTGAAAAAACACAATGGTTACCTTATTACTACGCTGCTTATTGCTATGTGATGAATGCGCTGATGGAGAAGGATAAGAGCAAGGTAGATGCGATCGATGATAAGGCGCAGGCTGCTATATTGCAGGCAGATGCACTGAGTCCTAAAAATGATGAGATCTATTGTATCAGGTCATTGATTGCTACTGCACGCATTGGGGTAGATCCACAAACAAGGGGTATGCAGTTTGGTTCAGAATCTGCAACATGGCTGGCGCAGGCAGCACAGATCAATAAGGATAATCCACGTGTGGATATGCTGCAGGGACAGTCTTTGTATTATACACCGGAACAGTTTGGTGGTAGCAAGGAAAAAGCGAAAGAGAAGTTTACAGTAGCGCTGAAGAAGTTTGCGGCTTTTAAGCCGGCAAGCGAGATTGCGCCACATTGGGGTGAGGAGTATACCAAACAGCTACTGGCTAAATAATTTCAAACAGGGAGGAATGGCTTTGCCATTCCTCCCTGTTTGGCTGTTATTACATTTCAGTCTTTACCGTTAACTTTAAAAACACACGTTAACCTAAAAACTGAACCCCATGAAAACCGTGGAAAATAAACTCTCCGTGGCTTCTTCTGCTGCTTTGTTACTCTCAGTAGTAAAAAGCCTGTACACTGACGGCTGGGGGCAGGAATACTTATCACACATCGATTTCAGTGCTGTAGAAAAACCCGCAGAAGAGCTGTCCAGGATCACGCCATTGTTCAGTGAGATCCTGTTACTCCGCAAGCAGATGGTGCGCTACCTGATTAAACAGCTCATGATAGAACACCCCCATCAGCAGGTATGTATATTAGCAGCAGGATTGGATCCCCTGGGGCTTCAGATTGCAGAATACTTCCCCGAACAGCTTACCAGCATTTATGAGGTAGATACCTGCCATATGCAGGAAAAACAGGCGCTCTATGCCGCTGTATCTTACAATGACGCCCGCCTGCATACCCTGCATGCAGACATTACCCACACACAGCAAATGATGGAGATGCTGACAGCTGCAGGTTACAGACCTCATGAACCTACCCTCATAGTATTTGAAGGCATCATGCATTATATTCCTGAAGAGCATTTTCTGCGGGTGATGCGTTGTTTTTGTTCCCGGGTGCGGAACAATGCGGTAATACTGGACTATACCATTCCTGAGGAGGAGATGCCACCTTCCTTTATTTCCCGGGCAAGGGCATTGTCAGATATCATGGAAAACAATATTGGCGCCTATACACGGGCCTATAGCCGTAAAAAGGTGTTGAACCTGCTCTCATTGCTGGAGGCGGAAATAACAGGTGTATACGACATGCAGGCTACGGAATATGTACTGCATGGCTATAACAAGTGGTTCAGGAGCAGGGGAGAGGGGTTGTTGGAAATGGCGGCCTTTCATATCTGAAAAAAGCCTCCCGTTTTGCGGGAGGCTTTTTCTGTATTATTCAGAAGCTAATTCTATTTTCTTGAGTGGGTTTTGTGTATTCTCCGCATACTGTTCTCTCTTCTCAATAATATCCAGGCAGGAGAAGATCGCCTGGCGGAAGGAGAAATGGTCTGCCAGGTTTTTGCCTGCAATGTCAAATGCAGTACCATGGTCAGGAGAGGTGCGTACAACAGGCAGCCCGGCTGTGAAGTTGATACCTTCGCCGGTAGCCAGTGACTTGAATGGAATGAGGCCCTGGTCGTGGTACATGGCCAGTACGCCATCGAAGGTGCTATGCATATTCCTTGCAAAGAAGGCATCGGCGCTATAGGGACCAAAGCAGAGGATACCATTGTTTTTTGCCTGCGTGATAGCAGGGATGATCTCCTTCAGTTCTTCCTCACCGATCAGGCCATCGTCGCCGGCGTGTGGGTTTAGGCCCAGTACCGCAATGCGTGGTTTGTCAATACCAAAGTCTTTGATCAGGCTATCTTTCATCATGGCCAGTTTAGCCAGGATGTTTTCGCGGGTCACATATTTCGCAACATCAGCGATAGGTATGTGCTCGGTGAGCAAACCCACACGCATATTATCGGCAGTCATGAACATGAGCACATCTTTTGCACCAAAGGCATCCCTGAGGTAAGGAGTATGGCCTGTGTAGTTGAATTGCTCGCTCTGTATGTTCTTTTTGTGAATAGGGGCAGTCACCAACCCATCGATTTCCCCATTTTTCAGGCATTCGATGGCTACTGCCAGGGAACGGGCAGCGTACTTGCCGCCGGTTTCGTTCAGTATACCTGGTGTAATCTGTACTTCTTCTTCCCAGCAGTTGAATACATTCACCTGCTTGTGGTTCAGCCGGGAGAATTCTTTCAGGCTCTGGTAGTTGAAGTTGTTCTCATTCATCAACTTGCGGTAGAAGTTGATGGTCTTATTGGAAGCAAATATCACCGGGGTACAAAACTCCAGCATTCTGTTATCTGCAAAGGTCTTGATGATCAATTCGGCGCCAATGCTGTTAATATCACCAACGGTGATACCAATTACCGGCTTGTTTGTATGGGCGTTGCTACTCATGCGTTTTTGAGAATAATGGGCAAATATAACAAGAATTAAGGGAGAAACTTATTCAAAACGATTTCCGTAATTTTGACACCTGATCATGTATACACTTAAAAAATCGCTTGGGCAGCACTTTCTCAAGGACGAAAACATCTGTAGAAAGATAGTTGGTTCACTACCTGTAATTCCGAATCAACAAGTGCTGGAAGTGGGCCCTGGTGCGGGTGCCATCACTAAATACCTTCTTGAACTGCCAGATACTTCCTTTAAAGCTGTAGAGCTGGACACTGAAAAAGTAGAATACCTCGGGAAGACTTATCCGGCTATTCAGGGCAAGCTCATTAATGAGAGTTTCCTGGATGTGAAACCGCCTTTTGAGGGGAAATTCAATGTTATTGGCAACTTCCCCTACAACATTTCTACCCAGATTATGTTTCGTATACTGGACTGGAAAGACCAGGTACCCTGTGTAGTAGGGATGTTCCAGAAAGAGGTGGCCCAGCGTATTGCAGCGAAGCATGGCAATAAGGAATATGGTATTTTGAGTGTACTGCTGCAGGCTTTTTACGAGGTAGAGTACCTGTTTGAAGTGAGTGAAACATGTTTCAACCCGCCTCCCAAGGTGAAATCAGCTGTGATTCGCCTGAACAGGCTGGAACAGGCTTATGACATTCCAAATGAGCGGAAGTTTTTCAACCTGGTGAAAACTGCTTTTGGTCAGCGTCGTAAGCAATTGAGAAATCCGTTAAAACCATTATTTGATAAGGAAGTACTACAGGACAGCTTTTTCACCAAACGGGCAGAAGAGTTGACTGTAGCAGATTTTGTTGCATTATCCCACAAGATGATATGAGCAGGAAAGTATTAATTACAGCTAAAGCGCACAGTTACTTAATGGACAGGTTGGAAGAGAAGGGATTTGAGGTCAGCTACCAGCCTGCCATTACATACGAGGAGCTACTCGGAAGTATTCACGAATACGTAGGATTGATTGTCACCACCCGTATGAAGATAGACCAGCCTGTCATAGACCGTGCCAGGCAATTGCAATGGATTGGCCGGTTGGGTAGCGGGATGGAACTGATCGATGTGCCGTATGCGGAGAGCAAGGGAATCCACTGCGCCAGTAGTCCGGAAGGAAACAGGGAAGCGGTGGGAGAGCAGATGGTAGGTATGCTGCTGTGTATGATGAACAATGTGCTGAAGAGCAACCTGGAATTGCGCCAGGGAATTTATGAGAGAGAGGGTAACAGGGGCTTTGAAATAGGCGGGCGTACTGTAGGCATCATTGGATATGGCAATACAGGCAGCGCTTATGCACGCAAGCTGAGGGGGTTTGAGCCAAAGATCCTGGCTTATGATAAATATAAAACGGGTTTCAGCAACGATCATGTGCAGGAAGCGACCATGGAGCAACTGTTTGCCGAAGCGGAGATCGTAAGCGTGCACCTGCCGCTGACGGCAGAGACCAAACACCTGGCGAACCTGGAATTCTTCCGTTCTTTCCACAAACCAGTCTGGTTCCTGAATGCGGCGAGGGGTAAGATAGTGAATACCCCTGATCTGATTCAGGCGCTGGAAGAGGGCCTACTGAGAGGTGCGGCACTGGATGTACAGGAAAATGAAAAGCTGGCTACTTACAGTCCTGAAGAGAGGGAACAGTTTCAAAAGCTGCTGCATTTTCCGAATGTGGTGATGACGCCGCACATAGCGGGATATACTCATGAGGCGAGCATTAATATGGCCAGGATAGTGTTGGAGAAGTTGAATGTGATATAGGTTCGCAGGGAGAATTTGTCATTAGGAATGCTTACAATTCTGGAGTGGCAGATTCATGCATTAGGATTACTGTATATGTGACTTTATTTAGGGGAATAAGCAATTTTTCGTTATATTTGCTTTAATACAAATTTACAACGCTTCTGTGCAAACGGGGGCGTTGATTTTTTTTCTTTATTCTTAAACTATATAACGTTATGTCTGGTATTAACTACGTTACCAAAGAGACCCTGGACCAGATGCGTGAAGAGCTCAACTTCCTCAAAACAAAGGGCCGGGCAGAAATTGCCAGGGCGATTGCGGAAGCACGGGAAAAAGGTGACCTAAAGGAAAATGCTGAGTATGACGCAGCAAAGGAGGCGCAGGGTTTGCATGAAGCCAAGCTGGCTACGCTTGAGAATGCTATCGCTACTGCCAGAGTAGTAGAGGCGGATTCCATTGATACCTCCAAAGTATCTATTTTATGTAAAGTGACTATTACAAATGTAGGTACTAAAAAGACCGTGACCTATCAGTTGGTGTCGGAGAAAGAGGCGGATCTGAAAGCGAACAAGATCTCAGTGACTTCTCCCATTGGGAAGGGATTGCTGGGCAAGGTGGTAGGTGAAATTGCAGAAATCTCTACTCCTAATGGTGTAATCAAATTCAAGGTAGATAATATTACAATATAATTATCTCTCTGAAGATATCAGGGCCTTCCGTATCATGCGGAAGGCTTTTTTTTTACCTTTAGGATTCTTTAAAACCCGCATTATGTCATCTGTATTTACGAAAATCATCAACGGTGAAATTCCCAGTTACCGTATAGCTGAGAATGATAGTTTTTATGCCTTCCTGGATATTTTTCCATTGGCGAAGGGGCATACATTGATAGTTCCAAAGGAGGAGGTAGACAAATTCTTTGATGTGACAGATGATTTGCTGGGTGAGTGGTTGTTATTTGCCAAGCCTATTGCGCAGGCGATAGAGCATGCATTTCCATGCAATCGTGTAGGTGTGAGTGTGGTTGGTTTGGAAGTACCGCATGCACATATGCACCTGATACCAATTAATTCTGTTGACGACATGAACTTTCAGCGTCCTAAGCTCAAGTTGTCTGAAGCCGAGTTCAAGGCAGTGCAGGAGCAGATTACAGCTGCCCTGGCACGTTAAAGCGGAAGCCGACACCATGGAGGGTTTCCAGTTTCACAGCGGGATCTGTTCTGAAATGTTTCCGTAGCTTGGTAATGAACACGTCCATACTACGTCCCAGGAAATAGTCATCTTTACCCCAAACGTGGAAGAGTATTTCTTCCCGCTTCAGCGTTTTGTTAGCATTATCGCAAAGGTATTTGAGCAGGTCAGCTTCTTTTTGAGTAAGCGTACTGGAAACCTCTCCGTTCTTTTCGCGAAGAATGAGGTCATTATAGTCAAAGGTGAGTTTGCCGATGTTGTACTGCGTGCGTTTCTCTGTCGCATTGTTGACGGCACTCTTGGTTCTTTTCAGGAATACTTCAATGCGCAGCAAGAGTTCCTGCATGCTGAAAGGTTTGGTAATGTAGTCGTCAGCTCCTGTTTTGAATCCTTTAATTTTATCTTCATCCATTGCTTTCGAGGTTAGAAAGAGGATAGGAATGAAGTCGTTTTTTCTCCGGATTTGTTCTGCCAGCGTGAAACCGTCTTTTTTGGGCATTACCACATCCAGTAAACATATATCAAAGGTTCGTAACTGGAACTGCTCCCAGGCCATTTGTCCGTCTGTGCTATGTACCACGTCGTAGCCTGCTTCTTCTAATCGCTTCTTTGTTACCGCACCAACATTTTGATCATCTTCCACCAATAGGATTCTTGCTTTCATAGCTTGATGCTGATTATATAAAATACCATAGTTTATGGTGTGTAGCTCCATGTATCATCAGGGGGAGCGAGTTATGAAGATTTTAATTCAAAGTAAATACAATTTATTAACTTCTGGAAAAACCTATGTGCTAACCCCCAATAATTACCCGACGATCCTGCCGGGGTTTTTCTGTAGAAACGCGTCCCAACCCTTAGCTTTACTGGTATCCGGCATGACGCTGGACTCCTGGAAAAAATGACAGACTGCCACTGCGAGTGCATCTGTAGCATCCAGATAATCAGGGCGTTCTGAGAATTTTAGGATCCTTTGGAGCATTTGCCAGATTTGTTCTTTGTCTGCATTACCATTGCCGGTGATAGACTGTTTTACTTTTTTGGGTGAATACTCAGTCACTGGTACTCCGGCCTGCATGGCTGTAGCGATGGCTACACCCTGTGCCCTACCCAGTTTGAGCATACTTTGTACATTTTTTCCAAAGAAAGGGGCCTCGATTGCGCAGGAAACCGGTTTATGCAAGCGTATCAGTTCATTTACACGGGCGTGTATCAATTGCAACCTTTCGTAGTGATCTTTGTGACGGGACAGTTTTAACACATCCATTTCCAGCAGGCTGGCTTTTGTTCCTTCCACCAGAATGAGCCCGTAACCCATTACCAGTGTACCCGGGTCAATACCGAGAATTATTTTTGACTTGTTTGCCAACCACAGTTTATTTTTGCCAAAATCTTTGATGTCTGAACAAAAATACCAAAATAATTCTCAATTACCTGCTGGGAGCAGTCCTTTTTACGTGGTTAGCCTGGTCCATTTATACCCAGCTGCTCCACCAACCTAATTTAAAGAGTTCTCTGCAGCAAATGATAGATACCCTTGAGCATAAGGGCGTTGTGGCCATGCTGTTGGTATTGATAGGTATGCTGTTCAACTGGGGGCTGGAGGCCCGCAAGTGGCAGCTGCTCATCCAGCCCCTCCAACCCATGTCGTTCCTTCGTGCGTTCAGGGCTATACTCTCTGGCGTTTCATTTTCCATCAATACACCTAACCGAATCGGAGAATATGGGGGTCGGGTACTCTATGTTCGCAATAATAGAAGCAAATTAAAGGCAATTGCTGCCACCATGGTGGGTAGCTTCAGCCAGCTGATAGTTACTATTATCTTTGGGTTAAGTGGTTTGGTTTACTTTGTGGCTAACTTCGCGCCAGTCAGGGCTGAACATAGTGCCGGCTACTCAATATGGGAAAAAATATCGTTTGGAATCCTCCTGATAATTTGTGGCTTGGTCATATTGTTATATTTTCGGCTGCAGATCATTCTATCAATCTTTGAAAGAATACCATTGTTAAGGAAGGCCCGGATTTTTGTGCAGATTATTGTTCGTTACTCCGCTACAGACCTCGAACACTTGTTGCTCCTTTCGGCCTTGCGGTATGTGGTCTTCTCGGCACAGTATTTGATTTTGCTTGACACATTGGGCGTTGAAATGCTGTGGTGGCAAGGATTTTTGATGAACGCTGTCATTTATCTCGTAATGGCTATGGTGCCTACCATCGCCATCGCAGAACTGGGCCTGAGAGGCAAAATAAGCCTGTATTTCATGGGATTCCTCAGTATGAACAGTCCTGCTATCATAGCTGCAACCGTCATTATCTGGTTGGTAAACCTTGTGCTGCCGGCCGTTTTAGGTAGTGTGCTTTTGCTGGGAATTAAGATTTTTAAGGAAAAATAGCTTCATCAATGAGGTCCATTCTACTCATAGTTGTTTTAAGTCTGGCCACTATCCGCCCCCTGTATGCCCAAAACGATTTTTGTGGTATCACCAATACCAGCTTCAGAGCCGGCGAAAGTATCACGTTCAAAGTTTTTTATACCCTGGGAAGAGTATTCATTGGCGCCGGCGAAGCCACGTTTAACTGTAACCTTGAAAAGTTCAATGGCAAAGATGTCTACCACATCTCCGCCGAAGGCAGGACCTACCGAACCTACGACTGGTTCTTCAAGGTACGTGACAAATACCAGAGCTTTATCGATACGGCCAATCTGATGCCTATGAAGTTCCTTCGCGATGTAGAGGAAGGCGGGTACCGGCTTCATAATGACGTGACTTTCTATCAGGCACAGCATACCGCCGTCAGTACCAAAGGCAGTTATAAGGTACCCCCCTGTGTACAGGACGTGATCAGCGCTATCTATTATGCCCGAAATATCGATTTCGATAAATATAAACCTGGCGATAAAATCCCCTTCAATATGTTCCTCGACGATAAGGTGTACAATATCTATGTACGCTATATCGGTAAAGAAACGGTCGAAACCAAGTTCGGTAAGTTCCGGGCTATTAAGTTCGCCCCCCTGCTCCTGGAAGGTTCCATGTTTCAGGGGGGAGAGAAAATGAGTGTATGGGTCAGTGACGATGGCAATAAAATACCCCTCCGTATTGATAGCCCCATTTCGGTGGGTAGTATAAAGGTAGATATGATCGCATATAAGAATATCCGCTATCCATTTTCCTCCCTCATCTCAAAATAATAGCGTTTAGGCTTATTTTAACTTTATGTGAACATCTGACTAACTATATTTGTTTGTACATTAATACTTTATTATATATGGAAGAACGTAAACCAAAGATATTACTGGCAGAAGATGATACCAACCTGGGTATGGTGCTCAAAAATTATCTTGAACTGAACGATTATGACGTGGAGCTGTGCCGTGATGGCATTCTGGCGCTGGCTGCCTTCAGAAGGGAAAAATTTGACATCTGCCTCCTGGATATCATGATGCCTAATATGGATGGTTTTAAACTGGCCGAGGAAATCCGGGATGTAGATCCTGATATTCCTTTATTCTTCCTCTCTGCCAAAACAATGAAAGAAGACATCATCCAGGGCTACAAGCTGGGTGCTGATGACTATATTGCCAAGCCATTTGACAGTGAATTGCTCCTGTTGAAGATCAAAGCGATCCTGAAAAGAAACCAGGAACTGAACAGCAAAGAGGAAGAGCAGCATGAGTTTAAAATAGGCCGTTATGAATTCAATGCCCGCCTGCGTACGCTGACCCGTGATGGTGAAACACATACGCTCTCTCCAAAAGAGAACGAACTGTTACGCATGCTGTGCGAGCACAAGAATGACCTGCTGCCACGTGAACTGGCCCTGAAGAAGATCTGGGGTAGCGATACATATTTCAATGGCCGTAGTATGGACGTATATATTGCCAAGCTGCGCAAGTACCTGAAGGAAGACCCGAATATCGAAATCGTGAACATTCACGGTAACGGTTTCCGCCTGGTAGTGAAAGATTAAGACTTTAAAATAGCTCTGAGGCAGACTGAAAAGAATCGTACTTTTCAGTCTGCCTTATTTTTATAGCGCATGAAACTATTGTTAATAGAGGACGAACCGGCAGTTGTATCCTTCATTCACCGATATCTTACTGAAGCAGGATACGATGTGACTGTAGCCATGGATGGGCCCACAGGTCTGCAAATGGCCATGGACCACCCGTTTCAGCTCATCATACTGGATGTGATGCTGCCGGGTATGAGCGGAATTGCCGTGTGCAAGGAGCTGCGCAGCCAACAAAACAAGACCTCTATCCTGATGCTCACTGCACTGGGTTCTACCGAGAATGTGGTATCCGGACTGGATAGCGGGGCAGATGATTACCTGGTCAAGCCTTTCAAACAGGCAGAACTGCTGGCCAGGATCCGCTCCTTATTGAGAAGGCAGACAGATAATACGGTCTCTGTTGCCCCTGCTGCCAACCTGCTGAAACTTGCTGACCTGGAACTGAATACAGATACCAAAAGTGCGAGCCGCAGCGGGGAGAGCATCACACTCACAGCTACAGAATACCGGCTGCTGGAATATTTGCTGCGCAACCCCCGTCGTGTGTTGTCAAGAATGGAGATCCTGGAAAATGTGTGGGGCATCGACTTTAATATGAATACCAAGGTAGTAGATGTATATGTAAATTACCTCCGGAAGAAAGTAAACCGCAAAGACCTGCCAGCGCTTATCCAAACCGTGGTTGGTATGGGTTATATGCTGAAAGAAGAAGCATGAGTATACGTGTCAAAATACTGATCCTGTTTACTGCACTGACAGTTTTTATCATCCTGCTGATAGCCGGGGGAGCTTACTTCCTGGCCAATCAATACTCTTTTACAGATTTTTATAAACGTCTTGAAATACGTGCCATCATTGCCGCTCGTGCTGCCCTGATCAAAGACAGGGATAACAGCGCTACCTATACGGAAATCCGTAATGAACACCTGGAACGTATGCCTTATGAAAAGGAATACTTCCTGAAACTGGACAAAGAAGGACATTTCAACCGCCCGGCTTCCCTGGCTTCCCTGCCTGGTTCCTTTTTTGAAATGGTACAGCTGCAGCGAAAAGCGAATTATCGTAGTGGCGATATCTTTTATTCCGGGGTTGTATTTGGACAGGATCCTGATCGTTATATCGTGATCGTTTCTGCCCGCAATGATTTTGGCCGCCGCTATATGGCAGACCTGAAGCACGTATTGACTATTTGCCTGGGTACCGCCGGCATACTGGTACTGACAGCTGGTTTCTTCTTCTCGAGGTACATCCTTCAGCCCGTGAGGGTCATGACCGCCAGGGTAAAAACTATCAGGGCGCACAACCTGCACCTGCGGCTGGATCCACCCGATAGTAACGATGAAATGTTTGAACTGGCACAGACATTCAACAATATGCTGGACCGGCTGGAAACGGCCTTCGAAACGCAGAACAACTTTGTAAGCAATGCCTCTCATGAACTGGGAACACCGCTCACTGCTATCATTGGCGAAGCAGAGCTGGCACTGAATAAGCAACGTTCAGACGCTGAATACCGCCAGTCGATACAAGTGATACTCGGCGAAGCGGAGCGCCTGGAGCACATTACCAAAAGTTTACTACGCCTGGCCCAGACCGGGTTTGGCGGCAAAGGGCAACAGCGCGAACGGTTACGTGTGGATGAGCTGATCTTTTCAGTAAAAGATACCATCGACCAGATTAATCCTGATAATAATGTAGAAATAGATTATTCCATGTTGCCCGAAGATGAAGCAAAGCTCTTCATCCTGGGAGATGCACAGCTATTGCACCTGGCATTCAGCAATATTGTACAGAATGCCTGCAAATATTCTGACAACCGCCCTGTGAGCGTAGCTTTGGCGGCTACTGATACAAATATCATCCTGTTGATCCAGGACCAGGGTATTGGTATTCCTGCATCTGAACTGCCCTTTATCTATGATCCTTTCTTCCGCGCTTCTAATACCAGTGGTTATAAAGGGTATGGTATAGGGTTGCCCTTATCCCGTAATATCATTCGCCTGCATGGGGGCAATATCATCGTAAACAGCCAGCAGGGCAAGGGAACAGAGATACGGGTCACCCTGCCGGTGGCATAATTCTTACCGGTTTCTTACCACATTTTTAATTCTCTTTTATCTCCTGCTTACGGGTTCCTAATCCCGTGGAAATAGCTTTGTGTTATAAATCAAAGCACATGAAGCATATTTTGATTCCTACAGATTTTTCCATCAGGTCTCTTCGTGTAGTTCATCATGTTGTAGATCGCTTTGGGGCTGGTGAACCCTTGAAAATTGTGATGATGCATGCCATGCAGATGCCGGGTTCTATTATGGACCTGATGATGCTGTCAAGGAGGTCCTCACACTATGACCTGATTACTGACGATTATAAAGAAGCCAGTGAAATATTAAAGAATAAATATGGCTCAGCCATTCAGTCGCTGAAAACCGAGTTCCTAATGGGCCGCAGCAATGGCGTGTTCCGCAACTTTTTGTTGTACCACAATATTGATGCGATTGTATGTCCAGCTGAATTCAATTTCCGCAAGGCATCGCCCTACAGCTATGACCCGGCAGAACTGATCAGGAAGAGCAACTACCCCGTACATCATGTATCCCTGAAGAAGAAAGAAAGGATGCTGGTGTCGGCAATGTCCGAACTATTTGAAATATAATAGATGTGTCTGTTTGAGTAGTGCTCTTTCCCTTTACGGAGGGGGGAGCGCTATTTGTATATCATTTCTAAACTACAGGTCTTATGCTACTCAAGAAAAATATACCCTTTAAGTATGTATTTGGGAAGGTCAAGTATGAAATTGCGTTGGTTGTATTATATACGCTTGTGATAGTGTTAATACATGACCGGTTTAATCTGCAGGAAACCATCAACATACCATTGACTGTACCGATGATTATGGGTACAGTAATATCGCTGCTGCTGGCATTCAGGTCTAACCAGGCTTATGATCGCTGGTGGGAAGCCCGCACCATATGGGGGGCAATTGTGAACGATTCCCGCTCTTTTACAAGAGAGGTGCTCACCTTTATACATAGTAATGAATTTCCTGAAGAGGCAGAGCGGATGCGCGAAAGAATGATCCGTCGTCAGATGGCATGGTGTTATTCATTGGGCCAGCAGCTGAGAGGATTGTCGGCTACAGAAGGATTGGAGCGACTGATACCCAAGAGAGAAGTGGCTTATGTAGCACGCTTTGCGAATGTGCCGATGGCACTGCTGGAGCTGCATGCAAAAGATTTGCAGCATGCGTTGCAGCGAGACTGGATCAATGCTTACCAGCAGGTACAGATCGATTCTACCCTGAATAAATTCAGTGATTCAATGGGTAAGTGTGAGCGTATTAAGAATACCGTATTTCCTTCAACCTACAGCTTGTATATACATTTTGCATTGAACTTCTTTATCATGTTATTACCGTTTGGAGTGATAGAGTTTTTTGGTTGGGTGGCAGTGCCGCTGGTAGGTGCGATTGCAGCGTCTTTCCTGTTGATTGAAAAGATGGCAATACACCTGCAGGATCCGTTTGACAACAAACCTACTGATACGCCAATGACGAGCATTGCGCGTACCATTGAAAGGGATCTGCGGCAGATGCTGAACGACAATCATGTACCGGAAACACTGCCTGTGTATTCTTATTATGTGATGTAGTAGTTATATATATTGGTAAAGAATGATTGGTACGGGAGGGAGTAAAAAAGAAGCATAGATTGGTTAAAGATTCAGCAAATTCCCTGATCATCGTTTTGAGGAGGAAGGGCTGACCAGCGATACAGTGGTCAGCCCTTTAGTATTTTTGAAGCGGTTTGTTTTAAAATAATAAACCGCCGCTAGCCCCACCTCTGGGCGTTTTGCCGAGGTGTACATATGCTTTCTCAGTTACTTCCCTTCCACGTGGGGTGCGCTTGATGAATCCTTCCTGTATGAGGAACGGTTCATATACTTCTTCCAGTGTGCCGGGTTCTTCGCCTACAGCAGTAGCGATGGTGGTAATACCAACGGGACCGCCTTTAAAGTTTTCGATAATGACCTGCAGGATACGGTTATCCATTTCGTCCAGGCCGTATTCATCTACGTTCAGGGCTTTCAGGCTGAATTTGGCAATATCCAGGTCGATGGTACCATTGCCTACTACCTGTGCAAAGTCTCTTACTCTTCTCAGCAAGCCGTTGGCAATACGGGGGGTGCCCCGGGATCTCCGCGCTATTTCCATCGCAGCCTCGCTGGTGATCTTTGTATCCAGCAGGCCGGCGGCGCGCCAGATGATCTTTTGCAGGGTGGCGGCGGTATAGTATTCCAGCCTGGATTTAATGCCGAAGCGGGAGAGCAGGGGAGCCGTGAGCAACCCTGAGCGGGTAGTGGCCCCTATCAATGTAAACGGATGCAGTGAAATCTGGATGGCACGGGCACTTGGACCGGTATCGATCATGATATCAATACGGTAGTCTTCCATGGCAGAATACAGGTATTCTTCCACCACGGTACTGAGCCGGTGAATTTCATCTATGAACAGCACGTCCTTAGGCTCGAGGTTGGTGAGCAGACCGGCCAGATCACCGGGTTTCTCTATCACAGGGCCTGAGGTTTCACGGATGTTGACCCCCATTTCGTTGGCGACAATGCGTGACAGCGTTGTTTTACCTAATCCGGGAGGACCGTGAAAGAGCACATGGTCCAGTGCCTCACCTCTTAATTTGGCCGCCTTGATAAAGATCTTGAGGTTCTCAATAATCTGGTCCTGCCCTGAGAAATCCATAATTTCCTTAGGGCGAATGCTGTTTTCAAACTCCTTTTCGGCCGCACTTTGGCGGGCTTCATCTGGTCTTAGCGGATTCGACATATCAGGGTGAAAGTTACCAAAAAATCGCCTGCGGCAGCTTCGAATTTTCGGTTATATTTGATAATTAGCAACCTCCCAATATGAAACAAACGCGCATTTTAACCCTCCTTTTCAGTGTATCCACCCTCGCCACATATGCACAGGACATTAAGGAGCAGGAAGTAAAACGTATTATCTCTACCCTTGCCGCCGATGATATGCAGGGCCGTAAAACCTTTGAGCCCGGTATTGAAAAAGCTGCCCGGTTTCTTGAAAAAGAATATGGCAAAGCTGGTCTTCAACCATTGACTGGTGCAACTAGTTTCCGCCAGGCATTTCATCGCTTCAATACTACCCCGGGTATACAGGAACTATACCTGAACGGGGAAAGGGTGAATGATGGCAGCGTTATCGTGCTCAGTGTAGCACCCAACATCGACTGGAATGAAAAGAGCGATGTTGCTTCCGTATCATTGCCAGCTTCAGAACAATTTTATGAATCCCTGAGAAAACTCAGAGAAGTAAAAAAGAATACCATTGTATGGGTAGATACCGCCCATACAGCAGATTTCAGAAAGTTCTACGAAAGTGTACAGGCAAGAGGGGGCAAAAACCAGGATAGCCTGTCTACGGTTGTATTGGTACTCAAACAGGCAGAAGATGTAAAAAGTTGGCAGGTGAAAGCCAGTCAGCAGGTAACCCCATTGTACCTCAGCAACATCGTCGGCATGATCAGGGGAAGTTCCAAACCAGACGAGTATGTTATTTTCTCCGGTCACTACGATCACCTGGGCATCCTGACACCCGTGGGTACAGACAGTATTGCCAATGGAGCAGATGATGATGCCAGCGGTGTAACGGCGGTAGTGATGCTCGCGAAGTATTACAAGCAGCATCCGCCTGCCAGATCTATCATCTTTGTTGCATTTACCGGGGAAGAAATGGGGGGGTATGGTTCTAAGTATTTCTCCCGGCAGCAGGACCCTGAAAAGGTGATAGCGATGTTCAATATTGAGATGATCGGAAAAGAGTCCAAATTCGGTAAGAACAGTGCCTTCATCACTGGTTATGAGCGTTCTGATTTTGGTAAGATCCTGGAGAAAAACCTGCAGCACTCTGTCTTCCATTTCTACCCCGATCCTTATCCTGACCAGCAGTTGTTCTATCGTTCAGACAATGCAACGCTTGCCAGGCAAGGTGTACCGGCGCATACTATATCTACCGACCAGATTGATTCGGATAAACTTTACCACAGCGTAGGCGATGAAGTCAGCTCATTGGATATTAAGAATATCACTTCAACTATACAGGCCATTGCAATCAGTGCACGCAGCATTGTAGATGGTACAGATACGCCCACAAGGATAGATAAAGAAGGCGTATTAAAACGCTAAGATGAGATTAGGATCAGGGCAATTGGCCAGGTATCTTTCTCTTTCGCTATAACGGCATACGCCAGGATAGTCTCCCGCCTTCCCTTCCATATCGATAATGAGCTGGAAGTGAAGGTGTGGAGGCCAGTGGCCATTTTCTGCCAGCGGCCCGAAATGGGCGATTATCTGACCTGCAGCCACAGGTGCGTCGATCTTTAACCCTTCCAGGTCAGCTACACTCAGGTGCCCATACAAGGTGTGAAAGGTAACACCATCCAGTACGTGTTTTAAGATGATCGTAGCCCCGTAATCACCATGGCCATCATTGAATTGAAAACTATGTACACACCCATTCAGTGGCGCATACACAGGTGTGCCTACAGGCCCCCAGATATCTACAGCGAGGTGAAACCGTCTGGGTTCATCGCCGGTATCGAAATGTGCGTTACGGGAATAAATGGTTCTATGTTCACCATATCCGCCTATACCAAAGGCCGCATTGTGCGTTGCCAATAGCTGGGTGACATAGTCACTGAAACGATGTTCATCGTCCAGTATTTCGTTTGTAAGGGCTGTATTAGCGGCAGTCAGGTCCATGGGATAGAGATGATCCTTAGCAGGATCGAAGAGAACGACTGGCTGAAACGGCTGATGGCGTTGTAAGATTTTGGTTAACATAGTAAAAAGGAAGGCTGGCTCAATGCCAGCCTTGATTTATTATACAACAATATTGATCATTCTTCCTTTCACGATCACTACTTTCTTGACAGGCTTGCCTTCAATCCATTTCTGTACGACCTCGTTGGTCATTACAGTCTGTTCGATAACGGCGTTGTCTGCATCCAATGGAAAGCCCAGTTCAGTACGGGTTTTACCATTCACTGCGATAGGGTAGTTGAATGCGTCTTCTTTTACATATTTCTCTTCGAATACAGGGTAAGCTGCATCGAGAATGCTGGTTGTATTGCCCAGCAGGTGCCAGAGCTCTTCAGCAATATGCGGTGCATAAGGTGTGAGCAGGATCAGTACTGGTTCCAGCACGCTGCGCTTGTTGCACTTCAGACTGCTCAGTTCATTCACACAGATCATGAACTGGCTCACAGCGGTATTGTAAGAGAAGTTCTCAGTGTCGCTGTCGATTTTCTGGATGGTTTTGTGCAGGACCTTCAGTTCTTCGGGTGTTGCGTCACCATCTTTTACGATCAGGCCTTTCTGCTCATCAGCAAAGAGGCGCCAGAGTTTTTTGAGGAAGCGGTGTACACCTTCGATGCCTTTGGTATCCCATGGTTTAGATTGTTCTACCGGACCAAGGAACATTTCGTACATGCGGAAGGTATCGGCGCCGTATTTTTCGACAAGTACATCCGGGTTTACGGTATTGTACTTGCTCTTACTCATTTTCTCTACTTCAGATTTGCAGGTGAACTGGCCATCCTGCAATAAGAAGATCGCGTTTGCAAAGTCTGCTTTCCATTTTCTGGCAGCGTCTATATCCAACACTACACCATCAACGAAGTTTACATCCACGTGGATATAACTTTCTATCACATAGTTTACCTGCATAGAATTCAGGAACTCTGCTAAAGGCGCATCCTGTACCCTGATCAGCTCAATAATATCTTTGATACGGATATCGCCGAAACTATTAGAGATATACACCTGTTTATTATCCGGCAGTGTGATTGGTTCTATTTCATCTGCACCTACGTGGTGGTCGCTGTGGATGAACCTTAAACGCTTTACAAACCTTGAAGATCCCTGAATCATACCCTGGTTGATCAGCTTCCTGTAAGGCTCATCAAAACCAATGTATCCGAGGTCAAACAGTACCTTGGTCCACAGGCGTGAATACAGCAGGTGACCTACTGCATGCTCTGTACCGCCTATATACACATCTACCTGGTTCCAGTAGTCAGTTGCCGCCCGGCCTGCAAATTCTTCTTTATTAGAAGGATCTGCATAGCGCAGGAAGTACCAGCTACTACCTGCATAACCAGGCATGGTGTTAGTTTCACGTCTGGTATTTGCATCTATATTCACCCAGTCAGTGATGTTAGCCAGTGGGCCTTCACCATCTTCACCTGGTTTATAAGTCTCTACATGTGGCAATTCAACAGGCAGATCCTTTTCGTCTACAGCATATGGAATACCGTTTTTGTACACGATCGGGAATGGCTCTCCCCAGTAACGCTGGCGGCTAAAGCCCGCATCACGCATTCTGAAGTTAGTCTGTTTTTTACCGATGCCCATGGCTTCTACCTTATCAGCTACGAGTTCCATCGCCTGCCTCATTGGTACGCCATTCAGGAAATCGCTGTTCTGCAGCACTGCATCCTTGGTAGGGTTTGCTTCTGCGCCAGTGAAATCGGCACCAAGGATATTCGTAATAGGAATATTAAAGTGTTTCGCAAAGCCGAAATCACGTTGGTCGCCGCAAGGCACTGCCATGATCGCACCAGTACCATAGCCAGCCAGTACGTATTCAGAGATCCAAACCGGGATCCGCTTACCGTTGAAAGGATTCAGTACATAAGCCCCGGTAAAGCAACCGGTGATTTGCTTCACCTCTGCCATACGCTCACGCTCGGAGCGGCTCTGTACATAATCCAGGTATTTTTCTACGGCTGCTTTATTCTCAGGAGTGGTGATTTTAGTCACCAGTTCATGCTCAGGAGCCACCACCATGAAGTCCACACCAAAAATGGTATCAGGGCGGGTTGTATATACTCTTAACCCTTCATTGTCAATGCCGTCAAATTTAAAGGTAATCTCGGCACCCTGGCTCTTACCAATCCAGTTACGCTGCATTTCCTTCATGGCATCGCTGTAGTTCACAGTTTCCAGACCTTCCAGCAAGCGGTTTGCATATTCGGTGATACGGAGGAACCACTGACGCATTTTCTTCTTTACTACGGGGAAACCACCACGTTCACTTACACCGTTCACTACCTCATCATTAGCCAGTACGGTACCCAGTTCCGCACACCAGTTCACCTCAGCATAAGCGAGGAAAGCGATGCGGTATTGCATGAGGATCTCCCGCTGACGAGACTCATCATAGCCTTTCCACTCTTCAGCAGAGAAGGTGAGGGTACGGTCACCGGGGCATTCATGGGTTGCATTACCTTCTTTTTCAAAGATGGCAATCAGTTCAGGAATGCGTTTAGCTTTCTGGGCACTACGGTCAAACCAGCTGTCGAACAGCTGGAGGAAGAGCCATTGTGTCCATTTATAGTAATCGGGGTTGCTGGTGTTCACTTCTCTTTCCCAGTCAAAGCAGAACCCGATATTATCCAGTTGTTTACGGAAGGCCGCAATATTTTCGGCAGTAGTTACCGCAGGATGCTGACCTGTTTCCAGGGCATACTGTTCTGCTGGCAGGCCAAAGGCATCCCATGGGCTGGGATGCCTTTGGCCTGCC
>NZ_JBCNKH010000014.1:0-118817 GCF_039596135.1 Chitinophaga sp.
GGAACTTTGGTTTTACATACCAGGCCAGCAAACCTCCAATAGCCAGGCAAAGTACAAAGAATACGAGCGCCATCGGTTTGGAGACAGCCCCGGAGGCAATGGGCCGTTTACACTTGACAGGATGCCGACGGTCTGCCTCAACATCATTATAATCATTAATAATATAAATACTACTGGCGATGAGACTAAATGCGAAGAAACCTATGAGCACTTCCATGACTTTGGCGATGTCGAAAATTTCGCCAGCGAAGAAAAGGGGTATGTATAAAAAGAGGTTCTTTGCCCAATGGGAGGGTCTTAATAATTTTAAATATTGCACGGGGATAAGTTCTTTATGACCGTGCCAATATACGATGGTTTATGGAACAACTGCGTGAAAAAAAGCTATTTTCCGGTTAATTCTCCTATTTTTGGTCCGTTCAATACAATTTTACACTCGTTTTTATCCCCGTTTTTGTATGCCTTCTACTTATGCTCCGTTTAGCCGAAAGGGCGCTTTTATTACAGAATTAGCAATCATCATCGGCCTGGCATTGTTCCCTCTTTTTGTGCCCTTACCATACCGGGTCAATATCTTTTTGTCCTGGGAAGGGGCGTATCGCATTTCCCAGGGGCAGGTTCCTTATCGTGATTTTGGGTTGCCATTAGGTTATGGTTTCTGGATCGTACCCGCATTGTTCTTTAAGATCTTTGGGGCTAAGCTGATTACCCTGGTCAAGGCACAGGTATTCATGAATATCCTGGCTGGCGTCGCTTTTCGTTCTATTCTGAAAAGCCTGGATGTAAAGCCGGCAATCAGGGTGCTGTCTGTGTTGCTGTTCGTCTTGTCTTATTCTTTCTTTAATTTCTGGCCCTGGTACAACCAGACGGTGATTGTATATGAGTTAGTCGGACTGGCATTTTTGTTCCGTTATCTGGTGGGACCGCAGGGTAAAATCAGGTTTTTGAATTTGCTGCTTGCTGCGTTTTTCACCTTCCTTTCCTTCTTTACCAAGCAGGATGGTGGTGGTTTGGCGCTGTTGCTATCACTGGCTTTGCTGGCTTATAACAGCTTAAACGAGAAGCGCTTATGGGAGGTACCTTTATATCTTACTTTTTATGGGATAGTTGCGGCGATTTTCATTGTGCCGTTTATTCCCTATGGATTTGGCTATTGGTTTAACCACGGGCAGGCGCCGCATAACAGCCGGTTATCTCTGTATGATATCGTATCGGAAGTATTGTACCAGTCACAATGGATTAAGTTCTATATCGTAATGATAGTGATTGTACTGCTGCCTGCTTTTAAGCAATTTAAAACATTCTGGCAGGATAAGCAGGCGATGTTGTTCACGCTGCTGACTTTAGGTATCCTGGCAGAATCTGCTATATTTCAGGTCACTAGTTACACGCCGCCAGATAATAATATCTTCTTCCATGCATTTGCTTTTGCATTTATCGCGTCCCGGTTAGTGGATCAGTTGCATATTGACCTGGGCAGGAAACCTGCATTTGCAGGCGCAGCCTTGTTAGTGTTGCTATGGTGGTCAGGTACCTTCTGGAAATACCTGGATAAGGTAACAAGCCGGTTATTGCCACATGATGAATCGGCGAATAAACTGCCGGCACTGAAAGCGGATACTTCTTTTGCGGCGTATGAACCGATGGTGAGTAAGACGGGGGAAAATGTGGTGTCCAGGAATAACTATATGATCGAATGGGATACGACGGATGTGCCGACTTCCAAATGGGTGTTTTCAGACTTGAAGGCTTTCCAGGGTATTTATATGCCCCCACAAACGGTGGAAGGTATGCGTAAGCTGCTGGATATGCCGGTAGTAAAAAATAACAAAAGGCATCTTAAAGTATTGAACATGACTGAGTTAACCCCGCTGGCAGTAGAGATGCCTTATACGCCGGAAACGGGTAGCGATAGCCCGCTCTGGTATCACCTGGGGGTGGGAATGTTCAATAAACAGCTAAGTGTGTTTACCCAAAAGGTGCGGAGTGGGTATTATGATGTGGTGCTGTATGAATATGCGCCGGAAAATAATAACTTTTTCCCTTTTGCCTTACGTTATGAGCTGGAGGCACATTATAAAAAGGCGGATGTTTTTCTGGCACCCAGAAGGCCAACGCATGCGATTATAGAGGTGTATGTGAGAGAATAAAGGTTAATTGTTAAACTGTATTTGTTATTTAATTGATAACCAGTATTGTATAATATGCTATTTTAGGTCGTTTATTGCCTATACGGCTCACGGGACTGGGGTAAAACCAGCCGGCAGATTGCCTTTTCTGAACTCATTCACGGCATTATGTGCCTGCCGGGTAGGTTCCGGTAATCTATATCTCCCGGCACACTGATTAATGATACTAATTGCCCCCTGCAGGTCAATTTTATTACCAGGTGATACGAACACCGGTTTTACCTTATCTTTTGTTCTAAGGGCGGCGCCTATAATTTCGTCTTTATGAATTAAAGGGGTAAAACTTCCTTTTGTCAATCCCGGTTCTTCATACTTGCCGCACAGTACCTTTTTGGTACATCCCAGCGCCGGCGTATCTGCTACCACACCAAAGTGTGCTGCAATACCCATCCGACGAGGATGGGCAATGCCGTGACCATCTACTACCAACAAGTCTGGTTTAAAAGGCAGCTGCTCCCAGGCATCCAACAATGCCGGCACCTCCCTGAAAGCAAGGTACCCCGGTACATATGGAAAATGTACTTCCTTCTTAACCAGGCTATATCCTAAAACCTGCATCCCGGGAAAGCTTAAAAGCACAATTCCGGCATATACGGTCGTACTGAACTTATTGAAGGAAATATCTGCCCCGGCGATGATACTTACCGGGTAATCAATGGGTTGGATGATAACTTTTTGTCTTAATTCAATTTGAACCTGTGTAGCTTCTGTAATTGTCATAACGCCTAATCAAATAAACTTAACTGGTTATTCTTCTCCGGCGGCTTTTCTTTCCCAAAAACCGTTCTCCCTCCATACCGCCAGGAATCATCCCGCTCCCGCTTAATCACCTCATCAAACCGTTCATTTGGAACAAACTCCTTTTCCAATTGCTGCGACAACACCGACAATTTCCTGATCGCCTCCTGTTTATCATGCTGACCAATCTTCGCCTTGCTGACCGCCTCCCGCATCACACTGATCGTTTCATCATACACATTCAGGGGAACCGGAAACGGATGTCCATCCTTTCCGCCATGTGCAAAAGAAAACCTCGCCGGGTCTGTAAACCGGGAAGGCGTACCATGAATCACCTCACTTACCAGTGTCAGTGACTGCAATGTTCTCGGACCCACGCCCTCCATCAGTAATAAGGTCTCAAAATCAAGCACCTGTCTTTCATGTGCCACTGCCAGCACTGCACCTAATCGCTTCAGATCTACATTCTCACCCCGCACATCATGATGCGAAGGCATCGTAATTCTGCGAATCTCCGGAAGCAATTGCCCCGGCGAAGTTTTTACCAGTTCCAGCAATCCATCCTTTGTGGGCATTGCTGCCTTGTCAGTAAGATTCAGGATCTGCCCCTGGTTTTTACCATATATAAACGAATGGGGTGTTTCTGTAAAACTACGAACCACTGCTGAGTGCCAGTGATACCGCCGGGCCATACCATTGCTATCATTCATACCCTGCTGTACCACCGCCCAGTCACCCTGGTCAGATACAATAAAGGAATGGAGATATAATTGAAACCCATCCTGCAGGGCGGTATTATCAACTTTGGCAGCCAGTTTACTATGTTTAACTAACTCATGCCCCGGCAACCCGGTTTTGTCAGCAATCAGCAACAGTTCTTGTGGCGTTTGCCGGGAATGCTTCCCTTTCCCACCACATATATAAATACCCAATTCATGTGCCCTGGGATTCAATGCTTTTTTCAAAGCGCCCATCACACTGGTGGTAATACCTGAAGAATGCCAGTCCATTCCCAATACACATCCCAACGCCTGGAACCAGCAGGGATCACTCAGTCTTCTCAATACCTCCGCCTTACCATAATCTGCGACAATGGTTTCTATGATTGCGCCGCCCAACAGGCTCATTCTGGCAGCCAGCCAGGGTGGCACATGCCCATAATGTAAGGGAAGATCTGCATACGCACGTGACATAATCTACAATGGATTTGTTTGCATTTCGAATTGACAAATGTCGGGATTATTCTGCAGGTAATGACTCATTTCTTTCATATGCTCCGGACTACCTTTTATTTCAAACCGGTTTTCAACAATGTTTTGATTACGGGACACTGCCATATGTACATGAGAGAGGTGGTATTGCTTAAATATGGAATGAAAATCAAGTCCTTCCAGCTTAGTAGCATCGTAAGATATACAAACCATCTTCTTTTCCCTGATCCGTGCTATCTTCCTTTCAATCACTTTCAATCCCTGGAGGACCAGTAGCACCAATATGAGGGAAATAGCCACCAGCACGTAGTGACTCATACCCACTGCAATTCCTAACGCCGATGCAATCCAGATGGTAGCGGCAGTCGTAATGCCATCAATACTATAAGTACCCTTGAAAATAACACCCGCCCCAATAAAACCCACTCCTGTAAGAATATTGGAAGCGATACGATCCGGGCTATTGGGAAAACCGATCTCCACCGAGAGAATCGTGAACAGTGTACTGCCTACACAGATGAGTGTAAGCGTACGCATACCCGCCGCCTTGTGGTGAAACTCCCGTTCCATTCCCAGCAACGCTCCCGTGAGACAGGAAACTACTACTTTTAGTAGCGTCGTGGACTCAACCAATTGAAATAAAGTGTTTTCCATAAGCTGTACTAATTATAACAAGTGTGCCTTGGCACAATTATTTCAAATATCTGAATGTACTTGACATTATTTGTTCATCCTGATAATCTGGTTAATTATGAAAATGCAAAAAAAAGACCTGGGAACCCGAGCAATTGTTTTTCGTCTTGCGATTTGTAAAGTGTGTATAACCGCCTGTTTTGCTATAGCTCTCAGCCTCTTTCTATTTGCCTGTGGAAGCAGCAGAGAAACAAGTTCTGCCGATAGTACAGGAACATCTTTGCAGGCAGATACGACTAACACTGTACCTGCAGATACAGCGACTATGCCAGCCGATACATCTGCCCGTCCAGATTCAATACCTAAGCACTAAGCTGGTGCATTTACGCTACTAAATGGGGAAAATAATTCCTCATAATACATTGATATTCGTGGTAATGTAAAAGTTTTTTTATGAAAAAGAGTCATTGGGTATATATTATACTATTTATAGGAGGCGCTTTCATCGCTTCGTGTGGAAACGGGAAAAACGCTAATACAGATTCTACTACGACAACCGTAGATACGTCGACCACCGGTATTAACCCTGATACGGTTCCGGCAGCAAATGTGCCGGCAGGTGCACCGAATCCGGGTGAAGATTCATCACGCTATGGCACCGGTGCACAAGATAGCTCTAAAAACAGAAGGCCTAAATAAATGATAAATGACGGAGGATCGTCCGTCATTTATTTTTTGAAGCGGGCCATAATTGACAATACATACAAGTGAATTTGGATTATAGGCGCTTCTGCTTTGGCAGGGCGCCTTCGTTTTGGAAATTTCTCCCATATTTGTACAATATTTAGCATTCCACCCCGTCATAACCTATATCACAGTACGTCTACATGCTATGGAAAAACACCAGAACGTTAAAAAAGCATCTTTTAAGAAGACCTTTCGCTTATACAAATACATCAGGCCCTACTGGCCTATGTTCAGCGCAGGCATGCTATTATTATTTATTACCAGTTTATCTAACCTCGCATTTCCCCGTTTATTGGGCGACCTGGTAGACAATGGTACTCACTCGAAAAATATTCCCGCTATCAACCACACGGGCTTACTCCTCATCGGGTTACTCTTAGTGCAGGGGATCTTAGGGTACTTCCGGATCAATATCTTTGTTCGCGTTACCGAACGCTCGCTGGCCACCCTCCGCCAGCAGGTGTACAATCACCTGATCCGCCTGCCCATGAGTTTTTTCCTGAACCGCAGGGTGGGAGAACTGGGGAGCCGGATCTCTTCTGACATCTCTTTATTACAGGAAACATTCACCACCACTGTTGCAGAATTTATCAGGCAGGTAATTATCATTGTAGGCGGTATCGTATTGCTGGTACATACCTCTGCCCAGCTGACTGTTCTCATGCTGGGTACCCTGCCGGTAATTGTGATTCTTGCCTGGCTGTTTGGCCGGGTAGTGCGCAGGTATTCCAAACAGGCACAGAGCCAGGTGGCAGAAGCTAATACTATTGTGGAAGAAACCCTGCAGGGGATACTGAATGTCAAAGCATTTGCCAATGAGTTTTTTGAAATGCGGCGATATCAACACAAAACAACCGAAGTAGCAAAAACCGGTATCAAGACCGGTACTTACAGGGGCGCTTTTGCCGCCTTCATGATCCTGGGCGTATTTGGAGCGATCGTCGCAGTGATATGGAGAGGTGCTGCATTGATCGCAATGGGTACCCTGCAGCCGGGGTTACTCATCTCATTTGTCTTGTATTCTACCTTTATCGGTGCATCTGTAGCCGGCCTTGCCGAAGTATATGCCACCATTCAAAAGACCCTGGGCGCTACCGAGCACCTGCTGGAAATTCTCGACGAACCGGCAGAACCTATTACTGACAGTGCACTCGTGGCACCCAAAGACCTCCTGAACGGAGAGATCTCTTTCAATCACCTCGCTTTCCGCTATCCCTCCAGGGAGGACCTGGAGGTACTGCAGGATATCACTTTCGACATCGAAGCCGATCAGCAGGTTGCGTTGGTAGGTCCAAGTGGAGCCGGCAAGAGTACCATCGTCTCTTTATTATTAAGATTGTACGAACCGGCCGGCGGCAGTATCTCTTTCAATGGCCGGGATGCGGCGGACTTCCCATTGTCTGCATTGAGAAGCCAGATGGCCATCGTGCCCCAGGATGTATTTCTCTTTGGCGGTACCATCCGCGAAAATATTGCTTATGGCAAACCGGGGGCTACCACAGACGAAATCATCGCCGCAGCACAGCAAGCCAATGCGTGGGAATTTATACAACGCTTTCCCGAAGGGCTGGATACTGTAGTAGGTGAAAGAGGTATACAACTATCTGGCGGACAGCGGCAAAGAATTGCCATTGCCCGTGCAGTATTAAAAGATCCAAGAATCCTGATACTGGACGAAGCTACGTCTGCACTGGATTCTGAGTCAGAAAAGCTGGTGCAGGATGCACTCGAAAAACTGATGTGCGGTCGTACCTCTATTGTAATTGCCCACAGGCTAAGCACTGTGCGCCAGGCTGATAAGATTATCGTGCTGGACAAAGGCCGCATTGTAGAACAAGGCACTCACCAGGAGCTGCTCACTGTAGATGGCGGCTTATACAAAAGCCTGAGTGAGATGCAGTTCACTCATTGATTTAGAGATAAGGTTTCATTTCTTCTTCAATGTTCATTCTCAGTGCCATCAATTTTTTAGCATAAGCTTCCATTTCAAGAGCGGCAGGCGTTTCCGGATGCCACTTAGGTACCGGCACCGTCTTGCCGCTATCATCTACGGCAGCGAACACCATGACACAGTGGGTAGTTTTGATCCTGTCACGCTGGCGGGGATTGCCTGCAGACACATTGATGGCGATATGCATACTGGTGTTACCTGTATAAATCACCGTTGCATTGATCTCTACCATGTCGCCGATCTGGATAGGGCGGATAAAACGAATACCTCCAACATACACGGTCACACAATACTGACCGCTCCAATTTGCTGCACATGCATATCCTGCCTGGTCAATCCATTTCATCACGGCACCGCCGTGAACCTTTCCGCCGAAATTCACATCCGATGGCTCTGCGAGGAAACGCAGGGTCACTGTGTTACTAATTGTATCTATCATAGTGCGCGATTTGAACATTGCAAGATACTCATTATTAAAAAAAGCAGCGCCCCCAAATATTGGAGGCGCTGTAAACTACAAACTAAGTGATCCCTGAAGCTTGCCTGTCAGAAATCAGTATTATTTTCAGGTTGCCCTTTATTCTCTTTTTTCTTTCCCGCATCAATCTTACCAAATCTCCAGGATACATTCACACGCAGTTCACGGGTGGCACGCTTGCGATAATATTCCTGTTCAGAATACTCCGTGTTTGTATAAGATATGCTACGATCTGTATTGAAAATATCATTGATACCCATTGATACCACCAGTGACCTGTCTTTCAGGAACTCCTTACGCAGGGCTGCATCCACTGTATATTTCCCCGCCCTTTCTCCCTGGGCCATAATCTGTTTGGACTCATAGATGCCAGTAACCTGTAAGGTGGTTCTATATGGCAACTTGTAATTAGTATTGATCTTTCCAAAGAAGATAAACCCTGAATTCGTCAGGTTGTTAGACAGGTTGGAAGCATTGATCTTCGTTTGCGCCATGTTCAGGTTCGTGGTCACATCCCAGTCGGTTGTAAGCTGGTTACGGACGGTAAACTCCGCACCATATGCATTCCTGGTATCTGCATTTACCGGGTAAGTTAATACTACCTTCTGCGCAGTACCATTCACGGTAATAGTGGTATCAGTAGAGTAATCAGTGATTGCATTCTGTGTATTACGGAAATACAATGATACCATTACATTGTGCTTTCTGTTGAAATCCTTCAGGTAACTAAACTCAAATGAATTCGTAAACTCCGGTTTCAATGTCGGGTTACCACGGCTTGCACTCTGTGCGCTGTAATTCAGGTTGGGCAGCAGATCACGGAACCACGGGCGACGTACACGACGTGTGTAATTCAGCTGCAGCTCATGATCGCCTTTGAACTTCTGAGACAGAAACAGGCTGGGAAACAGGCTGATAGGGTAGCTGATTTTATAATTACTTTTGGTCGTGCTGGTCATATCACCACTGTAATAAGACTGCTCCCCCCTCAAACCACCCATGTAACCAAAGTTGCCCAACTGACCAGAGTAACTGATGTAACCCGCATTGATGGTTTCCCTGTAATGATAGTTGTTCGAGAGTGAGCTATCGAAAACATAGTCTCCGGTAGCATTGTTCAGCCCCATGGTAGTCAGCGTATTATTAAAGATACGGCTGGTGGTACGCAACCCTGCTTCTACCTTTGACGTTTCAGACAGTGGATTCACATAATCGATCTGGCCCGTCACGTAGGTGGTATTCCCGCCACCATAAGCATATCGCTTAGCTGGTGCGGTTGGTGTATCGATTGCAATATGGTCCAAAGTATAATATTGCAAAGAATAATTACTACCATCATCGCTGGTGGCGTAGTTGTAATTGAAATCCGCAGTCAGCTCATGCCCCTGTTTGGCAAAGGTATGTTTGTACCCCAGCTGGCCGGCATAGTTGCGGAAGTTGTGATTGTCATTGTCAATACCGGAGCCATATCTTACCTGCTCTTTGCCTGTATTCAGGTTGTAGAGGGTCAGGTTATTATCATCACGAAAGTCGCCCGCGTTGATACTGGTACTGATACTAAAAGTATTGCGGTTGTCCATGAACCAGTCAAAACCGATACGACCATACTGGAATTTACGGCTCTGGTCACCGTTCTCATACTGGTCCAGGTAGGTGGTGGTATCCGTACCTATGTTTTTACGGAACAGGTGTTCTTTTGAAGCACCTTTACGGGTACGCACATTATAACTAAGAGAGAGGTTGAACTTTTCACGACGCATGCTGAAGTCGAAACCACCATTCGCACCACCTAAAGAAGATATACCTGCGTTCACCTGACCGTTGATACCTGCCTTCCTGTTTTTCTTCAACACTATATTTAATATACCACTCACACCTTCCGCATCGTACTTTGCAGATGGGTTGGTGATCACTTCGATATTAGCAATCGCATCTGCAGGAATCTGGTCCATGGTGAGGGTAGTAGGGCGGCCGTCTACGAAGATGGTAGGAGATCCGTTTCTGACAGTGACATTACCGTCAATGTCTACACTTACAGCGGGTACCTGTTTCAATACGTCGGTAGCAGTACCGCCTACGCTGGAAATATTTTTTTCCACATTGAAAACGCGCTTATCAATTGCCATTGTATAAGCAGGTTTTTCACCTACCACCTCTACTGCGGCCAATACTTTGGCATTAGTGCCGAGTTTGATATTACCAACATCTATAATGTTATTTTTTGAAGTAAGCCCAATTGCTTTATAAACGGTAGTGTACCCAATGAAATTTACCTTCAGCAAATACTTTCCCAAAGGAATTTCAGGAAAACTGAAATCGCCGTTTGGTTTCGAAAGCATACCGGTCAATACGCTTGAATCGGCCGCACGCAATACAGCGACGGAAGCATACTCAATGGGAGCATTGGTTTGTGCATCCATCAATTTTCCCTGAACAGACCCATTTTCAGGTGATTTTTGGTTGTTTTGTTGAGCATAAGAAAACGTTAGAAATGACAGCGTCATTCCCAAACATAACGAGACAAATCTGTGCATGATCCTAATAACTTTTCTAATGTTAGCCTGTAACTGGAGCTAAAAATAAATGATTTATAAAAAGTTTCCTGCGATTATGGATGAATGGCGAACATGATTGATGTATCTTTACAGCCGGACCGTTACATTTTCGAATAGCAAATTTTTATGTCTAACGCCTACCAGCCAGATTGGGATTTATACACTTGTCACATAGATGACCACCCGGCCATTATAGGGCTAGACCTCGACCTACGGCGATTCGCACCGCTGAACAGTAAACCGCATGCTATTTATGTGTCTGTATATTTGAATACTCCCCGGGCCGATGGGTTCCCACAGGGAGAAGAGTTTCAAGTGTTGGGTGAAATTGAGGATAGCCTGGTCAAAGGATTGGAAACAAACCTGAATGCTCACTTCGTGGGCAGGACGATTTCCAATGGTGTAAGAGATTTTTATTTTTATTCCGGCGACACCACATTATATGATAAGCATATAGCTGACGTGATGATCGGCTTTCCAAATTATCAATATGATTTTGGAGTAAAGGAAGATCGCTCCTGGGAATTGTATTTTGACTTCCTGCTACCAGATAAGGTAGAGTTCCAGCGTATCCAGAACCGCAAGGTGCTGCGCACGTTGAAAGAACATGGGGATATTGAAGAAAAAGCCAGGCACATTGATCACTGGATTTATTTCGTGACTGAAGAAGACAGGGAACTGTACTGGCAGAAGATCAGTAAAGAAGGTTTTGTCGTTCAGCAGCGAAGTTTGAGTGGCAATGATGAACGGCCTTATAGCCTGCATGTGTCCAGGCATGATCGCACAGATGAACCCAGTATCAATGCTGTGGTGCTTTTACTGTTCGAACTGGCGCAAGCCATCAATGCAGATTATAATGGCTGGGAAACTGTGGTAGTAAGCAGTTGACCTGTTTCCGATAGTCCGTATTCCGGAAAAATCGCTTATGTCTTTGGCATAAGCGATTTTTTCGCGCATGCATGTTCGGGATTTTTCTTTAGATTACAATCTTTGGTTACAAGTGTTGTATGCTCTTGCGAAGGAAGGGCATATAAGTAAATATACGAGTGGGAAATCGCTACAAAATATTGTTACACTTTCTGGTTTGCTGTTGCCTGACTATGCCGTTACTCGTTCGGCATGCTTACGGTAGCACAATGGCCGATACCATACCCGCTCCATTATTTAAGCCGAAACCGCCAGCCAAAAGCTGGTTCCATCGCGTAACGGAGTATAGGGATTCCCTGCGCCACAAAGAATACCGGGACTCCCTGATCCGAAAAATGACCCGGCAGAATGTACCGGAACCACCCACCACCGATAGCAGTATTATTAAGAGTGAACAGTATTTCATGCCTTTTACCGGAAAGGTGATCAGGGACATCTATTACCGCAAGGTAAACGTATTTGGCCCCCAGAACATCCGGGATACGGCGTTTACGACTTCCATGCGCCTCATCAAACTCGCTAACCGCCTTCATTATAATACGGAAGAATGGGTGATCAGGCAGGCCCTGTTCTTCAAATCGGGCGATACCCTGAACCCTTATGAGATGTCAGACAACGAGCGTTACCTGCGTAGCCGGCCGTATATGCAGGATGCCCGCCTGTATATTATCAATGCCGGCGACTCGCTGGATTTGCTGGTGGTCACAAAAGACGTGTTTGAATATGGTATCGACATCGGGGAAGCCAGTACTTCGGCCGTTCGCACTACCATCTATAATAATAACCTGTTCGGCGCCGGACAGGAGCTGCGTGTGGGCGCCTACTGGAATAATAGTTACAACCCGCCGTGGGGGTCAGAACTGAGGTATACAAAGTACAATGCCCTGGGCACTTTTGCCGACGTATCGCTGGGGTATACCACCCTGAACAACTATTATCCCCTGGATTCCGGTGTGTTTGAAGGGGCCTATTATTTCAATATCAACAGGCCCCTGTACAACTCGTCTGCCGACTGGGCAGGTGGAATCAGCCTGAGAAATAGTTTTGCCATCAATGCCCGTGAGCGGCCGGATACTATCTTCAGGGATTACCGGTATGAATTGCTGGAAGTATGGGGTGGCTATAACCTGATCAAGCAGGATAAACATAGTTTAAACAGCCAACGGCCCAACCTGGCTATTCTGCTGGGGCATTCCAACCAGATTTTCCTGAAAAGGCCCTGGCAACCGATTTACAAGTACGACCCTGTCTATAATAATCACCGGTATTACCTGGCCCAGGCCATTGTATTCCGAAATGAGTTCTTCAAATCCACCCATTTCTTTGGCTTTGGCAGAACAGAGGATATTCCCCTGGGCTACAGTGCAAGCTTTACCTCCGGCTGGGAAACCTGGAAAGGGCGTACCCGGGCATATGCTGGTATTGAAACACAGAAGTTTTGGGCCACGAAGATGAAGGGTATTTTTAATGCCCAGTTCGGGATAGGGAGCTTTTACCAGAATGGGCGGACAGAGGATGCTGTCATTCATGCCAAATTGGAATACTATAGCCGTGCATTTCGCCTGGGTGGTGGCCGCCTGAGGGAATTCACTTACTTTGACTACCTGGGTAACCTCAATCCATATTTTTATAAACCCCTGAGTATGAATATGGAATACGGGATCTATGGATATAAAGGTGTACCACTGGCCGGCTATCAGCGCATGAATTTAAGATCCGAAACGGTATATTACAGTCCCCTGCGAATACTGGGCTTTAAGTTCAACCTGTATACCACCCTGCAGGCAACACAGCTGACCCTCAATAGCAATAACCTCTTTAAGAACCCAATTTATGGTGGGATAGGTCTTGGTTGTAAGATCAAAAATGAAAACCTGCCTATTAATACCCTGATGATCGATGCCAACTATTTTCCGAACGCTCCTTACCCTGTAAATAGGATCTACTTTGAAATCACTACTACCGTCGATTTCAGGTTCGATATCTTTACCTTGAAGATGCCGGATTTCTTAAACTTCAGGTGATTTTTTTATCTTTATTATCACCAGTTTAGAAGTAGGTGTATTACTTTTATCAGCCACACTATCTAATGGTACAAGTGCATTTGCCTCCGGAAAATATGTGGCAGTACATCGTTCAGGAATGTCGTACAGGACCACGAGGAAGTTCCTGACCACCCGTTCTACTCCCCCGAAATAATTGTATAAGTCCACCTTATCTCCACCTTTTAGCCGTTGCTTCGCCGCATCCGCTTCGTTCATCAGTATCACACGCCGCTCCTGGTAAATACCCCTGTACCGGTCATCAAGACCATAAATAGTGGTATTGAACTGGTCGTGGCTCCGGATGGTCATCATCATGAGCTCATCAGCTGCCAGGTCATACCGCGTCACAGGGGCTACGTTGAAGTTCGCTTTCTGGTTGGCGGTATTGTATTTTCCCTCGCGGGCGCCGTTTGGCAAATAGAAGCCACCGGGATGCCGTACCCGTTGGTTATAATTATTAAACCCGGGGATCACTCTTTCCAGGTCGTCGCGGATATAATCATAGTGCCGGGCGTATAGCGGCCAGTCCACTACGGTTCGGTCTTTTAAAGTCGCCATGGCCAGCCGGCATACGATCAATGGTTCACTGAGCAGCTGGTCAGAAATGGGGGTCAGGTTGCCTTTGGACATCTGCACTACGCCCATGGAGTTTTCGCAGGTCACGAACTGTGTTTCTCCATTTACAATGTCTTTGTCACTACGGCCAAGGGTGGGCAGGATAATGGCTTCTTTGCCATGCACCAGGTGACTTCTGTTCAGTTTAGTAGATACGTGTACAGTCAGGTTACAATTGCGTAAAGCGTTGGCTGTCTGCACGGTATCGGGGGTAGCTGAAAGGAAGTTGCCACCCATGGCAAAGAATACCTTGCCTTGTCCATCCCGCATGGCACGAATAGCCGCTACTACATCCCAGCCATGTTCCCGGGGCGGGTTGAAACCGTATACTGCCTGTATTTTATCTAAGAGCGCCGGGGTAGGTCTTTCGAAAATGCCGACGGTACGATCGCCCTGCACATTACTATGACCGCGAACGGGGCAGGTACCAGCGCCGGGTTTGCCAATGCTGCCCTTTAGTAATAACAGGTTCACGATTTCCCTGATGGTATCAACGGCATTTTTGTGCTGGGTAAGGCCCATAGCCCAGCAGGCGATGATTTTCTTTTTATGTATTAAAGCATTAACGGCTTTTTGGATTTGTTCTAAAGGAACACCGCAGTCTTTGACTAACTGATCCAGGTTTTGTTCCTGTAAATGAGCGATATAGGCTCCGTATCCGCTGGTGTTGTTATTGATGAATTCATTGTCGAACACGGCGCCGGGATGGTTGTTTTCTTCCTGTAAGAGCAATAGGTTGATGGCTTTTAAGAGGGCCATGTCACCATTGATCTTTACCTGCAGGTAGATATCTGTGAGGTGACTGGCCATGTGGAGCATGCCTTTCACCGTTTGCGGATTCATGAAGCCGAGGAGGCCGGTTTCTTTTAATGGATTGGCAGAAATGATGGTTACGCCATTTGCTTTTGCCTTTTGCAGGGCGGTGAGCATGCGGGGGTGATTGGTACCGGGATTTTGACCCAGTATGAAAATTACGTCAGCTTCGTATAGGTCATCGAGTGTGACAGAGCCCTTGCCGATACCGACAGCTTCAGCGAGGGCAACGCCACTGGATTCATGACACATATTCGAACAGTCAGGCAGATTGTTTGTACCAAATTCCCTGACGAATAGTTGATATAGGAAAGCCGCTTCATTGCTGGTACGGCCGGAGGTATAAAAGATGGCTTCGTTGGGGGAGGACAAGGCGTTGAGATGTGTGCTGATCTTTTCGAACGCATTGTCCCAGCTGATGGGAGTATAGTGAGTGGCGCCTGCTGCAAGGTACATAGGTTGGGCCACACGCCCCTTTTTACCTATTTCGTAGTCGGTGTGGGCTGCCAGCTCTGCTACGCTGTTTTGAGCGAAGAAGGTGGCATCCAGGCGTTTAGTAGTAGCTTCTTCAGCTACTGCTTTGGCGCCGTTTTCACAATATTCAGCAATACCTGACCGCTCATCGTCTGGATCCGGCCATGCACAACCCGGGCAGTCATAACCATTTTTCTGATTGAGTTTATGCAACGCTTTAAAGCCCCTGATGGCGTCCATTTCTGCGAGGATATGCCCGGCGGCATGAAGTACACCTGGGAGACCGGCAGCTACTGTTTTGGGTTTGCCAAGGCGAAAGTGTCCTGTGAATGTTTCCGGATTTTCAGCATTGGGTTGTTTCATAAAGCGATTTTTTCTTGACCGTGATAGATATTAAAACGACCTTCTCTTAAGAAGCCGATCAGGGTAATGTTCCATTCTTTTGCCATTTTTACAGCCAGGCTGCTGGGTGCGCCTACGGCAGCAATGACGGGAATGCCGGCAACGGCGGCTTTTTGAATTAATTCAAAACCTGCTCTGCCGCTGAGGAGTAAACCATATTGGCTAAAAGGGAGCTCCTGTTTTAAGGCGGCGCCAATCAACTTATCGACGGCATTGTGCCTGCCGATATCTTCTCTTATATGCAGTAAATTCCCTGCTGTGTCAAATAACGCAGCTGCATGCAGTCCCCCGGTATTATCAAATACCGCTTGCTGACCACGTAATAGCGCAGGCAGGTCATGAAGAATGGCGGCGGGGACTTTTATGTTGGTGATTGTTTTTTTGACAGGGGCAAAGATTGCATCCAGGTCTGTTTTGCCACAAACGCCGCAACTTGCATTTGCAAGGAAATTGCGCTGTGCGGGTTGCAGGGCGGGCGTAATACCAGGTTGTAAGGTGATGGTGGCTACGTTATTATTATAATGAATGGTCTTTATTTCCGGGTAGCGGGTAATGATTCCCTCTGTGAATAAAAAGCCGGCAGCGAGTTCTTCGTCCTGGCCGGGCGATCGCATGGTAACAGTAATGCTTTGCTGCTGACCATTATGCACCAGGCGTATTTCGAGGGGTTCCTCGGCAGCCAGGGCATCTTCGGTAGCTGTGACAAGTGTATCCGTTACCCTTGTAATGTGCGCGTAGGATATAGCGGGATTTGACATGCATCGAAGGTACACAAATCATATGGTTGCTGTGCCAGCCCCTTCAGGGTGGTACGATTTTTTCGTACATTCGGTCCATATTAATCAAAAAACAATCTATATGCGTTGGCAAAACAGACGACTTAGCGATAACGTGGAAGATCGCCGCGGTGGCGGCGGTGGTGGTGGTATGAGGAATATCGGCATCGGTGGCGTTATCATCATCGTTGTACTGGCACTCATTACCAAACAAAGTCCCCAGGCGTTATTGAACAAGGTACAGCAAAGTACCGGCGGCACGGAGCAAACTACTTCTCAGACTGTGACGAAAGCCAGTGATGAGGAAGCTCAATTTGCATCCACCGTGCTGGCCAATACAGAAGATGTATGGACAGCGCTGTTCAAAGAAATGAACAAGCAGTATGAGGCACCTAAAATGGTATTGTTTACGGATGTAGACCAGTCAGGCTGTGGTACTGCGCAATCTGCGATGGGGCCATTTTATTGTCCTGCAGATGACAGGGTGTACCTGGATCTGAGTTTCTTCAACGAAATGGAGCAGCGTTTTAAAGTCGTGGGCGATTTTGCCAAAGCGTATGTTATTGCACATGAAGTAGGTCATCACATCCAGAATTTGCTGGGCATTAGCAGGAAGGTGCAGGCTATGCGCTCACAGCTGAGTGAAAAGGAATATAATAAGTTGTCCGTAAAACTGGAGCTACAGGCTGATTTCCTGGCAGGAGTCTGGGCACACCATGCACAAAGAATGGATAATATACTGGATGCAGGAGATATAGAAGAAGCCCTGAATGCGGCTAGTGCAGTGGGAGACGATAAGTTGCAGGAGGCGGCTAATGGCAGGGTGGTACCGGATGCGTTTACGCACGGTACATCTGCCCAACGGATGCGGTGGTTTAAGAAAGGGTTTGATACGGGCAATATAAAGGATGGTGATACTTTTAATGCGAGTGATCTTTAATTTGAATAATCCCTTGTAGGGTGTAAAATAATTGTCATACCATGGGCACTGGTTTCCTCTTCTTCCGACAATGGAAGTGTGAAGTGGAAACTGGTGCCTTTGTCTTTGTAGCTATGGAACCAGATCTGCCCATTATTTCGCTGAATAAAATCTTTAGACAGTGGTAATCCCAGTCCACACCCTTTCTCATTTTGTGTACCGGTTGTGGAATAATAGATATTAGAGAACACCTTTGACTGATCTTCAAAAGGAATCCCAATCCCATTATCTTTCACCATTACTTCCACCTTATCAGGCATTAGCCGGTAATCGATCGTAATGTTGCCATTCTTAGGTGTAAACTTAATTGCATTGCTGATCAGGTTGCGCAGCACCATGCGAATCATATCCTTATCAGCATAAACATGAATGACAGGCGGCAGGTAATTATTCAGCTGAATATTCTTTTGCCTGGCCAGGGTTTGCAGCAGCTCAAACTCGCTGTTTAACAGTGCTGTGATATTGAAATCATCTGCCATTACCCGGATACCTTTCATCTGGCTATTAGCCCATTGCAACAGGTTATCCATCATGGAAGAGGTATTTTTCATATCTCTCCACAACTCATCTACAAACTGTTTGAATTGTTCCTGCGACATCTTTTCATCTCTCAGCAGGAACAGCATTCCTTCCAGGATGCCCAGCGGTGCACGGAGGTCGTGGGAGATCACAGAGAAGATTTTGTCTTTTACCTGGTTACCGCTTTCCAGTGCAGCATTCTGGTCAAGAATGATCTGGTTTTGCTGTTGTACGCGGCGGTTCCGGTTATTCAACTGGCCGTACAGGTCTCTTTGCCTTTTGAACACGCGGTAGAGCAATACAGTGAAGGTGGCCAGCGCCAGGAACAACACGATACAGAAAATAACAAAGATTTTCTGTTGTTTGATCGTGGCCAGGTGAAGCAGCTGTTCTTTCTTCAGCAGCTCATTTTCATGTTGTTTCTTTTCTGACTCGTATTTCTCTTTGGAATTGGCGATGACCTTAGACTTTTCTGCGCTGAAGACATCCTCACTCAGTGCCTGGAATTCTTTGAAGTCTTCCAGTGCCTGGGCAAAATTGCCCCTGGCAGAGTCCAGCATGGAACGGTACCGGTAGTAGATCATTTCATTGCGGGCGTTCTGCATGTTTTTATTCAGCTGGGCGGCATGCGCAAGATCTTCCTCTGCTGCGGCAAAATCTTTTAGGAATGTATGGGTCTGAGCCAGGTTAAGGTCTGATTTTATCACTCCCTGGATATTGTCGGACTCCTTATAATATCGGGAGGACATGGTATGGTAACGCAGTGCCTCCGGGTAATTCCCTTTTACAGAAAAGATCTGTCCAATATTTTCGTAGGCGTATGCCAGTCCCCGGTGGTCGTTGAGAGCGAGTTTGATCCTTTCGGAGGCGTACAGGAAGTGGAGGGCGGAATCCCATTCTTTGAGCACCATATAACTGGTACCAATCCCGTTCAGGGTTTTACCTATTTCGGCCTGGTCATTGCCTTGTTGCTTGATGGCCAGGGCTCTTTTCTGGTAGATTAACCCTTGTCTGGGCTGTTGCTGTTCAATGAAAATATTGCCAAGGTCCGCATTGAGGATGCCAGTGGCGCGAAGGTCTTTGAGTTGTTCGGCCAGTTTAAGGGCAGCCAGGGTCAGGTCCATCTGTTTTTCCAGGTTGCCTTTGGCATTTTCGGCCAGGGCCAGGTTGCGGGTAGCCCATAGCTTACCAGGCAGATAGTGCAGGCTATCGCTGATATGAAAAGCTTCTTTTGCGTAAGTCTCTGTCAGGGAAGGAGCCTGGGTAAAGAGAAAACGGCTTAATTGATTAAGGATGGCGACATGGGTGGTATCTTTTACGGGGTGGGCGGCCAGCACTTTTGTCAGACTATCAGTCACTTGCGACTGCGCATAAGATGCCACCGGCTTCATAAAGAACAATGCCAGCATCAATATCAAAATGGAGTATAGGGCAGAATTCCTTCTCTGCCAGTAAAGTTTCATTGTCGGCACAAATAATTTTCTTAGGGTAACCCGAATGCTGGGCTAAAATTATAAAAAAATTGGATGCAAAGTATATTTACCGGAATCGTTGTAACTTTCCGGCCATGAAACCGACAGTTACAATCGAATATTGTCCCAAATGTGGGTGGCTGATGAGAGCAGCCTGGATGGCGCAGGAATTATTGACCACATTTGCAGAAGACCTGCATGGGGTAACCCTGAAACCCAGTGAAGTTGGTGGCAGCTATATCATTTATGTGAATGATGAGGTGCTGATGGACCGTAAGGTGATCGGACATTTCCCTGAAATTAAAGAAGTTAAACAACAGGTAAGAGACAAAGTAGCCCCTGAGAAAAGCCTGGGCCATTCTGATAGAAAATAAGACGATTTTGAAGACACGTTCACTCTCTTGTACGGCTGTATTATTATTGTTGTTGTTATGTGGATCACTGAAAGCGCAGGACGATACTTCTATAGTACATAAGAAAAGCTTTTTTCCTTTGCCTGTTTTGGGGTATTCTCCTGAGAAAGGGCTGGAAATAGGGGCGGCCATGCTGTATTCTTTTTATACAGACAAAAATGATCCATTACTGCGCAACTCCACTATTAGTTTAATTCCTTCCCTGACAACGAAGAGTCAGTATAAAATTGAGTTAAAGACTGATTTCTGGACAGATCATAATAACTGGCATTTCAAAAGCAGTCTCCGTTATCATGATTTCCCGATTTATTTCTATGGTGTTGGGGATACGACCAACAAGGCAGATGGGACATTGCTGGGCAACCAGCGGTATAAAGTATTGCTGGAAGGGGAGAGGCGGCTGAGCGGACATTTTTACGCGGGGTTGTCACTGCAGTACCAGCATGATAATTATGAGGCGAATGAGAGCAAAGGGATTTACCCGGGCATGGCATTGACAGATAAAGACGGGGGGTATGTGACTTTTATTGGGGCAACGGGGATATTTGATAACCGTGATAATCAGAATTATACGCACACGGGGTCCTGGGTGCGGCTGAATGTGGCGTATGCGCCATCTTTTTTGAGTAAACATCCGTTGTGGAAGATTGATGCGCAGGCAAAGCATTTTTTGCCGATATCCCGTAAGAGTACGCTGGGTGTGAATGGGTTATTCAATTCATTGCAGGGGAGTACGTTACCATTTTATTTATTGCCTGAAATGGGGAATGACCTCATGATGAGGGCGTATTATACCGGTCGTTACAGGGATCAGAATTATCTGGCCTTCCAGGCGGAGTACCGGTATTTCCTGGATCCGAAGATTCCCATCAATATCTGGTTTTTGCATATGCAGCCTAAGTTTGCGCTGGCAGCGTTTGGGGCAACGGGGGCAGTGTTTAATAATCATGATTTTGGGGTGGATCATTTTAAGCCGGCTTATGGATTGGGGGTTAGGTGGTTTTATGATGAGGGGTCTAAGTTGACGATACGTATAGATTATGCTTGGGGGGAGAAGCGGGCAGGAGAGGAAAGGCAGTCGGGGTTGTATTTGTCACTGGCGGAGGCGTTTTAGGCAGCAATTGAAGATATTTCCTGATAATCAGAATTTACAGAAGTGTAGCCAGTCATAGACTGGCTTTTTTTATGGGGGTATGATTAGTGTGTAACTAGTTTATACCTATATCATAACTATAGTGCTATAAGGTTACTACTACTACACCAAAAGGGCACCTCAATATCGAAGGGATATTGAGGTGCCCTTTTGGTGACGTTATGGTAACGATTTGGTACTATAGTTGTGCTCTAGTTGAGTTCTAATTTGACGCTTATAGCACTTTCACCTTGTTGTTATTGCAACAGAATCCAATAGCCTTTTTCTTTTTCCAATAAATTCGTTATATTCATAAAACACGTTAGTTTTTACCCAAACATTCCACTAAAATGAAAAGCTTAACCCTGTTAACCACGTTATTTCTGACGGTAGCAAGCTCGTACACTTTACACGCGCAAGACCGGAAAATAACGGTGCCATCAAAGTTTTATGTCAAAATAGCTGGTGGTTATTTTTTCAGTGTTTTTCCTGGTGAGTTTCCCAAAGTCGGTTCGTATGAGCCCCATGATGAGCGGAAAGAGTATAACTCATCGACGGGAACAACAACGACAGTTTCAGAAAAAGTCCTGACCGGATCGTATGGCGCCGGCGCAAGGGGAGGGCTCTCCTTCGGCTGGAATATTAACCAGTACATTGCTGTAGAAGCTGCATTCAATTATTATCACAGTAAGAAAAACCTCATGACCCGTGAGGTAACCGTACTGGCAGGTTCAAGTACGGAACTGGGCAGGATTGAATCGCATGGTTATGTAAATGCAATTGATTTTGCACCTGGGGTGGTGATTCATCCCGGTTTTGCTAAGGTCGATCCATATGTACGTGTTGGATTGGTAGTACCCTTGTGGGGAGAGTTGAAAATCCATACAGATGCTAATCAGACAGGTTCTGCAGTGGTTGGTGGTTCGCCGGTGGTTACAAAGACGACTATTTCACGTGATGAGCGGGTAGATCCGAATGTAACTGTTGGATTCCAGGGGGCTTTTGGAATTGTATTCCCGGTGGCTGCGAAGCTGGATGTATTTGTAGAGACTGAGTACCGGAATATACCGGTGCGCAGTAAGAAAAAGGAAGTGACCGCGTATGATGAGACTACGAATATTATAAGCTCGACTACCGGTCAGGTGATTGCTACACAACATCGTGGGCTGGCGGATATGTCTACGGCGGAAAGGCATACAGAGTATCAGACAACGCTGGATCAGAATTCTAATACGCCGGTGAGCCAGTCTGGTGCGAAGGTGACTTATAAGGATGATAATAAGCCTTCGAATGATTTGAAGTCTTATATTAATATTGGCGGATTGGGCGGAAATGTTGGATTGAGGTGGAGGTTTTAGACAGACCTTAAACTGTTTACAATTTTAACCAGGTCTGCCTTAAGCGTAGTATCAGTGATATTGCCATCAGCATCGATTTTCGTACGTACGGTGGGTATAGTAAGGATCTGATCGGCTGTAATTGTTGCTGTCATTACTTTCAATGTCTGTACCAGTGAGGCATTTGCTTTATCTCCGCCAGTCATCATAGGCGAAGCGCTGATAACGGCTGTAGGTTTGCCAACAAATTCCCCGCTGGAAACAATCCAGTCCAACGCGTTTTTTAGCACGCCGGGAACGCCAAAGGCGTATTCCGGTGTGCATACAATCACAGCATCAGCAGCTTGCAGCTGCGCACGTAGATCCGCTACAGCGGCGGCTGGCGTGGCGTCTTCGTAATCCAGCTCCGGGCTGAAATATGGTAACTGATCTAAGCCTTCGAATATTGAAAATGAAATATCGGGCCATGCTGCTAATTGCGGGATGGCCTTTAAAATATCTGTATTTGAAGAAGTTGGGCGCAGGCTGCCGGAAATACACAGGATCTTAAACATATACCTAACAATTTTGTAAGCACGTACAAGGAGGTGCTGTCACGAATAACTTTGTTGCGGAACAAAAGTAAGAAACAGATGGTATCAGGTTTGCATCATGTTCCAATTCGCACGAATAATTTTGAGGAGACGAATTGCTGAATCACTGTGTGGGTGTAGAAATCCTGTTACTATTTAGTACTTATAATTTATATTATGTTAAATAGATAATTTTTAAATACTACTTTATTAGCGCTGATTTGCCGCTTATATTAAACGGATAAATTGCTTATTGAGGTCGGTTTCGCCTCTTGTATCCTATCTGGTAAACCTAATCTTCTCAGGTTTGGTGCTCCTGATAAACTCCACCATTTCATTAAAACACTCATTATGTGCAAACAATCCTAAATTATTAGGACCATATTCCGTCTGCTGCTTTTCATGTACACTATTTTCATTCGCCGGCGCCTCCCTGGCACTAAATTCCACTACATCTCCCTTGATGTATATTCGCATAACATACACCCTACTTCCCTTATTTTTTTCTTCTGTTGTAATGAAATGAAACTCCCTGTTCATCTTGTCCGGTGTGTAACCGTAGTCAAGTAACTGCTGGCATAAATAAGTAAACAATTCTTCCCCTTGCATCGAATATGCGGCCATTATTTTCGTGGCTCCTTTAAACGGTGTGTCTTCTATGTTTTGTCCAAACGTGATACTACTGCATAAGATGAACAGGGATAATAACAGATATTTCATTTGAATGGGTTTAACCCAATTTAACATTTTTTAAACTTTTCCTTCAAGGTTACCTTTTGCTGGTTCGCAGTATAAAAAGAAAAACACATTCTTATGCGTCCTTATTGTTACCTGGTGGTCCCCGCCATGACCCTCTATGCCTGTTCTGCTGGCGGTAGTTATGAAAGCGCTTTGGACAGCGCAGTTGTACAAAATTCCAACAATTATACAAAGGCCGTGAAAGCCGCAGCAGCGGCGGGCGAAGAGGTGCCTGCACTCAATTCTCCTGCACGGAAACATGTGAGAACGGCTGATGTAAATTGCCGTGTAGCCAATGTATTTAGTGCGGCTACCACGCTTGAACATGCCACGAACAGATTCAATGGTTATGTGGTGGAAAGTACGCTTTCAAATGAATTTGGCAGCTCACAGGATATTGCTTACAAAGGCGATTCCCTGAAGCATGTACAACTCTTTACAGCAGTAGCAAATTTAACGATGAAAGTGCCTGTTGAAAAGCTGGATTCGCTTGTGAGTACGCTTACCAATGTCGCTACTTTTGTAAGTGCACGTACGTTGAAGGATGAGGATAAAACACTGGAATACCTGGGGAATTCTATGAAAAATCAGGTGCCGGCACCGGTTGTAGCAGTGACAAAAAAGTCTGATCCAATCGCTACTGCTACTTACCAGGAGACAAAAAGTAATGAAAGTATTGATCGGAAGATTGCAAATTTTGCTATCCTGGATGAAGCGAATTTTGCGACTTTGACGGTGAAATTATCACAGCCCCAGCAGGCAGATGTGCAGGTGATTGTAAACCCTGAAAGCGTGACCCGGGCAGGGTTTGGAACAGAGCTGCTGACAGCACTGGGTACTGGTGCAACAGCTCTGCGAAATGTGTTTTTATTCCTGTTGCAGTTATGGCCGTTTGTATTGTTGACCATTGCAGGTGTGGTTGGATACAAAAAAATTACGGCCAGAAAGGTAGCTGCCAAGTAATCACCAGTACTATTGTTTACAAAGAATTGGTAAGGAAGCCACCAGGTACTGTACCGGTATCTCTGGCAATCACGCCAGCGCTGCAAACAACACCTCTGCCGGATGTAACGCCGTCCTACCGGTACCATCCAATATCTGATGACGACAACTAGTACCAGGTGCAGCTATTATCACATCATCCGTTTGACTTCTTACAGCAGGAAACAAAACAAGTTCCCCAATCTTCATCGACGTTTCATAATGATCTTTATCAAAGCCAAATGACCCGGCCATCCCACAGCAACCGGAATTAATCACCGTTGCCTCATAATGCGCCGGCCATGACAGCACCTTTTTGATATAATTGACCGATGACAATGCCTTCTGATGGCAATGCCCATGGATCACGATCTTACGTGCGTCACTCCTGAAGGACTCTTTCCGGATACGGCCTTCATCCATTTCTGCTGATAAGAACTCTTCAAACAATTTAACGCGGGGTGCTAATCCTTTTGCTTTCTCTTTCAGTTCACCTGAAAGCAGATCGATATACTCATCCCTGAAAGTAAGGATGGCTGAAGGTTCCAGCCCAATCAAATAATGTGGCTGATCAATCAGGAATGATAATAGCTGCACATTCTTTGCTGCTATCGTCCTGGCTCTTTTTACCAATCCTTTGGACAAATGCGTGCGGCCGCTTTCAATATGATCTGGTATAATTACTTCGTAATCCAGTGCGGTCAGCAGCTCTATACAACGCTGCCCGATATGAACATCGTTGTAGTTGGTAAACTCATCACAGAACAGGTATACCTTGTGCTGGAAAGTTCTGCCCGCCTGTTGCTTTTTGAATTGCTTATACCATGCACGCAATGTTTGCGGTTGTAAAGCCGGAACATGGCGCTCCGGCGCCATGTTCATCATGCCTTTGAGTATGCCGGCAGTAAATTTATTGGAGAACGCGAAGTTGTATAATCCTGGCGCTATAGACGCCATTTTGCTGAGAAAAGGAAACTCCCCTATCATCCGCGCTTTCAAAGGCGTACCATTGATGTCATAATTCTGTTGCAGGTATTCTGCTTTCAGTTTGGATACATCCACACCGGACGGACATTCTGTTTTACAGCCTTTACAACTGAGACAGAGATCCATGGCATGACCAATCTCTGCATGATTGAATGCCTGCGCCGTATTGTCCTGTGCAAGGAACTGACGTAATACATTTGCCCTGGCACGGGTGGTGTCTTTTTCAAAACGGGTGGCCATATAGCTGGGACACATTGTACCACCGGCGAAATGTGTTTTACGGCAATCTCCTGAACCGGAGCATTTTTCGGCGAGCGATAAGATGCCGTTGGTTTCAGAGAAGTCAAAGTATGTCTTTACCTTGCCGCCGGCCGCTGGTTCCTTGTATCGGAAGAACTGGTCCATTGGTGGCGGATCAATGATTTTGCCAGGATTGAAGAGGTATTCAGGGTCGTACAATTGCTTTACCTGTTTGCAGCAATCATAACACTTATCCCCCATCATAAAGCGGATGAATTCCCCACGCAGACGGCCATCGCCATGCTCACCACTCAGCGAGCCTTTATATTTTTTAACGATAGCGGCCGTTTTTTCCAATACTGCACGGAATTGTTTTCTGCCTGCTTCTATTTTTAAATTGATAATAGGTTCTACGTGTAGTTCACCGGCGCCAGCATGTGCGTAGTAAGAAGCTTTCAGTTCCATAGACGCGAGCATTTGCTGCAGGTCGTCGATGTATTCAGGCAGGTTTTCAGGCGCTACTGCACAGTCTTCGATGAGGTTCACCGGCTGTGCATCGCCTTTGATATTGCGGAGTAAACCAAGACCTGATTTACGCAGGTTCCAGGCTTTATTGATATCATTGCCACGCAACAATGGATAAGCATAACCTAATTGTTTTGCTTTGACCTCGCTAATGAACGCGCTGGTTTGCGCCTGTAGTTCTTCTTCTGTGTGACACATAAACTCTACCATGAGAATGGCTCCCGGCTCGCCTTCCATAAAGAAGCGGTTTTGCTGGTGCTCAGGATGATCTTTGGTAAAGTTCATGATCACATCGTCTACCAGTTCTGAAGCGGTTACCGGGTGCCTGACAGCGATCAGGTTTACCTGGAGGGATTCTTTTACACTGGTACAATGTACGGCCACCAATCCATTTACCTTTGGCGGTGCATCCAGGAGTTTGAGTTTCGCTTCTGTCACGAATGCCAGGGTACCTTCGGAGCCGGCAATCAGGTGCGAGAGGTTGAAAGGCGCCTGGCCGCCATAAGGTGCTGTATCCAGCAGGGCATCCAGTGCATAGCCGCTGTTCCTTCTTTTTACCGTACGGGTGGGATATCCATCCCGGATGGCCTGTTGATTTTCTTTATTGGAGAGCAGGGCGTGGATAGATCTGTAAATGCGGCCTTCCAGGTTGCTGAGCAGCATTTTTTGCTGTAAGCCCTGTGGGTCTATGTCTTCAAAAATGGTGATTTCGCCGTTGCCGAGTACCACTTCTACAGCGTGAAGATTATCGCGGGTAGCACCCCAGACCATGCTGTGCAGACCGCAGGAGTTGTTCCCGATCATGCCGCCAATCATAGCACGGTTAGAGGTAGAGGTTTCCGGACCGAAGAAAAGCCCGTAGGGTTGTAAGAGTTCATTCAAAACGTCTCTTTCTATACCAGGTTCTACCCGGACCCATTTTTCTTCCTTATTGACCTCTAAAAGGCGATTCATGTAGCGGGAAATGTCTACGATCAGGCCCTGACCCACTACCTGGCCCGCCAGCGAGGTACCTGCAGTACGGGGAATAAGGGGGATTTTTTGTGTGTGGCTGAATCGGACCAACGCAGCGATATCGGCTTTGTTTTTTGGTAGTGCGACGCCCAATGGGGATTCCTGGTATACAGAGGCATCTGTCGAGTATGCCATGAGTATAGTGCGGTCCAGTGAGTCTTCCGAGAAGTAGAGATCGCCTGCCAGTTGCGGTTTGAGTTCCTTAAAAGCCTGCTTGAGTTGTTCCTTGATCATACCGTAAATTTACGGCTTCCAATTTAGAACATTCAGGCATAAAAATGCAATAAAACCTGCATAAAACTGCAAAAAAAATGGCTGCTACCTTCGGCAGCAGCCATTTTTTTGCGCGGCGGGAAGCTTTAATGGCATTCCAGGCACCTTTGCGCCGGGCGATAATCTTTCCCGGGGGGCAATCCCCTTTAATCACCATTTTATATTCTTATTGATATACGCAATCAGCTGACTCGCCATCGCCTGTTGTTCCTTTGCATTCGGATGCCCCGGGGTATCCTTATACGGGAAAAAGCAGGTATGAATCTTTGCATCATGCAATGCTGGCACCGCTTCCTTTACATATCCCGGCCATGGAGATCCCTTGCGTGTGGCATCCATATTGCCCAACGCACAAATGATCTGTGCTTTCGGATGACTGGCACGTATCTTTTTAACCAGGTCACTATAAGCTGCTACAATCGTCTTCGCATCCGGTGCCTTGTCTCCAAATTTTGCTTTGAATTGTTCATGTTCCGGTTTTGTCACCAGCCAGCTATCATTCTGAAATAAATTGATCACTACCAGGTCGGGGGTATAATTGTCGAAATCCCATTTACTGCCCGGATCTGTCGCATCCACACGGTCGTACATTTCAGACATGATGAGCGGGAACCAACTGATAAGGACTCCTATCCCGCTCTTTGCCACAAGATGGTATTCTGCATTAAAATGCCTGGCTGTGAGCGATGCATAACTGACATAAGCATTTTCATAGGGAGCAGTACCTCTATCTTTGCCACTGCTGTCTTCTACTGCATAACCACAGGTAATGGAATTGCCATAGAATTCAATTTTCCTTTTTTTAGTTACAGGTGCTGGCAGCAAATTACCATCTATTTCAAAATCATACAGCCATGATTTGCCCATCGCCCATTCCGTACGTTTAAACAGCTGTAAGGTGTGTTTCCCGTTTTTCAGTCCACTCACCAGCGTGTAGGTATGTACGGTACTGTCAGGCTGGAATTTGCTGATAACCTTCCCATCTACCACTACATTATAAAAGTTATCTCCCCGTTCGTCTTTCAGCCGTACTTTCACGCCTGTTCCTTTAAAATTTATACTTACCGTGGTGGCCGACCAGGATAGCTGGGCGCTGTTATCTGTCTGAATGACACGGCCCATATAATGAATGTGTGGATCATTGCTTTTAATAACAGTGGATTGCGCCTGTGTATGCAATTGAATCATTATCATGCATGTAAGTAACAGGCAAAAGCATTTTTTCATATCTAATGGATTTGTCGGAAAGGGAAATTAATAGAGAATCTTTAAATTTCGAAAATAAATATTTACTTTGCCGCAGTTATATATATAAAATTGTTGTTAGCTCATGAGATTTGTTAAGCAAACCGTGCTTTACTTTAAGGAGGGGACATCTGACAAAACTTACGAAATAGACCTATGTGAAACTGGCCCTGGACAATACATTGTGAACTTCCGCTACGGCAAGCGTGGAGCTTCGCTTAAAGAAGGTAGTAAAACTGCAACCCCCGTTTCCCAGGAGGAAGCTACCGCTATTTTCGATGCATTGGAAAAGGAAAAACGTAGTAAAGGATATACCGGTGAGCAGGATGGTGTGGCCACCACCGCTTATACCAGTGTTCCTGTCGACGATGTAGCGGATCCCACCCACAAAGCAATTCTGAAACGACTGGACGATGCCGTGACGGGCAAGCAATCCTTTAAAACCAAATGGTCCACATCCCGTGTAATCTGGGCAGCTGGGGAATTAAAAATTCGTGCGGCCGCACCGGTTATTCTGCGCCTGATCGAAAAAGGCAATGCCATGCAGCGTTATGCCGCTATCTGGGCATTGGGCAGGTGTGGAGATCCGGTTGCCGTGTCGTTGGTCAGCTCTTATATTGATAACAGTACATACCCGCCATACCTGCGGCAGATGGCTGCCAACGCAGTACTGCAACTTTTGACTGGCGAAGAACGTACCACTTTCATCACGCGTTTTCTGCATGCACTGCCCCCTGAGTTCCAGGAGGCGATCAACGGACAGCATATGCAGGTCCTCACCCAATTGCTGGACCAGCGGGTAATACAGCTCAATGAGGCAACCTACCAATTGCTGGAAGACCTGTATATCGTGGCGGCTGATAATATTCCTGTAAGACAGATTTTATACGCTTTATTCGCCGCTTTACCTTTACGTCCATCCTACTTCCGCCATATCCGCCATTTATACAAACAGGCAGAAATGCGGGATGACCATGGACTGACAGCACTCTTCTCGGTGCGCTTTGAAAGGGAAAGACATTTGTTCAGCACCTCGGGCAAACCACCTGCTGAACTGAAAAAGCCAATGAGTAAACTGGCATATTCTAACCGTACCCGCCGCCATTTCAGGAACAGGACACTGCGCCACCTGAAAGAACTGGGACAACGTACGGATGTGGAATATGTGAAACTGGCTACTGCCCTGTTATTACAATATGACGGGAACCTGTATAAAGAAGCCGCTTACAGCCGAAATGTTTACCAATACGATTATACAACCCGCCGCTATACTACCCGGACTATCCGTTACCCGGCTAATTCCAGTGCGGTTTACCTGAACTATATTTTAAGAGGCAACCAACCTGATTTACACCTTGTAAGCGGGAATTCCTGCTGGGAATTCAGGGATCCGGAAACGGAAAAGCCTGCAGCTCAGACTAAAGCAGCGCCACCTAAAAAGGAAGGCTTCCTCCAACAAATTTCCAATATCTTCAAAACCCCTAAAAAGGACGAAGGTATACAGCCTAAGGAATCGCTGGAAAAGGTGGTAAAAGAAAGTGAAGAACCACACAGCGATATTCCTTATCGCTCGCTCTGGCACCAGTTACCACAGGCATTTATCCAGCTGCTCATCAGCGGCAGAATGGAAGAAATTCATGCCTTTGCGTATACTGAATTACAAGCCAGCCCGCAGTATGAAGCAATCAAAGAAAAGATAGATGCCAATGTCATCGCCGGTCTGCTGATTAATCCATACCAGATTCCGCAGCGGTTCGGTTTATCACTGGCCAAAGAAAAATATAACCCGGCAGCTCCTTCTCTCCCACTCTTTGTGGCCATGATGAACAGCCCATTCAGTGAAGCCCGTGAACTGGGTATTGAATGGATCAGGGCGCATATCGGCTTCTGTTTCCAGGATACGGAATTTATTGCTGCGCTGATCTTTGCAGCTTATGATGATGTAAGACAAATTGCGATAGACCGCCTCTCCACCACGCTCCTGCCGCTGGATAAGAGCCGTGTGATAATAGGCAGAGCCGTCAGCATATTACTGGCACAGCGCCAACCAAATGAAGCGGTGTACAACCTGCTCAATAAAGGTTGCCGCGTGCTGGAGCAATACCTGGTAGCCGCATTGCAGGAAATAGATACCAAAGTCGTAGCAGACCTGTTGCAATCTGGTATTCCACCTGCAGAAGCATTTGGGGTACGCCTCTTGTTATTGCAAAAACAACCGGTTCAGTTATCTGACGAATTGATAGCAGGCATCCTTGAAAATGCCTACCAGCCTGTAAGAGAAGGTGGTATTGCAATATTAGGCAGTTTGAGCAATGATGCACTCATCACCCGCCCTGCATTGTTATTGCAGGTTTGCACCGCGTCTTACACCGATGTTCGCCAGGGCATTCGCCCGGTACTGGCAAGGCTTGTAAAGGAATACAACGACCTCGCGGTATGGTTGGTGAATGAACTCGTTCCCTTGCTCATGCGTACCGAGACTTCCGAGGGTTTGCACAATGACATTGCCAATATACTGGGCAATGAACTGGTTGGTCACCTGCACGATATTGACAAGGCCACTGCATTAAGACTTACTTATTCCAACTACCGCGCTACCCAGGCATTTGGTGTGCTGGTACTGGAAAAATATATTCCACCTGCAGCCTTAACCCTCAAACAGGTAATTGCTACCGGGAATCATGAGCTAAGAGAAGTACGCGAATGGTGCTGGCGTTTCTTTGAGCAGCAGCTTCCACGCATCCGCTACGAAAGAGATGATGCTATCGGCTTACTGGATGCGAAATGGGATGATACCCGCACATTTGCCATGCAGTTTTTCCGTACCCACTTCAGGGATGAAGACTGGACACCGGAAACACTCGTTGCCATTGCAGATAGCGTACACCCAATCGTACAGGCATTCGGCAGGGAATTGCTGACCCGTTTCTTCAAAGCAGAAGACGGTCTCAGTTACCTCCTGAAACTCAGTCAGCATCCGGGAGTAAATATGCAGACATTTGCAACCAATTACCTGGCACAATATGCTGCTGGTCAATTGGAACGTCTGCAGGAACTTGAGTTTTATTTCCGCTCTGTACTGTCCAGGGTCAATAAGGCAAGAGTAGCCAAAGAACGCATCTTTGCATTCCTGGAACAGGAATCCCTGAAATCTGATGCAGCGGCGCAATACATTGCCGGGATCATTGCACATATCTCTGCAACGGTGGCTATTGGCGACAAAGCCCGTTGTATCCGGATCATGCGCAATATTCACCAGCAATACCCTGATATTATGCTGCCTGTTCAATTCATCGCTATTCCTGAGCATTCATCTTAAACCCTGATCACATGTTATTCAATTATAGATATAGCGGCAGCACGCAGGTATATAGCAATGCTACATCAGCAGGAATTTCATTTTCACCTGATACAAGACGGGAGCCAACTTTCTTCAACGGAAAGCTGCATAAAAAACTCGCCTTCAGGGAAGCTATTTCTGCATTGCACGATGTAGTTGTGTCAGATCTGCGATTCAAGCCCAAAGATAAAACGGAGTATAAAGAATGGGCAGCGCAACAGGAAGCTGTGTGGCTGGCCGAATTCATGGGCGGGTATGATGCAGCAGCAGCCCAGCACAAAATCAAACTGATCACTGAAGAGCTGACTGCTGTAAATGCGGAGCGGGACAAACTAATGGCTCCTTATTACAAAGCCCGCCGTAATTATTTCGACTACCTGTATCAGAAAGACAGGGATGCCTGGTTTGTATTGGACCCGGTGATCAGTGTACACCCGGACGAAATCTTTTTCGAGTGCTTTAGCCAGGATGAATCGGCTTACGGCAAACTGAGCGCCAGTTACAATGTATTCAAAGAGGTCAACGAATTTCAATGTGGTACGACCAATATCGACTATTCTGCGAATCTCTATAATGAGTTCCAGAAGATCCGTGATTATAAGGAAACCACTTTTACAGTAGATCCTTCCGGCTTTGCTGTGCAAACGACAAAGGAAGAACTCTTCAAAGAAGTAAAGATAGACCTGCCTGATAGTTGGGTGAGAGGTTTCCTGCAGGTAAGTTCAGCCATGACCTTGCCCGCTGCCAGCTTTGACCTGCATCCGATGGACGTGTATAACTTCTGCCAGCAACTGCGTCGTTTCAAGGAGAAGAAAGGGCCCCGTTCCATTCGTTTCATACTGGAACCCGGTCAGCCAGTAAAAGCCATTTTTGATCCCTGGGGTACGGTGATCGTTTGCGCCAGGTCAGTATATACCGGTGCACAGCGCAGGGAGATCCGGATATGGGGCCGCCGCCGTCTCCTGATATTGGAACGGCTCATTCCTGTGGCAAAGAAATTTACTGTTCACCTTACAGGTAATGGGCTGCCTTCTTTTTATATCGCAGACCTGGGAGATATGCAGTTCACACTGGGTTTGTCCGGCTGGACGGCAAACGACTGGTCACGCTGTGGCCAATTTGACCTCATGGCGCCAAGGGGTATTGTAGATGATGCGACCAAACAGGTTATTTATGGAGATCTGCAGCAACATTGGTTTGGTACACCCGAACAGATAGCTGCACGTACAGGTACTCCCAAAGCAGCAGTACTGGCGGCATTGGGGATCTATACACAGGCAGGAAAAGCAATTTATGATTTACATACAGGTTTTTACCGGCTGCGTGAACTGAGCCGGGATCCATTGCCTTTAGATGCATTACGCTTCTCCAATCCGGCAGAAGCTGCTGCCAGCAGGATTGTGGGCAAGGTAAAGTACACCGCTAAGGAAGTACCGGGTGCCGGTTTACAACTGGAAGGTGTGGTAGCGGCACAGCATCGTTCATACCGTCCCGTTATAGTGATCGATGCAGATGAACGTATGGCGACCGCACATTGCGACTGTAATCACTACCAGATGAACAAGTTGCACAAAGGCCCCTGTGAACATATGCTGGCATTGAGAATGGCATACGAGCAGGAAAAACAAAAAGCATAAAAAAAATAGCAGGGAATAGCAGAAAATTGAAGAAAAGAAAGTACCTTTAATCCCGTAATAAAGTTTCAGGAAAACAAGGATGAATCCTGTTTTCAGAAATAAAAGTTCTTTGTAAAGAGGAAATGATTGCACTTGCGCCCGTAAAAGGGACGAATGATGTTTCGTCATTCAGGTAACATGACTATACATGCTTCACTAAATGCAATCTTTACTTTGGGAGGGGCGTACTAGTGATGAATTTACAGTACTCGCCCCAGGGGCCCTAAATTCACCACTAGTACGCCCCTCCCTGGAGTTGATTGATTTAGTCAAAGGCTTGCACGAAGGCCATTTCCTCTTTACAAAATAACTGCTCTCTCTCTCTTCTGCTCCCCTGCTTACATTCATTCATCATTTTTATCTGAACTGGAATTATGTCAGCAGGTTTGACCCGTCAACAATTATATGATAAGATCCGTGCTTCCTCCAAAGAAGAAGTAATCCTGGATGAAATGATGCGCCTTGGCTTCTGGGCGAAAAATGAAAAGGTACCTGATGTACCCGAAACATTTATTCGGAAAGAAGGTGAGCTGCGCAGAGAATTGAACCAACTCCTCAGCGAACAAGCCAAATACAGGAATAAACAACGGGTGCTCACCGACATGCGCAAAGCCCGCATGGCTGCTGCCAAAGCCAAACGTGCTGAGACCAAAAAACGGAATGAAGAAAAACGCCAGCAGCGAGCCGCAGCCTGGGCTGAGGAAAAAACGAAATCCATCGTCTACCTCGGTGAAGACGTTTCTGCAGGCTTAAATAAAACCACTTCCAATACTGAACAGTTACAACGCTTCGGCCTCCCATTGCTCCACGATGCTGTACAGCTCTCCGCTGCCATGGGTATTACCCTTGGTAAACTACGCTTCCTGGCATTTGACAGGAAAGTAGGTACCATCTCCCATTACAAACGCTTTTATCTGCCTAAAAAGTCAGGTGGCCGCAGATTGATCTCTGCTCCTATGCCACAACTGAAAGCAGCGCAGTACTGGGTGCTGGAAAATATCCTCTATAAGGTACCAAACAGTGATGCCGCACATGGGTTCGTACCCGGCAAATCTATCGTGACAAATGCTGCTCATCACGTGGGCCAGGAAGTGGTGATCAATATAGATCTCAAAGACTTTTTCCCGACTATCGAATATAAACGTGTAAAAGGGCTCTTTATTAAACTGGGTTACAGTGAACAACTGGCCACCATTCTCGGCCTCCTGTGTACTGAACCTGAAGTAGACCAGGTAGCCCTGGATGGCAGGGAATACTTTGTGGCCAATACGCCCCGCCACCTGCCGCAGGGTGCGCCCAGCAGTCCGGCCATCACAAACCTCATCTGCTATGGACTGGATAAGCGTTTTGAAGGGCTGGCAAAAAGATTTGGGTATACTTATAGCAGATATGCCGACGATATGACTTTCTCTACCAAAGGCGAACCTGCAGACAAAATAGGCCAGTTGCTCTGGTCTGTAAAACAGGTTGTAAAAGAAGAAGGCTTCCACCTGCATCCAGATAAATTGAAGGTGATGCGCAAGGGCGATAAAAGAGAGGTAACCGGGATTGTGGTAAATGAAAAACTGAGCCTGGACAGGGAAACCCTTCGTCAATTCAGGGCTTTGCTCCACCAGATTGGTGTATCAGGGTTGGCAAATAAACAATGGGGCAATGGCAACATTATCAGCAGTATGGAAGGCTTTGCCAACTATGTGGCCATGGTAAAACCTGAAACCGGCCGCCAACTGAAAGATAAACTCAAATTACTCCTGGAGCGGGACGATATTAAAGCCCAGGCACGTGCTATGATGACGGGTGCACCTGCTCCGGAAAAGAATCAGCCCAAAAAAGACGATAATAATTGGTGGAATGTGGTGTAATATCTACACTCCGCCAGAAAAAACGGGGATGTATCAAACCTATGATGCATCCCTGTTTAAACAACAATTTTCCTCCATTAACCCCTCATTAACTATTTCCTATCACAATTGAACTATTTTGCGTCATCAACTGTTAATTTTTTAGTTGATCACACAAGCTAACTGTCCTCTGTTTTTTTGTAAAAAAGAAGCTTAATCAACGTAGTTTCTCCGTTATCACAAAACAAATCGCCATGAAAATGTATGACAAAGGGGTTCCTTTTATTACCTAAACTGTAAAAGCAATTGTAGCTATCCGCCCCAAAATTAATCAGTTTCAGCTCATTGCCTGCTTCTTAACTCTGATATCATTACATTGATTGGATTTTCTGTACAAGCCGGGAACTTGTCGTTAAGTCTATGAAAATGTTATGTTCCGTTAATTTAAAATATCGGTACATGAACCTACTACAACGAATCGTTACTACTGGTTGCAGTAACGTGAAGGGAACTTCATTGCAGGAGGTTGAAGACACACAGCGAACTATCCGGATCGTGAATACGCTATGTCTGACCTGTGCTGTTATGTCCTTATCCTTCAGTATTTGCTGTCACTATCTGATTGGAAACCAGATTTTTGTTTGGCCGGCCCTTGCAGAAGCCGTTGCCTTTGTCTCCATCATCTGCCTGAACGGGGTTGGAAAACATACCCTCGCCGGCGTGCTCACGATCATCGTCCACAATGTGACCATTCAATATTACAGTGCGGTCATGGGCCGGGTCACAGAAGTGCACCTCCTGCTTATTTTCCTGATTGGGTTATCCTTACTGCTATTTCAGCAACCTTTTCTGAGAAGGGTAACTATCGGTATTACTATTGGCTGTTTTATGGCGGGTGAAATCAATATGTACTTTGGTTTTTATCCCCCCGTATTGGATATTGCGGCTTTTTTTCCCATTGAATTCATCATTCGCTGGGCGACTATTCCATCTATCCTGATCCTGGACCTGATGGTGTTTTCCTTTTATGTAAAGCATGTAGATCGGATGCGCAACCGGGAAATGCTGCATGTGCAGGAAATGCTGGAAACGGTACGATTGCACAATGCTGACCTGGAAGCACTCACGGCCAGACTGGCGAGGGCCACAGATGCCAAGACCGTTTTTGTGCGCGAAACAAGTCATGAGATCCGCACCCCGCTGAATGCCATCTTTGGTATCAGTCAGCTCTTACAGCTCAAGGTAGCGCAGGACAGAAACCTCGCTCCCATCCGCCTGCTGGCAGATCACCTGTATGCCGCCAGTTTCAATACCAGGGAAATTATTAACAATGTATTGGAGTTTTCACGGATCGAAGCCGGTAAGGCAGATACGGCACAAAACTCTTCTTTGGATATCAGGGAATGGCTGGATAATGTGGTGAATATTCATCAATATATTGCCGGGGTAAAAATGGTCCGGATCCGGTATAATATTTCGGAAGATGTACCGGAATTCCTCCTGTTCGACAAGCTGTTGCTCACTAAGATGCTCAATAACCTCCTGTCAAATGCCATTAAGTTTACCGCGACAGAAAGCAGTGTTACCATTCATATTTTCCCGAAGGGAGGCCGGTTGTATATTACCGTAACTGACCAGGGAGAAGGTATCAGTGAAGACAGGCAGGCGACTATTTTTGAGGCGTTCGTATCAGAGCGGAATATTTTCCTGGAAGGCACCGGCCTGGGGTTACACATCACCCGTCACCTGGCCGCAGCTATGGGTGGTACTATAGAAGTAAAGAGCCAGAAAGACATTGGCACTACTTTCACTGTATGCCTGCCGCTGGAAAGTGCGGAGATGCTGCCAGGCAAGGATCTGAAACAATGGCCGGAAAGAATGCTGAACCTGAATGCTGCCAGCATCCTGATTATTGAAGACGACAAAATGAGCCAGATGGTACTGTCACGGTTTCTCTGCAGCCTGGGTAGCAGGGTTATGCTGGCCAGTGATGGTGTGGAAGGTATGCTGCTGGGCAGGGCGTCCAAACCGGATATCATCATTTTGGATGCACACATACCGGGCATGAGTGGCAAAGATACACTTGCGCATATCCGCGAGGATGATGTGCTGAAAAATGTGCCGGTTATTATAGCCAGTGGAGATGCTTTTAATGAGGCCAGTGAAGAAATGATCAATGCGGGGGCGAATGAATACCTGGTAAAACCGATTGAGTTCAAGGCATTGCATGCCACACTCACGAAATATATAGAATAGAAAGAGGGCGTTTTCACCAATATAGTGAAAACAATTTTCAGCATAAAAAAGGCCGCTCTGTATGGTGAGCGGCCTTTCTATTTAAAATTGCACCCAGGCAATATTTGCTGTTTTCGTCTCTCCCTTTCTCGTAATCAATAGTGTCACATACTGCCCTTTATCCTGCTTAAAATCGCTGGCGCCCAGCATGGTATAGAAGCCTTTGAAGGTTTCAGGTGTACCAAAAAGGAACAATCTTTCACCGGCATTATTATAACAAACGGTATTAGCTTCAGTGAGATAACGCAGGGGTTTCTTATCCGTATACACACCTCCCGGGTCCAGGTATTGGAGGTAATCGTTGAAAATGATATACTTACCACGTTCCGTAGTGAGGTAGTCAAATGACAGGAATGGTGTGGTATTCAATGCCTGGATCCTGTTGCGGAACATCCATTGTCCTTTCATTCTGCGATACAGGAACATTGGATCATAGAGCCCGTTTGCCACCTGCATTTTGATTTGTGCAATACCTGATTGCACAGTACCGGCACTATCCAGGGTCATGATACCAATATCATTCATATTGGTATGCATATTATTCCATGCATTGGCATTGCCGGAACTGAACAGGGTTATATTTTCCAGCAGCAGGGTGATGCTACCATCCTCATTCGTCAACATGCGTTGTGGTACACCGGAATAGGCGCCTGTATATTTCATTTGTTGCTGGGCATAAGCACTGATTTTATCCAGGGTCAGGGGCTGATGACGATATTCTTCTAATGTACTGGCGTCCAGATAACTGAGCACCATATCTACACCAGGAGTTTTAGTGCCCTTGCCGGTGGCACTGGTGAGCAAAAGTACCAGCTTCTGAGAAGCAGGAATATACCGGATATTGGCATGAATATCCTGCATATTGGCGGTATATGGCAGCAATTGATGCTTTACCACAGTATCATGAATGGAGGAAACGGCTATCATACAGGCGGTATCTTTTACATTCCTGCGAATGCGCAGCGGCGCCGTTACCAGGTAGACCTGGTCTTTGTGCACGGTCATGTCGAGGAAACTATGATAAGGGAAATCAGCTGCAGGCAAGTAGTAAGTACTATGCCCAATCTGCTGATGATCAGGTGAATATTGGTAAACCTGTACCCTTTCGCCCGGTGCTTCTTTCCGATCCAGTTCACCACCTGCAAAGGCAGCAACGGCATAATAACTACTGTGAGGGTCTTTGGCAACATAGAAGTCGTGGGAGGCATAGTTGTCCTGCACCACTACATCCCTGTGTTGAATAGTGGGCAGTTCTCCTAACTGGTCTTCTCTTACCAGCTGACCGGTTTTGCCGTCCAGTACCAGTCTGTAGAGGCGTGGTTTGAATTTTTCCAGTTGCTGCAGGAAAATTACTACCTGGTTATTTATTTCATAGATACCATCTATCTCGGTGTCATTGAGTGCGTTTACATCGAAAAGTTTACTGGTTACTGTATCCGTAGCCGTTACCTTGTGCTGAGCGTCGTACATGTTGACGATGATACCTGCTTTCTTATCAAAGTGTAGATAAGCGGTATAGCTATTGTCAAGCAGGAGAATTTTATCAAACCCATCGCCCGGTTCGGGAAAGCTATTACTGAGTTGTACCTGTGGTACCTGCGCGGAAAGTTGTGATGCAAATAACAGGGCAAGAAGGCGGGTGCCTTGCCGGATATATCTCATAGGTAAAGTAAAAGGTTAAGGATGTAAATGTATAATTAATTTCCCAAATGTTTAACTGGAACAAACTGATTGTTTGCCCTTTATCCTTTTTTACTTGTCCTTTCAGCCCTTTTACTATATTTATGCATTATTATTAATAATTGAATGATATAATGAGAAGCAACAAGTTCTTACTTTTTTGTCTGTTAGGAGCAAGTCTGGCGGGTCCGGCCATGGCCCAGACAGAAGCCCCCAAATACGATCCGCATGCGGCATTTAATCCACTATTCTACCCTTCAAACGGCAATGAGTATCGCAGCGCTTCCGGTGCTCCCGGCCATAAATACTGGCAAAATAAGGCGGATTATGCTATCAATGCCACCCTTGATACTGGTGCGCACAGGGTGACAGGTTCTGTAGCGATTACATATACTAACAATAGTCCTGACAAGCTGCCTTTCCTCTGGTTACAGCTGGATCAGAACATCTTCAGGGAAGATAGCCGTGGTAGTGCTACTGCTGTGGTAACCGGGGGCCGTTTTGCCAATAAGACTTACACCAAGGGCGATGAAATCAAATCCGTAACTGTAGTGAGCAATGGTAAATCGACTGCTGTAAAGTACCTGATCAATGATACACGTATGCAGATTTTCCTGCCTCAGCCACAGGCTGCCAATGGTGCTGCATTACAAATAAAAATTCAGTATGCTTTCGACATTCCGCAATACGGTACTGACCGTATGGGGCGCCTCACTACCCAGAATGGGTGGGTGTACGAGATTGCGCAATGGTATCCCCGCATGGAAGTATACGACGACGTACTGGGTTGGAACAGCATTCCTTACCAGGGTGCAGCAGAGTTCTACCTTGAGTATGGCAACTTCGACTATAAGATCACAGCTCCTGCAGGCCTGGTGGTAGTAGGTAGCGGCGAACTGGTAAACAGTGCCGAAGTACTCACTGCCAAAGAACAGGCACGCCTGGCGCAGGCTTATAAAAGCGACAAAACGGTCATGATCCGGGATAGCAGCGAAGTCGTGAACCCTTCTGGCAGCCGCAAAGGTAACCTGACCTGGCACTTTGTGTGTAAGAATGCGAGAGATGTATCCTGGGCTGCTTCCAAGGCCTTTGTATGGGATGCGGCACGTTTGAACCTGCCAAGTGGCAGAAAGGCGCTGGCACAGTCAGTATATCCGGCAGAGGCGATCAAGCGTCCGAATGGCTGGGTCAGATCTACTGAATTTGTAAAAGGTTGTATCGAGTTTTATTCCAGGCAATGGTTTGAGTTTACCTATCCTGTAGCTACTAACGTAGCAGGCAGTATCAGTGGTATGGAATATCCGGGTATTGTATTTTGTAGTTGGCGCAGCACCGGTTCCGGTCTTTGGGGGGTAACCGACCACGAGTTTGGTCACAACTGGTTCCCGATGATTGTGGGTAGCAACGAACGTAAATACGCATGGATGGATGAAGGTTTTAACACCTTTATCAACCAGGGTTCTACCGAAGCATTCAACAAGGGGGAATACTACTCTCCTATGCAGGTACAGAATACCGGCCGTGGTATGTTTGGCACTGATCCGATCATGACGATTCCGGACGTGATTCAGAACAGTTACCTCGGTACGGCAGCTTATTTTAAACCTGCTGCAGGATTGACTATTCTGCGTGATTATATCTTAGGTAAAGAGCGTTTTGAATTCGCGTTTCGTACTTATATCAAACGCTGGGCGTTCAAGCACCCTACTCCATGGGATTTCTTCCGTACCATGGAAAATGCGGCAGGTGAAGACCTGAGCTGGTTCTGGCGCGGTTGGTTCCTGGAAAACTGGGCACTGGACCAGGCGGTAAAAGATGTGAAATATATAAACGGCGATCCTGCCAAAGGTGCCCTGATTACCATCGAAAACCGTGATCAGCTGGTACTGCCGGTTGTATTGGCCATCACCGACAGCAATAGTAAGACAGATACGGTACGCCTGCCTGCAGAAATCTGGCAACGTTCCGGTACCTGGACGTTCAGGTATAATTCAACTACCAAACTGACAGGTGTGGTGATCGATCCTGCCAAAGGCTTACCTGATGTGGATCCTTCTAACAATGTATGGAAGGGTGAAGTACGTAAAGTAGCAGCAGGTACCACCGCTACAGATGTCATCAACCGTTATTATGCCGCAATCGGTGGTATTGACAAACTGAATGCCATCAAGGATCAGTCAATGTCTGCCCTGGGCTCCGTACAGGGTACAGAGATCTCTATGGTGAAGAAGTACAAATCTCCTGATAAATACTTCATGGATATCTACATCGCAGCCATGGGAGCACATGCCAGCCGCCTGGTGATCAATGGCGACAGCGTGATTGCAGAGCAAATGGGAAACAGGATGCCGGTGGATGCAGATATGAAAAAAGCACTGAAATCCAGCCTGGAAATTATTCCTGAAAGACAATACCTGAGCGATGGCGCTAAGGTTACACTGTCTCCCGACCTGGACCAGGTAAACGGCAAGGATGCTTACAAAATAACCGTGACAGAGCCAGATGGTGAAGTGATAGAACTGTATTATGATGCAGCTACTTATTACAAGGTGAAGTCCGTGAACAGGCAGGGCGACCAGGTAACCGGTATGCTGGAATTCAGTGATTACAAGGATGTTAGCGGGGTTAAATTCCCATTCACACTTGTCAATACAATTGGTGGCAACCAGCAGATCAATTTCAAGGTGAGTGAGGTAAAAATCAACAGTGGACTGAGTGACAGCGAGTTTAAATAATTTAACATTCAACTCCTGGTAAATATATTAATTTGCGCGAATCGCTTCTGCCCCCCGGGCGGAAGCGATTTTTGTATGTTATAGTTCGTTATATTGCAGTAAATTGATCAGGCTCAACTAATTAGGACAAGTTTAGCCGTGCTGTAATAAACCCAAAAGCGAATGCACTTCAGAGATACACTTACAACTATTACACACACAGGGTCAGATGTGGATGACCTGGACCTGCGAACCCGTATCATCAAGGTGAATACGATGTCGCTGATTATTGGGTTGTTGGTGACTTTCTTTGCATGGTTCTTTTATGCAATTTCCGGGAAAATAGAAATCCTGGTCGCTGCCTCCCTGGAGGGGGTAGCTTACTTCACGATCATCTGGATCAACAGCAAAGGGAAATATAATCTTGCCGCTCTCCTGGCCCAGTTAATTCCCAATATAGCCACCTTATATTTTGGTATTATTTTATCGGCTGTTGTAGAAGCGAGTCTGCTGGCCATCTTTCTGATAGGTACCAGTTTTCTCATTATAAAAGACAGGAAGTACCGGGCAATATCACTTGCATTGACCATAGCGGTTGTGATCTTGCTACAGGTAAACGATGAGTTGCACATCATCACGCCATTGACCTTTGGCTATACCAATCAGCGGATCATACATTTCTCGGCTATCGTAGTGGTATTTAGTCTCAATATCCTCATCATCGCATTTTATGTTAACCAGAATGACATACTGGTGGCGGAGCTGAGAGAACGAGGTGAAAAGCTGGAAAAGGCCAATGACTACAAGAGCGTATTTGTACGGGAAACCAATCATGAAATTCGCGTGCCGCTGAATGCCATTCATTCAATCAGCCAGTTATTATTAATACAAAGTAAATCGCAGCAGGAACTGGCGCCTATCCGTGCTACGGCAGAGCATTTGTGTGCAGCCAGTTATCATGCACTGGAAATTATCAATAATGTACTTGAATTGTCGAGGATTGAAGTAGGTAAAATTCATGAAGTATTTCGCGAGCCATTTGATGTCAAAAACTGGATTGACAATATCGTGATCACCAGCCAGTACATTGCACGAAATAAGGGCGTCAAAATCGTGCTGGATTATGACAGACAGCAGATGCCTGCACAGATTAACAGTGATAAAGTGAAGCTGACACAGATCGTTAACAACATCCTTTTCAATGCTATAAAATTCACTGCGGACAATTCCATGGTATGCATCCAGGTGTCTACTGAAAAGAACATTTGTTACATCCGCATCAGGGATGCGGGGCAAGGGATGGATAAGGAGCAGCTGGAAAAGATCTTTGATCCGTTTTTTTCCGGCAAGAGTGATTTCTCGAACGGGACCGGGCTGGGGCTCCACATTGCCCGTTACCTGGTAAGTTTGCTAGGAGGTACAATTACGGCGGATAGTGCACCGGGAAAAGGTACTTTGTTCTGCATTGCCTTCCCGCTGGTAGCCTTTGAAGGCAATAAGCCTGCGCTGCCGGTCATGAAGGAAATGCCGCCCCTGCCTTCGTTTACGAACATCCGCATGATGATTGTGGAAGACGACCAGATGAGCCAGATTTACCTGACGCGTTATCTTTCCAGCCTGGGCTGCCATTTACAGACTGCATCTACCGGGCAACAGGCGCTTACCATCATGCAGGAGCAGCCACCTGATATCGTACTGCTCGACAGTCATCTGCCGGATATGGATGCGCTTACTTTACTGAAGAAATTAGCCATTATACCGCCTTTAAAAGATGTTCCCGTTATCATCACCACCGGCGATGTTTTTGAGGAAGCCAAAGACGCTCTCATGAATGCAGGCATAGCCGGATATATTACAAAACCCATCGATTTCAACTTACTGACCCAGGAAATCAACAGCTGCCTCAAACTCCCCTCCCTGTTTTAATCCCTGTACTTCCCGTAACTTCACGTTATATAATATTGGTTTACAACCCGTAATATGCTGTCATTTACTCAGCCTTCGCCAGGCTCATAGTCGTTAATGCCGTACTTATACTTTTGAATGTCTTCTCTTGTGCTGCTGCGGAGTTCCCGCAGTGCTATCCCGAAACTAATCCAAGCGAGTTTTTCTTTCACTCATAAAACACACACAAGTATGAAGACTATTAATGTTCCGCAGCTTTACTGTCCTTTTGAGTCAAGGATCAGTCCATTTGTAGACCGGGTAGACAGGCACACTACCAATTGGCTACACCGATTTCAGCTCCTGTCTGGGGAGGAATTGTACGAGAAGTATGCGAATTACAAATTTGCCTGGATGACATGCAGGACTTATCCGGATGCAGATTACGATTTTCTTTGCGCAGCCAACAACCTGAACTCCCTGCTTTTTGTTATGGACGATCTGCTGGACCATGCTTCTTCAGAGACCGCAGATTATAGAACTGCGGATTATGTACAGGGTATCATTGGGGGATTTGTGAATGTATTGCGATTCAACAAGCGGGTACCTGTTTCAGTAAACCCGATCATGGCGGCTTTCAGCGACTTTTGGGAAAAGATGCGCCGGTTGAGCAGTGCCTCCTGGCAGTGCCAGTTCACCCTTAGCCTGAAGGCGGTATTTGAGGCGGGGATGTGGGAAATAGAAAATTCCCGTGCACAACGGCATCCGAGTATGCTGCAATACATGAAAATGCGGCCTTATTTTGCGGCGGCCAACCTGGCTACAGATCTGCTGGAAGTAGCTACCAAACAGAACCTGCCTGTTTTTGTGCTGCAAAATGAAGAATTCCAGCGCCTGGTAGAACTGGCGCGCAGAACAATCTGCTGGTCAAACGACCTTTTTTCGCTCTCCAAAGAGCTGGAGCATGGAGATGAGCACAACCTGGTGGTAGTGATTGAACACGAAAGGAACATTTCCCTTGAACAGGCCATCGAAGAGACAGCCCGGATCCACGACCGGGAGATTGCACAATTCAATGAATTAAAGGCACAGTTACCTTCATTTGGGATCAGGATTGATACCGCCATACAGACCCACCTGGATGCTATGGGCACCATGCTGAGGGGGTTTATGGACTGGTCCATCTATGACACAGCAAGATATGAGTTCAATTATGTAACTGAGTAACTGCCCTGTGAAAACCCGTTTTAGCCCCGGGGCTGAAGCGGGTTTTCGTTATGCTCTGCCCGCTTGATTACCAATAATTTTCAGTTATATCCGAATTTGTTTTAGGATATGTTTAATATTATTTTATATATTTAATGTCATTGTAGTGCGGGAATAATAATCCCTTCCCGCTATTGTAGCGATTGGTTCCCCTGTTTCCAGGTTGCCCAGGTAGAAAATTTTGTAAACTTTAGAAAGTTTTAATCATATAATCCTGCATCATGAAAGTATCTGCCATCAGTTTTCCCAGCGTGTTCGAGTCAGCGTATGGTAACACAGAAAACTCCTCAAAAGACCTGTTGAATGGTTTAAAGATCAAAAAAGACGATAACTGGTACATCGTTGGAAACCTTGCCAGAAGAGGTGGCATCAACCCGGGGCGTATCACTAATGCGGCTCCCCAGGAAGACGATTATGAAATACTCTTCAAAGCTGCATTGGTCAATGTATTGGACAAGGTGCAACAACCGCTGTCTATCACCATGGGATTCCCCTTTTCTACCTATAATATTTACAAAGGAGCAGCAGAACAATTCCTGAGTAAAAGACATTTCCTGATAGAATATGATACGCAGACTTTCAACAATAAAGGCACGATCAAAAAAGGGATGCTGGATATTGAACGCTTTGAGGTAATTCCTGAAATTGTAGGGGGTATTATTGGTTTAAAGAAGACCCTCAATGAGCAAAAGAATGACAACTTCATTGCGGTGAGCTTTGGTTTCGGTACCATCGAAGGTGGGCTGGCCACGGCCGATGGTTTAATTAACCGTACCTGCTTCAGTTCTCACGGTATCAAATATGCTATTAACAACCTGGCCCGTGAGCTGAATAAGACATATTACCTGGATATGAAGAATGAGCATCAGCTGGACGATGCCTTCATGAAGGGTTCCATCTTTACCAACCGCAAGCGTATTGACCTCAAAGAAACACGTAAAGCGCTGCTGAAACAGTATTATAAAGAAGTGGTGTCACCGCTGATGCGCAACTATTTCACTGACCAGGATTTTGAAACCTGTAGCAAAATCTACCTGATGGGTGGTGGTGCACATTATCGTGAACTGACAGATTGCTTCCTGGAAGAATTCAAGGATTTTATTCCTGTAGACGTGGCGCCTGATCCGGAGAACCTTGTAAGTATAGGTTATCTTTATAACTCCCTGCGTATCTCAGATGATAAGCATCAGCGCAGTGTGGGCCTGGATCTGGGCAATGCCTCCTCTATCATTTCTGTGTTTGAAGATGAAAATATATCTGCGGTTTCAAAAATATGACGTGTCTGCAATAATTGAAATACTCAAAAATGCCTTTCGGAAAGGCATGTTCCTGATACCGAAAGAAGTGTCCGTACAGGGCGCTATCGAATCTCCGATTCCGGGTCGCATAGATGGTACCGTTCGTGGCGATATACGTACTGATGGGTTGCTGACCATAGGTCAAACCGCCAGTATAAGAGGGAATGTGTATGCCACAGACCTGATCCACTTCGGCAAAGTCTATGGTGATATCTATGTCACCAATAAGGCGATTATAAGTAATAAAGCCTATATAAAGGGCGATGTGACGGCATTGATCCTGGAGCTGGAAGAAGAAGCTGTGATAGAAGGCGCGATCCGAAAACATGTAAATGATCTGGAGAATGCGATTCCACCAGATACTGAGCCTGAACCGGACCAGCCTTTGCCTGCGGATGAAGAAAAGCCGACCAGTTGGTTTTAAAAATATAGGGCTGTTGCATTTTGCAACAGCCCTTTTTCTTAATGTCTTGGTTTGGCTCTTTCATATTGTACCGGCCATACAAACGACTCATCTTTCAACTGATGTGCCGCGTGCATAGGGAAATAAGGATCCCGCAGCATTTCCCGTGCTAAGAATACCAGGTCTGCCTTCCCGGTACTCACGATCATTTCGGCTTCTTCGGCAGTGGTGATCAGGCCAACGGCGCCAGTCAGGATGCCGGTTTCTTTCCTGATATGCTGGGCAAATGTTGTCTGGTATAACGGGCCTACCGGGATTTTCTGCCTGGTATCTAACCCGCCAGAGGAGGTGTCGATCAAATGTACGCCTGCATCTTTCAGGATGCCGGCAAGTTTGGTGGCTTCCTCCAAATCCCATCCCCCTGCTACCCAGTCGGTCGCAGAAATGCGTACTAACAGGGGATTCTCTTTCGGCCATACTTGCTGGATGGCCCTGACTATTTCAGTGAGCAGGCGAATCCTGTTTTCAAAACTACCGCCATATTCATCCGTCCGGTGATTGCTCAGGGGAGACAGGAACTGGTGGATGAGGTATCCGTGGGCGGCGTGAATCTCGATCACTTTAAAGCCTGCTTTGAGGGTGCGTACGGCGGCGGCTTTGAAATCGCCGATAACTTTGTCGATTCCTGCTTTATCAAGCGCTTTGGGCTGTCCGTAGGTTTCAGAAAATGGAATGGCGCTGGGGGCCATGATATTTTCCCATCCACCCTGGGATGCCGGCACGAGTTTCATACCTTTCCAGGGCTCGCTGGTACTGGCTTTTCTGCCGGCATGAGCCAGCTGAACACCGGCTACGGCACCATTGGCATGGAGGAAATTTACGATCTGTGTTAATTTTTCGATGTGTTCATCTTTCCAGATACCCAGGTCTGCGGGGGAAATACGGGCTTCGGGCGATACGGCGATCGCTTCTGTCAGGATCAGTCCTGCGCCGCCCACAGCCCTGCTGCCCAGGTGTACAAGGTGCCAGTCATTGGCAAAACCATCGGTGGAGCTGTACTCGCACATGGGGCTGACTACAATCCTATTTCTTAGTGTAACTGCGCCAATCGTTAGCGGCGTAAATAGTGCTGCCATAATATTGCTCTTCTTTTGATCTGTAATTTAAGCAGAAAGGCCTTATGAAAAGCAAATATCCCGGCCTTGTGGGACCGGGATATTCCTTTCAGTGTATGAAAAAGCAAGCTTAGTCGATACGTCTAACGTTAACTGCGTTTAATCCTTTTCTACCTTCCTGCACTTCGAACTCCACGCGGTCGTCTGCCTGGATCTCATGGATTAAACCGTTTACGTGAACAAAAGTCTCTTTATTGGATTCATCATGCTTAATGAAGCCGTAGCCTTTCGTCTCGTTAAAGAACTTTACAGTTCCTTGAAATTTGTTGTTCATTTGAAAAAATTAAAAATTTGTAAAGGATAAAGGTAACCCTTTAAGATACGCTTACCAAATATTAATTTTCAATTAATTGCTCAGTGCCACATTAATATCCTTGTACATCACCCTAAAACAGCGGCTGGCACTCTCCAAAGTATCCTTGGGTGTTTTTCGGCCATAATACTCGTCCATAAAGGATTCCGCATTGGACCACACGGTCTGCATCATGCCCTGATACCGGTCTTTCATCTGGGGTGTGGCCGCATTTCTGAAAGCGATCATATCTTTTACCTGTTGCTGGGCAAATTCCGGTTTTCTCCAGGGGCAGGTGATCACATTGAGTCCTTTGATGGCAAAATAGGCGGGTGTTTTCTCCGGGCGGTCGTAATGCCAGTCGCAGATCATTACATCTTTGGGAATCAGGTCTATGGCGCGGTAGGTATTGTTCATACTTGCCTCCCACATGCCCAGGCCGGTGGTTTTACCATCCAGCAGGCGATCGCCCCAGATCCATAACTGGCGGTTCTTCTCTGCCAGATGGTTGCGCAGGGTGGTTACCTCGCCGGCATAGAGTTCTGCTTTGTCTCTGCCGCCACAACGGGGGCATTTCTCCTCTCCTATGTAAAATACCTCGTCCATGCCAGCATGAAAGGCATTGGTTTCAAATACGTCACAGAGTTCGTCAATTACATCAAAAACGACTTTGTGGAGACCGGGGGCCAGCGGACAATAGCTTTTACAATACAGTCCGTCGGGATTGGGCCATTCGTATTTTTCCGGCATTTTTACCCAGGGTGTTTCGTCAAACTGTGGGTATTTTATGAGCAGATTAAAGACATTGCCAGCCCAGGATTGATGGCCTAACAGGTTGAATTGGGGGATTAAACGGATGTGATTTTTCCTGCAGACAGTTACCAGCTTTTTGATGTCAGCTTTCGACAATTCGTTTCCACCGCGGAGCTCCGGATGGCTTTCGTACTGGTAATTGTAGTCGACGCGAAGAATCAGGGTATTCACCTTGCGGGGTGCCAGTTCCTGGTCGATGAATTTAATGAATTCGTTCAGTCCAGCCGGTGAGGGTGCGCCGATACAGAAACCGCGAACAGGTAATACGCTGTCTGGCTGAATTTGGGAATAGGAAGCATGTCCTATAACGCAGAATAACAGAGATAAAAAGATGACGTTTTTCATATTGATAAAGTACAAAATAGTCTTATCTCTGAAACAGAAATTACACCAACGGCTACTTCCGGATTACATATTCAGATCAATCGCCCCTCTTATTTCTGTAGAAATCTCCCCTATCGTCCCATTTCCCTTGCTATTCTGACCTGTATATACCTTTACGAAGTTAATTGAAGACAAGGTTACTTTATTCCCATTATCATCTACAGCGTCAGCAATATCGAAGCTATTATACCCATTCGTTTTGTAATCACTGGTCCAGTTATCCGCATAGCCGAAGGCAAAACCAGCATTGATATAAACCCCTGAACTATCCTTCAGGGTAGCCGGTAATTTAATTCCTGTAAAAGACACAGAATCCTGTGCTGTAATGAAGGATGGATAGTACGCCTGTGTATGATATGTATTGATAGCCACGGTGCCTGAGTCACCCTGATTGTCTTTCCACTTTACATCTGCATAGCCACCGGGGTTGTAATAAGTGATTTTGTAATTTTTTATAGCGCTGCTGTATTGATCACCATTAATGGTATACCAGGCATCATCCGGCTTTCCATTTCCATTTACATCCCGGCTTACCATTACCACACCGGGCTCTGACAGGCTTTCAATGGTATTACTGTAAATGCCAAATTTCGATACCCCATGATCAAACCCGAATACTACATAGCCGCCAAAAGCCCCTAGTGTGAGCACATTTTCCGTGCTCCCTATCAGTTGCTGTGCAGCAGCACCATCGCCTATGCTTGTGTTCACAAACTGTCCTGGTGCGGGTTTGTATTCAAATACGGTGCTGATATATTTGCTACTATTATCAGCAGGATTTGTGTTGTCCTTCTTACATGCAGCCAACCCCAATATGATAAATAACCACTTCCTCATACATTATTGAATAAAGGTGATCACTGAGGGAATGTTACCAGTTGTAACGCTCCATTTTTTTGCACCGGTCTTATCAAAACAATACAATGTGCCGGGCAGCAAATAATCCTTCACGTCTGTTATGAGTATATCCCGCGTTACCGGATCAATAGCTATGCCATAAGGAGTGGTAAGTGCCTGATTCTGAATGAACCCATTGCTTACAATTGATTTCGTTTTTACATTCACAATGCCATAACTAATGGTATTTGCACCTGTACTATTACTCCATTGCACACTGATAATATAAGCTGAGTCGCCTTGTATAGCCAGGTTGCTTACACCAAGATTCAATGAATCTGTCACCGCGTTTGTGGCGGTACTTACTATAAAAAGCTTAGAAGGAATATCAGCATAATTTCCCCTGGAAGTCACATACAGGTTACCATATCCATCAGGTTTTACGTGGTGCAGGTTAATGGCTACGTCAATAGTTTTCGTTACTGCAAAAGAAGTTAAATCTATTACTGACAGCGTGCGGTCATAATTTGATGAAGTATATCCGCCTGAATTTGCAACATACAATTTACTGCCTGTCACCGCCATTTCCTCGGGCTGGCGGCCTACGGTCACAGTGCGTAGCACTTCAAAAGTAGCCGTGTCTACTTCTGCTACATACCCCGATCCATCGGTGCTACCACTTGCCGCAGCATAAGAACTCACATACGCTTTGCCATTATAAAAGGAAATATACCTGCAGCTGCGCACACTGATCTCACCCAGGTGTTTGGCGGTGTGTTTATCCATCACTTCTACCCTATCCGATCCGCTGATCACGGCATAAAGCTTATTGCCATATATTTTCAGATCGTTGCCTACATCTCCCAATTCCTTTACTATCGTAGGGTTGATCTCTCCGTATATATCCAGTTTATAATCTCCTTTCGACCCGTTGAAATAGTCAAGGCTGGTCTGGTTCAATCCCATATTCCCTTCATTTAATAAATAGAAGGAACTTTGGTTCGTATCGTCCGTTAGGTGCGTAGTCTCACTGGAACTGCTGTCAGTACCACTCTTTCTACATGCACCTAATACCAGTAAAACGAAGATCCATTTTCTCATATCAGTTAAAAATTTACACTGGCAGTAATACGATAATAACGCCCCGGCATGGGATAGTTATAAATTACATCGTAATACTGGTTGAATACATTATTGATTTCTCCTGTTAATTTCAGCTGACTGATATGCCATGACAAAGACAGGTCATGGGTATACCAGGGCGCTATATAATACTCCGGAATATTGACGCTGCCATAATAACGGGATCCTACATACACAAAGTTATAATTCAGGTCCCATGCTTTCCAGGAAAGGTTGGTGGTAAAGGACCCGCTGTGCAAAGGTACGTATACGATCTGTTGATCATTATTGTCGGTAGCTTTCTGAAAAGTATACTTAAGAGAGAAGTTCGTTCCAATTTCTTTGAAGAACCGGGGTGAGGTTTGTACACCTGCATCTATCCCGTAGATATTCACCAACCCGATATTTTGCATCTGCCAGCGGAAGAGTTTACCCGGCACTGCTACGATCTTGTCTGTTACCCTGCTGTAATATGCATCTGCCTGAATAGCAAAGTATTGCCACCAGCCAGCGGAGGTCTTTGTATAACTGCCACCTATATCATATTGCCTGCTATATTCTGGCTTCAGCGTGGGATTGCCGGTAGTGGTGTAGTAGAGATCATTGAACGTAGGCATGCGGAAAATCTCCTTATAAAAGGCCCTCACCCGCAAGGCCGGATTGGCAAATGGTTGCCAGGAGGCAATCATTGCAGGGGTATAAGCTCTCCTGTTCCCCCCACTCGTATAAAGTTTGGTACTTTCATTAATGACACTCGCCAGCAGGCTTCCCTGTAGATCTATCCTGTTGAAATGTAATTGCGTAGCACCTGCTACCAACGTGGTTACTCTTGTGGGGATAGAGAAGTGATCGAGGTTCACAGCTGTCATCTGGTTTACCTGGAAATCTGCGGAGAGAGCCACATCCCACCAGTCTTTGATGCGATATTGATTAGCAGAAGACAGATAGTATTCATGCTGGCGGAAACGGTTCATCAGCGGACCGCTCGTAGTTACAATGGTTGTATCGAGATAACGCACATAATCCAGCATATACTTACCATTCAACTGCATGCTGTACCTGTCGGATTTTTGACTATAACCTCCCTGTACAAACGCATTTCTATCCCATTGTCGCTGCCCGTTTTCGAAATGCCCTTTTACAACGGGGCCAGGGAGCCCACGGGCTGAATTATAATAATAGCCCTGTACGTGCCAATTGCTGCTATCTTTGCCATTGCCATATACACCTGCTTCTATGCGCCATGCGTCTATATCACCATTTTTGCGAACAGCGGTGGTATCATAATCATTGTAGCGGTAACGGAATTTGTACTGTCCGTCTGCACGGGTCCATTCTGTGCTGATGACAGCAGATGTGCGTGCAGATAGCTTTTGCTCTATCCTCACAGCAGGATTGATCAATCCAAAACTACCGGTCTTAAAGCCGGCTTTACCATGTAAGGTGGCAGCATCCTGAAAGACAGGTTTTTTCGTTTGCAGATAAATAGAAGCTGCAGACGCAAATCCTTTTGCAGGCTGGAAGATTACGCCTTTCTGGGCGTTGTAGAGGTCTATCTGTTCAATATTATCAAGGGAAAACCGGCCCAGATCTACAGTGCCATTTTGCGCATTGCCCAGTTGAATGCCGTCGTAAAATACGCCCAGCTGGTTCGTACCCATGCTATGTACATTCAGGGTTTTGAGACCGCCTACCCCTCCATAATCTTTGATCTGAACGCCTGAAAAGAACCGGGCAGCATCGGCCACGGAGAGGCTGTTCATCTTTTCCAGTGCTTTTCCGCTGAGGGTTTGAACGGGCGTAATGGCGCCAGGTCTGGCAGAGAAGATGGTAATCGTCTGCAAAGTATGGGTCGTATCATTATGCTGTGCCTGTAAACGCAGGCACAGCATAATGAGGCATATTATAAAACTGGTTTCCTTCATAATTAATGGAACACGACCATGGCTGGATAATAATTGCCAGTGTAGGTAATCGTAGATTTTAAACCAGCGTCTGCGGCGCTGTAAGTGTAAAGCGTATTGTTCACATCGCTGCCCCATACACTGGCATTTGTAGTCAATACCAGGGTATTTTTCGCTGCATCGTAGCCAATGCCTTTGCCATAGAAGTAACTACCTGCAGGCAGGGTGATGTAAGCGCTGGCCAGTGAACTGTTGTTGCCCGATACATAGCGGTACACCTTCTGGTCGCTGCTTAATACGTAAATAGCGTTTTCCTGGGTAGAAGCTACAATAGAGCCGCTGGTAAAAACAAATTCATTATAACGTACATTGAAGGACGTTGTAATGGTATCGACCTTCAATGTAGATGGATCGATTTTCAACAGGGCGTTTGTTTGCGCTGCATATACATAACCATCTTTACCCTGGGCAAAACCTGCGATGGCGGTACCTAAATTCTTTGCTACACTATAGTCGCTGGTCTTGAGTGCTACGATGCCATCACTGGCAGTCAATGCAAATATATAGTTACCCGATTTGAGCATATCACTGACGTCACCACTTATGCCTGCAATTTTGGAACCCAGGCTCAGTGAAGATAAGGTTACAGGATAGATACCATTGTCAGTACTGAGCAGACCATTGCTGTTGTCAATACCAATGAAGGCATGTCCATTTGCAGGCAGACTGGCGTTTCTGGCGCTTTCTTTCAGGGAATATTCATCAGCTGCCACCAGTGGACCGCCATAGTTGGTTACGAGGTACAGTTTGCCGTTATAAATGGTGCCATACTCTGGTGTCTGGGTGGTGGTAGCCAGTGAGCCGGAAGGATTCACTGCCAGGTAGTTGTCCTGCGAAAGGGTATCCGCATCATAACTACGGAAGCTCAGGTCCCCGGCTTTTACGCTATAGTTACCTTCATTTAAAATAAAATAACCGTTGTCATATTTCCCTTTGGAAATAATAGCAGTGTCGTCATCCTTTGAACAGGATGCTACTAATAATACAGAGAATGCTAATAGGAATGCGTGTAATTTTCTTTGCATGCTGTTTAAATATTGTAATAGTTGAATTGTTCCTTTCGGAATAGATCATTCAGCATGATAAGGCGTAATATCATTGAGTATATCCTGAAGCTTTTCACCCGAAAGCGCTGAATGGATCTGTTGCATACTGGCAGGTCTTCTGGCTTCCTGATATTCCGGCGGCCTTCCCATCCGTGGTGGACAGTGGCATAGAGTAGAGCCGAAACTACGTTCTCAGGTTACAGCTACGGGGATAGCTCCGGTTTTGCACCGGATTCCCTTTTAAGCCTATCTAGTGACAGGCACCAAATGCGGCACAAACCTACACTATGAGGGTGGAATAACCAAATTGAAACGTTTTTTCGCCTATCTTGCCGCAAATTTTTAAATAATCCGTTTTGTTGAGACAACTTTTCCTGTTTGTGGTCCTCCTATGCGGCGTCACCTATAGCTACGCCCAGGGCAACCTGAGTAAGACTGTTTCAGTCACCATGACCCGGCAGCCGATATCTTCTGTGCTGGATGCAATAGAAATTCAGGGTAATTTTCACTTTTCTTATGTACGTGAAATGGTGCATGCCGATAGCCTTGTGTCGGTACGCGTCAATAATAGAACGGTAAAGCAGGTACTGGACCAGTTGTTCCAGGGAAGCATGGCCTATAAAGACGCGGGCAGCCAGGTGTTGCTGCAACCTAACAGGGAAAAGTGGTTCTATGTGAGCGGGCATGTTACAGACGCCAGCAACGGGAAACCGCTGAATAATGCGAGTGTATACGAAGGGGTACAGCTGATCTCGACCATGACGAATGAGCAGGGTTATTACCGCCTGCGACTCAGGGAGAAGGAACGCCCTTTGCCCCTGATGCTGACAGTGAGTAAGGAGCTCTATAAAGATACCATCATGATGGTGGCGAGCGGGTATGACCAGGAGATCAGTGTGAGCATTAAGCCTGCGGCGCCGATCATGCTGACTACGGTGGATGTGAACCAGTATTCACGGGTGAGTGAGACCTGGTTTGGAAAGGTCTTCCTGACTTCCAAACAACGTATGCAGTCTTTGAACCTGAGCCGATTTTTTGCAGATCAACCTTATCAGTCGTCTTTAATACCCGGTTTGGGTACACATGGTAAGTTGAGTTCCCAGGTGGTGAATAAGATCTCGTTGAACTTCATTGGGGGGTATACAGCAGGGTTGAATGGTGTGGAGATATCCGGGGCATTTAATATAGACCAGAAAGATGTGAAATATGCCCAGTTTGCCTCACTTTTCAATGTGGTGGGTGGGAAAATGGAAGGTGTGCAGCTGAGTGGCTTGCATAACCAGGTCATGGATTCCGTGAAAGGATTACAGGCTTCGGGGTTTGGTAATATCACTGCCAGGGGCTATGAAGGCGTGCAGCTGGCGGGGATCTTTAATATGTCTACCGGTGTGACGAGGGGTGTGGGAGCCGCGGGTGTGTTCAATATTTATTGGAAGGATAGTTATGGGGTAATGGCGGCAGGAATAGGAAATATGACGCGGATGACGGAAAATGGTGTGCAGGCCGCAGGCGTGTTCAACGTGGCTGATACAACGAAAGGAGTTCAGGCGGCTGGTGTGTTGAATATAACGCGGGTCCTGAAAGGTGTGCAGATAGGTGTGGTCAATTATGCAGATTCTTCTGATGGGTATAGTATCGGGGTGGTCAGTATAGTGCGCAGGGGGTACCACCAGTTATTGGTATATAATACAGAACTATTACCGTTCAACCTGGCGTTCAAGTCCGGAAATAAGAACTTATATAGCCTCATGCTGGCGGGAGCTAGTTTTATAGAGGGGTCGAAGGCATATAGTTTTGGGTATGGTATAGGAAAGTCTTTTAAGGATTATAGTGTAGAGATTACGGAGCAGAACCTGTACCTGGGCAGTTGGGAGACGATAGGTACTATAGCGCGGTTACAAACGGCATGGAATAAGGAGATCGGTAAAAATGCGAGGATCTTTATAGGACCAGCATTTACCATGTATTTTAATTATAAGAATGCCAACGTGGCGGGATACAAGACGAAGATACCGGGTCCATATGGGGCCATTAAATTCAGCGATAACCTTTACTGTTGGTTTGGTTGGCATGTAGGGTTTAGTTTCTTCTAAAAATTCTGTAAATTTGCCCCTTCTTTTTCAAATTTAAACACTGGTAAATGTCAAAAGTCAAAGTAGGTTTTGTGCAAATGACTTGTACGGCCAATAAGGCGGAAAACCTTGCCAAAGCAATTGAGCAGGTAAAAGTTGCTGCCGCCAAAGGTGCACAGATCGTTTGCTTACAGGAGCTGTTTACTTCCCTGTATTTTTGTGATGAAGAGAATTACGACAACTTCTCTCTCGCCGAGCCTATTCCTGGTCCATCTACAGATGCATTGCAGAAAGTAGCAGGTGAACTGGGTGTTGTGATCATCGCCTCCCTCTTTGAAAAAAGAGCACAGGGCCTGTATCACAATACGACTGCTGTGTTGGACGCTGACGGGTCTTATCTTGGCAAATACCGCAAAATGCACATCCCGGACGATCCGGCTTACTACGAAAAATTCTATTTCACGCCCGGTGATTTAGGCTATAAAGTTTTCAAAACCAAATTTGCCACCATCGGTGTACTCATCTGCTGGGATCAGTGGTATCCTGAAGCTGCCCGTATCACCGCCCTCATGGGTGCTGAAATCCTGTTCTACCCTACCGCTATTGGCTGGGCTACCAACCAGGACGAAGCCACTAATACCGAGCAATACAACGCCTGGCAGACTATTCAGCGTAGCCATGCCGTTGCAAACGGTATCCACGTGGTAAGCGTGAACCGTACCGGTTTCGAGCAGGAAGGCCGCATGAAATTCTGGGGTGGCTCCTTCATTTCCAATCCGTTTGGCACCATCATCTACCAGGCTTCTCACGAAAACGAAGAAATCCATGTGGAAGAACTGGATCTGTCTGTAACCGACAGGTACCGCACCCACTGGCCTTTCATGCGCGACAGGAGGATTGATTCCTACGCCAATATCACTAAAAGATTTATCGACGAAGCATAATGAACGGACAACCATCGCTGAAACAGCAGGGATACTTCTTCCCTGCCGAATTCCATCCGCATGTCGCTACATGGCTGAGCTGGCCGCATAAAGAAGCCAGCTGGCCAGGCAAGATTGACACGATCTATCCTTACTATAGCCAGTTCGTAAAGTACCTGGCAGAAAGTGAGCTGGTACGCATCAACGTGGTAGACGAAGCCATGAAAGCCGCTGCTGCTGCACACCTGCAGAAAGCAGGCGTTCAAATGGACAAAGTGGAATTCTTCCTGCATCCTACTAACGATGCCTGGTGTCGTGACCATGGACCTGCTTTCCTGATCAATCCTGCTGCTGCAGAAAAGAAGGTCATCGTAGACTGGGGATATAATGCCTGGGGCGGTAAATATCCTCCTTTCGATAAGGACGATGTAATTCCTTCCCTGATTGCAAATCATTATAAATTACCGGTATTCTACCCTGGTATCGTTATGGAAGGTGGTTCTGTAGAATTTAACGGGGCAGGTACCGTATTGACCTCTACCTGCTGCCTGCTGAATGAAAACAGGAACCCACACCTGACACAGGCACAGCTGGAGACCTACTTACAGGATTACTATGGTGTAGACCAGGTACTGTGGGTGGCAGAAGGAATCATCGGAGACGATACAGATGGTCATATCGACGATACTGTTCGTTTCGTAAACGAAGATACTGTGCTTACTGTAGTGGAAAGTAACAAGCAGGACGAAAACTACGACCTGCTGCAGCAGAACCTGCAACAGCTACAGCAAATGCGCCTGCTGAACGGTAAGCAACTCAACGTTATTGAGCTGCCAATGCCTGATGCAGTGGTATTTGAAGACCAGCGCCTGCCCGCTTCTTATGCTAACTTCTATATCAGCAACAAACATGTTATCGTACCTACTTATCGTTGTGCACAGGATGATAAAGCCCTCCGGATTATACAGGAATGCTTTAAAACCCGTGAGGTAGTCGGGATCGATTCAACCGAGATCATCTGGGGACTGGGTAGTTTTCACTGCCTGAGTCAGCAGGAACCATTGGTATAAAAAAAGGTGCTGTTGTACTCGCAACAGCGCCTTTTTTAGGTCAAAACATATCCCTGAATTCCGCTATATGATTGACTTCCAATGTCATCTAATTGTTAAAAATCACTGCCGGGCGCTACCGGGCTATTCCTTTTAGAACTGCACCACTGTTGCATATCCCCCAATTCACGGAATCGTTCTGTTCGGAGTCCTACCTTCCTCTTCACATTTCTTTCACATTTTCAGTGCTACCTTTGCCCTGTCCTGGTATTTCAGAAATTATTATCCTTATTAAAGAAGCCTAACCAATTTCTTAGATGAAGAAACCTGTTATTAAGAAAATTACTCAGTATACCTTTGCCGCCGGAGTTTTTGCAGTTACAACATTTGGAGTACTACCATCTACCGGTCATAAAACAACAAGCACTATCGTCCACAACACATCAGCAGTAAGCAACAAAGCGATGTTGTACGACACATTGGCATTGGATTCAATGGGATTATCCCGTACCGCCTTCAATTATGCACTTCGTGGTATGGAAAAACTCGAAGCAGAAGGCAAATTAGCTAACACAGATCTGATTACTATCGTAGATTTCAGCCTTCCATCCAGTAAGAAAAGACTATTCGTTATTGACCTGAAAAACGGGAAAGTGCTGTTTAACACCCTCGTATCTCATGGCCGTAATTCCGGTACGGATGTAGCAACTGCATTCTCCAATTCGCCGGAGAGCTTTAAAAGCAGCCTGGGGTTTTATGTAACGGGGGATACTTACAGGGGGGAGCATGGCTATAGCCTGCGCCTGCAAGGTCAGGAACAGGGCATCAATGACAACGCGATGAGTCGTGGCATCGTGATGCACAGTGCGGCATATGTAAATGAGAAATTAGCTGCTTTGCAGGGGTATATCGGCCGCAGTTTAGGTTGCCCGGCTATTCCTGAAAAAGTACACAGGAAGATTATTGAGATGATCAAAGATGGTTCCTGCCTGTTCCTGTATAGTCCTGATAAATACTATATGGCACATTCCAAAATTCTGGATTCAATGCCTGTCGATACTACAATTGTCTGACAGTAAATAATTTTGCCGCCATTTTGCGGTCATGGTCATAGATGTCTTCCACCACATGCAACTGACCGTCTGCGCCTATCCAGGTAGTATAGTAAGTTATCATAACGGGTACAGGGTGCTTTACCCTGACGTACTTTTCTTTTCCACTGTTCATGGCACTATCAATCTTTTCTGCTGTCCATTCCGGCTGATCATGCAACAGGTAATTCGCCATTTTTACCGGGTCTGCCAGGCGTATGCAGCCATGACTATACGCGCGCTGATCTTTGTTGAATAATTCCTTTTGATTCGTATCGTGAAAATAGATATTGAAGTTGTTGGGAAAGAGGAATTTCACCCTGCCCAATGGATTATCTTTTCCGGGTACCTGCCTGATCACCGGCACTCCATTTCTCTCGCCCGTTACTTCCATATGATGGCTTGACAGGTAATTGGGATTTCTGCGGATGGCAGGTAGTACTTCTTCTTTGATAATACTCCGGGGCAGATTCCAGTAGGGACTGAAAACTACCTGGTTCAGATCGCCGGAAAAGCTGGTAGTACCTTTACCCTCTTTGCCAACTACCACTGCCATGTCAAAATCTTTGTTCTTACCGTTCCATGCGTGCAGCATGAATTCGGGTATATTCACCATGATGAGCCTGCCCTGTGGTAGAGGTGGTATCCATCGCATACGCTCCATGTTGATGAGTAATTTTTCTACGATAGTAACCGCTGGTGCATTCATTTCCCGTATAAGGGTATCCGTGATAATTCCTTTTGGTGTATGACCATGCGTACCTTCAAATTGATTGACAGCAGCTTCCAGTGCATCGTCGAACACGCCGGTTGTGTCCTGCCCGGCCAGTTCACCGGTTACCTGCAAACGATGTTTGATAGCGGCTATGACAGCACTGGTATCTCCTTTTTTGTATTTCTTCTTTTTATCTACGGGAATGGTGTCCCAGCTTCCTTTTTTAGCAATAGCAGTATATTTCTCCAGCTCTTTTGTGAGGTCGCCGTACATGTTATGAATATCTGTGGAGTGATAACCTTTGCCGGAGGTAACGATATCTGCCAGCTGCAGCACATCGTACTTTTGCATGGGTACATAGTGTTCCATGATTTTCACAGCATCTTTATCATCTTTATGTGCATTGAGGAAGTAGGTAATGAAGCGCTGGGTCAGTTGTAGTTCTGTTTTTACAATATTAGTAGTTGAATCCTGTTCATTGTTCATGAGAGCATTGAGGCGATATTCCAGGGCCTTATTCGTTTCGCTGGTATCTACACTGTAATCGTATAAACTACGGAATCCGTAGGCCTGCTCATTCAGACCGCTGGTATCGAGCCAGGCATATTCGAAGTTACGGGCATTGTAAAAGCTACGCAACCTGTTAGCCAGGTTAGTATCCAGTTTTTGGTTCGTGATGAATTGCTCTACATCTTTGGTGTCAAGGAAAAGGCTGTTGTAGGCATTTGCGGGGGTGATATCGTTGTTCCGGGGAGTAACATATTGTGCGGCACTGTCGCCGCTGCTGTTATGATCTGTCCTGAATTTACAGCCTGCGATCAGGACGATTGCAAAAACCGAAAATATCAATGCCTTTTTCATACCTGAAACAAAAGCAAAACCTGTGCCCGTACCCGGGGCCACTATTCATGGCCCCGGATGAAAAGTTTTTTCCGCAAATTGGGTATTAATTCCCATAAAGCAGGTCCACACTCGCTTTTGCATACCCAGCACCGGCCGTCATACCCTTTCCTCCTATCCCGGTACGGATATGGATTTGCGGGGTGATGTCATATTCGAAAATATTCTTTTCATTATGCTGTGCATAGAACCCATTCCAACAGGTAGCGATCTGTTTGCTCTTTATGTTAATAATATGTGATGCCTCCTCCAGGATCAGTTCATTGATATAATGATTGGTATGAAAACCTAAATCGTCAGTCTGGTTGATTGCTGCATACTCATGGCTGTCGCCAATGATAATACTATTGTCTGTGGCCTGTTTGAAGAGGATATGGATGCCCCATTTTTTCAGCTCTTCATAGTGCTGTGGTGTTTGAATGTGGTGAAAGGAAGGGCAACAGGCAGCGAAGCTTTCATACCTGCGAATGGTGAGTCCGGTGAGGATATTGCCTTTCAGCTGTAGTTCAGGCATTGGAATGGTGCGCATCATCTGGAGCTTGCTTACCATCTGACCACTGTTGGAAAAGATATCCGGGAACAATAATTTTCCTTCATGCCCACAGCAGATAATGACCTTATTAGCCTGGAACTGCCCGTTTACAATAACTTGTCCGTTGGATTCGGTAATGGAAGTAACGGGGGTGTAACAGGAGATCTTTAAATGGCTAAATGTTTCTTTCATATAGGCATGCAGGCCATGAATCATCTTGTCCGGCTCCACACTGATTTCGTCCGGGAAGAAAAGCGCCTCCCGGGCGTATGCAGGTTTGATAGCCGGGTAACGATCCTGAATCGCGGATGCAGAAAGCAGCTGTGCATTGTACCCCTTATTATCATAATGGGCTTTCAGCTCATGAATCAGTAATTGCTCATCGTCGTCAGATGCGATGTAGACACTCCCGTTTTGCCTCACAGAGATATCGCCTTTCTCCTGGATAGATTTATAAAGCGCCAAACCAGTGAGCCCGTAATCAAACCATTTATCTGCAAGGCCGGAAGGAACTACCTGTCCAAAGTTACGTACGGTAGCGCCAACAGGATAGTTGTCCCTTTCCAGTAATAAAACTTTTAACCCCTTTTGCAAAGCATGAAAGGCATGTGCGGTTCCCAGTATACCACCGCCGGTTATAATCAGGTCAAATTGTTGCATAAAAATAATATTACCAGGGAAGGGAATAAGTTTTGGTGAAACTAAAAGTCTTCATGGCTTCAGTTACCCCTTCCTTAATGCCTAGTCCTGAGTCTTTAATACCTCCGAATGGAGAATGTTCAATACGGTATCCGGGCACTTCATTGATATTCACGGTGCCGGCGCTAATATGTTTGATGGCGTACATCGCGCGCTGCAGGTCGTTGGTCACTACCCCGGAAGATAGTCCGTATGTGGTGCTGTTGGCAACATGTACGGCGTCTTCAAGATTCGCTACAGCCATTACCGGTGCCAGTGGTCCAAATGCTTCCTGTACGACCATTTCTGCATTCCGCGGCACCTGTGTCAATATCGCCGGTTGTAGTAAGGCGCCTTTGCGGGTACCACCATGCAACAGTTTTGCGCCCTGTGCCACCGCCTTTCCAATCAGTTCTTCCAGGTGCACGGCGGCGGCTTCGTCGATCACAGTGCCTACTATAGTAGCCGGATCGGCAGGATCACCACAGGTATAGGTTTTTGTTTTTTCAATGAATTGCGATACAAATTCATCATGGATACTTTCCTGAACTAATATACGCTTCACGGCTGTACAGCGCTGCCCTGAATTGCGGAATGCCCCTTCGGCTGCAAGGGTCACAGCCAGTTCCATATCTGCGTCGTCCAGTATAATCAGGGGATCGTTGCCACCCAGTTCCAGGATCACTTTTTTATAGCCTGCTGTTTGAGCAATGCGCTTACCGACTGCTACGCTGCCAGTGAAAGACACCACGGATACACGGGGATCACTCACTAAAACACCTGCCACTTCAGGGGTTGGTCCCAGCAGTACACTGAGCATATGTGGTGGCAAGCCAGCTTCGTACAATAATTCCACAAAGCGGATGGCGGTAAGCGGTGTTTTCTCAGAAGGTTTCAGAATTACAGGCGTACCTGCTGCCAATGCCGGCGCTACTTTATGTGCGACCTGGTTCAGGGGATGGTTGAAAGGTGTAATTGCGACAGCCAGTGCAAGCGGTTCCTGCAGGGTATAGATCTTCCTTGCTTTGCCCTGTGGAGAAACATCGCAGGATAATACCCGGCCAGGTTCCTGCAAGGCGGCAATGGCAGCAAACAGGAGCACATCCATCGCCCTCCCGGTTTCGTACATGGCTTCCCGGATACAAAGACCCGATTCTGCGCTAATTAGCGCCGCAAATTCGTCTCTTCGGGTACCCAGCAGCTGGTGAGCACTATTTAACACCTGGTAGCGCTCATAATGGCTCATAATCGCTTTTGGCTGCAATGCTGCTTCGATGGCCGCCCGGGTATCGGCTTCCTTTACCGTGGAGAGGGTGCCAACTACCCTGTTATCGTAAGGGCTCCGGATCGTGAGTTGTTCCGTACCCTGTATCATTTTGCCTGCTGCATAGCAATGCAGGGATAAGTTATTTACCAGTTCCATTAATTGTAAAATCAAATACGTCAAAGTTGCGGGCATCACCTGCCGCTTTTCGCATATAGGTTGCATTCAGGGGATGAGAAATGAGCAGGGGCACCATTTCTTCATAACGGCCGCCATGAGAGCGAAGTCCGCTATCCAGTGCACGCAGGTCATGATGTGCAGGGGTACGGCCCAGCACTACATTGCGGGCAGACATTACCACCAGGTCACCGGTACGGTCAGCCGGTTGTTCGAGCAAGCGCACGGCGGTTTCACGGTCATATACTTCCGTAATACCCGGCTGTGCCAGCAGCCAGCGGCCTATTTCATCTGTCCGGGAAGGATCTGCCAGGTGTACGACCACATATGAACCCAATGCGCCATGGTGCTTTACATATGGATCGGTGATGGGGCAAATCACCCTGCTGCCTTTGCCGAATTGTTCATCCAGCAGGGATTCTACATAGATCACATTCGGACTGCCGTCAGGTAATTGTTTGGCGTTCATACCATGATCAGCCGTAGCGCCTACAATGGCGCCTGCCTGCAGTAACTGACCCAGTTCATGATCGATGGCAGCATAGAAATCTAAAGATTCAGGCGCTTCCGGTGCATAGGTATGCTGCATGTAATCTGTCAGTGACAGGTATAGGAAATCTGCTCTGCCGGCACGCAGCAAAGCATTGCCAGCCCGTAGTACGAACAGGCTGGCGGCTGCACTGTAAATGGCGGGAGCGGGTTCACCTGTCAGTTGTTCTACATCATCGATGCCGTGTGTGGCTATAGTAGCTGCTGCTGCTTTCTCTGCAGAAAACGCAATGCCGTTCAGGTTATGAGATAAGATATCGCGCAACTTCTCTTTGGCTGTCACTACTGCTACTTTTCTACCTGCATTTGCAGCTGCTGCCAGCAGGGTTTCTGCACGTAAATAAGTTGCGGCGTTCATCATGACTTCCTGGTCCAGGGCTGCATCGTAAAAGAAGTTGCCACTGATGCCATGTACAGCTGGTGATACCCCTGTTACAATGGAAGAATTATTCACGTTTGTAAAAGAAGGTAGTGCGCCTCTGACCATTCCCCTGTAGCCTTGCTGAATCATGCGTTTCAGGTGAGGCATGCGGTCAAAGGCGAGCGTAATGTCCAGGTATTCGTCGGCAGAGCCGTCCAGGCAGATCACCACGATAGGTGCTGCTGGTGGTTGATAAGTAATGCCGTTCGCAGTAAATGGTAAGGTGGATATAGACATGTGATTAATTTTGTGGTGCAGCAAACCCTTCAAAGGCGCTCATAACAGGGCGGCCTATCCAGGCATAAGGTGGTCTGGCATGCAGGGCAAATGCAATAGTGGCAGCCAGGTCGTAAGTGTATACGGGTTGCGTGATGATATAACCGGGTTTCACATCCTTGCCGGAAAAGATCATGGCAATCTCTGCCTCTTCCGGAGTAGCACCGCCATGGCTTTTGCCTTTGCCGCCGTGGTCTGCGGTGATGATCACCAGTGTGTTACGTGGTATGCTTTCCATAATGCGGCCAATGAGTGAATCTGTTTTGGCCACTGCCTGGTAATATAACGGTGAACCATGACCGTATTCATGACCGGCATGGTCTACATGATCGAAGTGTACAAAGGCAAAGAATGGTTGCTCTGCCCGGATATATTGAATAAAATCCGTGGCGGTTGAATCTTCTGTACTAAAATGACGGTCATGATTTACGGCCTTTTTTTCAAATAGGCGGCCAAAGTCATCCCAGTGGTAGACAGCGCCAATATTAGCCTGGGGGAATTGCTGGTGTAGTACGCCAAAGATGGTGGGGAAGATACCTTCATCATTAGCTACTACCGGGGGTAAAGAATGTTTGTCGCGCTGCCAGTCGTTGTCCGTGATGCCATGTTGCTCAGGACCTGCGCCCATGATCATACTGGCCCAGTTCGGGCTACTGCTGCTGGGTAGTACTGTTCTCACATTCCACTTTACAGCACCGTGGGCAATGAGACGATGCATCACAGGTGTTTGGGCCTGTTTGATCCCGTCGGGGCTCATGCCATCGACCCCGATGATAATGACGTGTTCAATACCTGTAGGAAATTTCTCCTGTGCCTGCAGGGAGGCCGGTAGTAATAACAGACAGCCAGTCAGGAATTTTTTCATATAGCGGTGATTATGATGTCTAAAGCATGGTCCATTTCTTCTTTCGTAGTAATTAATGGAGGGTATAAGGATAATACCCTGCCACTGGATACTTTGAAACTCAGCCCCTGGTCCAGGCAGCGGTACAGTACTTTTTCTGCCTGATCTGTTTCTATGGCCCAGAGCATTCCTTTGCCCCTGGCAGTAAACCCTTCTAAACGGGAACGGATATATTCTTCCATTTTCTTTACATGATCCAGTACCTTATACTCCTCCATATAGTCCAGCGCCGCCAGTGCCGCAGCTGCACCCAATGGATTTTTTTCATGGGTATAATGCCCCAGTGAGATATGTGCGGCTTTATTGAATTCTTCTTTACAGAGCATGGCGGCCATCGGTACCAGGCCTGCGCCAAGGCCTTTCCCTAATACGACGATATCAGGGATGATGTCATATTGTTGCCAGGCATAGTGCGTTCCCGTACGCCCCATGCAAATAGGAATCTCGTCCAGGATGAGGAGTACACCATGACGGGTACAGATCTCCCTCAGTCTTTTCCAGTATTGTACAGAAGGGATGATTACATCTGTGCTGCGAATGGTCTCTGCTACCAGTGCACCGATATCGCCTTCTTTTTCGATTACATATTCAATGTAGTCTGCATAGGCCATTTCATCTTTCCAGATGCCCCGCGGTGTATCTGGTGGCGGAACATGGATACTACCGGGCAAAAGCGGCCCTATGTCCTGGTGAAACTGGTACTCACCTCCTACAGAAATACTATCCATAGATGCGCCGTGAAAGGAGTCATACATGGAAATAGTCTTGTATTTGCCAGTCACCACACGGGCCAGTTTCAGCGCCATCCCAATGGCGGAGGTGCCGCCCGGCGCAAATAATACCCTGCTTAGATCTCCGGTAGTCAGCCTTTCTGCCAACTGTATAGCTGGTATATTGGTAAACCTCCTGGGAGAAAAAGCAAGGGTATCCATCTGCGCTTTCACCCTGTCCGTGATATATTTATTCTGGTAACCCAGCTGGTGCACGCTGTTACCATGAAAATCCATGTATCGCTTACCCTGCTGGTTGATAATGTAGATGCCTTCCGCACCCGAGAGAACATCCATACAGGGCGTAGAGAGCGACTGGTGCAGGAATACTTTTGCATCTGCATCCAGTAATGCTGTAGTAGCGGCATCTGCGTGCCGGCTCATCCATTCCTGCCGGTTTTCGGACAGGTTTATATCCCCTTCTTTTGATGAGAATTGCGCTTCCATACCGGACAAATATCTAAAAGAAATAGTTTAGTTTGGCTTAACAAATTGTTAAGTATTAGTAAAACTAAGGTATGATATAATATTTACTAATACTAAACACTAGCCGGAACGCATTTCTATACTGAGACTTAATCTTTAATTAATATTAGCTTAACCTACCTGCCACTTTTGTAAAATATATTTACAAATATTAAACTTTCTCACCTATGCATCGTTTACTCAAGAATGCCTCCGGCCCCTGGTTCACACTCTGGTGCCTGATTGCCTCTTTTGGCACTTATTTTTGTATGTATGCCTTCCGTAAACCGATGTCTACAGGTCTTTATTCCGAATACACTCTCTTTGGTATGGGTTACAAAGCCATATGCATTATCTCCCAGGTACTCGGCTATATGACTTCCAAATTCATAGGAATCAAAATCATTTCCGAACTCCGCCCCGCCGGCAGGGTAAAACTCATTCTTGGCCTGGTAGGGTTCTCCGCTATAGCACTATTATTTTTTGGCCTTGTTCCTTATCCATACAATTTCATTTTTCTCTTTTTCAACGGTCTGCCGCTTGGTATGATCTGGGGCGTGGTTTTTAGTTTTCTCGAAGGCCGTAAATACACCGAAGTCCTTTCCATAGGGCTCAGCATCAGTATTATTGCTGCCAGTGGTATTCTAAAAACCATCTACCTGGAAGTTCATAGCTTATTCCCGTATATTCCGGAATTCTGGCTTCCCTTTACCATTGGTGCCATCGCGTTCCCTTTCTTCTGTTTCTTTGTCTGGATGCTATCTGTTATACCCGCCCCTTCTGAAGCCGATAAAATGCTTCGTGCAGAACGCCCACCCATGACCCGTGCGGACAAAGCAAACGTGCTCCGCCAGTTTGGCCCGGGTATTGCCTGCATCATGATCGTATACTGTATGCTGGCTACCATGCGCGATTTCAGAGACAACTTCACTGTAGAGATCTGGAACGAACTCGATACCCATTGGAGCAAGACCGTCCTTGCCCAGACAGAAGTACTCTGCAGCATCTTTGTACTCGTGGCAGTGGGTGCACTTAGCTTAATAAAGAATAATGAAAAGGCTTTTCATGTAACCATGGGCGTAATCATCGCCGGGATTGGTATGGGAGGCATCAGTACACTATTATACCATGTGCACTTCATTTCTGGATTTAACTGGATGTTATGGGTGGGTATGGGATTATTCCTGGCTTATGTACCCGTACAGGTCGCTCTCTTCGAAAGAATGATTGCGTTGTTTCACATCCGCGCCAATGCCGGTTATTTCGTATACCTCTGCGATGCCTTAGGCTATCTCGGCAGCGTAGGGATTCTTTTCTACAAGGAGTTCTTTGCCAAAACGGTGAAGTGGTCAGACACGATGGCCCAGTTTAGCTGTATTATGACCATAGGTGGAGGGATGCTGTTGTTTACCTGTGTGTTATTTTTTAAAAAATTGCTTTTAAATAAAGAAGTAAGCTACCAGGATTAAGGCAGTGTCCGCGCCGATATTTGCAGGCCGGTGCCCCTGTCTGCCATCAAAAAAGATGGAATCGCCCGCATACAGGGTATGCTTCTCGTTGTTGATCAGGTATTCGACGGTGCCCTGTACAATATATTTATATTCATAGGCCTCCGTCTTCACCATATTACTCCTTTTGGCACCTGGCTTCAGTTCCAGCATTACAATATCTACAGGAAAATTCTTCAGGTTGCGCGTCATAATGCGCTTGTATTTAAAGCCCTTGGTCTTCTCCTTTTCAAACTCATAATATTCCTCACTCCGCTTCACAATCACATGCGAGGCTTGCGCCTGTTGCTCTATGCCTTTGAAAAATTCATTCAGGTCCAGGTCCAGTGAGGTGATAATATTCATCAATACCAACAAGGAAGGTATAGTACGGTTATTCTCAATCTGTGAAATTAGCCCTTTGCTCACTTCGGCCTTGCTGGCCAGTTCCTGCACGGTGATCCCTTTAGCTTTACGAATTTCTTTAATCTTGTTCCCGATTTGTATCAATATATCTTCCTGCATAATATAAGATAAGGCTTCAGAGTAAAGATAGAATTTTTATCTTTGCACTGTCGTGGGAAAATTACGCCTTTATATATTAATGGGTCTCTTCACACTGCACACCATCTCGTTTGATCAGCTTATCAAGCTGCCGGTGCTGGTGATGCACTATATAGAGCATCGCGCACAGGATGGAAACCTGACTGTGGTGCAGTTCCTTTCCATGCACTATTGGGGAAAGGATAAGAATGACAATGACCAGGACCGCGACAACCAGTTACCCTTCAAAAAAGTAAACACCACTACCGTTCAACAGGTGTTCATACCACTCGCCAAAATTACCAATCTAAAAGTACAGGCGGTGGCCAATATTTCTATCCAATATCCTGAGCTGGATGGCGATCATCTTCCTAATCCGGCTACCAGTAAGCTTTTTCGTCCTCCCCGGGCATAATCTATTCTTATATATTGCATAGTAAAGGAAGGTTCCCTTCCTTCAATTTCCATTTGATTGAATCTGATATCTTATGCTTAATAAAATAATTAGCTTTTCTGTAAAGAATAAGCTGATCATTGGGCTGTTTGTAATTGCCCTTATCGGCTGGGGCACTTTTGAAGTAACCCGGTTGCCCATCGATGCGGTTCCCGATATTACGGACAACCAGGTGCAGGTTATAACCGTATCTCCTGCCCTTGGTGCGCCGGATGTAGAGCGACTCATCACTTTTCCAATTGAACAGTCCTGTAGTAATATTCCAGGTCTGAAACAACTCAGGAGCTTTTCCCGCTTTGGTTTATCCCTCGTCACCATTGTGTTCGACGACGAAACTGATATTTACTGGGCACGTCAGCAGATCGCAGAGCGACTGGCACAGGTGCAGGATGCCATTCCTAATGGCATAGGTAAGCCAGAAATGGCGCCGGTGACTACCGGGCTTGGTGAGATCTACCAGTACGTAGTAAGGCCTAAAAAAGGCTATGAAGGTAAATACACGGCTATGGACCTTCGTACCCTGCAGGACTGGACGGTGCGCCGGCTATTACTCGGCACACCCGGTGTGGCAGATGTGAGTAGCTTTGGCGGTGAACTGAAACAATATGAAATTGCTGTACGCTCCGAACAACTCAAAGCTTATGGCATTACCATCGCCGAAGTGTTCGACGCACTGGAAAAGAATAACCAGAACACCGGTGGTGCCTATATTGAAAAAGGCCCTACCGTACTCTACATCCGCAGTGAGGGGCTCACAGGCAGTATGGCCGATATTGAAAAGATTGTCGTAAAGAACCTCAATAACGGGGTGCCCCTGCTCATTCGTGATGTGGCTGAAGTACACCTTGGTGCCGCCACCCGATATGGCGCCATGTGTTTTAATGAAGAAGGCGAAGTAGCCGGAGCAGTTGTGATGATGCTGAAAGGAGAAAACTCTTCTGCCGTGATCAAAAGAGTAAAGGCCAAGGTGGCAGAAATACAAAAAGCTTTGCCCGAAGGCGTAGTCATAGAGCCATTCCTGGACCGTACCAAAATGGTGAACAATGCCATTAAAACCGTTGAAAGCAACCTGATGGAAGGAGCGCTCATCGTGGTATTTGTACTGGTGTTCTTCCTGGGCAATATCAGGGCCGGGTTGATCGTATCTTCCGTAATCCCGCTTTCCATGCTGTTTGCCGTCATCCTGATGAACAGGTTTGGTGTAGGCGGTAACCTGATGAGTCTTGGGGCGATTGACTTTGGTCTGATCGTGGATGGTACGGTGATCGTAGTAGAAGCGATTCTCCACCGGTTCTCCCATTCTAAGTTGTCGAAGATTACACAGGCAGAAATGGATACAGCCGTCAACAAAAGCACGGGAACCATGATCCGCTCCGCTGTATTCAGCCAGATCATCATCCTCATCGTATATATTCCGATCCTTTCTTTGCAGGGTATTGAAGGTAAGATGTTCAAGCCAATGGCATTCACGGTAGCCTTTGCTATACTAGGCGCATTCCTGCTGTCTGTTACCTATGTGCCGATGATGAGTGCTTTGTGCCTGAACAAAAAACTCTCTCATAAATCTTCCCTGGCCGATAAAATGATGACCCGCCTGGAGCGCTTCTATCAACCTCTCCTGGGCCGTGTTATGAATTATCCCCGTACCATCATTGCCGGTATACTGGTGTTGATAGCTGCGGCAGTCATCATTCTCGGGCATATGGGCGGTGAATTTATTCCACAGCTGGAAGAAGGTGACTTTGCAGTAGAAACCCGCCTGCTCACGGGTAGTAACCTGAAGTCAACCATCAAGGCCACTCAACAGGCTTCCGGTATTCTATTGAAACAATTTCCTGAAGTAGAAAAGGTAGTGACGAAAATAGGGAGTGCGGAAATTCCTACAGACCCGATGCCGCTGGAAGCGGCAGATGTGATGGTGATCCTGAAAGATAAAAAGGAATGGACCTCTGCGAAAACCTTCCCGGAACTGTCCCGGAAAATGACCGAAGCACTCTCCGTTGTACCGGGACTCAGCGTTGGTTTCCAGTTTCCCGTACAGATGCGTTTCAATGAATTAATGACAGGCGCCCGCCAGGATGTGGTGTGCAAGATCTTCGGAGAAGACCTCGACTCACTGGCATTGTATGCAAACAAGCTGGGTGAAGTGATCCATACCGTGAAAGGTGCTGTAGACCTATATGTGGAGAGTGTAACCGGTATGCCACAGATCGTGATCAATTACAACCGCGATGCCATGGCCCGTTATGGCCTGAATGTAAGTGATATCAACCGGGTAGTGAATACGGCCTTTGCGGGCCAGGCTGCTGGTGTGGTTTACGAAGGTGAAAAGCGTTTTGACATGGTGGTGAGATTAGCTGGTGAGGCAAGGCAAAACATCCAGGATGTAGAAAACCTGCTGGTGCCTGCTGCCAATGGCATGCAGATTCCACTCTACCAGGTTGCAGAAATCAAAGAGATAGAAGGTCCTAACCAGATTCAGCGTGAAAACACCCGCCGCCGCATCATCGTGGGTTTCAACGTAAATGGCCGTGACGTACAGACCATTGTACAGGAACTGCAGCAAAAGGTCGCTGCCGGGGTGAAACTACCTTTAGGTTATTCTATCGTGTACGGTGGCGCCTTCGATAACCTCACAGCTGCAAAGCAGCGTTTATCTGTCGTAGTACCGATTGCGTTACTACTCATTTTCCTGCTGTTGTATTTCGCATTCCAGTCAGTAAAACAAGGGCTGCTTATATACACAGCAATTCCATTATCAGCTATCGGGGGTGTCTTCGCCTTATGGATACGCAACATGCCATTTAGTATCTCTGCCGGCGTAGGCTTCATTGCGCTATTTGGGGTAGCCGTGTTGAATGGTATCCTGCTGGTGACCGAATTTAACCGGTTGAAAAGTGAGGGTTGGCATGATGTACGCCGTATAGTGAGGCATGCCACCAAGTCAAAACTGCGCGCAGTATTGATGACTGCACTGGTACCATCCCTGGGTTTTATCCCAATGGCCGTCAGCACGGGCGCTGGTGCAGAAGTACAGAAACCACTGGCCACCGTGGTCATCGGTGGTTTAATCATATCTACTATGTTGACACTTTTTGTATTACCCGTTTTATACATTCTTTTTGAAAAAGGATTCCGCTTTTATAAGAAGGGTGCTGCTGTGGCGGTTCTGCTGCTGATTGGCGCCGGCCTGCATGCACAGCAAAAAGTAGGCTTGCAGGAAGCGCTGGACCTGGCCGTAAAAAACAATCTGCATATTAAAGCCGCGAAATCAGGGGAGGATTATTATGCCATGCTTCGTAAGAGCAACTTCAATCCTGATAAAACACAGATCAATGCGGAATATGGCCATATCAACAGTATGGCGAATGATAACAGGTTCACCATTTCACAAGGCATTGAATTTCCTACTGTCTATAAGCGCCAGCGTGACCTGGGCATTGCCCTATGGCAGATTAGCCAGGCCAATACCCGCAATACAGAAAATGAGCTGAGGTCAAGCGTAAAATCTACCTTCTACCACCTGCTGGTATTACAGGAAAAACAGCGCCTGCTCCAAAACGCAGATAGCATCTATGCGGTATTTGTAACCAAAGCGGCATTGCGACTCAAGACAGGTGATACCGATGCACTGGAAAAAGCGACTGCCGAAAACCAGCGCTTACAAATTGCTTCGCAACTGGCCATCCTCCAGGCAGACTACAATGCAGCGTTGCAGTTGTTTGGTATTTTGCTGAACAGTACAACGCCTGTTGTTCCTGCCAGTGATAGCCTGGTATACCACCCTGCAGTACTGCCTGACAGCAATAGCCTGAACAATGCTCCTCTCCTGCTGTTGCAACAGCGACAGCTGGATGCAATCAGTGCTGAATACAAACTGGAAAAGAGCAGAATGCTGCCTTCTATTAGTGTGGGCTATGCAAACAGCAGCATTACCGGCTACCAGAATATAACCGGTACAGAAAGATATTTTGGAAGCGGCACCCGGTTCTCTGCTGTGAATGCAGGTATCGGCATCCCCATCTTTGGTGGTGCACAGCGTGCTCGTATCAAAGCAGGTAATATCCTCATCCGGCGGCAGGAACAGGAACTGGCTGCCAACAAACAGCAACTGGACCAGCAACTGACCAGGGCATTAAACAATTATTACCGTTACCAGGAGTTACTGCACACTTACACTACCGTACAATTGCCTAATGCAGGTATTCTCATAGAAGGCGCTAACAAAAGGTTGTACAGCGGCGAAAGCAGTTACCTGGAATGGACCATCCTGGTCAACCAGGCCATTGAAACACGCAGTAACTACTATAACCTGATCATAGAATTGAACGATGCCGCTTTTGACATCGAGAAAATCAGCGGAATTAACTAACTTATTTAAATACTCAACATGCGGGATATATTAAACGTTCTTGCAGGCTCACTGATCATCATGACCGGCTGTCATTCATCAGCCGATAATAAAGAAGCGACCAAAACGCAGGCTGTGGATAGCAGCAGCAATACGGTACAGCTGACTTCCACGCAGGTAAAGAATGCAGGTGTCATCACTGGCAAACCTGAACTGAAACAGATGCATACCTCCCTCCGGGTAAGTGGTGTTATCGACGTACCACCTCAAAACCTCGTTACCATCAGCATCCCGCTGGGCGGGTACCTGAAGACCATGAACCTGCTGCCCGGCATGCAGGTAAAGAAAGGACAGGTACTGGCTGTACTGGAAGATCCCCAGTATGTACAGCTACAGGAAGATTACCTGGTGGCACAAAGTAAGCTGACCTTCCTGGAAGCGGATTATGCCCGTCAGCAGGAACTGAACCAGTCCAAAGCAAATAGTGATAAGGTACTGCAACAGGTAAGGAGTGAATATGAAAGCCAGAAAGTGATCGCACGCGCGCTTTCCGAAAAGCTGCACCTGATCAACATTAACCCGGCAAATCTCAGGTCTTCAAACATCAGTCGCCAGATCAGCATTATCGCACCGATCAGTGGTTTTGTGAGTAAGGTGAATGTGAACACGGGCAAATATGTAGCGCCTACCGACATATTGTTTGAACTGATGGATCCTGCAGACCTGCACCTGAGTCTCACGGTTTTTGAGAAAGATCTGCCACAGATCAGCCCTGGGCAGGAAGTCATTGCCTGGACGAATAACAGCGATGAAAAGTACCAGGCCGAAGTTCACTTCATCACACACGGTGTAGATGAAGCTCATACTGCGGAAGTACACTGTCACCTGAAAAAATATGACAAGCGGCTGGCACCCGGCATGTTCATGAATGCTGAAATTGCACTGAACAATGCACAGGTAAAAGCATTACCGGACAATGCGATTGTAAAGTGGCAGGGAAAAAACTACGTGTTCAAAGTGGATACTGGTTTTACTTATGTGCTGATACCTGTAGAAATTGGCGTGCATACAGATGGTTTCACTGAAATCAAAACCGATTTGCCTGAAGGAGAATATGTGATAGATAATGCCTATCCTGTTCTCATGAAAATGAAGAATACGGGGGACGATGAGTAATAAAACAGGGGCTGGCATATGTTGCCAGTCCCTAAATTGTTTTCCCTTCTTTTCCAAACTCTTTCCTGATTCCTGTCAATATATCTTTCTGCAGAATAGCCGTATCTCCCCTTTTCAATGCTGCGAGACAACTATGGCGCGATACATTGATAATAGCACCACCCGTCATCTCATATTTCTTAGCAACCTCCGATAACAGGAGTCCCTCTTCCATCGTCACATGTTCCGGAAATGATTGTTGCCAGAGCCGTTCCCGCTGTGCAGGACCCGGTACAGGAAAATAAATCATGGATTGAAAACGCCGGCCAAAAGCCTCGTCTATATTTGCTTTCAGGTTTGTAGCCAGCACCACCAGCCCGGGAAAATCTTCGATTCTCTGCAGCAGGTAAGCTACTTCCTGGTTCGCATACCGGTCATTCGAAGATGTGGTGTTACTTCTTTTTCCAAACAATGCATCGGCTTCGTCAAAGAATAGTATCCAGTTTTTATTGATCGCCTGATCAAATACACCAGCGAGGTTTTTCTCTGTCTCGCCTATGAATTTAGATACGACCATAGAGAGGTCTATGCGGTATACATCTAATCCGAATGTCTTGCCAAGCAGGCAAGCTGTTAAAGACTTGCCGGTGCCCGGAGGGCCATAAAATAAAGCCCGGTAGCCGGGTTTAATTCTATTATTCATCTTCCAGTCCTGCAGCAGTGTGGGCCCATATTCCACCCAGGTTCTTATTTCATCGACTTCTGCCATGGTCCGTTCATCCAGCACCAGGTCTTCCCAGTTCAGGCCTGTTTCAATTCTCCGGGCAGGAAAGTGAATACTGTAGTCAGGTTTATGTGGAGTGCCCAGGGTAAAATAACTCAGGTATTCATTAGTGACCTGCAATGCCCCGCTAAAAAAGGGTTCATCTGCATGCGCGGGTTGGATACGTAGCATGTTATGTTTGGCAAAGAAATGATCTGGCCCTAATAGCTGCTGCAACAGGAATCGCTGTTCCAGCTGATCACCTGCTATTACAAAAGCAGCCGTTTCTGCTGTAGGCAAAAATCCACCATGTTGCTGGCCCTTGATGCCGCCAAATTCTGTAAAGCCCCTGTCGTAAGTGCTGTTCCTGAGATAAAAGATATCCAGCAGCTGGGGCTGAATATGCGGAGCGAGTGCCAGTAATAATAAGAGTCTTTCGGGAATAGTCACATTGTAGTGCCGCAGTATCCGCGCATATACAGCGTCATCATCAGGTAATGCCGGTGGTGCAGGAAATGACAGCGTACTTTTTTCAAAGTATTGCTGCATACGTACTTCCAGTACCTCCCTGAGCCAGGCAAGCTCCTGTTGTAATACCCTGGCATTTGAACTGATCAGCAAGGTGTCCATTCGGTATAAAAGAATTTGTCTGTCCAGGAGGTTTTGATCATGCCATAACTCCAGGGCAGGGTTTGTAAAATAATATCATAACCGCGAGGTATCACGCGTTGAAACCAGGCTTCCTGCGCATACCATACTAATCCTTCACGTTGCAGAAAGCTGGCGCGAAAACTTTCTATGCTGCTGTTCTTCATTTTTTCCCATTGCTGAATGGCGGCCTGTATGAGTTGCGTGGCTAATTCCATTTCAGCTGGAGTGATTTTTATATCCGGTACTAAAGGCTGTTCTAGTGGATAGTTACAAAGGATCTTATTTAAAACCAATTCATGTTCTGCATGATCAGTCTTCCCATCCACCAGTAGTTGTAATAACCTGATGGCCCTTTGCTGTGCCATTGGGTCGGCAAACTTTCCATTCTCTAATAATTGTAACCGGGTGAAGTAGGTATAGAAAAAAGGATGTAACAATACCAATCCTGCATTGTTGATCTGAATACCTTCCTGTTCAGATGTAGCTACCTTTTTTTTAGGCATTACCTTTTCTTTTTGAGGTTGTAAAATACGGTGGGTGGCCCTTTCATCAAACTGCTGTAGGAACTCACGCAGGGCCTTTTTGTATTGCTCCGCATCTTTCAATATCAATCGTCCTCCCAGCCATTGCAGGTTAAAGATCCTGAATAAATGCCGGATACGGTCCCTTTCAATATTATCTGCACCCAGCTGTACAAGTGCTGACTGCATTTCTTTCAGCAGATCCACTGTAAAGATAGGCACATCTGCCATCAGGAGCCAGAATTCAGCTTCTCTCAACAAATGTGCAATCCGCTGTATAGCCGGTGCTGCCTGTAATACCTGCCTGTAGAATCGTTTTTTATCCGTTGCCTTTCTCCAGATCTCTATAAAGCTATCCGCCTGCTGATCATTCAATGTTTCTTGCAGGAACCTGATTGTATCCCGTTCTACATACTCTGCCAGTTGCTTTTGAATCTGCTCTTCCAATGGATTGACCGGGTTGGCAAACAGCTGGTGCATCCTTAACCGGATCTGGGGAAACCGTATAGATTTCTCCCACAGCGAAAACAACAGTACCGCTCTTTTCCTGTATAGTAATATAATCGCCTGTTGTAACAGGCCATTCTGCAAGCCGGGTTGTAGTTGTGTAAACCAGTAAGGAAGCGGTTCTCCACTTAAAAATAAAGTGACCAGGAATACCGCCTGTTGCCATACTTCTTCCCTGTCCGATTGTTCAGGGATGGTATCATACCCTATCCAGGAGGCCGGCAGCGGTACATTTGGTCCGTAAGGATCGAGTATGCGCCGTACCATAACATCTCCGGATGTTACCAATAAAAAATATGCCAGCACGGACTCCCGTGTAGTAGCTATGGTAGGAGATGCATCTGAAAATTTCTCTTCATACAGTTCCCGGATCAATGCGGCAAGCGAACCTGCCGGAATTTCTTTTTTATAAAAGATCAATGCCTGTCTGAAAGTATACAGCAATCGTACATATCCGATATTGAAATGATGTGCCAGTTGCTCCAGGTTGCGGCGAATGAACGATTTCCTGTTAAACTGCCCGCTGTTATCTGTTACAAGGTAAGTGAGCACAAACAGCCACACCATCTTTTCAAATTCCTCCTGTGTGGCTTTCACGGCTGGCCGTTGCTGTTGCAGCATCAGCACATTGGCAATGTAGCCGTATATAAACTCTGCCTGGTCTGGTTCCAGCAGGGTAATCAGCTTTTCCAGTGTATGCCGGGAAAAGTGATAGACGATCCGGCGCAATACATAATCAGTCTGACTGATGCTTATGATAAACCTGCTGAAACGATCTGGTGTAGCGGTCATCAACCGGATCATGTATTCATCCAGTAATGCGCCTTCGCCATAATCTGCCCACCAGGGCAAAGTACCTGTCAGCAGGTAATGTTCCAGCAAAGCATATAATCGTTCTGTTTCATTTTTGAAATACAGATTGCCGGTATCCAGCGTTACCAGTTCCAGCTTGCCCTCCAGGGCATCCCTGAGTGCTGCGATGATCCGATCGGTTAGTTGCTGCTCGAAGTTGTCATAAGCCATTTCTCCCAGATCCAGTTCCAGCCGCTCTATCCACACACTTTCGCCATTCGCGCCCAACTGGTTGAACAAGGCAGTAGTAGCCGGTTCTATACTATGATTAAACACCCGGCTGATTTTGTCCTGCAATTCACCCGCCAGCTCCCTTTCTGTAAAGGCAGCGTCCATTACCATCTGCTTTATTTTGTGCTGATGACTCATCTGGTCAGAAATTCAATTAATGCATCTTTATTCGCCTGATCGAACCAGGCAGCTTCAAAACGCCGCATATCATTCACACCCAGCCAGCGAAACTTCAATCTATATTGCGTAGGTGTCAGGTCCCGGAACAGTGATTCTGCAAATAGTTTAAATTCCTGGTACTGGCACCTGGCCGGCCATCCGGAAAAGACAACGGTGATGTTAAAATGAAAAAAAGACTCAGGTAACAGCTGGCCTGTAGCCGTTGATACAAAAAACTCAATCTGGTTACTGAATGCACCTGCTGCCACAACTTTTTCTCTTTCCATAAAGGTGAGGTGCTGCTGTTCTGCAAGTATTGCTCCCTGGTGGTTCTTTACCCGAAATCCATATACAGGCTCAGTAAGCGCAGGTTTTAACAGCAAATGCTCTACTACATAAAATCCTTCCGATTGTATACTAATGTCTTTCAGGTGCCTGATAATGGCTGCCTGTGCCGCTATTGCCTGATTCCGCTGCGTATGCCGGGCCACGGCCTGCCATTCCGTTTGAGGAGGGGCTTTGTACAGTACGAAATACTGGTGATTGTCTGATAGAATTCTATAGTTCGCGGGGTCAATACCGTATCGCAGTAAGTGCAGGGGCTGATGTCCAAAATAATAACCATCCGCGCCTGATGGTATTTCACTCACAACGGGAATATCATGCAGCATAAAGCGTTCAGCGGGCTGCCCCTCACCCAGGTTCAGCTGCGATTCCTCAAATACGGCTGTTAGTCTTTCACCAAACTTCCAATGCATATATAGCAGTTGCCGCAGCCCCTCCTGGTAGCCACCTGCACCAGCCTTGGTTCGCGTATACATCAGGAATGGCAGCTTTTTCAGCAACCCGGTTTTCCATTCTATCGTAGTAACGCCGCCATATAAACGCTGGAATAGTGTAACCGGATAAGGTAGTACAGGAAGGTTAAACCTGGCCAGCAAATGATCCAGTATAGCCTCTTTCCTTTCGTCTGAATCACCTGTATCTGCCAAAGCTGTCATATACCCGTCATCCAGTAATTGCGATACACCCGGAACGTCATCCAGCGTTTGGGTAAAGTAAGTCTGTTTTTCAGCCGGACGAAAGAAATTGCTGATATTTCCCAATTGCGCGAGATAATTTGCCAGTATCTGCTCAAAGAACAGCAGGTAGCCTTTTAACTGTTTGGCCTGCGCCTTTCTTGCATCGCTGGCATCTTTGGAAATACCTTCCATACCGATTCCATAAATAGCCGGAAAAAAATGCTGGATGGAATAATACCGGCCCAGGTCCCGGTATACCCCATTAAGGGAGCTATCTGCCATTGATACCTGCTGCCCTGTATAGTGTCGTTTCCTTGTTTCCCTGATGCGCTCAAAGATGTTCCAGAAGAGTGCATCCTGGGAGTGATGTTCGAACTGGTCGCTAAAAATCGTGATATCGTTATTACTGTTACTGATATCCACAGCCGGAAAATAACCCGGTGGAACCAGCACCGGTTTATTGCTGAAGTGTGTACCATCTATAGACAGGTAGAGATATTTTACCTGCAGCACACCTTCAATGTCCGAAATTGCTTTGATCAGTTCTGTAGGATCTACCTGGATTCTTGCCGGTTTCAGGTCCTCATCAGGAATAAAACCACCGGACAGTAACGGACCTGCATAGATTTCGTCCGTAGTCTTTCCCATGGCAATCAGTTCCGCTTCAGAAAGGAACCTTATCGGCGGGTGAATAGTCTGCTCAATTGTACTACAGATATAAGCCAGTGTTTCCTTTACATGTTGCTTTTCATCGACGAGTATTGCAGCCTTAATGGCTATATTGAGGGGACGAAGAATAGTAATTTCTTCAAAATTTTCACCCAGGTTACGATACCACTGTAAACAGCGGCGAATGTCTTCCTGTAGCTGATCGTATTGGCCTGTGGCGGTAATATTTTCATCTGGCTGCACCTTTACTTTGTAGATACCCTTGCAGATGGAACTACCTGTATTGCTCAGCATGGGCTCAATCCATACCTGTTCCACACCGTCTACCTGGCCTAATAGTAGTTTGCAGAAATCCTTTGTAGTAATAGGTCCTGAGCACAGGATCTCTCCTTTGCTAAAAAATGCATGTGCCTCCGGATCAATCTGACCATTCGGACCTGCCAGAATTTCTTCCACAGGAAAGCCGGTTTTATATCCAAGATCTGTGATGGCAAAACAAAGCTGTTCCAGGATGGTAACGCCCGGATCAGAAATGTTATAATCCGTCCAGATATGACCAGACAGTTTTTGCACCAGGCTCAAAGCATCTGCACGCAGTTTTTCATAGTCAAACCGGGTATCCTTCGTTATTTGTATAGGCTGACTGTTCATCAGTGATAACATTCCGCTGGTAAAAAAGCAGCATCATCCCATAAGCGGGTGATCCTGTAATATATGTCTACATCTTTTCCATAATTGCTGTTGGTGCGCAACTGCAGGTCGTATTTATGCGTCTTTCCTTTCCACCGCAAGCGTAGGCGGTTCCAATAGTAACCGTAATGTGCACTGGTACGCCGTATACTGTTGTGCCCTGTGCCGAAGGCACTTACCGCAATGGCGTGCATGATGGCGAACCGGCCTGTATTAATCATTCCTGCCCGCGCCATTACTTCCATTGCCTGGCAATTGTTGAGGCCTTCCACGATGGAATGCCATTTGCCATCGGCCGGGATAGTGCCACCCATGTAGTTCCCTATACGGCCCTCCATCGCGGCGAACCCTTTTACCTGCAACCTGATATCGTCCACACAGGGTGCTCCCAATCCCATACTCCCATTTGTATGCAAAAAGAAGCTGGCTGCATCCCGTTTTGCTTCTTCCTGTTCCGTAGTAAAGGCCTGTAGGCGCATGATGGTTGACTGGGCACGCACATCTTTTTCCATCATAAAAAATGGATCCTGATCACCAGCATGGCGGTAAAAAGAAATCAACCGGTTAGAAGTGCCCAGTGCTTTTATCAGCAGTCCATTTTCTTCATCCTTCGAAAATCCATCTTCCTGCCTGTTAATCGTTGAATCTATCAGGCAGGCAAAATGGTTTTCCGTTGGTATTTTCCCATTTTTAAAATGCTCTTTCAGCTCTTCTCTTCCTAATGTTTTAGATGCCATAATGAAATTATTTTGAGTGAATGCTTAAGCGTATCATTTCTCCCTCTATATCACTATTCTCCGCTGCCTGGCCATAGTTTGCCATTATTTTCCGGCCTACTATCATCTCTTCACCTATGATCATATCATTGATGCCCATGGGCGCCGCTTCCCTGTATATCCATTCATCAATGACCCTGATACTGTGATGGGGGGCCGGAATTAATATAGCTCCCTGTGTAGAGGGAACGATGAATTCGACTTCTTCCATTGCAGTATCAAGTACACAGTGCAAGGTCTCGCCTGTGTCAGGATCTGTTTCCGTAAAAAAATGTACCAATGAAAATGCGGTCATATAAGCTACATAGGATAGGTTCCTGATGTAATTCATTAAATCGGATTTGTAAATTTTGCTGCCTATACTCAGGTCGGCTCCCTTATCATAGAGCCATGGGGTGAGAAAATGCCGGATGTCTTCGTACAACCTGTTCAGGTAGTAATTGCTATCGCTATCATTGAAACAAACATCACAAAGCACCTTTACACGTTCATATACCGGGTTATTGACTGTGACCTCCATATAGGGCGGCAATAACTGCATTACATAATCCCGGATGCTATAGAGCGTAGCCAGGTTGACCCTGGGTTCAGGTACTTCCATCCCTTCCTGCTGGCGGGGCACAACTACCAGTTGCAGGTCGGGGCCTGTCTCCTCATAATTGGCAATATACTTTGCAATAAGAATATCCGGATAACCTTCCAGTACCATCTGGATAATGTCGACTCCCAACACCGGCCTGTTCTTATGCCTGAGCCGCTCGCTCACCCGTACATAGTATTCAGCCTTTGTTTCTGCCCGCCTGCCGCCAAAAGAAGGAAAAAACTGGAAAACCTGCTGTATACCCCTGATTTCTTTGCTAAGCCCTTTAATAGAAAAAGGCGGAAGACTGGCGCCATCACCGGTTCCCACCTGTTGCCGTTTCACAACTCCCGCATTCAGAAAAATTCCTTTTACCATAGGCCGGGTAGAAGGCGCAGTTATACTGGAAAGACGCAGCCATTGCAAACCAGGTTCCAGCCTTGTATGCCCGCTGGCATCCCATAGCGGCATTTTCAGTACAACAATTCCATTCCGGATAAAATTCTGTGTACTATCTGCCAATATATTCTTTTGGTCCAGGGGCAGCCATTTATCATGATTGAGATAACTCCATTGGTATTCCGGCAACTTACCGGTCGTGTCAGAATAGTATTTTTCCTCCAGCTGAAATAAAAATGAGAGTAACTCCCCTGGCTTCAGATGATCTAATCCTATATATAAATTTGATGCATGTTCAAATTCCGGCACTAATGAAAATGCTGATTCACTGGCCTGGGGATAGGCCACCCGGTATCCAAACGGGTAAATATGAAACAATACGGTATGATTGTTCACATCATCTACCCATTCCGGTTTCAACACCTCTGTATGTTCCAGCTCATAGTCAATCGTGATAGCGTTTACGAGCGGTATATAGGGCGGATTGGGAATGCGCTTTTTTTTCGTCCATTTCCCGGCATTGTGTGTCACTACTTCCTGGAACAACTGCGTATATAGCCGCTGGCCAAAACCCGCCCCTGGCCCTGTCAATTCCAGGATCACCGTACCGTCTTCATAAGAACTGTTTTTACGGGGATTATTATTGAAGACGATCTTTGTAAAATCAATATCACTGAGTTTTGTTTTCACCCTAAGCCTTTTATCATCACCTATGCTGAATAACGGGAAGGTTTGTCTTTTTTCCCTGGCCGGTTGATATTCTCCATTCCGTATGGTACTAATATTCACCTGGAATGTATCATTGGTCATGCCGGCATCATAATCAGCATACCAGGCATCAAAACCTCCTTCTACCGCCGGGAGATCCAGGTATTCCAGCTGTATACAACACTGCTTTATATACTTATTAAAGATATCTGGATTACTGAGCTGCAGGTAACTTCCAACAGCAGGTGCTGGTCCGAATAGCTGAAAGGGATTGGCGGTACTCAGCGGACCTACATTATTCTTTAACTGCACGGCCCTGCATCCTTTTACTTTGGCGTGTATTGTAATCCTATCCAGTATCAGATATTGCAGGTAAGAATAGGGATGATGAAAGGAGTTATTATTCAGCATGATTTTTATCATGGGTTGCCTGCTCTCATAGTGCTCCCCATGTATGGCGGCACTGTACATCACATGCGAAGGTGCGGTCATACCAATATTGTAAATAACCCGGATACCATTAGCAGTAAAACTGGCTGTGTAATCTTTCACTGCTTCCCATCCTTCCGGCGCCGTATAATAAATCAGGAAAGCAGCAGATAGTAATTCCCATTTCAGCACATCTTCAGTTCTGTTCATCACCGCGCACAGATTGGCTACATAACTGCTTATTTTTTGATAGCTCTCTTCAGTGGCATGCAATTCAATAGTCACAGTTCTGGCACCTTCCTCCAGGTGTAGTAAAGAAGATGCCAGTATAAATCCCATGGGCAAAATGTCCATCGTACGGTTATTGTCCGCCAGGTCGGCCTGTTCTTCACCGAGCATAGGCCATGACTGAACAGGCGGGGCATCAGGCAGATAAGCAGATGCAACGGCAATTGCCTGTTGCTTCATGTAGACCTGTGTCTCTATTACATCCTGGTAGTTTTCGTCCTGTGCCGTAATCTGCTTGTGATGGCTGATAAATACAGTACGTAAAGCTTTTATAGTGGTTTGGGATACAGGCACATCAAACAGCAGGCGAAATAACACAGGTGGCTGCCCTTTAACCAGGTCTGCCTGGAAGCGTGTATTTTCAGGTACAAACTGGCTGGTTGCATTAGGTGCTGGTACCAGTACCACATGTGCCAGGTCAGGCTGCGCATTTTTAAAAGGTATGCCCAGTACCGTTGTATAATAATATTCAAGGTGCCGCTCTGTGAGTTGATTGATCTGGTATTGAAGCTGTTTGTACAATTCCAGGAAAGTGAGCAATAACCCAATATGGGGATGGTGCCGATGTTCCGGTTCAAGCAATGTCAATTGCCTGCCGGCTGCACTTGTTATCTGGTAGAACTTGGCGCGGAGGCGGTTATATATTTCGTGGAGTGATTCATATCCCAGAAAATTGTGTGTGTGCGGATCATCGGCCGCACGCTTTATACTTCTGTTAAATAACCCCGGTAAGTCTTTCGACCGTAAGACAGTGCCCGGTCTGAATAGCCCGAGCGCCTGGTTTTCATAAACTATCAGCTGGTATACATCTTCCTCTATGCTATCCATAACCTGGTCAATATAATTCCAGTAGGCGGCTACGGTGTCTGCCTGTCTGGCTAGCTGGAGGTATTGACCCAGGAAGGTTGCTAAAGAATACAGGAGGTCAAACAATGCCGTCAGGCCTTCCTGCAGTGCCTGATCACCTGCTGCATGTTCCAGTCGCTGCCGGATCTCAAGTTGTTCGCTCTGGTAAGGGGTGAAGTCCAGTTGCGCAATGTACTGCAACACAATCAGCAGGTCGGCCTGTAAGAATTCCTGCCAGTTGCCATCCTCCTCGTTTTTCAGGTTATAATACCTGATTTGTTTCGACAAGCGCACCAGCTGCATGAGCAGTTGCGCCTGGCTACGATCGTCAATCTTTACATACGTAGGGTGTAATGGCGGCAGGTACCTTTCTGATTGGGTAACCCCATCCCTGATATAATCAAAGAGGTGCTTCATGTCAGACTCGTACCTTCCAGGAAATAAAACGGATATACCAGGTTATGCCTGGTATTGGTAACAATCACGGTATAATCCAGTTGTATGTAAAGAACGCCTTCCAGCTCATTCCTGCCCAGCATTGCTATATCTACATTGTTTACCCTTGGTTCATAATACAGCAGTGCATAGTAGATCATATGTTTCAACTCGCCCATCAGGGAGGAGGCGTATTTTTCGAATACCAGTTTCTTCAGGTCACATCCAAATTCCGGTTGCATAAGCCGTTCGCCTGGAATAGTACTGAGAATGATGCGGATGCTTTCTTCAATGTCAGCGATATCGGACACCATGACGGCGGTGCGCCCTACCTTATCAAACGAGGGCGGAAAGCTCCAGCCGGTTCCTAAGAATGATTGTATTTCCATGATTATTTATCCTCCAATTAATACGGTTGGGCAACCTAACACAATAGACCCGCCGTGGGAGGTACTGTCTCCCATCCGGGCTGCGGGTTTTCCGCCTATCATTACAGTGGCAGAGCCCTTTACAATGGTATCTGGTGGTCCGGTGCATACGCACATATCGCCCAGCACAGCGGCGGGCATTTTTCCAATAAGCACCATTGGCACACCGGGACCGGTAATGGGGCCTCCTACATGGGGTATAGGGGGAAGGCCTGGTGTTACCATAGGGCATACATGCATGTCCGTGAGTCTGGCTGCGGGTGTTCCCATATTGACTATTTATTTTAATTGATCATCACCATACCGCCTTTAATGACGGTTTGTCCTGATGCGGATAGTTCTGCGGAAGCGCTTCCCTGCGCTGTCAACCCGACCTGTGCCGTTTGTTTGATATTCAGGCCTGCCAGTTCCAGGTCCTGGGTAGCATTGGCAGTTAACTTTTGCGTAGCTTCCATTTTGATATTGCCAGTCGCTTTGAGAATAATATCTTTTGTACTGTTCAGGGTAATGCCACTATCATCCAGCAGAACGCTGTTGCTGTTCTGATCTTTGAGGGTGATACTTTTTCCTTCATCGCTTATTGTAATTGTATTGTTGCCGGGTGTGGTAATTTTGATGATTTTTTTATCGTCATCGAAATTTACCTGTAGCTGGCTCCTTGTATACAACGCTTTGATGTTATTCTTTTCATCTGCCTGCGATAAAGGTGGGGTATTTGCTTTGCCATAGAGGGAGCCTAGTATAATGGGATAGCGGGTATCATTTTCCAGGAAGCCCAGTATCACCTCATCCCCTACTTCGGGGCAGAATACAGCACCGGCACCGGCAGTAGCATAATAATTTGCTAATCTTGCCCAGATTCCTTTCTGTTCTGCATAAGCAGACGCAGGTTTAACTTTTACGCGATAAGCAGATCCCGGGTCTTCAGAAATTTTTACTACAGTTGCCAGCTGCAGGCCATGAACAGGTGGAACCTGGCCGTTTGCATTGCTGTACGCATATTGTTCTTTATCGTAGATAGGTTTTTCCGAGAAGCCGAAACCCACTGTAGTTGTCCATTCTCCTTCTTCCAGTGAGTGTTTGACCATACTGACGTATGCGTTGCCGTTAAAGCGGGCGCCAACACCGTTCAGTGTGATCATGGAACCGGGTTTTACTGTACCGTTGCCAATAAAGGAAACCTGGCCTTTCACAGCACTCATACGCATGCGCATCAGCAGGTTGTCTGCCCAGGTCTTCAGATCCGTTTGTATCAATGGCACGGTAGACGTAACCTGTAAGGTCGTTTGATCCAACTTGCCGGATAGCGAAGAGGCAGTCTGGTTACCTGGCAGGCCTACCGTAGGTTCCGAAGCATCTGCTGTAATCAGTGCCAGTGTACCGGGATCCCAGGCAGCAGTCTGAAGGGATGGCGGTTGCTTTTCTGCACTTACTTCGCCTTTGAAATCGATAATAGAATCTCCCATAGTAATGCTCAGTACAGGATCTGTACTGAAGTCAGGAAGACCTACTATCATGTCGTCGTCATACAGTGTAGTAACGAACCCGTTGAAAGCGGCACGTGTAAGCAGAAAATCCCAGTCTGTTGCCATCTTTTGAAACACTGCTTCCAGGGTAGAACTTGTACTGCTCACGGTAGCGGTCAGGCTATAGTTGCTGGTCAGTTTGCTCATGATATCGCTATCTGTCATTCCTGCAAATTCACATTCCTTTTTATTGTATGTCATTTTCACGGCCTTGTGCCTGCATGTCACCACGAGTACAGCGCCTGCCTCGGTACTGGCCCTGATAGCCTGCTTTACAATGACGCCCTTGAACAGGGAAGTTTGTGTGTCTGTGCCATAACCGGCAGCGATGGCAATTTCGTTTCCAGGAATAAAATCATCACCTTCACTGATGGGAAAATTACCACTGTCTCCTTCTGTATCCTCATTTAATCCTTCTGCGATCACAATTTCTGCGTAAGAGATGCGGTTCACTTCGTGCACGATCTGAATAGATACAACAGGATATTTTTCCTCTACCGGGTTGCCTGCCACGGTAATTGTAAAAGAGAGATTGATATCCTGGATATTAGCAGGTGATGGTGCCGGCATTTAGATCTTTTTAAGCGGTGGAAAATATAGCTGATCGCCAGGGCGGATGGCATGTACACTATTCAGGTTATTGATCCTCGCCACTTCCATGTAATAAGACGAATTGCCATAAACACGGTATGACATCAGGGGCAGTGTATCGCCTGCCCTTACAGTCAGTATATGTGTAAGATCCGGCGAGTTTTTGCCTGCTTCCTTGTTTTTGGTCAGGAAGTCTTTTGTTTCTGCCATCCGGAGCTTAGCCTCCGCACGCAGGGTAGCTCCACCGGGATCAAATAATTTATAATTAATGGTCAGGCCCTCACTCACACCAGTCACCAATACCTGGCCCCAGGTTATTTTAAGGTAGTAACGATGATGCAGATTGCCGTCATAGCGGGAAACCACATCACTGAGCTTATCAATATAATCATCTACCGACGATATGCCATCCGGGAAAGGGACTACACCGGTGCCATCTATTATTAAGTTCAGTTCAAACCTGGCTGCACTGCTCTTAAAGGTTTTGGTATCCTTACTTTTGTTCATTTCCTCGCTGCTCTTGTACGTCGTCATATAGCTTTTGGAAAAGCTGGCAGGATTAATCATGGCATAAATAGACTTGTTTACCGGTTTGGTACAAGCCATGTCGCTGTATGCCTCTATTTTCAATTTGGTCAATTCCGGCATGGTGTGTGGTTTATCTGTCTTCAGCGCTTGCGTTGAGCCCTGCTTTTAGTTGCAGCATGCACTCTTTTACGATTTTATCTTTCAGCTGCCTGATGAGCGATGCATCGGGCTGCTCCTGCCTGGCAGGCTGCCCGGAAGTGATAGTAACTTTGATGACCAGTTCGCGAATTTCAAGCGCCATGATTATAACGTTTTTTCAAAAAAATCATACGATAATTCCAATGTTTCGATGACTACCTGTGCTTCCTTAGCAACCAGCCCGGAAAAATCCATTTTAACAGCATATGCATTATAGAAGGTCCAGTGCGAAATAGGTTTGCCATCGTCGTTCAGCAGTTGTACCACTACTGTTTTAGGTTTAATCTGAAAATCATTGATACAGGCTTCTGCCCAGCTTATTAGCGGCGAACCAATGACCATACCCCGTTTCAGCACCAGGTTGCCATATTTGGGAGGAGAAGGGAGCCGGTGTGTGAACCGGTTCTCTCCTCCTTCCTTCACTTCTTCGGGCGTAATGGCCACAGAAATACCGCTTACTTCGGTAAAATTGCTTTCGAGAACACCTAGTATTCCTGCAAATGAAACTTTGAAATAAAGGCCCGTAGGTGGGTAAAAAGTACTATCAGGACGCGGCATATATTATCAGCTTGGTGTGAGACCTTCATGTGCCACTTCCATAGTTTCTACGGCAACTTCATTCGCATCAGACTTCATATCTGTCACCGTGATTTTGGAAGGGAACGCGTTCTTCAATGTCCAGCTCATCGCCACCTGTTGTCCTTCGTCCAGCAGACTGATGACGATGCTGGAACGCTTGTAGGTATTCATTTTGATAGCACTGTATTTATCCCACAGCGCTTTATCACCTTTGAAGATGCCTTTCTTCAGGGTAATGTTCGAGAACTTTTGTATGCCCGGCATTTTTACTGTGGAGTATACAGGATTGCTGCCACCTCTGTATTCTATGATTTGTGTTTCGGACGATAATCCTGTCACTTCCTGGAATATCAGTTCGGCACCATCCCACATTACTTTGAAGGAAAATTTGACCAAAGGCCACACCGTCTGTGACTGTGCTGATCCATCATCTGCCATGTTAGAATGATTTTAAAGTGAAGAAATATTATGATTGCTGCATTTGTTGCTGGAAGGTAATCACGATAAATTCAGCGGGGCGAACGATCGCTACCTTAACGGTGATGAGCATTTTACCATCCAGGATGTCCTGTGGTGTCATGGTAGTACCCAGGCCAATCTGTACATCATAGGCAGTTTCGGGTGCTGCCCCGGCCAGCGCTCCCTGTTTCCAGAGGTTATTCAGAAAGTTGTTGATCATACTCTTAACCGTCACCCAGGTAGTTCCGTCATTGGGCTCGAATACATAGGCGCGGGCAGCAAGTTTGATCGATTGTTCAATCATGATCAGGGTGCGCCTTACATTGATGTATCGCCAGTCCTGGCTGTTGCCGTCCAGTGTTCTGCCACCCCATACCAGTACCCCGATGCCGGGGAAAGGACGGATCACGTTAATCGACTTACCCGCCATTACATCCACGTTGAGGTCTTTCTGCTCGTCGTTGGAGATATTTACCGCAGGTGCATTTACCATATTAATACTAACATTGGCCGGCGATTTCCATACCCCACGGTTGTTGTCGACCATCGTATAAAGGCCGGCTATAGCACCACTGGGTGGCAACTCGTTGAGGCGTGAACGCACTTCTTCAAGAATGCTGTTGTAGGTAGGACTGGCTGCTTTGAGTGATTGGTGATAATTCTTCTTCGCATTATCATCTGGTGCTGCCACCCCTTTAAAAGTTTGAACAATCTTCTGGGCTGCAGTTTCAGGCAGCAGTTTTTCCAGGTCAACAGTGGCATCCAGGTTTTCAAAACTGATTTCACTGGCCTGTACAATAGCTGTTTTCAGCCAGGGATAGTAGGCGGCGCCATAGTTAAGTGCATTGACGCCTATTTTGTCTCTGAATGTTTTTACTACTGCGTCTGTGGTATCAGTGAAGGATTGTTGTGCGAGATCAAAAATGCCAAAGCGGCTTTGTGTATCACGGCAGTGGCCCAGTACTTTTGTATAAATACTTCCGTATGCATCGGCACCCAGTGCAATTGCGTCCGGGATGACTACCAGTGTTGGTTCAAATTCTTTTTTCAGCAGTTCAAAGATATCAGGTTTGGTATCTGAACCGATAAAGTCCGCCGGCGCAATCTCAATACCATCTGGCTTATCGCCATAGGTGCCTACGGATACAATATAACAGTTGCTGCCACCATTTGCATAGAAGAGGCGAATACTGTTAAAAAGGTAGACCGTATTTTTAGGATTGATTGTCACCACATAAGGAGCACCATTAATCATGAAGGTCTCACCTGGTTTGGCAGGATCAGCCGCAGCGATGGTGAACTTTGCATGAAACCCTCCGCCGAAATTCTCTACGAACTCTGCAAAGGATGTAATGCGGGTGGGCTTGTTGAGCAGCGATTTCCCGAACCGTTCGGCCTTTTCTGTGTAGCCGATAAAGACAGGAACCGCTGTCTCTACGGCGACCACCGAGCTGGGGAAGGCGTTTTTTTCCTCAATATAAACGCCGGGTGTCATAAGTGTTGAGGCCATAGATAAAGCAGTTTAACGATTAGTATAAAAAGATTTCAGATGATAATTGCATATTGCCACCCGCAGCAGAAATTCTGCTGATGTCTGGCGTAGGCAATACAGGAATGATAGTGCGCCGCGCATCGCTGCCCGCGGAGTCATCTACCAGCATAAAAGGAGCCCTATGCTGAGCGAGTGTAACTGGTGTATCCGAAATAAATACAATCCCTTTCCGGCCATCTGGCAACACGACAGATTGTGGCGCACTGAAAGTAGTTTTGCCCAAGGAATCTACTACCATTGGTTGTGCTATTTCCTGCAAGTGCCCGCTCATCAGGAAATATTTCCAGTGGGTAGCCCTGGGTGCAAAACAGATTTCATACTTCGCCTGCAATTCATCAGTGAGCAGTAGCTCTATACGGCCAAACTGGTGGCTAAATCCCGGACCTGCAACCGGCACCACATCACTGTCAGAAACGTATAACTCCTGGTGTAACCTGCCCGTAGAATTATTTTTATTAGTGAACAGGAGCATACTATCCGGCAGATCGTGCTGCTGCAGATCTGTGTAATTATAGAATAGGTAATCCTTTAAAGAGAGGTCAAAACTCAGGGACAGTGCATCCTTTAAAATACTGTCCCTGCTGAACGTAGTGCTATCAAAAAACAAAGTGATACCATCCGCAAACTGCCGCAGCAATAATCCATAACGCCGCATATTCCCTGCTGTGGCCACAGGGATCGTCACCTGTAGCTGCTCATACCTGTTAGAAGAATAATAGTGATGACGGAAATAAACCGTTGTCAACAATGTATAGCTCATGAATACTTTATTATACAGGACGCGTATTGCCGGATGGCTCCGATACACCAGGTCTGTATTCCACAATTACACTTTCATCAAATGTCAGCATGCGCATTTTGTAAATTACAGATGGCATATATTTCGCGCCCAATGTAGCCCATACGTTATTCAACCGTTCTGTTCCCAGGCTCTCCATTTCGAACATCAGCTTGTCTATCCGCTTATCCAGCGACGGTGTATTCGCGCTGTTCAGAACATTCCTGGACTGAAAATACGCAATGATAAATGACAGGAAGCGCAATGCTTCCGCATAATTGTTCTGACTAAAATATGCAGAAAATAAAATGTACAGATTGATGCATACCGGGGGCATGCTTTTCGCAGTTACCGTACCGCTATTGAACCCCGGCACACCTTTGCCCGCCGGTTCTTTTTCTACATTAATAAGTGTAAGCGCCACTTTATTTTCGCCCTGTATAGCGACAGTACCATCCTGGTTAACGATGGACGACAACACTACCTTGTCTTCATTGAGATGCAACTGCCTGTTAAAAAAACGGTTCATCTCATCGACAATGCAGGAAAGGGTTTCATAGATCATATCTGTCATTTTAAAAGCAATAGTAACCCGTATAACCATGTATGTTAGTAAGCACATACTATGATCACACACTGCTATTCTACAATGTCAGTAAATCCGTTTATAAGAATGCCCGGTACGAAATCGGCTTCGCAGTATGTAGCAAATACACTTTGAGGGAGTCAGTACTGGAAACAGAAATCCGTAACGCCTGGAAACGTCAGTATTTAGGAGTCATTAACGAAGTTTAAGTATTAAACGGTTGAATTCTGCGGGCTAGGAATTCAAATTCAAACGCAATATAGGAGTTAAAAAAAATTATTCAAATTTTATTTTGAACAAATTATTGTCTATTTTTTATACAGATTCCTTACTATTGCATCAATAACTTCATCCCCTGAAACCCGATATTAAACTGAAGTATGATACCCTGCATTCGGAGTAAGTTCCGTCTGATTTTATTTCTCTCCACAATCTTCTTTTTTGCAGTGAGTACCATGACTGCGTCAGTAGCTGTATGCCAGCAAATACCTAAGGATACTGCGGTGAAAACTAAACTGCTAAAGCGGATCACTGAAATGTTGCAATTCAGACGCAACGCCAGGAAACGGGAACAGCAGCGGGTCATAACAATTGTAAACGGGCTTTTTGTAGATTCACTGCTGGCCACGCCGGCAGCGATTAAATACCTGAACTGGGCATTGAATAACGAACGCATCCAGAGTTATGCCTACTTACGTCAATTACTAAACGATAGTCTGTCGAAAAGAACAGCTGACACGGTCTTTATAAAAGACACTATTACAGACGAAGAAATGACAGAACTGGCAGCGAAGCTGATTCCATTATTACAACAAAAACAGGTGGAGATCAAAAATGATACTGCACAACAACAACGTTTAAAAATAATCCGGTCATTGTATGGAAGACCACCAGACAAGATTGATACACTACGCCTAAGTGATACCCTGGGCAGAACCTATAAAATACGACTCGCTCATCAGGCGGCAGTGATTGGGATTCAATCTAATGAATACCCCGAAGCCTACAGGAATTATAATTTCACATCATTGAGTTACCTGGCGGCAACGCCCCCTGTTCCGCCAAAGATTTTGACCGCTGCAGCAAAGAATCGTTGCCAGGCATTGTTAACTATCTCTAACCGCAATGGCTTGCTACAAGATGAAGCAGCGCAGTTTGAGCTGGTAGATTCATTATTGCCAATGTTGGAAGCACAACAGGCGGTAGGTGTTAATGTTTGGTTTAAAGGAGTAAAACAAAGCGAACGGGATGCACTTACACAGTTTGTGACGATATTGAGTAATCGTCTTGCTGAGAGATATATTGTAATGGTAACTATTCCTGCAAATGACAGGAACAAGGCATATGACCTTCGTGAAATGGCGCCCCTGGTAAAATATTTCCTGATCAATTTTACGGAAGCACCTGCAGAACCGGGTAGCAGCGATCCCCTGAAAGGGAATGTTAATTATAGCATTGCGCCAGTGGTATCAAAATATATCAATCAGCTGATCCCTCCTGATAAATTCGTTGTAATGTTACCTTACAATGGAATAAAATGGGAAGGTAAAAAGCCTTCGTTTGTTGCCTATAGTAATATTAAAAAAGAATATCCGGCCGACTCAATGATCAACTATGACGTGACAGCAGCAGCTGCCTTTGTCGAAAAAACAGAGAATGGCCTGCTGACCCAAACATGGTTTAATGATCCGACTACAATGGATGTAAAATATGATTATGTGCTGAGGAATGGATTGGGAGGCGTAGCTGTTTATCCTTTAGGTGCAGATGACGGATACGGTGAATTGTGGGATGAGCTCACTGATAAGTTTACAATAATCGATACCCTGTTTATCGATACCGTAAGACTGGTACCCAAGCCTGCGCCGGAATTATCTTTATGGAGAAAATTGCAATTACGTTTCCATCATGAAATGATTGGCATTGACAGTCTGTTGAAGGATCCCTGTAAAACCAATATGGCCAGGTATAAAAGTGATGATTATTTTAAGTACCTGACTATATTTTTATTTGTCTGTGCGCTGGTTGTTGGATTGATCTATGTCTACCAGGTGCGGATGGAAGGAACAGAATGGAAATGGCGGAAAAAGATGTTATACCTGTTGGTAACATTGATTGTGCTGATGATATTGTCAGGTACAATAAACCTGATGCTGGCCAAGAGAATGCCCTTGCTGGGCCTTACAGACGATACGGCTGAATGTAAAAAGATATCGCTGTATAATGTACTGGTAGTATTCCTGATTGGGATATTCCTGGGAATGACAATGATGAGAATATTTGTTTTCCCTATATTAAGAAAAAGAGACAAAGATATTCCCTGAGCGCCCAGATTGCTGAGTGCCCAGGGATATCCAAAGCTTAAAGGATAACTGATTTATTTGCACTGATGATAGAATTAATCACCTTTACAGTCGCCGCTGACCGCAACCCATCCTCCGGTGTATTTATCACATAATCCAGCAACTTATCAATGGTGCTTGTCGCTACATGCATTCTCGTATCGGATGAACCGTAATAAATAAACACATCTCCGTTTTCATCTGCAATCCATCCATTACTGAATAATACATTCGAAACATCACCTACCCGCTCCTCTCCTTCCGGTGCTAAAAAATATCCGGCTGGTTTGTGGATCACCTTTGTAAGGTCATGCAGGTCTGTCATAAACAAATAGCATACATACCGTAGTCCGGCCGCTGTATTTCTTACACCATGCGCGAGGTGTAACCATCCCAGGTGTGTTTTGATCGGCGCCGGCCCCAGTCCATTTTTACTTTCTGAAATAGTATGATAGACTTTGGGATCAATTACAATTTCTTCTTTAATCACGGCTCCTTCCATACTTGCCGCCAGGCCAAATCCAATTCCCCCACCGGAACCGGTATTGATAAATCCATCCTGCGGCCTTGTATAAAAAGCATACTGCCCGTTTACAAACTCAGGATGTAATACCACATTCCGCTGTTGTGGCGAAGGCGTAATTAAATCAGGCAAACGCTCCCAGCTGCGCAAATCTTTTGTTCTTACTATACCACACTGTGCCACGGCTGCTGACTGGTCAGTAAGTGGCGCAGCGGGGTCTTTGCGTTCTGTACAGAATAATCCATAGATCCACCCATCTTCATGCTGCACCATCCTGATATCATATACATTCGTATCCGGATTCTCCGTTTCAGGAATGGTCACCGGGGTATCCCAGAATCTGAAATTATCTGTTCCATTCGGACTTTCTGCGACCGCAAAAAAGGACTTTCTGTCTACAGATTCCACCCTGGCCACCATCAGATATTTATCACCAAATTTAATTGCTCCCGCATTAAACACCCCATTGATCCCATATCTCTCCATGAGATAAGGGTTCGTTTCCTTCCGCAGATCGTATCGCCAGCATATAGGTGTATGTGCTGCAGTTAGTACAGGGTGTGCATACCTGTCATACACACCATTGCCCAGTGGTAACCGGCTGTTAGGCCGGCTTAGCAATACTTCTGATGATTGCTGTAATGCTGCCAGCCGCTGTTCAAAGTTCATAACTTTTCGTTTTTATTGATTTCACGTTTAATTTTCCAGTTTGTCCCACCAGGTACGCTTTAAGATAAAGGCTATAACAACAAGGATGCAGACCGTCACAGCCAGTGGCAACTGGCACCAGAGCACCACATACATGGGCAGGATAGTCAGGCAGCATTGGGCAATGATACCCAGCACCACATTGAATATATCCAGCCCAAAGCGGCGATTGGGTTGAAAGTTGGGTTCTTCGGCCACCACCAGTGCATGCACCGGCGCCCAGAAGCCCCAGGGCCTGACCGTACGATAAAATGTTTTTAAGGTCTCCATGTCTGTAGGTGGTGCGGCATAAGTACCCACCACACATCCTATAAGCGAAATGAAGAATAATAAAGGCCAGTTGTATAATGGTAACCCTGTAAAGATGAAGGGGAAAATCAGGGCAGCTACAATACCGCAGATCATGCCCCAGAAGAACCCATTGGCATTAAAGCGCCACCAGTACCATTTCAGCATATTGGCAGCAATGTAACCACCATACAGTGCGCCGACTATCCATTGCAGAATGCTGTTTACATCTTTTGCAAAGAAACCCAGTACAATGCTGATCGCTACTGTCAATACACCTACAGTATAATTCATGGAGATGATCTTTTTGTTCGATGCACCAGGATTTACATATTTCAGGTAGATGTCATTCACGATATAAGCCTGGGCAGCATTCAGCGTACCACTAAAGGTTCCCATGAATGCACCGAGCAACCCCGTTAATACAATACCCAATATACCCGCCGGCAGAAATGCATTGATAGCAGCCGGTAAAATCCGTTCGAAATCTGTTCCACCTGCGCCCCTGATGTCGAGCTGGTTGTAATACAACAATGCCATCACTGTTAATCCAATGATCATGGAATACCTTACAGGCAATAAAATCAGGGATACAAACCCCGTCATTTTACTTGCTTCTTTGGGGGAGCGGCTACTCAATACCTTTTGCATATCGTAGTTAGGCGCTGGTCCTGCCAGGCTCGCAAAGACGCCTTTGAACAGCATCATCATGAAGAACAGGCCAAAGAGCCCATAGCCATCATCGGCTATCTTTTTATTGGCATCCGCGATCAGCGCTGACCAGTCAAGATCTAATTTCCATCCAAAGAAAGGATTGCCCCAGCCCTGTGGTACCGGCAGTGTTTTGCCATGCAGGTGTACCATTGCAATTCCGGCAATAGCAAAACAGCCAATGGTCATGATGATGTACTTAATCATATCACTCAGCACAATGCTGTGCATGCCACCCAGGATGGAATAAAACATCGCAAACAAAGTAAAGACGATACCATATACATGTGGTACATATGCCGGTGCCACCGTAAATGGAATGTAAGGTTGCACCAGCGACCAGGGCACAAATATCTCTATGAACTTACCCAATCCTACAAATCCATACGCCAGAAAGCCCAGGCAACCTAACAAAGCAAAAGCCACCACTACATTGTGCGACGACTTCACTCCCCTGCCGCTCAGTCCAAAGCGGGTGGCGAGCCATTCGGCGCCTGTGTTGGCATTAGAGCGGCGCAGCCATTTAGACAGGAACATCATGTTGAAAACCTGGTTAAATACCGGCCATAACCATGGGATCCAGATGCTCTTCATGCCGTACACAAAACAGAGCGCTACCATCCACATGGTACCGCTGATGTCGAACATGTCAGAGGCGTCAGAGAGACCTAATAGGTACCAGGGCAGCTGTTTCCCACCCATCAGGTAACTCTCTTTGTTCTGTCGGGCTTTCTTGCGGAGGAACCAACCGATCATTACCATACCAATGAGGTAAAGAATAATAATGGCGGCATCAAATATTGTCAATCGCATATTATTGTTTGTATAGTCCTAGTTCAGCAGCATCACGTTCAAAAAGAGTTTTCTTGTCATTATAAAAAACCCTGAAATCCTCTGCAGATAACTGCCCCGGGTAAGGCATATAGTAATGCATCTTCTTCATAAATTCATTGTACCCATGATTGCGCCATAACAGCACGTATGCGATCTTATAATTCCCAATCGCGGGCAATAAGGACTTTGTCCACCACGATGCATCGGGAATTGCTTCATATCCTGTTTCCCCCAATGCAGGAATCTTTCCTTTCTCTGTCACAATACTATCCAGCAGGGCCAGTTGCTGCTGTACATTTTTGACAAAGCTGTCATCATACTGATAGGTATCGAAACTGATCACATCTACCATATCATCCCCCGGATATCTTTCCAAAACGAGGGCTCTCTTAGTCTCCCCACTGGTGTTATATACATAGAGTAAATTATGGAGATGCTTCTCTTCCTTTAAATAGTAAACAGTGAACCGCCACAGTGTTTTGAATTCATCGGGTGTGCAGGCTGTACGTCCCCACCAGAACCAATTTCCGGTAAGTTCATGAAATGGCCTGAAGAGTATCGGAATTCCATTCAATGATTGCAGAAATCCTGCTACCTTGTCCAGCCACTCCTTATACAGTGCATGATTCACGCCACCAGGCAGGATACTGGTCACCGTACCATGAGTCGTATCCCATGCCCCCTTCTCCGCGCCGAATGGACTACGTGCATGCCAGCTGATTGTAATTACACCACCACGCTCATATCCCTCTCTGATATATTGCTTCATTTTTTTAAATGGTACACCATCGAGATTTTTATCTCCCCCCGGCAATTCTATTCCGCCAAGGTCCCAGCCATACAAACCCGGATAATCGCCACAGACTGCCTTCACATCACTATTCCCCGCTTTATATTTCCAGTTCACCCCATAAGCGAGATCATCCTGGTGCCCTACCAGGAATCCTTTAGCAGGTAATTGCTGCAGGTGCTGATACAGGTTCTTTGTTTCCGCATTCGCTTGCTTATCTGCCTGTGCAAATGCAGCGGTGCCCATAAATAGAAGTATACCACAGAGTATTTTCATATGCTTAGAATAAACCCAGATCATCAATATAAATAAGACTATTATTGTTGCTGAACTCCTGTATCACCAATATAGACAAGTTAGTCGGATTGCCCAGTGCACTAAATGGTACACTATAATCCGTCCAGGTACCTTCTGACAGGGTAAGTATTACACCTGTACCTGATACCCCATTGATGTACAGTTTTACCTGCATTCCTTTGGTACCACTGCCACCATACATAGATAACCTTATGCCCTGGTAACTCGTCACATCAACCCAGGAGCCACATTGGAAACCACCATATCCGCCGGTATACTGTACCTTGATACTATTACTACCCCTGCGTACCTGCTCTGTACTCCCTGTCGTTACATCTGCAGACCATGGCCCAAACCACCAGTCTGCATTCGCTGCATCATCATATACAGCATAACTCATCCCAAAGGGATTTGCAGATTTTGTTGTACCACCTGTAGATGTGGTGATATATAAATACCCTGGCGTAAACCCATCCGGTACTTTGATTTGAATGGTCGTATCCGTGCTGGATACAATCTCTGCTGTCAGTGTCCCGATTTTTACACTTTCCAGGTTCTGGAACCAATTCCCCGCAATATTCACCACTGCGCCCGCATCACCAACCGCCGGATCAAAGGACGTAATAGCCGGTGCAGGGATTTCGACAGTAAAGTCATAATCTGCCTGCCCGTATTTTGTAATCACCGTCACTTTATTCGTAAGGCTATCTGCAATCTCACCGGGGATCTGTACCGTCACACTGGTATCTGTGGCGTAGAAATCGCCGGCACTTACTTCCAGTGTATTGAACCGAACGGTTTGGGTTGTAGCCAGGTGCAAACCTTTTATCTGTACCCATTCAGACAATGAACCGGAACTGATCCCCGTCGTTCTGTCTGTGGTCGTGGTGACTGATGAAATGATCGGCGCTGCCGTATCTCCGGAGTCTTCTTTTTTGCAGCTACCGAAGAGTACTAATGCTATGAAGAGTAACTTTTTCATAAGTGAAATTTTTAGTTTATTACCATCCGGGATTATTACTGGTGATTGCAGAATTAGAACTTAATTCACTGGTTGGTATAGGCAACAGGAGGTTTTTATTTGTTCTTACCTTAGATATATTATCCTGCCCCAATGAAATTTTATTCATCACCTGCAAATAAACACCCCAGCGAATCAGGTCATACCTGCGGATATTTTCCAGGGAGAACTCACGTCCTCTTTCTTCCAGTACAAAACTGCGGAACTCTTCCTGTGTCAGGCCAGTCGGCGCTGCTGTCGCTTTAGATCTTTGTCTTACCTGGTTCAGGTATTGGTAGGCCGCAGCATCCGGACCTGCATTCACTTCATTCTCTGCTTCTGCGTACATGAGCAGCACCTCTGAATAGCGCATCACCGGGAAAAACGCGTCGCTGGTAGATACAGTAGGATCAGTTACATCACTGAACTTGGTTACAAAGGCTTTATTGTCCGTACCGCCATTGTTGTAATAAGAATTGCCGCTGGCATCTGTACTGTATTTGGAAGATTCCCAGGATGGATAGTAATAATTGGTACCTGCTGATGTTTTTCTATAAGCAGTATACTGATGGGTAACACCGTCCACTATACGCGTATCCAGGTCTTCCTCATAGTTCTTATAATGGTTGTTGGTCATCCAGACTGCCCCCAATCCAAAGTTGTAAGAGCCGGCAGTGAAATAAGAATGTAAATCATTTACAAAGGAAGAACCAGCAAGGGATTGTATTTCCCACATATGCTCCTTTCCATTGCGATTCGCTTTGGTCCAGATATCAGCCCAGTTGTCAAAGAGGGAATACTGGCCAGCCTGAATCAGTTCAAGCGCCTTGTCTCTTGCCAGCGTATAACAGGCTTTACTGTCCAGGCTATCATAACCTGCTACCACATCTTTGGCATAACTATAGTAAGCATTGTCCTGGCCACCACGTACAGAAATATTGCCGGAGAGCGCACCTGACCCCATCGTCAGGTATACTTTTGCAAGAAATCCCTGTGCTACACCTTTATTCACCCTGCCTGTTTCACCGGAACGGGAGTCAGTAGCATAAAATAAGCTCGCTTCAGCACGTTTCAGATCACTTACAACAGTATCGTACACTGCTTTCACAGAAGAGCGGGGAATATTCTGGTTGGGATCTGCAGACAGGGAATGCATACGTAAAGGCACGCCCCCATACAACTGAACCAGCTGGAAATATGCCCATCCTCTCAGGAAATATGCTTCGCCCATCACCCTGCTTCTTAAATCGTCTGTAATTTTGTCTGAAGCAATGCCTGGTACTTTTTCCAGCACCGTATTTGCCCTTGAAATCATGAGGTACAACCCGGACCAGGGGCGGTCAATTCCCCAATAACTGGAAGGGTTACCAGCACCTGCATATCCCAGGTACCAATCCGCACCAGATACATGGTCGTCATCCAGCAGGGTCAGGTTCCAGAAGGGTTGTATATAGAGATCGTAAGTAAATAACTCGCTGTAAATACCATTGACGGCGGTCACCGCATCATCGCCGCTGGTATAAAAATCATCCGGGGAAATAAAGCTGTAAGACGTTTCTTCCAGCTGCTTCTTACAGGCGCTGGCGAACAGCATACCTACCGTCGCTATTAAGAGAATTATTTTTTTCATAATGTGGTCATTTTTAGAAATTAGCACGAACGCTGAAGGTATAAGTCCTTGAACCAGGGTAACCACCCAGGTCCACCCCAAATAAAGCAGGATTATCGCCAAAACCGTTTACCTCAGGATCATAGCCGGTGTATTTGGTAAAGGTGTACAGGTTATTTACTGCCAGGGATACACGGAGTGCAGAGATGCCCGGAATTTTGTTCGGCACATTATAACCGACCTGTACGTTCTTGATCTTTACAAAACTTCCATCTTCAATATACCTGCGGGAGAAGTACATAGTACGCCAGAACTGGTGAATGGCTTTCGGACCTGTAGCGTGGCTGTTGTCCTTACCTTCCTGCCAGCGGCCATCCCACATGGCCTGGGTAATATTTTTATAATCCCCGATGTTCCCAAAGAAACGGTAGTTCATATTGATTACATCATTGCCTTGTACACCGCTCACAAAGATGCTCAGGTCCCAGTTTTTATAGCGGAAGTTGTTCGTAATACCGAAGGTGTAGTCTGGATTGGTATTACCAATGAATGTACGGTCATTGGTAGTAATACCTGGCTGGCCATCCAGGTCCTTGTATTTTATTTCGCCAATGGTTCTTTTTACAATAGCGTCTGACTGGGAGGCGTAGTAAGGATCGTTGCGTACCTCTGCTTCATTGTCGTAATAGCCATCTTCCCGGTAGCCATAGATGGCCCCGATGGGATGACCTACTTTCTGAATAAAAGGTGCGTCGCTGGTATTGATATTGTCCGCAAACTGCTCTTTCACATCTCCACCCAGGCTCAGGATTTTATTCCTGTTGAACGCGATGTTGGCATTCAGTGTCCATTCAAAGTTTTTAGTTTTAACCGGGGTACCATCTACGGCGATTTCCAATCCTTTGTTTTCTACACTGCCTGAATTACGAAGCGCTTTGCTATAACCGCTGGAGGCGGGTGTAACGATGTATTGTAATAAGTCCTCAGTTTTCTTTTTGTAGACCTCTACATGCAGGTTCAAACGGTTGTAGAGACCCAGGTCCACGCCCAGGTTGTAGGCAGAAGTGGTTTCCCATTTCAGTTTATTGTTCGCCGGACCAGAGTAATAATCATCTGCCAGGCCTGTAACTACAGTGCCCCCCAGTACATAGTTGTACACTGCCAGTTTTGATAAAGAGGCATAGGAACCGATCCCCTGGTTACCTGTCTGGCCATAGCTGGCACGAAGTTTCAGGTCACTGATGGCTGTGTTGCCTTTCAGGAAATTTTCATTCACTACTTTCCAGGCAAGGGCAAAGGAGGGAAAGTTTGCCCATTTATTATCCTTACCAAACTTACTGGAACCATCGCGGCGTACAGATGCTGTGAGCAGGTATTTATCTGCATAGTTGTAATTGGCACGTACCAGCCCTGAGATCAATGTAGAGCTATACCTGTTGTTCGTAGGTGTAACCTGGATTTCGCCCGCATACAGGTTTTCATTCTTCATGATATCGTTCGGAAAATCCTTTGCCTGCATGTTTTTAGACTGACCATCTGTACGCTCATAAGTGGCACCGGCAACTACATTAATCGTGTGTTTGTTCAACTGTTTCATATAGGTAAGCAGGCTTTCAGAGACCACGCTGCTCCAGGTATCGTCGGCTTTGAGGCCCCAGCCGTTCACAGACTGGCCTTCATAAACGGTACGGGGATAATACTGATCACGCAGGTTATAGGCATAGTTCATACCTATGTTCTGACGGAACTTCAGGTCTTTTGTTATGCTCACTTCACCATAGTTGGAAGAGAAAATATTAATACTGGATACTTTGTTCAATACATCTCTCGTATAGATGTAAGGGTTGGTTACGAAGTAAACGCTGGTAAAAGCACCGGTGGCAGGATCGGTCAGAGACAAGGTGCTGGGAAAGGTCAGGGCTGACCTGACTACCCCTGCGGTCACGTCATCAATCTTTGTGGTGCCGGTTTTCACACCGTTCATGATAGAGCGGCTGATCATGGTACTGGTACCGATTTTTACACGCTGGCCGATGTTCCTGTTCAGGTTCATGTTTACATTGTAACGTTTGTAACTGGAATTGAGAATGGTACCATCCTGGTTCAGGTAGTTGAAAGACAGGCTGTGATTACCCGCATCACTACCACCGGATACGCTCACAGTATAGTTCTGTGTGAGGGCACGGCGAAAGATGATATCCTGCCAGTTGGTACCCTTACCATAATCATCTGGCCCCGGCGCATAGTAAGTAGAGTCGGGGTATCCGGACACGGGCATATCCTTGCCCGGATAAGGAAGATCATAGGAAGTTCCTTCAATCTCGTTTTCGTTGCGGAATGATTCGTTTTGGTACAGGGCATAGTCGTGGGCACTGAGCATGTGGATTTTCTTAAACACTTCATTCACGCCCATATTGATATTCAGTTCTACCTTGTCTTTGCCGCTGCGGCCCCGCTTTGTAGTGATGAGCACTACGCCATTGGCACCACGGGACCCATAGATAGCAGTGGCAGAGGCATCTTTCAGCACTTCGATAGATTCAATGTCACTGGGGTTGACGAATGCCATAGCATTAATAGTTTGTTTTTCATCGTCCCCGATAGAAGCCGGCGTGGAGCCGCTGCTGCTATTATTGAACGGTACCCCGTCTATCACATATAGCGGCTCTGTACCTCCAAGAAATGAATTGGAGCCACGTACGCGGATGCTCAAACCTGCACCGGGGGCGCCATCGTTCTGTGTTACGTTCACGCCTGCCAGCTTGCCTTGTAAGGCTTCGAGGGCATTGGTAGGATTGTTTCTCACCAGGTCGTCCTTGCTGATTTTTTGAACAGCGCCTGTCAGGTCGGAACGACGTACCGCACCATAACCAATCACGACGAGGTCATTAAGCTGTGTGGACTGTAATTGTAAGTTAATGTCGTAAACGGTCTTTTTAGTGATGGGCAATTCCTGTGGCACCATGCCGATAAAAGAAACGACGAGTACTTTGCCCGTTTCAGGCACAGTGAGTGTGTAGTGTCCATTAACGTCTGTGCTTGTGGCCAGTTTCATGCCTTTTACCTGTACGGTAGCACCGGGTAGGGAATTTCCTTTCTCATCTTTGATCGTACCAGTGATTTTTCGGTCCTGGCCCAGGACCGCCACCTGGCATAAGACGATTAAAAGGATGATAGGGAATCCCTTTAAAAGATTGTTTTTCATAACGTGTGCGTATTTATAGCAAAGATGCCTTTAATTCACTCTGAATTGTAATACTTTTTTATCTCAATATTGTATTTTATCTGTCATATTCGTTGGCATATGTTTGCTCTGGCTGATCTAACTAAAATAATACTTTATTTCATAAATACTATACTATTATTACTAACTTGCAGGTAGAATCCAATCGTTATGAGAGGAAAATTATTACGGGAAATCACACCCCTGACACCCAATGATTGTTTCACGTTATTTGCCCGGGAAAAAACAGGTTTTGATTTTCCACTGCATTACCATGAGGAATTTGAATTGAATTTCATCCAGCATGCGACTGGTGCAAAGCGCATTATCGGGGATCATATCGAGGAAATAGGTGACCTGGAACTGGTACTGGTTGGTCCGAACCTGCAGCATGGGTGGTTTACACACAAACATGCCGGAGGGGTGATCCGGGAGATTACCATCCAGTTTCACAGGGATCTGTTCGATGATAAGTTCCTGCAGCGGAACCAGATGAGTTTTATCAGGAGTATGCTGGAAAGATCGCTGCGGGGTATCCTGTTTTCGCCGGAAACAGTGAGCAATATCATGCCCAGGCTGATACAGTTGCCACACAAACAAGGATTTGATTCTGTGCTGGAACTGCTGTCTATTCTGCATGACCTGTCTATTTCCCGGAATATGCGGATCCTGTCAGATGCCAGTTTCCGGAATACGGAGACCCTATCTTACAACAGCAGGCGGATTGACAATGTGATGAAATACCTGAACGAACATTTTGATAAAAATGTAACCCTGGGAGAAGCAGCAAAAATTGCGTCAATGACGGAGGTGTCTTTTAGCCGTTTTTTCAAGCTGAAGATAGGAAAGACATTTGTGGATACGCTTATTGAAATCAGGCTGGGGCATGCCTCCCGGATGCTGATCGAAACCACGCATAGTATTAATGAAATTGCCTATAAGTGCGGGTTCAATAACATATCGAACTTCAACAGAATTTTCCGGAAGAAAAAGGATTGCACTCCCAAGGAGTTCCGGCAGGCATATACATCGTCTTCCGGTGTGCGTACTTTTGTTTAAGTACCAGGTTCGACAGGATGATTCCCTGCCCCCTTTTCATAGGGCCATTTCAGTTAGGAATAAAAAAACACATCTTTTTTTTGGTGATTTAAAAATAAAGTCTACTTTTGCAATCCCAATCACGGGAACGGCCTCGTAGCTCAACTGAATAGAGCATCTGACTACGGATCAGAAGGTTTCTGGTTTGAATCCAGACGAGGTCACCAGGAGAAAAGTTTTGAACTCGAAAAAAAGAACAAAACTTTTCTCTTTCAAAAAAAGAAAGGACAAAATTTGGTTATCAATAAAAAGTTTTCTAAATTTGCCCTCCCAAACAGCCAAATGGCAAACAAATGGCTTCGTAGCTCAACTGAATAGAGCATCTGACTACGGATCAGAAGGTTTCTGGTTTGAATCCAGACGAGGTCACCAAAAAGCCCGTTTCATCTACATGAAACGGGCTTTTCTTTTATGCATATTTTACATTTGTCATCATGAAAATACAACTCTGGAGCATCGGGAAGGAAAATGACGCATATATCAGGGATGGTATTGCGGTTTTCCAGAAGCGGTTACAGCACTATACAGATTTTGAGCTGAAGCTGATCCCCACCGTCAAGCAGGCGGCCAGCCTGTCTGTACCGGAACTGAAGAAGGCGGAGGCAAAGATGATTATGGATATGCTGCAGCCACAGGACTACCTGCTGGCCCTGGATGAACATGGCAGGATGCATACCACCCTGCAACTGGCCGATTTCATACAGCAAAGGGAAAATGCCGGCACCAGGCAGCTAATTATTTTGATTGGTGGGGCATTTGGAATCGACAATAGTTTGCTGGAAAGGGCGCAACTGAAAATGTCCCTCTCCCCATTAACCTTTCCGCATCAGTTGGTGAGATTAATTATGACAGAACAGATTTACAGGGCGTATACAGTTTTGAACCGGGAAAAATATCATCATCAGTGATATTTTAAGTACATTACAACCTATAAATTATTTGACTCAACATGGACGGCCTTACTTTAACGTTTACAATTATTCTGATCACCAGCCTGGTTTCACTCACCACGTTGTTCTACAACCCGGAGAAGATTTACGACCTGAGCCTGCGACCCACTATGATCAAAGAACGCAAGCAGTACTACCGCTTCTTAACCTGCGGTCTCGTACACGCTGACCTCATGCACCTGGGATTTAATATGCTCTCCCTCTACTTTTGCGGACGCTTTATAGAAGGAACATTCGAAGCTATTTTTCAGTCTAAATTTTACTTCCTGATATTCTATGTGTTAGGCATTATATTGTCAGGTATACCCACATATATCAGGCACAAAAATGACGACCATTATTCTTCCGTAGGTGCATCGGGTGCTGTATCCGCTGTGATCTACGCGACAGTGTTATTTGCACCATGGGCAAAAATCTACGTACTGATATTTCCCATGCCGCTGATCCTGTATGCTGTATTGTACATTGCCCTGACTGCCTACCTGGATAAACGTCAGTTCGGAGATGGTATCAATCACTCCGCACACCTGTGGGGAGCAATATTCGGTCTGCTCTTTCCGATAGTTTTCAAGCCGGAAATCGCATTGTACTTTCTGAATCAGCTTATGCACCCGTCTTTTTAAAACGGATCAACACCATATTGAAAAGCCGCTTTGGTCTAATTCCAAAGCGGCTTTTCCGTTTTACACGGCCTGCTTTTTGCACTTGTGTCTTTGAATTAAGGTTCCACCTAAGCTAAAATGCGCCATCTGATGAAATCTAAGACCACCCGGATTGAGCAAGGAAGTAAATATCCCTACAATACCATTGTGGATCAGGAATCAATTAGTGGATTTTTTTCTACGGGAGACCTTTCATCACTTATCAGGAATTGGTAGCAATCAGGTATGGAAGAAAAAAATGTCAAAATATTATTGGCCGATGATGATCTGGAAGATCGCTTTATTATGCAGGACGCCTTCAATGCCATCAACCTGCCTGACGTGCCCCTACTTGTTGAAGACGGAGAGAAAGTACTACAGCATATGGAACAGCTCTACCAGCACGCCGGCACCCTACCTTCCCTGATTGTGCTGGACCTGAATATGCCAAGAATGAGCGGCACAGAAACCTTACGCGAACTAAAGAACATTCCTGAATATCAGGACATACCAGTGATTATTTTCTCCTCCTCCATGAACGTAATGGAAATGCATGAGTGCCGTCAACTCGGCGCGCTCTCCTATATGGTGAAACCGTTTACTTACGAGGAATACCTGGTTTCTGCTCAGCATTTTTATGATTTCTGCCTGAAGAAACATTCCTTCCCTGAACTGAGCAGTCTGATCCAAAACTTTAAATAGGCTGCCATTCCAGCACCAACATATTACTGGTATGAGGTGTAATCTTACACCGGTCGTCTATACGCATACCAATGATCCACACAATTCGTTTGGCTGATTCCAGCACCCACATATTTTCTTTCTGTATCAAAGACAATTTCTGATCTATGAAAAAGCGGCTCAGCTTTTTCTTTTTTCGCATGCCCAATGGATAAAAATAATCTCCTTGTTTCCAGCGGCGCATCAGCAATGGAAACTGTAGTGTATCCATGTCAAGGCAAGCCATGAGCGGGGATGTAGGGATGGTGGCGCCTTCGCTGTTCCGGATTTTCAACTTCAGGGTCCCTCCTTTCACCGGCACTACTGCCGTTTCCTTCTCAATCACTATTAAGGGTGCTTCAGGTGCTTCCAGTGGCGTAATGAGCAGCCATACCCTGTCACGGATAATGCGGTGGGTAGAGGTCTCTACCAGTCTGCCGGGTTCTGATTGCAACAGGTCTATCACCTGTGGCAATTGTGCAGGACTACAGCCAAAGTCTTTGAATATCTCCCAGGCAAGCGTTTGCAGCGGCGTCGCTTTTTGCAGCTTTAATACCGGTACTTTAAAGCTCTCACCTTGTTCAAACAGCAGTCGCTTTTTATGTTTCAGTACAGCTTCTGTGTACAATTGTTCCGCCTCCCTGAAACGGTCTATGCTGGCGGCCATCTGGGGTACGGCAGCCGGATAGGTTTCCTGTATAACAGGGATCACTTTGTGACGGAAAAAATTGCGTGTGTATTTTACAGTTAGATTTGAGCTGTCTTCTACAAACCCCCACCCGTTAACTGCAGCCAGTGCCACCAGGTCCTCTTTCTGTGCAAAGAGCAACGGCCGGATCAGGTGTTGCTGGCGGGGCAATATGCCATGAAGCCCTGCGATACCGGTGCCTTTGGAAAAGTTCATCAATACCGTCTCCACATTGTCCTGCATATGATGCGCGGTGGCAAGGAATGTATACCCCTGTTGCTGACGGGTCTCTTCCAGCCATGCATAGCGCAGTTCACGGGCTGCCACCTGTATGGATACACGCTTTTCACTGGCGTACGCTTCGGTATCAAACCGGGTGGTGTACAATGGCAGACCGAGTTCATGGGCCAGTGCGGTCACAAACGTCTCGTCTCTTATGGATTCTGCCCCCCTGAGCTGAAAATTGCAGTGCGCAATGGCACAATCAATGCCAGCCTGTTTATACAGGTGCGCCATTACGACGGAATCCACGCCCCCACTTACAGCCAGCAAAACCTTGTCGCCCGGCCGGTACAATTTTTCTGCTACGATATATGCTTTAAACCTATTGATAAGCTCCATGGTATTCATTCGATTGTTATTTTCTTACAGCAGATCATCCAGCGCCATCTGCAATTCATTGTAGGCATGCCTGTTATTTTCTGCTTTGGCCATTTCCATGCCTTTTTCGTATATGGCAATGGCCTGCTGCTCTGCTCCTGCCCTTTCCAGGAGCTTGCCAAGGTGATAGTACGAGCCCACGTACCCCGGTTCGTGTGCCAGCAGCTCTTCGAATAGCTGCCGGGCGTCGGTATCGTTGCCCAATTTGATATATTCCAGCGCCAATGCATGCTTCAGAAAGCTGTCATTGGGCGTCTGTTTCAAAAATTCTTTTATACTGGCTATCCTATCCATTATTTAAATATATTTGCTCATACCGCTTTTTTTCATAAAACAGTTAAGGCCATGAAGATATTAGTATGTATCAGTAAAACTCCGGACACGACTGCAAAAATAGCTTTCACAGACAACAACACGAAATTCAATGAAGCAGGTGTACAATTCATCATTAACCCCTACGATGAATGGTATGCCCTGGTCAGGGCGCTGGAACTGAAAGAGTCCCTCAACGCTACTGTACATCTCATTACCGTGGGTGGTGCAGATACGGAACCCATTATCCGTAAAGCCCTTGCATTGGGAGGCGATGAAGCCTTCAGAGTGAATACTGAGAGTCCCGACAGTTATTTTATCGCTGCGCAGATTGCAGCCCATGCCAAACAGCAGGGTTATGACCTGATCCTGACAGGAAAAGAAACCATCGATTACAATGGCGCCGCTATTGGGGGTATGGTCGCAGAACTGCTGGACCTGCCTTATGTATCTATCGCTGCAAAACTGGAACTGAGTGGCAATACTGCCACCATCAACAGGGAAATCGAAGGTGGCGAAGAGATCGTTACTGCAGACCTGCCGGTAGTCGTATCCTGCCAGAAGGGAATGGCCGAAGCCCGCATCCCTAATATGCGTGGTATTATGGCCGCAAGAACCAAGCCACTGGCGGTGGTAGAACCAGCACCTGCCGATACGCTGACTACCATTGCAAGCTTTGAGTTGCCACCAGCCAAAGCAGGTGTTAAAATGATCAGCCCCGATAATGTGGAAGAGCTGGTAAAGCTACTGCACGAAGAAGCGAAAGTGATTTAAGTTAACCGGTCTTACTGAATACCCCGTTAAGAAAAATCATTCCACGTCAGGCGCCTCGCCTGCAAACATTAATCAACAATCTAAACAGTCAATTCGATATGTCAGTCCTCATATTTGCAGATCAGGCCCAGGGAAAGATTAAAAAGGCGGCTTTTGAAGCGATTCAATATGGTGCAAAAGTAGCACAACAATTTAATACAACTGCGACCGTGCTGGTGCTGGGAGAAGTGCCTGAAAGTGAATTGACAGCACTGGGCAATTACGGTGCGGGCAAGGTACTGCATGCAGCAGATGCACGCCTGAATGAAACCGAAGGAACCGTATTTACAAAGATCATTGCAGCTGCTGCGGAGCAGGAAGATGCAGATGTGATCATATTCCCGCACAACTTTGATGGCAAGGCCATCGCCCCCAGGGTGGCAGCCCGTCTCAAGGCTGGGTTCGTGTCTGGTGTGGTTTCTTATCCGGATACCAGCAATGGCTTTGTGGTAAAAAAGAGTGTCTTCTCCGGCAAAGCATTCGCCAACATTAATATCACCGCTGCGAAGAAGGTAATAGCAGTAATGCCGAATACCTTTGCCGTGGAAAAATCTTCCAATACTGCTACAGTAGCAGCATTCCCCATTGCTGTCAGTGACGGGGATTTTAAAGTTAAAGTGAGTAAGGTCGAAACAGTGAGTGGAGAAATTCCGCTGACGGAAGCAGAGATAGTAGTAAGTGGTGGTCGTGGGTTAAAAGGACCTGAGCACTGGGGCCTGGTAGAAGATCTGGCAAAAGCACTGGGCGCAGGTACCGCCTGTTCAAGGCCGGTAGCGGATTCAGGCTGGCGCCCCCACCATGAACATGTGGGCCAGACGGGCCTGACAGTGCGGCCGAATCTGTATATTGCCATAGGAATATCGGGTGCAATACAACATTTGGCAGGGGTTAATGGTAGTAAGGTGATTGTTGTGATAAATAAAGATCCGGAGGCACCGTTTTTCAAGGCGGCAGATTACGGAATTGTGGGGGATGCGTTTGAGGTGGTGCCAAAGTTGACCGCAGCAGTAAAGGCATTAAAAGGCTAATTATAGATATTCAACGATCGACTTTTGCCAACGGTGAAAGTCGATCGTTTGAGCTGCCAGGGCCTATGGCCAGCTGGTAAAACCAAGGTTGATTTATTACGTAATTTTTAGATAAGGAATATTTTTTCTAACTTCACGACTTATAAAATATTCAGCGACAACGCAGGACAGATATGAGAAAAATAGAACTGGAAATAGTTGCCCTTTCGCACAGCATTACACAAACACATTCATACGCCGTCGTATTGGGGGAAGTGAACGGTTTGCGCAGATTACCTATTGTGATAGGTGGATTCGAGGCACAGGCCATTGCTGTAGCGCTTGAAAAAATGCAACCCAGCCGCCCACTGACACACGATCTGATGAAGAACTTTATGAATGCATTCAACATTGAATTACACGAAGTAGTCATCAGCAATTTGCAGGAAGGGATTTTTTATTCAAAACTGGTCTGCTACAGTAATGACGAAACCATTGAGATAGATTCCCGTACCTCCGATGCATTGGCATTAGCCGTACGTTTTGGTTGTCCCATCTTCACTTACGAAAATATCCTGAACAGTGCCGGAATCTTACTCGATGACCCTGCCGGCAAGAAGGGGCTAAAACCTGTCACACCGACCATTTCAGAACACGAAAAAGGCACTGAGGATGATCTGAAAGTCCTGAACCTGGATGAGCTTACACAACTGCTACAGGAAGTATTGGAACAGGAAGATTATATCCGGGCAATCGCAATACGCGATGAGATCAATAGCCGGAAGAGCAGATAAATTATACCTTTTTTCCGCATGATCGTTTTTCCAAATTGCAAGATAAATCTGGGTTTGCATATTATTCGCAGGCGTGCGGATGGTTTTCATGACCTGGAAACGGTATTCTATCCACTACAGCTCACAGATGCGCTGGAGGTGTTGAGCCCGGGAACATTACAATTTAACAGCAGTGGTATCGCCATACCAGGTGCTGCAGCAGATAATTTATGCCTGAAAGCATGGCATTTGCTGAAGAAGGATTTCCCTTCCATCGCAGCGGTAGATATTCATCTGCATAAGCATATTCCTATTGGTGCAGGGTTGGGCGGTGGTTCAGCAGATGCGGCTTTTATGCTGATGCATCTCAATCAGCGTTTTCAGCTGGAATTGACCACAGAACAGTTAGTAGCATATGCCGCTGTACTTGGCAGTGATTGCCCGTTTTTTGTGTTGAATAAACCCTGTTATGCCACCGGGCGTGGTGAGGTAATGAGCCCGGTAGAACTGGACCTGAACGCCTGGACGTTTGTATTGGTATGCCCGGATATACACGTGAATACAGGCTGGGCGTTTAAACAGCTGATCCCAAAGGAACCAGCCGTTTCTCTGGTGGAAGTGATTAAGCAGCCAGTAGAGGAATGGAAGGGGTTAATGAAGAATGACTTTGAAGAGCCGATCTTTAGTGCACATCCGGAACTGAAAGAAATTAAGGAGAACATGTACAGGCAGGGTGCGGTGTACGCAACGATGAGTGGAAGTGGTTCGGCAATGGTAGGGATATTCCCGAAGGGCACAGGATTTACAGCGACGTATAAAACTTTTACAATATAACAAAGCCGATGTCATAATGACATCGGCTTTATTCGTTGTATCGTTGGAGGCTCCCGCTTATTTAACGGTTGCTACGAGCTTCTTGAAAGTCTCAGGCTCATTCATAGCCAGATCAGCCAATACCTTTCTGTTCAGATCGATATTTTTAACTGACAGCTTGTGGATGAACTCAGAATAAGTGATACCTTCAGCACGAACTGCTGCATTGATACGCGCAATCCACAACTGACGGTAGTTTCTCTTCTTTAATTTACGGCCAACATAGCTATATGTAAGACCTTTCTCCAATACGTTTTTGGCTACGGTATAAACATTCTTACGTTTACCATAGAAACCCTTGGCCTGCTTTAAAATTTTCTTCCTGCGGGCTCTGGAAGCTACTGCATTTACTGAACGAGGCATTTTGTGCTCTTTTTTCCGTTTTAGTTAAATAATTAATTTACAAACACCGACTATCTGAGTGCGAGCATTCTCTTTACCAGATCCAGGTTAGCGGAACTAACCAGGCTGCTGCCTCTCAGGTGGCGTTTTCTTTTGGTAGCTTTCTTGGTCAGCAAGTGACTTTTGAAGGCATTATACCGCTTAATCTGTCCGCTCCCGGTTACCTTGAAGGTCTTCTTAGCCCGGGAATGAGTCTTTACTTTGGGCATCTTACATCAAATTTGGTCTGCAAAGGTAGATAAATATTTTATACAACGAACGCCAAAGATAACTTTTTTATTCACGGATTGTGGATGTGGATAACTTTTCTGCATAAAAGTAAAAATTTTTTTTCTCCCATTAAGTACCTGAAAATCAAAATTCCTCTCCCCCTTTACTTCCATTTATGCTTTTATATCTTAAGTGATAAGTAATACACATTTTTTGTATTTACTATATTAATGTTAATTTTAATTTCAAAATAGTATTATTTAAAGCCATATCGTAAAACTTAACCAGGCCTATGAAAGCACTTTACACTTCATGGATCGCCTATTCCGTAAGGAGTAGGTTACTTTTTCACCCTCAAAATTATGAAAGACCACAAAGAGCGCCCGATCGTTAATCCAGCCCTCTCTGATAGTTTTTTCCCAAAATAATTGAAGATGAAAAAGATTCTAATCCTATTATATAGCTGTTTGTTTCTCGTCATGGGTATAGCACGAGCGCAATCAATCTATTTCAACATACCGGATACGGTATGTATGTCCACTAATAATAGTACTGCGGATCAGGCCAAATTTGTTAGTATGAATGCCCTACTGTCCAGCAACCAGGTAGGTAAGGCAAACTGGGTGATTACCACACCATCCGGAACTGATGCAGATTACACCATCCTGTACTCTGACGTCAACTCCACCGTCAAGGCCACCCAGCTGACAGGCACCCGGGCACTGACCATTCAGTTCCTCACCGCCGGTACTTATACTTTCACAGTCACCATGAAAAGAGACAACGGTGCAGACATTGTCAGGACCGCCAAAGTCGTGGCTGTAGACTGTACCATCTCGACCTGTAATGGTGGCAATGCCCAAATGCCCGGGTTCACCGAAAATTTCGGTACCCTACCGTCCAATACTTCAAGGATGGCATATTCGCCTGCTTCTGCTATTACATATATTTATCAGCCATCAAATAGTCTGAATGATAACTATTATGCAATATCCAATACCACACAGCTGAGACCCGAATGGGTAAACGCCCTGGACCATACCGGTCTGACACGCGGCGGTATGCTGGTGGCCAACTCAGATTATACACCCAGTATCTTCTTCCAGAAAGAAGTAGACGGCCTTTGCCGTGGTTCTGTTTATAACTTTAGCGCATGGCTCCTGAACACCGATAGTTCCTCTGTATTCAACAGCAATTGCGTAAGTGATTATAAATACGCCGGGGTCACCTTCCAGATCCTCAATGCGGCAAATACCAGCCAGATACTCGCAGAGTTTAAGACGTATGCGGTATCCATGAATATTAAAAAAACACAATGGCAAAGGTATGGTGGTTCATTCACCGTACCTTCCGGCGTTACTAACGTACTCGTTCGGATCAAGAATAACTTTGACGGTGGTTGTGGTAACGATATCGCTGTTGATGATATCGAATTCCAGTATTGTAGCCCTGTCATCACAGCCCAGATTGAAGGCCAGGCCGATAACCTGAAAGAGGTATTGTGCGAAGGCGCTCCTACTGTGATTACTTCCGCTTATACACCTACTACCTACTTTACCAATCCCGAATACCAGTGGGAAATGTCCGACGATGGCGGTGTAACCTGGTTCAACGTACCGTATGGTACTGCCAATAACGACACCCTCGTGATTGCGGAAGGCGAACTGACTGCTACCAAAACTGAAGCAGCAGATTACTATTTCCGTGTAAGGATCTACGAAAGCGGTAGTTCCTCCGAAACGTGTGCTTCCCCATCCTCTGCCGTCAAAATAACGATCCTCCCGATGCCTACCCTTTACCTGACCAAGAGCCAGGTGTGTGCGGGCGCCGTAGTAGAACTACAGGCTTCGGGTGGTTTTGATGAATTTAAATGGAGTGATACCTCATACGTCGGTCCTAAGCGAACGATTACACTGGTATCAGATACTACCATTACCGTATATGGCTATATTTATTACGGTATCGATGGTGGTAAGACCTGCGTGGACTCCAACAGCGCAAGCATTAAAGTAGATGATAAGCCAATCGTGGAAATCGCTGCTTCGCCTACCGCTATTTGTGTGGGTAGCAGAATTACCTTCACTATAAACGATGCACTGAATGTAGATTCTACAGGCGGTCATATATATTGGTATAAAGGCGCAGATTCCACCGGCACATTGCTGACTGACTATACGGATCAGACTTCGATGAGCTATACAACCCAGACTATTGCCGACAGCGTATTCTCTGTCGTCGTCAAGTCCGGCGTCTGTATCGTACAATCCGCTCCTTTCCATATAGATCTCACCGATGTACCAGCGCCTCCTGCCGGTAATCACCTGATTTCCTGCGTGGAGACCAATCAAAACGGCACCTTCACACCAGGCCGTACCCAGATCACCGGTACAAAAGGCACCTGGTCTGTGATAGGCGTGGAAGGACCGGGTGTTTCCGATCCGAGCAACGTTGATTTTACTGACTATATTGGTGGTAATTTTAATAACCCGGCTGCAACTTTTACACTGTATCATGCAGGTACTACCGTATACCTCCAATATACTGTGAAAGCTAATAACAACGCTTCCTGCGTTGGTTATGCATACGATACCCTGACCCTGGTAAGTGGTGCTTCTGCTGCTTATGCTGGTCCGGATACTACCCAGTGTGGTACTTCGAATGTGTTTACCATGGCAGCCACCCCTCCAAACACTGACCTGACCGGTGTGTTTGCTGAAGAAGGTACCTGGACGCTGCTCTCAGGTAGTGGTGTGACCATCGATGATATCCATGCTTATAATACGAATGTGACTGTAACTCCTGTAGGTACACCACAGGATGTAGTCCTGCAATGGAGCATCGCAAATACAGTTGGTTGTGCCACCACTTACGACACTGTTACACTGCATTATGCAGCTGTGCCAACAGTGACCCTGAAGCCGGTGACCTTCTGTAACACAGCTACTTCCTTCTCACTGGATACAACCGCTACCTCAGGTAATCCTTTATATTATAGCATCGCTGCTGCCAGCACAGGTGCAATGCCTGGATTCACTGCGGTTGCTGAAACACCGATCACTACATGGCCAATCGCTGTAACTGTTCCGAGCGGTGTTGCGGCAGGTACTTACAACTTCCTGCTGACTGTAAGAAATGATTATGGCGGCTGTACCAATACGATTCCATTCTCTGTGAATGTAGAATCTCCTTCCACAGATCCTACCGGCGTGACCGTTAGTTCTCCGAATATTTGTACCACTGGCTCCTCTACCCTGACTGTAACAGGTGGTTCCCTTGGTAAAAACCCGGATGGTACGAATGCCGCACAATGGGTATGGTACGCAGGCGGTTGTGGTACCGGTACTGCCATCGGCACTGGTACAACCATCACTGTGACTGTATCTGCTACTACTACTTATTATGTAAGAGCTGAAGGTACAGGCGTATGTGCTGCTTCAAATTGTGCAAGCGGTACTGTAACTGTGTATACTGCCCCTACTCCATCCAATGCAGGTCCTGACCAGACACATTGTAGTGACTCCCTGTTCACTATGGCGGCCAACACCGCTTCTGTAGGTGCAGGTACATGGACCCTGGTAAGCGGCAAAGGAACAATTACCACCCCTTCCAGTCCTACTACTACTGTATTCGTGCTGGCCGGCGACACCGCTACCCTGGCATGGACCATTACCAACGGTGCATGTACAACTTCAGACCAGGTGGTGTTGATTAACTATAAACAACCAGTACCTGCCAATGCCGGTCCGGATTCCATCAAGCAGTGTGCGACTAATACCTTCACCATGTCAGCCACTGCGCCTGCCATCG
>NZ_JBCNKH010000015.1:0-106903 GCF_039596135.1 Chitinophaga sp.
TTGCGGAAGCATGATTGGGTGCTGGCTTATGGTTTGTATGGTGATTTGTGAATGGATGCAGGCTTGTATGCTGCGGGTATGGTAGGGGGATCTATAATTGGATGTAGGCTTATGCCTTGTATTCTGTGGGTATGATAGCCTGACTCTATAAATTGGAAAAATCCTAATAGACCAGCTGCCAATCGAATCTTTTTAGCTGGCCTCTTGTATATTGAGTATGAGCGTATTATATTTGCCATCCTAGCCATCCAACTTTTATTAGCATGATTGTTGTTTAATGTCAGCCAAATTTATGCATTCTATGAAACGGTATTTCTGTGCTATCATCCCTCTATTATTTATACTTCCAGCATGTCAGCCGCATAAACAACCTATTGTTCAACGAGATAGCACTGTTACAGATACTATGGTCGCAGCAGATATTGCGCAGACTTATCCTACTGTTGCACGTCCTGCATTTGATATAAACAAGGTGCCCGAGACGAATTTAGACCTGGGGAGTTTCCCTTTTTTCCCGGCTCCGAAGGGGTATCAGTATAGGAATGTGAAATTGAAGGATAGTGGTGAGGAGTATTTTCTTGCAGATGGGAAGTTGATGCCGGTGGAAGGGAAGACGTTTAAGGCAGAGTTAGTGAGGGAGGAGAGTAAGCCGGCGATGTTTAGTATGTCGAGGGTGGAGCGGAGTTATGACAGGATGATAGCGCGTGCGGGAGGGGTGAAGGTGAGTACGGATATACCAACGAAGGCAGAGATGGAGAGAGTGGGAGATGAGGAGATTTATGATAAGGAGAGAGGGTTTACGGTGGGATTTGGAGGGATTGAGTTGAATACGTATGTGTTGAGAAACAGAGGTGCGGAGGTATGGGTGCAGTTGAGTATGAATAATGTGTATGGGGCGATATGTATTATACAGAAAGGAGAGTTTACGAAGAGGATGAAGGAGGCGGATGTGAGGAGGGATTTGTCGGAGACGAGTAGGATTGAGTTTAATGATGTGATGGTGGATAGTGAAGGGGTGGTACCGGAGGTGGATACGCTGTTGCAACAATAAATGGTTTGATTGATATTTAATGATTTATTAGATAGAGGAAAGCATAAAGAACCTTACTTAATAGAAGAGCGCATTTGCCATTACGCAAATGCGCTCTTTTTTAAACTGGGTAATTTAATATTACTTTTCCATTAGGTAATATGAACTTGCCCGGAGTGATTTTACCAGTCCAGAAATTAATAAACCCAATTTCTACTTTTACCTGTTGGTCTTCCGGAATACCAAAGAACATGGTTCCCGCATTAGGTTCAGTTTCAGTTCGCGGCTTAAGGTCTGAAATCCTTATTTCATTCTTTTTATTGGTTTTATTCATTTTATTGGTTTTTATTTATGACTTAAATAAAATATGATGCATATGATGAAAGGGAATATGCAAAATATTGCATGTTTCAATGCTTTGATGTAATAGCTTTGTTTACGCATAACAACCGTGGTGATAAAATTAATGGCACCTTCTAACTCTCTTAAATATGAGTTTTTTATTTGCTGATTTATCTGCTCTTTTATCTCATCTGTAATCTCAGACTCATTAGAAAAGGCAGTTTCCAGCTCTGATCGTAAGTCTTTGAAGTACTTTTTGGGAGCCAAAAGAAATGGAATAACGATTGGAAATAAGAATCGGATAGCATACGCAAATGAAATCAGGAAAAGGATTCCAAATAACATAAGTGCAGTAAAATACCAGATATTAAAAGGTGAGGAGAAAAAGTCTTTACATATAGAAATCAGAAATGCAGATATGCCCGAATAAATAATTAAAATGTTTGATACCCGACTGATCGTTTTATCATATTCAGTTCTTATTGCGGCATCCCGTTTTTCATTTGCTTCTATAAAGTGATCAAAATTGTAAAATGAGGTTGACATTTTTTAATTTTTTGGTTTTTCTTCAATGGATTTTCTATCTAAAGTTAACGAATATATGTTGGAAAACATACGCACCTAATCCAATATTTTTCTCACTTTATAATCTGATTTTTTAAATGATAATACGATTATTATTCATAGAAAAAGCCGGTACTTACTGCAAGTAAATGCCGGCTTTTTCTAAGCAAATATGCCTGGAAATTATTTCTGCAAAACCATCATGTTATTCATAATAAACGTCCCCTCTCCTTCTGCAACTATATTATACACTGGCTGCGTACCATTCGCTTTTTCTGTTTTGTTTACCACTACATAAGTGAGTACCTGTTTGCTTTGCTCATCTATACACAACAACTCTTCTCCATCACTCACCTCTCCTATCTTCTTCTTTCCCGCTGATGTTTGTATCGGATGATTCGGTGTAGCCTGTAATATTTTTCCTGAAATACTCACCACATGTACATCCTGTGTATCATTAGTGACTACATGCACTGCCAGCAATTGTGTAATTGCATAATTCGCTGGCCGATGCACCACCAGTTCTTTTACCTGCATAATACTGGTCTTGTGTGTTGCTGCATCAAGACTGATAATTTTATCCCCGGGTAAGATGCTTTTTAGTGTCTTCTGAGAACCATCTGCAAGTGTCACCTGTTCATCTCCCGGAAAACAAATATCGGTACCATAGGTAGCTCCTTCCGCTTTCACATCTTTTCCTGCATTCATAGCTTTATACAGCTGAAAACTAAATTCACGCGAAAGCACATAAGATAATTTCAGTACATAGTTTTTCTCTACCTTGTCAATCGCATGAATATCTTCGAAGTACTTATTCCATATTTCAGGATTACTGTTGAATAAAGGTAATACCGCTGTATATAATGTACCTTTCTCATTTGTGTAGAAAATAACCGTACCAATATCCATCATACTGTCTTTGGCCACTAAGCGATAAAGGTCGATCCGTTTTTTTAAGCCATCATCTCCCGTAATGATATATGGCTTCCGCATTTCATAGCGATCCAGTACGTAAGCGTTGTTAAACTTTACATACGTATCATTATCCAGGTCTTTTACAGTAAATGTCTTTGCTTTTTCGTATTCGTCCGTGCGAATGGGTCTTGATTGTGCAAATGCTGTATACATTCCCAAGATACAGCTCAATGATAATAATAGTGTGCGCATATTTATAATTAAGATAATTCTTTAAAAGCAGCCGCAAATGCCTGCATTTCATCCATCCGGCCAATGCTGATCCTGCACCAGTCCTCGTTATTCAGTTTCCAGTTACGGAGTCCTACCCCCCGTTTCATCATTTCCTCTACAAAACGCGGACCTTCCATTTTTAAAGGGAACATCACGAAATTGGTATGAGATGGTATATAAGTATACCCTTCGCTTTTCAGTGTTTCGTAAAGGAAGCTCTTACTGGCTTCCATTTTCTTTTTCACTTCGGCTATAAAAGCTTTGTCATTGTAACTTGCCAATGCGGCTGTAATAGCTGGTAGTGACAATGCATATCCACCGGAGGCAGCATATTCTCCTAATAAATCAATCATCGCCGGTTGTGCAATCACGTAGCCAATACGAAGTCCGGCAAGGCCATATACTTTAGAGAAGGTACGTGCGATGATGAGGTTCTGTCCTTTTTTTACGCTTTCGATAAGTGTGGTAGCTGCCGGATCAGGGAGGTAATCAATGTAAGCTTCATCTACAAAGACAGGTACTTTCTTAGATACCCGCTCGCAGAAGTCTTTTAGTTTTGCTACATCTACAATAGTGCCTGTTGGGTTATTGGGATTACAGATGTAAACGAGCCGGGTATCTTTATTAATCGCCTTTTCCATTGCATCCAGGTCATGTGTATAATCTGGTTTTAATGGTACCTTGATCCAGGTGGCTTTTATTTTTTCACAACGGGTGGGTAAATCATCATAAGTAGGATCTGCACTGACTATATTGCCACCATTCCCCAATAATGTAATCGCTGTGCCTAATAATAGTGGAGAAGAGCCTGCACTGGTCATCAGCATTTTTGCATCAAGACCTTCATAGGCACAAATCTTTGCTTCCAGGTCTTTCAGCAGCATGAAAGGATATTGGTAGCCATTATCCAGCGTATCTGTTATTGCTTTTTTAGCAACAGGAGATGGACCGAAAGGGTTTTCATTGGCAAATAAGCGGGCTTTGAGTACACCGGATATACGGGGCTCAAGAGCAGCATCGGCTTGTAGGCCGGTTAGGCCGTTGGCGGATAATCCGGACGACACCAAAGATGTAACAGCCGCCTCCGAAGCAGTCGGCGCCGCCTGCAATCCCTGCAGCACTGGCGGTAGCATTGTCAACCCGCCTGTAAATAGCGCGGTGGTCTTTAACCAATCCCGCCTGTTAATTGATTTGTTGGTGGTACGCATCATAATAAGATTTTAGATGTTGGTTGTAATTGGATAAGAGATCCGTTGTTCTGATACTCTCGCATGTAAATCCGTCACTGTTCTTCTTGCAGATTCCAGTGCCCCTGCCATCCATGCATTCAGATAAGTGGTATGTTCTCCTGCAAAATATACCTGCTTATCTGCCTGCAACAGGCTTTTATAATGTGATTGTCTGGTGGCGCTATTATACAAGGCCCATCCACCCATGCTGTAAGGTGTCTTATGCCAGCTTACAGAAAAAGAACTTTCAAATTCCTTGTCATACTGTGGGTGAATCAATCGCCCTTTGTCCATCGCTAATTTTTCTCTTTGCTGGTGCGACAGATTACCTGTCTGTCGCGCTTTCTCATTAAAATTGTAATAACCCAGCAGAATCCCTTTTTTAGATAAATAATCATAAGAAGGATAAAAGATCTGGGTGAGTTCATTATTCGTATGTGTAATACCGCCGTAGATGTGCTCATCTTCTTCCCAGAACCTTCTTTTGAACTGCATGCCTATCTTGCCGGTGATCATATAAGGAATGTAATCAATCGCGCGACTCACATCAGAAGAGAAGTTGTTATCCACATTGCTCAGCACTGGTGTAGGAATCGTACAAATGCAATAATCCCCTGTGATCTCTTTCGCCCCTTTGCTATCTTTATAATTAATCTTCACTCCTTCTACCAGGTTGTGAATGCCTGTTACTTCGCAGCCAAAATGTATGCATTGTCCTACCTTCTTCTCAAAGGCTTTTGCGATCTGGTCATTGCCACCAATTGCCTGGAACATGGTCATTTGTAGTTCATACACATATTCAGACACATTGTAGAAGTCAGGATCTGCGAGGCCGGAATTGATGATATCTGCCAGGCTATGCGCCGGGGCTATTTTGCCGGGAAGATCGCCGGCACCAGGCCCTTCGGTGTACCCTCTTCTGTCGGATGCTTTGTACAGTTTATCAATGTCCAGCCCACCTTCTGCCCGCAGGTATTCCAGTATTTTCTGGGTATCTTCAGTCGTCAGTCCGGTGTCGAGTTTGTGCTGATCGATTGCTTTGGCGAGGAGTTCGGCAGTATATCCCCGCAGGTCGTTATGAATTTCCCGAACCCGGATTTTTTTATTGGATAGGGGCCCTTTGCCTTCGGCAAAGAAATAGGCCGCTTCGTTGATGTTGTTGTACACCTGGATAGGAACCTGCAATTCTCTACAGTAATGCAAAGTTAATGCATGGTGATGTGGGATGCGGGAAGGCCCTGCATTAAAATAAAGTCCTTCGTCGAATGTAGCTGTCTGGACGGGAAGATCGGTTTCAGTATGCGTTGCTCCCTTGCGGATACTCCACACACGTCCTCCTGACCGCTGACGGGCTTCAAGAATGGTGCATTGATAGCCGAGTTTTAGTAGTTCATAAGCAGCTGCCATTCCTGCAAGGCCGGCGCCTAGAATGATGATGTGCCTGCCCTTGCCACTGCCATTGAGCGAAAAGGCGTGTGCAGGTGCTTCCTGTAACATCCCTAAAGCCAGCATAGCCGGGTAGGCAGCAGCCATTGTTCCTGTTCTGGTGAGGAACTCCCTTCTGGAAATTGACATTTTGGTTGATATATGGGTTGTTCTGGTAATACTTCCTTGCTGCTATTAAAATAAGAATAATTAGGGAGGATTTATAGTAACTTGATTGTATGGCTTAAATTTATATATATGAAAGGTGGAAAATGATGGTAGTGGGTTGGAGAGGCTTATGGATTCAGGATAAATGGCAGTGGGTGCTCTAAAATAAAACCTCGCCTCTGCCAGCTGGCAAAAGGCGAGGTCTGTCAATTATTGTTTAATCAGTTTCAGGGTATTACTACCTGCTGAATTTTCTACTTTTATTAAATACAAAGACTGTGGCAAAGCACTCACATCCACCGGCAACTGGTTACTCCCCGCAGGAAACTCCTTATCTGCAACTGTTTTCAGTAACTGGCCATTTGATGAATAAATCCTGATCTGTACCCGATCCGCTTTTTCATTATAAAAACTAACCGCAGCAGTATTCGTTGCCGGATTGGGGTACACCTTCGTTTCTGTAAATGCTAATTTAGGCGCCGCAACTCTTGCAGATGAACTACATGCTCCTGCTGTCGGACTTGTTCCTGTCACTTCCAACCAGTCTATCAATGCAAATTCTGTAGAAGAGAGTGTTTCAATCCTGACTGTATTCACGCCTGCTACCAATGTTGCGGTCACTGCGGTTGTTGTGGTCCATGCCGTCCAGCTACTGGTTTTGGGGAAGGATACACTTGATACAGCTGTGCTGCCATTTACCAGCAATTGTGCAGTGGTTGATACTGTCGAACCTCCATTCGAATAGCGCCATACAAAAGAATAAGTACCTGCTGCAGGCACGCTCACACTATAATTCACCCCTTTGCCGGTGGAGTTGCTCAGGTTGATATAATACCCGCCATCAGCACCGGAATAAGAATTTTGTCTGCTGCCATCTGCACTACAATACCCACCGGTACTGGTAGCGGCATCATCAATATGCAAGGTAGAACCACCACCTGTACCGGTGCTGTTAAAACTGGCAGTAACTGATAAATTCGAAGTTACCGTAACGGTAGTGGTAGTCGAAGTACCACTTGCACTACCACTCCAGCCACTGAAAGTATAGCCACTGGCCGGTGTTGCTGTCAGCGTCACGACAGTACCTGAGGTGTAAGATCCACCAGCCGGACTCAATGTAACCGCACCACCTGCTGATGGAGATACCGTTACGCTCACAGTATAGGTAGAAGGATTGGTTGTACCTCCTGACTCACGTGCGCCAAGATCTGGTGCCGCACCTGAATAGGTAATACCAGTTGTGGTCACCCCTTTATCTATTAAGTCACTACCTGATGCCAGCGCGAGGAAGGTGCCGAGGTTAGGACTGCCATCGCTGTTTTTTGTAACTGAGGCTGTCAGACTCTGGAAGTCGGCACTGCTCACTACCAGACCTCCTGTGTTAGAACTGGCACCACTCTTCCACCATACGTTCGTTGGCGTTACATCTGTGCCATTGGTGGCATCTGATGAACCCGCATTGTAAGAGAGGTTGTTTTTGAAAGTAGCTGTACTACCTGTGCGGAAATTGAAATTAGACTCCGCATTGTTATAGCTGGTGTTGTTGGTTACTTCAATCGCACCGGGGTTATTGTTGTCAGTAAAGCCATGGTGGCCATTGTTAAAAGATACGCAGCGACGCACAATATGTGCTACCGCAATACCATCGCCACCCAGTTTAAAGCCATTCTTATCGCCATCGCCGGAGGTACCGCCACTGCTCAGCGTACCATTGCCGTAAGCGATGCAATTAATGAGGGTGACAGGACCAATGGGGCCTGTTTCTGACTTTGCATAGAGATCGTATCCGTCATCAATGTTGTTGTGAGAGATACAGCCGTTGAATACATTGCCGGTGCCGCAGGTGAGTTTGGCAGCAAATCCATCGGCGTCTTCATTGTCAGGGTCCTGGTTGTCGTAGGCTTCGCAATTCAGGATGGTGTTGTTAGTAGGCCATGAGGCGAGAGTCGTGTTTGAAGTCACGTACCGGCTCAATTGCAGTCCGCTGTCGTGGTTGCCTTTGAAGATGCAGCGTTCGATGATGTTGCTGTTACCTGCCAGCAGCATACCATTATCACCAGCGCCCTGGATGGTAATACCCGTCCAGTGCCAGTAGTCGCCATCGATGATTACGCCGCGATTGGCATCGGCAATGGCCATGGCAGAGAAATCTAATACAGGGGTTTCGCCAGTATAGGCAACGACATTCTTGTACGCCGACGAGGTGCCATTGTTGCTGGAGGTGATAATAACGGAGGCGGTTAAACTATAGGTGCCTCCTCTCAGGTAAATAGTGCTTCCGGCGGTCACGGTTGCCAGCGCGTTGGCAAGTGTAGTAGGGGCACTGATGCTGGTGCCGGGGTTCGAGGCAGATCCGCTGGGGGAAACATAGAGGGTTTGCGCATAGGAGAGGTTAGCTCCTGCCAGACATAGCAGCGCTAGTAGAAGTGTTTTCATAACGGAAAGGTATTTTACCTGAATTTACATGGATTTGTTTGGCGGGGGATCAGGTATGGGTAGATAAATTTACGCAAACGTTTGCGGGTAAAGGATTTTCAGTGATAATCAGGGCGCAGTGTGGTGTGGCTATTATATTGATGGATAAGGAAATGAAAAGTAGGATTGTATATGCATGAAGTGAAAAATCATGCATATCGCGAATAATGTATATCTCCAAAGCGATATCAAAAATCCAACAACCTCCTATGATAATTTACCTGACCTAAATGATATGTCAGATGTCCACTCAGGTGTACCAAAAAATGATCTGTATATATAGGCCCGCCAAATACCTCAATCGGATACAACGCTGCTACCTTTTCAGGAGTTAATTCATCCATCACTTTATCAATCATCACAATTGTATCCTCAATCATTTTAATCAGCGTCGCTCTGGCTACATCCTTTTGAGAAAATTCCAGCTCACGGTGACGAACATATCCTGTATCTCCCAGGTGCAACCCGATAAAAGTATTCAGGTTACCAACAAGATGCAATGCGAGATTGCCCGCACTATTGCTGATCCCTTTCTCCGTATGCCATATCTTACTTTCATTAGTATATTGAGAAAGTTCCTGGATCAATTTTTCAAGATCTCTGCGAAATAGCGTTTTAAGAGTAGTAGTGAGCATATGGATTATGTATTATCGAAATGAAATTAATACTTTTGTCTGAATAAGCTAAATCCATGTATAAAAACCTTCTTTTCATCCTTCTCCCTGGTGTGGTCGCATGCAACTCCTCCGGAAAAACATCTGCTAATACCCCGGATTCTATTGGAAGCTATTCCGCAGGCGTAGATACAGGTGTAATGACAGTAGGTGCTCCGCCTGAAAATCCACAGGCCGTACCGGATACCATCAGGATTGAAGGAGATTTTAATGGAGATGGAAATTTGGATCTGGCATTTGGCGTATTGTACAGAAAGGCGATGGAAAAAGAAGGTCAGGATGAATATGTGATCCGTTTTTCAAACCCGGATATCAAACCATTGGTAACAGGGTATGGGGAAATCAGGTTGATTAATGAGGGCGATTTAAATGGTGATGGCAGGGAAGATATTTCTGTGTACCAGGCGCCTTTGCATGGGTGTACGTATGTGATGAGTAGCTGGGCGTTTACGAAGAATGGATGGAAACAGATTTCAGATCCGTGGCTGGTGTATAATGGGTGTAATTATTTAAGTGATGACGACTTGCAGAACAGGATTGTAGTAGAGGATGGGATTGTGTATTATTACCAGGAAGATCCGGATGATGAGCACCTTACTTTAGTAAAGAAAGAAATGGGGATAAAATAAAAGACGGGAGACCGTCTTTTATTTATTTCTACCTTTTTCTCCGGGATAAAAAACATATGCTGGTTCACTCTGCCAATACTCTTTTGTATCAATATCCATTGCGGAGATTCTACCCATAAACGCCGCTCCTGTATCCACATTCCACACATTGCAGGCATTCATTGGTATCGTTTCATCATAATTTATCGTAGGAGTGTGGCCAATGAAGATCTCTTTATAGAGTAATAATCTTTTCGGGTAGAGTTTGGAATCTTTTTTTATCCGCTTATCCATACACAGCGCCATTTCCCACAGAGAGCGGTCCCAATAAAAGTTTGTTTCGTAATGCTCCTTCTCCGGTCCATGCATACTTGCAAAGCCTGCATGCAGGAACAACCTGTTCTGATCATCTACATAATACAGGGCCAGGCGATTAAACCATTCCAGGTGTACTAACCTACGTTCGGGAGATATATTTTCATAACTGGCAATAGTTTCTTTGCCACCGTTTCTATACCACACAGGGTCCGGATCTTCTCCATTCAGCCAGCGTTCGCACCAGGCATCGTGATTCCCTTTGATGATGAGGCAGTCATGTTGTTCCTGCAGCGCCATCAGGTACTCAACCACCTGTGAAGATTGCGACCATCCGTCTACATAATCGCCCAGGAATATGAGTCTATCCGTCGGTTGCAACAGGAGTTGACCTATCAGTTGTTCTAATGCTTTTAATGCGCCATGAATATCTCCGATTACAAACGTCCGGGCCATTAGATTTTGAATTTGACCTGCAAGTTAGCAATCAGTTCTTCAATTCTATCCTTTCCGGCTAAAATGTTTAACCATTCTGCAGGAATTTCTTCCCAACCATAATGCATACCAGCGAGCCCACCAGTCACAGCTGCGGTGGTATCGGTGTCGTTACCGAGATTGACAGCGGTAAGCACTGCTGCTGCATAGGTATTGGTATGGATGAGAATCCAGATAGCCGCTTCGAGGGTGTGTACCACATAGCCGGTACCGTGAATTTCACTGATTGGTTTCTTTGTCAGGGAGCCTGAAAGTGTGGGTGCCAGTATGTCTTGTTCTTTCTCATTGAGTATATCCTTCTCTTTGAAGTATTCATTTACAGCGGCGATGGCATTGAGATAGGCCGCTACCGGCTGGTCACCTTTCAGGATATGGAGGGCGACTTCCAGGTAGATAAAGCAACAGGCGATTGAACGGACATGACGATGGGTGAGACTGGATACCTTCTGTACATGGAGGTAACGATCATGGATATCCAGGTCCTTTATATAAAATAAAAGGGGCAGGATACGCATGAGGGAGCCATTGCCATTGCAATCTTCAGCATCGCCGCCCGCGGTGGTGGGAGGCGCCCCCTGCGAAAGATAATATATAGCAGTATTGGTAGCATTGCCTACGTCGAAGACGCTGCCGTGAGCTGTCCAGTAACCATGATTGCGCCAGTTGACAAAGCGGTTGGCCAGGTCTTGCAGGTCATATCCTTTAACGAGCGTTTCTGCCAGGCAAAAAGTGAGGGAGCTATCGTCGGACCATGTACCTGCGGGTTGACCGTGGGTGCCAAATTCTCTCATGTTGGTGACAGGAGACCTGGCAAGCAGGTCTCTTGACTGGAATTCAACAGGTACGCCCAGGGCATCGCCGACAGCGAGGCCAAGCAGGGCGCCCTTAATATGGGAACTCATTGTGAAATATATTTTGACGGTACATGGTCCGTCAGCCATACACCGTTTGCAGATATAAAAAATGGGATGCCGTCTCTGTGCATATCACCGCTCCGGATGGTTAGTATAACTGGTACGCCTCGGCGACTGCCTACTTTGGTGGCAGTGGCTTTGTCGATACTGAGGTGAACGTGTTGACGGCTCATTTTTTTAATACCGGTTTTCAGAATGTCGGCTACAAAGGCGCCGGTGGTGCCGTGGTAGAGAAATTCCGGTGGCGTGGTGACAGGGAGTTCCAGGTCTACCTGTATGGAATGGCCCTGGTTGGCTCTTATTTTAGAGTGATCTTCATTAAAAGCAAAGCGTTGTTTGTCGCTTTCGGCAACGATCTTTTCGAGTTCTTCCCTGGTAATGCGTTTACGGCGTGCGGCGAGGGCAAGCAGGGTATTTACGTCTGCCCAGCCGTTGGTATCGAGTGTTAATCCGATCAGCTCTGGTTGGTGGCGGAGGATGAGACTAAGGAATTTGGATGTTTCTTTTTGATTCATGGGATTATTATTTAAGCATATCCCGCACGGCCATGAGTGCATAGCCGAGGAGATTTTGTCCCCGCCATTTTTCAGGGTGGGGGGCGTTTATGTTGGTGGCAGCCATGCCGATGCCCCATATTCTATCCATGGGACTGGCTTCGACGATTACTTCTTTGCCTGTGGCGAGCAGGAATGTTTTGAGTTCCGGGTGTTGGGAGAATTTGTGAAAATTTCCCTGGGTCACGATTTCTCTTTTGGCAGCATCCCATTTAGCAGGGTCGAAGTTGGCTACTTTTCTTCCGAGTGCTTTTACAGCAGCGGGGGAAGGTGTGTTGAGAATTTGTTTTTCAATTTCTGTATCTCCGAATAGGGTGGCTTTGCCTGCCATCATCCAGTGTTCGGCGGTGGGGTAAGTCTTTTCATTTACGGTAAAAGGAGCGTGCCACCATTGGCTGAAACAGGATTTGGTAATACTGCCGTCTTTGGAGGGTTGGTGCCCCCAGAAGAAGCAGAAAGTTGGAGTTGGTTTTTGGGCGAGGAGCCAATTAGTATCGTATGTCATTTTAATAAAATTTTGAAAGGGTTTGTTGTAAAATGGGGGTTGTGGGCCGGGTGAAATTGTCTCCGAAGAAGGCATTTACCATGTGGATACCATTTATGATATGATCGTTGAATGTGGATAATTTCATGGCTTAACCAAAACTCAGGTGAATACTTTTTAGTTCCTTATTAAATTGATAGAGGTCGGGGTGCCGGTTGTGCAGTCCTTCTCTCTTTTTGCCTGTATTAATAATGTATCCTGCATCTAGAATTTTGCGGCGAAAATTCCTTCTGTCGATACTGATATCCAGGATGCACTCATACAGTTCATGCAGTTCCGGCATGGTAAAGAGGTCGTTGAGCAGTTCGAAGCCTACAGGATAATGGAGGATTTTGTTCTGTAGTCTTTTCAATGCATCAGCGGCGATAATGTCGTGATCAAAGCCGAGGGGTGGTAACTCTTTCACATTGAACCATTTCACATCATTAGCCATAGTTCCTGCGGTGATGGCGAACCGGGCAGGGTTTACCAGTGCATAGTGGGCAACGGCGATGGCGCGGCCCCTGGGGTCGCGATCGGGTGCGTCGTAGGTAAAGAGTTGCTCGAGATAGAGGTCGTCCATACCTAGTTTGGTTTTCAGCACACGGGCACAGGTTTCGCGGAGGCGTTCTTCCATTAGCAGGAAGGCGCCGGGGAGTACCCATTTGTCTTTGAAGGGCTCCGCGTTCCTGTTCAGGAGCAGGATAGAGAGGGTACCCTGTTGATAACCAAACACCACGAGATCCGCAGCCAGCGAAGGGTTTCTATAACTATTAAATGACGGCATGGGGTCTTTGTGTTATTTTGACGCAAAGCTAGGTTGAATATTTGACATAGAGAAATCTTTTTATGCTTACTGGTTCGATCCGGTTTTGCTCATCTCAGGATGGGTATAGAAATGAGCCTTATTAAACCGGAAATTTACCTTGTTGTGTGTACGATGTCTTTGCCATGAAGCTCAATATTATTCCGTTTTAGCAGTGAATGTTCAACATGAAAAGTTAAAAATAATTATTGCCTGATAGTGCGGCGGGATTGCAGCAGACTATTATATCTTTGTTACATTGTTTTACGGCCTTGATCATCCATATTTTAAAAGTACGTACCCAGTTTTGTTAACCCTGTCACCCGCAAAATGTAAACCCATGAATCAAAATTTAAAACTATCGTTAATGACACTGGCTGTTGTAATTGGTACCGGTACCGCTATCGCCAGCTCTTTCACCAAAGATCACCGTGAGGAAACTCAATATTACTGGAACGGCACCACTTATGTAGAAGCAGGTATAGAAGGTTATGACTACGAATGCCAATTTGATCACTTTGGTACCTGTACGTACTATTATGATGCCGCTACTGGCACTTACAAATCCAGTAAAGCTGGTAAGATCGTTTGGATCAGATGATCTTGATTACTACCACCTATATGACAGCTAGCGAAATTGATATGTAAGTAACATTACCGATGACTTATATATCCGGTGGGCTATGCCTTATGGTATAGCTCACCTTCCATTGATTTGTTGACCCCATATTTTTGTATTACTACGTTGTGAAATGTGGGAGGTAATTTTTACGGTTCCTTCTATGTTGGGTTATATTTTTCGTATTGCTACGTTGTGAAATGTGGGAGGTGATTTTATGGTTCCTTCTACGTCGGTTTATATTTTTCATATTACTACGTTGTGAAACCTCTTGTGGTCAAGAGGTAAATTCGCGGGTGTACCTGCGTTGACTTTGTTTTCCTGCAAAAAAGAACAGGCTTTCCTTCGCCCTGATTCGGGAGTAGTTGCTGCCGTGAGCAGTGATAAGATGGAGGCGATATTGAAAGCCCTTTTACCGGATACCTATCTGAGGGATTGCCCGGGAAATAATTACATCACCAAAATAACTTATGGAAGTTTTTTCGATGAAATCAGGTTCGGCGATGGTCGAATGCTTATTCCTTTTTTTATCTGTCTGGTGCAGGGAGTAAGCTGATGTTTTGTACCGGTTTGAATTTTGAGTTGGTCTTGTTTAGAAGTTTTTTTGATTAACCCCTTTTACATTTTTGGTCTTTTATCCATCTATTACTACTTAACCCCGGGGCCAGCTGGAAATCTTACATACGTTTTCAGCTGGCTCATTTCTTTTAACTTTTTTCCTGCTTCATTTTAACCTTTTTTATGATAACGTGGAAGCATATTTGTTGGATGAGCATCGTGCTAGTCCATTTAATGGTTGTTGCTCATTATAAAGAACAGTCAATGATTGTGAACATCTCCGGCAGGGGGATTTTATGGATACTTCCTGCCGGGGAATATTAAAATATTATTTTATGAACAGGTATTCCGGCGTGTTACAGCGTTTTTTTTTATCCCCTGCATCAGGCGAGCCATTGGCTTTTTTTAGAATTGGGACTGCGTTTATTGGGTTAGTACAGGGATGTTGGTGGTTGGGAAATGTGGTAATGTTATATGGGATGAATGGATTGATTCCATGGGAATTGAGTAAGGGGATTGTATCACCCCTGCCGCCACAACCGTCCTGGTTACAGCCGCTGGCGGCAGCGACGGGGATACCTGGGGATAGTATGATGTATATATTGATGGGCGTGTATTTAATGTGCCTGATCTTTTTGTTGATGGGGATGTTCTCAAGAGTGGCGGCTATTGTGGCCTGTGGCCTGCACCTGGTGTTTATTAATACAGGATTTTTGGCAGCATATGGGGTGGAGCCGTTTTTGCATATCGCTTTGTTTTATTGTATTCTTATGCCGGTGGGTGAGTCATTTACCTGGAAGAATAATGAGAGTAGTGTGAGTGAGTGGAACAGGTTGTCGATAAGGGTATTGCAGATACATTTATGTATTGTGTATGTAGCCGCTGGTGTGGATAAAGCCATGGAGGCACAGTGGTGGAATGGGGACGCGATCTGGCAGATGGTCAGGCAGGGAGGTGATATGCAGTGGCTGGCGGGGTATCCGTGGGTAGCGAAGGCGATTTGCTGGTGTACATTATTGATTGAGATGGGGTATCCGGTATTTATATGGTGGAGAAAGGCGAGGGTATATGCATATGTGCTGATGGTGTTGTTGCTGGTGGGAATATCGGTGTTTATGGGATTGCAGTTGTTTGCCGGGATGATGATAGTGTTTAGTACAGCGGCATTTGGATGGGCGTATATAGCGCAGGTGTATGGGGGACTCATAAGACCATTGCGGGAGAGGAGGATGTTGAGGCGGGCGGAGGTGCTGGCGACGCAGGCGTTTTGGAGTTTGGAGTGAGGGCTAATTTCTTAGCCCTGCTACCAGGTTTATCGTTAAGGCTACTACGAAAGTATTCAGGCCGAAGGCCAATAAACCATGCAGGAGCGCTAATCTTCTTAGTTTTCTATTACTGATCTCCACATCAGACACCTGGAATGTCATGCCTATTACAAAAGAGAAATAAGCAAAGTCAAGGTAGTCAGGGTTCTTTTCTTCCGGGAATTCCAATCCACCGATGTGGCGGGTATTGTCTTCGTCGTCATCATCATAATAGATGTGGGCGTAGTGAAGGGTGAACATGCAGTGGACCATGGCCCAGGAAAATAAGATACCTGCCACGGCTACGGGGAGGTATAATAATACCCCAGCCTCTTTGGACTCTGAGGATAACATTAATAATAAGACCATGAGCATGCTGGCAAAGCAGGCGAGTACTATCAGGACGAATACCAGGAGGCGGCTGCCATCTTCCTGTCTGGCGTATTCGCGGATTTCTTTGGTGGTGCGGTTGAAGAAGATGTATAGGCATTGGGCACAGAAGACGAGGGAGAATACGTCCCAGAGGATCATGGTTCTGAGGAGGGTGGTGATGTATTGGTTTTTGATGAAGAACCAGACTATTCCGCAGGAAAGCAGGGCGATCAGGATTCTTTTGATCGGGTGGAGGTTGGTGAAGAACCGGGAGAGAGGGGAGCGTGTTGGTATGTTGAAGTCTGTTTTTGCCTTTGCCAAAGTGGATGTGTTTTGTATATGAGCAAGTTAGGCATTAAGAGGGAGAAAAATTAGGGGAAAAATGTACACAGTAGTTATTAGTCATTCATTCTTGAAATAATACCAGGAGGTAGGGTATTCATTAATGCTCTGGTTATGAAAGGGGCAGATATTCCAGTATGGAAGTAAATGGCCCTATTGCCAACGCCTGTTGGTTCGCTTTCATAATAGATATAACCAAGAATGCCTGCCAATAAAAGCATCATTGCTCCTCTGATATAGTACAGAGGAGAAAGGTAATCTGGCCTATTCTCAGGCAGTTGCTTCGAATCGTCAATAAACTTTACTGACATAACTGTAAAGGCGCCTAAAAGGCAGCAAAAAATTGGTGCTGGGATACTATACATTGGTATGTTTTAAAGCTCTCAATAATTTATTCCAGGACGGTGTCCTTTCTTTATACACCTTCCTGGTAGTGAATAAGGGCAGTCCATCTTCACTCCTGTAGGCGCATTGCATAAACTCATAAGAATTATAGATAATCCTTAATACACTTTCTAAATCGATGCCGGAAAACCGGGATATTTCTGGCGGCGTCGCCCAAATACCACTTTTGGTACGATCCATTGCCTCCAAAATTGTTTGCTTTTCTTGTTGCAAATTGACATTCATAATTTAATTTGTTTTTATTTTAAAACCTTTACTGGTATTGAATTTACAGCGATTGTTCTGAATAAAAAAACAAAAATTACCCCTTGGTCAAACTGATTTTTTCACATTTAAAATGGTAACAGACCGCCTCAAATTCATACCTCAAAAACCACTTTTATCCCCTGTCTTCCCCCCATATTCGGTACATTCCCCCTACACCCATATCTTTGCACTATGAAATTTGAACAGTATCGTATTTCCCCGGAGATTAAACGAAGCCTGGAGGAATTGGGATTTAAACGCCCGACAGATATCCAATTTAAGGCGATCCCATCTATATTAAAGGGGGACGATGTAATGGCGATAGCCCAGACCGGTACCGGAAAGACCGCGGCGTTCGCCATCCCGGTGCTGCATTTGCTGCAACAAAAGCACCCTAAAAAGACAAAAGGAGAGGTAAGATGTGTTGTGATGGTGCCTACCCGCGAACTGGCTATCCAGATTGCCGAGGTATTTACCCAGATTGCAAAGTATACCAAACTGAATATATTGGGCCTTTTCGGAGGGGTGGATGAAGGTCCCCAGCTGAAGAAGCTGGCCCAGGGGGTGGATGTACTAATCGCCACACCCGGAAGAATGTTTGACCTCATCAGCAGGGGATTTATTGATCTGAGCTATACTGAGACCCTGATCCTGGATGAAGCGGATCATATGCTGGACCTGGGCTTTATCAGGGATATCAGGGATGTATTGAAACATATGTCCCGCAGACATCAGACTTTGTTCTTCTCTGCGACTATTGATAAGGATATCAAGGACCTGGCTTATTCTGTGGTGACTAATCCGATCAGGATTCAGATATCCCCGGAGGATCCGGTGTCAAAAAATGTGCAGCATGCGGTGGCGTTTGTGAGCATGGACGATAAACGATTTTTCCTGGAGCGATTGGTGAAGGAGTTTCCGGAAGGGAAGATCCTGGTGTTTGTAAGAACGAAGGTGCGGGCAGAACGGGTGCAGGCGGCTATGGCCAGGGTGGAGATTCCGGCGTTGGTGATGCATGGCGGAAAGGAGCAGGAGAACAGGTTGGAGGCGATGGAAGATTTCAAGACCGGAAAAGTGAAATTGCTGATTACTACTGATGTGAATGCGAGAGGGATTGATATTCCGAATGTGGATTATGTGGTGAATTATGACCTGCCGGATGTGCCGGAAAATTATGTACACAGGGTAGGCCGTACAGGGCGTGGGGTACAGAAAGGACAGGCGGTATCGTTTTGTAGTGATGAGGAGAGGCCGGTGCTGGAGGAGATTCAAAAGTACCTGGGGAAGGAGATTACTGTGATGAAGATTGATAAGAATGATTATAGGGAGACGATTAGTTTTTCTGAGGATATTCCGAATGATAACTGGCAGTTGTTGATAGACCAGCATAATGCGGAGATGGAGAAGGTGAAGAAGAAGAAAAAGAAGAAGTAATGTTATTTCAGCCCCCTCGCACAGAGGGGGCTTTTTTATGCAATCATTGAGATTGGGATATCCTTGCGTAAAGCATTACAGCGACGATAGCTATTTCCTGCTATAGAGATCTTATCCTCCTACAGCGACGATCGTCTCGTTCTGCTCGTCCTTTCTTCCGGCTTTATCATCTTCAACAACTCCTGCCCTATTCCCGCTATCCTGGTCAATGTACTATTCGTTATCTCCTTATACTTCGCCCTAAAAATACTCTCTGTAAACGGCTCATTCTTCCTCGCTGAAAAGTACTTTGGCAACAACCGAAATACTTCCTCTGCATGCTTATGCGACAACTGCCCCATTGCTCTTAGCAACCGTACCATCAGCGCCATCATCGACACCGACATATTCGTCCGGATCCTCTCGGGTGCTATCAATACCCCTGGCTCCTCCTTCATCTTCCGTTCCAGGAAATTGATCTCTACAAACAACCATTCCTGCAATAAATCCCTGATGGATGGTGCATCCGGACAATATGCCTGTCCAGATCGTAGCTGCAATTGCTGCATATCACTATATGCTTCCTTCAATAGCCTCATCTGCTCCTCAAATGAATTGGCCATATGCAACTGCCTGGTCAGCCAGGTTGTACAATAATGATAAAAATCGGTGGTATTACAGTTTAGGCAAAACAACACATATTGCAACTGATGATGCTGTAAATTATAGTTCTCCTGTTCCAGCAGTCGTAGTAAATGCTGGTGTAACTGCACCAGAAACTGCAGCTTGGCATCATTCAATTGATAAGGCAACGCCGGATCCAACTGATCAAACAACTGCATGATTAATGTCTGCAGGTCATGACAGGTGTCATCAGTAATTTCAAACCACCTTTTAATCAGCGGGATCCCGGGTAGCAATTGCTGTCTGATGATCTCCCTGTGAATATCCGGCATGGGCAGCAACCGGTTGAAATAATGCGGGAAGGTATCTCTCAGATAAACCAGGAATTCATCTAATTGAAAACAAATATCTGCGCGCAACAAGGCTGTGTTCTCCTGTATTGTGTGCGAGGATGATAGCTCTGTATTCAACCAGGACGTTGGCAATTCACCGATCACGGTGCACAACCTTTGCTGGCAAATGAGAATATAGCGTTGCATGGCCTGTTCATGCAGCCCGTTTAACCGGCATGTTTCCAGTGCTGCTTTCAGATGACTGATGGCATTGATAGTACCCTGGTGTATGGTAGCGATCAGTTCATATGTTGTAACATTGTCCTCTGGCTGTTTAAGAAATTGCAGGCTTTCTACCAGCTGGTTCAGCGGGTTCAAGGGAGTTTTCATAATGTGTTAGCGCTAATGGTTAACAATAGTAAATTTTAGTCATAGTTATTCGGAGGGTATCAGGTATAGGTGATCCTGATAATAAATGCAATATATGAAAATATACTTCATACAGCCTGTTCATTTCGTTCATTTTTCAGAGAGAGTCAGCGTGCAAATTGAGTACTGATAAGGATTTAGATGAATAACAATGATTTATAAATAATAAATAATGTGAGTAAAAGAGAAAAAATATGGGATAATTAACTCCGCATTAACTGATTTCTGCTAACAATAGTCTAGCATTGCACTTTGATTGAATTTTTTAGTCTATATCCATATGGCCGGGCATTCTTGCCCGGCTGATTTAATTATAGTCATTGATCAGGTTCACTACTACCTGGGCCATGATATCTTTTTCATCAGGTTTGCTTTCGGCTATCATAAGCGTGAGGGTGACCCATACAAAGAGAAAGACTCTCCTACTGCTCCCTTCTCAACAACATCACATTACACTCATAATACGCATCCACCTCCTTCAGCATATCCGTCGTATTCCTATACCCCGTCGTCGCTGCTATCATCCCTAACGTCAATGACTTTTGCATAATACTATCATAAATATGCATCATCCGTACCATATTTATAAACGGCGTAATCCCTATACAAAAATGATGTCTGAACCCCTGTGCCAACTGCGCCCCCGGCATATTAAACATATTCGCCAGTTCTGCTACACTATGCTGCATTTGCGGGTTCGTCGTCACATAGTTAAATACCTGGTGTAACATCACCGTCTGTATCGGTGTATACAACTGTATCGAAGGCGGAGGCGTTGCATCCTGCAGTGCAAAGTTCAAAAACAAATCCACACAGCACCTGTGCAGATAATACTGCGCCATCTCCTCTATATATTTACAGGATAATATATGCTGTACAAGGTAATTACACACGGCATTTATCCGGTAAGGCCTGTTATTAATCACCCCACTGATCTTCTGCAGCCGCTTATTCGCCAGGTTATACAACCCCGGATATTGCTGCACCAGCTTCGGAATATTCGCCGGCATGATATTTATATGAAACGACAATACCTTTTGCCCCGCTTTCATCGGCACCCGGTGCATCTCCGAATAAAGATTGAATAAATTACACTGCCGCTCTTCCAACAAAAAATCGGGTATACTAATCGTCTCTGCCCGCAAACTATCCTCATACATAAAATGCAACGCCCACAAATGGTAAGGTGAATACGGACATAGCACTATATCCTTCTTCGCAAAGATATCATGTAGCCACACTGAAAAATAACCCAGCTGCATATGCTGCGACAACATATCAAAGTCGTTATCCGACTCAAAATACAATCCCCCTGCCGGAATCACCAACTGCAGGTACTCCGTCGGCACATAGCCAGCATGAATATACTCTGTGATGAACCGGTCAATTAAAAGCAGCTTATTCTCATCGTGCAATACTGGGTACATAATCGTGTTTTTTAACGGCGATTTTGTTGATACCTCTTAAAAGGTAGTTAACACTTTCACATGAAATATGAAACTTGAATATGATGATCAAATTGCCAGATAGTTTGTCAGCAGGGTTTGAACAATGCCAGGTATCCAAACTGTTGGGGGGAATGTCGCTCCACTACAGCAAATGTTGTGTTCCAATACCGGAATAGTTAGTTTATTTATACCCTTTCTTCCCGTCATTGACCAGCATAGTGCTAAACTAATAAATTGATTGGGGTGAGTGGTTAATGACTTGTTAATAAAATAAAAAAGATGAAATTGATAAAGAAGACTGCTTGAAAACGGCAGGGGGCAAGGTGTAAAAGGAGATGTTAATTGATTGATTATGATCAGGATAATCCGGACATTGTCACCTTGTACTCCTGTACCTGGCCGCACAAAGCTTGCAGAAAAGCGTATACCTGTTGCAGTGCATCCACGATCTTATCGTGTTGATTTCCAGCAATAGCTGCTACCGGCAGTATCGTCTTCTGCATCGCTATCACAGGCTCATAAGCCCTATACTCCTGCAGCAACCTGTCTTCGTAATAATTCCAGGCCTGTATACCGGTAGTGGTTACATGAATGACAAACTCTCCCGCCGCCTGTGTGCGCGTAGCCGTGAACCCTGCTTCAATATTAACGGGGGGAATACCCGTTCCGCTAAACTGATAACAAATATCCAGGCCGTCGATATCTGTCCACCCATGATCGGCTGTCCGCTGGCGAATTCCTTTTTTAATTTCGCGGATATGGTGCATCTGCTGGCGGGTGTTTTCAATGTTCCAGGCATCATACTGCTGAATCAGCTGATCGATGGCGATAGCATTGTCGAAAAAAAAGTGGGCTAATTCATTTGGGGCCTTTTCTTCAAATATCCTGATAAGGTCTTTTTGCATACTCACGGGTTTGATTTCTTACACTAAACTAATAAAGTAAAATTTGAGATTAGTTAAGATTTGGTTAAAGGTTCATTTTATTTTTTTAATGATTGAGCAGCTGGTTTTTTCGGGATCTCCTAACTTTATATTCAATGAAATGATTAAATTCCTGCCGTATGATGAGAATGCGATACCATTACTGTTTCTTAGCAGGAGTAACAATGGTCCTGCAATTTATTTTGATCAAATACCTGTATCCGTATCCTAACTTTATGCAGGACTCTTACAATTACCTGCGGAGTGCTGCTACCAATATCGACGCTAATTTATGGCCGGTTGGGTATGCAAAATTGATTCGTTTTACAGGATTCTTTTCTCATAGTGATACGCTACTTGTTTTTATTCAGTTCTTCATCTACCACATCTGTGGACTGTACTATTTCTATACCTTACTGGAAGTACGGCCTTGTAGCAAATTGCTGCAATGGACCCTGTTTGCCTTTATCTTTCTAAACCCCGCTATTCTTTATTTAAGTAATTACGTTACCAGCGATGTGTATTTTATCGGGATAAGCCTCGTGTGGATGGCGCAATTATTCCGGCTTACTTATAAACCTACTTTCTTTTTATTGTGTGTGCACCTGGTCGTTTTGTTACTGGCATTTACTGTGCGATATCATGCATTGATTTACCCCGTGATCAGTATGACGGTGATTGTGTTTTGCCAGTATTCAAAAGGTGTGAAAATTTGGGCGGTAGGAATGGCAGTCTTCCTTGTTGGCGCCTTTGTGTTGTATACTACAAGGCAGACGGAGATGCATATGGGCAAGCGGCAATTCTCTGTTTTTAGTGGATGGCAAATGGCGAACAATGCGGTGTATGCATATGCTCGTATGCCTGTAAAACCCAAAGATACTGTGCCTGAGCAGTTCAGCGATATTCAATCGCGGGTGGATCAATGGCTCGATTCAGTGCCTATGGCTGAGAGACCCAACAGGCCAATTATGGCTTACTATATCTGGGATCCGGGATCTCCTTTACAACCAGAACCGGGGGCACAAAATATCTCTGACAATACCGGTCATCTGCGCAAGATGGCGCAAATAGCACCGTTACTAAATGATTATGGCAAGTACCTGATAGCACGGTATCCTGTACCTTATGTTGAATATTATATCTGGCCTAATTTGTTGCAGTATATCTTTCCACCGGCAGAGAATCTCGCTGTATATAATGATGGGGTAGATACTGTGCTGCCAGTGGCAAAGGAGTGGTTCCGGTATAAAGATGCACATGTGTATAAACGTGCAGGAGGAGAATTGAAGCTATTTAATTTCTACCCTTACCTGGTAGTCATCATTATGCTCTTATTTGCGATTGGTTGGGTGAGATATTTATACATGGAAGGTCGTGCAATTGCCAATGAACATTTCAGATATGCATTGACCATCGTTACTTATTACTGGCTGATCAATATTGGTTTTAGTGTGCTGGCTTCGCCGGTGGTGCTGCGGTACCAGTTGTTTAATTTAATTGTAGGGGCTACGTTTGGCGGTATGTTGTGGGATATGAAGGTGTATGGAAAGTGATAGCAACCGCATCTTTAGAAGATGAAAAAGAAATTGTTCCTGTTACCTGCTATTAGTGCTACCATATTTATATTGGTAATCATAACTTGTTTGTGGGAGTTTTTTAACTGGCGCCCTATCCCCCTAAGAGATGTCTGTTATGTTCGACTCCCCGGCCGGCAGATGGTAAAAAGAGATTATGTTGAAATTCATTTTACCGGAGATGAATGGAAGGATAATATCAAGCAGTCTTTTGCACAATTGAGAGTACATGAAATAATCGAAAGTGGAGATACCCTGCATGGGGTTCATTTTTCTTATGGCGACAGCGCTACCTACCAATTGCTTATCCGCACCTTTGACCTGTTGACTGTGGAACGTGCGGAATGTTATATTTGTGATAATGCTGAAATATGGTTTTTTAATTGCCCTAAATTATTACCCCGCTCATCCCAAAATGTTTGGAAATAATAGATATTCCCACTACCTTATTGTCCTTAATGAAAAACTATCGCGCCAATGCTTGTATCCAGACGAACCGTTTTAAAACAGGTCCTGTTCGTATCTGCCGGGCTGGCTATTTTACCCTCATGTTTTAATGGGAAAAAGCCACCGGGAAAAAAACTAAATAATTTCGCACTTAGCTCTGAGGAAACAGACACTCTCACGGCCCTTGCCGACACCCTCATCCCTGGCGGCGAGAAGCCAGGCGCCATACAGGTAAAGGCTGATCAGTATGCACTCACCCTGGTCGATGACTGCTTTACAAAAGCAGACCGTGAAAAATTCCTCACTGGCCTGAAAGCATTCCGGAAAGATTGGAAAAAAGGAGATGTAGCTTATCTGAAAAAAATGGAAGAGACTGCTGAGGGAGATGCTTCCAACTTCTATCACACTTACAAAAACTTACTCATCCAGGGCTATACCGGCTCTGAATATTATCTCACAAAGGTATTCCCCTATGAGCTTGTGCCAGGGCGATTCCACGGAAGTGTATTGGTCAATAAAGGATAAATTGTATGCCAAATATTAATACTGGCGATACCAGCCACAACTTTGATGCGATTGTGATCGGATCGGGTATCAGCGGCGGTTGGGCAGCCAAAGAGTTCACGGAAAAAGGATTGAAGACTTTAGTACTCGAAAGAGGTAGAGATGTAAAACACCTGAAAGACTATCCCACCACCAGTTTGATGCCATGGGAGTTTCCACATCGTGGACAGCTCACTGCACAGCAAAAGGAAGACAACCCGGTGGTCAGCAAATGTTATGCATTCAAAGAAGATGCCGTCCATTTCTTTGTTAAAGATAAAGAACATCCATACGTGCAGGATCAGCCATTCGACTGGATCCGTGGTTACCAGGTAGGGGGTAAATCACTCCTGTGGGCACGACAGACGCAGCGATGGAGTAACTACGACTTTGAAGGCCCTGCGAGAGATGGTTTTGCGGTCGACTGGCCTATCAGGTATGAAGACATTGCACCCTGGTATAGTTATGTGGAAAAGTTTGCCGGTATCTCCGGCAATAAGGATCACCTACCCGGACTGCCGGATGGGGAGTTCTTACCACCTATGGAGCTCACAAAAGTGGAGCAATACTTCAAAGATTTTGTTGGCAAAAACTATCATGACAGGCATGTGATCTATGGCCGTTGTGCGCACATCACAGAACCACAGGAGATCCATAAACAACAGGGTAGAATGCAATGTCAGAAACGTGACCTGTGCCAGCGAGGCTGTCCGTTTGGCGGATATTTCAGTAGCAATGCTTCTACTATTCCTTGGGCGGAGAAGACGGGTAACCTCACTTTGAAACCTGATACCGTGGTACATTCTATTATCTACGATGCACAGAAAGGTAAGGCCACCGGTGTACGTGTGATTGATGCAAAGACCCATGCTGCTACTGAATACTTTGCCCCTGTGATATTTGTAAACGCCGCTGCGGTGAATACTAATATCATCCTGCTGAATTCTACTTCTGACCGTTTCCCTAATGGTATTGGGAATGATAATGGTCTGTTAGGTAAGTACTTTGCTTTTCACAACTACCGCGCGGTGATTACCGGTAAGTATGAAGGTCTGCTGGAATATACCACTGATGGCAGACGGCCTACCAGTGCTTATATTCCCCGATTCAGAAATCTCGTAAAACAGGAGACTGATTTCCTCCGGGGCTATGCTGCAGGCTTCTATGCTATGCGGCCTTCGTTTTCAAAACCGGATGGATTTGGAGCACAACTGAAAGATAGTTTGTTCAAAAAAGATTTAGGTCCGTGGAGTGTGGGCTCTCATATGATGGGAGAAACGATTCCGAAAGAAAAAAGCCGGCTGTTCCTGGATAAGGAAAAGAAAGATGAGTGGGGGATTCCATTAGTACATACTGATATCGGGTATGATGATAATGATGAGAAGATGGTGAAAGATTTCTTTGAGCAGATGACGGATATGTATACCAAAGCAGGTTTTACTGATTTGAAAACACGTGACTCCAAACAAGCGCCCGGATTGGATATTCATGAAATGGGTGGGGTGAGAATGGGACATGATCCAAAGACCTCTTTACTGAATAAATGGAACCAGATGCACCTGGTGAAGAATGTATTTGTGACGGATGGTGCGTGTATGACATCGACCAGTACGCAGAATCCGAGTCTGACGTATATGGCGCTGACAGCGAGAGCGGTGGATTATGCGGTAAAGGAGATGAAGAAAGGAACGATATAATTATAAATGGCCTGTGAGCACTGCTCACAGGCTATCATCTTCTATTTCTCCATGTAATAATTCTATTTCATCGCCATGCGCTTCCAGTGATTTGACCCCACCCCCAAAGAACCTCAGTTTGAACAACCCAAGGGCAATGATCCCCGCCTTGCCATGCATTTCCAACCCCATTTCTTTTGATGTATTTACATTGATATCTGCTGCTCCTAGATTCAACGCTCTCAGTGCTTTTACATTTCCACTAAAGGTGAGGTCTGTATCTGCTGCTATCGTTGAGAAAATTGCCGCATCTTTGGCGTGGTATACCTGGTGTACAACTTTCCACTTTCTTTTCCAGCCGTCTGTTGCTTTAAGCTGTGCACCAACCTGGTGAATGTTCTGCATCACCTTTACATGTATCACAGGTGATTTTACAAAGAAAGAACCTTTCCTGCCGAACTTCATGGTCACTTTGGCATCGATGGCTGTCGGGGGAATGACATCTACCTGCGCGCCACCTGAAAAGTTGATCACACTGGTTTCGGATGAGGTGAAGTTAATACTGCTATCCGGGCCTTTGGCTGTATCGAAGTGAATACCAAACTCCTTGATATTACCCAATTGCATGAATACACCGTTAGAGAAAACACCATAGTCGCCTAACTGAAAGGTATTTGTAACCGGTAGCCAGGCGGCATTGACATTGAGGTGATCTTTGATAATATCATTGAATGCATCGGGGATTTTCATGGGTTAAAATTTTATTAAGATAAAGATAAAACTATTCCGGGGCATATTAATTGTTAGCTTTAAATTATGCGTACTCAACATACTACCTTCGAATCGATGGTCCGTTTAGGTGACCTCTTAAAAGCTGGCCAGGAATCTGTATCAAATGCCAGTGAGTTTGATGACAGGACCGGTTATAATACTTCCTTTTTAAAGGGATGGAATATTCCGTTACCTATGCCGCCAGCTGCAGTTATCAGAAATATCCGGTATGGGAAAGATACGGGGAAGGCTGTATTGAACTATGAACATTTTTCCCTGGTGATGTCTGCAGAAAGGCGAATGCCCATTATTACTGCTGTGAATATTGATGGTAAGCAGGCAGTGCGGAATGTGGCCAGGGAGAAAGCCTGGTATTATGATGGTCGCTTAGATAAAACTGATCAATGGGGAGATGCATTGTATGACAATAATAACCTTGACAGGGGGCATATGGTACGTAGGGATGATCCCGTGTGGGGTACGAAGGCCATCGCGCTGCTGGCGAATAAAGATACTTTTCACTTTACGAATAGTTGTCCGCAGATGGCGGCAGTAAACCAGCAGACGTGGTTAGGGTTGGAGGATTATATCTTACACAATGCAGAGACAGAAGGGATGATGGTAACAGTATTCACAGGACCTATTTTTACTGACCAGGATTTAAAATATAGGGATGCGTTAGTGCCTTTGGCATTCTGGAAAGTAGTAGCTATTGTAACGGAGAGTGGGCGTAAATCTGCGACTGCGTATAAGATCAGCCAGGAGAAGGAGTTGAAGACGTTGGAGTTTGTATACGGCGCTTATCAGACTTATCAGGTGAGTGTACAGCAGGTGGCAAAGGAGACGGGGATTGATTTTGGTGAATTGGAAGGGTATGATGGGTTTACGGATTATGAGCAAAAGCATGGTGGGGTGTTGGCTGTAAAACTGACCCGGTTGAGTGAGATAAAGGTTTAAGTAAAAAAGAAGCATCAGCTCCCCAGGCAGCCATTTATTTCCTACTTTTACACCATGGATTCCATCCTTCATCTACATACACAAAACAACAAGCTCCCCATCCGTATCATCTCTCCTACCTTTGGGAGCCTGCCTCCGGAAATTCTGGATACCTATTCGCCTGCTCATCGCAAAACGCATTACCTGTTCCTTTTTGTGCTGGAAGGCACTACCCGCCATGGTGTGGACTTACAGCATTTCGATATACAGGCAGATGAGTTGCTTTTTGTACTCCCCCACCAAATCCACCATGTACCTGATTCTAAAAAAGGTACCAACTTTTTTAAACTGGGTTTTGATGAGAGTAGTTTATCTCTCCTGCCAAGGCAATATCCTTTTCTCATCAATCCATTAAACAACCAGAAAATCCGGTTCACCCCGCCTGCAGCTGCCAGACTCAAATCCATTTTTGAAATGCTGCTCGGACTGCTCAGTACTATGGATACTGATCCCGACCTTATCCTGGCACATCTCAATAGCTTATTGACAGAAATCAACTCCGCTTATTTTGCAGTGAATAAACAACCGGCGGATGATAAGCTCTCTAAATACATCAATTTTAAGTTATTAATAGAGAACAATCTCACGGATCATCCCAGTATTATTGAGATTGCTGAAGAACTTGCTTTGAATACGAATAGTTTGTATAACATCGTCAAACGATATTCTGGTCTGAGTCCTAAAGAATTCATTACTAACAGACTTATACTGGAGGCAAAGCGAAGGTTGTTTTATTCAAGAAACTCTTCTATTAAGGAACTTGCTTATGACCTGGGGTTCAATGATCCCGAATACTTTTCCCGTTTGTTTAAGAAAGTCACCGGTCAGACCATCGCTACCTTTATCCAGGATTTGTCAGGGAACTAATACGTGTTGTCCTGTCTCCCTTTTGTGCTTCTTAGGAACTTTGTTCATATTAACCCCAACAATTTGCCACCTTTATCCAGGATTTGTCAGGGAACTAATACGTTTTGTCCGGCTCCTCCTTTGTCCTTCTTAAGAACTTCGTTCCTGCAAAAAAACAGCACTATGAACAGAAAATTAGGAACAAACGGACCACTCGTATCAGCCATCGGCCTGGGATGTATGAGCTTGTCAGGAGCTTACGGCGCATCAGATGACCAGGAATCTATTGCCGTGATAGAAAGAGCCCTTGAGTTGGGGCATAACTTTATAGACACTGCAGATTATTACCGTACCGGTCACAATGAAGAATTGATCGGAAAAGCCATTAAAGGTAAGCGTGACAAAGCTTTTCTCTCCGTAAAAACAGGACAGCTGTTCGCACCGGCAGCTAATAAAGGTTTTACTTTCGGCCCGGTAAATGCCCATCCTGATTATTTGAAGAATGCCATTCTCTACAGCTTGCAACGCCTGAAAACCGATTATATTGATCTTTATACTCCCGGTCGTGTAGATCCGAATGTACCTATTGAAGAAACCGTCGGCGCACTGGCTGATATGGTGGATAAGGGCGTAATTCGTTACATCGGGCTTTCTGAAGCAGCTGCATCTACCATTAGAAAAGCAGCCGCTGTAGCGCCTATTACAGCCTTACAAATTGAATATTCTCTATGGAGCAGGGAGATTGAAGCCGAAGTACTTCCTACTACCCGCGAACTGGGTATTGGTATTGTTGCTTATTCACCTTTGAGCAGGGGATTCTTAACCGGTGAAATAAAATCTCCTGAAGACCTGAAAGATAACCGGCCAAACATGCCGCGTTTTCAGGGGGAGAATTTTTACAAAAACCTGGAACTGGTGGATAAGATCAAAGCATTGGCTGCGCAGAAAGGTTGTACGCCTACACAGTTGGCACTTGCATGGGTATTGGCGCAGGGGGAAGATATCATTGCTATTCCGGGGACGAAGCGAATTCAAAGACTGGAAGAAAATATTGCAGCAGAAAATATTCAACTTACGCAGGAAGATCTGCAGGATATAGAAGCAATCATGCCTGCCGGTATTGCATCAGGCAGCCGTTATCCTGAATTCCTGATGAAGGCATTGAATCGATAATAGGGATGTATCGGACATAGCGGATCGTAAGTTACTATAGCAGCGTGGGGATTTATTAAAGGGGGGATCCCCCTTTAATTATCCTCTCCTTTTTCTTCTTTTTTAATTTTCTCCCGTTCCTCCGGTGGAACCGTCGTCAAATTACCGTCCTCATCCAGGTATGCCATCATACTCTCAAGCCCCTGTCCTTTCGCAGAATTTGCCTTCCGCTCCTGCTTCCTGTTCTCTTTCTCCTGTTTTGCAACCTTCTTTTTATTCTCTAATGTCTTTTTATTCCAGCTTATTGCCATAGTATTAATAATTGGTGAAAGAATATAAAACCCCTGGATGATGTTATCCAATACAAAGGTTAACTATCATCTCAACTGATAAGAAATAGCAAGTGTAGTGTTAGTCTGGATCGCTATTAGTGTTGGATAAAGATTAGCATTATTAAAATGTGCCAGACAGATGCTAATAAACTATGGCAAAGGTACGTTTTATTTTCCGCTATAAAAAACATAAGCGCTGTCACCAGCGCTTATGTTCTAAAAATCGTTATTACAGGGACAACCAGTCACTATCTTCTTTATAATCATCTACCGGGGTCGACAGGTTCTCTATACCAAGATTAGACACCAGGTGTGCTATTTCCATCTTCACATTGCCAATACAGTTTTCTACCAGGTCTTTTCTAAACCCTGCATCTTCTATTTCCAATGTATAATCTGTACAAATGAGTCTGCTGATGATTTTACCCAGATCCACCATTTTACGTTGGGTCAATGTCGTGGATATATTACAGCTTAGCTGTTCCTTAAAGTATTCAGCAGATCGCTGTGCAAGCGGGAAGGTAGACAAAAAGTTGTACAGGCTGCTGGTATGATGGCGTTTCATCTTCTTTATCACCACATCAGCTATCTGTGTGTATAACATCTCGTTAGAGCCTTCAAAGATCTGGAACGGCCTGCTATCCACAATACCTCTACCCGCGATATGACTGATCTTGTAGCCGTTAGCCCCGGACAACTGCAAACACAGCTGGGCCGATTCGTGCATCAGGTCTGTCACTAACGCCTTCATACTGTTTGCTTCCAGTCCTTCTGTAGCCAGGTTATTTTCAATCCCGCTGATCTTGCTGCTCTTGTAGCACATAGCGGAGCAAATGGTAAAGGCAGTTTGTATACGTGACAGCTGGAACTTAATGGAATCCATTGCATACAGGTTACCTGCACCTACCATCCTGTTCTTGGTATGATCCAGGGCTTCGTCCAGCATACGCCTGATAAAGCCCATGCCCATGCCGGGGAACTGCATCCGGCTTCTGTGCAGGATGTCCAACATCATCTTAATACCCGTACTTTCAGGATTTAATATGTGCTCTTTCGGCACCTGGATGTCAATTTTATTCAATCCATAGGGAATCATGTACAAACCAAGATTATTGTAATATGACTCCACGATGATCTTTTGCCCTTTCTTACAGTTGTCTGCCATAAAGAAATCTACATCTCTCGACAAGCTGCCGTCTTCCTGTTCCCTTCTGGCAGCTATCAGCCAGTAGTTTGCCTGGCCGGTCAGACCTTGCCAGTGCTTGGAGCCTTTGATGGCATATGTATGATCCAGCTCCTTGTAAGCCGTCATCATATTCAATGCATCACTCCCAAAATCCGGCTCCGTGATCATGAGGCCCCCCATACTCTGGTGGTGCAGGAAGTTGTCGAAGACTTCCTTTTTTACCTCCTTATTGCCATATTTTGCCAGCGGCTCCAGGAACAAAGCGATATTAATCCCAAAGGTCAGAGACAGTGGTAAAGATTCATAAGCCGCAGCAGACAATAGTGAAAGACACTCCTTTACAATACATCCTCTTCCTCCAAATTCCGTAGGTATGGCCACTGACAAAGGTGCCGTGTCCATAATGTCTTTCCATATATTGTCCGGCAGGCCTCGTTGAAGACTTAACTGATTAATATCGTTTTGTTCGTAAAATATTCGTCTAAGCGTCCGCTCAAAATCAGCAATGAACTCCGTGAGACTCCTTGAATTTTCCATATTATCCTCCTTTAAAAAAGCAATCGGCCCTAAATATAGGACTTTGGCCAATATTAAACGGCGATTGCCCCGGGAGAATAACTATTGAACAGCCTTATTTAACGTGGACTCATAGTGATATTTACCACTTCCGACTTCCTCTTTCCCTTCTTTTCCAGGTACATATATTTCGGCTGTTGTGTTCACAGGTATCTCTACATCCATGATGAATCGGGTGTCCTGGATCTTCCAGTCTACCCCGATCCTGCCATATCCACTCTCATAACCGGCTTTTGCGTAAGTCAGGTTGCCGCCCGGTCTGGGCATGATTTTGATCTTCTTAAAGCCGGTAGTGGAGGAATCCATATTTATCCCTGCTATGTTCTTATACATCCAATCGCCAATGGCCCCATAGGCGTAGTGGTTAAAGGAATTCATGTCTGTGGTCTGGAAGGTACTGTCTGTCTTCATACCATCCCAACGCTCCCAGATAGTGGTGGCACCCATTTTTACTGGATATAACCAGGATGGATATGTTTCCTGCAACAGTAACTTATAAGCTACGTCAGTATACCCAAACCTGGTCAACGTGTTTGACAATAGATAGGTACCCAGGAACCCGGTGGTCAGGTGGTTATTATAGCTGGCAATATCGTCTACCAGGTATTTGGCAGCCATGGGCCTTATGTTTTCCGGCAGCATGTCAAATGCCAGGGCCAGCACATAAGATGTCTGGGTATTAGACATGATACGGCCGTTGGGTGTGACATATTCTGCACAAAAGGCATCTTTTATTTTTTTCAGTAATGCGGTATACTTTGCCACATCATCCTGTTTGCCTAATACTTTGGCCGCGTTAATAACCAGTTGTGTGGACAATGCATAGTAGCACTGGGTAGTGATGTAAGTATAGGTGTCTGCGGAGCGGTTTTCTGATTTATAAGATAACCAGTCGCCAAAGTGTGCACCACTGGCCCACATATTGTTGGGGGATTGCAGCTGAATATAATCTACCCATGCTTTCATGGAAGGATATTGATTTTCCAGCAACCGCTTGTCGCTATATACCTGGTACATGGTCCAGGGTACTACCGTTGCCACATCTCCCCAGCCAGCAGAACCTGATGCGTCATTGCCCAATACATTTGGAATCACATGGGGTACGGCACCATTCGGTACCTGATCTGCGGCCAGGTCACGAAGCCATTTAGTAAAGAAGGTATTTACATTGTGATTGAAAGTAGCCGTTTGTACAAATGCCTGCGCATCGCCGGTCCAGCCAAGGCGTTCATCGCGCTGTGGGCAGTCTGTAGGAATGTCTACGAAATTGTCCACCTGGCTCCATTGTATGTTATGTTGCAGTTGATTGATCATGGGATTAGAGCACTCAAAGTTGCCGGTGGCGGGTGTGTTTGAATAAATGGCGACAGCTTCAATGCCGGTCATTTTCGCTTTGGTCTTTACTCTTACATACCTGAAACCATGGAAGGTAAAGTGTGGTTCAAAGAATTCTTCACCTTTGCCGCTTAGTACGAAGATGTCTTTGGCAGCAGCTGTACGCAGGTTGGCATTGTAGAAGTTACCTTTCTTATCCAGGATCTCACCATGTTCGAGGATGATGCTATCGCCTGCATTGCCCGTAGCTTTGAAGTGAATAAAACCGGAGAGGTTCTGGCCAAAGTCGATCACATTTTCACCGGCAGGTGTTTTAATCATTTTGATATTGCTGAAGACCTCGTGCTTTGTAACAGGGGGTGATACGCTGGCTACCAGGTTGTTCAGCGGAATGTTGATCACTTTTACACCAGTCCAGGTAGTCTCTTTGCGGTTATCCTGCCATTCGCCATTGTATATTTCTGAGTAGGTGATCTTGCCGGTACCTGATTTCCAGTGCTCGTCAGTGATGATGGTTTCTTTGGTGCCATCGGTATAGGTGACTTCCATTTGATATAACACACCCAGTGTTTTACCATATTTATTTTCACCCCAACCGATTGTTCCCCTGTACCAACCGGAACCTACAGTTATTTCAATATTGTTATCTCCGGGTTGCAGCAGGTTAGTCACATCGTACGCCTGGTATTGCAGGCGCTTGTTATAGCTGGTGAAACCGGGCGTGAGAAAACCATCACCTACTTTTTTATCATTGATGCGGGCTTCGTACAAACCATGACTGGTGATGTAAGCGATTGCCGAAGCTATTTTTTTGCCGTTATGAAAACTGGTTTTGAAGATAGGGCATGGGCGGTTGGTGGCTGGCTCCTGGTAACCAGGTTCAATCCATTTTGCTTTCCAGTCGGTAATTCCCATACGAAAGTAAGCCGGTTCGGTAGCCGTGGTGCTATGACCATGGTTATCCCACACCTTTACTTTCCAGCTATATAGTTTGCCGGGTGTGAGTGCATCTCCTTCATAAGGGGCATGCAACGACTCGGCAGTAGCCATCTTCCCACTTGTCCATGTGGTTTTCCTGCCATCCATCACAGTAATTTCATAGGCCGATTGAAGGGTGTTTGGTTGCTCTGTGTTGAGTATCCAGCTAAAGCGGGGATGTGCATTGTCAATACATTGTGGATCTTTTAAACCTTCCGTAAGCAGTTGTTTGACCTGTAGCTGCGCGGAGAGAGAAAGATATAGAGCCTGGGCTACGAATAAAAGACTGAGACGCTTATTCATAAGTGCATGATGTGGAATGTGTGAATGAATTTAGACCTGAAGAATAAATTTATCAAAATGAATTAGAAAATTATAATTTTTTCTATACCGTGAACATATTCTTTTTCGATACGTTAAATATGCTGGAAATTGGAAGCCCTCATGTGAATAATGATTAAATGAATTATAACCACGACTCAATCATCTCCACGACCCTAACTATTTGAATCTATGAGAAGTAGCATGCAGCGACATTTGTCCTTTCTGCTGGATCAGGCACGTCCTGAAAGAAGGGGCGTCACAGCCCTGAGAGCAGCAGTGTTTAACGTATCCGGGGTTAGAGCGGAAGGCATTACCGCAGGGCCCCTCATTCCGCCGGAATTCAATCCTAAAGACTGGCTCACTTACATGCTCCATATTGATGCAGAGCTGGAGCATAGCCTGATGGTGCAATACCTGTATGCGGCGTACAGCCTGGGTGGCGATCATGTGCCTGCAGCACAGCAGGAGCTGGTGAGGAGCTGGCAGGAAGTGATCATGGGTATTGCAAAGGAAGAGATGGGGCACTTTGTGTCTGTTCAGAATGTATTGCGGGTGATAGGTGCGCCTTTGAATTTCGGCAGACAGGATTTTCCGTATGATTCTACGTTGTATCCATTCGATTTCACTTTAGAGCCTTTGTCCAAAGCCTCGCTGGCTAAGTATGTGTATGCAGAGTCACCTGCCGGCTGGCTGAATATCCAGGATGGGGATGATGCGGAAACAAAGGAGATCAAGGCGGAAATTAAGGCATTACTGCCTACATCGAACCTGGGTGATCCCATCAGTGTATTGTTTGAAAGCATCATTGAACTGTTGGAAAATGAGGCGATGATACCTGATGATGTTTTTGGTGTGGAAACGTATCCTTTCCAGGCAAAGCCGGATGAGTGGCAGCGGGGTTATGACCATGGTGCGAGGGGAAACAGTACCCATGCGAGTCCGGCGAATACACCGAATGTGCTGGTGGTGCCACTCACCTGTCGTACAGATACTGTAGCCGCAGTAAAAGCGATTGCAGAGCAGGGAGAAAACCCCGATGCAGATGATGCAGATGAATCACATTTCCAACGATTTTTGAATATCTATAAGGCATGGCGAAAATTGCCGGATAGTTTTAATCCTGCCAGGAACATTCTCACGAATCCTTATGTATCGCCTGAAGAAACGGCAGTGGCAAGTGATGGGGATAGTGTGATTACGGATTTTCATGCGAGGTTCTGGGCGAATTTATTCAATGTTCGTTACCGGATGTTGTTGAATTTTTTAACGCATAGTTTCCTGTTGGGGGATGGGTACAATGATATGGTCCATTCACCGAGAGGGATGATTATACATGCGACATTCGGGGAGATGTATAACCTGCGTACCATCGCAAATGTATTGGTGAATATGCCTGCGGGAGCAGGTACGGATAAGATGGCGGGGCCGCCGTTCCTCACGCCTTATACATTAGACCTGCCGTTTGGAGAAAGGAACAAATGGCGCGTGCATAAGGATCTGCTGGATGCTTCGGGCGGGATTATTGCCACATTGCTGGCGTTTGAAAATCAGCCTTACAAGACTTATCTGTATTCATTGCAGGCGGCTGATAAGAAACTGATGGATGTAGCGGATGCGATATTGGCCGGGGATAAGGTTTGTATGAAATAATCATTTAAAAAATATTGTATGCAAATTTCTGGTTTAAGGATTTTGCCTCCTATCGCTATTGGTCGATTGGGTTCTTCAGCAACGCCTATGGATGCTTTCCGGCTGGATGTGGACCCTACCAATCCACTTGATTTTAGAAAAATTACAGTGGAGGAATCTTATAATGTAGATCCTACAACGGGGATCATGACGAAATTCACACCTGATAAAGTCATCTTCAAAGATGCTGCGGATGTAGATGTAAAGAATGGTACGGTGCGGCCTGTGGCCCCTTTCCTTGAAGTGTTTGCGATTACAGATGAACAGCCGGATCAACTGGTACCTTTGACAACTGATCTGTTGACAAAAGCAGGGTTGAGTCTGAGTAGTATATCATGGCATGTGCATCTGGCGAATATCAAATTGTATCGTCGTACACAGAGTGAGAAAGATAAGATCAATGCGGAAATTACTTACATACAATCCCATAACCTGTTACCGGTGGAAGGAGTGTGTGACAATTTCATTGATGGTAAAAAACTGCCGTTAGGACATGTGCAGTTTATTCAGCCTACTAGTGAGTTTCCCCAGATCAGGTTTAGGTTTACACCGGGTCCGGGCAGGATCTATGGCTGTTCTACTACGAGGATTCCGGCAGAAGGTAGTGCGGCGGAGCCAGATCCATTGTATTTAAAATATGGAGACGACTTTTTATTGTATAATAAAGATGGGGATTGGTTCAACTATGTGGAAGGGAACCAGGAAAGACCCATCTTAACTAATCCTGCGGGGATCTTTGCAGGATATGATTCTGGTGATAACAGGGTGAGTTGGGGATATGTGGATGATGAGTGTGATGGTCGTATTACCATAGAGTTGAAGCAAGCAGACAATACATTGTTGACAGCAAGTGCGCATGTATGTGCCGGACCACCTGCGTATGCGCCAGATACATTGCCTGTACGTGTGGTGACGGATGAGATAGAGCAAATCTTATTAGGGCCTGATGTGGATAAAGAGGTACCTATAGAAGAAGCGCAGGAGATAGTTAGGAGAGCATTGGAGACCGTGCGACTCATGAATACGGCTATCATGAATGGGAATAACTATTATGGCAGACCACGGCCTGCGAGTATGATGCCGGCACAGGATTCAAATGATTTTGGCAGGATGTATGAGCCGATCATGGCTACGTCTATTGTGGATAACTTAGCGGTGCTGGCCATTCATGAAAGGGTCTTCAATGGTATTGGTACGCCTGCTACGAATGCCTGGTTTGACAGTGCATTGCGCAGGCCGGATAGTATTGGAAATTTATCCAATGAGGAAAGACGAAAAATGCCGGCGATGATGCGTGGGGCTGATGGCAGGGCGTTGTGCTTTACATACAGGCAGATTCATACCATTATTCAGAGTGCGGCTGCTGCCATGTTTCAGGCTGGTGCGGCTAAGTTGAATAGTTCGAATGTTGGCAGTATTCCTGTTGCGGATTTATATAGCCAGTTACATTACAAGGGACAAGGGAACCCTTATTCAGTGATGGCAAGGAGTGCCATTTCAAATTGTTTCCCGGGTTTGGAGATGGACTTTAGAAACCTGTGGCGGCGGGCTTTCAAAGGGATCACTTTGATTGAGAATAACAACTTTATTGTAGATGCGGAGGAGGAATTTGCACATCTCCTGTATCATCGCTTAGTAGGTGTAGCTGGTAAACCAACCATGGTGCCCACAGAAGGACCGACTTTTCCGAGGAGCGGTAACCTGCCTTTGATCAATACTTTCAATCCGAATGGGGTGTCTTTTATGGAGTGGTCTAACGGGCTGGCATATGTGTTACAGAACCAGGGTAAGGAGGTGGAATGTTATTTTACAAAGGATGAGTCTAATACAGAGGTGGTGGTGAAGGCTGCTGACCTGAATACGGGGAATACTAACCTGGTGCGCGTGGTGATGACGGTGAATACTTTCTTTGAAGAGCAGAGTGCTGCTTTGAATGATGATATCATCAAAGCGGGGGAATTGACACAGGGTTTATGTGCGCCCTGGCAGAATGATTATAGGGAATGTGCCTGTTATTATTGGGCAGCTTCCCGTCCTGATTATGTGAATGTAGTGCCGGGGCCGGATGGGGTTAGTCGTGGGGATAACTGGATGTCTAAGCGGCGGAGTGGAAATTATATACCGGATAATAGGGCGGATAGTCGGTTATTGACTTATGATGATTTGTTTGAGAATTGGGAAGGGGAGTTGAATTTTCTGGTGAAGGGGAATGATGCGTTGGATTCTGATGGGAGTAAAAAACAGGTGTAATGGGTACATATGGAGCGCTTGCCACTAAGCTGGCAGCCAGAATTGCAAAGGATGCGGCCCCTGGATCGGCACATGTGCATATGATTCCGGGGAACGGTGATCCTCTGATCTTTTTACCAAATGGCAGCCGTTTGTTTAGGGGAAACCCTGAGCAGACGGCTTTTATCAATTCGCTATTAGCTGCCGGTGATGATCATGCTATTGCTTTGGGTTTGTTAGGGATGGAAATAGATGGTCCGGCTCTTATTGATGATGCGATTCCTGACCCGCCTTTGCATGCGTTATCATTGGCCATCTCGCAGAGTTGTAACATGGGATGCAGTTATTGTTATGCAGGTCAGGGTGAGTTTGGAACGGGTGTGGCGAGTAGTATGAATGTGGAGATGGCTTTTAAGGCGGTGGATTTGTTATTGAAGGATAAGTCTGCTGGTGATAAGGTGCAATTGTCTTTTATGGGAGGCGAGCCATTGATGAACAGAGCCGGTATTCGTATGGCAACGGCGTATGCGGCCAAGCAGGCGGCTGTGCGCGGGGTGGAGATAGGATTTTCGATCACTTCTAATGGTACTTTGATAAGAGCGGAAGATGCGCAGTTTTTTGAGGAATTTGGTTTTGCGGTGACGATTAGTCTGGATGGATTGAAGGAGGATCACGACAGGATACGAACTTTGAAAAATGGTCGTGGTACGTATGACCAGGTGATGGCGAATATAGCGCCGTTGTTATCATTGCAGCAACGCATGCAGGTATCAGCAAGGGTGACGGTTACGCCGATGAATATGGAGTTACATAAAGCGTTGGATACGTTTATTGATATGGGGTTTCATAGTGTAGGTTTTTCGCCTTTGCTGCGGGCGGATGATGGTGCTCATGAAATGAGTGCGTATGACCTGGAACATTTATTAGCGGAGATGATTGCTTGTGGATTACAGTTTGAAGAGGCGGTGTTGAGTGGACGGCGGTATCCGTTTTTGAATATGGTGAATGCTTATAAGGAGATTGCTAAGTCTACGCATCGACCTTATCCCTGTGGTGCCGGAGCGGGGTATTTAGGTGTAGCTGCGAATGGAGAGTTGGCAGCCTGTCATCGGTTTGTGAATGATGCAAGAGCAGGAATGGGGAGTGTGGATAATGGGGTGGATGCTACCTTACAACAGGCATGGTTGACTGACCGGCATGTGCATCAGCAGCAGCCATGTAGTGGGTGTTGGGCAAGGTATTTATGTGGGGGTGGTTGTCATCATGAGGTGTTGGAAAGAGGAAGAGGCGCTTGTGATTATATCAGGGGATGGCTGCATTTTACCTTGCAGTCTTATGAAAGGATAAACAGGTTGATGCCGGGTTATGACAAAATATGATGTTTGTATTTTCGGAGGCGGACCTGCCGGGAGTGCTATGGCAAAGCGGCTTATTGAAATGGGGTATAGTGTAGTGGTGATTGAGAAGGTGGTGTTTCCAAGAGCGCATGTAGGGATTTCATTGTCGCCGGGTGTGGAGCATTGGTTGCGCGTTTTAAAAGTGGAGGTGGATCAATCTCTTTCGCCGCGCTCTTTATTATTATGGGAGAATGATGAGGTGGTAGAAAAAGAAGGCGGCTGGCATGTGGATAGGGGATGGTTTGATCAGTTATTATTGAATGCATCGGGTGCGCGGGTCATTTTTGGGAATGCATATCCGATAGAGAATATACATAGTGAGTGGGATGTTTATATAGAACAGGAACTTTTATTTTCAGCAAGATTTCTTGTGGCAGCTACCGGACGGCGCCCTCTGTTAAAGGGGCGCCGTCGTGCTATATTGCCGGTTACGGTGGCGGCGTATGCGAGGTGTATTTCACAGACTTTTATTGAGGCGGGGAGGGATTGTTGGTATTGGGGTGGCGGCGGTTTGAGTTTTGTATTTGCAGATCCGGGAGAGGTGCAGCAGTTTAGTTCTGTGAAAGATTTTTTTGCGGAGAAAATGCGGGTGTGTCGGTTAATGTCTTTGAAAGATTTTGGGGAAGTGAACATGTGTACGGCTACTGCTTATGTGGATGAGTCGCCGGTGGGGAGGAATTTTATTAAGATAGGAGATGCGGTGTTTACGATGGATCCGTTGTCGGCACAGGGCGTGCAGAAGGCATTGAAAACGGCAGTGCAGGGAGCGGTGGTGGTGAATACGATATTGAAGGGGGATGTATCAGCCGGCGTAGCGTTTTATAGGAATATGATATCAGGTGAAGTGAGTAAACATGTACGCTGGACGCAGCAGTTTTATCAATCCCAGGGAATTTATGAAAGTAATTTTTGGCGGCAGCGAAGCGGGCAGTTGTCACCTTTGCATCCGGACCAGGTATTGGCAATCAGAAAAGAGGATGTATTAATATTCAACCCAAATGCAGAGATAGTGCCTGTGCCGGTGCTTGGGAGTGAAATGATCCATTATGAATATGGGGTAAAATTACCTGACAGTGATGAGCCTTTTGTATATGTGAGTGAAAAGCCTGTGGTGGAGTTGATCAGGCAATTAGATCAGCGATGTGTAAATGAAGGCATTCATTTATTTGGAATGGAGATCCTGCGATGGCTGGTTTATCACAGGATAATGATAAAAGCCTTCATGCTTCATGCATGAAGGCTTTTGTATCTTAGTCTCTTTTTAAACTAATCACCGGATTGATCATTGCTGCTTTTAGTATCTCAAAACTTACGGTCATCCAGGCAATGACTAATGCTGTTAAAGGGCCGAGTACAAATATCAGCCAGCTGATTTGCACATGGTATGCGAAGGTTTCCAACCAGCGATTGATGGCTAATAAGGAAATAGGTATTGCTATAACAACAGCTATCAGTACCAGTCTTGTAAAACCAGTCGTCAGGAGATATATAATATTTAGTATTGAAGCCCCGAGTACTTTTCTTACACCTATCTCTTTCGTTTTTTGCTGCGCGAGGAAGGCGGAGAGACCGTATAATCCCAGGCTGGAAATGAAGATCGCCAGTATAGAGAATAGGTTGAAGATCTTGCTCATCTGCTGCTCGCCTTTATATTGGTTGGCGATGTCCTGGTCCAGGAAGTTATAATTGAAGGGATAGGCCGAATTTAAGTCTTCGCTTATTTTTTCTAAAGCTTTGATAGTCGCTTCTGTACTGCCGGGTCGGCTTTTGACCACTACATATCCGCCGTATCTATTCAGGCGTAAGATCAATGGTTCAATTACCTGTTGGATAGGTTTGAAATTAAAATCTTTCACTACACCTATAATGCTGCCATTGGTGCCATTGTAAAACAATGGTTTGCCTATGGCGTTATCGACTGTCATTCCCATTAGTTTGACAGCTGTTTCATTGATCACGAAACTGCTTGAATCATTAAATGCGGTAGAGAAGCCTCTCCCTTTTAAAACGTTTATCTGGAAAACCTTTGTAAAGTCTTCACTTACTTCCAGGCTGGGAATGACAACCTGTAGATTAGGATCTTTTCCTTCCCACATTACATTCAGATTCCCACTGTAAATATTGATGGGGAGTTCTGACATGATCGTGTAATTAGCGGTATGTGGATTTTGTTCCAATGCAGTGCGTAATGCGTGCATTTTTTGGGGTAATTCACCTGTGATAGGTATATATAACAGGTTGGATTTGTCAAATCCCATATTTCTGTTTCGGATGTACTGAAGTTGCTTAAATACAACTGCTGTTCCTATTAATAGTACAATAGATACTACAAATTGTACGATCACCAGTCCATTGCGGAAGATCAAATTTCCACCGGGGAGGTTGAGGTTTCCTTTCAGGACTTTGATAGGTTGGAACCCCGAAAGAATGAGTGCCGGGTAGATGCCGGAGAGTAATCCGGTGATGAATGCAATGCCCGCCAGGATGCCAGCATCTTTTAGATGGAGACTAAGATCTTTATCTGCCAGTAAATTGAATACAGGGAGGAATAACCAGACAATAATCAAAGCCAGTATAAGAGAGAAAAATGATATTAATAAAGACTCAGCTAAGAACTGCCTGATCAACTGTCCTCTTACGGCACCAATTACTTTACGTAATCCCACTTCTTTTGCCCGCCTTGCAGAACGGGCGGTGGCCAGGTTCATGAAGTTAATACAGGCGACTATCAGAATGAAGATGGCTACTATGAAGAAGATATTTACATATTGCACATTTCCATGACCGGGTAAGTCTACCTGCATAGCAGGCGATAAGTGAATGCTCGTCATAGGTTGTGCCTGGAATTCAGCCTTCATGGTGGATCCATGTTGCTTAAATACCCTGGTCATGGCCGCGTTTAATTTATTTAAAGCTGCTGGTGTAGGGACAAAGCTTTTATCCAGTTGGATATAGGTGTAGAAATTAAAGCTGCCCCAGGTGTTATTTTTTAGATCATCATTGCTATTCGCAATGGCCGTCATGGGAAGGATGAAATCAAATTGCAGGTGGGAGTTGGATGGGATGTTAGCCAATACCCCTGTTACTGTGACCTGGTTTGCGTTATCCAGTCTTAATGTTTTCCCGATCGCGTTCTCCGTACCGAAGTACTTTTTAGCCATGTCCTGGGTGATGAGCACGCCATCTACTCTATCGAGCGCCGTTTTTGCATCTCCTTTTGCAAAGGCAAAGTTGAATACCTGCAGGAAGCTTGGGTCAGCATAGAATACCCTTTTCTCTTCGAACTTCAGTTCATTCGCCTGAAAGAGGTGGGTTCCTATATGACTGAGTCTTACGGTATTCTTTATCTGTGGAATCGCTTCTTTCAACCCTGCAGGCATCCCGGCAGGGTTTACAGCTGCTATAAAACCACTGGCGTTGACGATTACCCGGTAGGTCTGGTCGGCGTTTTTGTGAAAACGGTCGTAGCTTTTTTCATGTTGTACCCATAGTAAGATCAAAATGCTGGAAGCCATACCGACTGCGAGGCCTAGCACATTGATAGTGGTGTAGGATTTGTGACGGATGATGTTGCGAAAAGCGATTTTGAGATAGTTTTTGAACATGAGTTGGTTTTTGGCTGGAAGGGGTGGCACAAAAAGATGGCCATTTTTTAAGTGGTTATTGTTTTTAATTTTAAATATTATAAATAATTAGATGGTGTTCGGATTTGAGATTAGGGTGTTCGAATTTGTATATTTGGTAGTCAATTTTATACTGCGAAATTATGCTAATACCCAAAAAGAGATATTATAAAGAAGACATCTACAGAGAATTGTCTGTACCCGTAGAAAGGCAAAAAGGCTCTTGGAACACGGGTTACGTCAAGTATGAGGGCTGCTATTATATATTTGCAAATATTGGGGTGGCGGGAAGAACTGGCCATGACTATGACAACCATTGGGAAGGAGACGATTTACTCGTTTGGCATGGAAAGAATGAATCCCATGTAGGACAAAATTCCATTCAAGAAATGTTAAGTAGAAAGGTGCCTGTGCATATTTTTACAAGAGATCAGGATAGGAGCCCGTTTTTGTACGAAGGGTTGGGAATTGCCATTAATCATGAAGAAACAACTCCTGTCAAGATTGAATGGGACATCATACAGCCGTCAGGGGAAAAGGACATCGATGAAGTAATTGAAGCAATTGTCACTCATGCAGAAGCGCCTAATGATGTGATCAAAAAAATGGTAGCCGCTTTAAAGCGGTTGCGAACTGGACAAAGGGCATTAAAGGAAGGACTCATGAAACTGTATGAAGGACGTTGTTGCATTAGTGGCTCCAGCATAGAACAATTACTCATCGCTTGTCATATTGAACCACATAAGGAAAAGGGCAATAATCATTCGACTAATGGGCTGCTCATGAGAGTAGATTTACATATATTGTTTGATGCAAATTTAATTGGGATTGAACCTGATACCTTAAAAGTGCGGATAGGGAGAAAATTGAAGGGGAGTGAATATGAATATTTAGATGGGATGGTATTAAGGCAGCGGAAAGATGGAATGAGACCTGATAGAGCTGCGTTGGCACAAAGGTGGAAAAAGTTTGTAAGTGTTAGCGTCTGATAGTAATAATTTAATTTTAGCGTGGGCTAAGGGAAGAATTCAATAAAACCTGACAAATAATAAAGATCCAGTAAAGATTTACTGGATCTCCAATCAAATGGAACGGGGCCATTGTATTTTGTATGGTTATACAAATGGCACGAAGCAGTTCGCCTGAAATCCAATTAAAGAGAACTTTTGCGGATTTACTTCACGGCTTTTTATTAAACTAATATTTTAAAAATCCCAGGTAATATTAAGACAAATTTTGAATACAAAATTAAATTGGGGCAATAAATTTTTTAAATTATACTGTTTGTATTATATTGATAATGATGTGATTATGATGATTTTCTCCTGTGCGTTTTAAACGCCGGGTTAATTAGGAATTATAGAAAATGAAATGCTTGTAGGCATATTTCCGCTCGCATAGCTACTCCCAAAATAATAGTTATAGCTAATTCTAAACGTGGAGTTGAATCTCTCAATCAATTTAATTGCTTACTATCTTATTATTTTTCTGTTAGTGATAACTTTATCAGTGAGACAGGTACTACTATTCATCACTTTTAAATGCATACATTATGAAAAGAGCGAAAATCATGTTGTCTGCTATTGGATTGATTACGGTTGGTAGTAGTATTGCTTATAGGCCTGGTAAGCATTTTGGCGGAAGTTACCAGTGCCTGACTACTATATCCGCTACCAATTTTTTTCCAGTGAGATATACTACAACTTTTGGTAATCATTTCACATTGTTTTGTACAATTTGTGGTGGAGTAAGAGAGGATGCTACTCCCAAAAGAGTTACAGTTAATGCATAACATAAGTAATGTAATATGAAGAAGTTAATAACTGACGTCCTCAAAATATTATTATATTCTTCATTAATATTATTAACTGCCGCGTTTGTATTGCTTTTTGTATTGCCCTATACAACTTTCAAAGATAATATAAGCTTCCTGGCGTTTAAACAACAATATATTCATATTCCTATCTGGAAAATTTCCTTCTATATCCATGTTTTCTCTGCATTTTTAGCTTTGTTAAGTGGCATTCCCCAATTTTCAAATACAGTACTAACTAAATTTAAAAGTGTTCATCGAATATTAGGACAGGTGTATGCTTATGATATTTTAGTTGTCAATTTTCCAACAGGGATGGTGTTAGCTGTTACAGCTATTGGTCCTTGGATCTCCAAATTGGGGTTTGTGGTGCTGGATTGCCTTTGGTGGTTCTTTACCTTCAAAGCGGTCACTGCTATAAGAAATCATGATGTGTTTTCGCACAAGAATTTTATGATGAGAAGTTATGCGCTCACTTTTTCGGCGATCACATTGAGGGTATGGAGCACCATTTTTATATCGATCCTGCATTTTAACCCATTAATTGTTTATTCTATTAATGCATGGATGGGATTTATTCCTAACCTGCTTTTTGTAGAGATTTTGATTTGGAGGAGTCGGAGGAGAAGGTTTTTTAAGCGCCGTTTCAAAACAATATTATAAAGTAAAACACCACCGATCAGCCACCGTTCCAAAGGAAATTCCTTTGCGGTGGCTGATCGGGTGACATGGGTAATGATTTCAAACAATTTCGGCTTCGTTGTCTTCGTATGGTAAGACAATCTGGTTTATTATGAGGTGATCTTGTATGCAGCTTTTCCACATACGTGACTCCTGGTTTTATTTAAATTCCAGGTGCCTTTGAGGTTAAAAGGGAAAGCAAAGAGCATGGCTGATATGAATACCAACCTGGTTCATTTTAGAGGGTATAAGTAAGACAAAGCTGAAATGAGAAAAGTATGAGAGGAAGGAGAAAAATTTTTTATTTTTTTTGAGAATATTTTTCCGAGGGGGTTAAGTTTGGAATAGGCAGTAAGGATATAGTATATTTTTACCGCCTATTCTGGTAATTCCTGTTTTTTATTTTGAATAAAATATGAGATTGGGTATTACCAGATCACGATTGTCTGTGTCTTATCGTCAACCGTTGGGTATCTTAACTGTTCTCCAGTAGATAACTTTACAGTGATGTAATATTCGAAATCCTGTTGCTTAATATCCTTCGTAGAATAGTTCAATTTATAAACATTGCCCCCCTCTCTTTCGACCTGCTTCGATTCAAATTGGGATAAACCAAATCTTTTATGGTGGAATACGACTGATTCAATTTTATTAGCTGTTAAGATCCTGATTCGTAAATTCAGGTCTTCACCAGGTGATAATATCGTTCTTTTAGTGGTTACTACTATTCTTGAAGGCCCAGCATATTCATGGGTCAGGTGTACAGGGGCAACAGGACTTCCTTTAACAGCACTGATCAGGCTATCATACCTTACCAGGAATTGCATTCTTTCCATATTATGTTGTTCCAGGTTGGCGATCGTGCCTAGTTCTCCAGTTGTGTTTACAGCTTGTAATAACCACGTCACCATTTCTTTCCATACCTGGACCGTGCTATCCCTCGTCAGCAGTAACTTTTCGGCTAATGATTTTTTGACCGTCATCCCTGGTTCTTTGGTCAGCAATGCGGCAATGGTATCCATCTGCCCCAGCATACACCCGGTTCGGGCCAGGGAACGTGCATAGTAGAAGTTGTATAACCAATATTGATAGTGTGCTTTATTGGAGGGAGATTTGACGAGTTGTTCACATTGCTCGTAGTCGTTGATAAAGCTGTATTGCTTTTTCACTTCTTCCCACGGGGTTTTATTGGCTACAATCATTCCTGGCCCCATGATTCCCCAGTTGGATGCTCTTGGGAAATTTCCAGGATAGCTATCTACACCAGGAGGAATTTTGGGCGCGCCATCCAGTTTTTGGAAAATGGGAGAGATGGATACTGCCGCTTCTTTGCCAAATTGCAGGGAAGCCCATTCGTCGTAGACATCTTTTACGGGGTAGTCTCTTTGGGTATCAACTATGGTTTCTTTGTAGGTATTGGCTTCCCAACCTGCTTTTGCCAGCGATAAAAATGCAGGTGACAGATTTTGTGTTCTCCAATGAATGCCCATCAGGCCGGTACAGCCATAGTTATAGGCATCTTGTGCATCTTTCCGGGTACGACCCGCCCAAAATTGGGGGGAGATTAATGCAGGATCATCTTCCAACCAGGAGATTTGCCATTTAGGCCGATCGGTGATGCTCGCAAATGCAGGTTCTACTGGTGCATATCCTTGCTGCCGGTTGATTACGCTAAACGGCATTTCTTTAGGTAGTAATTGGTCAAATTCTGCACGGTTGCGGGATGGACCTAATACCCATCCACAGGTAGCCAGGGTAAATGGGACTTTTACCGTTTTTGCCGCGGTGATTGCGTTCATGAGATCTTTTTCCAGGCGATCTACTTCTCCGGGCCTTTCTCCAATCCATGTCCATAGTTCTGGCGTCCAGAACCAGTAATAATCGAGTGGATAAGTTGCTTTTATCCTGTTGAATAATGTTTTGTATAGTTCTTGTTTTAAGGAATCACTGATATTTTTTTTATCAGTTTTTAGTTCCTGCAGCACGCTACCAGGTACGGCCAGGGGAACTTCCGTACCCAGGCATGTTTTTACACCAAGACTGTTGGCCCACGAAAAAGCATGTTGCAAAATAGTGCCGGATTGATTGACGATGTCAATATTCTCCTCTTGTGTATGAGGCCATTTAGACCTGTTTTTCATGTAATCAGCGCCGTAGTTACCTGTTTCAAATAGCTGGGCCGCACCAAAACTAAAGTCAGACGTATTTTTGGGATAGTAATCGAATGTACTATCGTTGGTATTGAAATGCATGACAGGAGAAGCTGTAGTGACTTTTCCCGTAACTGAATCAAAGTGCTCTTTTGTACCAATCCACACCAATGGTTCTGGTTTATAATAGCCGGTAAATTTACTATCCGGATAGGTGTGAAAGCCTATGAAGTTCATGCCCATTTTAGGCAGCTGGGTGATGAATGCCTTGTAATCATCTTCATTCCACCAATCAGGTCCTTCTGGAAAATCATGGAAGGGCAATATACCCCTGAGATTAAATGCTGGTTTATAGGTATTTTTAAAACCTGACAATTTTATTCCAGTTATTTTTTGATCGGGAATAATATCATCTCCGGGTTCAAACCCAATTCCTGTAGAGGTCAAGAATTTGTATGCGCCGTATAGGGTACCTGTTTCATCTCCACCTATGATCAGTAATTTTGGACCTGGGATGGAGAGTAGTTGATAGCTTTCCCCGGTAAGCTGGTTATCGATACCCCCGTCTTTAATAGCAGGATAGTTCTGTATCGTTTGAATTGTACTTACAAATATGCTATTGCCAGGTAATTTTTCATTTTTAGTGACTGTCTTTATTACTGGTAACTGCCCCGTCCTCAAGTAAAGGTACCTTTGCAGTTCTTTGGCTGCCAGTACAGTCCGCCCTTTGGCCGCTTTGTCAATGAAAATTGGCGGAACTTTCGAGAAGACTGCTATTTGTTGGAGTATAAAAAAGCTTAAAAGCAGGATTAATCTCATTTCTAATTATTACATGTGAGAAATTGAATATAAGCTATCGTGTGAGTCGAGGTTAAGTACTCAATTTAATAGTTTATAAGTATTCCCCGCGGTAATTTCCTATTGAAAAAGTGAATTATTTTAATGAGTCACCCTGCGTTTATTGATCGCTATTAAATAAATGGATTCTAAAAAATAAAGCGTAAGGAATAGCTCCAGTACGATTACAAAGAACTGGTACCTTAATTCACTGGTTTGGGTCACTATCATAAAGAGGAAGTTCAATAAGCAAATACCTGTTATGATAGCTAGCCCTTTGAGTAATGTTTTTTCTGTATGCTTGATGCCACGCGCCAGGAGAAAACTTATGGATAACAATAAACAGAAGCCGTGAATGAAGGCAAATAGGCCTTTTTGATGAGACAGTAAAGTGGTCCTCAGGTTGATATAATATTCGGGTATAGTCAGGGAGTAGAGTCCGAACCACTTTGCTGCTATGTTCCCATAGTCATCCGTCTGTAGATAAAAGGCGGGGAGATTCTCCTTTAGGTTTTCAGGATAGGGAAGCAGGTACGATTTAGTCTGAGGCATTACTACATATTTGAAAAAAGCGATGGGGTGTTTTTTAATTAAATAAGTACCATATTCTTTATATAAAACACCAAATGGTGCCAGTTTATCAAATTCCAAGGTCCATTGTTTTAGCCCATTTTTGTATAGCATGTAGTCCATTAATGGCGTTGGCACTACGGCCATGTAAAAACTTCCATTCGTAATTTCCTTATCAGCATACCATAGGCTTACGTTTACATGGGGGCCGTCAAAGTATTTTCTGACCCTGGTATCTAGTTCCCTGAACTTTCCAGGAACAGGGGCTGTATCGTTTTTATACACATGTTCGTACATGTAGAGGGCATTGCTGGCTATTTTCCAACCGCCTGCATAGGAGAATTGTTTGACACCTACTTCTTTTTCCCAGGCTCTGCTGGTGAATTCGATAAATATCAGTGGTAATAAAATGGACAAGATGATCCCTGTGATCTTCCATTTAAGATAGATTCGAGCCATCAGGATTGCTAAAATAGCTATGACCGGATAGTAGGTGGCGTTGTACCGCAATGTGAATATTATAAATAATAATATTGCTTGTGTGAATACCAGGTAAGGACGAAACCTAAATAGGATCAATAATAATTGTAATGCCCATATAATACTAAATGCTGTATAGATCCAGTCGGATAGCAAATGGTTGCATGCGAATATAAAAATAGGATTTAGGAATAAGAAGATGAATAACAGGATAGATGGTACCAGGCCGAGCCCGAAATATTTTCTTACGAATAAGAAGAAATACAAGAAAGAGGCATTTAGCAAAAAATATTGTGTGCCTACCAGGAAGTTGGCGGAATGGGAAATATAGCCGAGCCACCTGATGAATTTAGGGTATCCTATCGGCCAGTTACATACATTGTAGTTGTATACAGCCGCTTTTACATAGTAGTAGGAGTCAAAATTAAGATTGGGAAAGGGGTAGAACGTTTTGAATATGGTATAAATGACGATGCTTAGCGTAATGGCTATCATCGAGAAGTAGTAATTTTGTGTATTATAGGTGGTTATTTGTTTACTTTCGAGGGATGGCAATGGGTTCATGTTATTCAGGGTTATTGCATGAATGAAAATGGTATTGTATGATAATTTAATGGTTATGGCGGGGATTTAGTTAGGAGATAGAGAGTATGATTAGATTACAGGAAGTTGCTTTGTTGCCTCTAATTGTAAATCTAAATTTGGGATATTAAACCTGCTCCATAGTTCTCGATGAAATTTAAACTCGACAATCCTGAGCTTTATTTCTCCTTCAATGAAAATGCGTTAACGGTCTTTTTTTGTCAATTTTTTGTCGAAAACAATGCTTAATCGTTCAGAGTAATTAGGTCTATCAACAACATATTTGCCATCCCCCAATTTTACAATCCATCTATAAAGTATTTGAATATTTTCAGTGATTTCCCATTTCCTTGGGACGGGTACATCTGTACAGTTTTTATGTATCCAGTCTTTTGCTGTGCCAAAATAAATCTCACTAGTCGCTTCTAAATTTTCTAAGAAACTTTTTATGAATTTGTGAGCAAAAAAGGATTCTGAAAGCTTCTGTCTGAATTCGCTTGAAGATAATCCTAAGGGGACTTTGTAAATAGCCAAATCATGTAATACACAGTTCAGCTCTGTCTCAGTTACAAATTCTTTGTCTTCATAAATTCTATAAAGTGTATCAATGTTATAAGTCATTGGAAGTGCTGAAATTAAAAAGTTCTTATCGGGAGCCTCGAACTTTAATGCAAATTCGTCTTCATTAGGGAATTCTTTTTTCTTTTCTGGCAATTGCTCACTTAATTGCTTGTATATACTATTTGTGATTAAGATGCTATCGCTTTCAATAATGCTAAAATATAGACGATCTTCAATGCTTAAGTTTTCTACAACTGTGGCAAGTTCATAATTGTAAGTTGAATGAGTAGGTAAATTCAATGCACGTGAAGAAATATTTGCACTGGTAAGAAAACAGTTCTTGTATTCGTCAAGATATGCTTTTAAATGAAGTCGTGCATTGCGAAATAAAGCAATACCCTTTGACTTTAAGTAAGGATAAATCTCCAAATCTGATACACCGAGTATCAGATCTTTTGTTTCCCATCTAACAAAAACTGCTTTTACTTTCTCACTGCCATCAATAAGTTCTTTAAGTGTTTCGAGTTTAATGTACGGAGAGAAAATAAAAAGGGCCTGCGAATTACTAATGTATTCGCTGAGTTTGGTATGAAGGTTAATCCCGTTTTTATGCAGCATCGTTAATCTTCTTGTAAAAATTGTTTTGCAATCCGTCCCCAATCTTGTCTTGTGTCTTGTGCCCTATTCTTCAAAGGACCATCTGCCTGTTCATCTTCATATCTTGCCCATGCCATTAACAGAAGTTTTAAGCCATCAGAAGCGTTTCTTAATCTTAACATTAAGTCTTCAGAAGTAACACCTTCTGTTGATGACTCTAACACTTCTACCAGATTTTTATATGCTGGATGGTTTGTGTTTAACGAGATCAAAATCTTCCCACCTTTAGTCTTAACAGTAAAAAAGGCATGACTTTCAATATCTGCTTCAACGAACGAATATTTAAGATTGCTTTTGAATAACCAATCAGTTAATTCAGTAGCATTTCCAATTCCTTCACTTTCTAAAGAGGCTTCGACATTTTCTTTTCTTTCATTTTCCGATTCCTGTTCCTCCTGAATATCACTGGTTCCCTTATGTCCTTCCTTTATTCTTTCGGCTGTTGCCTCAGTAGCTTTTTTTTCAGCAGAATTTTGATCTTCATATCTTTTTTTTACGGTTCTTTCTTCGTTTTTAGTTTGCGCTCTCAGCAATTTTCTAATTGTTCCTAAACTGGATTCAATTCTTTCTGTAATTTCAATAAGCAATGCCTTAGGGTCACCTTCTTCCTGAAGTTCTTCTTTGAGTTGAACTAATGTCTTCCCATCTTTTACCAAATCTTCCAAACCAAATTTCCCTAAATCTGAAAAATTATTAGCGAATTGCTTGTTATTTGTTACTCCAAAAACCTCATCAAGTGCAGGGGGAAACTCAATTTCTATTCCCCACCATCTTTCTACGGGATCATATTGTATAGCCCATGCTTGGTCAAGGTCTAATTCTCTATTTGATCTAATAATGGAAACACCAATATTTTTAGCTGCATGTTTGCCATATGGTCTTGAACCAGGGTTAAATCCTTTTCTTGCTTCCTCTTTTGCTAAAGTAAATCTTAGGAATACATAATGCTTTTCTCCTTTGAATGGAATTGTGTATTTTACTTCATAATCCTCACCTCCCCACTTATTAAACATTGGTTTGTCATTATACGGCTCCGGACAAGAGGTCTTTGACATCAAGTAAAGAGGATCATTTGGTAACGCAGTTTTTATAATATATGGTCTTGTTGGATTGTTTTCATTAAATGCAACCATTTTTATGCTTACTGTCTCTTCATCTATATATTTACGGTACATTCTACCAATAAGAAACTCAGAGTTATCAATAATACTTTGAGCAGTTTTCCAAATACAACGGTCAATATTCGACCACACAACAAGAGTTCCAGTTTTGTCGAAATTGCTTCCGGCCGACTTCCATAACTCCGGAATAGCTTTACTTGTTGGTTCTGGAACATCTTTCATTTCTCTATTAATGATTTGGTCAATATCCAGGAAAGTATAGATTGCTCCTTCTATCCCATCCTGCCAAGTCCAAACCTCAACTCTTTTTGCTTGAGAAACAGATGAAGAAGGCAGCCCCATTCCAAACTTTCCTATTCCTTTTTGATTACTTGGTTCTAAGTTGGTGCCATTACCAAATTGTAACGCCATTCTTAAAATATCCTTATTCATCCCTTTACCATTATCCAAAACTGCAATCTTATTTATTCTTCTAACTGTCCTTGATGAAAATTGAACTTCAATTTCTGAACACAATAACTCGACTAGTTTTGCTCCATGCTGAATTGAATTGTCAATTAATTCTGCTATAGCATAAGCAGCATTTTTATAACCATTATCTCTCATCGCTTTTACAGCCAAATGAGCTGGAACTATTGAATTATCCATATTTTAATTTCTTTTTTATTATTATAAACGTAGTAGTAATACTACTATTAAGCTTGGGTTGTGTTACTCACTTCAGCTATTGTATGTTATTGATCCTTATTTTAGAACATAGCATAATATACTCTATTAATAGACTACCATACATCTTCCCAATTAAAGAATGCATTTGCAACTGCATCAAAGCCTGGTAAACTGCTATCAACAACTGTTACTATTTCTGCCGTTTCATTCCCTCCCGCTTTTGTACCGCGAATAGCTCTGCCTACCATTTGACTATAAAGAACTAAAGAGTCAGTTGGTCTTGTAATTAAAGCACAACTTGTTTTAGGTGCATCAAAACCAGTTGTCAGAATGCCATAGTTGCAAAGCACTAACGGTATCTCCCCATCAGATATAAATCTATCAATAAGCCTTTTCCTTTGGTCTGATGCAGTGCTGCTTGTTATTGAAAAAGCGTTTATCCCTCTTGCTTGTAAGCAAGTAGCAAGTAGGTTTGAATGTTCAACATTCATGGCAAACAAAATTATACGCTTATGCCGTGTAATAAGCTCATCAACCTTTTTTAATATTAGAATATTGCGCTGTTGATCTTCGGAAAGCTTTTTCAAAAATGAATCTGATAATTGAAAATTATTTTTTAAGTACTCAAGATCCTTATCTGAAATTTTGAACCCACTTTGGTAGAATAACGGAACATTCTGTACTTTGGCCAAATATCCTTCTGCTGTTAAATAATCAACAGGATTGGGGTATCCTTCTATTTGTAAAGTTACTTTTTGGCGGTTAAAAAACTTAGAAAGCTCCAAATCTGCATTAGGGTCGTTCCAGGTTCTTCCGGGAGTAGCAGACAAACCAAGCAAGGAAGAATTAAAACTCGTAAGCACATGTAAATTGAGTTTAAATGTTGGCGCAATAGCCATGTGTGCTTCATCCATTACAACTAAAGAGCAGTGACTCGCTAACTTACTTATCTCAGCCACGTCTGTTTTCAGGAGATTGAACACTTTAGTTAAACCACCAACAATAAAAGCATCTTTCAAGTCGCTAATCTTTTCGGAACTGTTACCCCAATATCGTACAACTTTCAGTTCTCGATTACCAAGGTTTTTCCATGCTCTTTCAAATTCCATTGTAGCTTGCTCACAAAGTTCTTCTGTATGTGCAAGCCAGATGACAACGGTTGGCTCATGAATCCGATAATGGTTGCAAATCACATTCATTGCCGTTCGTGTTTTGCCGGAACCTGTGGGCATATGAAGCATCACTTTTTTTCCATCATTGTAAAGCTTGTGGTTCAATTCTCTAATAGCTTTTCTTTGATGTTTGAAAAGCGAATAATTCGCTTCAGCATATTTTACAGGAACAAACTGATATTCATTAGGAATGTCTTCAATAACAATTTCAAAAAATTCTAACAACTTACTCCTGTCATTTTCCGAATTAAACTTAACGGATTTTAACGTCGAATAAACATCGTTTTCAACAGATTTTTTAAGTAAAGAACACAGGTTTTTTGCCTCTGACTCTTTTAAAATATCTATGAGTTCATTCCTGATTTCCCTTTGCTGTAAAAGCTCAATAGGTGAATAAATATTTAGTAACACATTTTGCAAACGACTAATTCTCGTTAAATCAGTATTTAGCGAATTCAGAATTTGAATTGCAGACCGGCCAACTATTTTTTGAATTATTTCTTCATTAAGTCGGGTAACAAAATTCTCAAACTTCAGCATATTTATTCTTTAACATTAAGCGTATTTAATTAAAAAACAACAGTTATATTTTTCATTTGTGCTTTTATAATTTCAATAGCTTCCTTAATTTCTTTTTCCACATTGAACCTACCTAAGGAAAATCTCAGTGAAGCAAAAGCATCATCATCACATAATCCCATAGCAGTAAGAACATGCGAAGGTTCAACAACTAAGGATGTGCAAGCAGAACCATTGGAAACTGCTAAGTTTTTCATTCTACCTATCAAAACATTCGCATCAAATCCTCTGAAACAAATATTGGTCACATTATACATTCGACTTTCACGGCTTCCGTTGACAAATGTTTCTGGGATTTTCAGCAATTCATTTTCTAATTCAGTACGTAAAATAGCAACTCTTTCAGCATCTTGTTTCATCTCCCGTATAGCAATTTCACAAGCTGCTCCCAAAGCAACAATTCCGGGAACATTCAAGGTGCCGCTACGCAAACCATGTTCGTGTCCACCTCCGTGAGTGTACGCCGGCAGTTTGATGTTTTGTCTTACATACAATGCTCCTATTCCTTTTGGTGCATATATTTTATGTCCGCTCAGGCATAGCAAATCTATTCCTAAAGCATCTACCTCCATCTCTATTTTACCGGTTGCCTGGGTTGCATCGGTCATGAATAATGCTCCAGCTTCGTGAGCAAGCAAAGCTATTTCCTTAATAGGTTGTATTACACCAGTTTCGTTGTTTACAAACATTATGGAAACAAGAATGGTATCTGAGCGCAAGGATCCCTTCAATTCATCTAAGTCAATTAGGCCATCTTTTTGCACTGGTAAATAAGTTATTTCATAACCTTTGGTTTCAAGATGTTTACAGGTATCCAAAACAGCTTTGTGTTCGGTTGAAACTGTTATAATGTGTTTACCTTTAGTTGCATAACTTTCTGCAACACCTTTCAGTGCTATATTGATGGCTTCGGTTGAGCCACTTGTAAAAATGATTTCGTTTTCTTCCGCCCCAATTAAATCCGCAACTTGTGTCCTTGCTATTTTTACGGCTTTGTTTACCGTAGTCCCAAATTGATGGGTACTGCTTGGATTGGCAAAGTTTTCTTTCAGAAATGGAAGCATTGTGTCTAACACCCGATAGTCGACAGGGGTGGTAGCGTTGTTATCAAAATATATTGTATAATTAATATCAGACATTTTGAAGTGAAAATTTTTCCAAATACTCTATTCCTTCAGCCAAATTATTTAATACAACTCCTGATGGTTTATTCAGAATTTTGAAATATTTCGCAAACATTGGGTCCTCCTTTGACTTTTCGTCAACCAGAATTATTGTTTTGTTCAATGAATATGCAACTCCCAGTTCAAATGCTAAACCGTATCCAGAAGGATTTGATGCTTCCATGTAGGCAAAAAGAATATCACATTCTTTTACAAAATGAATGTCCCAAGTTGTGTAGAAATCAGAATGCTCTAAACCATGTTCCCTTGGATTAAAAAAAATAAATTGGTCATTAAGCTGTTCAATGACCGTTAATTGCCAGTTACTTTTAAATCCTCCAGATAAAAAAACTTTCGGTTTATAGCTCATTATTTAATTTGATTTGCTGTGAAAATTGAAAATGGAAGCCCCATTGCAATATCATAAAACCTATTTCTAGTTTGATTTAAAAAAAAATAGCATATAATCAGGCATACATAAATCATAATATGAGCTGTGTCTGTTTTAAAGATGTGCAATGGAATTGATTTGAAAATTGAAAATAGCAGTCCCAGAAATCCAACAACAATTGAAGCATTTGCTGTTTGGTTGGATAGCTCAGACCTAAATGTAAAGGTGTAAATTTTCTGGTCACTTTCAGGAGCGAAACTCATTGCAATATTTCTTATCTCTCTTACAGTCGCAGTACTTAAATCATAAGTAGAGCCTTTATTTTGAAGGGATTTTGATATAAATTCCTTAGAAATAGAAAATTCTTTTCGTCTTGCTACATTCGCTTCTATCCTCTTAACATAAGAATATTTTCCAAGAATACTTTCTTTTAACCACCCAAAGCCATAAACTACATAGCCCAAAAGATAAGAGACAACGAGAAAAATAAATGGATACAAATCAGTTGGGCTTGTTCCAAGGGATGGAAATACGAAAAATTCATTATTAACACAGGCAGAAAGTATAATCAGAATATAACTTCCAGGTAATAAATACCCAATAATATCCCAAATAAATTCTTTGAAAGAATCAAAAAAACTTTTTACACTTTCCATATTTTACAGCTTTATATAAAACAACTTGCGCAACCTACCCCTTCAGCCTCTCCTAAGATATCAATAAGATAAGGTGATTGGTTTTGAGATGCTTTTCGTTCCATTCTTTTTAAGTATTCAGTTTTTATTTTTTCCATCCTTTCAGGTTGAATCAGTTCTTCCAGGCTTTCGCCCTGGCTCCAGGTGTAACCATCTTTCTCATATTCCATTGCCTTTTTGTACAGCTCCGGATGTTGCTCGTATAGCCAAACCCATTCAATTTTTTGCTGGAAGAAACAGAAATAGCACCCCGAACGGCTTCTCGCATACTGCCCGGTTTTGCCTTTCACATCAAAGTCAATCATATTGTAGTAAGCAGGCACACCTACACCACTTTCTTTTAGAATCCTAAATATATCGTCCCTCACCAATACATCTTCATTGTCAAGCAATGGAAATGAAGTTTCGTTGGCTAATGGATAATCTGTTGTTTTTAAAAACTCGAAAACTAAATGATTGAACCCTTTTACATCGGTATCAAGTAGCATGTTTAACTTTTGTACTTGTGTAAATGAAGGGTCAATTCTTCTTGAGATGATTTGTAATACTTTATTCTGGAACCTTCCAAAGTCAATATTTTTAGCAAAAGATTCAGTTGCTTCTATGTTTTGATTAGAAAGCATCTTAGCCACTACATCTTCACTCCAAATATTTTTCCGGAAAGGGAAAATAGATTGAATGTTTTTTTTAGTTGAAATATATCCTTCTCTTTCTTCATCGCCGCGAATACCTACATAAGAGATGACAGGGTCAGCACCAACATATTTTTCAAACGGCTCCAATTTTAGTTTCTTGGTACACCAGCGCGAATTTGAAGAAGGAAGAAAACCGCCGTACATTTTCAAAAAATGGTCGAATGGATCTTCAGAGCTGTTTTCGGCAGCTTGTAGCAGCTTTATTTTTATGCCAAGAAATACTTCCAAGTTTTTAATAAGCTGGTATGTTTCGTCTAACTCTTTTCCTGTATCGCAGGAATAGAATTCGATATCTAATAACGGATATTTGGTTTTAATATAGACAGCTAATGCAGCACTGTCCTTGCCGCCCGAGATGCCTAATACATGTCTCACCTTACTCATTGCAATAACTCTTTTAATAGGTTTAAAACGGCTGCTAAGTTAGATGTTTTATCATTGCCAAGCTTCTTCTTCATAGCAGTCTTCAATTGCTCAATTTCTTGACTTTTATTCTTCGGCACTCTTACAATCTTTGGATTGATGGTACTAAAGAATGTGTCAATCTTTACGCCAATTACTTCTTCATTTTTCTCGTCAATATCGGTTTTTGAAATAGTGGTTAAACTATCTAATTCCAATATTATTCCTTTAAACTTCTCATACAATGCCATTTCATCTTCATCGGTAAACATTTCAAGTGTTCTGCCTGTAATAGATTGCGCTATGGAATTTAGCCATGCCTTTTTGTCATCTAATGCTGAGTCAATACGCTGTACAAACGTCTTTTGATTGGCTAAAAGTAAATGCTTTTTAAGTTTGGAAAACCGGCTTTGTAGGTGTTCTTTATATTCTTCAAATTCAACCTTTTTCCCTACAAAATCATTACAAATGAATTCTTCAAATCGTTTTGTTAACTCATCATAAGAGGTTCGTAATTCACGAACAGCATTTTGCAAGTTTGTAGCATAGCTTTGTAATTTCGATTTATCCTTTTGCAACATACCGAGTGAAATGCCTAAAGCATTAGGAAAGGCCTCAAAAAATGTTTCTTCTGGGTCTTTACTCGTAGCTATTGCTTGCCGAACTTTTATTGCAACAGATGAAAGACGTTTGGTTTGTTTAGAGTATTCTGGCAGTTGCTTGTAAAAGACAATAAATGGTTTTATCGTTTCTATAAATGAATTGTTATCAAACTTCAGTTCTGTGGATTGATTAAGAAATGTTCGATAACTATTGAAGATGTCTAATTTCACGCCTTCAATATCGAAAGTTTTAATAGCGTAGTCATTTGGATACTTTGCAATCAATTCAAGATTTTCTTCTGATAGAGAAGGGATGTATATATCTTCATTGAACAAAGCAAAATCGTCACGCTTCAAAAAGAGAAAAGTCGGAATCCAAAAATCAATCAACCCTTGTTTTAATTTAAAAGGTCGTTTGCTCAGCAGTTCCACAAATTCAGACACTCGTTTCTTTTCAGACTTCGCAGTTTCTAAAAATTTCTCTGATGCTTTCCAAAGCTTATTGAAAGAAGAGGTTCTATTGACAGTAACAATGTCAAATGTATTTTCGCGAACCGGTGAAATGCCGTTTCCTTTTAACAAGGATAAATAAATCGTTTTTTCGGGAGGGAATTTTGTTTCCTCAAATCCTAGATTTTCCTCATCCCAATTATTTACTAAGGCTTTGAAATAATTCTTTTTGGCTGTATGAATGGATGATGAAATACGATGTTTGTTGACCAATTCATTTTTAAAAACAGGTGTAGCATCATATACGATGCTACATACTTGTGAAAGTAGTTTGTTGAAATCCCTTTTATCAACAATTTGTTTTTCTTCTCCTTTAAAGAACCATTTTACATCTTTGCTTCCTGTATAAATGTTATCAGCAATGTAATGATTCAGCAATCGTTTTTGTGAATCAGCAATATTTTCCAATTCACGCTTTGCAACCTTGTCCTCTTTATTTTCGTCAATTACTTTTTGGATCTTCTCAATCTCAAATAATAAACTTTTTATCTCGGTAGAGTTTTTGAAAAAGCAATAAATAATAGCTTCTTTTTGAGTCTTTGAGGCTTCCTGTACATCGGCAATTCTCAATTTGCTATTGAACACAAGATTTACAATTCCATCAATCTCTCCTTTGGGAACATCTTTAATAGGGAACTCCGAGATTTTAAACTCAAAGAATCTTGGCGTACCTTTTTCGTATGAATAGAGCTTGGCAAATACAGGTGTAAATTGAAAGTATTTATTCAGCAGGGTTGTTATATCTCCTACTTCCGATATTTTATTTCCGGCTTCAATGAGCGCACTCTGAATATCCAGGTCTGTTCCTTCAAATAAGACGTAACGCTTACTATGTGACCGAAAACGAATAATATTTTTTGCTTCAAGATTTTTAATGATTGAGGTCCCATCTGAAACATCGCAGGCTATGTCAAGATAGTTGACTAAAAAAGATTCATCTAATACAGCGCCGTTTGCAGAAAAGATATTCAGCAATCCAATGGTTTTAACGGCTTTGACATAATCGTTTATAGACGTTTCAAATGTTCGTTCTACATTCTCTATCGACGAACGGATGGAACTCCATGCAGAAAAATCCGGGTTGTACCTAGAAGTAAGAAATGAATAAAAATTGAAGTTCAAATAATCATATACACAACCTAAATTATAAAATGGATTTTCCCGCTTATTAAATTTTGCTAAGCCAGTATGGTCAGTTGATTCGAGGAATGTAAACAATGACCTTTCATTTTGTCCATATCGCTGCAACGAAAGCGTAAGGGTATTTGCCGCAAGAATATCCAGCGGGTATAGTTTAATAGCTATATTATGGAGGAAATCTTTATTGAAATTGAATGCCTTCGTGGAAACCGCTTGTTTTAAACATTTCTCAATGGATGACTTTGGTAGTTTATTTTCAAAGTTGTCAGCAACATACTCTGATGCTAAATAGAGAAGTTGCTCTACAGGTTCGTTAAACGTAATTTCACGGAAACGTCCTTTTACTTTTATCCATTCTTGTTTTTGTGTACTGCTTAATGAATAGGCATATGATTCAAAACTTTGATGAACCGTAGTAATCAGTACAATGTTATATTTGGGATTATTGCAAAACTCAGCTAATTGCTGAATGAAATACAATTCGTTTTCTGGATTATGCTTGCTTGCATATTCTAAGAACTTGCCAAACTCATCTAGCAATAAAAACAAAATACCATTGTTTTTATCCAAAGAATAGTAGCGGTTGAAAATTTCGGATAGAATATTTTCGTGCTTATTTTTATTTGTGTTTACTTCAAATATATCGGCAAACTGCTCTACTATGGAGGTATATGCACCAACAATTTTTATGAAATGGGCCTGGGGTTTAGCAATGAAATTGGGTTCAAAATATCGTTTCTTTCCATTCATACTTTGTTCCAATGCTAAAAGAAAGGAAGATTTTCCAGTTCCATATGTACCCACAATGTTAAATGAACGAATTCCCTTTTTAAAATCGTTCACAATCTGGCTCACAACTTGCCCTGCATTGGGTGTAGGGATATAGTTGAAATCCCTCTCAGTATCTCTGAGGATATTTACCGATGTGGTGAAATTATTGGCCATAATATTTATCTAAAATTGAATATGCGTTTGGTTTGTTCTTAAATTGAAGTTCTTTGATGCCTGCATGGTCAGTGAAGGTGATGCTTTTGTTTTCACTAACAATACTGGAAATTTTGTTCATCAATCCTGAGCGGTTCAATGCAAAGATGGAACCTGGACTATTGGCGTCGAATTCCAAAGAATTTAAGCTGATTGAATTGCCATAGTTAGGATTATCCAAGATTGAAAAGAGCACAATTGCTTCTGGTAAGCTATCTCTTTCGTTATTTTCAATTTGAAATTGTTCGTCCTTACCTTTCCCGATTGCTTTAAGTAGTCCTATTTCTGAAAGAATTCCGGAAAAGCTATCTTCCACATCGTTATTCTCACTGTCATTCTTATACATATTTACAAAAACGGCAAAATCTTTTGCAACAGTATTTTCATTAAAACTTAATCCCGTATTTGAATCCTGAATACGTTTCAGGTAATTTAAAAAAGTTTCTTTCGTGAAGAAAATCTTCTCTTTTCTAAATTCATTAAAGATAATAGTGTAAATAGAAGCCAATTCTGTTTTAACAAGTTGGTAGTGCAATAACCATATACTTGCTTCATCTTCTAGATATGGGTCATAGCCGGTTTTCTCGTCAAACAGCTTCGTTCCAAAGAAAGTAAGGTTGTCTTTACTGTCAATAATGTTGAATGCTTTCATCCAATACCGGATAGCTGAAACCATATTTTTACCAACGCCTAATTCTACCACTGCCGATTCATCATTGAAAGATCTTTTTTCTTGTATATAGTCAAATCCTTTTTTAAGCCAAAGTTGTCGGCATTGAAACGAATCGTGTCCAGAAAACGTATATTTAAGTGTATCTATAGTCAATGTGCTCATTTGTTTTCCTTGTCTTACTTTTTAGCGATTAAACTTATTCTTGTATAATCAAAATTTGTTTACTATTGTAGCCATTTATGTTCATGTGTTGTCAAATCAATCACTATATTTTGATGAAACCAATAGTTTTCGTACATCTACATCAAGAGCTTCAGCAATGTCAAACAACGTTTCTACGGATGGTTGTCTTGCATTATTACACCATTGAGAAATAGTTGCTTGATTTTTGCCAAGTTTGTCTGCTAGCCATTTATTCTTTTTGTTTAACTCGGCTAATACAACCCTGATCCTGTTCATTTCTTTGGAAGTCAAAATATTTTGTGTTTTAGGCAAAAATATGTAATATTAACCTAAATAGTATTACCTTTTATCAACACAATGTTCAAAACCTCTGAAAAGCTTTTGATAAGCACTGCTCCCCAGGTCGGGCTATTCCAAAGGCATGCTTCGCTTCTGTCGCTCTTTCGTCCTGACCAGATCAGCACAAGGAAAGGTTTGGGGGCAAGATTCTCCTTCGTTACGCAAAAAATTCGCTCTGAAAGCATTTATACTTTGGGCAATAAGGCATTTAGTTTTGGGAAAACAAACCCGATATTTCCGTTTTAGGCTACAATAACCATTGATCATAATATCCAATACACAATAACTACTTTAGAAGTATTTTTGAAATATAGTTTTTAATTTCAAGGGGCATCGATATATTCTCATAGAATTTATCAGTGCCATGGATTTTTCGTAATGTAATTATGAACTTATTGAAGTAAATATTTTCCGTTTTTATCGGCCCCAGTAACCCGTATAGTATTGGATCAGAAGAAACAGAAATGGCCTTAGCTGAATTTTGCAAGGAGCTTTGAGAAATGCCTACACTGATCAATGTTTTATATTTTTCATAAATTTTATTCGAATCCAGTGGGCCAGTAAATATGTAATAGATGTTCCAGTTGAATTTTGTATCAGTTTTAAATATAGGTAGATTAAAATAGGATGAATATATATGTTCTGTTTTGTCTACTCCATATTGTTTTATAAACAACTTTAATGTATCCAGGTATGTAGTTTCATTTTGGAGCCTCGCATAGTTTCTTAAAAGGAAAATATAATCAGTTTCAATGCTCTTGTTAGTTTCAGTGATCGCCTGGATAAAGATGTCAGAATTTGAAAGAATAGAAAATTCATAAGCAAATACATTTAGGCATACCAGGTCTATTCCCGGTTTTAAGGCTACCTCTTTAAAAGAATTGAGTAAATATTGTTCGTATTTGCTATACTGGGCAAGTGAGTGCAACTGGTTAATAATTATCTCCTGGTAATCTGGTTTGTATTCTGAACTACCATCATTCATCTTCAAACAATATTCGATCGCTTGTTTGATTAGGTCGGTGGTTTTCTTTGGGCTAATATTTTTTAAGTGCTTCAGGATCTGCAGGAAAAATATAATAGCATCCAACTCTTTCAATTGGATCTGCGTACTAATTATTTCATCTACTATTTCGAAATCCAATTGATTATTATCAATCTTGCAGATTAATAATTCAAGTACGATGGACCAGGAGGAAGATCCGATATAATTTTTTATAAGGTTTGTTAAGTCTTCTTTTTTGGATTTATTATAGATGGAGCTATAAATATAAAATGCCGTGAAATACTCCAGGAATGTTTTGTGTGTGAATTTATTTTCGTGAAATATAGATCTCACTTTTGCAAATTCCAGGAATTCTTTACTCGCTTTTTCTGCAATATTTTCTTCCTGGAATTCACCTTTGTTAAGCAGGTAATTTTTGGTGAACTCTTTTACATTATCGTAATTGACATGGTTTTTTCCCTCGCTTTCGTTTTTAAATAACCAGTAGGCGAGATTGGAAAAAATTGCTATACGATTCCCTACAGCGGTCTTTATTTCCAGTTTTTTCTCTCTTTCATCCCGTTGGTCTACGATTGTATTGGTACAGCTTTCATAAATTTCCAGTTTGCTGGCAGGTATTTCGAGTTGGTTCCTGTAGAGGATGATGATCAATGATAATAGTAGGGGGTTATATTTTATTTCATCATCTACTGAATTTAATTGTTCCAGGCAATTTTTTATTTCAAAATTCCTTTTTGACCGGTTGGTTTCTTCTAAGGTATACCAATTATTTACATAATCCTTTACCTGATCATCGTCGAAATCTAATATTTCGTAGGTGTGATAAATCTTTTCATTCAGCTTTACCTCTTCGTAGGATTCAAACCTTGATGTAACAACTGTCCTGGAATTTTCATATTGCTTTGTGAAAATTTCAATATCATTCCTGATGTCAATTCGTTCATGGACATCAAAGATCTCATCTAGCCCATCGAAAAATACCAATGTCTTGTATTTGCTGAATATTTGAGCCAGATCATCAATTGTAATATCTTCAATTTGGTATTCTTCACTTAAATTTTTTTTCAGGTAAGTTAGAATATTGTAAGACCCACTTTTTTTAGTTTTATTGTATTTGTGTAATTCAATCCGAAAAGGTGTGTAATTAAATATTTCCGCTGACGAAAATACATTGGAGTCTTTTTCAAGTATTTTGCAGATTGCATATTTTATCATGAGCGATTTTCCTGCCCCGGGGTTTCCAATTACTGCAATATGTTTCGATGAGAGGAAAAATTTGTCAAATTCCATTCTCCCTGTTTTTACGCTTTTGCTACGAAGGAGTTTGTAGTACAAGTCGTAGAGTCTCTTGATCTCCTTGAGCTCCTTGATCTCCTTGGGGTGTTTTTTTTTGGACTTAATTATTTTCTTCCTAATAGCAGCTAAATTTTCGTCATCAAAAAGTAGTTCATGGAGATTTTGCCCATAGAGGCCGGAAAGTCGAAAATTAGGGGCTACAAATAGGTCATATAACTCAACCTCTCTCGGTCTTTTGGTAATGGCCAGGCCAAAGAAATTAATTCGGGAAAAATTATTTATGCAGCTCTCCTTATATTTTTCAATAAAATTGCTTAGCCTATTATAGAAAGTTCTATCCTTATTTTCTCCTTTTCCAAATTGGAGGTGTAATTGCTTTTCTACCCTGATCAGCGTTTCCAAGTCATTCTTCTGATTCAATATTACATACATGTCGGTTGCATCAAGGACATTATCCTGGATGCAAAAATCCAGTTTGCCTTGGACTATATTTTCTATTGCTAATTCAGATCTTAAACCAGGTTTTTTCTTTTCTGTGAGTATATATATGTATAATTTATCAATTTTATTTATGTAATCTGAATTGATAAATTTTTCAAGGGTGTTTTTTATTTTTTCAATATTATTAGTGGAGGTTACCTGGAAAGCGACTTTTTTTTCTATGTCAACGAGGTCAATGGCTTTTACATTTTTTTGATCAGTGTAGTTCGCATTTTTTAGATTGTAACCAAAGATGGTATTCAATATTGGTATAATTACATTCTCTGCATGGATATTGATATCATATTCATTGTTTGCATTGGCGGTTTTTACCTGGGCACTAAACGTAGAAAAATAAAAATTAATACTTTCTAATAGCTTTCGTTGGAACATGTCTTTGATTAGCTAATTTTCAAAGTAGTTGCATTTATATACAATTTGTAACATACTTTTTATATTTTATACTGAAATTATATTTATAATAATTGCAGTACCTATTCTTCTACTAAGTATTGTTTAGATATCCTAAAAATCTATTTCCTCCCGGACTTTATCTTTAAAGCTGCAAGTACTCAAACCATGAAAAAATATGCTTTCATCCTAGAGGTAATCAGTATGTTGTTTGTTATCCTCTTTGTGTATACCGCTATTAGTAAATTCCTGGATTTTTCTTTATTCAGTGCCCAGATTGGTATGTCTCCCGTATTGGCCCCCGTTGCAAAATTGATAGCATGGGCTGTTCCACTAGCGGAGATCGCCGATTCCATCATGCTGATGGTGCCAGCCTGGCGATTAAAGGGATTATATTTTGCGTTAGGGTTGATGTTGTCTTTCACAATCTATATCCTATTGATTATGAAGTTGAGCGCACACTTACCTTGTAGTTGTGGTGGTGTAATAGAATTATTGTCCTGGAAGGATCATTTGATTCTGAATTGTGCATATATTTTATTGGCAATAGCCGGCATTTGGCTTTACCGGAAAGGGCATCACATTGCACGCCTTAGTTCCTCCAATTCACATCCATAATATGATTTGAAAACCCTGTCCATATTTTGCCAGGATCCATAACCTGCTGCATTTGCTATGGTCGAAAGTGGAGTCGCCTTTTCTGTCAGTAATTCAAATACCATCATCATTTTTATCATCCTGATGAAGTGATGTATTGGAACGGAGTACAGTTTGAGAAAACCTTCTGTGAGATCTTTCACTGAAAGGTCGAACATCCATGCAAGTTCTGGAATGGTGAAGTTTTTGTAAGGCTTTTGGATCATGAACTTGAACAGCTCGCTGAACTGATCCCTGTGCAATATATCCGTTACAACCAACGGTAGTTGTAAATCCTGCTGTGCGAAGTTGTAGAATAAATTCAGGCAACAACGTAATAAAAATACCTCTGCCGGTATATTGATATGGCGGCAGGAGAGCATACTTTCCAGCAAAAAGTTACAAACTGGGTTAATATGATAGGGAGATTGATTGAGGGGACCAGTTACCCCTTGTGATTGCAAAGCTGCCAAACGAGATAATTTTGGATGTAACAACGCTAATTCCCTAAATTCTTCCGGGATAATATTTATATGACAGGAGAGCAATTTTTGCCCTGCTACCATGGGTACTTTATGCAAATCCGATTCCAGGCTAAAAAGGTTACATTCTCTTTCCTGCAGGGTAAAAGATGAATCCTTGTATAATTCTACCTCCAGGCTTGCATCATACATAAAGTGTAGTGCCCATATGTGATAAGGTGTGTATGGACAAAGCACTATGTCTGTATGTGCATAGACTTCCTGAATCCAAAATGAAAATGGACCTAACTGCTTGTGTTGACTGATGATGTCGCAGGACTCATCGGTTTCAAAAAATACACCAGCATAAGGTAAAATTAATTGAAGATATTCTTCCGGGAGGGCTGTCACCTCGTCGTAAGCGGCTTCTTCTCTTTCTACATAGAAGAGTTTCTCAGTTTTTCCTGCTGAATCAATAAACATAGCAGTAGCATTTTGAAAAATATTCTTTAATGGCGATGATGAACGTTGAGCTTTCTAAATTTGATAATTTCCATGTTAGCTAATATTTTCATTGCATTTTTACTCAAAACGTAACATCTCCTAAAGGAGATCGGTTGGGTTTACCCCATAATAGGCTACTAAATCATTTACCAGTTCATTAGTGGATTGATATCCAGCTACCCGTGAGATCTCTGATAATGGAAAGGAGGATGTTTGTAGTGAGTGCCAGACCATCATCATTTTGATCATATGCATGTAATCGGTTATGGATATGGCAAAGTGTTGCCGAAAGCTTTGTTCCATTTCCTTTTCATCTATATCATACATATAAGCCAGGGAGGCGAGGGAATTTGTCTTGTGAGGATGGTCGGCCAGGTAATTGAAGATATTATGACAGGTATCCGTATGCACCATACTTGCAAACAGGAAGGGCTGTTGCGAATCAGTGTGCTGGGCCGTGAAATTGACTAATATATCTGTGACACAGCGTTGTAAAAAGTATTGAGCGGCAGTACCTCCATAATGGCAAGTCATGAATTTGCAAATCAGCATATCGCAGACTGCATTAATATGGTAAGGGCGGGGATTGATCCGGGAAGACACCCGGGGATGAATGCCATGCATCAATTCCTGGAACTGGGGAAATTTATTGATGAGTTCCGCCATCTTGGTGGGCTGGATATTAACCTGGAATGAAAAGATTTTCTTGTCCGCATTCATCGGTGCCCGTTGCGGCTGACCAGGGAGGAGATAGAAAGCATTACATTCTCTTTCGTCCAGGGTATAGCCGGCTTTAGGTAGGGGTAGACTATCTTCAAACATGAACTGGATGTTGAAAATAGGAGTGGGTGTATATGTTCGTAGCTGGATATTTTCTTTTGAAAAGATATCATGGAGCCATACAGAATATGGACCTAGTGTAAGATGCTGGGAGAGTATATCACATTCCGGATCCTGGCGGAAAAAGGTGCCGGCTCCTGGTATTATAAGCTGGAGAAATTCAGCAGGAATTGCATCAGCAGGTGTATACCTATAAATGGTTCTTTCGAGCGGTAAACTTTTGTTCACGTTATACAATGTGGAATGCATGATTAACTGTAATGGGGTTCTTTTTATACCGGCCCCTGGCTATTTTTACTTCATATGCAATACGCTGTCTTTGTCGAAATAATAATCAAACTGGCCTGTGAACTTTAAGCCTTCCAGGAAAGTAGCAATGGGCTTATTGCGATTCATGGCACCACTAAAGCGGTGGCTGGCGGCAGCTGGGCCATCTGTAACAACGGGAATACCATACCAGCGGGTAATGACTGTGGACAGTGAAGCCAGGGAGGTGTTATTAAATATATAAAGGCCATTGCGCCAGGAAAGCACATAATCTTCATCAAAAGGGGATTCCTGGAGTTTATTGCCCTGTGTATAATTAACTGCATACCCGGGGTGCAGGAGCAGGGAATCCTGCGCTGCTTTTAGCTGGACTGCGCCACTCACCAGGGAGATTTTTACCTGACCACTATCGTAGGTATTGATGTTAAATTCGGTGCCGAGTACTTGTACGGTACTGTTAGGAAGGTGTACGATAAATGGATGAGTAGCATCCCTGGCTACTTTCACGTAGGCCTCTCCCCTGATAGTAACTTCCCGGGTATTGCCCCTGAAGGCAAAGGGAAATACCAATTTGGAGGCGGCATTCAGCTGTATAAAGGTACCATCGGACAATGTGATTGAATAGTCTTTGCCTGCAGGTACGATGAGGGTAGCTTGTTGATCTGTGCTACCCGTATATGATAAAGTCTTTTCCTTGTTATTGAGGGTCAGGTTGCCAAGCTGTACCTGTCGCTGCGCGTTGCCCAGGTTGACCACTTGCCCACCTGGCAACTGCAGCGCAACATTTTTTGGGGACGGAACATGGACAATTTCAGGCTGGCGGGTGCCCTGTATTAATAAAATAGTATAGACACTGACGATAACGAGTATAGCAGCGGCAATACCGATACTGGTACGCAATAAGATCTTTCCTCGTTTTTGCTTCCTGATGCCCGCCCATACTTTTTCAACGGGGAGTGTATCAGCAAGTTTTTCGAGAACGGGGTGTTCGCCGTACTGAGCATATAGGTCATTACGAATGACAAGCGCTTCCGGTTCCTGCGCGAGGAGATTATTGAGGGCAGCACTGTCTTCCGGTGTAATGACCCCTGCTATCTCATCCAACACTAATTGTTCAATATATTCCGGATTTACAGACATATTTCCCTTTAGATCGTATAAAATTTGAAAAAGTACTTATTTGGGTAAGAAATTTCTGATTAAGATAAGCTGTGTTTCAGATTCTTACGAAGCATTTTTAGTGCGCGGTGAATGTGGTTTTTAACGGACTGAACGTTTATATCCATGTCTACGGCTATTTCCCGGAGACTTTTGTCCTGGAGGTAGAGTTGTTCGAAGGCGAGACGGCTGGCAGGCGTGATGCTATTAATGGCATCAGAAAGTTGCTGACCGAGCTCTTTATTTTCCATAGGTATTTTAGTCGTGTGCGTATCTGCAATCCAGTGATATTGTTGCTGGTGGTTTCTCGCAGTGGTAGTTTTACGGATATGGTCTACTACTTTATTACGTACTACCCGTACCAGGTACGGTTTAAGACAGTTGCCGATATCGAGTGTGGATCTTTTTTTCCAGAGCCACATGAAAACTTCCTGTACAATGTCGTTGGCTTCTTCCTCGTTTTGTAAACGGGTAAAGGCCTCCAGGAACAGGCGTTTGCGGTAGCGTTCAAACAGTGTATTGAATGCATCCTCGTTTCCCCCCTGCAGTAACAGAAATAGTTGTTCGTCGTTATAGCTGTTTAGATTTTGCATAACGATAGTTAAATTTCAGCCTTGGTTAGTAATGTTGTCAGGTTGTTGTGTACTCACATGACATATATACGATAACGAAATGAGTGACACAATATATGTCTTTTATTGATTACCTGGTAGTGGTATCCCCCATAATTACACCTACTAAGCTAATAAATAGGGGGTATAGTTAAGTTAACTTATTGTTAATGGTACGAAAGTTTTATTTTTTGGTTTTTTTGAGGTCGAGAAGGAGGGAGAAGAGGATGTAGCGGCCGAGTTGGTTGGTACGAGTTTGGGTGGTGGTGTTAGCGGAGATAGTTTGGGCGACGCCGGAGTTTTGGTCTAATAGGTTAAACCCTTGCAGGCGGCATATGAGCATATTTTTTAGCAATGTTTTTTCTATAGTGGCGCCCAGGTCGGTGGGATTGGCAGTTACCCCATTTGCATAGCCTGTATTAATTTGTTTGACAATATCCAACCATAAGGACCATGACTTTCCAACAAAGAATTTTGTGTTAAGATTCATGTTCCAACTCCGAATATTAGAAGAAGGGGTGAGAGGACTTGAGTAATTAGTGTGATTGAAAGTAAACCCTATTCCCGTGTTTAGCTCGATCCACTTTTGATAAATGCCAGTACGAAGAGATTGAGAGACTGTAAGGTTTTGGCTGGTATTGCGTATGTTTTGTAAGTAAAAGATATTATTATTAAAGTAGCTGCTACCATCCAGGAAGAGCTGGTATTTACCTTCAGAAAATGGATGTGACCAGGAATAATTGCCTGATAGTGTGTAAGCACCATTGGAGTTTCGGTAGTGGGTTTCTTGAATAACGGTGTTGAGCGTATCTTGTATCAATATAGTGTTAGAGACTACTTGATTCAAAATAGGGGAAACCGATAAGGAGATAAATAATATTGATTTTGAAACCTTGTTATAATCCAAAGTAAAGAGGTTGGAAATACTTGCCTTCAGATTGGGGTTTCCTACGATTGGAAATAATGGGTTCGATCTGTCAGGGATAGGGCGAAGCTGATTATAGTCAGGATAAATAGGACGGCCCTCATAGCGAAATGCTAACCGGGAAGTCTTATCTATTTTATAACTTACATTTGAACTTGGTAATAGCCATTTACTACGGTTGGTACCATAGGAGGCATAGAATAAGTTCACTCCGAATGTATAATCAATTTTGAGACTTGTTTTTTTATAATTAATTCCGATCTTCTGTTCTACTTTAAGATAGTTAAATTGATTACTTAATGAATCAATTATATTCATTTTCCCTTCTTTGTTCGCCCATTGCGTTTGTTGTTTGAATATGTTTTTGTTTGAGCGCAATGTATAATTCAATTCCATGGAAGAATTGGCATTGAATGGCTTAATATATGATGTTTGTAGGGATATTGTTTGGAGGTTATTAGTTTTAGATATTAATTGATGTAGCAGAGAGTCTAAAGCTATAGTGCCGTCATTATTGTAGTAAATAGTGTTATTATGAATATATTGGTCACTTTTATTGCCTGCATAGTTAAAATTGAAGCCGAGAGCTAAGAGTTCTCCCGCACGACGAAAGTGGTGAGCGCCATAAATACTCCCTCGAATATTTGGCAAAACTTTGTTGGTGATATTTTCTATTGATTGATCTAAGTGTTGCAGGCCACTTTGTGAAGATAGTATGCTACTATTATCTGTTTGTAATTTTCTTTCACCAATTACTTGCATGCTAACGGTGTTCTGTTTTTGATCTTTGAGATCTATTGTCTCAGCAAAATTGTAATTATCAAAAGTACTTGCCTGGTGTGTTGTATTATTCTGACGAATATTGCCATCTGCGGTTTGGTTAGTAATGTTACTATAGACTTGTTCGTTGTGGCTACCATGTTCAGCAAAAATGCCACCGTTGGTATACAACGATTGAGTTAACTGATTCCTGTATAATAATATACCTTTTTTGTAACTAGTTTCTCCAGGCCCAGGTATAGAATTAGTCGCCCTGCCATTGATGATGATTTGTTTTTTATTGTCGAAAGCCGATCCTAATACATCGGCTGCGTATCTTTTATTTGTACCAGCACCCACTTCTGTTTTTAGGTTATTGGTAGTATTGAGATGATGCCTGGTTTGCAGGTTTAAAACTTTGGCATTCGTTTCGGTAGGCCTACCTGTAAGTTCTGCCATTTTATCGTAGTCATCAATTACCTGTACTTTTTCTAAAGTTTCTAATGGGATTAATTTTAAGAGGTCCTGGATATTACCTACTACGAATTCCTTTCCGTTGACTTTTATTTTACTAATAGGCCTGCCCATGAATTTGATATTACCATCTCTGTCGACTTCTATACCTGGTAGTCGTTTAAGGAGATCGTTAATTTGAGCATTTTCTCTTAAATGGTATTGGCTTATTGAGTATTCAATCGTATCTTCCTTTAAGGTTATCGGGGAAAATCGACTTTTGACAATTACTTCTCTTAGAATATTAGGTTTGGTGTTTAAAAATATAATTGGTAAAATAATATTATAATTATCTGAATTTAATGAATATGTATTATTAAATATTTCATATCCCAAAATTGTAATTTTAATAGAGAATGCGGCTCCCGGGATCTGCTTGAAGCCAAAACTCCCATTGTCATCAGTGATTGTATGAAAGGTGTCTTTAGCGGTAAATAGCCATACATTAGCACCAATTAATTGCTGTCCTGAAGTGTCTTTTACCTGGCCTCTTACATAGAATTTGTTTTGCCCACTGACTATCAATGGCATAATAACGAGGGCTATTGAAAATAATATCCTTATCATGAGAAGGGGTATCAGTTTACAATGGATACAATTATCGCTGGCTTTTAGGTTATCATTATTGTGTCTCGGGTCCTTAATACAATGGCATCAGTATCCTGTGGGTTATAATTTTTTACTTAGTGAATGTAAACTTATGTGCTGTAATACAATTGCAGTGAGGAAAAATAAAGGAGGATTGACTCTTTCAATAACGCGGAATCTATAAAGGCTAAGACATGTTCAAACAACTTGCCTGAGCTCTGCTCTTAAAACTTTTAATGCACGGCTGGTTTGGTTTCTGACTACCTGGGCGCAAATATTCAGAGAAGTAGCGATCTCATTGCAACTCCTATCTTCTATATACGCCAGTTCAAAAATTTTTCTGCATGCAGGAGCTGAAATTTTTTGAATAGCTGATCTAATTTGGTAGCCAAGTTCTTTGTTTTCGAGGAAAGCCAGGTTCCCATCTTCCAAAATGGTTCCGGACAGAAAGTGCTCATACTTTCTAGCAACGGCATTCGTTCTGCACTTGTAAGCATACTGAAAATGCACAGCGCGTAGGAAATAATGCTTTACCGGGATCGATAGCGAGATCTGTTCCCGGCGTTGCCAGAAGGACGTGAAGATTTCTTGAACAACATCTTCCGCTTCCTGCAAGTTTGAGAGTTTTTTCTTGGCTACTGTCAGCATGACTGGTTGGTAACGGTTGTATAGGATGGTAAAGGCGCTTTCCTGACCTTTCCGGACCATCTCTAACAGTTCGGCATCTTTTAAATGTAACATGATACCCCTTAATCGTACACTGCGGCAAAAAGTACTGTATGAACTTTTTGTTAAGTCCCATGAGTACTTTTTTTGTTTTGTGACGATTTTAAGTTTTAAGACCAATTCAACCAATACCAGGTTTTAGCGTTATTGTTTAGAGGGGTGCAAGAGTATGTTCGAGAATTGTTAATTAAATGCTTGTGAATGATCCCATTAGTCAAGTGGGGGAAGCTTACGTCTATTCAGTTTTATGCCTGTATTTTTCACAAAAACCAACTGTTTTCTGTTATGTGTGTTCCTACACCTTATGGTACGATAGTAGCCAGGATACTGCTTTGTGTATTACTTATTAATACCCTTGCTTTTCAAAGGGTTTCAGCTCATCAGCAATATGGTAAACAAAAGGTCACCATCGTAGCCAATGACATTTCTCTTGACAATGTACTGAAGCAAATTGAGAAACAAACCGGGTTACGGTTTATGTATGCTATTGGTGCATTTAACATGAATGAAAAAGTAAAGGCATCTTTTCAACAAACAATGTTAGACGATGTACTGTCTAGTTTGCTCGGGGTAAAAGGTATTGTATGGCAATATCGTGATGGCACTATCTTGCTGAAACACAATGTTGGGAAAGGAGGAGACATTATACCAGGCGAAACCCCGAAAGGAGATGGTATTATTAATGGTAAAATACTTGACGCAAATGATGCCCCCATACCAGGTGCAACCATTTTGATAAAAGGCACAAAAAGAGGGACTAAAACAAATGTCGACGGCTCTTTTAAATTAGATAATGTAGAGCCAGGTGCTGTACTGTTAATCACGTCCATAGGATATGAGACCAAAGAAGTGGTTGTAAAGGAGGAAGAATTGGTATTTGTAAAGATGAAGACTGCTATTGGCGCCTTGGATGAGGCTATCGTGATCGCGTACGGTAAAACTTCTGGAAGAATGCTTACTGGTAATGTGTCTACGATAAAAGCTGAGGATATAGAGCATAGTCCCGTGTCCAACCCGTTGTTGGCACTGACTGGCCGGGTGCCGGGACTCAACATTAACCAGAAAACAGGTTATAGTAATTCAGGCGTGGTTACTGCCGTCCAAGGGCAAAACAGCATTTTGAGAGGGAACGATCCTTTTTATGTTATTGATGGTGTGCCATACCCTTCCCAGGGACTGTCTATTACAGGAAATGTGCAGGGAGTGGGTGGTGTAAACACACTTGCCAAGGGGAGTACGATTAACTTTATCAATCCTTCCGACATCGAGAGTATAACCATTTTAAAAGATGCGGATGCAACAGCAATCTATGGATCGCGCGCAGCGAACGGTGCTATTTTAATTACTACCAAAAAGGGGAAGGCCGGTAAGTCAAAAGTTAATGTTGATTATTCCCAGGGAATTGGAAAGGTGGCAAGATACCTGGACCTGATGAATACGCCACAGTATTTGGAAATGCGTCATGAAGCCATTGTCAATGATAAAGGAACCGTAAAATCTACTGATTATGATATAAACGGTTTTTGGGATACCACCCGTAATACTAATTGGCAGAAAGAATTAATAGGGAAATCTGCCCAGTATATGAATTTAAATGGATCAGTGTCGGGAGGCAATAATAATATTCAGTACCTGGTTGGTGGCACCTTTCATAGGGAGACCTCCGTTATACCGGGAAATTTTACAGATCAGAAAGGATCCGCTCATTTTAGCATAACCAGCAATACAGATAATAATAAGTTTCAATTGCAGTTTTCAGGCAGTTATTTATTTGATAATAATCAATTGCCGACATCTGACCTTGCTTCCTATGCCTCTTATTTGGCGCCTGATGCGCCACCGCTGTATAATGCCGATGGGACGCTTAATTTTATGTTGAATGCTGCAGGCGCTTCTACATTCAAAAACCCGTTGGCTGATTTAAATAACAAATTTGATACGAAAACCAAGAACCTGATTAGCAACCTGGCATTGACTTATAATATTTTGCCAGGATTAAACATTAAAAGCAGTTTTGGTTATACAGATATGAATACGGATGAAGTTGTGCAGGTGCCACTTTCATCCTATGCTCCTGATGCGCAGCCATTTGCTACTAGGGTGGGGTACTATGGTAAGTATAATATTAATACCTGGATTGTTGAACCTCAAATTTCTTATAACCATGCCTTGGGCAATGGCAAGTTGGATGTTTTATTAGGCAGTTCTATTCAGCGGAATAATAGTACAGGCAACCAGATAATGGGGGTTGGGTATAACACTGACCAGGCCATTAAGGATATGAATTCTGCTGCCAGTCTTACCAGTTCCGGTGCCGTTGCATCTGTGTATAAATATTCAGGTGTATTTGGGAGAATTAACTACATATATAATAACAAGTATATTGTAAACCTTTCCGCACGCCGTGATGGGAGTAGCCGGTTTGGACCTGCGAACAGGTTTCAGAATTTTGGAGCAGTGGGTATAGGATGGGTATTTTCTGCCGAAAACTTCTTGAGAGATTATTTCCCTACTTTAAGCTATGGAAAGTTGAGATTTAGCTATGGTACAACGGGGAATGACCAGATAGGTGATTATCAATTTTTAAATCTTTATTACCCTGTTATTGTAGAGGTGCCTTATAGAGGTATCATTGGATTGGAATCAAACGGAATTTACAACCCCTACCTGCAATGGGAATTGACAAAGAAAACAAATGTTGGATTAGATTTAGGATTCATTCGAGATAGGGTGATTTTAAATGCCAATTACTATATCAATCGCTCATCAAACCAGTTAATGCCCTATGCACTTCCTAGTATAACGGGGGTAACGTCAATAACCACTAACTATCCAGCAACTGTTCAGAACAGTGGTTGGGAGTTTACATTGAGCGGCAATGTGATTCAAAATAAAAAATTTAACTGGAACGCGAATTTCAACCTCACCATTCCAAGAAATAAACTCATTAGGTTTGATAATCTTGCCAGCTCATCTTATGCAAGCCTCTTAATTGTTGGACAGTCTATCAATATTACAAAGATTTACACTTATGCCGGTGTTAATTCTGAGACGGGTAAATACCAATTTCGCAATAGCAAAGGTGAATTAACAAGTACGCCAAATTTCGCGACCGATAAATATAATTATGTCATTACATCCCCTAATTGGTATGCTGGATTTAGTAACAGTTTCAGCTACCAGGGATTCTCACTTGATTTTCTGTTCCAGTTCATGAAAAGAAAAGGCCAGAATTACTTTACTGGATCTACCTATCCTGGTTCTTTTAATCGGAATCAGCCAACCTCTGTATTGGATAGATGGCGGAAGGCTGGAGATGATGCACCTCATCAACGTTTTAACGCAAATAATTCGCTTGCTGGTGCTTATAGTAATGCTACGGCTAGTACTATTTCCTATAGAGACGCTTCATATTGCAGGTTGAAAAATATTTCTCTTTCCTGGCAGTTACCACAGCAATGGCTACGCTCTGCAAATATTACGAATGTTAAAGTTTACACCCAAGCTCAGAACTTGTTGACTTTTACTGGATATAAAGGACTGGATCCTGAATCTTTGAAAAGTACAACACTTCCTCCATTAAAGACATTTGTTTTTGGGCTGCAAGTAGGGTTTTGAAAAATTTAGTATAAATCATTTACAATATGAACTCAATATATCTTAAAATATTTGTGGCTTTTAGAGGGTTTTTCCTGACAGGTCTTCGACAGATTGAATTTTACCGGGGGAGATTTTATTTGTTATGCATGAGTATGGTTTTCTCAATATCGGCTTGCAACAAACTTGTGGAAGTGGACACGCCTTTGATATATACGTCTGGTGGTGATGCCTTTGCTTCGGACGCGAATGCGATTGCTGTTTTGAATGGTATATATGCCAATATGAGTTTGGTCGCTCTTTCGGATGGTAGTTCTATCAATAGTTTTATGTCATTGTATCCTGGTTTGTCGGCTGACGAATTTACTTTATTTAGTGGGGTGACAAATGGCAGCTATATAGCATTTTATCAAAATGATTTGCTAAACACTAGTGGTCCTAATCCCTGGTTGACCTCTTACCCGGTTATCTATAAATTAAATGATGCAATTAATGGTATAAATGCTTCTAGTGGGATCTCTGAAAAAGTAAAAAGTCAGTTGCTGGGGGAAGCTAAATTCTTAAGAGCATTTTATTATTTCTACCTGGTTAATCTATACGGTCCTGTTCCATTAGTGTTGACTGTCAATTATAAAGAAAATTCGGTGTTAGCGAGATCTTCTGTAGATGCTGTTTATCAACAAGTAGTGAAGGACCTGGTAGAGGCTGAAGGCTTGTTGAATGAAAATTTTGTGGGAAGCAATGGCTACAGTACGAGCAGTGAAAGGGTTGTTCCTAATAAATGGGCGGCTAAGGCTTTGTTAGCAAGGGTTTATTTGTACACAAAGGATTATAAGGATGCAGTAGCATTGTCAACCGAAGTAATTAATAATAGTTCATTATTTAGCTTGACGGATTTAAACAGTGTCTTTTTAAGTAATAGCCAGGAAGCGATTTGGCAATTGCAGCCAGTGAATTTAGGTTGGAATACAGAGGATGCAAAGTTGTTTGTGATTCCGGAAACCGGACCAAGTGAATTTAATCCCGTTTACCTGAGTGATAGTTTATTGAATAGTTTTGAAGTCAATGATCAGCGAAGGATAAATTGGGTGGATACGACAATAGCGGACGGCGTTTCTTACTATTTCCCTTATAAATACAAAAGCGCCACTTTAAATGCGGATGTGACAGAATATAAGATGGTATTGAGGTTGGCGGAGCAATATTTGATTCGGGCCGAAGCCAATGCACAGCAAAATAACCTGTCTGCCGCTGCCGATGATTTAAATGCTATCAGGAATAGAGCAGGTTTGGCTGATTATGCAGGTGGTAATAACCAGGCATCCTTGCTGTCGGCGATATTGCATGAAAGGCGTATTGAGCTCTTTTCAGAGTGGGGAAATAGATGGCTTGATTTGAAAAGGTTAAGTAAGGTAGACGAAGTCATGAGTGTTTATTCTACTGTAAAAGGGGGAACCTGGAATTCTTACGACCAGTATTACCCAATATATCAGTCAGAATTGACGAATGATCCTAACCTGGTTCAGAATGAGGGCTATTAAGAAAACCCTGATCTCCTAAATAAATAATTTTTGTACTAAGTAAATTCGTTGTGATTTTATTGTAAGATTCAGGATGGATGAAAGGACGAAATCTTTTCATGCTGCATCCTGGATCTTTATGTTTGCCCATTTCTTCATTAATATCCATCATCAATGAAACACTATACTTCAGCCCTGGTTGTATTTTTAATATTTATAATTAAAGTAAATGGGCAAAAGCCAGCATTAGACACAGCGGTGTTTAGAGAGTGGCCTTCAATAGAAGGTGGACAGATCAGTAGTGATGGGAAATATATTTCATATAAAATTGCTTACAAATCCTATTGGCGAGTTAGAAGAAAAGAGCTTGTGATTCAGGCTGTTTCTGGAAAATGGAAGAAAATATTACCTAATGCAACTTCAGATCTTACTTTCTCTTTGGATGGAAAGAAGGCGGTTGTTAGATTATCTAGAGATTCAGTGGCTGTTTTTGAAATCGGCTCTGATAAGGTTGATTATATCCAACATGTAACCAGGTATCAAGCCAACCCCGAATATATCTTTTATATAGTAGCTGGTGATGCCGAGAATCTCCATGTGACACAAATATCGAATAATAGTCATTTTTTGATAGATAAAGTTAATGACTACTTGTTTGATAAAGAGCAAAACAGGTTAGTACTCACGAAAAAAGGGAATGATGGAACATCCATATTATCTTGTTATGATTTAAAGCATAAAAGTAGTACTGAGTTTTGGGAAGGATTAGATGTGGATAATATTACCCTTGATCATCGACTTGGACAGGTAGCTTTTACAGGAAAGCAAAATGGTATGAGTGGGGTTTGGTTATACTCCCCAGTGCGTAAGGACGTGCAATTAATATTGAAAGAGCATAGTTTAGAAATTGATTCTTTGCTGATGTTGAAGGGAATCGGTGGCTTTTCGCCTGATGATAAAAAGCTGTTCCTTGTTTTCGGTATGAAGAATACTCCTGCATTTAAGCAGGCGGATTCAACAGGCGCCACGGTTACTATATGGAATTATGCTGATACCCGGTTGAAATCTGAACAAGATAATGGGCGATCATCAACTGAAATACAGTATGTGGTTAACTTAATATCAAGAAAGGTAATCCCTATTACGGCAAGAAACGAACTTTTGTTGGACTATGCTGGAGATTTTGGGATTACCCAGCAATACTCAGGAAAAGGAGATCCAGATGATGAATATTGGAATCCCAGAAGCCAGAACAAGATGTTCCTCATTTCCTTAATTGATGGACATAAGGTGGAATTGCCAATGAAGAACCCTATGTTTTCTCGCGGGGGCAAATATCTTTTATATTACGAAAATGATAGTAAAGATTATTGCACGTATGAGACTTCTTCAGGAAAAGTTACTAACGTGACTCTACGCATTTCACAATTCAATAAGGTGCCTTCCCATAAATATGCCCATGAATTTATGGAGTCAAATGGATATAGAAGTTATTGGTTTGATAATGACAGCGCTTTTATTTTGTACGCGGAGCGTGACATTTGGAAAATAGATCCACAAGGCCTGAAGGAGCCCGTTAATTTAACAAATGGATATGGAGCAAGAACAGATATTGCTTTTTATCCAGTAGAGAATTTGGAAAAATTCTCATTTCAAAATGGCAAGCAGTTAGTTTTAATGGGATATAACTATACAAATAAGGATAATGGATTTTACCGCATAAAGTTGGGAGATAAAAAGGGCCCGCAGAAATTGGTAATGAATGCGTATTCCTATTATATGCCATACCTTCCTATAGAAAATGGATTTGACACGCGTCCTATTAAAGCCAAAGATGCTAATTTATGGTTGGTTAAGAAAATGAGCGAAAAGGAATTTCCCAATTTGTTTGTCACTAAAGATTTTAAAGTATTTGCTCCCGTTACTGCTATATATCCAGAAAAGAGATTTAATTGGATGACAACGGAATTACATACCTGGCAGTCATTTGATAGGAGTACTGTACAGGGTATATTATATAAGCCAGAAGATTTTGATTCGCATAAAAAGTATCCTATTATTTTTCACTATTATGATCAATGGTCCAGAAATTTGCATGCTTATCTGAATCCGGGTCCATCTATTGGTCCAATTAATATTCCCTGGTATGTAAGCCAGGGTTATTTGGTGTTTGTACCGGATGTAATTTTCAAAGTGGGTGAGACTGGGAAAAGTGCCTATAATTCTATTGTATCTGCAGCGATGTATATGAAAACCAAAGACTATGTTGATTCAACAAAGATGGCTATTCAAGGACATAGTTTTGGTGGTTATGAAACTAACTACATTATTACCCAAACAGATATTTTTGCCGCAGCGTGTTCATCCTCTGGTGTTACCGATATTGTTAGTTTTGCGGGAGGTTTAGGCGCATCGGGTAAGAGCAACCATTTGATGGCAAGTAATGGACAACTGGGTATGGGTGAAATATTATGGAGTAATCCTGAACGTTTTATCAAAAACTCCCCGCTATTTTCTCTTAATAAGGTCACCACACCACTTTTAGCAATGCATACTACAGATGATCGGGCTGTGCCTTTTAGCCAGGCAATGGAGTTATTTAATGGGTTAAGGCAATTTAAGAAGAGGGTTTGGTTGTTGGTATATGAAGGGGAAAATCATGTACTTCGAAGTGAGCGGAATTCTTTGGATTATACCTTGAGACAAACCGCTTTTTTTAATTACTACCTGAAGAATACAGAAATGCCTTCATGGATGAAGGCAAATAATAATTAAAGAAAGGAAGAGCGATGAGCTCTTCCCTTCTTAATAGATTGTTTTAATTACAGACCAGTTGCGATAGTGTTGTATTCTACAGCTTCAGTGCCTGGTTCAATTGTCCAGTATTTTCTGTTAGTACCGGTTGTAGTAATGTAAGCATTAGCTACAGAGTTAGCAGCAGGAGCAATTGCATTGAAAGCGTTAGTAGTGTAGTAAACCTGGGTACCACGAGAAGTTGCTTTGAAAGCCAATGTACCACCTGCGATAGCGAGAACAGCAACTGCTGCAAGGATTAATTTTGCTCTTTTCATAGTAAAATTTGCTTTTTGATTCAAAAAGCTAAACTTTGTCTTTTAATAATTATGCCTACTCTCTTTTAAGGGTTTTCGGCTTCTTCCCTTTGATGGCCCAATATGCGCGTGTAGATGGATCCTTGTCTACCATATCGCATACATAGGGTTATTCCCGTAAATAATATTTTTGAATATAGCTTTGCTATTAGCTAATCTGTGAGGTAAGCATGTGAGATTTTCAGAATCAATTTAACATCGGTGGATATGTGTGATAATAGTTTGCATAGAAAATTCTTATTTCTAATAAGTTTTAAATGATACGGTGGTCTCATTTGGGTTACGATGATAAAGTTACGGTAGGATGCCTCTTTTAAACTTAGTAATGGTGGACCAATTTTTTGGAGATGACGGATTGCTTTAAAACAGCAGAAAGTAAACCCGGGCCATGGTATCACTTCTCTTCAAATGACAATCCAGGTATCCGGCACCTGTTTTTCTCCTCCCCGGATTCACTTCTGCTGCGCATGGATATTGGTAATGAAAAAAGCAAATGTTGACCAGGATATTGGTCGTTTTGGTGGGAAACTGAAAAAATGGATGACAGAATGAAAAAAGAAAAATATTGCTTTCGTTAGTGTAAAGGTAGGTTGAGATCTGAGGCAATTACTTAGGAGATCCGGGTGATTTATGGGAAATAAAAGCCGTGTCCTGGGAACCAGGACACGGTAGGTTTACATAGGGTTAAAACGACTTAATTAAGATACTATTGCATTTGTTTGAGGGTACAATCGTAATAGGCTTCCAACTGGGCGACCATCTCTGTCACGCTATTGAACTTGCTCGTTTCGGCTACATCCGTCAATGAAAGCTGTTGTTTATGAAGAAGGCTATATGTCGTCATCATAAACATCATATGCATAAATCCTTCTATACTGATGGAGAAATGTTGCTCAAACCCCAGGCTTAGCTCCTCGGGGGTTTGAAAATACATATACGCGAGTTCAGGGATTGAATGTATACGATGAGGATGGTCTACCAGGTATTCGAATAACTGGATATAAGTATCCATGTGGAGTATACTGGAAAATAGGAGCGGCTCCCTGGCGTCTTCATCCTGTTTGGCAAAATTCAGAAAGAGATCGGCACAACAACGACGGATGAAATAATAAGCCCGACTACCGGTGTATTGACAACTGAGCATTTTTTGGATCAGCAGATCGGCAACTGGATTGATATGATGCGATGACTCGTTGATCAGACTACTGACATCTGGTGAAGGCTGACTCAATAGCTTTTCTAACGAAGGATATTTTGTAACTAATCCCTGTATCGAGCCAGGGTTGATATTAATGTGAACAGATAATACCTTTTTATCAGACTCCATAGGTACTTTGTGTAGCCCTGGTTGGAGGTTGAATAGGTTGCACTCCTTTTCTTCCAGGTTAAACTCACTTCCATTTCCTTTTTCAACGACCAGGCTGTCTTCATACATATAATGCAATGCCCATATGTGATACGGTGAGTAGGGTAACAGCACGATATCTTCTTTCGCGAAGATATCGTGCATCCAAAGGCTGAAAGGTCCGACATCGATATGTTGAGAAAGGATGTCACAATCCCCATCCTGGCGAAAATAATAACCTGTGGATGGAATCCGTAGCTTACGGTATTCCTCAGGTAGGTCTCCGTCAGGTAGGATTGCTTTATTCTTTTTCTCTATGAGTAATAGTTTATTAGCTTTATTAAGCGTTGACCGCATGATAATGGTTTAATGAGATGAATAAGCTATCTACCTTTTTTTCTAAGCAGATGAATTACCGAATCTTCCTGGTTCAGAGAAACGTCATAATCTAATTCCGGGTTTTCCCACCGCACATCTTCAAATATTCTTGATAAGGGGGCTTTCATATTTATCGCTCCTGTAAACTTCATTGTGTCTACATTGTCTTGAATCATCAGTGGAACCGGCCTTACCCGGTTGAGGACATTGGCGATTTCCCCAATTGTCGCCTTATTAAACGTATATATCCCCTTTTGTCTTTTGAGCAATGCTGTTGTATCAAAAGGTACTGCCTTTAATTTTTGTCCCTGTTTAAAGTTGACAGCCAGACCTGGTGTGAGTAGCAGGGAGTCCTTAAAGGTCCTCATTTGTACTAATCCCCTGGTCAGGGCAACCGATACCTTTTTCCCATCCAGGGTATTAATACCGAATGCAGTGCCCAATACGGCTACCTTTGCATTGGGTACGTCTACTATAAATGGCCGTGTTGGATCTTTGGCTACCTCCAGGTAGGCTTCTCCTTTTATAGAAAGTTCCCTGGTGCTGCCATGAAATGCCATGGGGAAATTGATCGAAGACCCCGCGTTCATCCAGATGGTGCTTCCATCCGGAAACCGCATGTACAAATTTATTCCATCAGGAATGACCGCATGGGCATCTGTTACTTTGTCCCCATTTGCCCACCAGATCGTGTCTTCATTTTTATATACTGTGACAACCCCCAAAGACAGGGTGTCAAATCGCTTATTCAATGAAAAGGTCCCCTTGCCTGGGACCTCCAGGCTGACTCCCCTGGTAGAGATGGTATTTTCCACAATGGGTTGGGCCACCTTAGGTGCCGGCCACCATAATAGTTTGACCACAAATAATAATAGGCCTGCAGCTGCCAGGTAAGCGGTGGTTTGAAAGGCTACCTTGAGCCGTTTTACCTTGCGCTTTTCCCGAACCTGTTCAATAATCCGATCAGCTGGAAGCTCCACAGCTAGTTTCTGGCGGAGTTCTTCCATATAGTTTTCCGGCAACTGGGCATGGAGCTCATCCCAGATAGATTTCGCTTGCGGTTCCTGCGCTATTAGCTCCAAAAGCTTCACACGATCTTCCGGGGATATAACCCCGGTAATTTCTTCCAGCACAAGCTGCTCTATATAGTCGTCGTCTACCGGCATGTTCTGGAATTTTGAGTAAAGCTTTGATACTTTACTATGTAGGATCAAAATGAAAAAGGTACTTATCGTTTCGCCTATTTTTTTGGCAATTTTTTTCTGAGCAGTTTCAATGCCCGGTGAATATGGTTCTTAACAGACTGAACATTAATCCCCATTTCCTCGGCAATTTCTTTCAGACTTTTATCTTCAAGATAAGATAAAATAAATGCCTGACGTGTGGCAGGTGAAATGCCATTGATGGCTGAATGAATCTGTGCCCCTAATTCTTTTAATTCAATGTAGGGTACCATTTGAACGATCCGTTGTTGCTGATCGGAAAAATGTTGTTCCCGGCGCCGGCGCGCAATTTTCTGCTTGATCAGGTCCGATGTTTTATTGCGTACAGCGCCCATCAGCCAGGCCTGTACTCCCTTTGAAACATCGATGGATGCGCGGTGCTCCCATATCCAGATGCAAATTTCCTGTACTACATCTTTTGACTCATCTTCATTCTGTAAACGTTTGTTGGCATTTACGAAGAGGAATGTGCGATACAGATCGCAGAACGCTGCGAATGCTAACTCATCCCCCTTTTTTATGAGTACCAGTAAGTCATCCCCAATGTGATTATGGCTATTGCTCATATAACACTATTGTTTCTTTTTGAATATCTAAGCTACGAATAGGAATTCCGTCGTTAGTTAACTCATTGTTAATGGTTGCGGAAATTTATTCTTCTTCGTATATGGGTACTTTTTGACATCTACGGCTACTTATATAGGCAAAGAGATTACTAGGGTATTATTGTGAATATGAGACGATCAGTTAAAAGACACTTTAGAGTTTTTTGAAATAATGTAAAACGAGCGTATGCAGTTTCTTATACCTGGAAGTTTCCAAGTTCTTACTTTTTATATCTGCGCTTTCGTCTTAACCTGTGGTCCGCAACAGGTGTATGGCCAGTATTCCGGATATAAAATAACCATCAATGCACAAGATGTAACATTGAAAACGGTATTTGAGGAAATTCAAAGGCAGACAAAGTTGATAATTGGGTATAGTAATGATAAACTGAACCAGGATGTCAAGGTAAATGCCAGTTATTGTAGGTGGCCATTAGAAGAAGTATTAGCGGATCTGTTGATTAAAAGAGGGTTTATCTGGAAAATTGACACCAATGGGATTGCCATCAGGGAGGGAAAGCCTGATGAGCAGATCTTACAATACCAGCGGAAGCTGGACCAGGGGATTAAGGAAATCATGTGGCATAGGAACCTGGATGAAATAGTTGTAAACGGGTATAAAATAACAACTATCCTGCTGAATACGGGAAATACCGTGCCAGCTGTAAGAGCGCCGGGAATAAAACCTCAATTTCAACAGACTGGTAATATCCTGAACCAATTACAAGGGCCGGTGACAGGATTGCAAATCAGTATGAGCGGCGGTATGTTGGGTACTGCCATAGATATTAAAATCAGGGGACAGTTGAGCCTGATGAATAGCACTATGCCTTTGATTGTCGTAGATGGTGTACCTGTGAAATCCCAGATTACGGATGGACTGGGTTCCACCATCTGGGGGGCGGTGGCTTCTGCATTGGCTTATATTAATCCTGCCGATGTAGAGAGTATAGATGTATTAAAGGATGCCGATGCTACTGCTATTTATGGTTCGAGAGGCGCCAATGGGGTCATTGTTATCACAACAAAAACTGCAAGGAAAGGACCAGGGAGGTTATCCTTGAATGTGAAGACTGGAATTGCGAATGTGCCCAGGCGCTATCACCTGTTAAATACACAAGAGTACCTGGATATGCGTAGGAAAGCACTTATCAATGATAAAATTTTGCCTACTGCTCAGAATGCGCCTGACCTGCTGACTTGGGATACCACCCGGTATACAGATTGGCAAAAGGAATTAATTGGTAGAGCGGCCAAATTTTACAATATGCAGTCGGCCTTTACTGGTGGAAATGATACTACCCAGTATTATGTGGGTACGAATTACCAGAAAAATGGAACGGTGTTTCCAGGCGATTTTTACCAGGAAGGATGGGGTGTGCATTTAAATGCCTCCCGGGGGGCGCCCACTCAACGCCTTCACCTGGGTGGAAGTTGGAGCTATTTTAATATCCATTCTTTTTTACCATCCTCTGATTTCATTAATTATATCTTTTTACCACCCAATACACCACCAGCGTACATTGATAATGAGTTGAACTACTCCTGGGTCAATCCTTATATTGGGTTAGTAGGCCCTCTTTTCACCGCCAATGTGCATAACCGGTTTGGGAATTTCGTAGCGCAATACCGGGTTAGAAAAGGGTTGGAATTGAAGTTATTGCTGGGTGACCAGTTGCTGAAAGGAAGTAGTAAAACGATCATGCCGATTGCTATGATAGCACCTTCGGTCAGGAGTGGCGCAACTGGCAGTATGACTTTGTATCATTACGAGGCGGGATCTACCATCATGGAACCACAAATTACCTACGCCGATTCGATAGGCGACTTAAAACTGGATATGTTAATAGGAGGTACTTACCAGGGTGCTATGGAAAGCAGAACCACAATGGTTGCCAGTGGATATAAAGATGACGGGCATTATGATAACCTGGCATATGCAGATTCTATTTCCGCCACTAATTACAAAAGCCTGTACAAGTACCTGGCTGCCTACGGTAAAATCGGGTTCAATTATAAAGGAAAGTACTTAGTGAATTTAAGTGTCAGAAGAGATGGGAGTAGCCGGTTGGGTATCAGGAGCAGGTATGCCACATTTGGAGGAATAGGTGCCGGTTGGATTTTTTTCAAAGAACATTTGATTGATTCAAATCTGAAGGTGCTGAGTTTTGGTAAAGTAAGGGTGAGCTATGGTTCAACAGGAAATGACCAGGTTGGGGACTATCAATACACGGATGAATATTCGCCGGTAAATAACTATCAGAATGGTTATGCCCTGTCTCCTAATAGCCTGGCTAATCCCGATTTAGCCAGGGAGAAGACGAGAAAACTGGAATTGGCATTAGACCTGGGTTTTTGGAACGACAGGTTGATGGTCTCAGCATGCTATTACCTATATCGCTCTACAAACCAATTGGCTTCGTATCCGTTACCCACCATGGTGGGCATCAACAATATTGTGGGCAATATTCCGGCAGTGATCAGGAATAACGGGTGGGAATTGGAAATGCGTACACAGAATCTTACGACGGCAAATTTTAGCTGGTCATCGGTAGTCAATATGACTATCCCTAAAAATAAGTTGCTGTCTTACCCGGGATCAGATGCCAACAGCAATTATTTACTGGTAGGCAAACCAGTGGGTTCCGTTTTCGTGTATAAGTCTGAGGGTGTGGATAAACAAACCGGTGCTTATGTATTTTCTGACGGTCATGGAAATACGGTGGCGGCCAACGAAAATCTATCCAGGTCCTATTGGATAAACAAATCCCCAACGTATTATGGGAGTATCCAACATACTTTCATGTATAAGCGATGGCGGTTGGATATGTTATTTGTGTATGTGAAGACAATGGGACTCACCGACCTGTATGACCGTGTATACGCACCAGGCATGCAGCGTAACCAGGACAAGCATGCAATTGCCGGAATTTGGGATAATACGGGTGAAACTGCCATGCATCAGCGCTTGACGGTAGGCACCTACAGAACAAGTTACCTGAAGATGCTGGAAAGCAATATGGCCTATGTGGATTGTTCCTATTTGCGGTGCCAATCCATCACCTTGTCCAGGAGGTTACCATTACGGAAACTACACCTGGAAGATGGTAATGTATATGTGCAAAGCCAGAACCTGTTTACAATTACGCCCTACAAAGGATTGGATCCGGAAACACAAAGCCGTTCTAAGCTTCCTTTACTTAGATCTTTTAACATAGGGATCCAGATACAAATTTAAAAGTGACACACACATGAAATACTTATACATTTTAATGATTGTACTTTTGGGTGGCGCCTGTAATAAGATTTTAGATGCCGGGCAGCCTACTGGTAAAGTCACATCGACAACGGTATACGAGAATAATGCCACCGCGATTGCTGCCATCAACGGTATTTATTCTACAATGAGCAGTGGCGGTTCCATTACCGGGAACAAGGGATTGTCGTTTTTATGTGGGCTCTCTGCAGACGAATTTGCCTTGCAGACAGTAGATTTTATCCAACAGGCATTGTATCAAAATACATTGGTGGCAGGAGATGTGGATTGTTGGCAGGATTTCTATAATTATATCTACCAGGCAAATTTAGTACTGGAAGGATTGGAAAAGAGTCAGTCATTGAAGGAGGGAATACGACGGCAATTAAAGGGCGAAGCTTTATTTGTGCGGGCATTTAGTTATTTCTGCCTGGTTAATTTATATGGAGATGTGCCATTGTTATTGGGTACAGATTATAAATATAACGCGGTGCAACCCAGGACGGCTTTATTAACTGTATATGCGCAGGTTGTAACGGACCTGGATAATGCGATAGCGATATTGAGTGGCGATTTCCTGGGTGCCGACGTTGAATCGATTTCTACAGATCGGTTACGACCGACTACCTGGTCTGCCAAAGCATTACTAGCCCGTGTTTATTTATATACTGGTGAATATGAAAAGGCAATTAAAGCCGCTGATACCGTTCTAAACAAAAAGTATTTGTTTGATACAGTACCATTGGCGGATGTATTTGTCAAAAGTAGCAAGGAGGCCATCTGGCAATTAGAACCAGTGAAGAATAAATATACTGAAGAAGGTTACCTGTTTCTTGTAGATACCCTGGCTATCTGCAGTAAATCTTTGCTAGCTGCATTTGAACCCGGGGATAACAGGATGCAAAGCTGGACATTGAATGGTTATCCTTTCAAGTATAAAAATACCTCGCCTGTAGATAATCCTTTAGAATACCTGATGATGATAAGGGTTGGTGAACTTTACCTGGTTCATGCCGAAGCAAACGCGCATTTGAAGAACCTGGATGGAGCGCTGGCAGACCTGAATGTAATCAGGAAGCGGGCTGGACTTACCAGCGTAACGGCTGGTACACAGGAACAAATATTAAATGCCATTATGCAGGAGCGTAGGGTTGAGTTGTTCAGTGAATGGGGGCATCGATGGTTTGATTTAAAACGGGGCGGAAACATAGATGAGGTGATGAAAATGAAAACCAGTAGCTGGCAGGCTTATCAACAGTTGTACCCGCTCACGGAATATGAGTTGAAGGCAAATCCTTACCTGAAGCAGAATACAGGCTATTAATCAATGCTCTTTGTCCTAATTAGCGGACAGCAGTCCTAAGTATATCCGTAAGGGTAATTCTACCTTTATGTATAAAACTTGGGACATGAAAAAAGCAAGAATCTTTCTCGGTGTGACTGCTTTTTTTTTAGTGGTCAATTTTTTACTGGCTTATAAAGTCAGTAATTATAACTTAAATAACCTGTACCTGACAACAACAGGTATTTTTTCTGCAAATGGGGCCACATTGCAATTAAAATATGCAACCTTGGGGCCATACAGAACGTTTCAGACAGTGCCTACGCAGTTAAGTGTGCATCCAACTTTCCCATTATACCTGGATGTGACATTGGCTACTACAACTATCGGGGGGTCTTTTGTTACTTATTCGGTGCCGTATGGGCTTTCATGGAATTTGCCGATTTATGCAGATGAGGATCAATGAAGAAACTTTTCTTTTTGGGAGGAGTGCTCCGGGAAAAGAGAATCGATTTCCGGAGCTACTGCCTCCGGCAGGGGGCAATGACAAGTGTTGTGGGAATGTTAAAATCAATGTGAATATTTGTTAATCATTAAGTTAGTCATGTTACAATAATGATTCGAATGCTATTACATTTTGGTGGTTTCCCATTCGTGCCAGCCTGGAATTTATTTTAATTGAAATAGTACGGAAACTATTTTATACCAAATAAAAAGCCCGTTATGCATAACACAGATGAAAGATCAATGTTATCCCTACTCAAGAAAGGCAATAACCTTGTATTTACTCACATTTATACTACTTATGGAGGACTTGTACACTATCATGCTTTAGTTACCTTAAAAGATGCTGCAGCGGCAGATGATGTTTTACAGGAAGTGTTTTCCCGGTTATGGGAAAATAGAAAGGAGATTGATGTGGATGTACCTCTAAAGGATTATCTATATCATCGTACCCAGGAGGCTTGTGTTGAGTATGAGTTGCGACGGAAAAACCTGGCAAATGAATTACCAGATATTGAAGACGAAGTAGATGGACATAGTGAGCTGGCCAGAAAGGAATTTCTGGCCAAAATACATGAAGCGATTTTGCAGGTATACCCACCTGCGTGTAGAGAGATATTACGGATGCATGTAGTGGAGCACAAGAATTATAAAGAGATTGCCCGGGATATGAAGATCACGGTGGAAGTGGTGCGCAACCAGATTTGTAAGGCCAGGAAGTCATTAAGGGATATATTAGGGTTGTCCTAAATAGCGCATCCATCCAGGCATTGGCGCGCCTTTTAGGTAATGATCAAAAAATTCCATTTGCTTTGTGGAAAAATCTAGTTGGTTGTCAAGGTTGGTAAGTTGATGGCCTTCGTTTTTGTATTGTAACCACCAGACCGGTTTTTGTAATCGGCGTAAAGCCGTGAAGAGTTCAGCTGCCTGTGCCCAGGGGACCTGGTTATCATTTTCGTTGTGCATCATCAATAGCGGTGTATTGATATGATGAACTTCTAGAATAGGTGAATTTCGTTCATATCTTTTTGGGTTCTTCCAGGGAGGCACCTTCATTTCGTTTTGTCCTGTTTCATATAAAGGTTGATAGGTATTGCCTGTTAGTTTCCGAATGCTGCCGTACCCGCTAATGAAGTCCGTGGGGCCAGAGGATTCCTGTGCGGCAGCGAATAGATTGGAGTGGGTGATGATGTAGTTTGTAATGTATCCGCCAAAGCTGAAGCCTTGGAGGCCCATTTTTGTTTTATCTATAAACGGGTACTTGCTTAGGTATTTTGCTGACTGAATAACCGTATGTGCTGTGCTTGGGCCAGGCGCACCTGGTTTGACGTGGATATCGGGGATGAAAACAATATAGCCTTTGCTGATATAGGTAGGAATGTTGAGTGTGCCCTCGCTGAGTTGGAGTGGAAGGTGACGGTTTAGGTTATTGCTGTATTGACCATAATAGGTAAATATGATAGGATGTTTTTGAGCGAGGTCAATATTTCGGGGCGTGTATAAGATTCCGGTAATACCTTTGAAGCGCAATAGCTGTGCATGAATGGTATAAGCAGGTGGTAGATCTGTTTGTGGTGTAAATAATTTGAAGTCAGTTGTGGTGTATAGATTGGGCGGGGATTGAGCGGTTTGTTTTCTGACCAGGTAAGTCCCATTGGCATAAATGGGTTTATATTGATCAATGGGGTAGATCGGAAAGTAATATAGGCAATCATCCATAGTGTATTTAACAGGGTCTGATTGTGTAAGTCGCCAGAACCCGTTTTGTTTGTTTTTCGTATCGAGGGCAATGAGTAAGGTATCATCCAGCTGGCGAAAAATAATTTTTTGCTTTTGGCCATAGTTGTTGGTCAGGCATCGGGCACGGGTAAGATTCATTTCCCATATGTCGTAGTTGTCATAGGCTATGAATGAGGTGTCGCTTCCCTGCCATTTTAAGATGGTGGTGATTTGCTTGGGAAGTGAGTGTGTGGTGCCGGTAGTGATATCGTAAATGCGATAGCATTTTAGTGCGGCATCATACCAGGTTACATATTTTTCGGTTGGGGATAAAGTACCATTAATGAGTAAAGCTTTTGGGTTTTCCGCAATTTTCAATTTCTGACCAGTCGTAATATTTACAAGATAGAGGGTGGCAATGATTGTTTTATTCCAGTAATATTCCTGGTAATTGAGTTTGTTTTGCAAGAGAGCATAATGGTTACCTATAAAACAAATTTCTGTATTACTGTCATTCAGCTGCCGCATCCCGGTATCAGCTGTCGGACCCAGTAGGAGGGTGAACAGTAAAATTGTGAAAAAGGTTGGCATAGTACCTGACTTAAAGGCATGATGGTATCAATTATAAGACAATACTGATGGGTGGAAAGGTATGAATCACATCATTCTTCTTTTGTCTTTAGTCCCCTTATCAAAAACAATTCTATTCAGCATCTCCCGCATTCGGCTCCTTACTTCCGAACCATACCGCTGTTCAATAGCAGCGGTGGTCAGTGTAGATGTAATGTGAGTGATAGTTCCAAAACAGGTGAATAACTCATATCTTCTCACCAGGATTTTCTTCATGACCTCGCAGGTGATTCGATAGTGGTGTGCTACGTCTTCCCTTCCCAGGTCGTCAAAGCACCAGGCGCGATGATTGTTTTTACTACTATTTTCGGGGTTACCTATGTATTTGTCCAGGATACCTGGCCCTTTCCGGCTAAACTCTGTACTGATCCGGTCACAGTTGTGCATGTCGTAGTCAAAAGGCGCTGGCACTACCAGGCGCATGAGTTGCATGATATGCGTTTTCCCGGCTCCTACGGGTCCGCCCAGGAAGATACCTTTCTGCAGGTCGATATTGAACTGCTTTGCTACTTCTTCATCACGAAGCATCCAGGCGATGACAGGGAGCAGTACGGAAAGGTCTTCGTTGTAGATCTGGAAGTGTTTTCCGAACTGTTCCCTGCCTTTTTCGGCTAGGAGATGAAGAATCTGTTTGTAATCAAAAAGGCTGGTGATAATCTTCATCATTTTTCGTTTGAGGGGCGCTTAACATCCATTTATGAGCAAGTGGTTGCCAGTGTTGAATGGGTGTATTTCCTGACAGCCACCCGGTAGCTTCGTGGTGAAACCAGAATTTCCGGGCTTCTTCCAGGTTATACTTGTGGGTAGCGAAAAAAATTAGTACTTCGTCCAGGGTTGGCAGACCATTTGACACATCATTTGTAATAACGTTTGTATTAGTTTTTAATAATGGTCTTTTTAGTGGTCCCTGTTCGGGGCCATTATGCATACCCATTGGGATCATAGAAACTGTGGCAGGGGTAAACCGGGAGTCCGATGGCAGGTAAACCAGGTACTGCCGGGCATCCAGCTCACGTAGACTGCGGTAATAGGTACACTTAGCCTTGATTTTTGCCGCCTGCATGATTTCTTCCCGGCGTACGTTAAAAGCCTTTCTGAACCCTAGTTTATTCCAGGTATGGAACAGTGCCATGTAAAGGGAAATATGGTGGGGTACCATCCATTCCTCCTTTGCAGCCTTGGCCAGGAAAGCGTTGAGATGAATGATATAATTCATATTGATATAGTTTTGAGAATCAGGATTGCAGCTCTTCCAGCTGGCCTTTTAGCCAGCGCTGGAACATGATATTAATGGACGGATTGCCTGGGTCCAGGACCTGGTCATTTCTGACGAGGAGATCTTCCATCATGTTATCGAGATCCTTTAGGATATTAATTTTTTCGTTGGGGATGACGGTGCTGGCGATCTCTTTTGTGGTGGTAGATGTGAGGTGATGAAAGAAGCCGATATCATTGAAGTTGAGATAAAACATCAAGGCATATAGGTGATCCTGATTCAAATTGTCTCCATGTGTGTTAATCTGGGTCATCAGCTGGGTCAGCAGGTTCCAGGTATAATCATGGTCCTGGTAGCTAAACCGGTTGGCTCCCTGATGCCATAATCGCTGAATAGAGAAATGTAAAATGTTCCACAGCTTTTTCAGGTGTCGGCCTTTTTCGTCCATCCACTGGGCGATGATCAGTACCTGGTGATGATGCATTGATTTCTCTATCTCTATATAAATGAGTGGAGGTGCGCCGCTTTTGTCAAAATAAGCAGGGTATTGCGCCTGCATTTCTTTTAAGAGACGGAAGGATTCATAGCATAAGTTTTTATGCCGGGAGGCAGGATCGTCAAAGTCGGGCAGATCATCAATATCCAGGTCTTCTACCCAGGACAAAGGTACCAGGTCGAATAATTGCCTGATCTGTTCCTGCCAGGTGCGCATGTACCTTTTTAGTACAGCGTCATCTTTTGAGGATAACATGAAGTCGGCTATTGTATAGTGCATATGTTCTATACTGGACTGGGCTTGCTCATAGAAGTGCCCAGTATCGTCATCGGGGGTAGATAGATAATCTTCTATGCTATTTCTGAGGTGGTGAAGGGGTAAAAATGGAAAGGTCATGGGATTGCATTTTAGGTTGATGAGATGGAAATGGGTTAGCAAAGGATATACCCACCAATAATTTTTGAGAAATGATAAAATCTACTGCGATCAGGCTGCATGTAGACGAGGTCACGACTGCACCCGGTGTAATTTAGTTTTGCCACACGTGCTACGTGTTTCAATTCAGTAAATACTTTTTTCTTCGGCCGTGGCCATTTGCTGGTACGCTGTTTCAATTTTTGAAGCATCAATAATTGTGAATTTTAATGATTAAAAATGATCGTGATAAGAACAAAAATTTTTATATTTGTTATACCACGTTAATGAAACCCAAAATAAATTTAATGATGAAAACTATTCGAATTTGGAACGTGGTGCAAATGTCCATAATGTCTCAAATGACATTATTAATGTCATTCTTGTAACAGCGATATTACCAGAAGATATCGCATTATTAACCCGAAAATCCCACAAAACCGGATGTAGAAAGCTGAGTAAAGCACGTGCCGTATTGGGTAAATCTGAAGACTATCCATTGTCTTTAAGAGAGTTCTGTAAAGCCTTTCCGGATTTTGAACCTGAGTATACGGCTGCACGGCTTTATATTCTGAAGAAAGGGATTTAAAAACTACTTTTATTTATGTATGTAGACTTGTTTGTCCGAAAAAGTAAGGGGCTTTTCACGAAGGTGAATAGCCGAGTCGTCATACTGGTAGAGGCCAGTGGCGGATGTTCCCGGATCATCACAAGAGAGGGTAATTACCTGGTAAGTAGTACGCTCAGCCAGCTAGAGGAACAACTACCCGTGGTACTCTTTTGCCGTGTACATCGTAGTTACATTGTTGCATTAGAGCATATTACCAGTGTGACAGAGAATAGCGTTAAAGTTCTTGACAGGGATATTCCCCTGTCAAGAGCTTATGCTCCCAATTTATTCAGCCGGATTCATATTATCATGTGACTGTTTGTTTTATTTAACTCCACTTTATTGCTTCTCAACCTATACTTATAGCTTCCTCAAAAGATTTTTCATTTTGATGTGGATTGTCGTTTTAATATTGTTGTCGTAAGGCATCAATCATCCAGGCAGTGCCCGGAGTGAAGGAGAGGCACCTTTCATTTCACTGGATGGTTTTTAATCGAACAAGCGACGAAGAAGCGACGAACTAGCGTCGAACAAAGGCCTTTCAAAAAGTTGATTTTTTAACTCCCTTTAAAAAGAATTTTATGGCAAAATCAGATAATTTGATCCTGAAGGATGGTTCAGGGTCGATCGGTAAAATTTTGACTATTACAAGGCGGAAATCCGGCAATATTCAGGTGGGTAAGCATCGGGGTGCAAGTAGTGTGCCGTCTACGGAGGAGCAGCTGAAGGTACAGTCTAAATTCAAACAAAGTATCATTTATGGCAGGGCGGCCATGGCCGATCCGAATTTGAAGGCGCTGTATGCGGCGGCGGTGAAGGGCGATCAGAGTGCTTATAATGTGGCCGTGAGAGATGCGTTTAAGGCACCGGAGATTACGAAGATTAATACAGAGCTGTATGATGGCCAGGTTGGATCTACAATTACTGTGCGGGCAGTGGATGATTTCAAGGTGGCGAGTGTGAAAGTGAGTATTTATTCAGCGGGTGGTGATGTAATTGAACAGGGAGATGCGGTGCTGGAGGCGAATGGGCTGGATTGGTTGTATACGGCGACGGTGGCGAATGGTGCGGTAGCAGGAGGCAAGGTGAGAGCGGTGGCGAAGGATCTACCGGCGAATGAAACGGTGATGGAGGTGCAGTTGTAAGTAGAAAAGGCGCTTCGCATTGAGCGAAGCGCCTTTTTGGGGTAAACTTGATAGGAGAGTAATTGGTATATTTAAAATGATGTATTGGTCTAATCAGTATCCTTTATTTAATATGGATAATATCCCCTTGAATATAATAATCAAAGTCGTTGGTTGCTTTTAGGATGTCTAATGAATACTCTACAGGCTCATTTTTATAAATTACCCCCGTAAATCTAGATTTCCCCTTTAAAGGATTATCCATAATAACCTGCTTATCAAACCAACGAGGTATTACCTGCATTATTTCCGAAAGAGAAGTGTTATTAAAAATATATAAACCCCGACGCCAACCTAAGAGAGCTGATTCGTCAAATGAGGTTATATCCATACTATTAGGTGCATAAATCAGCTGCTGGCCTGGGTGCAATATTTTATCTTGTACTTTGACAGCTCCATTGACCAGTGCTATTTGCACTTTATTGTTATCATAAGTATTAACATTAAATGAAGTTCCCAATACCTGTAAGGTAGTACCTGGCAATCTTACGAAAAATGGTGTGGTGCTTTTCGCCACTTCGATGTATGCTTCTCCGTTGAGTGATATTTCTCTTGTATCACCTTCAAAAGACAAGGGAAATTGAAGTGTGGTGGTGGAATTCAGCCAAATTATAGTACCGTCATTTAATGTGATTTTGTAATCTTTTCCCTTCGGTATAGTCAATTTGGCCATTCCTCTTGGGGCAACAGCTGCAGCATAAGTCATTGAATCACCTTTGTGATGAATGGTGACATCATTTACTTTGACGGAATCATGATTATCAGATAGGTTAATACTACCTGAACCGGGGAGCTCCAGGAGAATATCTTTGTTAGAAAAGGCGTCATTAGTGACCGGGAACCTGGTTACTGGGGGATAATAAAAATGGAAGAGGCAAAGACCAACTATAATGATAGCAGCTATGCTTAACAAATAAAATTTCCAGGAACCCGGCCTTTTTTTGCCTTTTAATGTTGCTTGAAATATCATTTCTACCGGGCGAGATCGTTCCAGGAATTCTTTTACATCCGGTTCGTTTAGGATATTCCTGGTTTCGAACCAAATATTAAAGGCTTCCGGGTCTTCCCGAATGGTTGTTTTGAGGTAGACAAGGTCTTCATCACTGATCACCTCAGCCAACTCTTCTAAAGTTAAACGGTGTATCAGTTCATAATCTGTATTCATGATGCTTTTAGATTGCGGATTACAACCTAAAGTAACATAATCATATTACTTTTTTGAGGTGGGAACGGATTATTTTAAGCGCCCGGCTTACCTGGTTTTTAACTACCTGGGGTTGGATATTCATGTCTATGGCTATTTCCTTGTGGCTTTTATCCTCTATGTACAGTAGCTCAAAAGCCCTCCTGGTGGCTGGGGCAGTTACTGTAGCGATCGCTTCCTTGATTTGGTGATATATTTCTTTATTTTCTAATGCATGGGTGATTGTGCCTTCCTTGGAGACATACATGGAGTGCTGGATGAATTTTTTGGCTACCTCACTTTTACGGCACTTATAGGCGTATTGGAGGTGCACTGCTTTGTACAGATAATGTTTCAGAGGGATAGTTAGCGGAATCTCCTTTCTCCGGTTCCAAAGCGAAGTAAAGATTTCTTGTACCATATCTTCTGCTTCGGCAGTAGACCTGATTTTGTAATAGGCTTCCATTAATAATAATGGTTTGTAGTGGTTATACACCGCTGCGAAAGTGGATTCGTTGCCCTCTTTAATTTCCCTAAGCAACTCTTCGTCTGATTTGTGTAACATAAGTAGCCCCCTCTGATATAGGTTACATGACAATTGTTGATACCGATTCAAATCTATTGATAAAAAAATAGGGAGTGGTTAATGTGAAGTTAATGATGGAGAATTTATTATGAGTGGTAGGAGTGGGTAGGATGAATATATGGTTTAATTGAAGTTTTTAGATTGATGACTTATTTAAATGAATAGCTTAAGTATTGCTTTATTCTTTTATTTTAATGAAAGGTGAATAGTAACTATATCCGTTTCCTCCTAACTTTTGCGACGGGTTAATACTTTAACTTCAAAAAGAAGTATCTCCATTGTCTACGTCTGTTTACCCAATTATGAAAATTGTTTTGTTAATCTTATCCTCATTTCTTGCTTCTCTCTGCTTATACGGGCAATCAGACTATATAGTTACGGGTACAATTAGAGATTCCACAGGCCAAGTAATTATCGGGGCGAATGTGACATTAATGACAGCGAGTGATACGTTAAGAAGTATCAGTACCGACAATGGAACTTTCAGGATTGTTGGAGTGAAAAATCCGGTTTTTAGATTGCGGGTTACTTCTTTGGGCTTTGATTCGTGGGAGAGAAATTCTTCGCCGGGTAGGGGACTCGACTTCCAGGTGGTATTAAGGGTTAGTATGAAGATGTTGAAGGAGTTTGTCGTAAAAGGAACTTTACGACCAGTTACTTTTATGAAAGATACGGTTGAATATGATGTGAACAGTTTTATACTATCAGAGCATGATATGGTTGAGGATCTGATGAAGCGATTGCCAGGTCTAGAGGTGAATAGTGATGGTACAATCAGTATGATGGGGCAGAAGGTATCTAAGATTATGATTAATGGGCAGGAGTTTATGGTCAGTGATATTAAGACGTTGACAAGTTTGATTCCGGCATCTCTTATTAATAAGATACAATTGATAGATGACCATGGAGATATTAACCGAATGAGGGGAACGTCAAGGGGGGAGACGCAGAAAATTATTAATCTGAGAACCAGTGAAAGTATTAAAGATATAACAGCAGGGAGATTGTCGACACAGTATGGAGAATATAACCTATATCGTTTGGCTGCAAGTGCCTTTAGATTTGGTGATCAGCAAGAGTATCATATAGCCTTGGCAAATAGCAATATGGGACAATATACCGGGAAAGCGAATAATTCTAATATCGATATTGGGCTAAGAAAAAAAAATAATGATGAGTTTTCGTTTAATACTGGTGTATATTATAAAAGTGAGAATACAGAGATAATTTCAAATAGTTCAACAGAAACAATTACCAGTGATGGAACTTTATATAATAATATAAATTCAACTGGAAATAGCCAGTCCGAAAATGGAACTTTCAAATCAGAATGGAAATTTAATCCTGATAAGGATAATAAGCTCATTATCCATCTAGATGGGAATCTTGGTAAGGGGAAGAGCTATAGTGAAATAACAAATATTCAGTCAGGATTCCAAAGAAAAGATCAGTATTCAATCAATAGTACTGAAAGTAAAGCCAATTCATTGAATGGAGACTTATCTTATATTCATTCGTTCAAAAAGCCGGGTAGAAACCTGGCTTTCTTATACACCGGGAATTTGAAAAAAAATAATACCGATTTGAATTCGAAGAATAGCATTCGCTACTATCAGACAGATACTACTCAATTCCAGGATTCAAGCATACATCAGTTGATAAACAGGAATAATGATACCTATGAAAATAAAATAGCGGTTTCATTTATTGAACCTATAGGAGATAAAAGAAGTTTGGAAATCAAGTACGGCTATTTTAATTCATTATCCAGTAATGATTATAAGACCAGAATTGAGGAAACAGGCGGTAAGTTGGAGCCTGTTGATTCTTTAAGTAATAGCTTTCATTTCGTTATTCGTCAAATGGAGGGGGAGATCAGTTATGAGTATAATAGTGATAAGCTGAATTATTGGATTGGTGGGAATATTCTTTCATATATGTTGTTGGGTTCTTCTGAAAAAAGAGGATTTTCATTTTATCCTGTTTGGCAATTTGATTATAAATTTTCGAAGAGTTCTTTCGTTAGGATGTTGTATAAAGGGAATAATGATTACCCTACTTATAATCAATTATCAATTGTTCCGGATTATTCGGATTTACAAAATCCGCTTATAGGCAATCCTGATCTTAAGCCAGTTAATAATCATTCATTAACAATAGAATATAGGGGAAGTAAAGGTAAAAGTAGTTTGTTCTCAAATTTTTCTTTAGGTACAATAAGGAATAAGATAACGACCAGTATTCTGTTAGTTGAAGATGGGCTGGGGACAGTAAAACAAGAAACCCATTTTTTGAATACAAACGGGAATTATTCAATTGGGAATAAAAGTGGATGGAGTAAACAGGTTGGCAAGAGAAGTAATATTAATTTAGAGGAAGGGGTTTCTTATTCTGCAAATGATCAATATTATAATTCGGCAAAATGGAGGGTTACATCACTTATTGCCAGTATGAAATTTGGATTTGAATTTGGATTGGGGTTTTGGAGCACTTCACCAAGTGTTATGTATTCTTATAATAGAAATGTATTTAATGGAAATAATACCATAATTAATATCCATTCAATAAATTATAATGGTTATAATCATTTTAAAATAACTAAAAGTATTTCTGTAGAGCTTGTATATTCTGGTCAAAAGAATTTCAGTTACGATAAGACGTTCAATAATGGTTCTTTGCTTTTAGATTCAAGAATTCATTTTTGGTCGTTGAATAGGAGGTTAATTACTTCCTTATATGTAAATAATGTGTTGGATAATAAAGCAACTATCTCTCAAAGTTTTACTTCAAATGGTATTGCATCAACTAATATAAATAATAGAGGGCGTTATTTGATGGTTAATATAATATATGATTTCCGTAGAGTCAATTAATAAACAAAGAATGATTATTCAACGCTATTTTTTGAATTTGATAATACCAGTGGTGAACGACGTAATTCCAGAAAGTAATTATGAGTTCTTTTTCTATTGTGTATTTTGAGGAAGGTGATTCTTCATTTCTTTTGCAAATATTCAGACTAACGAGATTCAATCTTTTACGCAAGGGATTGGTGCTGTTAAATTAATTGACACCAAAAGTGACGAAGAATCAACAAGTTTCGCTACTATAATCCGGAATCTACATTACTTGATTACTGAAATTGTTCTTCAGTTTCATTTGATATCTTTATCAGATTAACTTTAATGATGCCCAAAAAACTAAATAGTATTCAATTTTTGCGTGGCATTGCCGCTTCACTCGTTGTATATTCACATGTAATAGATGTACAGGAGAAGTTTTCGATTTCAAAGCAAGGCGCTTTTTTCTACTGGGGTAACTTTGGTGCTATTGGCGCTGATCTCTTTTTCGTGATATCGGGATTTATTATTAGTTATATCGCAAATGAATATATAGGCTTAACAAAAGCAAAGGAATTTCTAATAAAGAGGTTTCTTCGAATAAATCCAATATATTATTTGGCTTCTCTTATTCAACTAATAGTGTTTTATTATTACTACACTCCATTTCCTTTGGAGGAAATGATAAATAAATTATGTGATACAGTTATATTATTCCCGTTATTCGATAGCTCACATCCAATTTCCCCAATTTTATCAGTCGGTTGGACCTTAAGTTTTGAATGGTGGTTTTATTTGATTTTCCTGGGAACTATTCTCTTTAAACTCGAAAAAAAGCTCTTGTGCTTAATATTAATATTTGGAGCTTTAATTATTTCTGGTGTTTGTTTTAGACATAACGATTTAAGAATTTTCTTTTTTACAAGCCCTATTATGATTGAATTTGTATTAGGAATCATAATTTACCAAATTTATCATAAATTCAAAATAAGTGCTTCAATAAGCTATTTGCTTATCATATTGGGCATTATTAGTTATCTCTTTAATATATTTAATGGTTATGGGAATATTTCTGAGTTTGGTAATATACTCCTTCACGGTCAAGGATTTTTGAGAGTAATCATTTGGGGTATACCAAGTGCTTTTCTTGTAGCAGGATGTGTTTATTTAGAAACAAATAACGGACTAAATAAATTATGGAACAGCAGATTATTCTTACTTGTAGGTGATGCTTCCTATGCAATTTATCTTTTACATATTCCTGTATTATATGTGATTATTATACTTCACTATAAAGCAGGGTTAAATTTTTATCCAGATTTAGGTGTAATTATTTTCTTCATTATAGCTATTTTCTCAGGAATTTTATTTTATTTATTGATAGAAAAAAAAATAATGTATTGGTTTAATCTTAAAGTTTAGTTATTGTTTAACCATCCTCCATTAGTCAGCCATTTCATGATGGGAATTAGCCACTCATCTTCGTTTAATTTTAACACAAAACTGTGATTACCTTTTGGGAAAAGATGCATTTCGGCAGCAACGTTATTTTTTAATAAGGCTTGGTAAAAAATAAGGCTGTTGTTAATAGTTACTAGCTTGTCATCTTTGGCATGAGTCAAATAAGTCGGAGGAGTGTTATTCGTAACATAATTTTCATTAGAATATTTTTCGATATTCTCTAGTGAAGGATTTTTTCCGAGTAAATTATTTCTTGTACCTAAATGTGTTAATGAGTCCTTCATACTAATAACTGGATATATTAAAATACAAAAATCTGGCCTTAAGTTGATTCTTTCTAAATTTGGGATGCTAGGATTGCTAAATTGAGTGGCTAAATATGAGGCTAAATGACCTCCAGCAGAAAAGCCCATAACCCCGATTGAATTAATATTTATATGCCATTTTAGATTATTAAGTCGAATGATTTTAATAGCCGATTCTGCGTCCTGAAAAGGGGCAATAGTTTTATTTAACATTAATGAATCGTTAGGTAACCGATATTTTAATATAAAGGCAGTAATTCCATGTTGGGAAAGCCAAATACCTACTTTTCTTCCCTCATCTTTATAAGCAAGAAACTTATATGCACCTCCGGGGATAATTAATACACCACATTTTTTATTACAGCTGCTATCAGGAAAATAAATTTCTAATGATGGAAATATAGTTTTTATATAGAAATCTGGACAATTAGGGTCACCAATTATAGTTTCCTTCTCATTAGTAGCTTTATAATTAAGAATACTATCCTTATACAATGGTATCAAAAATTGCCCCTTTGCAGATATAGTGGCAATTAGCAAAGAACAAGTAGTAAACCATTTTAGCATTAAATATGTTTTTGTTTTTTTGAGAATTTTATAAAAGTAATACGGTTTGGGAATTCTACTACTATAATTAATCTTTCAGCTATATTTGGTTGCTTCTCTTACTGCTTAAGTCCTTTATGAACATACTTGCTTCTTGTTGCCTCAAAAAGAGATAATTAGAGGTTCAGAAAATCTTGTCTTTTTCTTATTTAGCCCAATTAAGGTAGTAATTTTTTCTAATTCATATTGATCTTCTGCCAGAGAATTTGATGCCACTAATAAATTAAACTAAAATGATTGGGGAATTCATTTCATACTTGCATATAGAAAATGATATATATTATCACTGCTTAAAATTAATAAATTCCTGTTACATGTTACAATGAAGAAAGCATTGCAACATATAATTGTAAAATTGTTACAGTATGAAAAAGGGAATAATAATCTTACTATTTATAGTTCTTGAAAACCATATCGTTATGGCACAAAATAAAGGGGTTTATTTTCAGGAAGGTAATTGGAATGAAATTTTAACTCTGGCTCGAGAACAAAATAAAGGAGTTTTCATAGATTGTTATACAACATGGTGTGGCCCATGCAAAATGATGGATAGCCAAGTTTATTCAGACAGTTTGGTTGGAAACTACATGAATTCTCAATATATATCCATAAAACTTCAAATGGATAGTACAACCTCAGATGATATTTTAATAGAATCAAGATATGAAATGGTTAAAGATTTTATAAAAAAGTATGATATAAAGGCATTTCCCACTTTATTGTTTTTCTCAAGCAATGGGGAAATGGTTCATAGAGGTGTGGGGTTTATGAATTGTTTAAATTTTATGCATTTAGCCGAAGAAGCTCAGGATCCAACCAAACAATATTATCGACGGATTGAAGAATTTAAAGCTAACAAGATCGAAATAAAGGATTTACCTGATTTAGCCAACCTAGCAAAAAAATTTGGAGATGATGACTTATCTATACAGATTGGCACACGATATAAAATCAACCATTTAGATCATTTAACTGATAAAGAACTGTTGAATAGTAAAAAAGATATTGAGTTTTTATTATCTAACTATAATCTTATTAGTACTAAAGATAGATTTTTTAAATATTGTTATTATCATCCAAAACTTGTTGATAGTGCTAAATTAGGATTGATAAATTGGTTTTTGGCTGCAATAATTGATAAAGAGGAAGTCTCAAGTAAATTATGGAATAATAAAAAAGCTGTAACATTATCCCCTGATTGGAACACACTCTATTCCAATATAAAGAACAAATATAATAAGGTATTTGCTGACTTGATTTTGCCGCCGGAAAAATTATATTTCTACCAGAAAGTCGGAAATTGGAATGAATACGCAAATTTAGTGGATCAAGCAATGTTAGCAAATCCACCTGTAAATGTAGCATTCGACCTTAACAATAGAGCGTGGTTAATGTTTTCTGAATGTAATGATTCTGATGCATTATTAAGGGCCTTGGATTGGTCAAATAAGGTAATTGAGATTACAGGAGATTCTTATCCTAGAGTTTATGATTATTATGATACAAGAGCAAACTTATTGTATAAATTAGGAAAGAAAAACGAAGCAATCCTCAACGAGCAGAAGGCAATAGATTTGTCCAAAGATAATAAGCATTCAAATGAATATTTTTTGAATATAAAATCCAAAATGGAACAAGGAATACCTACATGGAAAAAGGAGTAGATTATAAAAGTTTTAGCTAAGTAGGAATTTTGTATTGAGTAATTGAATTGCCATTGTTTTGCAGTAATTGTACTTATATTCGAGTGCTAGTGTTATAGAAATAAAATTTTATGATAAAATATATTAGTATATTGTTTGTTTTAATTTTATTGAGCCAACACATATTTGGTAGGCAGACAAGCCTTCCATTAATTGATACTTCTTGTGCTCGAAATTGGCCGATAGTTAGCAACGGGATGCTATCCAATGATGGTGAATTTGCAAGCTATACAATAAGTAATGCAAATACACAGCTTAATAAACATGTAGATGCTATATTCAAAAAAATAGGGGGTAAATGG
>NZ_JBCNKH010000016.1:0-106345 GCF_039596135.1 Chitinophaga sp.
TGGAAGATCCGGAGCTGAAGGCTTATTATAAGTCGCTGGCAGGCCCGGGCCAGAATGCTTATAATATGGCGGTGAAGGATGCTTATCGGTCTCCTGAAATCCAGAATATTCAGTTCGAAGAAGAGACTGTGGTGGTGACTGCGAAAAACGAATTCAGGGTAGCGGAAGTGAATGTACGTGTACTTGATGCTGCAGGCGGTATACTGGAAAGAGGAAAGGCAGTTTTAGGCCGGAATGGTGTGGACTGGTATTATAAGGTATCAAGTCTGCCGCCGGACGGAAAATTAATAATTGTGGCGGTGGATTTGCCGGGCAATGAAACGGTCCGGGAACTAAGACTAGAATAACGAAAGTTGGTGTGAAGTACACAGGCAGGATATGTGCTGTGACAATTAATCAATGATTATTGTTGCATGAACATGGTAGTGTTGTCATGTAATCAAATATTGGTGTTGCACGAATATGTTGATGTTTTCATATAATCAAATGATTATTGTTGCATGAACATAGTAGTGTTTTCATAAAATCCAATGATTATTGTTGCATGAACATGGCAGCGTTTTCATAAAATAAAATGATTATTGTTGCATGAACATGGTAGTGTTGTCATAAAATCAAATGATTATTGTTGCATGAACAAACTGCTATTTTCATATAATCAAATCACCTACTGCTGTTTTCACACGGAAACATTTGCCTCAGTAATCTTAACCTACCGAGACAAATGCCTGTGTCAAATCAGAAGCCTATCTTAACTCTTCTCTGCCGCCGCCGTCCCTTCAGGCGCTGCTTCCAGATTCGTAACCAGATTAACATGCTGAATGTTCTTCTGTTTAAATGTCTCCAGCACCCTCCTGATTACCGGGTACGGCGTTTCATTATCCGCCTTGATACAATATTTCAATTGCTTAATATTACTGGTCTGCGCGGCTCGGCCGTACTCAATCCAGGATACTAATTCATTATTAGTTGAATCAGTTGGAATGCCTTTTTCCAAAGGAGATTGTTTCCTGGCATTAGATTTCAGAGAAAGATAATTTTTCAGATGTTGAAAATCTGTCCCTACTGATGCACCCATTGTAAAGTTAATCATCTGCGCGTCTGACAATCCCAATTTAAACTGATCATTGATATCCTGGATTAACTTTTGCCGTTGTGGCTGACCCTCTATGTCAAAAAATACCCGTCCATTTTTATCAATACTAACTAAAATTACATCCGCGTCAGGTAATAATGCTGTATTTATAGAAGAAGGTGTAACGATCGCAACAGGTTCATCTGGTTTAAACGTGGTCGTCATAATAAAGAAATTAAGGAGAAGGAACACCACGTCACACATTGCTGTCATATCAACAGACGTAGACTTTCTTGCTAATTTAGCTCTTGCCATAACATTGCTTTTTTGAAATTTTGCCTTAGGAATATTGCCGGTGCTTAATATTGCTATGGTAAAATTGCAAATTGCAGTGATGTCAACAAATAGCCATTCTTCGCCAGTATATGTCTATTTCACTTCTGAGTGTAACTATATCGATAAAAGATTCCTATATCCTGATGAAGCAAGAATGAAAACCGGTCACTATATCGATAAAAAATTTCTATACCCTGATGAAGCAAGAACGGAAACCGGTCACTATATCGATAAAAGATTTCTATACCCTGATGAAGCAAGAACGAAAACCGGTCACTATATCGATAAAAGATTCCTATATCCTGATGAAGCAAGAACGAAAACCGGTCACTAAATCGATAAAAAATTTCTATACCCTGATGAAGCAAGAACGGAAACCGGTCACTATATCGATAAAAGATTTCTATACCCTGATGAAGCAAGAACGGAAACCGGTCACTATATCGATAAAAGATTCCTATACCCTGATGAAGCAAGAACGGAAACCGGTCACTATATCGACACAAGGCTTCTATATTCACTGGGACTGATACCCGTGGCTCTTTTGAAAAATTTACTAAAGAAAAACTGGTCGCTGAATGCCAGATGCTCCGCGATTTTACTGATCGGCTCCCCCAGGTTACTTAACATGAATTTTGCTTCCACAATAACCATCTGCGTAATTACTTCGCTCGTTGCTTTGCCAAAAATCTCTTTCACACATTTAGTAAGGTATTTAGGCGTGACGTTCAATCTTTCGGCATAAAACTCAACATCCCGTCTTTCCCTGAAGTTGGATGTCAGCTCGGCATAGAACTTCTTAACCAGCACCTCTTTACTATTTAACTGAATTTGCTGGGCAGCTATCTTGTCATGCAGAATAGCTGCAATTTCAAAGAATAATACCTTGAATAAATTAAGTAGCAGTTCACTAATGAAAGGATGATCTTTGGGTAATTTATTTTTTGTGGATAGTAGTTCCATGATGGTTTGAATATTACGAACTTCTGCAGGCAGGAGACTGTGAACTGGCATATGTTGCCTTGTGTAAATGCCAAAGCCATCCATGTATTTTTTATTCAATGCAGTTTCTGCCAGCAGTGTCGCGCTAAAATCAGCGGCTATGAAAGTACACTTTCGCATATCGCTCAGAAATTCATGAATTACGTTGGGACTACAAACCAGTAAAGAATTAGCGGGAATGTCGTACTCAATAAGATTTAAACGCATTTTCAATTTCCCACTTGTGACAAGTATAATTGTATAATGGTCTAAAATATATGGAATTGAGATTTCCGGTTCTATTTCAAGTTCTCCATTACTGAAAATGTTAAATTCCTTCCCATGTTTGTTGCCTGCAGCAACCATGATTTCCTGTATCGTTAGTAACCTTACCGTTTTCCCCTTAGCGGTCCCCTTTTTCATGTCATTTGTATTTTAAACCCCCATATAATATAAATTTATATTATTGTCCGGATAAAACCGGGATAAAAATATCCTGTCAAGGCATACAAGGTTAAAATGTCAAGTCTCAAGATTAGGGGAAGCTTCCCCCGAATTACGGTGATCATATTTCCAGATAACAACACCATAATTGTTCTTTTCATAAGAATTACCATTTGTTGAAGAGAACCGTAAACTGGAAACCATAGGAAGATGACTAAAACAGGTAACCAATCGATTAAATGAACGCATTTAATGAAAGAGGTTATGAATATTTTTCACATATGCCAACTGCATATTTACAGAAGTCTGGCTTATTTTCCCCGCATCAGGAACGTACAGTAGCTTATTATGTATCAAAAACAGAAAAGAAAGTCCCCAGTCAGCATAACGGTAGTTAATAGCAGTTCTTCCCAGCACACCAGGGTAGAGCTTGATCATACCAGGTTGATGCCCCACATTGAGCCCTATAGTAGCCATACTAGCCAATAGCCAGTGACGGCTCATAACCCAGGAATAAGCATAACCCGCATTCATCCCGATCTGCTCGCTATTGATACGTGTTTCATTGACAGGCAATAGCTCTGTACCTGCATGAATACTATTATAATAGATGCCACCCCCCAGGATAAAGGTGCCGGCAGATCGTACCTGGAGTTCACTTTGTTCGAAAGCTGCTTTTGCCGAGAACTTCCGGCCATTAAAAAGATAAGCCACTTCGACGCCTATCTGGCGTACTGCAATATCCGGAAATAATGAAACGGAATCTTTAGCAGGTTGTGTATAATATCCTTTATACCTTTGAAAGAATACATCCAGCAGTAGTTTTCTACCATACCGGTGGAATTGTATATCCAATGATTGTGTCTTACCATATTTTCCATCTCTGATTGGAATGACCCCCATCCCCGCACGTACATTAATGGCTGTATGATCTACCAGAAGTCCCACACCGATATTCATCCGGTTATTGGGGTTGTATAACACCTTATTTTTCCTAAGCTCAATCTGATCATCGCCAGGAAGCCAGTTATCATCATTTTCCTGTTATACTGCCCTACATACGAGGAATCAATATACTGCCCCTGACAGTTTATACTTAACTGAAGGAATAATAATATGTGAAGAATCCTTATTCTCATACTACCCTGCAAAAATATCTAATCCGGACATAAGAAAGAAAAGAAACGGTCCGAAGCGTTCAAAATTGAGGTTGAAAGGACCAAACTAAAAATGCCGTTCCTAAAAAGGAACGGCCTGCGTCAATTCAAAGATTCATACAAATGAAAACTCATTTCCATCCACCACCTAACGCTCTGTATAAATTCACCACTGCCTGCAGCTGTTGTAACTTATCCTCTACTCCTGACAGCTGTGCCGATAGTAAATTCTGCTCTGATGTCAGCACATCTGTAAAATTCGTACTGGAACTATACGTGAGCAGGTCTTTTGTAAAATCCACCGACTTCTCCAGATAACTGATCTGCATCTCCCTGCTATGCTGCTTTCTGCACGCCACACTATAGGAAGACATAGCATTTGAAACTTCCTTACTGGCTGTCAGCAACGTTTGCTGAAAGGTATTCAGTGCCTCCTGTTGTTGTGCCTGCGCTGTGCGTAACCGTGCCTTATTTTGCCCCTGGTTTAAGATAGGCTGTGTAAGTGCCCCCGCAATGCTATAAAACAGCGACTTCTTAAACATATCCTCCAGCGCAATACTCGATATACCACCTCCCGCAGTAATAGCAAAGGAAGGATAGAAATAGGTCCTGGCCAGGTTCGTATTTTCAAACGCACTCATAAACGCATACTGTGCCTCCTGTACATCAGGCCTGTTCTTCAACAGATCGGAAGATAACCCCGTTTTAAGATCTACTTTCATCTCCTGGCTATCCAGCGAAGTCCTGGAAACCGCTCCCGGAGCCCTGCCCAGTAAAATACTCAGCGCATTCTCCGTTTCAAGTATACTTTGCTCCAGGTCTGGAATAGCTACTTCTGCCGCATATCTGTTCGCTTCACTTTGCACGACTGCCGCTCCATTCACTACTGCATTCTCCTTTAGTGTCTTCATCGTCTCCGCATCACTAATTCTGTTAGTCAACGTTTGCTTTGTGATGGCCAGTTGCTTATCCAAAGCCAGCAATGTGTAATAGTTATTGGCAATGTCCGCGATGAGCTGAGTTTGTACAGCCCTTGCTGCAGCCTCCGACTTCAATACATTTGCAAGCGCCATCTTTTTGGAGCTTTTTAATTTCCCCCAGATATCTATCTCCCAACTTGCATTTACCTGCGCCCGGTAAGTAGTTGTATTCAGTTTCATTCCTGAAAAATAAAATGCCTGTGCTGCCTGTGATAGCTGTGATTTGGTTACATCCACCCCTGCTGATAAAGTAGGAAGGAATGCCGATTTACTTTGCTTCAGCGTAGCTTCAGATTCAAGTATCCGTTGCAGTGCTGTTTTCAGATCAAAGTTGTTTTTAAGCCCCTCACTGATCAATGCCTGTAGCTCAGTATCCGGAAATAGCTGCTGCCAGGGAAGGTCAGCAAGATTGGTGCTGCCTGTACCAGTAGTATCCCTGTACAGATGTGCTGTTTGTATACTATCAGGTTTATAATTCTTTGTTACCCTACATGATGCCAATGCCCCAGCCAGTGCCAGGCCTATCAATATTTCATTATTAGTGCGTTTCATGTTTGCTTACATTTTTTACCCCAGTGCCAGTGATCTTTTCCTGCAGTGTCTGGAAGATGATGAATAATACAGGGATGATAAATACGCCGAATACAGTACCTATCAGCATCCCCCCAACGGCGCCCGTACCAATAGAGCGGTTGCCCACTGCACCTGCTCCCGATGCCAGCATCAATGGCACAAGCCCCAGGATAAAGGCAAAGGAGGTCATCAGGATTGGCCGCAAACGGGCTGTAGCCCCTTGTATTGCTGCATCCCTGATACTCAATCCACCCCTGCGTCTTAGCACGGCATATTCCACTATCAGGATAGCATTCTTAGCCAGCAATCCGATCAACATGATCAGTGTGATCTGCATATAAATATTGTTCTCTATCCCGAATATCTTCGCAAAAATGAATGCACCTGCTAATCCCACTGGTAATGACAAGAGCACGCTAAATGGCAGGATATAACTTTCATACTGTGCACACAACAGGAAATACACAAATACCACACAAAGAAGGAATATGAACATCGTCTGGCTATTACCTGCTATCTCCTCACGGGTAAGGCCGGAGAATTCATAACCATATCCCGAAGGCAATGTCTCTTTCGCTACTTCCTCAATAGCCCTGATAGCATCTCCTGAGCTAAACCCGGGCTTGGGAGCTCCCTGTACTGCTATTGACGTAAAGAGATTAAAACGGGTAATAGACTCAGGACCATACACCCTCTTCAATGTCATAAAGGAAGTAATAGGTGCCATATTGCCACTGCTATTCTTCACATAGATGTCCTTCAGGGTTTCCTCATTGCCACGATAACTGGCATCCGCCTGCAGCATCACACGATATTGCTTTCCAAACCGGTTGAAGTTGGCCGCATACAAACCACCATAGTACCCCTGCAGCGTAGCAAGTACATCACTTGGAATGATGCCCGCCTGCTCACATTTGGCTACATCCACATCCACCTGGTATTGTGGAAAATTGTTGTTGAAGGAAGTAGCCGCATACATTATTTCCGGACGTTGATTCAGTGCTCCCAGGAATTTCCCTGCTACCTGACTGAAATTATTAATGTCGCCCCCCGTTTTATCCTGCAACTGGAACTCAAATCCATTACTGTTGCCAAAGCCCTGCAAAGTAGGAGGGGAGAAGAAGATGATATTTGCTCCTTTAATGCCTGCCGTCATGCCAAACAGCTTCCCTGTCACCGCTTCTATTTGCTGATCCTGCCGTTTACGATGCTCCCATGTCTTCAGTCGAATGATCACTATTGCATAAGAACTACCAATACCACCAATAAAACTTTGCCCTGTAATGCGGGAAGCCAGCTCTGTCTCCGGCAGCTGCCTTGCAATGCTCACTACCTGATCAGCAATAGCGGTAGAACGCTCCATAGAGGCCCCGGGAGGCAAGGTAATATCAGCGAAGATCACACCCTGGTCCTCATTAGGTACAAAACCTGTAGGTGTTACTTTCAAAAGATACCAGCATATCACTCCAAAGAGTGCAATACCCCCGATCGCCAGGCCTTTCTTCCGTGAAAGGAACTTCACAGTCTTCTTATATTTACCGGTCATGGCATCAAATGAAGTATTAAAGGCACTATAAAACCTTTTCAATAATCCCTTTTGCTCATGCTCTTCCGGATGATGTGGTTTCAATAAAAGTGCACACAATGCAGGTGACAACGTCAATGCATTGATCGCAGAAATGATAATAGAGATGGCCAGCGTGAGACCAAACTGTTTGTAAAATACCCCAGCAGAACCACTAATAAAGGATACAGGAATAAACACCGCCGACATCACCAGCGTTATAGAAATGATCGCTCCGCTGATTTCACTCATCGCATGTATGGTAGCATCCCGCCCCGATTTAGATCCATGCCCCAGCTTTGCATGCACCGCCTCTACGACGACAATCGCATCATCCACCACTATACCAATAGCCAATACAAGCGCAAACAACGTAAGCAGGTTAATAGTAAAACCAAACAACTGCAGGAAGAAGAAGGTACCTACAATGGCCACTGGTACTGCAATAGCAGGTACCAGGGTAGAACGGAAGTCCTGCAGGAAGATAAATACAACGATAAATACGAGGATAAAAGCCTCTATAAGTGTATGTATCACTTTCTCAATACTCGCATCCAAAAACTCATTGGCATTTAATATAGCGTTATAAGATACCCCCGGAGGGAAAGTCTTAGAAGCCTGATCCAACGTCTTTACACAGTTATTGATCAGCTCATGGGCATTGGAACCCGCCGTCTGATAAATAGCTACTGCAATAGATTCATTACCGTTAGTCTTCGTATTACTATTATAACTAAGAGAGCCCAGCTCAATCCGCGCAATATCTTTCAGTCTTAAAATATGCCCATTCGCATCAGCACGGATCACAATGTTCTCATACTCTTCCACAGATTTAAGACGACCTTTATACTTTAAAGTATACTGGTAAGACTGATCACTATTCTCTCCAAACTTACCAGGTGCTGCTTCCAGACTTTGTTGTGCCAGGGCAGTATTCACATCCTTCGGTACCAGCCCATAACTAGCCATCACAGAAGGTTTTAGCCAGATGCGCATGGCATAGTCCTGTGCCCCGAACACAGAAGCATCACCTACCCCACTGATACGCTTGATCTGGGGCAACAAGTTGATGTTAGCATAGTTCTGTAGAAAATTACCGTCATAAGATCTGTTAGTACTGGATAATGTGAAAATGAGCACCATACTGGTTTGTTTCTTCATGGTGCTCACACCTACCTGGGTTACCTCTGAAGGAAGTACGCTGGTAGCTTTGGATACCCTGTTCTGTACATTTACAGCAGCCAGGTCAGGATCAGTACCCAGTTTAAAATATACATTGATAGTGGCAGAACCGTCATTGGCAGCAGTGGAAGTCATATAGGTCATATTCTCCACACCATTGATCTGCTCTTCAAGAGGAACGATCACACTGTTCATCACTACATCTGCACTGGCGCCGGTATACGTAGCAGTTACCTGTACGGTAGGAGGTGCGATTTCCGGGTATTGGGAAATGGGCAATGTCAGCAGCCCTAGTATACCCAATATGACTATGATGATCGAAATCACGGTACTAAGTACCGGACGCTCGATGAATTTACGTAACATAAGAATTTGATTTTAATGGCTACCTTATTTCTGTTTCGGTGGTCTGAAGCTGTGGCTGGATCTGGTCTCCATCTTTCAGTTTACTGATACCATCAGTAACGATCTTATCACCGGCATGCAATCCGCCGGATACCACATAACACTGTGAGAAAGTAGTGTTCACGATCTCTATTTCAGTGTTCTTTACTTTTCCGGAAGGGGTTACAACGTACACAAAATGTTTACCCTGCATCTCAAAACTGGCTTGCTGAGGAATGATAAGCGCCGTATCCAGTGTCTGTGGTATTTTCACATTCGCACTACCGCCACTACGGATCAGGTTTACAGGATTAGGAAAGGTAGCTCTGAAGGTGATGGAACCAGTAGCGCTGTTAATAAGACCATTTACAGCCGCAATCCGTCCTTTTTCGGGATAAACAGCACCATCCGCAAGTACAAGTTCTACATCCGGCAACTGGCGCAGCTTTTCTTCCAGGGTTTTTCCACTATAGCGTTTATAGAGATCAAAGAGCTGTTTCTCATTGAGGGAGAAGTAGCCGTAAATATGCTGAATATTGGAAACGGTGGTCAGTGGCTGAGCAGAAGTACTACTCACAAGACTCCCCTGTTTATAAGGCAATGAGCCGATTACTCCTGCTACAGGGCTGTTGATCGTCGTATAGCCTACATTGATACGGGCCGTATTCAGGTTGGCTTTTGCCTGTGCCAGTGCCGCACGTTTAGCCTTCAGTGAATATTCGGCAGACTCCAGATCATAGTGGCTGATGATACCTTTTTCAACCAGTGGTTTAGTCTTGTTCACCTGCAGTTCAGCTGTGCTTACATCCGCCTCTGCACTACTGATAGCCGCAGCTGCATTGCGCATGCTCTCCTCGTACTGGGGAGCGCTGATAGTGAATAGCAATTGACCTTGTTTTACAAAATCCCCTTCATCTACATAGATCTTATCTACGAACCCATCTACTTTAGGTCGTATTTCAATATTCTGTTCTCCCTGTAAAGTGGCAGGGTAGAGGGTGCTGATCTCCACTTTCTGTGTCTTCAGCGAAATTACGGGGTAAGGAGCAGGTCCCTGGTTATTACCCTGTTCATGGTTGGCACTATGGTTACAGGCGGTAAATCCTGTGGCGCCCATAATGATTGTGGCGACGATTGCAATCCGGTTCATTGTATGATTTTTACATTATAGTTTGACGATGATGTCAATTAAAGGGCAAAAAATAATTTGACAGAAGTGTCAAATTGCAGGCAAAAAAAATTACTCAGGGAAATGGAGCTTCATGACAACATCCTTTCTTTGTTTAAGCAGGTTGGCATAGTCTGTTTCGGTCATGGTAAACAGCACTTTATACAACGGCTTCATCAGGAATGGATAAGCAATGAGAGAGAATATATTGACCATAAAATGTACAGGGTTCATTTTAATGACCTCCCCCTTTTCCATATGTTCGGCTATCTCTTTCAGGAACAACTGCATAGAATGTTTGTTCACTTTCGACATACTATCAGGATTGTAATGAAAATCTGAGATAAGGAATATCTCCTGGTAGGGATATCGCTGTAATTGCTCCAGTAGTACAGTCACCAGGTTATCCACCTTTTCCCGGAAAGGCAGTGTTCTCGTCATTACATCGTTCAGGCGGGCTTCGAATTCCAGTCCTGACTGCTCATGGATCTTTTTAAAAAGGCTGTCCCGTGACCTGAAATAATAGTTGAGCGAGGTTCTCGTCACTTGTGCAGCATCCGCAATTTCCTGCATGGTGGCATCGATCTTTCCTTCAGTAAAAAAGACTTTCCTTGCTACCTGGAGAATGTGTAGCTCTGTATCTGTACCTCTCATTGTTTACCTGTTTGTTTGACCAAATTGTCAAAACAAAGGTAGTGGTGTTTTTTAAAAAAACAAAATTTGTAAAGAAAGTAGTACCTGGGTTTCGATTTTTTTAGCCGGTTTTGAGTGTGGTAACCCCAAATTATAAACTATCGGGGCGTTATTACCCCTTTTTATTTTTAAGCATATCTTTTACCCGGACAATACTGATAAATTCACGTATTTTAGATACTGATAACCTATCCCTCAAAATCGCTCCAACCTATGAGCATAATCCCTCATTTTTATGAACCACACAACGATTTTCAGGAACTATTTGTTCCTCTTATTCTGTCTGTTTTCCACTATTAAAGTTAACGCGAAAACAATCCCAGACACCCTTACTCAGGTCGTATTCTTCGGTGATATCAACTATGGTGGCGCCGCCGTAGGTTTCACCTCGGGCAACTATACCATCGCTGATATGACCGCGGCAGGTATTGCAGACAATACCATCTCTTCCTTTACCATACCCGCAGGGTACCAGGTAACCTTTTACGAAGATGATAATTTTTCCGGCGCCAGTTTTACCGCTACCGCTTCTTCCACATGGATAGGAAGCGCCTGGAACGACAGGGTTTCATCTGTCGTCATTAGCCGTGTCACTGTTACCAGCGGTACTGCCAACTGGATCTGGTCATCCACCGCAGGACCCAATAACACCTGGATGGCGTTTAGGAAAAAAGTAACCCTCTCCGCAAAACCCGGTACCGCCATCACAAAGATTGCAGCTGAAAATAAGTACTGGCTGTATGTCAACAATACACTGGTGGTTAAAGATGGGGGACTGGATATACGCCCGGACCTGATCAACACTTACTATGACGAGGTAGACCTTGCACCTTACTTACAGGCAGGAGAAAATACCATCGCAGTACTGGTATGGTATAAAGGGGGTAACAACGGTTACACCCAAAGAGCCGTAGGCAATGGCGGGCTACTCTTCGATGCACAACTATCCGGCAGCACGCCTTCTGCCATCACATCTGACGATACATGGAAATTACTGGTGCACCCATCATTTAACGCTACTACACAACTGATCCTAAACGGGCAGGATTATAAATGGATTGCCTTCCCCGTATCATACAATGCAGCAGCAGAACCCAGTGGCTGGACAACCGCTGCATACAATGATGCCGCATGGACCACTGCTACCAAAAAAGGAGCACCGCCCGCTGCACCCTGGAATGCATTGGTACCAAGAACAATTCCCTTCTGGAAAGAATTTGATCAGACCAATTATCAGAATTCATCTTCCATACCTACATTCGTTACCAGAGATTCTACCATCACCGGTACTGTTGGTATCAACATCCAACTTCGCCCATACCTGCATGTAAATGCACCTGCTGGTGTACACATTAAAATTGTAGTGAACAGGCATTACTGGCAGGAATACATTACAAAAGCCGGCGACCAGGAATTTGAATGTTTGCCCTGGCAGAATTCCAGTGATCATACTGTACAATACCAGTTCACCAGCGTTACCGGACCTGTACAGATATTGGGTTTAAAATATCGTGAAACAAGTTACAATGTAAATGTCGTAGGTGCTTTTACTTCTTCGGATGCTGCCATGAACACACTGTGGACAAAATCAAAGAACACATCCCGCGTATGTATGAGAGACCAGTTCTACGATTGCCCGGATCGTGAACGTGGCCAGTGGTGGGGAGATGTATCCGAACAGATACTTTATTCATTGTACCTCTACGATACCAGCGTAGCAAAGTTACCGCGCAAGGCTTTCAGAGAATTGATGTATACACAGAAAACCAATGGCTCATTGTATACCACTGCTCCGGGCACCAGCTTCCATCTTCCTGATCAGAACCTGGCAGCAGTGGCTATGCTATGGAAATATTACATGTACACCGGCGATAGAGCATTGCTGCAGGAATTATATCCACAGATAAAAAAATACATTGCATTCTGTGCGGCCAGTTGCAACAGCGACGGTATGATTGTGCTGCAGAGTGGTGCCTGGAACTGGATTGACTGGGGTTCTAACCTTGGTTCCATGGATGTAGGCAATGCAAACACCATCTTCAATGCACTGTACATTAACGTGCTGGAAACTGCTATCAATACAGCAGACCTGCTTGGACAAACTGCGGATAAAACTTATTATCAGGCACTGCAATCCAAAGTAAAGAACAACTTTAATAAATACTTCTGGAACCCCACCGCAAGAGCATATGTATTCCATAACCAGAATGGTGCACAGTCTACTACTATCGATGATAGAAGTAATGCCTGGGCGTTGCTGGCCGGAGTAGCAGATGAATCTCAGCAACAGGCCATACTGGGGGTGCTTAAAAATCAATATAACGCGGGTCCTTACCAGGAAATGTACGTGGAGCAGGCCATGTTCCAGCTGGATGGCAAAGAAGCCGTAAACAGGATGAAAAGCCGTTATACAGGCATGATCAATAGCTGGTCTTCTACGCTCTGGGAAGATTTTACAGAAAGCACCAATAATACGGGATATAGTAGTAATGACCATGCATGGTCTGCCGGCCCTTTGTACCTGATGAGCGCTTACCTGCTGGGCATAAGACCTACCCAGGCTGCTTTTGCTGAGTTTACATTTATGCCGCAGCCAGGGGGCTTAACTGTTTTCGCAGGTCAGATACCGACCGTGAAAGGAAATATCATCGCTTCCTTTACGAATAATAATACCAGCTTTGTGCAGACCCTGACTTCCCCTGCCGGCAGTACTGCAATTGTAGGTATTCCAAAAGATGTATTCAATACCCTGACTTCCGAAGTACAGGTGGGTAGTACTACTATATGGAGGAACGGCACGTCTGTAGCAACTGTTACAGGTGTTACCTTTTACAAAGAAGATGCAAAGTACATACAGTTTAAAGTAGCACCGGGTGCATGGACATTTACAGCTTTGCCACGCAGCACCAGCAATCCTGTTATTACTTACAGTGATTGTGGATTCAGTGGTAATCCGGTTAGTTTAGGAGTGGGCGATTATACACTTGCACAGATGAAAGCACTGGGCATAAAAGATGATGATATTTCTTCCGTGGCAGTTGCTGAAGGGTATAAAGTGATTTTGTATGCGGATGATAACTTTACCGGTACATCGGCTACTTACACGGCTGACAATACCTGTATTGTAACTTCCCCCCTGCAGGATAAAACAACTTCCATCCAGGTACGTCCTAATGGCGTAACCAATCTTTCTGGTACCTATTTTCTGAAGAACAGGGCGAGTGGATTAATGATGGATGTAAATGGTGCATCTACTGCCGATGGCGCAAGTATTATTCATTCCGGGTATAATGGGAACGATAACCAAAAGTTTGTATTTACTCATCTGGGCAATGGTAATTATAAAATACTGGCACTGCATAGTGGTAAATCGCTGGATGTAAATGGCGCTTCGCTGGACAATGGTACAAACGTGATCCAGTACCCTTATCATGATCCTGCACAGCCCCATCAGAACTTTATCGTTGTGGCTACAGGCGATGGGTACTTTAAATTAATTGCGGAGCATAGTGCGAAAGTACTGGAAGTAAATGGTGTTTCTGGTGGCGGGCAGGTACATCAATGGTCCAATACCAACCAGGCAAATGGCCAGTGGAACTTTACGCCGGCCTCCATTGTACCGGGTACTGGTGATGGTCTGACCGGTAATTACTTTAATGGTATGAACTTCGAAACTGCTGTATTCTCCCGGAAAGATGCAACTATCAGTTTTAACTGGGGGGGTGGTTCTCCTGATCCAACTATCAGTGCAGACCAGTTCTCCGTACGCTGGACCGGGCAGATACAACCTAAGTATTCGGAGAATTATACTTTTTATCTGAATACAGACAATGGAAGAAGACTTTGGATCAATGGTCAGTTGGTAGTGGATAAATGGCTGGATGATGCGGGCATTGAATACAGCGGTAGTATTACATTGACTGCAGGTCAGAAATATGATATCAGGCTGGATTATTTTGAGAATAATGGCGATGCAAATGCAAAATTGGAGTGGTCCAGTGCTTCCCAGATCAGGGAGGTGATCCCGAAGAACCAGTTGTATAGTACTGCAGCAGCGGCGGTAGCGGCAAAAATAGCGGCGGCTGTTCCGGCTGTATCAAAGACTTTCTTGACTGTGACGCCAAATCCATTTAATAATAATATTACTGTTAAAACCTCTTCGGGGGAGAAGTTATTTGTGCGGATTTATAGTATTTCCGGTGTAGAAGTGATTGCTCCGGCGGTGATCAACAACGGGCAGCAAATAGACCTGTCTAAGTTGCCGGCTGGCGTATATGTGGTGAATGTGATGGTGGGGCATGAGGTGTTTAGTAAAAAGATAATAAAGTATTAGTGTGATTTAGAGAAAACATGGCTTAGAGATGTTTACTGGCGCTCTGAGCCATGTTGCCCATTCTATGCCGGGCATATCCAACAATATTTGCATATATCCCAAACCTATTCCCTGGTTTTTTGTTAATAACTGATAAGTAGACATATTTTCTATCTCAGTATGAAAGGTATAATATTTAATATTACAGAATCCTTCATTACCGAAAGATTCGGGGACGATGTTTTTGATGAAATTATTGAAAGCTGCTCTTTAACTACCCGGGAACCATTTGTATCTCCCGGCACCTATTCCGATGAAGATTTCATCCAGATAGTGACGGCAGCAAGCAGGAAATTAAATATAAGCACCGCTGATTTTTTTAAGCAATTAGGACATTTCGCTTTCTTCAAACTTGCAGGATTTTATCCTCAATTTGTACAATCATTTTCTCATCCCAAAGAATTTCTGCAAACGGTTGATTCCATTATTCATGTTGAGGTCAGGAAATTATATAGTGATACTTATCTGCCTGTTATCTCTTATAGCTCACCGGCTCCTAATGTGCTTGTTATTACATATTTTTCCCAAAGAAAACTGTATGCATTAATGGAGGGATTGATAGCAGGGGTAGCCGACTATTTTGAGGTGCCTTTAAGACAAACACATACGCTATATCAAAGAGACGGAAAAGAATATTGTGATTTCGAATTAACTTTTTAAAATGCCTGAAAACAACGATAAATCACATTCACAAACCCTTCAACGGAAGTTAGACCAGGCAAATGAGAAGGTCCGTATCCTGGAGAATATGATTGAGGAAAGGACCCGCGAGTTATATTATAAAAATGCGAACATCCATTCGCAGAACATGGAGATGATGCAATACTTATATATTGCTTCGCATGACCTGCAGGAACCATTAAGAACCATCAGTTCCCTGGTGGACGCCCTGAAATATGAGCTGCGCGAGGTCACACTTAGTGACGATGCCAATGTCTATATGGGAGGTATTACTACGCTTACAGAAAGGATGGGGACAATCATCAAAGACCTGTTGGATTATTCAAGGCTGGGAAGAGAAAAAGTATTACAAAAAGTCGATTGTCAGCACATTGTACAGAGTGTTTTAGAAGATCTTCATACTACTATTGAAGCTGCCAACGCCGAAGTAAATATTGGAATACTACCCGTGCTAACAGCCTACCCTACTGAGTTGAAATTGTTATTTCAAAACCTGATCGGCAATGCCATTAAATACCGGAAAACGGACGTTGCGCCTGTTATTCATATTGCAGCTGAAAGGGGACCAACATGTTGGGAATTCGCCATTAGTGATAATGGTATTGGAATAGAAGAGAAATACCAGGAGAAAATATTCATGATATTTCAACGATTACATACCCGAAACAAATACGATGGAAATGGAATAGGTTTAGCGCATTGTAAGAAAATTGCAGAACTACACGAGGGAAAAATCTGGGTAGAATCTACAATCGGTGTCGGCAGCAAGTTTCACTTTAACATTCCGGATAAAATTAATAACACATGAACAAAAAATTGAATTGTGTATTGTTTGTGGATGACGACGAATTCACTAATCTCATTAATGTAAAATTAGTGGAGAGTGTAAAAGTGACAGAACATATTCAAGTTTGTTGCACGGGTAAGGATGCGCTTGAATTTCTTACAAACAGTGGTGAGTATAAGAAGGAAAATGAGCCATTTCCCTGTCCTGATATTATTTTTCTGGATATTAATATGCCGGGTATGAATGGTTGGGAATTTCTGGAAGAATATAATAAGCTACCTAAAACAAGGCGGGATAATCTGATCATAGTTATGCTAACTACCAGTTTGAACCCGGAAGATGAAATAACAGCTAATAAGCTGGCTTATGTTACAGCATTCAGGCACAAACCGCTGACGGTGCCTATGATAAATGAGATAATACAGACGTATTTTCCGGAGGTTGGATAGTTGCACGTAACATAAACAGCGTTCCCAAGTCAATTGAAATTATTTCCATTTCAAGTATGCATATAGGTTTTTCTAGAAATGATTAAAAGCGGTAATGTGTAAACATAAACAACCATATTAACATTTTCGTTTTTTTCAATCAACCGTAAACAATCCGAAATAAACGATTGTTTACAAACTGGACTTCGGCGAAATGACAGACAGTTAAAAATACAAAACCCTAATTCGTAATACCAAAACAAATTCCCACGACAAGAATCCTTTGAGTAACCAAACTCCAAAACTCCCTTATATGACAACACAACAAATGGCTCAGGCTGCACGCCAGACCAGTGACGACGTGATCGGTCAAGCCTTCGACCAGGCCACACGCTGGACACGTGACTATGTATTCGATATCCTGAAAGACCTGGGTATCCATTACATTTTTGGTGTACCAGGTACCAATGAAATTCCTATTATTGATGGTACTTCTTACCCCGAAAATGAAGTACGCTATATTGAATGTCTTCATGAAAACATTGCCATTGGTGCCGCAATGGGATCGGCCCGGATAACAGGTAAACCAGGTGTACTGGTTGTACACGTTACCCCGGGTATTGGCCATAGCATAGGCAACCTGTTCAATGCTTACCGTTCCCAGGTGCCACTGGTGATCCTTTGTTGCCAGCAACAGAATGAACTGGTCACCCAGGAACCACTACTCGCATCTAACCTGGTGGACCTTGCCAAACAGTACACTAAATGGGCGCATGAAGTACGTACCCCTGAGGAAATTCCATTAGTATTACAACGTGCGTTTAAAGAAGCGATGGCGCCACCTAATGGCCCTGTATTCATATCCATCCCATGGGACTTTACCATGGTAGCCATTGAAGATGAAGATAAGGTGAAAGGCGTGACCCGTATTTCCCCACATTTTGTAGGGGATGATGCAGCTATCAAACAGGCTGCAGGTATTCTTGCTGCAGCTAAGAATCCGGTCATAGTAGCAGGCGATGCAGTAGGGTATGCAGATGCCTGGGCAGAGCTGCAGGAACTGGCTGAACTGCTGGGTGCACCCGTAGTATTGCAAAGCTTTAGCAGCCTGGCTAATTTCCCTAACAATGACTATCACTGGCAGGGAGAACTGCCCGGTAGTCAGGCAGGCATACAGGGTGTGTTCAAAGACCATGATGTAGCATTCCTGGTTGGATTTGGTGCACAGGCACAGCTGGCAGTATATAAATATTCCGACGGACCACTATTCCCTCCTGAACTGAAACAGGTATACCTGACTAACAATACCTGGGATATTGCGAAGAACTATTATGGAGAATCAGCCATTTTCGGCGATATTAAAGCAACACTGCCTATACTGAACGGTTATATTAAACCAACTCCTCCGGCAGGTGCTGCTGCTAGAAATGAACAGATGCGGTTGTTGTCTGTAAAAAGAACGGCAGACTGGGATGCTTACCTGCTGGAAGCCATGGAGCAGGAAGATATATGGTCTGTTGTTATTGCCAATGCATTGAAAGAGGAGATTGAAGAAAGAAAGCTGGTAGACAACTTCGTATACGTGCATGAAGCAGTATCCGATGGCGCACCTTTTCAGTATTACCTGCCATTCAGCACCAATGGTGCTAAACCAGTAAGCTATTACTGTGTAGCCGGAGGTTCATTAGGTTGGTCAATGCCGGCATCCCTGGGCATTAAACTGGAAAATGCCTCCTCACAGGGCACCGGTACAAAGCTGGTGATCAATGCAGTGGGAGACGGTTCTTCACTGTTCTATCCACAAACCTACTGGACAGCAGCCCATGAGCAACTACCCATTCTGTATATTATTACAAACAACCAGGAGTACCATACCCTGCAACTAGGCCTGCAACAGGTAGTGGGGGCCTATGGCAGCGCGCCCGGTTATGGCTGGAACCCCAAAACGATGGACCCTCCATATCTGCGTCTCGAAAGGCCCAAACTCGACTTCGTATCACTGGCAAAAGCATTTGGTGGTGAGAACGGAGAAGTAGTGGAAACACCAGGCGCAGTGAAAGCCGCGATCAGGCGAGGCATTGATCATGTACTCACTCAGCCTACTTCTTATATACTGGATATGAGAATAGCTGGCAATACTCCAACAGCTCCATCCACATCCGATTCAATCACCGCCTATTACAGCAAGCAACCAGTATTGGATTATTTCCACCAGGATGCAGTAAAATCAAAACTGTTGGCTGCAGGTAATGGACATATACCATCCAACATTCCTTCAATCTTCTAAAACCATTATCATTATGGCAAATGAACAAATCGATATCGCTATCGTAGGTGGCGGTGTTTCCGGGGTATATAGTGCCTGGAAACTGAAAAAGCAATTCCCCAATCAAAAGATCGTTGTATTCGAAGGCAGTGATCATATCGGCGGACGCTTATTGTCAGTGAAACCACCTGAAATTCCCTACATGACAGCAGAACTGGGTGGTATGCGTATCCTGGAAAATACCCAGAAACTGATCGTAGACCTGATTGATACCCTCAATGAAGAACTACCGCCAGAAGAAAAGATCACACTCTATGATTTTCCGGTGGACGAACCTCAGAACCTGGCCTACCTGCGTGGTGAATACCTGCGCCTGGTCGACTTTGTAACCAGGCCGGATAAGGTGCCCTACAATATGTCGTTCCTGGAAAAAGGGAATGGTCCGGGTACTATCATTGTGAATGCCATTGAACAGATTGTACCAGGTATCACTAATCCTGATCTGACAGAAGAAGAACGTCGTGAAATGACCCGGGAAGCCTCTTTTGATGGCGTGCCTTTATACCAATGGGGTTTCTGGAACCTGTTGTACAGGGTGATCAGCAGTGAAGCTTACCAGTTCAGTATGGATGCGGGTGGTTATGATTCTACGCTGGTGAACTGGAATGCAAGCGATGCTATTCCCTGGTATTTATCAGACTTTGGTATCTCTCCAAAATACAAAGGCTTTACCAATGGTTTCCAGCAGGTTCCTATTGCCCTGGCAGAGCTGTTTGAAAAGGATGGGGGAGAAGTGCGCCTGGAACAGCAACTCAGTGGATTTGAATATACAAACGGACAGTTTACACTCACTTTCAGTAATAGCCAAACTATTATTGCAGGAAAACTGATCCTGGCTATGCCTCGTCGTGCACTCGACCTGGTAACGCCTGGTAGTCCCCTGTTACAACAGATCCAGCCATTGATCAAGAGTGTAACACCAAGACCACTGTTCAAACTCTTCACCACTTATGCGAATCCATGGTGGAGAATAGCTGGTTATACCACTCCGGATGGGCAATTCGTGCCGGTACAATCAGGCCGTTCTGTAACTGACCTGCCGGTAAGACAGACCTACTACTGGCCAAACAGTAATGGTACACCAGCAGTGAATGGCAGGGCGATGTTGCTGGCCAGCTATGATGATGGTAATAATATAGGTTTCTGGGATGGATTAAGACCTCAGCGCAGTGAAGCCTGGAAGGCAGGTCGTTCGCATGCGAAGATCGCTGATCCATTTATTGGAGATGATGATAAAAAGGGTGCAACAACACCACAGGGTCAGCTGAACCAGACATGGGACGAATACCAGGCGCCCCGTCGTATGGTGGATGAAGTAGCCCGCCAGTTGCAACAGATGCATGGATTGGATTATACGCCATTGGTGAAGAGTGCTGCTTTCCGCGATTGGGGAGAAGATCCATATGGTGGTGGATGGAATAGCTGGAATATAGGTGTGAAGAGTTGGGAAGTAAGAGACCAGATTACATACCCGATAGCAGGAACACCATTATATATTTGTGGAGAAGCATATTCTGATGCGCAGGGATGGGTAGAAGGGGCTTTGCAGACAGCAGAGATCATGTTGGGTAAGTTCCTGTCAGCGCAATTGGCGAATGCTAAGCAAGCTAATAATGTTAGTCAGCTGCAACCCAGCTGATAAATGGATGATATGATATACTGACGGCAAAGCAGGTATTAAACTGCTTTGCCGTTATTTATTGGTGCCAGATAAGTTCCTACCAAAATCTCTTACCGGACTGACCAGGAACATATTTATTACAAATAATTATCATTAGGTTAGTACCTTACTAACATTATAGTACTATGAAATTATTCTATTATTTGGCTCTTTCCATGTTATGTTTTACTGCCTGCAACAGTACTCAAAGTAAAAAACTAGTTAAAAAAGAGGGGCTTGTCATAACAGACAAACTTTTAGGAACTACATCCTTATGTAGTATTGGCGAAGTGATTAAAACACTTGCTCCAGCGAGGGTTGACACGACCAACACTGATTATGAGAAAGGAAAATGGTATTATGTGAAAGCTACCTTGAAAGATAGCTCTTTCCTGCTGATGGAAACTTCGGATATCAGTTCCGGCAAGGTACAGCGTTTATCAACAAATTCTACTAAAGTAGTGACTACAACAGGATATGGTGTTGGAACCACTATAGGAGATTTGTTCGACAGGAATGAAGAGGTGGCTGTGACAAAGGAGTGGAGTAAGATATTCTTCAAGATCAAAAAAGATAATGTATCTCTTCAGGCTGATGAAAGGTTTTTCCAGGATTTACCTGCAGAACTGACTTTTGATGTTTTTAAAAAATATCGTCAGGTACCTTTGACATTACTGGTTATTACACCTGTTTGTCAGTAAGCAGGGGTATTGGGGGCGGGTGAGGTCGATCGTGTCGGCAGATTTTGCCGTAATTGGTGAGAGGGGTATTGCTCCCAATACCTGTTGTTTCCAATTGGATTTTGGTTTGCACCCGATGATGTTATGCATAACGTACAGCAGGCTGCAAGTAGATGATCTCCGGGTTTAAGTGGAGCATTTTCGAATCGCTGAGGTTTATTTGTAAATTAAGACTGCGACAGGCACATTAGTGGCATAAGATTCGCTGAAACTTCCTAATTTGAACACAATAAACTTTATTCCATGCGGAAGCTTGTTTACGGTATTAACATTAGTTTGGATGGTTGCTGCGATCATACCAAATTCAGCGGCGGAGATGACATTCTCGACTATTTCAGAGAACTGTTGGAAAATGTCGATCTGATCATTTACGGGCGGAAAACTTATGAACTGATGGTTCCTTTCTGGCCGGAGGTTGCTCAAACCCAATCAATGAATGAAGCTGCAAATGCATTTGCAAACGTGTTTGCTAACCTTAAGCGCGTTCTGGTTTCGCGGTCCATGCAGCATGTAGATAACGAGCAAACAATGATTATCCGCGATAACCTGCGGGAAGAGATCTTAAAACTAAAACAGCAGCCCGGTAAAGCGATATCCACTGGTGGGGTAGAGCTACCAGCCCAATTAATCGAATGGGGTTTGATAGATGAATTTCATATGGTCGTTCACCCGCTGATCGTTGGTCAGGGGCGGCGTTTGTTTACCGAAATGTCCTTGCCGGATAACCTGGGTTTGAAATTAATGGGGTCGAAGACGCTGAGTAGTGGGTGTGTGGCACTGCAATATGAAAGGGTTTAAAAGTAGGGATGCAGTTAGGTGCATGAAAATGTTTAAAAGTAAGGTTCTCTTCATGCTATATATGCTCAGGTCCATGTTGATCATGTCCAATTAAAAACAATTATGCCAATAAGTCTTCGTTCCGCATTACTAAGTGCCGTATAATGATTAATAAAAGTTATATCTTTTTCCCGATTTTCGTTACTTTGCGCCCCTATAAATCCTATGTCGTAAACTATGCCATTTATATACCCGCAACCCATTCGATACAAAACAAAGCATAAATAAATAGTCAGATGAGAAAAAAATTGTTCCCTACCTTATTCCTTGTCATGGGATATGTGACAGCGACAAATGCCCAAACCCTCCAGAGCGTAACTACCACCGGCAATTATACCACCAATAGGGTCGTAATCGGTAGTTCAACAGATGATGGCGTCGGTAACCTGCAGGTAACAGGCAAAATTATTTACACTTCTCCTTTCACCAACACATCAACAAGACCACTCATTAGTACAAGTAGTGAGTTCCGTGCGAGAAGTGCCACCAGCTTACTGGCAGATGATGGTTTCATGCGTATCTCCGCCGGTGGGGGCAGTTCCTCCAATGTTAAATCCTACATTGACCTGTCCGGTTATTCTACCGTTGATGACATGAAACAAAATATCGTATTAGGTACTTCCGGCACTGAACGCATGCGTATTTTGTCCAACGGTAACGTCGGTATCGGCACTGTAGCCCCGGACCAGAAATTAACCGTGAGCGGCAACATCTCTGCCAGTGGCAGTATCACCGCCGGCAGTGCTATCCTGAATGGTAATTTTGAACTTGGCTTAGCGCATTCGATCGGACTGTCATTAAGCGATCAATTTACCTATAATGGTAAGCAACAGCCGCATTATGGTATGCAGTGGGTATCAGATCCATGGAATAGCTACGGCCCTTCCTGCTGGTTAGCATCATACGGTGGAATCAAATTATTTACAGGTGGCGTGCAAAGATTCTCAATAGACGCTAATGGTGGTGTGGGCATCGGTGTTACAAACACGATCAATACTGGCTATAAACTTATGGTAGACGGTACCATCGGCAGCAGAAGAGTAAAAGTAACGCAGGATACCTGGTCAGACTTTGTATTTGCCCCTGACTACCATTTACCTTCCCTGGAAGAAGTGGAAAAATATGTGATCGAAAACAAACACTTACCTGACGTTCCTTCAGCTGCTGAAGTAACCCAAAACGGTCAGGACCTCGGTGAAATGAATAAAATCTTATTGCAGAAAATAGAAGAGCTAACGCTCTATATCATTGATCTAAAAAAAGAAGTGAGTGAGCTGAAAGCAAGACAATAAAATAGCCTTAATGAGAATCCGTCCAAAAAAGGGGGCACCTTTTTGGGGATTCTCATCAAGAGGGTCCAAATACTTTTTTAACCTGAACTTTTCCTTCGATTGTTTTAGCCATCAATACATAGTGGCTGTTGCACTAATTTATAATTGCACCTATATTTTAAATGGCGGACGCTGAGCTAAGAGTAAAGAAGATAAACGATATTTTAAGCGGTAAGTGTTCGAACCAAATATTGTTAATTATTAAGCAATTAGGGGAGTCGAATTTCTAGTAAACCAGATAATTCAAAACTCTGAAGGTACGATCAGAATAGCCCATTCGCCATCGTCCTTTAAAATGCCATATTCATGCTTGGTAGCGTTATCTATAAAGCTTGATTTATATGCAAACATTTTACCATTATGGTAATCGGAAAGGTGATCATACTTGCATTCCAGAATCACTTTACCATATTTGTCAACCAGGCCATAGCTTGTACCATAAGAAAATATGCCTTTCCCTTCATCGACCAGTTGTTTCAATGTTTCTGAAACATAAAAAGGGTAATCCGGGCTATCTCCACCATAAATTCCTGCTGATGGTGTAGCATTGTCAATGTAGGATAAATCTTTTGGGAAGGTGGTTACTACCTTTCCAGTACTATCGATCATAAGCGCTGGAGTACCATATTTTTCGCGAACCAGCGCATAGCCTTTATAAAAGACTGTGGCATCTTCATATTTGGGGGCAATAACTACTTCATTTGATTTGTTAATATAACCTTTTAGCCTATCTTTATTTTTCACACATGCAAGTCCTGACATAAATCTTGAAGGCTCTCTGGAGTAAGTATATGGAATAACAAGTTTTCCTTTCAGATCAATAAATCCCCAGTTGCCATCTTCATTTTGCACAGCTGCAAGTCCATCCGAAAATGGTCTGGCTTTGTTGAAAGTAACAGGAATAATAAGTTGAAGATTTTTATTGATGTACCCGTATTGCTTTTTAAGATCGGATTTTATAGGGGTTAATCCATTGGCAAATGGAAGGAAATCGGATAACGAAATAAATGAAATCCCCCCGCTTTTGCTGAGTGGCTGCACAATTGATATATACTTTTTTACATCAAATCTTACAATCTCTTTACCCAGGGTATCTATATAAGCGACGATCCATGTACCCATTGGACTGGGAATCCGTGCGACAGTGTTATCTGTTGTAAACGGAAGGATATCCATATATTTACCTGTCCCTAATGGTTGCCCCTTGATGCTTGGCAATAACCTGTTTACAATTACGCAATTCAAGGGCTACAATCCGGATGCTACATCTACGGATAATGTACTCACCAATGGGTTGTCCAACTCAAATTATCCATTGGCAAAGTCTTTCATCATCGGCTGTAATGTTACCTTCTAACCAGTTAAATGCAAGAATATGAAAAAGAATATCCTCATACCGGCAGTAATTGGCATGTTGCTGACGCTGTGCGCCTGCACAAAAGAATTATTCCAGGAGCCAACTACGGAGAAAAATGCAGGTAGTTTTCCCGGCAATGAAACAGAGGCAGAAGAATATATGAATGCTACCTATGGCAACCTACAGGAAAATGGTCTGTATGGACTATACCTCCCGGCACTTTCCGAAATACCATCTGATAATACCTTTGATGAGGTGCCGGCAAATGATGACGGCGTCTATGGGCAGCTAGACCAGTTTTCAGTCGCACCTGCTAATAATATCATAGCTAGTAACTGGCGACAGTCTTACTATGCTATTCAGAAAGCCAATCTCGTACTGAATCGCATTGATAATATTACCTATGCTTCAAACACCACAAAAGAGGCCAGAAAGGGAGAAATGAAGTTCATCAGGGCCTTGCTATATTTTAACCTGGTTAGATTGTATGGCGATGTACCGCTGGTTACACAGGAAACAACAGATCCGAATACATACTTTGGTCAGGGGCGAAATGCTGTTGCAGATGTATATACCCAGATTACAAAAGACCTCACAGAAGCCATCGACCAATTGCCGGTCACTGCCACACAAAAAGGAAGAGTCGTGAAAACTGCCGCTCAGACCCTGTTGGCAAAGGTGTACCTTACACAGGGAAATTATAGTGCTGCCAAAACCTTGCTGGATGCAGTGGTTAGTTCTGGTAACCATCGGTTAATGAACAATCCTGCAGATGTGTTTAATATCAGTAATGAGAACAATGCTGAAATCATTTTTTCAGTACAATTCGCATCTGGTATAAACGGGAATACAGAAGGGTCTATTATGTTTCAGATCTTCAGCCCTTCTGGTACACAAACCGGTGCAAAGGGACATAATCTGCCTACAAAATCATTGTATAATTTATATACAAATGATGACAAGCGGAAAGGGATATACCTGGATGTGACAGCGGCAGGTGTTCCGTATTGCAAAAAATTGACCAAACCAACCACAGTAATTACAGATGGCGGCAGTGATGTGGTCGTATTAAGATATGCGGATGTACTTTTGATGCTGGCAGAATGTGAAAATGAACTGGGCAATACTGCTGCTGCTATTCCTTATCTTGACGCCATTCGCACAAGAGCTGGATTAGCCGGCACTACTGCCACCACCCAGCAGACCCTGCGGGATGCCATTGCAACTGAGAGAAGATTTGAACTGATAGGCGAGGGGCATCGCTGGTTTGACCTGGTACGCACGGGCACCGCTATCAGCGTGATGAACCAGTGGTTTACAGATAACAATATCCAGATCTCCATTGATGCGCATAACCTGCTGATGCCTGTTCCTCAGGGCCAGATAGACACAGATCTATCCATTAAACAAAATACCGGTTATTAATATGAAACAATTATTGACGTTATTGATGCTGGCAGGTAGTGTAGCTGCTATGGCGCAAAGACCTGTAGACACTATTATTAGCGCGTTTAAAAATCCACAGAGTAAAGAGGTACTGGTAGCAGCACATCGTGGTGATTGGCGAAATGCCCCTGAAAATTCGCTCGCTGCTATCCGCTATGCGATTGCAATGGGAGTGGATATTATAGAAATAGATGTACAGAAAACTGCTGATGGCGTTCTGGTATTGATGCATGATGAGACCATCGATCGTACTACTACCGGCAAGGGGAGAGTGCAGGATGTAACATTTGCTTATCTGAAAACACTGTACCTGCGCAATGGTGCAGGAGTGCCGACTACTCACCGTATTCCTACACTGGAAGAGGCTATGCTGGAAATGAAAGGAAAGGTGATGGTCAACCTGGACAAGAGTTACAGATACATGGATGAAACTTATGCCGTACTTGAAAAAACAGGCACAGTTGACCATGGGATTTTTAAAGGTGAGGCTGCATTGTCAGCATTAAAGGCAGAACATGGTGCTGTCATTGTAAAAGCGTTGTATATGCCAATCATCAACCTGGATAAGAGCGATGCTGCTGCTACATTGCATGAATATCAGTACCAGTTGCATGCTGCGGCATTTGAATTTATTTTCAAAAGTGATACCGCATCGATCTTATCCAACCTGCCTAAAAAAGATTGCCGTATTTGGGTAAATGCACTGTGGGGTAGTTTGAATGGAGGCCATTATGATGATATGGCTTTTGACGATGGTAACTTGAAGGATAGCTGGGACTGGCTGGTGGCTAAAGGGTTTACGATCATTCAGACAGACAGACCGGCTGCGATGCTGGGTTATCTTCGGAGGAAGGGGTTGCACAGATAGTGCGATTTTTTGTGTTGGATTAATGTGGAGAGGTGATTATTGTGGGAGTGGATTAAATAATTGTGGTATGCGGGGAGTTGGCATTGGGGATTGAAAATAAGAAAGCCGGAGATAGTATCTCTGGCTTTTGCCAGGTGCCTGGTAGGGGAAGGTTTTGGGGGCAATTTTTGTTGATTATTAAAGAGTCATTATGATCGGTGTCGTGTGCCACAACCTGTGGCTCACGACACCATGGTCATATCAATGAAGGTAATGATAATAGACTATAGAAATAATCAAAATATGGGTTTGAGCTTTACCCGAAAATGGTTTGATTACTTTCTTCATTGACAGCTACTTTTTCTTAGTCAAACTCAATGTACTATTATATCCCACCTGTAATACCGGATATCCTCTATTAAACGAGTTAGTCACTGCCTTAAATCTTACAAACACGCCATCCGCACTCGTATCTCCCGGATAATAAAACATGGTCACCTCCGGATTTACATAAAATTCTACCTCATTATTAATCACATTCAATCCCGTTCCTGCTATTCGTTGCCATAATAGCTTGATATTATAATTCATCCCAAAATGCCTTGATTTAAGAATAGTCCCCGCATTCTCGACTGAATACCCGATCAGATTATTAGCCATTATACGCCCTGTATCGGAAAACTTGACATCAACGAAGCTATAGTAGATCCCTGTATTCAGCTCAGTCGATACAGTAGAACTTCTCATTTTAAATAAATTTAACTTCAATCCCAAGTTCAGATAAGCATATTGATTCATTGTTAATTTCTCTCATAACTGATGACATGAGGCGATACCGTATCCCCAATTACGACACCGTTGTACTTGCTATCAAATTTTGAATACTGAAAACAAGGTTCTACATAATTAAATATATACAAGTTTAAATGTTTCATCACCGGACTAGAATTAAAGAAAATTTTTGACTTCACTTCTGTTTGCACAAGTCCATTTCCTTGTTTGTTGAAGAGCCCTAACAAGTCAGTATAGATTCGAAAATCAAGATTGGAATTTAAATCCAGACTGGCAGATAACAATTTGTTTTTATATTCACTATTAAATCTTACAGTATCATCATTAGGAATGATGTCGGCTTCGGGCTTTGGCAAATACAGAATTACGTCATTAATTTTTAAGAAGTTATTCGCATCCTTCATATCATACAAAAAATTCAGCTGCGCAAAGCCATCATACCCACTCAGCGGAATATTACTCTTATTCTCAAAGGTACGATGATCCTTAGTTGTTACCCGTATCCACTCAATCACACCTTCCGAAATGTTAAATTCCACGCTGTCCAGGTCAATTTTCGACAATCCGATCGTATCAAACAAATTAACACTTTCAAAATCTTTGTCTGCCGACTTTCCCTTTTTGAAATCCTTCTTCAACTGTTTATTCGCATGTCGTACAACTTTAGCCTTATATTTTGCTTTTAAATACTTATCATATTTGTACTCATATGGATGCTCCGAAAAATAATTAAACCGCCCTACCAAATATCCTTTATTAGCAGCAGTAAGTAAATTCAATTTATCGTTTATCGCTTTTAATATTGTGCTATCTTTATTAACTACGGGGGAAGTAGTGTCTCTATCCAGCTTGATAAATGAGGTGGCATTAGCTGAAGTTAAACAAACAAATATTAATACAAACTGACATAAAAGTAAACGTCTAATCATATGGGGGTTTTTCTTGGCAAATTATTAATTCAAACGCAGTAAAAAAATACCAACTAGTTTGTATTTTTGGGGCGATCAGTTAGTATTTTGGTGCAACAGTATATTTAAAGTCCTTACTTTATTATTTCCTCCGACGTCTCACAATTAAAGGTAAAATGGGCTAAACGAAAATGCAATTCAGGTAGATCTAAATGCATTTCATGATCTATATTATAATCACTTATTGATAATAGCTAATTTTATAAAGAAAAATAAAGTACAAAATCAGGTAGGCCAATTCGAAAAATGATTTGGTAAGTAAAGCATTGCTATTCAAACATCAAAATTAATTACATTAGAGATTATTTGCCTTCATTGAACGAAGGAATCGGGGTGGAGGGCTATTTTCTTAATTTACGAGCAACTCAATTTGAAGCATGACGCATAATGCACCAAAAAAACACCATTTTGTACCGGTTTGCTATCTGAGAACATTTACAAACGCTCAGAAGTCTTTTTGGAAGAAAAGAATCGATAATGGCAGAATAAGTATCACGACACCTTCTAAGGTTTGTTATGAAGAGGATGCAAACCGCTTCAACGTTGAGCAAAGTTTATACTTTAACGGCATTACGGATGAATATCATATAGAAAAGCATGCTTTCAAATTCCAAGAGAACAACTATGGTAAAATCATTTCAAAAATAACAACCTATCAGTCGGAGCCTTTGATACTGGAGGCAAAAATATACCGTCTATTTATCGAGACGCTTGTCACGATAAAACGTCGAAACCCTTCTTTCCGAGAAGGACTTATAAACACTTTTCGTCAAGGGCATACTAGCGAAGAGGGCGTGAAAAAATTTAAACAATTTTTGGCAGGGGTGAGTGAATGTACAGGTGTAGAAATACCTTCTGACCAAAAAATAAGAGAAATGCTGAAGAATCGCGCACAGGATTCAAGTTATTTACATGACATGTATCTTACCGGCTATTTAAATAAGTCCCCTCAATCTGGTATGTCCAGTGTGATTGCTGAACTATATCAACTTAAGCAATATATACTACATGCACCTGCAGATATGGAATTTATAACGTCTGATAATCCTGGATTTACTTTCTTTGAAAATCGGGTTGAAAGTGCAACGGGATTTGGCCGGGAGTATGAGTTTTATTTTCCACTATCACCTAAGACATGCCTTTATGTTACAACCAATGACATGAATAGCGGTAAATCTTCAGAAAAAATACTCTATCACGAGAAAACGGATTCAGACAAAGTCCGATTTATCAACACTGCCACCAAAAAAGTTAGCTCGAAGATTATTATTGCATTTTCCGAAAATGTACTGGTTAATATCTGATAAAATCGTTTATCATTTATTAAACTATAACCAGCGAAAATCATGGTTACAATATCGAATTGCTCCATCGCCACCTGCGATATCTCCGCTTCCCCAATTGGGAAAAACAAATCATTAGCCCGATATTCCCAGAAAAACTGATATGTCATAGGTTTCGAACTGTAGAAACCAAATGTAATACTTGAGCTAATAAGCAGACTCAAGGGGGGAGATATCCTAAAACAAGAAAAGGTCGGAGAAACCTCCGACCTTTTCGCCAGGTGCCCAGCAGCAATAAGTTTTCGAACCAATTGTTACTGATTGCCCAAAAGTTGCACAGTTTATAAGACGCTCATCTGTAAATCTCCCCACAATTTTACATTCTGGAAGGTAACTTAAAAGCCTTCCAGCGTCCATCTACTCTTGTAAGATCCGATGGCTTAAACACAATCTTTATATCACCTTCCTGAAAAATTACGGTTTTTGTAAACGTTTCAACAGCATATTTTTCATCGCGCAAATAAGTAAAGTCGGGAGATAAGCCTATGTATCGGAGTTCCCCGATCACACCTTTTTTATCCCATTGCTTACGCATATCCTGTAACCTGAGGAACCAGCTCTCCGTAATGCTTTCCATAGTATATGCTTTATGCTCAATGTCATGTATGAAATCCCGGTGATCCAGGTTTATACTTTTCATAAACGCCAGCGTATAAGGTTCAGGAGTTACACGTCTACAAAACTGCATCAGCAAAGAATCGTCTTTAGTACTCATCACCCTCGCCATATCTCTAAACAAAGAATCTAATTCAGTATATCCTGAACAGGCATAGGGTTGATACTTACCAACCTGGCCCTTCACATCCATATAAGCCATCTTGTCGTCTTTAAACACAGGTACCATACCATTCACAAACACACCAATATGATCAAATTCTTCTTTCGTAACAGCTTTCCCCGTGCGATCGATAATTTTATACTTCCCAACACTACGTACCTTATAAAATCCACCGGAAATACTCTGCAGATCGTTGAACTGTGCAGCAAGCGTAGTGCTACCAGCAAGCCCGTATTTATCTCCTGCTTTTATCAGCAGCGGTTGCGTATCATCAATCACTGAAAGGAATTTAAGATAGTCATATTTGCACGGGAGCACTACATTCCCATTTGTGGTAACCACACCATATTTACCAGCAGATACAACAATTACACGATGTGCACTCACATCGGCTATAGAATCATATTTTGCGGGAAAAGCCAGTAATTGCGTAGCCTTATTCCACAAAGTTTTTTTAGATTTTATATCTGTAAGCACATACCAGGGTGTGGATTTATTGGCACTATTAGAAAGAAGGTCAAGTGAAGTATACGCAGGTACTAATAATACCTGCCCGTCTGCAGTAACAAAACCATACAGCGAATCTTTTTTTACAAGATAAATCTTCCCTTCAAACCCAAGGCTACTCACGTCATCATAAATAAAAGGGATCTTTACAGTACCATTCATGTTCACAGTGCCCCATTTTCCTTTTTTAGCCGCTGGGAAAAATTTCCGTCCATCATAATTGATGGAATCATAAGCAAAGGGTAATAGTGTTTTCTGATGAACATCTATACAGCCCCAGAACCCGTTTTTCTTTGCAGCAAAACAATAGGCCTCATTTTCAAGGTAACATTGTTTTAGTGCATCATAAGCATAGGGGATCATCATTTCACCACTTCTGTTGATAATCACGCCACTTTTCCCGGTTTGAGGATCTTTTTGGATAGCGCAGGCAGGGTAATCGTACTGCGTACGGTCTTCTATCATCACTGGCTTATCTTGTAAATTATTTTGGGCAAAAACAGGATAGCATAATAAAGAGAATAATAAGGCGACATATGCTTTCATAAGATATAGGGTGTTGGTAGTGTTGTAAGTTCGGCTAAAAGGTGTGTATTTCAAAAATTCTTTTAACAGCTTCTTTAGCCGGCCCGCAACGGGCTTAGATATAAATTGGCGAAAGCCGGAGATATTATCTCTGGCTTTCGCCAATTCGGTGCCCCGGAACAGGTAGGCTTTCTGACCAAATTGTGTTGATTGTTAATGAATTAAAATGGCCCGATGTCTGCTCAATGCAACGCTGCTCCACCCAGTAATTCCGCCAGATAATCTTTTAAGTCCAATGGTTTCCTATGTAACAGCATTTCCAGGGTATCATCAGTGATATCTGCTTCCCCTTTTAAAATGGCGTCTGCTCCACTTATGATTAAATTGATCAGGGCTGGTGGGATACCAGATTGTTGCATACCTTGTCTCATAGTTTCCAATGAAATGGGAGTGTATACAATCGATTTTCCTGCAATGCTGCTAATTAATCCTGCTATTTCACTAAATGTGTAAGAATTAGGAGACGCAATTTCATACGTCCTGTTTTCGTGCATGGTTGGATTAACCAATACATTCGCCAACGCCTCGGCAATATCCTTTCTTGCAACGAAATTAACTTTTGCATTGTCTGCGGGATAATACCATGTCCCGGATTGGAGTGCATCACCTATTAACATTGGTATTATATCCCCATAATATGCATTCCGGAAAATTGTGTACGGAATGCCTGTTTGCTTTAATAGTTCTTCTGTATGATAATGATCAACCGCCGGCTCAAATGTGGAGCTTGCAGAAGCTTTAAGCATACTTGTATAGACAATATGTTTGACACGATTGTCTGCTGCTGCCCGAAGTGCGTTTGCATGTTGTTGCAATCTATGTTCGGTAGCATTTGTAGAGATCAACAACAAGGTATCCACTCCTTTAAAGGCATGTAGCAGAGATGTAAAGTTATTATAATCTCCAATCCGAACGTCAATGTCGTTCCACTTCAAAGATGCATCTCTTGCCATCACCGCAATATCTGCAATATTTTTGATCTGTAAGTATTCCAGAGTGCCCCGTCCTAAATGACCAGTAGCGCCTGTTAGTAAAATCATAGTAGTTTCTTGTTATTTTCGTTTCAGTAAAAATGTTACTTTGGTATATTAAAATTAAAAAGGATCGCTCTTAGAACCAATAAGGCACATGATTATAACCTACTTACACGAATGTTACTAATGCTAATAATCAATTAAATAAAATGGAAAAAAGTTTAGAAAAATATATGGATCATGTAGATTGCCCTATTCGGCAAATACTAGATCGCTTTGGCGACAAATGGTCAATTCTTGTTTTATGTCTATTAAGTCATAAGGGAACACTTCGTTTTAATCAGATCGCCAGTCATATTAATGATATATCTCAGAGAATGCTGACGTTTACCCTCCGCTCATTGGAAACAGACGGACTTGTATCCAGGGAAATATATCCTGAAGTGCCACCTCGTGTTGAATATAGATTAACACCACTTGGGAAAAGCTTAGTTCCATATATTGAAAAATTAGCTGAATGGGCAGCACAGAACATGCCTGAGGTTATGAAGAACAGGAAGGCGTGTGATAAGATCGTAAACCAGGAATACGATCCGGAAATCGAACCTGTTTGAGCCTTAAGATGAGAGGATTATGGAAAGATTGGAAACCACATGCTTCAAGTGAACATGTGCCTGCTTCTCATTTTGTCATTGCATATTATATAAAAATGAAACCAGCTCTTAGAGCTGGTTTCATTTTTACGTAGTTTTTGAGCCGTTTATGTTTAATTAATCAAATTGTTAACTTGGTACGACCTAATATTCCTTCCTCTTTTGTAATACGATCTCTGAAGCAATAACCACTATATCCAACATCGCGTGTACGTGTATTAAACCACAGAACGGGAAAAAACGAATTTATTTTTAAAGCGAGTCAGGGTAAAGTTTTTATAGCGTGTTTTTACTGATATAAACAATAAATACCCGACATGAATATCAAATCGTATCAACACAGCTTAAAGTGGGTAGTGCTATTGCCAATGATGGTAATTCCTGCAAACATCTTTGTTCAAAACTATAGCCCTGCCTTTACAAATGTTATCTGCCACGATGCCACTGGAATTCCTGCATCACTTTATTCACCAGCATTTAGTATTTAAATATTAGCTATGCAACCCACACCCGATAAATTGACGGACCCGGTTTTTTCAAAACCGGAAAATTATAATCGCCTGGATAAAATTCTTTATTCGGTTTATTCGTGATGAACGAGACCTGCCTTTTATTTATTTTACGAGCAGGATTGTCTTGTTCCTGATTCCGTATGCCCTGGTTTTGTTCAGTCACCTGCTGGTAGGAACGTACTGGATTGCAGCGGCAATTATTTACATAATACTCAATGCTGCTTTTTTCATTGGCCGGTTTTCGCTGATGTTTCATTGGGCTGCTCACCGAACTTTATTTAAACTATATACTTCCCTATTTGATCACTCCCTTTTTCGAGCATATGGTTGATACCTACTATGTCTATCATATTGGGATGCACAATCCCGAAAACAACCTCCGGGACGATGAAAGTTCTACCATGGCGTACCGACGTGATTCTTTGAAAAGCTTCTTGTCGTATCTGTCAAAGTTTATCGTTGGAGGGCTATATGACTTCGCGTCCTATTTTAAAAAGAGAAACCGGAAAAAATTGATGTACAGTGCTATGCGTGGAGAAATTCTGTTGATCGTTGTTTCTTCGGTTTTGTGCTGCTTTAATTGGCCGACCACGTTCTGTGTGCTTATTTTCCGTATTTCTTTTACCGGCTGATTGCTATGCTCGGCAATTGGGCGCAACATGCCTTTATTGATCCGGATGATCCAACAGGACGAATTTATTGCAATGAATATGTTCAATATCTTTCTTTGTGCAAGTGGGATTTCCAGATCAAACCTTTACTATCCTGTAAAATGGATATCACTGAGTTGTGTGCCAATCCATCATTAACCTGGTAGTGTGTAAAATAATATTGCTGATAACAAGATAGTGTGGCAAGCTGCAATATCAGGCTTATAAAAATGGAGATAGAAACAAATATTCGGTTGGGGAAATGTACGAATTTGCCATTGCTGCTCCTATATGTGAAAATCAATCATTTGTAAATGAGTTGGGATAAATCGACAAAAAGTTGAACAGATTATGCACTATTCATTCGTTATTTTGAATGGTACTAAATCAAATCACTTAACTACAAATTCCCTATGAAAAACGAGTTATTTACCAAAACTGTTGTTGCCATCGCATTGGTGACGGCCGGTTGTCAAAAAAAGCAATCGGAGAGCATTACTCAGTTAAGTCTCCCCACGACGATCAGCGTTGCACCTCCATTGGGAACACTGGAGGATAGTGCTATCTATCGCATCAGGGGTTTCTCTTCATTACCAGCCGGCCCGGTCGTTGAAGTGACCGGCAACTCAACGGCTGCAGGTGCAAAAATTCAGCAATGGGGATGGTTTCCCAATAACGGACAGAAATGGCAACTTATAAAGACCGATGCCACTTATTATAAGCTGGTCAATGTTACCAGTAGCAAATGTCTTCAGTCGCCATCGGCAATTTCCGGCGAGGTATTACAGCAAGGAACTGATGATGGTTCTGATGCACAACGTTGGGCAATTGCCTATTCCGGCAGTAACAATGTTTTTTCACTGACCAACAAGCAAACAGGTATGAAAATGGTTGTTGATCCTGAAGATAGTGTGCCCGGCAGAAAAATCAGACAGAAAAGTAGTGTAACAGGCACACAGGATCTATTTGAATTTCGTAACCTCAATTTTAAGAACCCTTTAATTACTGCCAGCCGTCCTGATCCTTTCATAGCGCAAAGAGATGGATATTATTATTTCCTGTATACTAAAGGCAATAAGATAGGTATTACGAAAACTCCATCCATATCATTACTGGCTGCTATGACTGAGACCATCGTCTGGACTCCTCCTGCAGGTACAGCCTATTCATCTAATATATGGGCGCCTGAATTGCATTTCTTATCCGGCAAGTGGTATATTTATTTCGCTGCTGATGATACGGGAGGCGATGATAATCACCGCATGTTCGTGCTGGAGAATCCCAATGCTGATCCAACAACCGGAACATGGACATTCAAAGGAAAAATATTTGATTCAACTGATCAATGGGCTATTGACGGTTCGGTGCTGACCATTGGCACGAAAAATTACTTCATATGGTCGGGTTGGGAGAATGTGGCTACCAAATATAAACAATATATATACCTTGCTCCTATGTCTAACCCCTGGACCATCAGTGGTGCGCGGGTAGCAGTATCATCGCCTACCAATACCTGGGAAAAATATGAGCCCAGTTCAGTAGGGTTGGGTGTGAATGAGGGGCCCATCATGCTACAGAAAGATGCCAGCAGCCCGGTATTCATTATATATTCAGCAAGCCGTTATACGAGTGATAATTATTGCCTGGCGCAGATACAGTTAAAAAGCGGAGGTGATCCCACTGTTGCGGCCGACTGGATAAATAAGAAACAGGTGTTTGTCAGAAATGATGCTAACAGTGTTTATGGACCAGGGCACAACGGCTTTTTTACCAGTAGTTATACAGATGCAAACAATGTGTTGCATACCGAGAACTGGTTTGTATATCATGCGCGTAGTGTAGCCGCGACTACAAACGGAGGCAGAACGGCGAGGATACAAAAACTAACCTGGAATACGGATGGATCACCAAACTTTGGCGTAGCCGGAGCGACAGGCGTTAATATCCCCATTCCGATAGGTGACTGATAAGGTTGTCAGGAGATATTTATGGGAACCAGGCTTCGGTAAGTATGAATAGGAGAGGATTCGATTGATGTAAAAAAGTGAACCCGCTACCAGAGCGGGTTTACTTTTTTGTGCCCGGGTTTTCGGTTACGGTGTGCAAAGTCCGTGATAATAGAACCAAATTGGAGTTGAATATGAAACACCCTCTTTTCGCCAAGTGCCCGGTACCGGTAAATTATCGAACCATTTAAGATGGATTATAAAAACGTTATACCAAAAAATTTAGGGTTAAATCGGAGCTATCTATAGCAAGATAGGCTATTCTATTTGATCTTTTTTGCCTCCTGCTGTTCCCCATTTTGATAAAGTATCAAGGCATTTACTTTACCAGTGTTATCTTTTGTAAACTCCAGTTTCGCTGGAAATTCTCTTGTGAAAAACCTGGTCTGCGTTTCGGGGACTATTTCAAAGCTCCCCTGCCTGGTGGCTTGTGCAAATAGTACTTTACCTTCTTTGTAAATTGTTATAATAAAGTCAGGGGACAGTGCATATTCTCCAATATAGGTTTGTAGCACTGAATTCGGTATAGTTACTGATTCTTTAATGGTGGAATAATACAATCCTTTAAATCCATAGACCTTTGCGACACTATTTATCACTTCAGGTATAATGCTACCGTTGTCAGAGTTCACCATCACCACAACGCCATTCCCGTCTTTCAGGCTTCCGTAATATTGGCAGCGAAATCCTTCATTTCCGCCACTGTGCCCAAAGTATCCACTATCAGGGTCAATAAATACACCCAAAGCCGCGTTTTTATCGAGGTAAGGTGTTAGTCTGAGTGTGGTTGTTGCCTGGTTTAGCACTTTGGCAGATTTGCCTTCAGCAGCCAACTGTGTTTCGATGATATATTTTGCGAGGTCAGTTGGATTTGTCCATAATCCTGCAGGAGCTTCTTCGGGGTAGACATGGTAATTTCCCTCGATTGGTTTCCCATCTCCACGATAACCGGTAGCAAGGAGTGCTGGTTGAATTTCCACAGGTGGTTGGGAAAAGGTACTGGCAGTCATGCCTAAAGGTTGCAATACTTCTTTTTTCATATAGTCAGCATACGGCATATGTGTTATATCCATTACAATCAACTGGGATATCATGGTGCCACCGCCTGAATATTCTGATTTTATGCCAGGTTCGTACATGGAGCGTACGGGGCCCGAGTTTGCGGGTTGCACACCATTCAGGATCTGTATGATAGTTGGCAACGGAGCTCCCTGCTGGTAGCCTCTAAAGCCATGTACTGTCAATCCTGCGGTATGGCTTAACAGGTTCGCTACTGTGATCTTTTTGCCTTTAGTCAGGCTGTCATAAGGAAAGCGCCAGCTGGTGAGATAAGTGTTAATATCCGCATACAAATCCAGTTTATTATTCTGTACAAGTTTAAGGACACCTACCCCATTTAAGGATTTACTAATAGAAGCCGCCTGGAAAAGCGTATTGGCGGTAACTGGTATTTTCAAACTATCATTAGCCCAACCATATCCTTTTGCCCAGATTAGCTTATAATGCTGTATAACAGCAATACTTAGCCCCGGTATTTTATAATGGGTCATTCGTTCAGCTATTGTCCAGGGTGTTTCGCCGGACAATTGTATTGTGCCAACTAAGTTCTTCTCCACCTGCAGTATTTTCTCCTTGTCGGCTTGGGCGTAAGTGGTTAGCTGAATTAACAGGAGTAATGGTATAACGAATAGTTTCATAATTGGTAGTTAGATTATTGAATGGATACCCTAATATATAGCAAAGGTTGGAACTTTTGGTAGAGATTGGACAGGGTAGTTTTACCGGGGAGGCATTGATAACCTGTTCATCAAAGGTGGTCAGGTGGTAGACGGGCAGGTAATCACCGTTCCGAAATCAGTGCTGTTGAAGAAGATTCATGCTCATATTTATGAGTAACAAATGACGGAAGGAATCACTTGTAGAAGATCATAGATAATAGAGACATAAGTAAAGAAAAGGCCGGCTCAGTATTTCATGTTATAATTGGCCCTTATGCTTTTTTCATTATTCCTTCAATCATTAATATAATACTCACAATAAATTTTGAAATCCCCCTTTATTCTCTAATTTTGCTCACATCTAACTATTTTAACCTTTTCTGTCTGTGAATTGCCTATACCTGTTTTTTAATCCAAATAAAAAACCTATGGCATAATTTTTACTCATTAAAATTCATTGAGACCCATTACCGGTGTAAGTATACCTATACATGTTTATTCCCAGTCATAACTGTTTAAATAACAAGTTGAAATCACTATAGATTATGTTATTCTTCCTTACGGCCGGGAGTATGGTAAACTATGGCCAATTATAACGTAGTGCCTCGCTGCCCGGTGTCCTGGATAAAGGTTCTATAGTTGTATTGCCCCGTTGCCATGCCGGGAATACCAAATTCACCGGAAATACCTTCCTCATATTGAAACAATTCATAATAGCATTTATTGGGGAAATGAAGCCTATTATGAATACTACAAGCATGGTCCGCTGGCTCGTGCAGTCATTGGTCAGCAACAGGTACAGGATATCTGAGTATGAAATTAGAGCAATCCTTTTTATCAGCAAGTCAGTATCTCCATATTAGTAATATGATAATAGGTCACTGATACTTCATAACCTAATTAGAAAATTCTTATAAATACTTAAAATGTCGTGTATGAAATCACTATCTCTAATTTTATCCTTTATTCTTTTTCTATGTTTTTCCAGCTATGCGCAGGAAATCGATACTGTTGCGTGTTCATATAAAATTAATGGTACGCCCGTTAATGGAACGAAGATAAAGACCAATATACCTTTTGGTCAAAATGTTAGTATGCCTACACTTATGATTGAAGGATTTGACTACCAAAATACCAATCCGATAAATCTTACATTAGTCTGGTATGTTAGTACTACTGCAGGGTTTTATCATTATGCCGTAACCTCTTCAGGATCATTCAATCCACCCATAACCCTGGCAAATGAAAATGGAAAAATTTCAATTTTTATCGATTCCAAGGCTCCTTATCTAAGGTTTCATGTTAGAGTTTTTGCAAAGGGACTCCCTGGCGAGACGTCTACAAATTTTTCTGGTTGGATGGTTGTAGATAGTGCATTAATTGCTTCAGCTACAAATCAAGTCATTGTACCTTATAAGAATTCGTTTGCAGGAAATGTTAATCTGCCCGATAGTGTAATTTCCACGGATAAGGGAACCTTTGGAATTGGCACTTTATCTCCCAGAGCATCATTAGACGTTGCCGGTAATACTGGCGATTCCCTTACTACTGTTTTGGCGAGATTGTCCAATGGGAATTACACGGGTAAGGGAACCTACTTAGGAACCCGATCATATTCATTTGCGAATGCCTCCCCTTTATTTGGCCTCGTTTCCAGCATTGCTGGTGTAGAAGGTGCAAAAATCCTTTTCATGCGACATACTAGCGCCAACGGGCAATATTTAGCTTTTTGTACAAATGATGGTACAGAAAAGATGCGTTTGGATGTAAATGGGAATCTTGGTATCGGTACCACCCTACCTGGGAATTATAAGTTAGCGGTTGAAGGAACTATTGGTGCAAGAAAGTTACAAGTGACGCAAACTAGTTGGGCTGACTTTGTTTTCAAGCCATCTTACAATCTACCGTCACTTAGTTATATAGAGAAATATATTAGTGAAAATCAACACCTGCCTGGCATTCCCGCAGAATCGGATGTAATAGCCCATGGGGTTGATCTTGGCGAAATGAATAGACTGTTGTTGCAAAAAGTTGAAGAGATCACTTTATACCTTATTGAAGAACATAAAAGTAATGAGAGGTTAAAAGAAGAGAATGAAGAATTGAAAAAGCGTGTTGACAAAATTATGTCATTACTCGCGGCTAAAAGATAATAGGGATTGATTTTCATTCAATGCATATATCTTCTATGACTTGAAATGTGTTCATTGTTTTTTATCCTGCCCGACAAGGTCTAGTCAACCACCAGAAGCGAGTCTTGCGTAGTCATCAGAGATGGTGGGTGTCTGTTTACGGAACCAGTATCTTAGCCACACTAAATGTACCAGAGACATGAAAGAAGTGTTAACAGTAGAAATGCAGATAGCGGCACGGGCAAGGAAATATCCGGGAGAAGCCCTGACGAACCGGCATGAGTCTTTTCTAATCTAATTCGTCATCACGTAAATCAATAAGGCACATCTAACTAATGGGTTAGATGTGCCTTATTGATAAGGTTATTAATTATGCACCAGCTTTAATGATTGTTTCATTGGTTGCCATTGCAATATAGTTTGCAGTATCAAAAAAATTGGGTTCATCGGGATGAACCTTTGTTAAATAATTTTCTGAATTGAAGAAGGTGTTGAAATCCTCAAACGAGTCAAATGAGATTTCTACTACAGCATCGTATAAAGGCTTAGGAAAACCTTCAGCTACTATAGGGTGGTTAATTACATACTTTCTAACGTAAAGTTCTGTCTCAGGGATGGAACAGAATAAAGGAGCGTGTTGATTTTTGTGATAATCCACAAATTCTTCAAGGCTCATACCGGGTAGTTTTTGTACTAAAAACGTAAATTTGATCATTGTCTATTTATAATTTGACACGAAATTATTTCATTACTTACCCCATAGCAAGTACGCACAAAGTTGTGCGTACTTGCCATGACAATTGATTGACCAAGCGATGTACAAAAAAAAAATCCCTATTAGAACTGACTGCGGCCTGCACATATTTAAGGAACTTTTAGATGGCAAGTGGAAACTGATGCTTATCTATTACATTTCAGAGCAGGTAAAAAGGCCAGGAGCATTGCAGAAGAAAATAGCGGTGGACAGGCGGGTAATGAACAAGCAATTGGATGAATTGGTGAAATATGGATTTGTGGATAAATTTTCTTTCGACACTAAAATTCCTAAAGTTGAATATCAGCTAACACCTCTGGGATTTAGTCTGTTGCCGATAATAAAAGATTTGGAGCAATGGGGCGAGAACAATAGAGCTGTTTTAGAGGCAGCGCTTAGTGAAAAACCATGATAAAATCATCAAAAGACGTATCCCTCCGGGCAATTGAAATTTGAAAATCAATAAGTTCTCTAATTTCCATGATCAATAACAGATCACAATGAGAACTAAAAAATCACAAGTCAATAAAGAGGAGTACATGTTTTTCCTCATCGCTGAGCAAGCCACCAGTGGTCAATCTATTAAATCCTTTTGTGCCAGACATGGGATACCTTCCGGCAACTGGTTTTACTGGCAGAAAAGGTACCCAAAAATTTATGCTTAACGAACAAATCCCCCAGATATTCAACTTGATCCAAAACCTGTGATTTATTGACATGCAGAAATTAAAAATGGCCCTGTAAATCAATTGATTACAGAGCCATTTAGTGCCCAGAACTGGATTCGAACCAGCACACCCTTGCGAGCGCTGCGACCTGAACACAGTGCGTCTACCAATTTCGCCATCTGGGCAACTGATACCGTGTTAAGGGATTGCAAAGGTAGGCAGTTTTTTCAATATTCCAAATTTTCGCAAAAAATATTTTCAAACTACCGCTCATGCCTACACAAAAAAAAGCTGACCCCACTAAAGGTCAGCTTTCCCATTAAAAATTCTTCCTGCTTATACAGCTACATTAAACTCTCTCAGCGTATCGTTCAGACTCGTCTTCAAATCTGTAGACGCTTTACGCTGACCAATAATCAGCGCACATGGAACCTGGTATTCACCAGCAGGGAACTTCTTGGTATATGTACCTGGAATTACCACACTGCGTGCCGGTACACGACCCTTGTACTCCACCGGCTCAGCACCAGTTACATCGATAATCTTGGTGGACTTGGTCAGTACCACGTTCGCACCCAGTACCGCTTCTTTCTCCACTATCACACCTTCTACCACAATACAACGACTACCAAGGAAACAACCATCTTCGATGATTACCGGACTAGCCTGCAGCGGCTCCAGCACGCCACCAATACCAACACCACCACTCAGGTGTACATTCTTACCAATCTGTGCGCAGGAACCTACTGTCGCCCACGTATCCACCATTGTACATTCATCTACGTATGCACCAATGTTTACGTAAGAAGGCATCAGGATCGCACCTTTGCCAATGAAAGCACCATAACGCGCAATCGCGTGAGGCACTACACGAACACCCAGGTCTTTATAGTTGGATTTCAGTTTCATCTTGTCATAGAACTCGAATGGTGCGAGGTCTATGGTTTCCATTGGTTGGATGGTGAAGTACATCAGGATCGCCTGCTTTACCCATTCATTGACTTTCCAGCCTTCTCCTGTGGGTTCTGCTACCCTGATCTTTCCTTTATCTACAGCTTCAATAACAGCTTTGACAGCATCGCTGTAAGTAGATTCCTGTAGCAGACTGCGGTTTCCCCATGCTGCCTGGATGAGTTCTTGTAGCTCCATTGTTTATCGAAATTTTTCACAAACATAGTAAAAGAGGGGGGAATTTTTAAGGGTACCTTTTCAGGTATATAAAAGGCCCCAAATATAAAAGCCCCCAATTTTTTATTTACTACCTTTACCCCCCTTTAAACCATACTATGAATATTGCTTTCGATGCCAAACGGGCTTTCCAGAATAACACAGGTCTCGGCAACTATAGCCGGACCCTGATTAGTTCTCTGGCTACCTATTACCCGGAGCACCACTACTACCTGTATGCTCCCAAAGTAACAGGTATGTACAGCACCGCTGCTTTCGGCAATATGACCACCATATTGCCCCAAAAGCCGCTGCATCGCCTCCTCAAAGGTCTGTGGCGCAGCAAATACGTAGTTCGTGAACTGGCACAGCAAGGCATCGATCTCTATCATGGTTTAAGCCACGAAATTCCTTTTGGTATTCACAGGAGCGGTGTTAAAAGCATCGTTACCATGCACGACCTGATCTTTGAACGCAACCCGGAACAATACAATCCCATCGACGTACTGACCTACCGGAAAAAGGCTAAATATGCCTGCCAATACGCCGATAAGGTCATCGCCATCAGTGAGCAAACTAAAAAGGATCTGATTACCTATTATAATACCCCAGCCGACAAAATCGCTGTCGCTTACCAAAGCTGCGACGAGTCGTTTGGTGTACAACACAGCAAAGCGGAAATCGCACAAATGCTGGAGAAATACAATTTTCCGAAAGCATATTTCCTGTACGTTGGATCGCTGATTGAGCGCAAAAATTTGCTAGGCATCTTACAGGCTATGGTAAAACTGAAAGGCAAAATGGATCTTCCACTGGTAGTCGTAGGCAGTGGTAGCAGCTATAAAAAGAAGGTGATTGATTTTATTACTGCCAATGACCTCCAAAAAAGCGTTATCCTCGTAAATGATACGGTGAAATTCGCCTACAACGACCTGCCGGCTTTGTACCAGGGAGCTAAAGCACTGATCTACCCTTCTTTCTTCGAAGGATTCGGCATCCCCATCCTGGAAGCTATGTGGTGCCGCACCCCCGTGATCACTTCGGCTGGCTCCTGCTTTGGAGAAACTGCCGGGGACGCCGCACTCTATATCAACCCGGCAGATCCAACTTCGATAGCAAATGCCATGAAAGAGGTGGCTTATAACCCCGCACTCATGGAAATGCTAAAAGAGAAAGGCATATTACAGGCACAAAAATTTACAAGAGATAAATGTGCTGCTGAAGTGATGAAGGTGTACCAAAGTCTATAATTTATGACCACTGATTTTGAAAATGATGTAACGGCTTCACTCGCCGCCCTGAGAACGGGCGGGTTAATCTTATACCCCACAGATACCATCTGGGGCATAGGTTGCGACGCAACCAACGAAGAAGCCGTAAAAAAGGTCTTCTCCCTTAAACAACGTCCGGAAAAGAAAAGCCTGGTCATTCTGCTCGCCGACGTAAAGGACCTGCTCAAATACCTGGCACACCCCGATCCGGCTATCGCTGATCTGATTGCCAGCTTTGACCGCCCCACCACTGTCATTTACGAAGGTGCCCTCGACCTCGCACCCAGCGTTATCAATGAAGATGGCACTGTAGCTATCAGACTGGTGCAGGATCCCTTTTGCCGTCACCTGGTAAAACGCCTCCGCAAACCACTGGTATCTACCTCCGCCAACCTGAGCGGCCAGCCTTCTCCCGCATTTTATGCAGATATTGACCCCGCCATAAAAAATGGCGTAGATTATGTAGTGTCCTACCGTCAGGATGATAGTACCCCCCGACAGCCGTCCCGTATTGTTAAGTTGCTGAAAGACGGCTCCTTACAGGTAATCCGGGAGTAGTACTGGACTATCGGTTAAAAAAAGCTACTTTTGCCGTTTTATTTAAATATGATCAGCAGAAAGCCTATTGACATACCCTGTACCTTACAGGAACGCAAAGTGTTGGAGCAGATAGCGTTAGCAGCCCATGAGCTGGGCGTGCCCTGCTACCTGATCGGTGGCTTCGTGCGTGATAAACTGCTGAACCGCCGTACCAAAGATATGGATGTGGTGTGCGTAGGAGATGGCATTGCCCTGGCACACAAGGTGGCTACTTACTTTGATAATGCCAAAGTGAGCTTCTTTAAAACCTATGGCACTGCACAGGTAAAGTGGAATGACCTGGAAATTGAGTTTGTAGGCGCCCGCAAAGAAAGTTACAGACAGGAATCCCGCAACCCCGATGTGGAACCGGGTACCCTGCAGGACGACCAGCTGCGCAGGGATTTCACCATCAACGCACTGGCTATCAGCCTGAATGAAGAAGATTATGGAAGCCTGGTAGACCCCTTCAATGGTCTGGCGGACATGGATGCAAAAATCATTCGTACCCCGCTGGCCCCCGCCCAGACTTTCAGTGACGACCCGCTACGTATGATGCGGGCCGTCCGCTTTGCCTCCCAGCTGCAGTTTACCATTGCAGACGATACCTTTCAGGCTATCAAAGAGCAGGCAGACCGCATTAAAATTATCTCACAGGAGCGTATTACCGATGAACTGAATAAAATCATGTTGTCAGCAGTACCCTCGGTGGGCTTAAACCTCTTGTTCAAAAGCGGGTTGTTGAAGATTATCTTCCCGCAACTGGTAGACCTGGCCGGGGTACAAACGGTAGACGGCAAGCGGCATAAGGAGAACTTTTCACATACCTTGCAGGTAGTTGACAATATTTCCCGGAATACAAAAGACCTTTGGTTACGCTGGGCTGCCCTGCTGCACGATATCGGGAAACCAGCTACCAAGCGATATGAGCAGGGCCATGGATGGACCTTTCACGGGCATGAGATGGTAGGGGCCAAGATGGTTCCCCGCATTTTCTCAAGACTGAAACTACCTACCCATGAACCCATGCGCTTTGTCAAAAAACTGGTAGAACTGCACCAGCGGCCTATTAGTCTGACAAAAGAAAATATCACTGATTCTGCTATACGCCGCCTGCTCTTCGAGGCGGGTGACGATATAGAGGCGCTAATGATGCTGTGCGAGGCGGATATCACCTCCAAAAATGTATCGAAGGTGCGGAGATATCTCGATGATTATGAGATGGTAAGACAGCGCATGAAGGAGATAGAGGAGAACGACCGGCTGCGCAACTGGCAGCCACCGGTAACCGGGGAGATGATCATGGAAACTTTTAACCTGACACCCTGCAAAACCGTTGGTGATCTGAAAAATGCTATCCGCGAAGCCATCCTGGATGGGGTGATACCCAATACCTACGATGCCGCTTATGCCTTTCTGCTGGAAAAGGCAAAAGAGATGGATTTGACACCAGTTAAATAAAAATGTTAATTTAGTAGAGTGTGTTTCCGGATATAGGTTCGATAATTGTATATAGAAAGCTAAACCGGAGACATCCAATTATTCAATAAAATCCTTTATTGTCATGCCTGTTTTGAAATTCAGAGTTTATTGGGAAGAAGATGAAAGTGTGTACAGGGATATTTCCATTAAACCAGACCAGACATTTTTACAATTCCACCAAGTTATTTTGCAGTCATTCGAATTTGACAATAAACATAAAGCGACGTTTTTCCGTAGCAATGATAACTGGCAACGGGGAAGGGAGATCATTCTCGAAAAAGACAATGTACTCCGTAAGGCAGAGCCATTGCTGATGGAGGATACTGTCATTGCAGCAGCTGTGAAAACCCCTAATCAGAAGTTTATCTACCTGTATGATTTTGCGAAGAACTGGACATTCCTGGTGGAATTGATCGGGGTATCCAAGGATGAGAATTCCAGGGTCACCTACCCGCTTTGCGTAAGAAAAGAAGGGTTGGCCCCCAGCCAGTACGGTACCAAAGGACTGGTAGGCGATAAGCTTGTAGAGATGGAAGAGAAGTATGACCTGAATAAGGAAGGGATGAGTGAAGATGGATTTGGAGAAGAAGGGGAAGAGGATGAAAGCAGTGAAGGCGATGAGGAGGGTATGGATGAAGGTGGTAGTGAAGACATGTATTAATATACATGAAGGGAAAGAAAGTAATAGTAATAGCAGGACCTACGGCTGTCGGCAAAACGGCGATGGCTGTACGGGTAGCACAATATTTCAATACCGCGGTAATATCGGCAGACTCCAGGCAGTGCTATAGGGAAATTAGCATTGGCACGGCAAAGCCCGGTGCTGCTGAGTTAGCGGCTGTACCCCATTATTTTATCAATTCTCATAGCATTCGTGAAGAGGTGAATGCGGGTATCTTTGAGAAGTTAGCATTACAGTATGCGGAGGAAGTGTGGAGGAACAATGATGTTGTCGTGTTATGCGGCGGCACGGGGTTGTATATAAAAGCGTTTTGTGAGGGGATTGATGATATACCGGCTGCGCCGGCGGAGATTAGAAAGGAGGTGATTGCGAGGTATGAGCAGGAAGGGTTGGGGTGGTTACAGGAAGAAATTAAAGCTAAAGACCCTGGGTTTTATGCAGTGGGGGAAATTCAGAATCCACAGAGATTGATGAGGGCTTTGGAGGTGTTTAATGCTACCGGTAGGTCGATATTGGAGTTTAGAACGGGGAGTGTGATCAGGAGAGATTTTGAAATTATTAAGACGGGGATTGAGTTGGAGAAGCCACAATTGCATGCTAATATAGCGACAAGGGTGAGGCAGATGGTGAAAGATGGATTGGTAGAAGAAGTGCGGGCAGTGCAGGAGTTTAGGGGGCATAATGCTTTGCAGACGGTGGGGTATACGAAGATATTTGATTACCTGGATGGGAAGATTAGTCTCAAAGAAGCGGAAGAGTTGATAGTGGTGCATACGAGGCAGTATGCTAAGAGGCAGATGACCTGGTTTAGGAAGGATAAAGAAATAAGGTGGTATGAGAGAGGAGAGGGGTTGTTGGAGGATGTGATTCAAAAAGTATAAATAAAAACGCTTTTGTCGATTGACAAAAGCGTTTTTATTTTAAGAGAATTTGGGCCTGCGGCAGCAAGGAGTAGCCCCTATATTTTCTTCAACAACACCTTCTGTTTCGTAAAATCCGCCGCCGCATCCATAAACGCCATCATCTGCTCCCACGCCCCTACAGCCTCATGCTGGTGATTATAACTCTTCGTAATATTCACCACCAGTTTATTCCCCTCTATCTTAGTATTACTCACAAACTGCCCCGTAGCATTAATCACCGACTTATTCAGGTTTTCCACCCCCTCCAGTGTATACCCCTCCGGAATATTCACCCACACCTCATAAGACACCGTCCTGGGAAATGCCATATGCACATCATATGTACGTTTCCTTTCCTCCGGCGTCAACTCTATCTGACCAGTAATTAATTTCCCAATATCCAGCATGTAATTATTCCCCGCCTTCTTTACAAAACCATCCATCGTAAAGGACTGATGCATTGTAAACGGCTTATTCTGCTTCTCCAGCCCCTGGTCCGCTACTTTATAATAAGTCACCGCCGTAGGCTGAATACTATAATCATTATAGATATTTTCTTTCACCGTCTCATCCATATCTTTTCGCGCCTTACCAAAGGCCGCCTGATACTCAGCAAAACGTTTTCTGTTCCCCCCATCAGCAGCTAAGTCACGCTCAAAACTGGTAGACATACTCAACGTCTTCCTTTCCTCCTGCAGCATATCTTCATACAGCAACATATCTACAAACTGATAACGATATTGTCCTTTTGCACGAATCATCCTGTCAATATTCAGCGTTTGCAGGTTCTCTGCATTAAAGGTGATATTCAGTTTCTCCGCATCCACATTCTGCGCCGCAGTACTTACCGGCAATGTGATTTTTCTAAAGCTGGATGATTTTTCACCTTTGCTGCCCGTCACACTTACTGCATAAGCTTCCTGTCCTTCCAGCCCTGTTGGCAACTCATCAGGATAACTAAACATAGACCCAAGGTAACAATACATCGGCTGATCATCCGGTTTAGCTATGATAAAGTATTCCAGGTCATCCAGCGAAACCGCATCCTGCAGTGTACCTACACTACGTGGCACTGCCGCCGCCAGATCGGTATCAATATCATACCTGAGTAACAACTGGCGAAATGCATTGGCCACAAAATGAGACCTGGGAGAATACAATTTCCTGTTCTGTCCTACTTCTATATCCGCGCCTAAGCCCACCTGCTCGCGGTAAAGCGCTGCATAACGAATGTAATAATAAGCCAGTTCCGCAATCTCTCTCTTTGACATATCCGGCTTATTACGTTCCTTCTTATAATTTTTCAGTACATCCGGAAACTCCTTCAATATAAAAGGCAATGCTGCATACTGCGCTCCTACACTGATGATCTGGTAAGTCAGGTATTCCTTAATATCTCTTTCATTTACCCCATTTACCATGTCTTTCGCGCCATTGTAAGTTAACCTTAACGTTGGCAGACTACGATTGGAATACAACCAGCGCTCATCCGTAATTTTAGCAACATCTTTTTTATGAATAGAAAATACATAATCCTCATCTTCTTTTGCCCGTTTCAATACACTTGAATCATCATTGAGGTATCTCCAGGATACACCCATTTTCCTGAAGATCCGAATGTCCAGCACAAAGTCGAGCATAGGGTATTTCTCACCAATGCTGTAATCCAGCGGGTCCGGGTTGGTAAACCAGCTGGCGGCGTCCTTATTGATACGTACATAATAATCGATGATATCGCCTACTTGCAGATCAGCAATGGCGATCTTTTGTTTCTTATCATTCTTTTCATCCTTTACATTCACGGCATCATTCATGTCAATGTCGCGCTGCTGGCCATTTGGCTTGATCACACGAATCCCCATAAAGGATACGAGTTTGTAACCACGTGCCCAACTGCTGCTTTTCAGTTTCTGTATATTGAATTCAGAATACTCTTCCAGTGCAGCTTTGTCCTGGATTTTGACACGCTCGTGCAGTGTAGTGGTAATATGATCTTTGCGCCGGCTATGATCCGCATCCAGCGAGAATTTTAAAGCGAGAATGACAGCCGATTCATTCTGATATTTTTCAGGTACAACTGTCTGGGCAAAGGATGGATCTTTGGCATCCTGTATTTCTTTTTTCACCTGGTCAGCTTCTTCCTGATAGGCTCTTTCCTGTTTTGACTGTGCCTGGGTATACAGGCCTGTGGTGATTAGCAGGGCCGTAATGACAATGCTTTTATACATAGGTTGTGCTATTTTACTGTTGGGTAAGGGTTATTTGTTCCAGGTATTTTTTTGATAATGCGACTACCGCTTTATTCCAGTCCCCGAAAGCGGCTTTTTGCAAATAAGTGTTATTTATCTGTAATTGCTTGCGGTAAGTGATTTTATTGCCAGTGGCTTTGTAAGTGATGTCGAAAATGAAGTTGGGTGTAGATATGTGCAGGTCCTCCGGCAGGAAGGTCATTTTGTATCCTGCGGGAATGAGCAGCTCCGTCTCTGTGATGTAATTGTTCTTGGAATCGAAGCGGATGTCAGTCTTACGTTTTACCGTATCGATAACAGCATTGTTGTATTCCTTGTTGTAGTCTATATCGATGTACATCTCTTTGCCAAAAGAGGAAACGGCATCGGGATAGAGCAGGTCAAAACTCACTTCCAGGTCGCCATCCCGCTGATCCAGCCGGGTGGTGGTGACATTGGATATTTTATAGTGACTATTCTTGTTGGTGATGTAAGTTTCCAGCGCTGTTTGTACCCTGTCTTTTTTAGTCAGGTTGATGTTGTATAGCAGGTCCGATTTACTTTCACCATTGTATTTATATTGGATCTTCCCGGTCATATTGTTGCCTTCTATGGCCAGCGCTTCCCTGAAGAGACGGGCATTCTGTGCCGGTGTAGTAACAGGAATATTTTCCAGCAGACAGTTGTCCCCGTTTTCAATCATGACTTGTCTGCCGGCAATGCGTTCTGCATAGATGCCGGGTTGCATATATTTTTCAGTGGCATCGAGGAACCACCATTTGTTGTTGTATTGTACAGCGCAGATCATGTGATTGTCGGCATTCAGGGAGGGAATGCTGTGATCGTACATGATATGATTGGTGCCTATCCAGCACAGTCTTGCATCCAGGCCACAGCGCAGCAGCAGCTCTTTCGTAAGGTTTGCCATACCTTTGCAATCTCCGTATTTCTTACGCATTACTTCGTGGGCTTCGTCGGGGCGAAACCCGGCAAGACCATCTTCGAAGGCTATGTAGCGGATGTTTTCTTCTACCCAGTAGAAGACAGCTTTGAGCTGATCAAACTTATCCGGAATGCCGGCAGTGATTTCCCTGGCTTTGGCGCCTAATACAGCGGTGTCAGGGTGTAGCTGGGAAGCAAGATTATGACACCATTGATAAAGGTCGTTGGTCGTATTGAAGTAAACTGTTTTTTCACCTTTGTAGTCTGCACTCTTGCTGCGAACCAGGATGTGCGGGTAGATCCAGCTGGGACCTGGGCTCATGGTACTCTTTTTCATGGCAGCCAGGTTGGTGGCGGTATAAGTATACACATCCGCATCACGATCTTTGTCGTACGACTTTTCCGTTTTTATTTTCTGATTTTCGAAATGAAATGTATGGATGTCGATGTTCATCCAGCGGGGTACGATGATGGTGATGGTTTTTAGTTTGGAAGGGTAGTAGTCGGTCAGATAGACGGTGGTTAGGTAGCGGGGATCGTGAATGGCTTTTTCGATATTTACTTCATTGTGTGCGCCTTGTTTGGAAAAGGGAAGGTTGAAATAACAGATCTTTTGGTCAGAGTAGAAGTATTCGTCAATATTCAGGTAATCGTAGGTGGGGGAGATAGTCCGGTTTTTCTTGCCGTCTGTCAGGATCGTGAGGTCGGTGATCTCTTCCTGGTTATTGTAGGGCTCGGAGAAGGGGATAGTGGCGCGGAAACTGTTGCAGACAAAGTCTTTATGGATGAGTTGTTTTACCGTGACCTGCTTTTGTTTGGCATTGTATTGAAACTCGAAGGTTTCGGAAGAGGAGGCCAGCTCAATGTTGTCAGGGTCATCCTGTGCTTTTGCATAAGCAGATTGCAGTAGTAACAACAATAGCACGGTATAGGAGCGGATATTCATAATATATAGGAAAATAAGTATGGGATTAAAAGTATGTTTTTTGGGTGAAAACAAAAAGCGCTTCTGCTATTAACAGAAGCGCTTTTCAAATTTTATATAAAACTTTAGAATTTCCAGCCAAAGGTAGCCAGTCCTGTATAAGAGTGTTTCTCAATCTTTGCAGGATCTGGTGTTACATAATTCATGTTATTGGCCAGCATGGTATATGGCTGGTTATAACTGGTAGAAGCGCCATAAATAAAGGCAAAGTCCATATAGAAGCCATTGTTGCGATAGCCAACGCCACCGGAGTAGTAGGAGCGTGCACCATCCAGGCTGCTTACTTTGTAAGGGCTGCCATAGTAGCTGTAACCCAGGCGGAAAGCCACGGTATGTATTTTCAACTCACCACCTACGCGGAAGTTGGACGCCGCCTGGTAAGTATCCTTAATCGCATTGTTCCTGTCGGTTTCTGATTCGCGGTCATAACCGTCATTGTTTTTGAACCGGAAATGCATGGAAGCATAGTCTACATACTCATAATCGAAGGAGATGAAACCTGTAGGTTTACGGGTATCGGCAGAAGGAGCGAACAGGTAGGTAGCACTCAGAATGCCTTTCCATGGCGTACGGATGGTGTATTTGGATTCATCATCCAGGCCATCGTACCGGCTATCGCGCGAAGAGAATGAATTTACACCATTTGTCTTCGTAGAAGTGGTCATATCGGTATGGTACTCGTCTGTGAGCCAGATCCAGGAAGGAGAGTGTACGGTTGCACCCAGGCTCAGTGAACGAACTGGTCTGTAAATGACACCCAGTTTTGCATTGATACCGGTACCGTAGGTTCTCAGTACTTCAGTAGTGGTGAAGTAGTTGAGGTCTGCAGCTACGGTATTGATATTTGTTTCTCTCCAGGTCAGGTCTCTTCTGTATTGTACGTTTGGAACGCCGATACCACCACCAATGTAGAACTTATCGTCGTAGTTTGCACCGAAGGAACCAGCAAATTCAGTATTACCCCCTCTTTCAAAACTGGTGCTTTCCTGACGTACTTTTACGCTGTTATCAGTCGCTTCTGCAGCAGAGTAGAAGGTACCTGCGAAGGAGCCGTCTGCATTCTTAACAGGGTTGATCAGGTATGTCTGGTAGGCCAGGGAAGAGGAGTGTGCCAGGATGGTCTGGTCCGGATTTCCGCCCAACTGTGCATTGGGATCGGTAATTCCTGCTGCATCTGCCGCCAGGTAATAGTTTAAAGAAAGGGAGGAGTTAGAGATATCGCCGGTGTAATAAGTACGTTGGTTATAGTTGTACGTACGGTTTACGCCGATACCGCCGCTGAAGTTTTGCCATTTACTGCCGGGTTTCTTTCTTCTGCCGCCCCAGATAATGGTAGCGTTAGAGATATTCAGGTTAGTCCTGGAGTCGCTGGATGACAGGCCCTGGTAAGTACCGGTAGAAGATATAGAAGGAACACCAACGGTAAAAGAGAAGTCGCTTGTTCTGAAGAAACCTACTGTAGCAGGGTTAATGTACATGGAAGAGGCTTCCCCGCCCAATGCGCCCTGTGCCCCACCTACGGCCTGTGCACGGGCTGTTCCTGATGGAGCGCTGCTGCTGAATCGTAAAGCGTCGTCAATATTTTGTGCTTGAAGTGAGATACAGGCTCCTGTCATAGCAATGGCTAACACCATTCTTTTCATCATTATGGTAGAATTAAGGGTTAAAAAATACCCCGGCCTATTTTGACCAGGGTAGATTTTTAAGAATATCAATGATCAAATCATTTTAAGGTTTAGTTACGGCCTCTTCCACCGCCACCTACGCGACCACCGCCGCCTCCGCCACCGAAGGAACCACCACCGCCGCCGCTCACACGGCCTGGGCTATAAGATGGAGCTGGTGAATAGGAACGCTGTGGTTGATAAGATTGCTGCTGTGGAGGTGAGTAAGACCTGGCAGGTGTATAGTTGGATCTGCTGGGTTGATATGTACTACGGCCACCGCTGTTGTCAACTGTGGTAGTACGCTCACCAGATGAAGGCGTATAGGTACGTCTTGGCTGGTAAGAACCTGCAGAAGAACCGTTGTTGCTCAAACGGCCACCTGAATTGTCGTTCACCACCCTGCTCGGACGGAAGTCTGTACTTCTCACACGTCCACCGTTTGAACCTACTAAACGACCACCTGAAGATCCCCCTGTGGAAAATGAGGTGTTGCGTGTAGCACGTCTGTAACCACCGGCATAACCATAGCCATGGCCATAATAGCCACCATAGTATCCGCCGTAGTAGTATGGATAACCATAATATCCGTAATAAGGATAGTAGAATGGATCATAAAAGCCATAGTAAGGATAGCCGAAGCCAAAACCAAGGCTGAATGCAGAACCCCAGTAAGGATAACCGTAACCATATCCAAAACCTAAGCTGAAGGAACTGCCATAGCCATAATAATATGGATTGGCATACATGCTGGAATAAATACCAGGTGTGCCATAGTAATCATAGAAACCACCGGTATAAGTATTGTTATTAAACAGACTTAAACGGCGTGCATAATCCCCCTGGTCATCGTCGTAGTTAACATATGTTCCCCCATCTTCAGTATCGGTATATGAAACGTTATCATCCCGGTTATTATTATTTGAGGATGCATAGGTAGGCTTAACTCTCGGAGAGTAGTACACATCGTCCGGTGTTTGAGTGGTTTTATATGCTGACGAACAGCTACTTAATATCATTAGCGTCAGTACAGCGAGGTAAGGAGCTGATTTCATTGTCGGAATTTTTAGCCTGAATTACACTATAAATTTACACTATTTTAACGTTCAAATGTCGGTAAACGTTACAAGAATACTAAACCGCTCATAATATTTTACTAAACTATTTGCACGTTTCTGATTTTCATGTAGGTTTGTGACATTTTACCTTTTGGTAATATATCAAGTGCAAATATTACGCCAAAATATCTAATTAATGTATAATATTTTGGACAACTTACGTAATAGGTTATAAATGAGTACAATAATCGACAATTATATAATCAAGTTTTAAATGAGTAAAGAGATCACGGCCCGTTCCGAAGACTATTCACAATGGTATAATGATTTAGTGCTGAAGGGCGGTTTAGCCGATTATTCTGCCGTAAGGGGATGCATGGTCATCAAGCCTTATGGATTTGCGCTCTGGGAAGGAATGCGCGATGTATTGGACAAAAAATTCAAAGATACAGGGCATCAGAATGCCTACTTCCCGTTGTTCATCCCCAAAAGCTTCCTGAGTAAGGAAGAAGATCACGTGGAAGGCTTTGCAAAAGAATGTGCCGTGGTAACTCACCACAGGCTCATGAAGAATCCTGACGGCCCCGGTGTAGTAGTAGATCCTGCTGCAAAGCTGGAAGAAGAGCTGATTGTGCGCCCAACCTCCGAAACAATTATCTGGAATACCTATAAAGACTGGATCAAGTCTTACCGCGACCTGCCGTTGCTCATCAACCAGTGGGCAAACGTTGTGCGCTGGGAGATGCGTACCCGTTTATTCCTGCGTACAGCAGAATTCCTGTGGCAGGAAGGGCATACCGCCCATGCTACTGCCGATGAAGCTATTGCAGAAGCAGAACAGATGCTGGAAGTATACGCTGACTTTGCAGAAAACTATATGGCCCTGCCAGTAGTAAGAGGGGTAAAATCTCCTGCAGAGCGTTTTGCCGGCGCACTGGATACTTACTGTATCGAAGCGCTGATGCAGGACGGTAAGGCACTGCAGGCAGGTACTTCTCACTTCCTTGGCCAGAATTTTGCTAAGGTATTTGACGTAACTTTCACTAACAAAGAAAATAAACTGGAGCATGTATGGGCCACTTCATGGGGTGTATCTACCCGCCTGATTGGTGCCCTGGTGATGGCTCACAGTGATGATGATGGGCTGGTACTGCCTCCACGCATTGCCCCACTGCAGGTGGTGATCGTGCCTATATATAAAGGTGCTGAGCAAAAAGAAAAGATCGATGCGAAAGTGAATGAGATCATGAGCGATCTGAAAAAAGCAGGTATCCGTGTGAAATATGATGATGCAGACAACAACCGTCCTGGTTGGAAATTTGCGGAATACGAAATGAAGGGTGTGCCTGTACGTATTGCACTTGGTGCCAGAGACCTGGAAAACAATGTAGCTGAAGTAGCCCGCCGCGACTCCAAAGAAAAATTCAGTCAGTCCCTGGATGGCCTGGGTGCTTATATCGGCACATTGCTGGATGATATCCAACAGCAAATGTACAATAAGGCAAAAGCCTATCGTGACGAGCACATTACACCTGCCAACACGATGGAAGAGTTTGAAAAACTGCTGGACGAAAAAGGGGGGTTCATCTCTGCACACTGGGATGGTACGACCGAAACAGAAGAAAAAATCAAAGAGCGTACAAAGGCTACCATCCGTTGTATTCCTTTGAACAATCCACAGGAAGCAGGTACCTGCATCCTGACCGGTAAACCTTCTACGCAGCGTGTATTATTCGCGAGAGCTTATTAATTGATGAGTTGATAAGGCCGGATTACTGCCTGTTAACTCCTCTACTCAGAGATATTCCGGGAGCAGGGCTGATCCTTAGATTGGTCCTGTTTTCCTTCGGATAGATAATCTTCAAAATCTGACCTTATTCATGCCTGCAGTCCGCTACATATTATGTTGGATACTGTTGACTGTGTGCTTATGCAATTCCGCATCGGCACAGGGGCCCATGATCCGCAACTATAATGTAAAGGATGGTCTGGCCAATGCCACCGTGTATGCCGCCGTACAGGATAAAGAAGGTTTTATCTGGTTCGCTACCCCCACAGGTGTGAGCAAATTTGACGGAAAACGCTTCCGCAACTACGCCAAAAAAGATGGCCTCACAGACAATGATGTGGTGAAACTGTCGGCCGATTCCAAAGGCAGGGTATGGTTTTCCACCCTGAATGGACTGCCCTCTTTTTACTTTAATAACCAAATTCACTCAGCTGCCAATGATTCCTCGCTGCGTATCGACTCTCATGGACAATATATGCAGTACATGTTTGAGGGTGATGAAGATTATATTTGGTTTCTCAATACAGACAACAGGATCATCCAGTACAGCGGCAGGAAAACAGAATATAAGCAAGGCCATGTCGACCTTTTTCACTTGCTGCGCAACGATACTATCTACAGGCGCCTCCAGAATTACTTTAACCTCGGCAGCCTGACAGATATCAATAACCCCAATATAAAGATATTCCTTTCTTCTCCCTATCCCATAGACGATGATGTATTCATTGGCAGGATCCGGAAGAACCCGATCGTCATTCTCAAAAATACGGTCTATACCTATAGCTATAAAGAAGCCACCTGTTTCTTCAACGGTCCTGACTGGGGTATCAACGATGAAATCAGTAATGTATGCCTGGACAACGATGACCTGTGGATCGGCACTCCCCGTGCATTGTATTACCTGAAAGACTTTTTCAAAGGCGCCCGGCATATTAATAAGTTGCTCGATAATCACTATATCACTTCTGTACTGAAAGATCGTGATGGCAACATCTGGATTACCACCTTTGGTGATGGTGTGTACAACATCCCTTACAAAAACTTTTATTTTAATTACCTCGATAATACAAACGGGCTGTATTCCCACTCTATCTTTAGCATATGCAAAGACCGCAAAACCGGCATCCTGCTGGTAGGCCAGAATGCCGGTGTACTCAATACAATCGATAGTAACAACGTGATCCGGCGTTTTAACCTGGATAACACCAGTGGCCGGAACAGCATTCTCAGTATATTACCTTATAAAGACAATGAGATACTGATTGGTGCAGACAATGGACTGTTTACCTTCAATACCCTGCAGCAGCAGATATCCGTATTACTGCCTATCAGGAATATGAAGGATGTGGACGTAGGGCCAAATGGCAAAATCAGGGCAGTGTCGAAAGACCAGGTGATAGAAGAGAACTATTCAGTGGCGGTACCGGATGTACAGATTACTTCTATCGCCAGCGTAAGCGATTCATCTTACTATGTAGGTACAGGTTCCGGCTTGTTTTATGGCAAAGACGGATCGGCCAAAGTAGTGATTCCGGGCACAGAGGTAGAACTGCACCAACCTGTCAAAGACCTGAAATATATAGACGGCTACCTGTGGATAGGTACGGCAGATCAGGGATTGTACGTACTAAAGAACAATCGTGTGGTAAAGCATATTGGCTCTGCCGACAAACTGGTGAGCGACATCTGCCAGCAACTGTATTACGATGGAGTGGGCCGGTTGTATGTTTCTACTAACAAAGGTGTGTCAGTCATTGATGCACATACACAGACCCTGATCCGGAATATTACCAGCAACGATGGTTTGATGAGTGACGATACCAGGGGAGTATACTACCAGCATGGGGTATTGTACATTGCGACTTCCAACGGACTCAGTTATTTCAGTGATAACAATTTGCCGGTAGATACGGTGCCGCCTCCGGTGTACCTGAGCCATATCAGGTATGGCGACAGTACCTATCTGCCCTCTAAAAAGATTACCTTGCTGTACCAGCGCAAGGCTTCGTTCGAAGTGGAATTTGGTGCGATCGCCTACGATTTGCCGGACCTGGTCGAGTACCAATACAATTTTTCCAGCGATACGGGCAGTGGCTGGATCACGACAATGTCGAATATCGTACCTTTCCCCGACCTGCAGCCCGGTACCTATGAATTGCAGATCAGGGCCAGGAAGTATAAGAGCGAGTGGAGCCAGCCGGTGGCCATTACGATGACGATACTACCGCGGTGGTACCAGCAATGGTGGGCAAGGGGAATCGTGATCCTGCTGGCATTACTGCTGGTTGCGTTTATACTCCGGTATATCTTCCTGCGGTTCAAGGACGGGGAAAAACGAAAGACGGAATACAACAGGCGGATTGCAGAACTGGAGGCCAAAGCCCTGACCAACCAGATGAATCCACACTTTATATTCAACTCGCTGAACAGTGTGCAGCACCTGATCATGGAAAAAGAGGAGAAGCAGGCCCTGAATTTCTTAGCAGATTTCGCTACCTTGATGCGGCAAATGCTCAATAATTCCAGGAAGTCCTATATCTCGCTGGATGAAGAAATTGCCTTCCTCACCCGTTATATTGAGTTGGAGAAGATTAGATTTGCAAATGTCTTCACCTACCACTTTGCGATAGAAGATGCATTGAAGGATTATACGATCTATATACCCCCTATGATTATCCAGCCGATCGTGGAGAACGCGATCAAGCATGGCCTGGCACCTAAGAACGGCAGTGGGCACCTGGAGGTAAAACTGATGCTGAAAGGAGATATGCTTTACTGTTCTGTAGACGATGATGGAATAGGTTGGGACAGGGCAAATGAGCTGAAGAGCGGACGCCTGATAAAGCACGAATCTACGGCGCTGAGCGTGATCAGGGAGCGGTTGCAGATTATAAAATCTTTTAATGGAAATGTTGGAAAGTTAGAAATTATTGATAAATTTAAGTCAGGTTTCGGCAATAAAGAGGGTACGCTCGTTGAAATTCTGATTCCCATTGTTAAGATGTTATGAGTAATATAAAAGCTGCGATCGTAGACGATGAAGTCCGCAACATCCACATTTTGCGAAATATTCTTGAAAATTACTGTAAGGATGTTACGGTAGTCGGGGAGGCGCAGAACATTCATGACGCGGCGGAAATGATTAAAAATACCCAGATCGATGTACTGTTTCTGGATATTGAAATGCCGCCACATAATGGATTCCAGTTATTGGAAATGTTTCCTGTGTTGAACTTCGAAGTCATCTTCATCACTGCATTCCAGGAATATGCTTTGCAGGCAATTAAGTTTGCCGCGTTGGATTATCTGCTCAAGCCTATTAAGGTGAGTGAGGTGGAGGATGCATTGGAGAAGGTGAAGAAGAGTAAGAAAGGGAGGTTGAATGAGCTGGCGTCTATACTGAAGGATTATGTGAAGAATAATGACAATGCTTTTTCTAAGATAGTGATTCCGGTGAATGATGGGTACAATGTGATAGATCTGAAGGATATTATTTATTGTGAAGCGTTTGATAGTTATACGAAGATTCAGTTGATCAATAATGTATCGCATTTGATATCCAAGTCACTGAAGGAGTATGAGGAGATGTTGAGTGATAAAGGGTTTTATAGGGTGCATAAGTCTTTTTTGATTAATATTCATCATATTGTGAAGATTATAAAGGGGTTGGGAACGGCTGTGGTGATGAGCGATCAGAAGAATATACCGATTAGTTCGAGGAAGAAGGATGAGTTTTTTGCGCAGTTGAAGGGGGTGATTAATTTGTAAATTTGGTTTTTTAAAAGATATGAATGCCTGGCGGGAGCCGGGCATTTTTTTTATTGGCCTGCGGCAGCAAGGAAGTTTTCTCTTTTTTTCGGCTGCCGCCGATTTTAGGAACGTCTTATCTCTACAGGCCGATGCAGATGTTGGAAGTTTTACCTCTTTCGGTTGATGCCAATGTCAGGAAGTCCTACCTCTTTCGGCTGATGCCAATGTCACAAAGATCCCTTCTCCCCATCGGCGCCAGCCGAACAAATAAAGCTCTTCCTTGCTGCCGCAGGCCAATCTCAAAAAAAGAAAAGCCCCGGTCTTTCAACCAGAGCCCTTCTCTCCTTAACTTATAAACCTATATGAAAAACGATAACTAAAAATCAGTACTATTCGTCAAATCAATATTATAATAGTACACCCCATTCAACTCAGGATACACCCCTTCCAACTGCACCTTCTTCTGTTTCTCAAGAATCCCTCTCAGCTGCTCCACTGAAGTCACCGCCTGATCACCTGCTTTCATAATAATAAAAGAAGGTTTCATATTCGTTTGTTTCTTCAACACCCCACTACTGATATTATCTACATACACACCACCACGAATCCCAATCTTCGCCGCATCACTTTTTTCCAGTGTCACCAGGTCTGCGCCCAGCGCATCAATCACCGTTGCTTTCACAATATTGGTATTCCCATCTATATTCTTCAGCACTGCATTTGCTGTCCGCGCCTTATCTCCACGCAGGTAGTTGATGCTAATCTTATCACCAGGTTTAAACCTTGCAATCTGCTCCGTCATCTGCGGAATAGAAGGAGTATTGATACCATTAATACCAGTAATCACATCACCCTTCTGTATGCCTGCATCCGCCGCTGCACCACTTGCTACCACATCTGTCACTACCACACCATTCACATCTCTTCTTATACCATATTCTCCCCATTTCTCTTCAGGAATAGCATTCGGATCCTGGTACCTGATACCGAGGTAAGCACGTTGTACATTACCATACTTCATGATATCATTCACTACTTTCTTCACCAGGTTCACCGGAATCGCATAAGAGTAACCTGCATATGCACCGGTAGGAGAGGCGATGGCAGAGTTAATACCAATCAGTTCACCTGCGGTATTGATCAGTGCACCACCACTGTTACCCTGGTTCACAGCAGCATCTGTCTGAATAAAAGATTCGATCGCGTTTCTCTTCGCCTGCTTGTTGATACCGATAGAACGCGCTTTCGCACTCACGATACCTGCAGTCACGGTAGTTTCCAGGTTTAATGGATAACCGATAGCGAGTACCCACTGCCCGATTTCAACATCGTCAGAGCTGCCATACAGCAGGTAAGGCAGGTTCTTCGCATCTATTTTGATTACTGCGAGGTCGGTGTTAGGATCGGTACCGATCACTTTTGCTTTGTAAGTTTTGTAGTCATTGAGTGTAACGGTGATTTCGTCCGCGTCGTCAACAACGTGGTTGTTGGTTACGATATAACCATCGTCAGAGATGAGTACGCCGGAGCCGGAAGCCATCTGGCCGGGAACATAATATTTACGTCCGCCGCCGCCACCCTGGAATTCATCCCCAAAGAAGTCATCGCCGAAGAGGTCTTCGAGTACGCTTCTTCTCCTTTGCAGGTTGTTTGTGACCTGGCGGGGATTGATTTTCGTCTTAATGTGAACTACACCCGGAACGGCCAGTTTAGCTGCCGCTGAAAAGTCTGTAGGTGGAGTGAGGTTTCTGTGTTCTGTACCAGGCATGTAGCTGGTATAGTTTACTGGGATGTTGTCTGATCCATTTTGATAGGGACCTGCCTGCCGGGGCTGAAATTTGCTGTAAACAAATACGCTGGCAAAGGCAGTGGCCGCGCTGATTAGAACAGTTGCCGCAATTTGCCGGAATTTCATATTTTTTGTGTTTAGGTTTTTTTTGAACTTGATATAAGGAACATAACAATTTTAGTGCCTCTGATACAAATTTAAGGGGGGAGATGATTCATACAACCAGTGCTATTGTTACTTTAACAGTTTATTATATGAAAGGTTAATGCCATCTTAAAGGATGGGTGACAAAGTAACGGAGGTACTGACAAAATAACGATGGAATCGGACAAAATGTTATTTGAGGGGCATTCGCTTCGCGAAAGATGTAGGGGTTTTTTATTCAAAATAAGGGGCGGCTTTCTTTGAAACCGTAAGGTCAACGGTCTTTTCTCAAAATAAAAGGGTTACCTTCTTCGAAACGGTAGCGCCAATGGTCTTTTCTCAAAATAAAAGGGTTACCTTCTTGGAAACGGTAGCGCCGACGGTCTTTTCTCAAAATAAAAGGGTTACCTTCTTGGAAACGGTAGCGCCGACGGTCTTTTCTCAAAATAAAAAGGGTTACCTTCTTGGAAACGGTAGCGCCGACGGTCTTTTCTCAAAATAAAAAGGGTTACCTTCTTGGAAACGGTAACGCCGACGGTCTTTTCTTAAATAAAGAGGCTACTTTCTTCAAAAGATAGTCCCGCCCGCTCTTTCTCAAAACAAAGGGGCGACCTATCCGATCGCCCCCTCTATCTATAATTTACTCAAAAACTCCATCGTATCCACCCCATCCGCATAATCCGTCAACAACGGCTGCTGTGCCGTTCCAAACGGCGTAAACCCCCTTCCCACCAGGCACTGCAAATCCTCACTCACCTGCAACTCAGCCGCCAGCGCATCTTTATCAGTATAATACCCATAGTTCAGCACGCTCAGCGGGGAGAACAGCGGCGCTGCCTCCTGCAATAACACACTCTCATTCGTCATAAAAGGACTATTGTTGAGCAGGATCAAAGCCAGGTTATAATCGTAATTATTCTTATACTTATGATGATCGGCAAGATAACTATACTTGCGCAGCGCTTCCAGCAAAGCGGTGAAATCATACCCCTGGGGTACATACACCTTAGTTACATTGCGGCAACCCAGTCCAAAGTAAATACTAATATCATCCGCCAGCCCTTCCAGCTCTCCCTGGGTTTCTTCCCCCGTAAGGATAGCTACCGATGTCCGGTTCCGGCGAATAATGTGCGGATACTGCGCAAAGTAATACTGAAAATAACGGGAAGAATTGTTGCTACCCGTTGCAATATAGGCATCACAGTTCTTCAGCATATCCTGCACCGTAGTCTGCTCTGCCCATTCGGGGTGCCATTCATTCATCTTATCAAGCACATGCTGCATCAGTATTACATCTTTCGACGACAGCTTGAGGCGAACGTTGTGGCCGCTCACGAAACCGCAGAGCCAGTCATGAAAGCCAACGAGGGGGATGTTACCAGCGGTAACAATGCCCACTGTACGGGCAGGTTTGCCATTGTTCAATTCCGGATAGGCATTGATCCAGCTGTTGAGGCGCGCTGCATCCAGGAAATTGTCACTAATCTGGCGAAGCGCCAGGTCAATAAACTCCGGGGTGAACCAGCCATTCGCCTGAAAAGCCCTTTCCTTAACTGTTTCCAGCGCCGGATCATCGCTTGTCAGGTATTGACCTAAACGTACCAGGGCCGCTACTTTTTCTGTACTGCTCATGAATCTATATAAATAATTAACTTTTTAAAGCGAGATATTCTATTTTTGTCTGCAAAATTAATGGCTTACTTCTTAAACAAAAAGTTTATAACATGGCAATCAAAATAACAGATGAATGTATTAATTGTGGAGCTTGTGAACCTGAGTGCCCAAATAACGCAATCTACGAAGGTGGCGTTGAGTGGGCAATGGCAGATGGCACTACAATTAAAGGTTCTTATGTGCTGATGGATGGATCTTCTATCGATGCCGACCAGCGTAATGCTCCCCTGGCTGTTGACAGCTATTATATTGTTCCAAATAAATGTACTGAGTGTCAAGGCTTTCACGAGGAGCCACAATGTGCGGCAGTATGTCCGGTAGACTGTTGTGTACCAGACGAAATGTACCAGGAGTCTGAAGAAGAACTGCTGGCTAAGAAGAATAAATTACATATTTAATCAGGAAGCATAAGGAATTATCGGTAACTGGTCGTCAGCCTTAAATCGCTGGCACGCATACCGAACCTAAAAGGGGAGAAAGGGTAGAAATTGCCTTTTCTCCCCTTCTTTTTAGGGTAAAAAAGTTTACATCCCCCATTTTTCTATTAACTTTATCCGCTTATTATTAATTATCATATGAAAAAGAATATCGCCCTTGTTGCCGGCGGATACTCAGGAGAATATGTCATCTCCGTACAAAGTGCCGTAACAATTGAGAAAAACCTGGATAGCAGCAAATACAATGTGTATAAAATAGTTATTACAAAAGATGGCTGGAATTATACGGGGGACGATGGGCAGGCGATAGCAGTCGATAAGAACGATTTTTCATTGACTATCAAGGGGGAAAAGATAACTTTTGATGCAGTTTTCATCGGCATTCACGGTACACCTGGTGAAGATGGCCGCCTGCAGGGATATTTTGAAATGCTGGGAATTCCATTTACCAGCTGCGGCATGGTGACCTCCGCCCTGACCTTCAATAAGAGCTATTGCAATAAGGTAGTGGCCGCCCTGAATGTAGTGAATGTATCCAAATCTGTGCATATCTTCAGTAATCAGCCATACGATACCAAACAAATATTAGCACAACTCAGGCTGCCCGTATTTGTGAAACCTGCTGAAGGCGGTAGCAGCATCGGTATGTCTAAAGTAAATACCGCTGAAGAACTGCAACCTGCCATCGACAAGGCTTTCAAAGAAGATGTGCAGATCCTGATCGAAGAGTTTATCAAAGGCAGGGAAATTACCTGCGGTTTATATAAAGTAAATGGCGAACTCACTGTTTTGCCCCTCACAGAAATCGTGAGCAGCAAAGAATTCTTTGATTATGAGGCGAAATATACGCCCGGTATTACCAAAGAAATCACCCCTGCACCAGCACCAGACGATGTATGTGAGCTGATCAGGAATACTGCCAAAGAACTGTACAACAAGTTGAATTGCAGAGGTATTGTGCGTGCAGATTTCATTTACGAAGAAGCAAACAACCGCCTGTTCTTCCTGGAAGTAAATACCATGCCTGGTCAGAGCGAGAACAGCCTCGTGCCCCAGCAGGTAAGAGCTGCCGGTAAGACCCTGCAGGAGTTTTACGGCACATTAATTGAAGAGTGCCTGAGGAAATAACAAAGCGGTATAAGATAACGCTATCTTTAAGTTAAAATATAATCTGTGTTCAATCAAATTACAAAACGCTCCTTTGGGTTTAACCTGGCCGTAGCGGTAGGGTTATTCCTGGTATTGGGGCTGATTTTCTTCATGCTGCTGGGGGTGATTACTAAGCATGGAGAAACCCTGACTGTGCCTGACGTATATCGCAAGAGTGTGAAAGATGCTACCAAACAGCTGGAAGATGCCGGGTTCAACGTAGATGTAAGAGACTCCATTTTTATTGATAGCCTGCCTGCCCTGGCTGTATGGGAGCAAACCCCTGCCAAAGGTGCAGTAGTGAAAGTGGGAAGAACTATTTATCTGACTATCAATAAGGTAGTACCGCCAATGGTGGATATGCCCGACCTGGTAGGTCTCACTTTTCGTAGTGCTGAAATGACCCTGCATAGCCGCAGGCTGAATGTAGGAGATACGATTTATAAACCGGACTTTGCCACCAATACCGTATTGCAGCAGCTGCTGAATGGTAAACTGGTAAAAGCCGGCAGACAGGTTCCCGAAGGTAGCAGTATCACACTGGTACTGAGTAGCGGTACAGGCAGTATAGAGAACCCCGTACCGGACCTGATCGGGATGACCTTCCAGGAAGCCAAGGTAACCCTGAGTGGCAGAAACCTGAACCTGGGTACCGTCATGGTAGATCCTTCGGTGACAGATACCGCCAATGCATTTGTGGTCAAACAGGATCCAATGCCAAGAAATTCACTGCAGGAGCTGAGCATGGTGAGGGCAGGAGAAGTGGTGGACATCTGGTTGTCGCCCACCGCACCTGCGAAAGGTGGAAGCGATTCAACCCCTGAGCCGGAAAAATAAAGTAGTATACCCCATAATCGTTTAACATATAAAATTTACAGCGATGGAAAATATAACTGCTGAAGAACTGAAACAACGTATTGATAATGGTGAATCCCTGCACATCGTGGATGTAAGAGAACCACACGAGCATGCAGAGTTTAATATCGGTGGCATCCTGGTGCCACTGGGCGAAATAAGAGCCATGCAAGTAGATGAGCTGGAAGACTTGAAAAATGAAGAAGTGATTGTGTATTGCAGAAGCGGTGGCAGAAGCAGCCAGGCAGCCATGATCCTGGAAACAATGGGATTTCAGAATGTAAAGAACCTGACCGGTGGTATGTTGTACTGGCAGGATAAGTTCGGGAAATAAAAGAATTAAAGAGGCTGACCAGAACTGAAGTGCCCCAAAAAGTTAGGCACTTGAGTTCTGGTCAGCCTTTCTTTATTGTTCAAAATAGGCGCAGGTTCCGCCTACCCAGGTATGAGTTTTATCCTTCGTCACCCCAATCATTTTACTCTTACTAATCCGCGCCAGGTTATGCACCAATAATGGCCGGGGTGCGCCATCCTTCCACAAATACATCATCCTGATCTCGCAATAAGCAGGTCCATCCGGTGTTACAATTGCTGGTGCATATTGTACTTTGCGCTGTAAAATCCAGTTCTCAGGGTCTGTAATCCCGGCTATATCCGAAGGTGTCACATCAATCACTACCCCCTGACCTGCAAATGAAAAAAGTGGTTTCAGCACATAGTTCTCCAGGTCGGCTGGCAATTCCTTTGCATTCAGAAACCAGCTCTCCGGTGCAAATTCACTATGAATAAAAGGCAGCGTGTACTTACTGATCCGGTAAAACCAGTTCGGATGGGTAATCCACTCCACCTCAAAATCCTGGAACAAAGACACATGTGCAGGCAATGCAGCCGATTGTCTTTCCAGGTCATCAAAGATCACCCGGTTGTAAATGCGTTTAATTAAAGTATCCTTATAATATAATTGATTGCCCCTTTGTTCCAGGTCTGTAATACAGATCAGGGGTATTCCCAGCACCTTTTGGGTATAGTAAAAATCAATACGTGTCTTTTGCTCATGCGGCTTTACTTCCAGCAATACCACTTCTTCCGGCTGATAAGGGCCTACAATAATTTCTTTTAGCAAGGCTAAATAACTGCTGTCATCATACCCATTAAAATAGTTATTCACTGTATCCGGCACCTGGAAATGGCGTTTAAATTCCTTTGCCATCAGCTCCTGGAATGCATACAACGAAGGAAAGCCCTGCAACTCTATCAGCTGTGGCTGCAACACTCCCGCCGCATTTTGGCACACGGCAAAATCAATGATCACAAAATGTGCATGCTCATTTTCGCCCGGCACTTTCATACCCGGTGGAAAAGACGCTTCGCTACTGGCTTTAAAGTCAGGCTGCGTAATCACATCTATAATCGCTTCGCTGGTATCAATCAATTGCCTGGTCAGCGCAGCTGGCACAAATACAGGTGTTTCCGCTACTTTAAAAGCAGGTGCTTCGCCGGCAGCAGCAGCCATTGATTGAACAAATGCCGCGTATTTCTCCGCAGTAAAATTGTCGTTATAATATTTGCGTAAAGAAGGAATCATGATTGAGCAGATAAAGCATTGTCCAGGAATGCAGGAATAAAAGTATCATAGGTGAGCATGATCTTATCCGGATCTGAAAGCTGTTCCAGCATGCTGTAGTATTTTTCAGCACCATAGTTGGTAAGCACCTGATCTTTCTTTTCTTTTTGCAGCAGGTACATCCGCATCCCGGTGGCATCCGCTTCCGGATGGAATTGTGTACCGATCATATAAGGGCTGAAACGAATCGCCATCGTCGCTCTTTCCAGTGGCACATGGGGGCGTTCTTTTTCAATCGCCAACACAGTGGCGCCCATAGCTGCCATGCGGTCGTGGTCCAATCCAATCACCTGCCAGTTGCGGCTATCTACGATGTAAAAGGGATCAGGCAGCCGTTCAAAAATCTTTTCTTCTGCAGCTTTTATATGCACAGGAAAAACACCAAATGCAGGCGACCGGCGTCTGCACACATTGCCCAGTTGCAGGTACCGACACATCAGCTGAAAGGAATGGCAGATCAGCAGCACTGGTTTCTGCGCTGCCATCAGGGCTTCCATCAGGTTGAAATAATGTTGTTCCCACTCACTGCCTTCGCTATCCAGCGGTGAACCGGGTCCCCCTGTAGAAATGTAAATATCGTAAGAAAGATCAGGTACCTGGGCAGAAAGGCGAACTTCATATTCATCACACTGCAATGCCAGCGAATGACGCGCAGCATATGCCGCGAGTATTTCCCTGATGCAACGCATCCCTTCGTTCGGGACTCCCTCATACATGTCCAGTATGGCTACTTTCATGTGCTAGCAGTCTTTGAGGAATTGTTGAATAATGAAGTCAGCTACGCTGTGCAGGTTCTTGTTTTCTTTGAAAACAGCCAGCTGCTTGTCAGCGCCGGTACCATGCTGTAAGATTTCTTTCGTATACTCGATGTAAGGACGGCTACCCAGTTCATCGACCACATCGTCCACAAATTCCAGCAGTTCAAAGATGAGCGAACGGGTATTCACTTCCGCTTCTTTACCAAAGTCAATGAGGTTGCCATCTATGCCATAGCGGCTGGCTCTCCATTTATTTTCATTGACCAGCGCACGGTTGTAGATAATGAAGTTCAGATTTTGCATGCGCAGTTTATAAATCTTTGCACAGAGCGCCTGGAAGATGGCTGCAATGGTACAGGTTTCCTGCAGGGTGAGTGGTACATCACAGATCCGGAATTCTACCGTATCGTAAAAAGGATGTACACGCAGGTCCCACCAAACCTTGCGGGCATTGTCAATACACTTGGTCTTGACCAGTAATTGTATATAGCGATCGTATTCTTCTATACTGGCAAAGTAATCAGGGATGCCGGTGCGGGGAAACTTATCAAAAACCTTTGTTCTGTAAGATTTAAAGCCTGTATTTCGACCCTCCCAGAAAGGAGAATTGGTACTAAGGGCAAAAACATGTGGCAGAAAATAACGAACAGAATTCGCAATATGCAGGGCCATTTCCCTGTTCTCCATGCCCACATGCACATGCAGACCAAAGATTAGGTTAGACCTGGCGGCATCCTGCATTTCATTTACGATTTCGAAATACCGGGGATGGTCTGTGATAAGCTGGGCTTCCCATTTGGAAAAGGGATGGGTGCCTGAAGCACCGATGCTATACCCCAGGTCACCGGCAATCTGTGCCACCGTTTTGCGAAGGTGGGCCACATCTGCACGGGCTTCGTCGATATTGCCACAGATGTGGGTACCGACTTCTACGACTGCCTGGTGAAATTCGGCTTTTACTTTTTCCGGGATGACTTTGTGGGCCTGTTCTACAATTTTTTGTTCATGGGAGCATAGTTCGAGCGTTCGAGGGTCCATGACCATGTATTCTTCTTCAATGCCTAGTGTGAAATTCCGGAGCATAGATGGTAATTAGGGAGCCAAGATAAGAAGAATATGGAAAAAGGCCTGCGGCAGCAAGGAAAAGTGCCCTTTTTATGGCTAACGCCATAGAAATACAGAATTGAAACAAAAATGCCTGCAACAGCAGGGAAAAGTGCTCTTTTTATGGCTAACGCCATAGAAATACAGAATTGAAACAAAAATGCCTGCAACAGCAGGGAAAAGTGCTCTTTTTATGGCTGACGCCATAGAAATGCAGAATTGAAACAAAATGGCCTGCATACCAACTGAGGGGAGAAAGCTCGTAATGCAGGCCGGTTGTATAAAACAAACAACCTATTCTTTGGCCTTTGCTTTTTTAGTAGTTGTTTTCTTAGTAGCTGCCTCTTTTTTAGAAGTTGCTTCTTTTTTAACAGCCGCCTCTTTTTTGGCCGCACTCTTTTTCTCAACCGGCGTTGCCGACTTCTTCGCCGTCGTCTTTTTCACCCCCGGTACAATCGCCGTCTGTTGCCCTGGCACCGCATGGGTCATAAACACCCCCCAGGTCAGGTTATCCGTTCCCGGCAACTGCCGCAGGGCCCTTTCAATCGCATAATTCGCCGCTGTCTCTACCACCCACTCAAAGTTCTCCGCACCAATTGCACCTTCATCAGCTTCCGGGGCCGGGTTCCAGAAGTCGATCACATATGGAATGCCACTACGCACGGCTATTTCAACCGTATTGAAGTCATACCCCAGGTAGCGGTTCAGGTTGGCTACCTGTTCTGAGATCACACCTTTCAGGTCATCGTCACCCTGCGATTTATCGAGGTAACGCTGATAGGGAGGTTGATACGGATCGTAAGGAATGACACGTACATACTTGCCCCCAATGCAATAACAACGATAATAAGAATCATATTCAATCTCTTCCTGCAGCATCATCACGAGCTGGCCGGTGTGCGCATGTTGTGCAAAGAATTCCTCAGGACTATTGACTTTGTAGACATGTTTCCAGCCTCCGCCATTATAAGGTTTCATATAAGCGGGGAAACCAATATGCGCGAAAATGCTGGCCCAGTCAAAAGGATATACCAGGTTCCGGAACGACTGACCAGTCGTGTTATCAGGCAGGTCGCGGGAGGGGAGCAATGCTGTTTTAGGAACATTGACACCCGTACGTGCAGCCAGTTCATTGTTCACAAATTTATCATCCGCGCTCCACCAAAAAGGATTGTTGATAACCGCGGTTCCTTCCAGGGCAGCCTGTTTGAGCCAGGTGCGATAGAAAGGAACATCCTGCGAAATGCGGTCCAGGATCACGGCGTATTTATTGGGAACCCCCTGAATCACTTTGTCGATGGATACAAATTCAGCAGCGACGTTGTTAACATTTTTAGCGTTTACGCGGTCAATGAATGCCTGGGGGAAACTGTTTTCCTGACCATAGAGAAGGCCTATTTTTTTCATCCTGAAAAAGGTTTTACGTTGAGTGTATCAATGATTCCGTTTACAGTAGAAGCGGTTGAGGATCAATATTCGCGCCAATGGATTGACCAGCTTATTTAATAAGGGAAAGGTAATATGGTAACATTTCGTTCCATACCGGCCAGTCGTGTTTTTTATTGGGCCTTATATCCAGCCAGTGACTGATTCCCTTGTGAGCGAGTATCCCTGACATCCGTTCGTTCTGGTGACGGGCTATATCTTCGTCAGCCACGCCCAGTATAATCCCCATGCGCCAGAGCGCTTCGTGCGGGTTGTCGCGCATGTAATCCATGGGATTATGAAAGTACACATTGTCATCATAATGGCCATCCAGGCGGGAGGTAATATCAAAAATGCCGCTGAGGCTAAAGAGGTAAGAGACCTGCTCCGGGTAGCGGAAGGCAAAGTTGGCGGCATGATACCCACCAAAGCTGCAGCCGGCTACAGCTACGCGGCGGATGCCGGTTTCGTGCATGACTCTTTCCAGCACCTCATGGCGCAGCAGGTTGTCGTAAGCAATATGGTTGAGGGCGCGCTGGGCAGGGGAGACCTGTTTGTTGTACCAGCTTCGGGCATCAATACTATCGGGGCAATAAACGCGTATAAGCTGGTGGTCTATGAACCATTGTAATGCCTGAATAAGGCCCCGTTCCTTATGTTCATAATGGCGCCCCATAGAGGTAGGGAAGAGGATGAGGGGATAACCTTCCTCTCCGAATACCAGCATCTCAAACTCACGGCCGAGATGAGGGGACTTCCATTTGTAATGTTGTTCATGCATTCATATAAATATAATAAAAAAACGCTTCGGCTGTTAGACCGAAGCGTTTTTTGTATCTGTGTATATGCAGATTAGAAGTTGTAGCGTACGCTCAGCTGACCTCTCCAGCGAGACAGGTAGTCGCTCACTGTATATGGTCTCAGGATACCGTTGATGTTGTTCATCTTTGTTTTATCAAAGGTGAATGTTGGGTTCTGAGTTTGAGATACGATGCTAAACAGGGATACAGACTGGTTGCTCAGGTAGTAAGACCAACCCCAGTTACGGTTCAGGAGGTTAGCCACGTTCAGGATGTCGAAACCAACTTCCAGTCTGTGTGTGTTTTTCAGGATGAAGTCCTGTGCGATCTTCAGGTCGAAGTGACTTTCCCATGGCATTCTTGCACCGTTACGGATAGTGCTTTTACCCAGGTTATCCTGCAGGTATTTGTTATTAGAAGCAAAATCCTTGAAGTCGGCCAGCTGCTGGTCAGGAGTTACTACAGTACCGTTAGACAGTGTCAGGTTTGTGAACTGGCTGGCATCTGTAGGCAGATATGCTAAGCTCGCAGAACCAGTTTTACCGGAAGCATCATCACCAGTCAGGTTGTAGTTATACAGGAATGAGTAGCGCTGACCGGTATAACCCTGGTAAACCAGACCGATAGTGGTAGACAGGTGGTTCTTGGCATAACGGAAAGTTTTGCTTGCGAAAGCAGTTACACGGTGACCGGGATCGTAGTTAGCACGAGCTACATCTACGTTGTTCAGGCCATTCTGGTTGTAAGCAAAACGCCAGTTAGAATAAGCGGTAGAAGAAGTACCGTCGTTCAATGAGGTAGATTTACCATAAGTATACGCGATACTACCAGCCCATCCGTGATCCAGCGGTTTCTGGATCTGGAAAGTGAAGTTATAAGCATAACCTTTGCTGGTGTTTTTCAGGTAAATTACGTCAGTATAGCTGCTGTTAGCGCGTTTGAAGTTGTACCATGGACGGGTAGTGTTACCTACAGCCACAGTACCCACCTGATCACCTACGTTCAGGTTTTGGTAAGAAATGTTGTTGATAGTCTTGGTATACAGACCTTCGATCGTACCAATCAGACCCCACCATGGCAGTTTCTGGTCAATAGCCAGGTTACCACGCAGTACCTGGGGATATTTGAAGTCCTTGTCAGTTACGTCAACTTCAGTTGGCGCCGCTGCAGTAGTTGGGATATAAGCACCCAGGTGTACATCAGATGGATCGTAGTTGAAACGAACAGAAGGATCAGGCGTACCACTGAATTTAGTGAAGGCAACACCTGTGTTAGAGTAAGCGTTAGAGATCCATACCAGAGGTACACGACCAGTGAACAGACCAACACCACCTCTCAGCTGGGTAGTACCATCGCCATTCACGTCGTAGTTGAAGGCAACTCTTGGTGCGAACAGCAGTTTAGACTTAGGCACTACGTTGTTCTGAACGTTGTATTTAGCAGCGATATCAGAAGCGTTGAATCCGGTGTTTGCGTCAGGTTTGTTGAAGAATACAGGCAGATCGATACGGAGACCATAGGTCAGGCGGAACCTGTCGTTGATATCCCATACATCCTGGCCATATAAGCTGAACTGACCTGCATGGATCTTACCTGGAGCCAGGTCATCGCCACCCTTAGCGGAGTAGCTGATACCATAGGAAGAAGGTGCAGCAGAGTTAGCGAGGAAAGAGCTCAGGCTTCTGTAAGTATAGTAACCGTAGTAGTACTGCAGGAACACGTTGTTCGTATTGAAGAACTGGTTGTCAGTACCAAAGGTCAGGGTGTGTTTTTTCTTCTGAAGGGTCAGGTTATCCACGATAGTGAAGTTATCCTGGCCCAGTGAGTTACGTGCAGAAGAGTAATCAGCACCTGCGTTGTAGTTCAGACTGCTTTCAGTGATATAGATAGAAGGGAAAGCAGAAGTATTACGTCTGTCGCGGATACGGTTGTAAGTCACACGCAGCACGTTGGATGTAGTGGCATTGAAGTTACTGTTCAGTTCAGCTACAGAAGAGTTGGTAGTGCTGAGCATATAGTAACCGCTGTTACCAAAGGTCATAGTAGTGGCGCTACGGGAAATTACGTAGTTGCTACCATCTACATAGCTATGACGCAGGGTCAGCTTATGCTTGTCATTGATGTTCCAGTCAATACGTCCGAATACGGAAGTCGCATAACCTTTGGAACTGATATCAGTGTAGCTACCTGGATCGTAACCATAGTTGGTCATCAGGTAGTTACGGATAGAATCCAGTCTTGCAGTGCTGAATTTAGAACCTGAACTCGCATCAGCCGGGTTATAAGGCAGCGGAGTTTTGTAGTCGTTTCTTTCAGCATTTACGAAGAAGAATGCTTTATTCTTAATGATAGGACCACCTAAGCTGGCACCCCATGTTGTATTATTATAAGTTGCGTATTTCACATCGCTCTGTACGTTGTGACCTACAAAACCCTGGTTCTGGTTCAGGAAATAAGCGGAACCATGGAACTGGTTAGTACCTGATTTGGTTACAGCGTTAATACCACCACCAGTGAAGTTACTCTGGGTCACATCGTAAGGAGACAGTACAACCTGTACTTCCTGTACAGATTCCAGCGGAACAGCATTTACGTTTGCCTGACCACCGTTGGTACCGGTAGCAGTCAGACCGAATACGTCGTTTGCACTGGCGCCATCAACTGTGAATTGGTTGAATTTGTTGCTCTGGCCAGCAAAGGAGATACCCAATGGGCTACCGTTTGAGCTGCTGTAAGTAGATACAGCCTGTGGGGTCAAACGGGCAAAATCCTGGATGCTGCGGCCTACAGTTGGCAACTCGGTCAGCTGGCGCTGGCCGATGTTAGTCTGTGTACCGGTGCGGTTTGAACTGATAATACTGTTTCTCTGGCCAACAACGGTTATTTCGCTCAGAGATTTGCTGGCATCCTCGAGTTTTACGTTTTGGGTCAATGCAGTACCCAGGCTAAGATACAGGTCTTTAATGTTTTGTTCCTGGTAGCCAACATAAGTAATAGTAATGGTATAAGGCCCCCCTACACGCATGTTAGGGATATTGTAACGACCCCCCTGTTGAGTTGTGGTACCGTAAACGGTTCCGGTTGGAACGTGAACGGCTTTAACTGTGGCCCCAATCAGGCCTTCCCCCTTTGCATCTTTTACCAGACCGGTAACAGCACTCGTTGTTACCTGTGCAAAAGAGTAGCAAAAGCTAAGCAAGACAATGAAAGTTAACAGTAGTTTTTTACATCCCATATTTGAGCAGTTTGATTTATTAGAGCGCAAAGGTTAGAAAATTTTTATTACGAACTTTAACTTGAAATTAACAAATTGTTAAGCCATATTAAAAGATTGAGTATATCGGCAGGTTAATTCGAAACTATATGGGAAAACAGCCTTTAAATCGAGTTTGTTCAACTAATAGGTGAAGAAATTCTAATATTTCGAATAAGATTTAGTTGAAATACTTAAATCTCTGTCGGGCAAGGGCCGTTTTTATATTAGATTTCAGGTAAATGTTTATATGATTATATTTTATATATGATAAGAGGTGGAGAAAAACAGGGGAATGGTAGTGAGTTTGAGGGTAATTGAGAAAATATAGGACAATCGATGCCTGTTACCGGACAATTTTTGTGCTGTCAAAAGGGCGTAAAATCCGGGATTAGTCCAATGTTTAGTGCCTCTTTTTACCCTAACTTTGCTATTCAATATAACAACAGTGATATGTTAGACACAATAGAGTCAGCCATAGAAGATATAAAGAAGGGTAAACTGGTCATAGTAGTAGACGACGAGGACAGGGAGAATGAGGGCGATTTCATCACAGCTGCGAGGAATGTGACTCCGGAGATTATCAACTTTATGAGCCGTTACGGCCGTGGATTAATATGTGCACCATTAATTGAAGAAAGATGCGAGGAGCTCGGCCTGGAAATGATGGTGCGTGATAATACAGCTTTACATCAAACTCCCTTTACGGTTTCTGTAGATTTACTGGGGCATGGTTGTACCACCGGTATCTCTGCCCATGACAGGGCTAAAACTGTACAGGCCCTGATCGACCCCAATATTCGTTCCGAAGAATTAGGCAAGCCCGGGCATATTTTCCCTTTGAAAGCAAAGAAAGGGGGAGTGCTGCGCCGTACAGGACATACGGAAGCTACTATCGATCTGGCCCGGTTAGCAGGATTTGAGCCTGCTGGCGTGCTGGTAGAGATCATGAATGAAGATGGCTCCATGGCCAGACTGCCGGAACTGAAGGAGATTGCAGTGAAGTTCGACCTGAAACTGATTTCCATCAAAGACCTGATTGAATACAGGCTGAAAAAAGAATCCCTGATTGAAGAACAGGTAAGGGTACATATGCCAACTGAATATGGTGATTTTGAATTGATTGCGTTCAAGCAACTGAATTCAGGCGAGACCCATATGGCGCTGAAGAAGGGGGATTGGAAGAAAGATGAGCCGGTACTGGTACGGATCCACTCTTCCTGTGTGACAGGGGATATTTTGCATAGCCTGAGATGTGATTGTGGCCCACAGCTCCATAAGGCCATGCAGATGGTGGAAAAGGAAGGGAAAGGACTTATATTATATATGAACCAGGAAGGAAGAGGAATTGGCCTGCTGAATAAACTGAAGGCGTATAAATTACAGGAGGAGGGGAGAGATACTGTGGAGGCGAACCTGGAATTAGGTTTTCAGATGGATGAGAGAGATTATGGTGTAGGTGCGCAGATTTTGAGGCATTTGAATATTACTAAGATGAGGTTGATTTCGAATAATCCGAAGAAGAGAGCAGGGATGAAGGGGTATGGGTTGGAAGTGGTGGAGAATGTGCCGATTGAGATTCATCCGAATCCGCATAATGAGGTGTATTTGAAGACGAAGAGAGATAAAATGGGTCATGAGATCTTAAAAGGATAAAGAAAAAGGGCTTTTGTTTATGACAAAAGCCCTTTTTTAATGAGGTAATTGGCCTGCGGCAAACTCTTTAATGCGTCGTATCCCTCACCGGCTTCCCCGTCGAATCCCTCTCCTCCTGCCGCAACATCTCCGCCCGCCTCATACTATCTATCAACCGCTTTCTCGACCTTTCATTAAACAACTCCTTAAACTTATTATACTCACGTACATAAGATATACCCAACCCCGCCTTATTCCTGTTCACCAAATTATATACATCATAATCCGACTTGCTAAACGCATTGATACGCAACCTGCCTTCCGGTGTCAACAAATACTCTGCCCTGAAGTCACCCGCCAGCCGGTTCGTATTCGCCGATGTAGACGCCTTCCCCCAATCATAGTCACCACCCACATACAACCGTACCCTGTTATTATAGAAGTTACTCGTAATCCCTGCACTCACCTGGTTCCTATCCATCGCCGTATTATCCTGGTTGCCAATATTATAAGCCCTATAGTTCACATTCACCCCAATCCCACTGTTTTTCAGCAGCGCCCCCGTAATATTATTCAGAATCGCCTGCGCCTGCGCACTCAAAGCCTGTCCCACACTATTCTTACCAGTTATCGCCACATTCGCACCTGCCGCATTCGGATCTTCCGGCAGGAACTGGTTGAACAGCAGCAAACCCGCCATCTGTTGCAACGCCTTATTCTGATCCTGGTTTATTTCCTTCAGTTTTGCCGCCACCCCACTTTCATACGCCAGTGACCCCACCTCAGGCAGGTTGATCTCGTAAGAGATATCCGGTTTCATCAGTTCCCCCCGCAGGTTAATGAGAATATCCACTCTCTCTGTACGGGTCGCCAGCTTATCAGTCGCCGTAGAAGCCGTTCCCACCAGGTTGTACAAACTTACCTTCGGCAATGAATACTTTGCATGAATATCTACTTTCGCCGCCTGCGGATCCCCATTCCAGGTAATAGAACTGCTCTTATCAATATCAAACTTCCAGCTGGTCAGCCTTTGCAAGGTAAAGTTGTAACTACCCAGGTTGATCTCATAGTTGCCAAACATGGTAAAATCCCCATCCAGGTTCACATTGATCTGAAGATTACCGGTACCATTCGCCGAAATCATATCACCACTCGCCGCATCCATGATCACATCAATCTGTGCATCAGGCGTTGCGGAGATATCCAGTTTTACATTCAGCTTCACATTATCCTTCTTCTTTTTCTTCTCTTCCTTCATTTCCGTACCATAGGTCTTGAAGGTAATGTAGTCCGACTTACCAATATCTTTACTGTCAGACAACGGCAGGTAGAAGTGCGTACCCCTGCCAGGTCTTGCCTGTACTCTCAATAACATATCTTCCATCGGTCCCTGAAAGTACACCTTACCATCGGCAATCACATCTCCATAAAAGAGATCACTATCTGCAGCACCCGTACCTAAAAAGACAAAGTTCCTCGCCGTCACATCAAAGTCGAAGTTCAGGTTATTAAAATGGTCGTGAGAAATATACCCACTACCAGTCGCCTTACTGTTATTCTTATCGATGATGGTAAAGTTGCCAAATTCTATCAGGTTATCATCAATATTGATGTTCAGCTTAGGAATGGTGTAATTCGTTCCCAGGTACAATACCCTTACCTTTGCGCTATCCACCTTCAGATTGCCCTTCACCGAAGGCAGGTCCGTAGTACCACTTACATTAAGTACCCCATTTGCCTGTCCTTTCAGGTCTGTCACATAATCTTTTACAAACCGGTCCAGCAATACCAGGTCTACCCCCTTCAGGTTCACTGTACCTTCCAGGTTTTTATTTTCTTTTGTTAAACCCACACTCCCTTTGGCATCCAGGTTTTTGCCGGCATTATCGCTATGCACCTCAAAAGTCGCTTCGCCGGTACCCTGGCTATATCCACCTGCAAAAGTGACTAGACCGATGGAGTCATTGTCCAGTCGCAGTTCTTTTGTTGTAATATCGGCATCTACATCCAGGTTTCGCATGGGATCTGTAATCAGGATCTTACCATCTGCCAGGCCCTCTATGCGCATCGGCGTCAGTTGTGCCGGAATCACATCTGCCAGGTTCAGGTTCTTCAGCGTGATCATGAATGTAGATTCGTCCGGGTTATATTCGTTCGTTTCTACAGACACACTCTGTTCATTGCGGGTCACTTTCAGGTTATGTACAGTGAGGAAGTCCTTGCTCCAATAAATTTCATTTCCCGGTGTCACATTCCACTGTCGTTCATTCACAGTAAAGGCACTGTTCAGGAAATTGATCTTCACCCCGTCAGATACCGTTACCACTCTTGCATAGAAACCATCCAGGGAAGAGGTGTCCTGTGCCTGCAGATCTACTTTCAGGTAAGAAGTATCCCTGCCGGAGCTGGCCAGTATCAATGGATTCTGCAAGATGACCTTATCCCCGCTGGTCACCCTGCCTATACTGGTACTAATGTCAATCTTGTTAAAGTTGCCGGAGCTCTTCAGTTGCAGGTCATTTACGGTATACCCGCCATACATGGCCTGTGGTACAAATACATTCAGAGACAGGTTGCCATTCACGGTATTCAGCGATCCATCTATTTTAGACTGGTCAAAGCCGGTCACCTTATCCGTAAATCCCCTGATCAGCTTATCCACGTCTCCCATCTGGAATGCAAATGAGAAGTCCTGCTTAATTTCTTTGGTAGGCGTCGTAGGGAAGTAACTGGGGTAATACTTATTGAGCAATAATTTGAAAGCATCAGGCAGGTCCATAAAGCTATAGTTCCCTTTCACAAACCCGCTGATCTCGCTACCCTGTATGGCCAGTACCTTGGTATTGTTCTCCAGGTGGGTGGATACATTCAGTGAGTCAAATTCCAGCCTGTGTAGCTTGCGGTACAGCGACACATCGTATACACGGGCAGAACCATCGAAGTTGTCAATAGTGCTACCTGCAAAGTTCAGGTCCAGCTTGGCCTGGAAGGTGAGTGAGTCGTCTGTAAGGCGCATGGCCTTCAGGTTACTATGGCGAATATCAGCATCAAAACGGAATACCGGCACGGGTGCATTGAAATCAATAGTTCCGGCAAAGTCCATATCCAGGTTAGGGTCACCCACTGCAAGCGAGCCATTGAAGAACTTCTTGTTCATCTCACCCTTTGTCTTGATATTGGTATAAGTGTAATCGTAGAGCGTGATTTTCTGTACATCTGCATCTACGGTGGCATTCAGTGTCTTAAAGTTGAAACCGGCCCCGTTTACCTTCGCATTCAGCGATACGGTTGAGAGCCGGGGTACATCCAGCAGTGCACCCATGTTGAAATCATTCGTGGTCAGGCTACCGGAGTATACCGGTACATCTTTGCTGGTCTTGAAGTTCAGGTCAGAGTTCAGGCTACCCATGTTGGTCTGGAACTTACCATAGGCCACAAAGTCATTGATAAACCCGGTAAAGCTACCCTGGAAGAGGATGTTGCTCAGCCTGTCTATACGCAACTGCGGAACATTCCGCAGAGAAGGGGCTATGCTCAAAATCTCTCCGCCATTCGTAGTCAGTTCATCGGCATGGAAGTCAATGAAGGTTTCATCAATATCCGGCAATCCACGCATTTCCACCCCACCTTTCAGGTGTGTACCGCCATTGTCAGAGAGTTCTATATTATTGGCTTTCAGGTTCGACACCGGCCCGCGGGCATCGCCAGAGATGGTGACTACCTTTTTCCAGTCGCTCAGTTCGGGTGCAAAAAAAGCAATATCGTCAGAAGATAATTTACTGTTCACAATATGTGCACGCATGAATACCAGGTCGATATATTTATTCATATCACTGATATCAGCATATTGCATGGTGTAATAATCGCGAAGGTGGCTGTTGTTCGTCAGAAGGTCCATGTGAGAGAACTCCATTTCCACTGGCGACATCTTAAAGCGTGCCGTGAGTTTCTTTACTTCAAATCCGCTACGTTCTTTAGTACTGAATGCCAGGTCGCCCAGGATACTGTCTTTTACTAAGGTCGTATTGGTCAGTTGCAGGTTTATTTTCTGGAAGCGTATATGATTGGGTGCAAAATAACCGGCTGTTACAGCAGTGGTATCCTCCGGGTCGTCTACGCCAAAGAGACCGTCTTTGATCGAGACTTCTTTTACCAGCAGTTTCCAGTTAGCACTGTTCCAGCGCAATTCAGGAATGGCGGTGGTATCATTCAGCGCTTCTTTTTCGGCTTTTGGTTTTTTATGACGCAGTGGCGAGGATTTATAACTGGAAATGATAAATGATGGTTTATCCAGTTTCAGCTCCTGTATGTCAATATTGTGTTGCTGCAGGTCCAGGTTCTTAGCATCCAGGTAAATCTGTCTGGCAGCAATGTAGTAGTCTTCACCCACCCACTGGTCCACCTGGTTTATTCTGACATTGGTAAGGTCGATCTTACGAAGGTCGAGAGATATACCTCCGGAAGGCTTCTTTGTTTTCGACGTATCTGGTGCGCTGCTAAAGGCGTCGACGATGAAAGCATAGTTCCAGAGAGAATCTTTGCGGGTACGTACCAGGTTAACGGTGGCATTATCGAGGCCGATATATTTGAGTACCGGCTTATCCTGGAAGAAGAACCAGTCGGTGATCCGCACCTGGGCAGTACCTGCATAGAGCAGGGTATCTTTGTTCCGGTCTTCGATGTAAAGCCCTTCGAGGCGAAGGCTGTTGAAAAGACGAATGTCTACATGCTCGAGGTCTACCCTGGTTTTCAGCTGGTGCGAGAGCCGGGTGATTGCTTGCTGAACAAGGAAATTCTGTACTGCAGGAATGTTGACAAGGATACCCAGCAGGATAGCCAAACCCAGTATACTCAGAAGAACAATCGTGATTATTTTACGTACCTTTTTCAGCGCAGCAGTGTTTAAGCGGCAAATTTAATTGAATAAGTTGAAAATACCGGGCTCTTGGAGCAATCAGGTTAGCAATTTTTCACAAGTGACATGCTCATGTTTTTACAAGTTTAATTAATAGTAAGTTAATACAGTTGTTAAAGTTTTTGGATTGGGAATTGATATCTTATAAGTATGAAGTATTCATTCCTCATACTGGCTATTGTGTTGTTATCCTGCTCGGGTAACAAGACGGTGAAAGTGAAAGGATCAGATACAGAAGTTAACCTTGCCGTACAGTTTGCAGAGGCCTTTCATCGTTACAAACCTTCTTTATTCGTTTCCGTATCCGGTGGTGGTTCCGGATTAGGTATCGCCTCCCTGCTGAATGGTACGGCAGATATTGCCAACGCCTCCCGGCGGATTAATGATAAGGAGCTGGCCCTGTTCCGGGAGAAAGGCATTGCGCTCGATTCATTCATTTTTGCACAGGATGCGATCGCTTTCATTGTATCTGACGATCTTCCACTGGCATCTATCAGTACCCGGCAACTGGCCGATGTGCTGAGTGGAAAGGCCCGGAATTGGGAGCAGATTACTGGAAAGCGCCTGCCGGTGAATATCTATGGGCGTCAAAGCAATTCCGGGACCCACGATTTTGTAAAAGATCGTTTGCACATCTCGTTCTCTCCACAGGCAAAACAAATGAATGGCAATGCACAGATCCTGGAAGCCATTCGTGCAGATCACTCCGGCATAGGCTACGTAGGTGCCGGATATGTGATTCACGGTGCCAACAGAGGCATAAAAGTATTACCTGTTTATACTACAGACAAAGCTGCGGCAGTGTCACCCTTAGATGCTGCAAAAATTGCAGCGGGGAAGTATTTTTTTCAGCGACCCTTATTCCAATATTTTAGAGCAAAAGATTCAATACAGGTACGGCCTTTTATCGCTTTTGAACAAAGCCCCGAAGGGCAAAAGATCATTAACGTAGGTGGTTATTATCCGGCTAAAAAATAGAAGTTGTATATGCTTTCTTCGACGCTTCTTCGACGCTTCTTCGACGCTTCTTCGACGCTTCTTCGATGCTTCTTCGACGCTTCTATAACCGGCTATTGATTTTCAAACTGTTATAATTATCTTTTATGGATATCAAAAGGCGGGAAAGAACAGACTGGCTCATGAAGCAGGTGTTCAAAACAACTGGCTTACTCACGATTGCCTTGCTGGCAGGAATTTTCATTATGTTGTTTTACAACAGCGTGAGCTTCTTTTTCGATGTGCCTCCCATTGACTTCTTTACAGGTGCCCAGTGGGATCCTGACAGTTCCAAAAATGCCTACAGCATCATGCCCCTGCTGGTGAGCACGGGGCTAGTGGCATTTGGGTCCATGGTCATTGCGGTGCCATTGGGCATACTATGTGCCGCTTTCCTGTCAGAACTGGCGCCACGAAAACTACAGGCCATTTTAAAACCCGTTATCGAAATGCTGGCCGCCATTCCTTCTGTAGCCATCGGTTTCCTGGGCATTACACTGGTAGGCCCCGGCATTGCCAAAATATTCGGTATTCAGAATGGATTGAATGCCCTGAATGGTTCTATCTTATTGGCTGTAATGGCCTTGCCCACCATCATTACCATCAGCGAAGATGCCATCAATGCCATACCCCGCAGTCACCGCGAAGCCTCGCTGGCATTAGGGGCCAACCAGTGGCAAACCCTGTACCGGGTAGTAATACCCGCTGCCTACCCGGGACTGATAGCCGCCGTGTTGTTAGGATTGGGCCGGGCCCTGGGCGAAACCATGACTGTGCTGATGGCCACCGGCAATACTGCAGAGATGCCTAAAGGTTTCCTGGATTCGATCAGAACTATCACCGCCACCATTGCGATCGAAATGGGAGAGGTACCCTACCGTACCACCCACTACTTTGCCCTGTTCGCCATCGCCGCAGTGCTGTTTTTAATTACATTACTCATCAACCTCGTTGGGGAATATGCCGCTAACAGGTTGAGAAAATTTCAGGCATGAGAAAGTGGTTAAACTGGATCATATTAACAGGCAGTACATTCCTCGTGTGCTTATTCCTGGGTATCATCATATGGGATATCTTTTCAAAAGGGCTGCCTGTTTTATCCTGGCAATTTGTAAGCACCCCCCCGGTTGCCGCTATGACCAAAGGCGGTATCCTGCCCGCTATTACCGGTACATTGTTACTCACCTTTGTCACTACATTATTCTCAGTACCTTTTGGCATCGCCTGCGCCGTATACCTGAATGAATATGCCAGACCTTCCCTGCTTACAAATGTGATCCGGGGTTCTATCAGGAACCTGTCAGGCATTCCTTCTATCATTTATGGTTTGTTCGGACTGGCGCTTTTCGTACAGACCTTCAGGTTGGGTACCTCCGTGCTGGCAGCCGGACTTACATTAGGGCTCTTGTCGTTACCTTATATCATTACCACCACCGAAGAGGCCCTGAAGCGGGTACCTGCCGGCATGCGCGAAGCCACGCTGGCTATGGGCATCACACAGTTCGAAACCATCCGGGATGTGGTATTGCCCAAGGCCCTGCCAGGTATTCTCACGGGTGTCATCCTCACTTTGTCAAGAGCAGCGGGCGAAACCGCCCCTATCTTATTTACCGGTGTTGCTTTTTATATCAATGGTATGACAACGGCCCTGGATCAGGAGTTCATGGCATTGCCCTATCACCTGTACATGTTGTGCACACAACATCAGTCTATCGAAGAAGTGCGGCCGCTGGCATATGGAACGGCTGTGGTATTGATTATACTCGTGTTCCTTTTGAACATCATCGCTTTTTATTTCAGGTTTAAACAAAGAACGCAGGATTGATTATGGATAAGATCAAATTGTCAGCACACCATATGGACCTGTATTTTGGAAACAAGCAGATCCTGAAGCAGATAAATATCGACTTCCTTCAAAACAAAGTCACAGCCCTTATCGGGCCTTCCGGATGTGGAAAGTCTACCCTGCTCCGTTCATTTAACCGTATGCACGATTTGTCTCCCGATGCAAAGATCACCGGGGAGATCCAACTGGATAGCCAGGATATTTATGACCACCAGCTCTCTGTCAATGAAGTGCGGAAAAGGATAGGGATGGTGTTTCAAAAAGCTAACCCTTTACCAAAGAGTATCTTTGATAACCTCGCTTACCCACTACGGATCCATGGATTTCCCAGGCATGAGATTCCCGGTCTGGTACAGCGTGCGCTGGAAGAAAGTTACCTGTGGGACGAAGTCAAAGATGAGTTGAAGAAGCCTGCCGTAAAATTGTCCGGCGGGCAGCAACAAAGACTATGTATAGCAAGAGCCGTCGTATTGCGACCAGAGGTTATCCTGATGGACGAACCCTGTTCTGCACTCGACCCTATCAGCACCCATAAAATAGAAGAGTTAATCCTGCGCCTGAAAAGTGATTATACCATTGTAATCGTTACCCACAATATGCAGCAGGCCCAGCGCATTTCAGATAAAGTGGCCTTTATGTACCTGGGCGAACTGGTTGAATATGGTGATACCGAACAGGTATTCCATTCTCCCCAACAGGATCTCACGAAGAATTATGTAACCGGACATTTTGGATAATCCTTACATTACCACAGGTTCTACTGTATAGCCAGCTTTCCTGAGCAGGGCGATGACCCCGCCCTTGCCGGCCAGGTGACCAGCACCACAGGCAAAGAAAGAAGGTGTCTGCTGTATTTGTTTGGTGATAACCGGTATCCAGTTGTTGTTACGATCATCCAGCATGAGCTTTTGGTAGCGGACTACATCTTCTTCCTGTAAAATAAGGTGCAGAAGCTGGTTCAGGTTGGCTGCATAATAAGCATCCAGCAATTGCTGATATTCCACCCTGTTCGCTGCCATCTCCTTCACGGTCTTTACCAGGCTGGCAGCTTCTTCTTTATCCGGAATACTATCAAAGATGGCGATCTGGTCTTCTGCCTTTTCCAGCCCATGGATGGTGAGGCCCTGGTCTTTGGCGAGCAGCAGCAGCATATTTTCGCAGGAGACCGGGTTTGGACAGGTAGCGGTTTTTTCCATCAGCATAGACATGAGGAGCATGGGTTTCATCCTGTCCAGCGATTGCAATGGTACCCCGATAGAATCGCGGAAGTAATTGCTAAGCAGGGTATAATCGTCGGCAGGTAACAGTGCTTTGAATGAATAGCCTTCGGGCATCATCATTTCGCCGGCTATGCGGTTCATGGCTTCGGTATCGTCCATGTTGAATTCCATGTAAAAGGCTTTGGTTTCCTTAATAGCTTTGCCGATGGCGACGGAAAAAGGGAGATCATCGGTACAGAGCATGTGGATGGTGCCAAAAAGGTAAGAAGGCTTTGACAGGCCATGGCCGGTGATTTTCCAGAGCAGGGAAGAAGAATCTTTCTGTGCTACCGGCATAAAAGTCGTGAACAGGCAGAGTAAAGTAGTAAACATAATCAGGCAGTTTTGAAGGCTTGTTTTAATTGCTGTTGCAATGTTTCCAGCTGTGGGGTTTGATGCAGTGCAGTCACGATAATGCGGTTAATGGCCGGGCTGTCCGGATCAGGATAGCCAAAAGAGGAGATGATGGTTCCTTTACGTTCCAGCTCCTTTTCAATAGGAGCTTTGACTAAAAATATCGGCAATTGAAATGGATTATACACCTGGGGCATAGCAGCTGTCAATGCTGCAAACTCAGCGATGCGGTGCTGCATGAGTTTCCGTTGGTGGCGGTGCAGGGTTTTGCTTTGCAAAAATGCCCAGGCGCTGGCAGGCATCAATGAAGTACCTGCGGTAAAGGCGGGTGTTTTTTTAATAGCGATAATGTCTTCCAGTCTACCCGAGACCACGCCCCCCTGTGTGCTAAATGCCTTTGCCAGCGAGGCAGAAAGTAAATAGCGGAGAGGTGGATGTTGTGGCAGCGCGTGAACAATGCCCCCACCATCCGGCCCTAATATACCAAAGCCATGCGAGTCGTCAATCACCACCATCACTTCTTTATTGATGCCATTCAGCCAGTTAAAATCATTGATAGTGCTGGTGAGCGGGTTCACACTATCGGCCACGATCACAAAGGTACGATCGGGCCAGGCGTTCACTTTTTCAATTGTTTGTGCCGTCCACTCCTCCCAGGTCAGGTTGGGTAAACTGGCTTTACCAAAGCGCAGCGAAGGATGAGTGAAAGGAGAGTAGCAGAGTTCACCCAGTGTGGCAGCATATTGAACAGCTGCCTGTGAGGCGAGGTAGCCGGAAGAAAAGGAGGCTGCCGCCGGCTGTTTCAGCATATCAGCCAGGGTATCGTCCAGTTCTTCATATAGATCAAGGCGTAAGTTAGCAATGCGGGAAGACACAAATACGGTTCCGTAAAGGTCGATGCCGTTGCGGAGCGCCTCTTTATAATGGGGATGCGCGTGCAGGCCCAGGTAAGAGAAGCCGGAGAAGAAGAGGTATTCCTTTCCGCCGATGTAGGTAACGCTGTCAGGGGTCGAATTTGTGTGCAAATGCATTTATTCAGCCTTTGTTTTCAAAATGAAGTAGTAATCGCCGGATTTCACTTTCATGTCAAAGTGGGTATCGTCGAGGGTCACAACGGTAACAAGATTTTCGTAGGCCCGGTCTCCATTGTTGGCAGTGATGGAGATCACTTTGCCGGCGCTGAGCATCTTGTATTTGCCGGAATCAGGTTTGTTATCGATGGTGGCAACAAAGAGGTTGTTGTCGAGGAACTGGTAGTACACATTGGTGTAGTAACCCCTTTTCAGTTCCGTTGCCTGGTTAATTTGCGTGATGTCGTAACCGGAACCGGGTGGAACGACTACATCGTACACTCTCCATTTTTTATGGAGGAGTTGTTTATCGCCGGCACCACAGGAGCAGAGGAATATGATTGCAAATGGAGCGATATATTTCACGGGTGATAAATTTTTATGCGGACAAGTTACGGCAATTTGCGTTACTGGCAGCTGCCAGTAACGCAAACAATTGTATTAAAAACCAGCAGCACTATCGTCACCGCGTTTATCACCCACAGCATTCATCTGTCCATTCGCGTTTACTTTAATGACTTCAGTGCGGCCTATGTGCCCTCTTGTAGTAATTTTGTACCCCATTTTTTCCAGGTCTGGCAATGGTGTTTTCTCAAAATCTTCTTCTACCACTACTTCATCCGGCAGCCACTGATGATGGAATTTAGGTGCATCTACCGCCTCTTTCGGCGTTAGGTTAAACTCCAGCAGGTTCATTAAAGTCTGGAACACAGACGTGATAATAGTAGAACCACCCGGTGTACCGGCTACAATGTAGGGTTGTTGATTTTTTAATACAATGGTGGGCGTCATAGAGCTCAGCATTCTTTTGCCCGGTGCAATGGCATTGGCTTCATTCCCTACCAGGCCGTACATATTAGGTACACCCGGTTTCACGCTAAAGTCATCCATTTCATTATTCAGCAGAAAGCCTGCACTACCTACTACTACTTTAGAACCATAGCCGCCATTCAGTGTAGTGGTTACGGACACTGCATTGCCTTCAGCATCCATTACAGACAGGTGGGTAGTCTCATCACTTTCATGAATATTGCCGGCTTTCACTACCTGGCTGGAACCCGCCTTGGTCGAGTCAAAGTCATGCATACGTGATCGGATATAAGCAGCATCAGTCAATTGCTTTACCGGTACTTTTACAAAGTCAGGATCACCCAGGAACTGTGCCCTGTCAGCATAAGCACGTCTTTCTGCCTCTATCATCAGCTGTATGGATTTTACAGAATGGAACCCCCATGCAGTTAACGGATAAGGAGCTACCATGCCCATCAGCTGTTGCAAAGCTATACCACCACTGCTAGGCAGCGGCATGGTCACGATCTGGTATTGTTTATAATTGAACACAACGGGTGTTCTGTCTATAGCACGGTAAGACTTCAGGTCATCCAGCGTGATCAATCCATTCGCTCTTTCCATTTCATCTACGATCATCTGGGCAGTTTCGCCTTCATAGAATCCTTCGCGGCCTTTGTCCCTGATCCTTTTCAGTGTATTGGCCAGGTCTTCCTGGACCAGGATATCCCCTTCTTTCCAGGGAGTGCTGCGCATAAATGCGTTATCCTCAGTATTGAGTTTTTTAAATTGTGCCTGTGTTGCATTGAGGCTGCGTGCTTCTGCCGCAGTAATTGCAAAGCCTTTTTCCGCCAGGCGGATCGCTGGCGCAATCAGTTTTTTCATAGGTAGTTTGGCATAAGGCAGGGAAGCATACAGCCCTGCAACAGTACCCGGCACGCCGCAGGCCAGGTGGCCATCTATGCTGAGAGACTTAATGGGATTACCGGCTGAATCCAGGTACATGTCCCGTGAAGCTGCTGCCGGTGCAGCTTCACGATAATCGATCGTTACGTTTTTGCCCGTTTTCAGGTGTGCCACCATAAATCCGCCACCACCCAGGTTACCCGCAGCCGGGTATACTACAGCCAGTGCCAGCTGTGTGGCAATGGCAGCATCTATGGCATTGCCACCTTGTTTCATAACCTCAATTCCTGCCTGGCTGGCAAGGGGATGAGCCGAGACTACCGCACCATGAGAAGCATTTGTTTCTTTTTCAATTTTGTAGTGAAAAGCGTCGTCCTGTGCATAAATACTGGTGCAGGAGAACAACGTAAGCGTGAGTAGTACTGTGCGCATCTGAAACGTATTTTATTCTTATGTATCTATTTAGTATTTTGGTTAATAGCCTAAAGTGTGTAGCCCATATTCGCCCACTTCAAAGAACAAATCTAAATATAAAACCCAAAATCTAACTCGTATGATTCACCCAGTTAACCATTTTAGGGGGCTATTCCTCCTTTTTTCTCTATTAGTCTTTTCGGCACAATTGGCATTTTCCCAAACTGCAGGCATCATTACAGGCATTGTCAAAGATGGCAGTGGCACTGTATTGGCAGGTGCCACTGTACAAATTGAACGTACCAACAAAGGTGGTTATACCAATGCACAGGGCCGGTTTTCGCTGGAGACTATTCCCGGCAATTACACCGTGCTGGTAAGTTATGTTGGATTTGTAACGCAACATCAACCTGTTACTGTAAAGGCAGGAGAAGCTGTGGTACTGAACATTTCACTGGTAGCCAGTACTACGATGAATGAACTGGTAGTACTGGGTTCCCGCAGTTTACCACGCAGCCAGACAGAAACCCCCGTACCTGTAGATGTCATAGACATCAAACGGGTGGCGGAAGATGCCCCACAGGTAAGTGTCAACCAGATCCTGAATTATGTAGCCCCTTCTTTCAGCTCCGGCGTGCAAACGGTAGCAGATGGTACCGATCACATAGACCCTGCCTCCCTGCGGGGCTTAGGCCCTGACCAGGTATTGGTATTGGTGAATGGCAAGCGGAGGTATACGACTGCACTCGTCAATGTAAACGGTACCTTTGGCCGGGGTGCAGTAGGTACAGATATGAATGCTATTCCTACTGCTGCCATCGATCGTATCGAAATACTAAGGGATGGTGCTGCGGCACAATATGGCTCTGATGCCATTGCAGGTGTGATCAACATTATCCTGAAGAGTAGCGTGAACCAGTTAGGCGTGAGCGTTACCACCGGTGGTAATGTCACCTCGCAGGCAGATCATAATTTAGATGGGCAAACGGTGCAAACCGGTGTCAATTATGGTATTCCCCTTGGTAATAAAGGAGGCTATATCAACTTTGGTGGTTCTTACGATTTCAGGAATTATACCAATCGCTCTGGTCCATGGGTAGGCACTATTTACAAAGCTTACCCCGGTGGTGTGGATCGGACTGATAGTTTCCTGGTGGCGAACCACATTACCCGCAATGATATCCGGATGCGGGCAGGGCAGTCAAAACTACGCAGTGCACAGCTTTTTGTCAATGCAAATCTGCCGTTGGAGAATAATGGTGAAATTTACTTCTTTGGTGGTATTGGTTACAGGGCTGGTAATGCAGCAGGTGTGTACCGCCTGCCCAATGATAGCCGCAATGTGATAGCGATCTATCCGCTGGGTTTCCTGCCAGAGATCAATAGTGATATTTACGATCGCTCTTTTGGCGCAGGTATCAGGGGTAGTCTTGGTGAATGGAAGGTGGATTTCAGCAATACTTATGGCCGGAATGAATTTGATTTCTCCGTACAGCATTCACTGAATGCATCGCTGGAGACGGCATCTCCAACCAGGTTTACCTGTGGTGGACCCATCTTTGCACAGAATACCACGAACCTCGATTTCTCAAGAAGAGTGGATATTTTTGATATCGCCTTTGGTGCAGAGCATCGTTTTGAAAAATACCAGTTGGTAGCTGGTGCAGAGAACTCGTATACCGACTATGGCCGTGCATCCAAAATCGGTGTAGATGCCAACGGGAATGATATTCTCATCCCGGATCCACAAGGCCCTATCAATACTATCTTTGGCCCTGATGGCACAGCGAGGGCCGGTGGAGCACAGGTATTCCCCGGGTTCAGACCAGAGAATGCCATTACAGCCACACGATCGGCCATTGCAGCCTACCTGGATGTAGAAGCAAACTTGAGCAGGGCCTTCTTATTAGGTGGTGCCATCCGTTTTGAAAACTACAGCGATTTTGGCAGCACCACGAATGGCAAGATCACTGCCCGCTATAAACTCAGTGAAGGCACTGCCATTCGTGGATCGGCCAGTACCGGTTTCAGAGCACCTTCCTTACATCAGCAGTATTATTCTTCCACAAGTACCTTGTTTGTAGATGGCGTACCCTATGAAGTAGGCACCTTTACAAATGACAGTCGTCCTGCGCAACTGCTGGGTATTCCAAAACTTAAACCCGAGAAATCAAAGAGCCTGAGTGCCGGGTTCACTACCATCGCGGGCAAATTCAGTTTCACACTGGATGGATACTATACCCGCATCAATGACAGGATCGTATATACCGATCAGTTTTCAGGCAGTAATGCAGATACCGCTTCTGCTATAGATAAGGAAATATACCAGTTGCTCTCCCTGGCCAATGCCAACAGGGCGGCGTTCTTTGCGAATGCTATCAATTCTGAAACAAAGGGGGTAGACCTTGTAGCTACTTACAGTACCCGGCTGGGCAAAGGCACTTTCCGCACAGACCTTTCCGGCACCTATAGTTACACCCAACAGGTAGGTGATATTCATTCATCTGCTAAGCTGAAAGGCAAGGAGAATATCTATTTCAGCCGTGCCAGCAGAATTTATCTCGAAAGGAGTGTACCCAGGATAAAGATGAACCTCACCCTGGCGTATACTGTCAATAAATTGAACCTGTTTGTAAGGAATGTGTATTTCGGTAGTGTGGAAGAAGCTACCAATGATCCTGCATTTTACCAGACTTACGGCGGCAAAGTGATCACCGATGTGGCGGTGGGATACAGGCTATGTAAGGAAGTCAAAGTAAGCATTGGCTCCAACAATGTACTGGACATCTACCCTGACCTGGTGAAAAACCCGGCCAATACTACCAATAACCAGTTCAGGTATAGCCGCCGGGCCACCCAGTTTGGGTATAATGGCCGGTTTTTATTTGCAAGGATAGAGTTGAAATTGTAACAAAACATTCGTGAATGAGGGATTTCCCCAACGGGGATGAAATCTATTTCAAGAATGGTATCACCATCCTTCATTCCGCGTTGGATGAAATCTATTTCCAGAATGGTATCACCATCCTTCATTCCGCGTTGAATGAAATCTATTTCCAGCAAAAGGGGGAGGCCCGCCTCACCCCTTTCGTGTTATTTTGATTTAGCTATTTTTTACATATGTTTGTAAGGGACATAATACCTTATGAGAACAGCTATAAAATGCACGGGCACTTTATTGCTGTTTATAATTGCAGTGCACTGTAATAACCAGCAACCCGACAATGCGACCTTGAAACAGATTATGCGGGATGAAGATGGCACCGTATACAAACGCGTATTTACATTATCGATGGACCCCAACAGGGAACGGGTGGAGATTTATTTCCCCTCCGGTGGCCTGAAGGAGCGCTATTTCCGTATGGATGGCAGGCTGGATGGCCCGCGTCAGCTATTTTATATCAATGGTGTGCTGTCAGAATCCGGCAACTGGCGGAATGATCGTCGTATAGGGGAGTTCCGTTATTACCGCGAAGACGGGCAGCTGGACTGCGTGCAGTACTATGGTTTGTTGGGCGATGGTAGCAGGTGATACTTATATTTCATATCTTCATGTAGTAATTCTACAACAGATGAAATACCGTTTACTGACACTGGTTATTGCAGTCCTTGCCACTACTTTTTCCCTTTCTGCTCAAACACTGCCTTCGCCGGATCAGTTTCTTGGATATCCCATAGGCGCACAGTTTACACCACATTACAAGGTGTTAGAATATTTCAGGGCAGTAGCAACCGCTACACCCAATATGCAGCTCGAACAATATGGTACTACGTACGAAGGCCGGCCGCTGATGATGGCAATCATTACATCGCCTGCAAACTTTGCCCGGCTCGACCAGATCAGGCAGCATAATATACAGCTGGTAAGCGGAGAAGCAAAGGTGGCAGGCAACGATCCGGTCATTGTGTGGCTCAGTTACAATGTACATGGAAACGAAGCAGTATCTACAGAAGCTGCCATGAAAACCCTGTACACACTGGCGAACAAAAGCAATACACAGCAACAGCAATGGCTGGAAAACACCGTGGTGATCATCGACCCCTGCCTGAACCCGGATGGACGTGAGCGTTATGTGAACTATTACAACCAGGTGCATACCCTCCTTCCTGACCCGGTGCTATCCGGCAGGGAGCATAAAGAACCCTGGCCAGGTGGCAGGGCGAACCACTATTACTTTGACCTGAACCGTGACTGGGCCTGGCAAACACAGACCGAATCACAGGCCCGGGTAGCACAATACAACCGCTGGATGCCACAGGTGCATGTGGATTTTCATGAACAAAGCATAGATGCTCCTTACTACTTTGCACCTGCAGCAGAACCTTTGCACGATATCATTAAACCATGGCAAAGAGATATGCTCAAGCTGATTGGAAAGAATAATGCAAAGTATTTTGATAAGGAAGGCTGGTTGTACTTTACAAAGGAAACATTCGATATGTTTTATCCCAGCTATGGTGATACATATCCTACTTATAATGGTGCTATTGGCATGACGTATGAGCAGGGTGGTGGCGGCCGCGCAGGTGTCATGGCCCTGAAGCAGGATGGTGATACACTGACGCTGGCACAGCGTATAGCACACCACTATACCACCGGTATGTCTACCATAGAAGTGGCTGCCGGTCAGGGACAACAGTTGCTGAAAGATTTTTCCAATTACTTCTACGAAGCAAGTCATAACCCGGATGGTCCTTATAAAGCATATGTGATCAAATCTGGTGGCAATGCAGAAAAATTAGCGGCACTGGCCCTGTTGCTGAAACGTAATAATATCAAATTCGGGTATGGCGCAAATGGTGCGAAAGCCACTGGCTTCAACTATTTCAATGGTAAAACCGAAAGCTTTGCTATCGATAAGGAAGATATGGTGATCAATGCCATGCAAACCCGTTCCAACCTGCTGAAAGTATTGTTTGAACCAGATAGCCGGCTCACTGATTCTATCACCTACGATATCACAGCATGGGCATTGCCTTATGCATACGGATTACAATCTTATGCAGTGAAAGAGCCGTTGAATCCTGAACGCGATACCTTACTGATTCCGGTAGCGGCACCCGTGAACTCAGAGCGGAGTTATGCATACCTCGCCCGGTGGAATAGTGTAAGAGATGCACGTTTCTTATCTGCATTATTAAAAAGAAAAATAAGAGTACGATTTGCTGAAGGGCCGTTTACAGCAGGGGGAAAATCTTATCCTGCCGGCACCCTGATTATTACAAGAGCAGGGAATGAAGCAGCAGGAGAGGGCTTCGATGTGATGGTGACCGGACTGGCCAAAACAGTGGGTGTAACGCTGGATGTGGCAAGTACCGGATTTGTAGATAAGGGTGTGGATTTTGGTTCTGAAAAGGTACATTATATCAAACCGATGCGGGTAGTGCTGGCCATGGGAAGCGGTGTTTCTTCACTGGCGGCAGGTGAGATCTGGTATTATTTTGAACAGCAGATCGGCTACCCGCTTACAATAGTGGACGAGAGTAACCTGGGGCAGGTAAACTGGAAGGATGTAGACGTGCTGATTTTACCTGATGGTAATTATAAATTCCTGGCAGATAAGGAAAATGCCGGCAAACTGAAAGACTGGTTAAGTAATGGTGGCAAACTGATTGCGTTGCAGGATGCACTGTTCCAGGTGGCGCAGCAGGATTGGGGGATAAAAGTGAAGAAAGATGCAACGCCGGGACTGGATGATAAGAAAGATGAATATACACTGTTGAAGAGTTATGCAAACAGGGAGCGGGATGGGGTTAAACAGGCCATTCCGGGTGCTATTTACAAGGTACAGCTGGATAATACCCATCCGTTGGCTTTTGGGTTTTCAGAGACTTATTATACCCTGAAGCAGGATGACAGAATCTATGAATTTATGGATGGTGGGGGATGGAATGTAGGAATACTGAAAAAGGATAATTACCTCAGTGGTTTTGTAGGTACAGATACACGCAAGCGCCTCAGGGATGGCGTATTATTTGGCGTGAAGGAAGTAGGGAACGGAAAGGTGGTGATGCTGGCAGACGATCCCCTGTTCCGCAGTTTCTGGGAAAATGGGAAATTGCTGTTTGGCAATGCGTTGTTTATGGTATTTTAAAAGCGTTTGATATTACAATCGAGTGCCGGTGTGGTGTTGACTTCTAATGATTTTTTTGCCAACAGATCATTAAAAGCGTTTAATATTACAACCGAGTGCCGGCGTAGTGTTGACTTTAGGTGATTTTTGAGCCAGTAAATCATTGATGGCGTTGTTGAGATGACGGGTTTTAACAGCGTCTGCATTACCCGGACTGTCATCAATACCGCCTTTGTACACAAGGATACCGCTTTGGTTAAAAAGGTAGCACTCCGGCATGTGAGAAGCCTGAAATGCCTCGGCAATAGCAGCAGCAGGATCGGCTACATAGTACCAGTTGTATTGCTGGGAGAGGGCGTAGGTTTTCATCGCTTCCAGCGTGGTATTGGCATTTGAGTTGACGAGGACTACGCCGATCTGGTTGGAGAGGGCGTAGCGGCATATTTCGATGGTTCTGGCTTTGTTTCGTTCTACATATGGGCAATCATTGCCCGAAAACATGACCAAAAGACCATTGGTTTGTTTGGCTTTGTTGAGTGTAATTTCTTTTCCGGAAATGTCTTTGAGTGCCTGATCACCTTTTGGGATAGGGGCCCCTATTTCCAAAGGAAGTACCGCCACCCGCATGGCGGTGAGCACAAAGCATAATACCAGGTAGTGAGACTTTATCATAAATATAGGTTTACAGGGGCAACGGTTGAACTAAAGATAATACTTATGTGTTAAATTAATTTAATCTATTGGATGAGTGGTGGTGGGCCTCCTTTAAATACTTAATACTCGCATTGAGCTCAAAACCAATCAATAACGTCAGGGAGTTCAGGTAAACGGCAATCATCAATATCAGCAGTGTTCCCACGGACCCATAAATCTTATTATAATTACTAAAGTTATTCACAAACACTGAAAACCCAATAGTCACCAATATCATTAAGATAGTAGCCAGCGTACTGCCCGCTGTAATAAACTTCCACTTCTTGTTGGTAGCTGGCACGAACCGGTACAACACCGAGAGGATAGAATAAAATAAAAAGATAATCAACACCCACCGGGTCGTTTCTGCCAGTGAAATGATGGTTTTATTCTGGATTCCCAAGGTCTCAAAGATATAATGCAACACGGTACCCTGCGCAATAATCAATGCCACTGTCAGCAACAATAAAAACACCAGGATCGCTGTCAGTTGCAAAGCCAGCAATCTTTTCTGCCACCACTTCCTTTTCCTGAACCCCGGCTGCCTTCTGTTAAAAGAACGGGCCACCCCCATCACGGCATTCGAGGAGGCAAAAAAGCTCATCCCAAACGAGATGGACAGCAATCCATTGTGATGCGTATACAGGAAGTCATGAATCATATCCCGTACGATGATGTAAGTATTGTAATTCGGGGTTACGTCCTCCGCCAGCTCATACAAGGTAGCCTCCACATTGTTCATGGGAATATAAGGTACCAACGTAAACAAAAAGATAAAAAACGGTGGTATTGCCAGCAGGAAGTTGAAGGAAATGGCCGCAGCCCTTTCTCCGAGACTCTTGTTTTTAATCTCCCTGAAGAAATAATGAATCACATCATACAACGGCAACCCCTCAAACCCGGGCAATACGATGCTCTTGCTCCTATGGATAAGGAAGCTGATAGGTTTGATTGCCATTATGATAGACTCTATTTTCCTCATAGCTAAGCAGGTACGCCACTATATACCTCTTGCATTCAGGGCTGCCTGATATAAATGGGCATTTTTCATATGCTCTGCGTAGGTGGCCGCAAATGCATGATAACCAGAAAAATCAGATTTAGCGCAAAAATACAGGTAATCTGTCTCAGGTGTATTGAGTACAGCTTCCAGCGTTTTTACGGATGGTGTACAGATCGGGCCCGGAGGCAGACCTTCATACCTGTAGGTGTTATAGGGAGAATCAAATTGCAGGTGTCCTTCCCTGATTCTTTTCAATGCAAAATCCTGCAGGGCAAACTTCACAGTCGGATCGGCCTGCAGTCGCATCCCTTTCCTGAACCTGTTCAAATATACACTGGAAATCAATGGTTTTTCGTCATTCTTATTGGACTCTTCTTCTACAATAGAAGCCAGTATGGTCACCTGGTCGATAGACAGGTTCAAACGCTGTGCTTTCTCCTTTCTTTCTGAAGTCCAGAAATCTTCTCTTCCTTTTTCAATCTTCTTAAATGCATTCTCGGCAGAAGTGTTCCAGTAGAACTCGTAAGAATTCGGCATAATCGCACACATCACCGTATTGGTATCCAGCCCATACTGCCTGAGGTACACGTTGTCATTGATCAGCGCCTGGAAGGTGGCAGAATCTGCCTCCAGGTTAGTACAGATTTTACGAATCAGGTCTCTTTTGGTTCTGAGCTTGGTAATGGTGAGTACCACAGGCGTCTGCCGGCCGGAGCGGAGCAGTTTCACAATCTCAAAATTGCTCATACCCCTGGTTATTTTATACTTACCAGCCTTTACACGTTCCGGGTAACCCAGTTCCCGCGCCACCCAGTCAAAGCTGTTGCGGCTGCGTATAATCTCCTGGTCCATCAGGCCACTGAGTACGTCAGTATAAGTACTGCCGGTGCGGACATAAAAGAATTTGTTATCGCCAAATGCACGGGTATTTGGACCAAACAGGCGATATCCAAAATAGACGAGCGTTCCGGCGGCCAGGGCAATCACGACCACCAGGGCACGCCTGATCCATAGGCTTTTTTGTTGCTGTTGCTTTGATTTGCTTCTCTTTGTCTTTGCCATAAGAAGGATAGGTAACAAAAAACCTCGCTGGTTGGCGAGGTTCTATAATAGCTTAGTTAGCCAGGTTATTTAGGTTGCTGAGTAGCGCCACCCTGCGGTTGGATAGGTTGCTGCTGCTGTTGTTGCTGCAAGCCACCGGAAGCAGGTACGTTACGCTCAATCACTGACTTTTCCTGCTGTTTTACAGTACCTTTTGAAATAAAGATAGAAGAGGTCATGCAAAGTACAGCAATGATAGCAGCCAGGATCCAGGTACCTTTTTCGAGTACATCGGTAGTCTGGCGCACACCCATTACCTGATTACCAAAACCACCAAAAGAGCCGCTCAAACCGCCACCTTTTGGGTTTTGTATCAGCACAAAAAAGCCTAACAGCACGCAGGCCAGGATGATTAAAATACCGAAAATCAATAACATATTATATGTGTTAATTTTTGTCTGTTAGAATTTGTAATTCTTTGATCTTTTGCGCAAAATAAGCGCTTTTGGTGGGATTAAGCAAACTTAATTTCTGATATATCTGGATCGCTGTATTATACTGGTGTTGTTTCGCCCATATTTCAGCCAGCGTTTCGGTCACCATATCATTATTAAGTGTGATTGAATCCATCGCCATTTTCTCTACAGCCTCAGATACTTCAGGGTCTGCATCCTGGTAGCTCATGTTAATCTGCTGACGGTACCAGTCTTTACTGGCCTTTTCTGCAAAGCTGCTCTTCATTTCTTTCAGCCAGGAGGTGAAACTTTTCATCTCAGCTTTACCTTTCTCATTCAGTTCATCTGCTTTTTCAGGGTCTTTCAGGCGCTTGTAAGCAAAATAGTCGTCTGAATAAAGCGGTTGAAATGTTAAGGTCGAATTATCTTCAAGCGCTGGCATTTCCAGCGGGAAAATACGGATTGGCTCTTCTTCTTCGGCTGTGATGGTTACCGGAAGGTCAGACGCTACTATAATCGGTGCTGGTTCCATCTCTGGCGCTGCTGCTTTTATCTGTTCGTTTGTTATTTCCGGTGCTTTTACCTGTTCATCTATTACTTCCGGTTCTGGTTCTGGTGCTGTAACTGTCACATTATCAGGTGTCACGGTGATCTCATCGTCGGTAGTAAAGGTCGTTATTTCTTCCTCCACGGGTTCCTCGTATGCAGGCGTTTCCTGCTCAGGCGCCTCGTAAGCCGGCTCCGGCTTAGCTATTACCGGCGCCGCTACCACCTCATCTGTAGTGATAAAGCGGTAAAAATAATGCATATTATTACTGAACTGCTGTGCCTTCTTAACAGCTGGCGCCAGCAGGTTCTTTTGTTCGCTATATTGTTTCCTGGCTAATAATAGCCTGGCTGCCGTAAAGTATGGATACTGTGTTATAATCCATTCTAAACCTGGCTCGTCAACCTGCTTAATATCAGGCGTTTGGAAAATATGTTGAATGATCCTGTTTGCGGTCATATAGCTGCTAAAGTATGAAAAAAAATTAAATACGAAAGCTACATTTTACCAGTTGGCAAAGGCCTTATTGAAAATATCATCCACGACCTGGGGGAGAATTGTATTTTCTAACAGGCTGTTTTCCACCGCACTAGGCAACTGTGTGGCCGAGAAGTCAGCAGAACGGGTAAAGGCCTGGGTCCATCCTTTCTTATCACCCACCCTTTTTACAAAGGTAACGTTGATGGTCACTGTCAGTCGGGAAGTAGCCGCTTTATCCACATTCGTTACGGCAGCATTACTGAAAGCATACCCTGTCACCGCACCCCTGAACTCATAGTCGGTATTGTCTTCGTTGACCTGTACCAGCCTGGTTTGCGAAGTGACTTTTGTTCTCAGTTTTTCTGTAACGTTCTGGCTCAGGGTTGGGTTATTGATAGGCGCCCTGTTATCGATGAACCGTACATTCACTGTTTTTGCTCCCTGATCTATACTGGCGCCGTTGGCGGAGTATTTAATGGAGCATCCACCCATCATCAGCAACAGGCTGATGGCCATTATCCCCTGAAATAATCTGGTCATTGCAATACTTTATTCGTTAATGTTGTATTCCTTCAGTTTTCTATACAGTGTTCTCTCCGAAATGCCCAGATCAAGTGCGGCATCTTTTCTTTTGCCCTTGTGTTTTTTCAGTGCTTTTACGATCAGCTCCTTTTCCTTGTCGGCAATAGATAGTGTCTCTTCCACTTCTTCGTGGAGGTCTATCTTATTATTGTCCTGGAGAATGATCGGTTGTTGCGGTGCGGCAATAGCGGTAGATGTTACATTGGTATTTACCTCCGGCTGCGGATGAAAACTGTGCAGCATATGATTATCCTGGAAGTTGGCCGTAGCAGAATGAGCCAGGTTAGGATTTTGCAGTACTTCGAAGAACATCTTCTTCAGTTCTGTCACATCCTTCTTCATGTCGAAAAACAACTTGTAGAGGATATCCCTTTCGTTCGAAAAGTCACCGTTTGGCTTAGTCTGTGGTGCTGCAAGCATAGGCAGGCGGGGTGTTTCGGGCAGCTCCGGCAAAAAGCGTCTCAGTTCCTGGGCAGTGATCACTTTATCATGCGCCAGTACGGAGATCTGTTCCGCCATATTCTTTAGCTCGCGCACATTTCCTCTCCACTGGTAATTGACGAGGATATTACGTGCCTCATCATCCAGTTGTATGGAAGTGGTCTTGTATCTTTCAGCAAAGTCAAGGCAGAACTTGCGGAACAGGAGGGGAATATCTTCCTTCCTGTCGCGTAGCGAGGGTACCCGGATAGGTACGGTATTCAGGCGGTAGTACAGGTCTTCCCTGAACTTTCCCTGTTGGGTATGATCCAGCAGATCGCGGTTGGTAGCCGTGATCACGCGTACATCTGTTTTTTGCACTTTGGAGGAACCTACCCTGATGAATTCACCTGTTTCCAGTACACGGAGCAGGCGGGCCTGCGTGCCTAACGGCAATTCGCCAATTTCATCGAGGAAGATGGTACCACCGTTTACAGTTTCGAAATAACCTTTACGGCTATCGACAGCACCGGTAAACGATCCTTTTTCATGTCCGAACAGTTCGGAATCGATTGTTCCTTCGGGTATAGCACCGCAGTTGACAGCGATGAAAGGGTTATGTTTACGGGCACTTAATGAATGGATGATATTGGAAAACACTTCTTTACCAACGCCGCTTTCCCCGACTATCAATACTGTCAGGTCTGTATTGGCCACCTGGGCGGCCACCTGCAGGGCATAGTTGAGTACCGGTGAATTTCCTATAATGCCAAACCTGTTTTTAATGGACTGTATATTATCCATAGCCTTATTTTACGAGGCTGACGCTGTCAGTCCCGGCTGTTATCCAATTAATTTTTTCTTACGCTTTCCCTGTTGCGGTGCCGATTAAGGTGCCGGAGGTACAGCTGTCTACTTTCACCCAAACGTAGTCACATTTCTGGAAATTTTCCTTAGGAAAAACAATCACCTTGTTATGGCCGGTTCTTCCAAACAAATGCTCGGCTGACCTTTTGGAAGTACCTTCTACCAGCACTTTGAAGGTCTTGCCCACATCCTGCTGCATACTGGCCAGTGATTGCCCCCTGTGCAGTTCCACTACCTCTGCCAGTCTTCTCTTCTTCACATCATCCGGCACATCGTCCTGATAACGGCGGGCAGCCAGGGTACCCGGGCGCTCGGAGTAGAAGAACATGTAAGCGAGATCATAACCAGCATATGCCATTACTTCCAGGGTGTCTTTGTGATCTTCCTCCGTTTCGGTGCAGAAGCCGGTAATGACATCTGTAGAAATACCACAATCGGGAAGTATCTCGCGGATGCGGTCTACTTTTTTCATATACCACTCGCGGGTATAGGTACGGTTCATGAGCTGCAAAATCCTGTTGCTGCCACTCTGAACCGGCAGGTGAATGTAATTGCAGATGTTTTCGTACTTCGCCATCACGTGCAGTACTTCGTCCGTAATATCTTTCGGATGGGAGGTGCTGAAGCGAACCCTGAGGAGAGGGCTGATCTGCGCTACTTTTTCCATCAGGTTGGCAAAAGTGACGGTTTCAGCATCGTTCACGGGGTTTACCCAGTAGTAAGAATCTACGTTCTGGCCCAGGAGGGTTACTTCACGATAACCTCTCTGAAAGAGGTCTGTGGCTTCCTGCAGAATAGAGCGGTAGTCACGGCTGCGCTCACGACCACGTGTAAAAGGTACTACGCAGAAGGAACACATATTATTACAACCACGCATGATGGAGACAAAGGCAGTTACGCCATTTGAATCCAGTCTTACAGGGCTGATGTCGTCGTAGGTTTCCTCACGGCTCAGCAGTACATTCACTGCTTTCTGGCCGGTTTCGGCTTCTTCAATCAGGGCAGGGAGGGTACGGTAGGCATCCGGTCCTACGACCATGTCTACCAGTTTTTCTTCTTCTAACAGTTTGGCTTTCAGTCTTTCTGCCATACAGCCAAGTACGCCTACAAGGAGTTCGGGATTGCGCTGCTTTACCTTCTGGAACTCGGTGAGCCTTTTACGCACAGTCGTTTCCGCTTTTTCCCTGATGGAACAGGTATTGAGCAGTACAAGGCTGGCCTCTTCCACGTTGCGGGTAGGGCCATAACCTTCTTCTTTCAGGATGGAAGCCACGATCTCACTATCGTTGAAGTTCATCTGGCAACCATAACTTTCTATGTAGAATTTCCTGGTATAAGTCTGAATATCTGCAGCCTCCGGAGCGAAAGCCTCGCCCTGCCGGTTTTCGTCATGCACTTTTGTTACCTGATCCAGCATTCTTTTCTAATCATTTTAGGAAAGCAAAACTAAGCAATAAAATCCGAAAATGACAGAATGGCATGGATGAGTCAATATAAACTTCATGAGAGCCGCCGGGGTTTTGAGTTGTAGTTTTTTCATAATGTTTTTCCGGTGGGTTTCAATGGTATATATACTAAGGTGCAGGTGGTCGGCTACCTGTTGATTGGTATGTTGTCTGCTGATGAGCTGGAGAATTTCTTTTTCCCTGCGGGTGAGGTTAAATTGTTGCAGAAAGGCGTTGTCTGTGTCGAAGTTCTGAACGGGGAGGTGGGGGCGGAAGGGGAAGCTGGTCTGCCCCGAGTTCACCAGGTGAATGGTATGAAAAAGGTCGTCGGCGTTACAGTCTTTCAAAAGGTAACCCCGTGCCCCGGCGTGCATGGCTTCCGAAATGAGGTGGGCATCGTTGTACCCGCTTACGATAATAACTTTCACCCTGGGATACCGGTCCCTGATCAGCCGGGTGGCTTCCAGGCCGTTCATGACAGGCATATTGATGTCTATCAGCACGATATCGGGGAGTCGCACACAGAGCAGGTCCAGGAGTTCCTGGCCATTGGTGGCTACATGGGTGACCCTGAGGGCGGGGTCAGTAGTAAGAAGAGTGCGGATTCCGGTGGTAAAAAGCCGGTGATCGTCCGCCAGCATGATGTTAACAGGCATGTTCGCAGCTTAGGGGTACATGAATGATAAAGGTAGTACCACACCTTCCGCTGTCTGTGTGAATTTGTCCGCCCAGTGACCTGACCCGGGTATGTACACTGGTGAGCCCAATGCCTTGTTGAAATGCGGCCGGAAGGCCAATACCATTGTCTTCTACCATTATTTCGAGGTAATCAGGGCAGAAGAGAATCTGTACGGTGGCTTCCGAAGCTTTTGCATGCCTGATAATGTTGTGGGTGAGTTCCATGACAATGCGGTAAAGCAGTAATTCCTGTCTTGAAGTAAAGTGATGCTGGTAGGCATTGCAATAATAATGAAAGGCGATCGTGCCCCGGGAATCGAGGGAAGAAAAATACGATTGTAATATAGACGTAAAGGGAGTGGTTTCGAAGTGGGGCGGAATGAGGTTGTGGGTGGCCCGCCGTACGTTCTGACTGGTTTGGTCTACCAGTTCCAGCAGGGAGGTAGCACGTTGTTCATCGTGTACGGAGCTGTAGCGAAGGCTTTGCAGGTTCATTTTGATAGCGGCGAGACTGCTGCCTATTTCATCATGCAGGTCGGCGGCAATACGGCGGCGTTCTGCTTCCTGGATGTCCAGTTCATGTTCCTGTTGTTCGTGAATGCGGTTGAGGAGAATGAATTCTTTCTTTTTGTAACTTTCAATTTTGTACAACATGAGGATGAGTATAAAAATGATACTCCATGTGCCGAGCAAGGGCAGCATACCGGTAGCATCCCCTGATTTGTGCTCAATAAAATACATAGCCGCTTGTAACGGTGTTGAGGGGATAAAGTGTGTGAACAGATGAGTGCTCATAGTTACAGAGAATAAGGGGTCAGATCCTGTTAATTATGAGAGAAGTAGAAAAGTTTGTCCCAATTTTTCTACAATTCTAAGGAAAAAAAGGGTTGCAACGTTGGTTTGGATAAAAATAATTTTCAGGTGGTCAGCTATGTGGGATTGTTTATATTTATTGTAATAATCAATTAAGGAATAAATGATAATGCAACAAAGTCCTGTTCAGATGGAGAAAGGTACGTATGTGGGCCGTACGGTTCAGGAACATATCTTTAACCATATAATTACCACAGAAACGACTTATGCCAGGGACTTTACTTCTGAGTGGCATTACCATGCGAATCCGCATTTCTCACATATTCTTTGTGGTGGTAGTAAAGAGTTGACGGAGAGGCAGTCGGATATCAATGTAGTGGGAGAGGGGTTGTATTATTACCCGGGTATTGCGCATCAGAATACGGGATACCAGGAGGGGACGAGGATTTTCAATCTTGAGCTGGAACCTGGATTTTTTAAACAATATGACCTGGAAGTGCCACCGCCAGCCCTGATGTTTGATGCGGAGGCACAGTTGAATGCAAGAGGGTTAATCAGGGCGATGAAGGAGCATTACCTGTATGATGCGCAGAGCCAGATGGCGATAGAGCAGATTTGTATCAGCCTGATACAACCGGATGAAAAACTATTTCCTGAATGGGTGCCTAAAATAAAAGCAGTGATGCAGGAGTATTGGGATCAGCCCTTGTCATTGCCACAATTATCAAAGGAACTAGGTTTGCACCCGGTTACGATCTCTAAATATTTCTCAAAATATTTTAATTGTTCTGCGGGAGAATACCTGCGTCGTATTAAAGTAGAGAGGGCGGTAGGGATGATTCGTAGTGGTCAATATTCACTGACATCTGTAGCTTACCAATGTGGCTTTGCGGACCAGGCGCATTTTACAAAGACTTTTCAACGCATAACAGGGATGTTGCCGAGGCAATATGAGAAATTGTAAAGAGAATTTGTCAGCAAAAAAAGAAAACATCCTTTAGTCCCTGCTCTCATTTCCCCTCCACCGGCGTCAGCCAAAATGCAGCCACATGCGCTAGCCCCAAAAGAAAACTTCTTTTAGTCCCTGCCGTCATTTCCGCTCCACCGGCGCCAGCCAAAACGCCCTCCCCAGGCGCCAGCCAAAAAAAAGAGAGCACTTCCTT
>NZ_JBCNKH010000017.1:0-103251 GCF_039596135.1 Chitinophaga sp.
CCGATCCTGAACTCCAGGTATGGATCTGGGCCGGACAGAATGACCGCGATGTAAGCGGCTATTTCTGGCTGGTGAGCCAGCTGTACGATTTTGCAGGCCGTATCTTCATTATCTATCTCAATAACCTGCCTTTCCTGAATGAAAAAGGAGGCGTATTCTATCCTACCCACCTGCACCAGATACTTCCAAAAGAATTCCTGAAAGCAAAGAAACTGGCACGGGCTATTTCCCTGGCCGAGTTCGAGCTGGATGGCGATGAATGGAGCCGCCTGATGAACGAGAACGCGGGCATCCGCCTGCTGGAGGGGGGAAAGAAACTGAGAGGGGAACCAGCTACTTTTTATGATAAAGACCTGCTGGCGGCGAGCAATGCAGAATTCCAGAAAGCAAATAAAGTCATCAGCCAGGTAACTGGCAAAATGAAATACCCTGTCATGGACCAATACCTGGGCTGGCGTGTGAAAGAACTCGTAAAACAGGGAAAACTGGAAAGCAAAGGCGAACTGAAAACGAGCAAAGACTTCGAGGTTAAACTGGTATAATCATGATCAAAGTAACGCCGGTAGAACAGGTAGGTGCCGATGACAGAGGGAGTAACCACGTATGGTTCAGTGACCGTACAGGAGAAATGATTCTTTGCTACCGCAAGGCTGGCAGCAGCAGCGGGCAGCATTACCACGAAGGCAAAAGCGCCCACAAGAATCCTGAAATACTATACCTCCTGACGGGGGAAGCCAGCATCCACTGGTGCCCTTTAGGTGGTGACAGCATTCAGACCATCAGGGCCATTGCACCAGCCAGAATAGAAGTACCTATCCTGGTATGGCATCAGTTGGTAGCCGATACTGACTGTTGCTTTATAGAAATGAACTCCATGGATGATGTGCGCAAAGATTCCGTGCGGATATGGAGAGATGAATTTGAAAAGATGATCAACAAATAGATTATGAGCGACATCGATAATACACAACCAACGGACGAATCCTTACATAACATTGCCCACATTGGGGGCATGTATGAAAGCTGGTTCCTGGATTACGCTTCGTATGTAATATTGGAGCGTGCTGTACCCAGCGTGGAAGATGGATTAAAGCCAGTACAACGTCGTATTTTGCATGCTATGAAGGAACTGGATGACGGACGCTTTAACAAAGTGGCCAACATCATCGGTTCTACCATGCAGTATCACCCGCATGGGGATGCCTCTATCGGCGATGCAGTCGTGAACCTGGGGCAGAAAGACCTGTTGATCGACACACAGGGTAACTGGGGCGATGTGCGCACCGGCGACGATGCAGCGGCACCCCGTTACATTGAGGCCCGCCTATCCAAATTTGCGCTGGATGTAGCCTACAATCCCAAGACAACAGCCTGGCAGGTAAGTTATGACGGCCGTAAAAACGAGCCGCTGGCACTGCCTATGAAGTTCCCGCTGCTGCTGGCACAGGGAGCTGAAGGTATTGCTGTAGGCTTGTCTACCAAAATACTGCCGCACAACTTCAATGAACTGATTGATGCTTCTATAAAATACCTGCGTGGCAGAAAGTTCGAGTTGTATCCCGACTTCATGACCGGCGGTATGATCGATGTGGCTAACTACAACGATGGTAAGCGCGGTGGTAAAGTACGCGTACGTGCCCACATCGAAGAGAAAGACAAAAAGACCCTCCTTATCAAAGACGTACCTTATGGAGTGACCACAACCGCCCTGATGGAATCCATCGTAAAGGCGAACGATACCGGCAAGATCAAGATCAAGAAAGTGGTAGATAATACTGCAAAAGATGTTGAAATTGAGGTACAGCTGGCACCGGGTATTTCTCCTGATATCACCATTGATGCACTGTATGCATTCACCGACTGTGAGATCTCTATATCTCCCAATGCCTGCGTGATTGTAGAAGATAAACCCCGCTTCATCACCGTATCAGAACTGTTGAGATACTCCGCGGAGTTTACAAAAGACCTGCTGAAACGTGAGCTGGAAATCAGGCTGGGTGAACTGCAGGAAAAATGGCACTACACCTCCCTGGAAAAGATCTTCTTCGAAAAGCAGATCTATAAGGAGCTGGAAGAAAAACATAAGGACTGGGATGCCGTGATCGCTGCCATCGACAAGCGCTTTGTACCTTATAAGAAGAACCTGAAAAGGGACATCCTGCGCGAAGATATCGTGAAACTGACTGAGAAACCAGTACGCCGCATCTACCGCCTGGATATCAATGAGCTGAATGAGCAGATCAAAGCGATCGATGCCGATATTAAACAGGTAAAACACGACCTGGCGAACCTGGTAGACTTCACCGTATCTTACTACGAAGGTCTGCAAAAGAAATATGGTAAAGGCCGTGAGCGCATCACCGAAATTAAAACCTTCGATACCATACAGGTACAGCAGGTGGCGATGGCCAATACCAAGATCTATGTGAATCGTGCAGAAGGTTTCGTAGGTACTTCGCTTAAAAAGGACGAATTCATCGCAGATTGTTCTGACCTCGACAACCTCATTATTTTCCGTAAGGATGGCAAGATGCTGGTGACCAAGGTAGCGGACAAAACCTTTGTAGGTAAGGATATTATTCATATTGATATCTTCCGTAAGGGCGATGAGCGTACTACTTACAACATGATCTATGTAGATGGTAAGACGGGTATCAGCTATGCGAAACGCTTCAATGTAACCGGTATTACCCTGAATAAAGAATACGACCTGACTACGAAAGGAGAGAAAAACTCCAAAGTACATTACTTCACCGCCAATCCAAATGGAGAGGCAGAAGTGGTGACCATCCGCCTGAGCCCGAACTGTGCGGCGAGGAACAAGGAGTTCGACCTGTTCTTTGAAACGATTGCCATCAAAGGCCGTAACTCCATGGGTAACCAGGTTACAAAGTACCCGATCCGTGCAGTGAAGTTCAAAGAAGCTGGTGTGTCTACATTAGCAGGGCAGAAGCTCTGGTATGACGACCAGGTAGGCAGATTGAATACGGAGGAGAGAGGTGTGTACATTGGTTCATTTGAAGGAGATGACAAAGTATTTGTAGCATTTAAGAATGGTACTTACGAGCTGACTAATTTTGAATTGACGAACAGGTACGATCCGAATGAACTGGTGTATATCGAGAAGTTCAACCCGGAGAAGATCGTGTCGGCGATTTACTTTGATGCAGATAAGAAGCAATTCAATGCGAAGCGGTTCAAGATTGAAACACAAACGCTGAATAATAAGTTCCTGTTTATTAAGGAAGGCCAGGGCAATTATCTCGAGATGATCACCACGCATTCTGAACCGGTAATTTTGTTGAAGACAGGTAAGAAACGCAATCCGGAGGAAGAAGAAATTGACCTGGCGGAGTTTGTGGAAGTAACCGGTTGGAAAACGGTAGGTACAAGGATCGCAGGTGATGATTTGATTAGTGCAGAGCTGGCGAGTGAGGAAGAAGAACCGGATGATGGAAGTGGAAATGTACAGGGAGAACTCTTTTAAAAATCCCGGATAAAACGCTTTTGCCTATGGCAAAAGCGTTTTATCCGTAAATAACAATACTGGCAGGTTGTAAATAGCAAACCTGGTTTATGTTTAAATTTTGTTCGTGGGCGCCGGAATCTAATATTTTAACCCATTCCTCTTTAAATGTGGGCATCTCATATGCTAATACCTCATCCGAGAGATTAAATAAACACAACAGATGCTCCATTCCATTCCTGCTCTGCCTGTGCAACACATACCCCTTTTCTCCGATCAGTTGCACAAACAAATCATCCTTGCACGTATTCTGCAAAATCTCATTTTCACGCCGTAATTGTATCAACGCCTTATGCCATTCTAACAGCTCTTTATACTTTCCCCGCTTTCTTTTTTCCCAATCCAGCTGCGACTGAATAAATGTTTCCTCAGATTGTGGATCGGGAAACGTTTCGCCTGCTTTCAAAAAAGACGCAAATTCTTTTTTTCGTCCCTGCCGGATCGCTTTAATACGTTCCTCTTCCTTATAACTTACAAAGAAGAAAAACGGGTTATCTTCCCCATATTCCTCACCCATAAACAACATGGGTACATAAGGTGATAAAAATATTGCTGCTGCTGCCACTTTCAGTCTTCCCTGGTCAATCAATACCGACAGCCTTTCGCCTTTTACCCTGTTCCCGATCTGATCATGGTTCTGGTTAAACACGATGAAATGTTCCCCTGTAATCCCTGCTGAACTTCGGCCATAGCGGCGCTTTCTATACTGCACATATTCCCCCGTATGAACGAATCCGTCCTTATATGCTTTTGCTAACTGTTCCAGTTTATTAAAATCCGCATACCTGGATTGTCCTGCCTTATCCAGCAATACATACAGGATGTGGTGAAAGTCGTCCAGCCACTGCGCATCCAGTCCCATACCTCCATCACGGGGTTGCTTCAGTATATTGGGTGAATTCAGATCACTTTCGCCAATGAGGTAGTAGTTCCGGCCGGTGGTCGCCGACAATGCGGAGATTTTATCTTGTATCACTTCCCACAAATTCACTGCACTATTATCAAAAATACAATGCACGGCATCCAGTCTTAACCCATCGATATGATACTGCTGCAACCAATGAATTACATTATTCGCAAAATACCCTTTAGGACCGTCAGAATAAGCTTCATCGAAATTTATAGCCTTACCCCAGGGTATAGAATAGATCTTCGAAAAATAAGGCCCAAAATGATGGAAATAGTTGCCTTCTCCCCCCAGGTGGTTATACACCACATCCAAAAATACCGCTATGCCCTTTTGATGACATGCATCCACCAGTTTTTTCAATCCTTCCGGTCCGCCATAAGAATGGTGCACTGCGTACTGATATACACCATCATAGCCCCAGTTCCGCTCTCCGGGAAACTGTGCCACCGGCATCAGTTCCAGCGCATTGATACCTGTCTCTGCCAGGTCGTCCAGGAAGGGAATAATCCCCTCAAATGTGCCTGCTGGTGAAAAAGTGCCCACATGCAATTCATATAGAATTAAATCCTTAAAAGGAATGCCATGCCATTGCTGATCCTGCCACTGGTAAGCATTATGATCCACCACCGCAGAGGGACCAAAGACGTCTTGTGGCTGCCAGCCCGAAGCGGGATCAGGTAAATCCCGGCCATCGATATGATAAAAATAGGTAGCGCCCGGCGGAATATTTTCTACCGTAGCAGTAAAATATCCTTCCTCATCCCTGGTCATTGCGATGGACCTGTCATCCGGGGTGATAAGATGAAGTGTAACCTGCTCCTTTTCTGGTGCCCATACGCAAAAAGTACAGGTATTAGTCTGCCCGTAAAAAGCCCCTGTCTTTTTCATATCGTAGTTATATGAAAAGATTATGCCGTGTTACAGTTTGGCAAACATGTTGTGTCCATCATGTGAACCTAAAACCGGGCATTATGGAAAAAAAATGGTGGCAGACAGGCATTATCTACCAGGTATATCCCCGCAGTTTCCAGGATAGCAATGGCGATGGAGTGGGAGACCTGAAGGGGATACTGCAAAGACTGGATTACCTGCACTGGCTGGGTATAAACGCCGTATGGCTTTCTCCCATCTATCCTTCGCCTATGGCAGATTTTGGTTATGATATCTCCGATTATACAGGTATTCATCCATTGTTTGGCAACATGGCAGACTTCGATACACTGCTTGCAGAAGTACACAGGCGGGGTATGAAGTTGCTGCTGGACCTGGTACCCAATCATTCATCAGATCAGCACCCCTGGTTCCAGGAGTCGCGCTCCAGCAGGGATAACCCCAGGCGGGACTGGTACATCTGGCATGATCCCTTGCCGGATGGGGGTGCGCCGAACAACTGGCTAAGCATGTTTGGCGGTATTGCATGGGAGTGGGATCACCATACCCAGCAATATTATTACCATGCCTTTTTAAAAGAACAGCCTGATCTGAACTGGCGTAACCCCGAAGTACAAAAAGCAATATTTGATGTGATGCGGTTCTGGCTGAAGAAAGGTGTGGATGGGTTCAGGGTAGATGTGATGTGGCATATGATTAAAGATGCACAGCTCCGCAACAACCCACCTGATCCGGATTATGAGCCACACATGAGTACTTACGCGCAGTTACTGCCCGTATATTCTACAGACCAGCCGGAGGTGCATGACCTGGTACATAAAATGCGCGCAGTGATGGAGGAGATTGATGATGAAAGAGTGATGATCGGGGAAATTTACCTGCCCATACATCAGTTAGTGACTTATTATGGAATTGATAACAACGGTGCGCATTTACCCTTCAATTTTCAGTTGCTTACACTACCCTGGCAGGCATTGCAGATCTCTACAGCCATCGATCAGTACGAAGGGGCATTGCCTGAAAACGGCTGGCCAAACTGGGTATTGAGCAATCATGACCAGCATAGAATTGCAAGCAGGGTAGGTGCGCAGCAGGCACGGGTAGCAGCCATGCTGTTACTAACACTGCGTGGTACACCCACGATTTACTATGGCGATGAAATAGCGATGCGCAATGTGGCAATCCCATTCAATGAGGTAGTAGATCCCCAGGGATTGAATATGCCGGATAAGAACCTGAGCAGGGATCCATCGCGTACACCCATGCAATGGGATAATTCCGTACATGCGGGATTTACAGAAGGCAAGCCCTGGCTGCGGTTATCGAAGATCTTTCACAGGGACAATGTAGAGATGCAGCAGCAGGATATCTACTCTATGTTGACACTGTACAAGCGGTTGATCACATTGCGAACAAATGAACCGGCATTGGCGGCAGGAAGATATGTACCTGTATTTGCAGATAACCAGATGCTGGCATATATAAGAGAAACAGAAAATGCAGATTGTTTTTTAATTGTATTAAACCTCACGCACCTGCCCTGTTATTTCAGGCCCCCCAATTTTAGTTTTTCCGGCAGTGTGGAAATAGCTACGATACCTGAATCAGAAGGCATGCATTTGAGCGATACTATTAGTTTGGATGGCGACGAAGGGTTAATAATAAGACTAGATAAAAAAGACCCGCAGTAAGCGCGGGTCTTTTTTAAACTTATTGAATAAGTAGTGGTTTCGTTTGCATTATTTCTCCATTTACATATTTTACAATATACATTCCTTTGGGCAGGTGTTGTAGTCGTAAATTCAATGTTGATTGTGCTTTTGCACCATATACCTGTTTGCCGCTCATGTCGTAGATGACGATGTAACCTGCGCCGGAAGTGGTTAATTTCGTTTGACCATTCATAGCCGGGTTGGGAGTTATTGAAAATTCCGCTGTTTTGGCTGCAGTCGAAGCATTCAGTACTATCGTGCCATAATTGGCCGTGCTCTGGTAATCATCTACTGTTCCATACCACACTGCCTGTCCATCACGGGCACCACCATTGTCATCATCATCATACCCCACATCAAATCCTATTGCTAATCCTGCTGCAGGAGTAATGCCCAGTTGTGACCATGGTATCGCAAACTCTACGCTATACCCGCCATTAATGATGGCTGTATTACTACTGTTATACGTTTTAATAAACTGTCGTACTGTATTGTTGACATTAATAAACACTTCTACCGCATCATTATCCCACGCATCAGGGGTATCGTTGTACAATGCACCATCGAGCACTTTTACACCTACATACAGGTTCGTTGCATCCCATAGCAGGCCAAAGGTGGCGGTATTATTCACGCTGCCCACAGTGGTTTTAGAAATGGTCCGGGACAAATTCCAGGTGCTTTCCAGCACACCATCTACCACTGGTGTACCCTGGTTCACCACTACGCCCGAAGTAGTATTGGCTACTGTAATCACTACCTGGTCTGTAGCTGTTTGTGCACCATTGCTTACGGTCAGTTGATATACATACGTATTTCCATTGCTCAATCCGGATACTGTTGGCGCGGCAATGGCAGCATTGCTGATAGTGGTAGCCGGCCCGCTTACCTGTGACCAGGCATAAGTTACACCGCCGGAACCACTGCCGGATAAGGTTGTACCCGTGGTCCCTGCCGGGAGTGACTGATCAGGACCTGCATTTGCAAAGATGGCATTGTTACAGGTAGTGAGATATACGGTACCAAATACAGATGGGTTTTGAAACGCGGTGGTCGTCGTGGCGAATGTCGTCATCTGTGCATCGCGTGTACCTCCATTGTCATCATCGTCGATTTGTACATCCAGCCCGATTGTTTTGCCTATTGCAGGTGTTACGCCAATGGTAGCCCAGGGAATTGTAATATCCATGGTGGTGGCAGTCTGCCTGAAAGTAATGCCAGCAGTACGGTTCACAGAATTACTGCCTACATGAATGGCTGCATCATTCCAGCGGAAACCTAGCTGGAAATCATTTACGCCGTCATAAGCAGTGCCTTTACTATTATCTCCGTCAATAAAGATCTCTACTGCATCATCCTCCCACCAGCTATCACCGGAGTCATTGATCTTGCTGGCATCATTCATAGTGATTTTCAGATAGAGATTTGTATTATCATACAATGCTTTCCAGGAACCAGAATAATCGGCAGGTAAGCTACCTAATACCACATTGCTGATACTCTTTGAAGGCGCACTCAGGCTATCTGCCCGCCATGCAATCACAGGTGCTACGCAAGGTGGGTTTTCATTGTCTGCAATTGTTACTACGGCCACAGTATCGCCACCCAGATTATAAGTACTGTCTTTTAGTAAAGTTAACTTTAACGTTTCTGGTCCTTCAAAAATGTTGTCATCTACAGGTGTGATGGTAATTGTTGCAGATGGTGCTGTTGGTGTCAGTGTTACACTGCCGCTTAATGTTGGCGTATAGTCAGCAGCACTGGCTGTACCACCGGTACTGTATCGGACTGTAATAGTTTTGGACAGCGCTACGGTACTGATGGTGAATACCCCCGTACTGCCGCCTTCTGCTGCATTTGGTTGCGTAGCTGCAATATTGATTCCCGGCAGAATGGTAATCCTGCGCGTAGCTGTAAAACTGCCACTTGCAGTCGTAACAGAGATAGTAGCCGTACCATAACCTACAGCAGTGACCTTGCCGGTAGCATCTACTTTCGCGATTGTACTATCAGAGCTTACCCAGGTTACTACTTTATTTGTAGCATCTACAGGTGTGATATCCGCTGATAATTGCAGGGATTGCCCGGTGGTTAGTGTTGTATCATGAGCTGGTTTAATCGCTACCCCTGTGACCGGGATATTTATATTCTGAATGATGAGCTGAAAAGAAGTGTTCTTGTTAATATAAGCCCCGGATTCGGCATTTGTGACAGTCAGGTTATTGAAGGTTGCCGTCTGGCTACCTGCCTGCACATACAGTCCAAAACCACCATATACATCTGCTGCTACATCGCGTGTAACCGGATCGAGACCGGTGCCGTCGATAGTCGTATTATTGAATACCAGGTGATGGATATTATTGCCATAGATTTGAATGGCGTCCCGCTGTGAGCGCAGGATGGTATTGTTGTCAAACTGTAAATTGAAAATACCTGTTCCGGCATAAAACTCTATTGCCCCACGTTTCTGGTTCCACAGATCATAACTGGTACCACAACCGGTAATGGTGTTCTCATACACTTTGATCACGTCACCGGGGTACACAAAAGTAAACCCGGGGAAATCATTTGTAAACCGGATGGCAGAACCGCCCACACCATCCTTAATTAAATTATGGTGAATCTCATGCCCTGTACCGCCAAAGATCGCTGCGCTACCCGCGCGCCAGTTGTCTTCTATGGTATTGTACCTGAAGATGTCATTCTTACAGGTGGTAGTCACACCTGCTGCATTGTTTGGCCATACAGCCAGGGCGTCGTCTCCGTTGTTGCGCAGGCTGCACTGCTCTACAATGGAGTTGGAAGTACCCTGGCAAAAGTTCACACCATCTGCATAGTTGTTGCGAATGCGGCACTTCGTAATCTGCAGGTCAGTTGTGATATCTACGGGATATGGTGCATCATAACCTGCAATCCAGAACCCGCATTCAAAGTGTTCCACCCATATATCATGCACACGGGAGCCGGTACCATACGTGCCCATAAAACCCTTGTAGGTTTTGTACATTTCACCGGGCAGGCGTGGATTGCTTTCATTGTAAACGAGGCGGTCATTGTTCTGTGTATTCAAACTGAAGTTGGAAATCTCTACATTGCTGGCGCGGGCATATATGCCGCCATAGAATTGTTTGTCTGTAGAGAAATATACTTCCGTATACCATACACCCGCACCCAGTATTTTCAGGTTACTTACATTCAGCGTGAGCTTATCGCTCAGTAAAAACCGTCCCGCAGGAATGTACACGTTCCTGCCCTGTGATACGGCTGCGGCAATACATGCATTAAACGCCGCAAAATCATCATTCTGATCGTTTGCCACTGCGCCATAATCCGTTACGGACAGGTAGTTGGCAGGTTGTGGCAATGCCGCCGGCACAGGTTCGACCTCGATGAAATCGACCCCATACGTGAGCCCGTCGCCATTGTCTTTTTTGATCATGATCTTGTCGCCCGCCTGCAGTGCATTGGGTAGTTTAAAGTGCACTTCGTCAAAGCGCATAAAGGTTTTGCCACCCGGTGTCTGCACCGGATCGGCGGCCGGAAAGTACTGGTATGCCCAGTAAGAAGAAAGGGCAATGTCTTTCACTTTCGTACCATTTACATACAGGCCCAGTGAGCCACTGAGACCATTGCCGGTATTATCGTCCGGCATAGTGAAGCGAAGATTCACACCCTGTGCCGCAGCAGTGAGTGTCCATTCAATACTGGCGTTGTTCGCAGACAAGCTCACGTACTTCTGATCGGAAGCTTCAGACGCAATGTCTGTTTGCACGAACTGCGGAGAGGATTGAACAGCAGCACCGCCACCCAGTGTGGCATTGTCAGCTTCATAACGGGTATAAGGCAGCTGGTAAGCGCCTCGTGGAAGCCCATCACTTTGGGCGAGTGACAGATGGTGCACTAAGAGGACCATCATCATAAGGGAACCAGTTTTTCTCATTTTTGATAGTTATTTAGAGGAATTCAAAGAAAGGGTAGAAGGGGGGAACCGGCAATTAATGGGTGGGAAATATAGAAAGAAAGTCGCCAAAATGGATGTAAGATGTTGAAAATGAATATTGTGTTGTTGTGAAATATATAGACAGATTATGAAGAAAATGGCTCACTCAATACAGGCCATTACAAAAATGGCTTGAAGGGTAATAACATGTATATGAATAAATAATTTATGTAACCCCTCACTACCCATGGATATAATTATCCATTACATTCGTTCTGTTGCCACGTTTAATAAAAAATAGTTGTTATGCCCGATCAAATTATCATCAGCCGCGAAGATGCCATGACCTTACTGGCCTGGCAAAAACTCATCACTATGCATCCTGAAAAAAGAAAGGACATCGTAGCAGAAATATTAATTGAATCAGACAAAGCAGATGATGAAATAGAAGATGCGCATGTAGATGGTCCTGAATATAATCATGATATTGTCGATTATCTCAGGTCCGGCTTACTCAATGTTACCAATGAATATATAGAACAAGACCTCAGGGAATTATATCATCATGATGTGGGGATAGATGGTGAACCACTGATTTACGACCCCTGCCCTTGTTGTGGTTATCGTACTGTAGAAGAACCCGGTGGTTATGATGTATGTCCTAACTGCTACTGGGAAGATGATGGTAATGATGATCCTGCAAAATATAGTTCTGTAAATCATCTCACTTTACAACAGGGCAGAGATAATTATAAAGAGATGGGGGCCTCCGATCCTGCCTATATCGATATTGTAAACAAGCATCCCAACAAGTACCTGAAAGCCTGATCCCAGGCATCAGTCAGCCAGCAGCACCCGAAATGGCACCTTGTTTGTAATTATACATTTTAAAACAAGGAGGGACATATGAAAAAGGGTGTTTTATTAATGATCTTAACAGCACTGTCAGCCGTTACATTTGCGCAATCGCAACCGGAAGAAGTAACCAGCAGGAATTCATGGCTGAAGCTGGGTGTCAATGCAGGCGTGCCTTTTGGTAACCTCTCAAAGACGAGCAATTTTACATTGGGTGCTGAATTAAAAGGACAGGTGATGTCTACCAATCACGTGGGTTTAGGTTTGACCACGGGGTATAACCATTTCTTCCCCAAAGATGGTTTCAATAATTTTGGTACAGTTCCATTAGGCTTATTCGTTAGGTACTATCCTGAGAGTCGCGGATTCTTTGCTGGTACAGATGTGGGGTATAGCTTTGTAACAGGGGTAGATGGTGCAACAGGTGGGGTATATGTAAGACCGCAGTTAGGATATCATAATTATAGCTGGAATATTTTTGCATTTTATAACGGCATTTTCAGGAGCGAAGAGAATGGAAGCAGCTTGCAGTATGCCGGCATAGGTGCCACTTACAATATTCGTTTCCACAAGAGAAGCTAGCCTAAAAAGGCTCCTGCTCCCTGGGCAGGAGCTTTTTTTACATTACTTAATATTTCATACATTTGCTGTACCCAAATTTGTACTGTTAAACCAATAAATAAAACAATGAACAAAACCATTCTGGCATCTGTATTCTCAATCGCAATCTTTTTCGCAGCCTGCAAAAGCAAAACCGCCCCTACAAATGCTGATAGCAGTGCGAATACAACTACCAGTACTACTGCCCCTGAAAACAGCAGCAGCGCTACCCCAGCCAATGAGCCTAAATCTTATACTGTAACTTTCTCTCCAGACACCGCTTTCCTGGGCAAAAAGAAAGAAGCATTCGTAAGATTGAAAAACGGTAAAGCGATAGAACTGTATGACAATGAAGGTAAAGTAACTGGTACAGAACTCACTTACGAGATTGAGCTCACCAACAAGAATAAAGTAGGCGAGAGCAGCGTATTCCTGAATCCAAACGATTTCCGTCTCGCACTGGACAATGGTACGAACATCACCCACGATAATTACAATTCTGTATCTGCTGATGCAGAATCTACCAAGACATCAGAAGAAAATAAGTTCAGACTGCCGGCAGGTACTAAGCCGAAAACACTGAACCTCTTCCTCGATGAAACAAGGGTAAGCGTAGGTGTTGAAATGAAATAAATCATTCATGAAAGCGGGAATTCACCAACTGGTATGAAAACCAATTTCAGGGCTGCTTCTCCAAAAGCAGCCCTTATTATTTTTCCTGATTCGTCAAATGCCCTGCCATACAGCATTTTAACATTTTCTAAATCTTTCCCGATCGCGTAAATACTCCACAATTCCTGACTGTAGCTTTGCGAAAATTTATTTCATGTCAGGAATGTTCAAGGCATCGCTATTACTTATACTATTTTGTCTTCCAATTGTACTATTTGCACAACATGGCGGTGCCATCACCGGCCGCATTACCGCCTTCGATGGCCAACCTATTGAACTTGTCTCCGTCTCTATCGTTGAATTGAACAAAGGTACCCTCACTGACAACGAGGGTAATTATAAAATAGAAGATATCAATCCCGGTACTTATACCATCAGAATCCAGCTCCTCGGGGCTGCACAAAAAGAATTTAATATCCAGGTCAATCCTGGCCGCCCTGCCATACTGGATTACCAGTTTCCAAAAGAAAACATCCACGCCCTGCAGGAAGTGCGTGTGATTGGTAATGTCAACAAGTTTTCCCGGAAAGAAAGCTATTATGTAAGCCGCCTGCCACTCAAGAACCTCGAGAATCCGCAGGTATACAACGTGGTGCCAAAAGCACTGATTGAAGAACAGATGGCCGTAGACCTGGGTAGCATTTCCAAAAACGTGCCCGGTGCAGGTATTCCCATGATAGCCAACCAGGGGCGTGTCACCTTCCGCCAGCGTGGTTTTGAAACAGAACCTAATGCACGAAACGGGGTAGCCGGTGCTGCCTTCGCCACCCTCGATCCTGTGAACCTGGAAAGGGTAGAAGCCATCAAAGGCCCGTCTGCTACCTTGTTTGGTACTAATATTTCCAGCAGCTATGGTGGTTTGTATAACCGTGTTACCAAGAAGCCTTTCAACGGTTTTGGAGGCGAGGTTTCCTACACCGGTGGTAGCTGGAACTACAACCGTCTTACCGTAGATATCAATACGCCGGTCAATAAAGAGAAGACAATGCTCTTTCGCCTGAATGGTGCTACCACCTTCCAGAAGAGCTTCCAGGATATGGGCTTTACCAATAACCTGAGCCTGGCGCCCAGTTTTTCGTACCAGATCAACGACCGCCTGTCCCTCCTGCTGGATGTTGAATTCGGCCAGGAAAAAGGCACCTCTGTAGTGCGCTTCAACCCTTACACAGGGGGCACTAAAAACCTGTCTATTGCAGATATGAAGTTCCCTTACAAAAGGCTCTTCCTGGGCAATGAACTGGCTTACCGTACACAGATGATGAACATTTTCGCCCAGGTCAACTATAAAATCTCTGAAAACTGGACCTCTCAAACCGTGGTATCCCGTGCCCGTTCTTCTATCAATGGTTATATCAATGCGCTGAATGGTCGTACCGATTCTACCCTGCGTGCCAGTGTAATCAGTGGTTATACCACCTTCATCGCTACCGATATCCAGCAGAACTTTATCGGTGATTTCAATATCGGTAAATTCCGCAACCGCATGGTCGTAGGTTTGGATTATTATAATAACAGCAACTCTTTTGACAGGACAACTGTAGCAGGCCCCACTATTAATTTCCAGCATCCTGGTGCCAGCTATCGCCTTAGTAAATCAAAAGTCGATTCTCTCGTGGCAGTAGCTACCGGCACCGCCATTCGTAACGAAAACAATGGCGATAACAGTTATGCAGCGTATGCTTCTGATGTATTCAATATCACTAATAACCTGATGGCCATGGTGAGTCTCCGTGTAGACTACTACCGTGCACAGGGTACGCACAGCATTATATACGACACCACTGCTGCCGGTACCAATTATCACCAGACAGCCCTGTCACCCAAACTGGGGCTGGTGTATGAAGTATTGAAAGATAAGGTTTCCCTCTTTGGTAGCTATATGAACGGTTTCTTCCATGAAACAGGTACTGACTATGCTGGTAACGCATTCAAGCCAGAAGAAGGCAACCAGCTGGAAGGTGGTGTGAAAGTAGATGTATGGCAGCATAAGCTGGTAGGTACACTGAGTTACTACGATATCCATGTGAAGAATGTAGTTATTTCCGACCTGGAGCATGATGGTTACAGCAAGCAGAATGGTACACAGCGCAGCAAAGGGCTGGAAGCGGAGATTACTGTGAACCCGGTACGCGGCCTGAACATCGTAGCAGGTTATGCTTATAACGATAGTAAGTATACGAAATCAGACAGTGCTACACTGGGATTAAGACCTGCATTGTCTGGCCCTCCGAATATGTGGAACTTCTGGGCGAGTTATCATATTTCCAGCGGTAAACTGAGTGGACTGGGTATTGGTTTTGGTGGTAATGGTGGTGATATGTCTTATCAGACAAACACACAAACGGCTAAGATTACCATTCCTTCTTATGTAATGCTGGATGCATCTGTATTTTACGAGCGACCAAAGTACCGCATTGGTGTGAAGGTCGATAACTTAACCAGCCAGAAAGCCTGGTCTGTGAGGTTGACACCGCAACCACCTACAAGGGTGCTGGGTAGTTTTGCATTAAAATTCTGATTCATTGAACATAAAAAACGGCCTTAAAAGGAACCTCCTTTTAAGGCCGTTTTTATTTTACCTTTGCTGGCATCATACAAAACCAATATTCATGAAAAACGTTGTACTGGCCAGTACTTCTACACTTTATGGCGAAAAATACCTGCAGTACCTACTTCCGGTAATGCAGGAACTCTTTGCCGGCATTGACGAAATCGTCTTTATCCCTTATGCCCGTCCAGGTGGTATCTCGCATGATGAATACACAGCCCGGGCTACTGCCGCTCTTGCCACTATCGGCATTAACGTAAAAGGTCTGCATACCTTTGCCGATCCTGCACAGGCTATCCGCGAGGCCAAAGGCTTCTTCACCGGTGGGGGCAATACCTTTGTACTGGTAAAACAACTGCATACGCTCAAATTAATGGACCTGCTCAGCGAAGTGGTCTCCAAAGGCACTCCTTACATTGGCGCAAGCGCCGGCAGCAATATTGGTGGTGTAAATATGCAGACCACGAACGATATGCCGATTGTATATCCACCCAGTTTCCAGACCATGGGTTTAATGCCATACAATTTAAATCCGCACTACCAGGAGCCAATTCCTGGTGTACCACACATGGGCGAAACAAGAGAAACCCGTATACTCGAATTTCATACCCAGCAATCTGTTCCGGTGATCGGTCTGCGCGAGGGCAGCTGGATTCGCATCAAAGGAAATGAGATTCGCCTGGAAGGCACTATGCCTGCAAAAATATTCGAACAGGGCAAAGCACCTTACGAATTAGCACCGGGCAATGATATTAAAATTTAAATATGATACTTAACATACGTTCCCTTCGCAGCCAGATCAAAGCACAGCGATACAAAGATATACCTGTTACACTCTGCCTGCTGTTTATACCTGTGGCATTGTCATTGCTGATCACGGAAGAGATCTCCACGGCATGCATCCTGCTATCCGCATTTATCGCGGTGTATACAATTTGTGCATTTGTATTCAAAAAGCGAAAGCCGTTATTTTTCAGGCCGCTATTGATTGCAGCCGCTATATTATTAGTGATTGTTTTAGAAAAGATGCTTTAATAAAAAGAGGCCCCCAAAAGTTTAGATACTTTTGGGGGCATTTTTAAATACAGGCTTTTCGATGTTTTTTTATCACAGTTTAATCATCTTTTCACTTATTTAACATTATGTATTGTTAATTCTAAAAACTTTACCTAAGTTTAACATATCGAACTAAAATTACTTCTCTCAAAAGTACCTTCTCCATCTAACCTTCTCCTGTAGAGCTTTATCTCCATTTTATCCTAGCTGTAACCGTTGCGAAAAAACTTGTGATTTTGAACGAACAATGAACATGAAAGAAGGGCTATTGAATAAAAAATCTAACAGGAAAAACTAGCTGTGTAATGCCTACACTAATGAAATAATAATTTCCAAAATCTTAATTCACTGCATGCTCCACGTGCAGTAAACAGGAAACTATTATCAAGAAGAACAATTCATCCGCATGCCATGCATGTGGTAATGGGAAACTTTTTTTCTAAAGCAAATTGAGCTGCGTGCAACACATGTAGTAATGGAGAAATTATTTTCAATAACCAATTAAACTGCACAGCAAATATGCAGTAACAGGAAAACTATTTTCAAAAATCTTCATTCGCCGCGACGTATACACACGGCATGGGGTAAAATAATAAACAGGCTGTGCCTACAACACAGCAGGGGGAAGTTTTTGCTTTAACACACTCTATATTATCAACAAAAATTAGCAACTCAATGCAAAGATCGTTTATTGTATGTACGGTCCTGTTCCTGCTATGCGCTTTCGGCGCCATTGCACAGGAGAAGAAAACAGTTTCGGGGTCTGTACAGGATGAAAAAGGCAATCCACTCGTGGGTGTAAGTGTGCAGGAAAAAGGTACCGCCAATGGTGCAAGTACCGGCGACGGAGGTAAGTTTTCATTGAAAGTCGCTCCTGGCGCTACATTAATCTTCTCGTACATTGGTTATCTGAAACAGGAAGTAGCCGCATCTGCTGCATCTGCTGTTCAAATGGCCCCCGATCAGAAAGGCCTGAATGAAGTAGTCGTAACCGCCATGGGTATCAAAAGAGAAGCACGTGCACTCGGTTATGCCGTAAGCACAGTGAGCTCGAAAGAACTGACGAAGACCGGATCGACCAACTTCGCTTCTGCCCTTTATGGTAAAGCAGCAGGTGTGAAAATCGTATCTGCTCCCGGTGGTGCCGGTAGTGCAGTGTCCGTACAGGTAAGAGGTGTATCTTCTTATGGTATGAATACACAACCTTTGTATGTAGTAGATGGTATCCCTATCCGTAACTTCAATACCCTGACTTCCCAGTCATGGGGCACCACCAACAGCCGTATTGATGGTAACGGTGCACTCGATATCAACCCTGAAGATATCGAAAGCCTCACCATCCTGAAAGGTGCCAGTGCATCTGCACTCTACGGCTCCGAAGCCACCAACGGTGTTGTGGTCATTACCACCAAAAAAGGTAGCAAAAGCAGGGGCCTCGGTGTAGATATTAATTACATCTACAACCTGGAGAACATTGCGAACAGTCCCGACTACCAGAATGATTATGGCCCAGGTTACGATGCGCAGACCAACGTAGGTAATGGTATCGCTGACTACGCGGGCTGGGTGACCGATTCCGATGGTTCCAAACACCCTTATTATCGCTCTTACGCACAGTTTGGTCCTAAGTTCGACAACAGCTCAGTGAAGTACTGGGATGGTTCTACCCGTACCTACAAAGCCAACAAAAACAACTACAAAGATTTCTATCAGCAGGGTTATAACTCTAACCTGAACATAGCATTGTCAAATGCCAGTGAGAATGGTAGTTATCGTATGTCTTATACCCGTACCGATTATAAAAGTATTATGCCAGGTAGCAACCTGAATAAAAACAACTTCAACTTTAACGGTACACTCAAGCTGAATAACAAAGTATCAGTAGACCTCGTATCTACTTACAACAACAATTTTACCCATAACCGTGCTTATGCCATGAGTACCATCTTTGGTTCATATGGTGGCTTCTTTAGCCGTATGGATGATATGAGCACCTATTACAATAAATACAAAACTTCCAATGGGTATAAATATGTAGTGTACAACAACAGTAACTACGATCAGGACGAGAAGCTGCTTTACAACATACGCGCTACCAACCTGCTCGACTACCTGTATACCAACCTGCGTAACAGCTACGATGAAACACAAAACCGCTTCATCAACAGCATTACCCTGAATGTAAGTCTGCTGGACAACCTGAAATTCCGCGGCCGCGTAGGTAGCGACTATACCGGTTGGAGCGCTGCTGATAAAGAACATAATACACAGCCGGCATCAGTAGGTTATACAGGGGCATATGCTGTGGAAACACGTAACAACAACGTGACCTATGGCGACGTGCTGCTGACGTATAATCCAAAGATCAGTAAAGACTTTGACCTCTCTGCTACAGGTGGTGCTTCCGGAAGAAAACAAACTTATGTATACCAGAAAACTTCCACTGCAGATGGCCTGGTAAATGAGAACTGGTTCAGCCTGAGCAACTCTGCCAGCACTGTGACTGCTTCTTCTGCCAGAGCCACGCAGACAGATGTGGCAGCCTTTGGCATGATCAACCTGAACTACAAGAGCTTCCTGTATTTAGAAGCTACCGGCCGCTATGAAGGTACTTCTACACTGCCATCCAAAGTGAACTCATATTTTTATCCATCCGTGAATGCAGGTTTTGTATTCTCTGATGTGGTTAAAATGCCTTCCTGGATCAACTATGGAAAATTGAGAGCATCCTATGGCCTGGTGGGTAACCACCCTGCTATTTATGCTGCGAATGTGGCATACAACCAATACTCGCTGGCATACGATGGCGCTACCATTCTTTATCAGCAACCTAATTCCTCCGGGTTTGGTAATGAAAATATCGTATCCGAACAAAAACGTGAAGCGGAAATCGGCGTGGAAACAAGGTTCCTGGATGGTAAAGTTGGCCTGGACCTGAGCTATTACAACAATAAAGTAAATAAACAAATACTTACCGCCAGTACAGCGCCTTCCAGCGGCGCTACATCTGCACTGGTAAATGCAGGTAGCATTTCTAACTATGGTGTGGAAGCTGCCATCAGTGCTACACCTGTAGAAACTAAAAACCTCCGTTGGAGTACCCGTTTCAACTTTGCAATCAACAGGAACAAGCTGACTGAATTAGGTAGCGGACTTACCAGTCTTACGAACGATGTAGAAGGTGGTGGTTACCTGATTCTGCGCTCTGAAATAGGTGATGCTTTGGGTAATATTTATGTGCACCCTATGACGACAGATGCTAATGGTAACAAAGTAGTAAGTGACGATGGTTATTACACCGTAGATGCCAACTCGTATAAATACGTTGGTAACATTATGCCAAAGGTTGTAGGTGGTTTCTCAAACACCATCAGCTATAAGGATTTTGCACTGGATTTCACACTCGATTACCGCTTTGGTGGCAAACTGGTATCTATCCCTACCTACTACCAGGTGGGTGCCGGTATGTTTAAGAGCACACTGAAATACAGGGATGCCGCACATGGCGGTATCAGTTATGTAGCCAATGACGATGCGACTGCCGATTACACTGCCAGCGAAAGCGGCGATCGCCATGATGGTGTGATCCTGAGTGGGGTTACTTCTACTGGTGCCACTAATACTAAAGTAATTACTGCTGCTTCGTACTATGAGAATACTTTTAACTGGCGTACAGATGGTGATTATTCCGCTGCCGTATTCAACAATAGTTATATCAAGGTCCGCGAAGTATCTTTTTCTTACAGCATGCCTAAGAAAGTGACACAGCGCCTGCATGTACAACAGTTACAAGTGTCGCTGATAGGTCGCAACCTGTTCTACCTGTACAAGTCGCTGCCTTATGGTTTAGATCCTGAAGTGGCAGTAGGTTCCAGCTGGGTAAACCAGGGGGTTGACAACGGTACTGCGGGTCCAACCCGTAGCCTTGGTGCCAGCCTGCGTGCACGCTTCTAATTTTAATTGCTAAACTATTCGCTTAAATCAGATCAAAAATGAAACGTCTATTTATAAATATTGCTTTCCTCGCATTACTTGCAGGCACTTTCAGTTCCTGTAAGAAACAGCTGGAAGAGAATTACGCGAACCCGGAGCTGACCACGACCGGCTCCCTGGGTAAATTACTTTCGGGTATGTTCTTAAACAAAAGGATCCACCCTTCTTACTGGGACTGGTATACCTTTATTATGCCTTACACAGCCGGGTATTCACAGACCGCGGCTATATCTCCTACTGCCCAGATGTATATTCCCTCTACAACATATACTGAAAACCGCTGGGTAGATTTTTACGATGGTGCTACCGGTACTGATTACAACTATTCCGGTCCCGGTATCATGAGCAATTATCGTGAAATGCAGGCCGCTTATAATGAATTGTCTTCTTCACAACAGGAATTACAACAGGTGTTCCTGAAATGTGCAGAGGTGATCGTTTATGACCAGGCATCACAGATGGTAGACCTTTGGGGAGATATCCCTTTTTCTGAGGCCAATTCCCTGAACTCAAGCAAGTCACTGGGATATGCTGCATTCGACGATGCCGCCAGCCTGTACGATACCATGATCACCAACCTGAAAGTGCTCAATACATACTTTGATACTGCTTCCATCGCTACCGCTACTGCCACTGAACTGGCAAAACAGGACCTGATGTTTTCCGGCGATTTAACAAAATGGCAGCGCTATGCAAACTCATTGCGCCTGCGGTTGCTGATGCGGATCTCCAACTATGACGAGACCACTGCAAAATCGGAAGTAACCACTATGCTGGCTGATGAAGGTACATATCCTTTGATTTCTGCCAATGATTACAATGCAGTGATCTGGATGAGCCCAACTGCTTTGAAGAGTGATTTGTATGATGTATTCAAAGACTTCGCATACGCACCTGCTTACCTGTTGGATACGCTGATGGTGGCAAATGGTGATCCACGTACAGATGTGTTTTGGGATGCTGATGGAGATAATGGTTTCAAAGGATTCCCTTACAATGGTACCGCTACTGAATACGAAGCAGGTGGCTATGCAACTTACGATTCCGCTACTTTCTTTTATAACTATAATATTCCGGCCGTGCTCATGACCGCAGCTGAAGTAAGCTTCCTGAAAGCAGAGGCTGATGAAAGATGGAGTCTCGGAACAGCGCAGACTGACTATGAAAATGGTATTACCCAGTCTACCGCATTCTATTATAGTATCAATAGCAAGATGGTGTTGAGGAGCGGCGACTGGACAGCGCTCACTGCACCCACATCTGCTACCATCAGTACTTACCTGCTGCAGAGCGATATCGCCTACAGCGGAACCACTACAGAAAAACTGGCTAAGATCTACACGCAGAAATGGATGAACTTCTTCATTCTGCAAACTGGCCAGGCATGGGCTGAGTACAGAAGAACCGGCTATCCGGTGCTGAGCTTTGCCACATCTACTTCTTCCAGTGGTAGTACACCTCCAACCCGCCTACTTTATCCGTCTTCGGAACAACTGTATAACAGTGCTAACTATTCTAAAGTATCTGGTAAAGATACGAGGGATACGAAGATCTTCTGGGATGTTAATTAGATAAGTAGAGATAAGTGTTTAGTCAAACGGGATGTATCTTCTGGTACATCCCTATTTTTCGCATCTCGATTTCAACACCTGCAATATATTGTCCTGTATATCTCTCATGATCCACCCTGCCCATACACTCGCATAAAAGTTGAACGTCGTATTCAATTTGAAATGACTATACAAATGCACCCGGTAATAATCCTTCCCCAACTGCTCCAGCTCATACGTTCCATTCAGCACATCAAAAAATTCCCCGCCTATCACAATATGCTCATCCATCGTTGTAGAAGGAATTTCATAAGGATTCGCTTTAATAGTAAACACCATTTTCTGTTGATCTACATACTCTGTCACCGTTTCGTGAAACACTAACCCGCCTGTAAATATCGCTTCACGCACGCCGCCTACAGCTGTGCGATCCAATTCCGCTTTTACAGGTCTCGGAAAATCCAGTACCTTTGTCAGCCACCCTTTATCCTGCGATGGGGGAATCTCCCTTACTCTCGTCACATTCTCCCAGATCTTTGCCGCCGGCGCATGAATATCAATATGCGTATCCGCTTTATACCGGCCCGGGATATTCCCGATCCAGTGCTCCAAAGGCGCTACCATAAATGGTAATAATACCAATACCAAAGACACCTGGAGCTTATTCTTATCTTTCAGTTTATAATGCCTCGCTATCAATCCGCCAATACTGCTCAGACACATAAACAATGGCATGGCCATGACCCAGCATCCCCAACCTTCCGTTTCAAACAGCAGCGTCACGATCATAAACACCACGACAGTCAGCCACGGCATCAATGCGCTATAGGAGCGGCTAACCACATTTTCTTTGTTGGAAACAAATATCGTCAAAGCACCCATCCCCATCGGCACCCCAAACAGGAACCCAATCGTCATCAACCCCCACCAGTTCTCCATCGTCCCGGATGTAAAAAACAAATGCGATAGCATTGCTACACAAACAGGTACAAGCACGATCGCTATTACCCGCAATCCATTTTTCAGAATCATCATATAGGTATATATTTCTAAAACATAAATATAACCCAATCTTTATTTTCCCAAAGAACCGATTTATAATTGTTATAATGACAATTATACTTTAAATTCACCCTGAAATTACCCGTTATAGAAAACATTCTGACTAATAGTAGCACTGTACTTAGTTAAACCGATGATTTAAAGTAAAAACCATACGAACTAGAAATCCTGGTTGCATCTGCATGCAAGGGCCCTTGCCATGCAGATAACCATACTTCTCACATTCCACTTAAACGTAAAAAAAAGACGTTATGAAAATGCTTTACGCTTTTTTAGCGTTGCTGCTGCTCGTTTACGAACGGGCCTACCCACAGCAGCACGATCTCCAAACCTTTAACGGCATCGTCACCGATTCGGCCAGCAACCCGATTCCCGGTGCCACCATCGCCGTCAAAAACGGCAACAAAGGCGTCGTGACCAAACCCGATGGCACCTTTTCACTTGCTGCTCCTCCCGGTAGCATCGTCACTGTCAGCATCATCGGCTACCAAACCCGCGAAGTGACCCTCTCCGGCACCAGCCGTATCCAGATCTCCATGACATCCCTGGCCAGCAACCTGACCGACATCGTCGTGGTAGGATATGGTGTGCAGCGCAAGGCATCCGTTACAGGAGCCGTAAGCACCCTTAAATCGGACGATCTGGTGCGAACCCCTGCCACTACCACCTCCAGTGCCCTGGTGGGAAAAATGCCCGGTATTACGGCCAGAGCTGCCGACTCCCGCCCCGGCAACGGAACTTCTATCCAGATCCGGAACCTGGGTAACCCACTTTTCGTTATCGATGGGGTGCCCTACACCGGTAGTACCAGTACTACCGCCTTCGGTTTTACCACCGGTTCCGGTCAGGATATCTTCAACAACCTGGGGCTGGACGATATCGAAAATATCTCCATCCTCAAAGATGCCTCCGCCTCCATCTACGGTCTCCGCGCCTCAAACGGTGTAGTACTCGTAACTACAAAAAAAGGCCGCAAAAACGACCAGCCAAACATCAACCTGAGCGCATACTACGGTTTTCAGAACTTCACCCGCTACCCGCATCCTGCCAATGCCGGCCAATACGTACGCGCACTGGTAGAATCCGAGCAGAACCTGGGCCGTGATCCATCCCTGCTCTACACAAGAGATGAACTGGCCAAATGGGAAGCCGGTACTGAAAAAGGCTATAAAAGCTATGACTACTACAAAGAAGTATTGCGCCCCAACGTACCGCAGTATTACCTGAGTGCCAACGCCTCTGGTGGTGGTCCCCGCAATAGCTACTACATGTCTGTAAGCCGCCTCAAACAGGAGGCCGTGATCAAAGATTACAACTACGAGCGTACCAACCTCCAGGCCAACCTCGAAAGCAGCCTGGCCAAAGGTCTGAAAGTAGGTACCCAAATCAGTGGCCGCCTCGAAAAACGACACAACGTAGGCGTACCCGGTCTGGACGACTTCTTCAACCCATTTCTCAGCATCTTCAGCATGTGGCCCACCGAAAGCCCCTATGCGAACGATAACCCGAAATACATCAACCAGACCCACAACGTGAACGTAAACCCCGCCACCTACAAAGACGACATCACCGGCTATGTAGACGAATGGTGGCGTGGCATGAACGTAAACCTGAACGCCCAGTACGACTTCGACTTCGGCCTCAGTGTAAAAGGGATCTACTCTTACAACTACCTCAATGAGGAATTCGACGGCTTTGAATATACCTGGAACGCTTACAAATACGACGCTACCAACGACAGTTACTACACCGAAGCTGGCTTTGGTAACCAAAACCCGTGGCGTGAAAGACACAAGCGTAACGTCATCTCCCGCTATGCACAGTTCCAGCTCAGCTACAATCGTAAGTTCGGCGATCACAACGTTTCTGCTGTAGGTGCCTACGAGCTCTCTGACTATGATAACTCTTACTACGTGGTACATACCATTCCGACTAACAACTATGTGCCTACGCAGTACCTGGTAGAAGAAGACTACCTCTCTGACGAATGGTCGCTGGAAGCCCGGGCCGGTTACATAGGCCGTATTAACTACGACTACAAATCCAAATACCTCGTGGAAATATTAGGGCGCTACGATGGCTCCTACATCTATGCACAGGGGCATCGCTGGGGTTTCTTCCCGGGTGTATCGCTGGGCTGGCGTGTGACCCAGGAATCTTTCCTGAAAAAAGACTGGCTGAATGACCTGAAACTGAGAGTATCCTATGGTGAAACCGGTAGCGAAATAGGCTTCTCCGACGGGAGTGCGCCGACTGCATTCGGTTATCTTGCCGGGTACAATTTCAACCAGGGTGGTGCGGTACTAAACAACAGCTATGTCATCGGTCTGCGTCCCCGTGGTTTACCAGTAACGGAGCTGTCATGGGTAAAGAACAGAACCTGGAACGCCGGTTTCGATTTCACTGTGCTAAATAACAAAATGAGTGGTCAGTTCGACGTATTCGAACGTCGCCGTACAGGCTTACCTGCCGCCCGGTACGATGTACTGCTGCCAAGTGAAGTAGGATATACCCTGCCCAATGCCAACCTGAATGCAGATGCTACCCGCGGTATAGAAGGTATGGTTACCTACATGGGCCAGCGTGGCAAAGTGAATTACAGCATTGGTGTCAATGCCACCTTTGCGCGGCTCAGAAGCTTGCATACCTACAAACCCCGCTTTGGCAACTCCTGGGATGAATACCGCAACTCCATCGAAAACAGGTGGGCCAACGAAACCTGGGGCTACCACGTAACCGGCCGCTTCAACTCTGAAGAAGAAATAAAAAACTACGGCATCGACAACGACGGACAGGGGAACCGTACCGAACTGCCCGGTGATTTCAAATACGAAGATGTAAACGGCGATAAGATCATCAACGGCCTGGACCAGCGTCCTATCGGTTATGCACAGGGTGCACAGCCTTATATGAGCTTTGGCCTGAATGCCAGTGTAGGTTACAAAGGGTTCACCCTGCGAATGGACCTGGCAGGTGCTACCATGCAGTCTTTTCTGCGCGACTGGGAACTGCGTTATCCATTCCAGAACAATGGTTCTTCTCCTGCCTACATGCTCGCCAACCGCTGGCACAGGGCAGATCCATACGATAACAACAGTGCATGGATAGGTGGTAAATATCCTGCTATCCGCAAGGACAACACCACACACGTGAACTACCAGGTAAACGATTTCTGGATTACAAACGTACACTACCTGCGCCTGAAAAACCTGGAACTGGCTTACAACTTCTCCAAAACACTCGTAAAGAAAATGGGCCTCTCAGCTTTGCGTGTATATGTAAATGGCACCAACCTGTTTTCATTTGACAACGTGAAGGAGTTTGAAATTGATCCTGAAATCAGTTCCTCCAATGGCCTGGTATATCCGCAACAACGTCTGTACAACTTCGGCTTTAACGTGTCTTTCTAAAAATTCCGCATCATGAAAAAACTCAGCATATTATTCATCTTCCTGCTCTCCACCAGCTGTATGAAAGACTGGCTGGACAGGGAGCCCCGCACCATCCTCTCAGACCAGCAGGTATGGAACGATCCTAAACAGATCGTGGCCCTCCTCGCTAATTTTTACGACCGGCTGCCAGCCGAATCAGGTCTCGTCGATGTCAACGATGGTTCCGACGGCCGCCTTTTTCAATGGCGCGATATGGCTAATTTTGACGATGCCATGTGGAGCGGTCAGTCCAACGAAGATGGTCGTAACAACATCACCGCTTACAATTATAACAGTTGGTACCTCTGGAACTACACCTTCATCCGCGATCTCAACCTCGCGTTGGAAAACATCGCTACTTACGGTGTAAACCTCACTGACGACCAGAAAAAACAATACACCGCTGAACTCCGTTTTCTCCGCGCGTTCAACTACTTTGAACTGGTAAAGAGAATGGGCGGCGTGCCACTCATCACCACCCAACTCATTTACGACTATAGTGGCGATGTATCCAAACTACAGCAGCCACGTGCCAAAGAATCGGAAGTTTACGACTTCATCGCCAGCGAAGTGGATGCTGTTAAGAATGACCTGGGCAATGACGGTAGCGTATCCCGTGCCAACAAGTACACTGCCCTGGCATTGAAAAGCAGGGCCATGCTCTACGCTGCTTCCATTGCTAAGTACAATAGTCTCATGGCAGCGCCTATCAGTACACCCAATGGGGAAGTAGGCATCCCTGCTGCTATGGCGAATAATTATTATCAGCAGTCACTCGCCGCCAGCCAGGAAATCATTAACAGCGGGGCCTATACCTTGTACAGGAACAACCCTGATATGGGTGAGAACTTCTTCGAAGCAGTGACTAAAAAAGCTTCCAACAAAGAAGTGATCTTTGTAAAAGATTACCTGCTGCCTACCCGCAAGCACGTGTTCTCTTATGATAATATTGCCCGCGGTATCCGCGAAGACAACCTGGGTTCTTCTTCTGTAACGCCATCTCTAAACCTCGTGGAAAGCTACGAATACTTAGATGGTACGAACGGTGCTTTAAAAATCCGCACGGCTGATAATAGTGATTTCATTTACTACGACAGGGTGCAGGACATCTTTGCCAACAAAGACGCCCGCTTATATGGTACGATCATTTATCCCGGCACCACCTTCAAGGGGCTGCAATTATCTATACAGGCAGGTGTGATGGTATGGAACGATACGCGCAATGCTTACGATATTGTAGAAGGCAGTGACCTGGGTACTACCTACTCTGATGGCAAATTACTGACCGGCACTTCCGGTCCACATCGCTCTATCCAGGAAGTTTCCAATACAGGTTTCTACCTCAAGAAGTACATCGATCCGAATGATAAAACCAGTACCCGTGGTGTACAAAGCGATGTATGGTGGGTATGGTTCCGGCTCGGTGAAGTTTATCTCAACGCGACCGAAGCTGCCTTTGAACTGGGCCAGACCGGCGAGGCGCTTACTTATATCAACACCCTGCGCGAACGGGCCGGTTTTCCCCCGAACAGTGTAACGGTACTGACCACAGAACGGATCAGGAATGAGCGCCGGGTAGAACTGGCTTTCGAAGATCATCGCCTCTGGGACCTGAAGCGCTGGCGCATTGCAGACAAGGTATGGAATGGCAGTACCTCCAGTGCCGATGCAATGGTCTATGCATTGTATCCTTACAGGGTGATTCGCCCCGGTAGTGCGTACGATGGCAAGTATGTGTTTGTAAAAATGGTAGCGCCCCGTTTTCGCGCACCCCGCTTTTTCCAGCTGGGTAATTACTACACAGCCATCGACCAGTCTGTGCTGAACAATAATCCTAAGATTATTAAAAACCCATTCCACTAAGCATTATGAGATACTTAATGATCACATCCCTGGTGCTGATACTCGCAGCCGGATGTAAAAAAGATAACTTCGAAAAGCCCAAATCTACACTCACCGGGCGTGTAGTGTACGATAAAAATGCCATTGGGGTACGTTCCAATGGTGTGCAGTTGGAACTGTGGCAGCATGGGTATGCATTGTTTTCCAAAATTCCTGTATATGTAGGGCAGGATGGGACTTTCTCTGCTATACTATTTGATGGGGATTATAAACTGGTGCTGCGCCAGGGAAATGGTCCCTGGCTGGATGATGCAGATTCTATTGATGTGAAGGTGAGTGGTACTACGAGTGTAGATGTCAGCGTCAATCCATACTTCATCATCAGCAATGCTACCTTTACGAAGAGTGGTACCCAGCTCACAGCCACTGTTTCTATCCAGCGGATTAACAACAACCTGCCGTTGGAAGCTGTGAACCTCTATATTGGCAATACCAATATTGTAGACCAGGTGAATAGCATTGCCCGCGCTTCGGTTACGCCTGATATATCAGGACCGGTAACGATTCAGCTCACTTTGCCTGCGGATGCGGCGTATTTTGCAAGGGTAGGGGTGAAGACGGCTGGTGTGGCAGAACAGGTGTATTCTGAAGTACAAAAAGTAGAATAAAAAAAAGAGGGGGCACTCTAAAAAAGTGCCCCCTCTCTCTATGGTTATTTTACCAGTAAAACCGTTCCTTTTATCTGTGCACTTCCTGCTTTGATATAATATACATAAGCACCCGGTTTCGCATTCGCACCATCCCATCCAAACGACTTATCGTTCGGCACACCCTGATGTCTTTCAAACACCTTATTACCCCACCTGTCAAAGATCAGGAAATCATCAATCGAAATAATCTCTTTAGAGCCAATGATGTAAAATACATCATTCACTCCATCCCCATTCGGACTAAACGCATTCGGCATAGAAAAGAGGTCTTTCACAGATGTATGCACATATATGGATGCAGTATCCGTACAGAAATACTCGTTCTTTATGGCCAGTGTATAGATCACCGATGATACTGCATGTACAGTAGGATACAGGCAATTGCTGCAGGACAATCCTTCCACAGGTGTCCAGGCAAAAGATGCCGGTAGTTCGCCACCCGTGAGCATGGGTGACAACTGCACATCCTGGAACCTGCCCACTTCCAGCACATGCGGTTCAAAATCTACTGTAAACGGATCGGTATAAGCCACATCGCTGTTATTCGTGTAGTCAGTTTCTTGCAGGAGGTGTGATGCATTCACTACTGCAGACAGTTCCCCGCTCAATGGGGTGCCTGTTACATGCGTATAGGTATGACAGGCACCTGCTGTGGCGGAGTCTTTGTAAAACAAAGGTTTTAATAAGGAGTCGCCATCATAGAAAGACACAGTGAGGTCTTTTGGCAGACTATCGTAGCCATTAGCTGTACATATTTCAAAGGTAACGATGGTATGGGTGTTATCATAACACTTTACCTCAGCAATCGTCATAGTCAGGTCCGGGGGAATCAGTCTTACAATACCGGATACAGCTAAGTTACAACCGTAGGTATTTGTCATGACGGCGTGGATGCCGGCACTGTCTTTCACGGTAATTACCGGAGTGGCAGTCGTAGCGCCACTCAGCGTATTCGCACCTTCCGTACTCCATGCATAAGTGGCGGCAGTAAAGTTGCTGGTGGTTGTATTCAGTGTGTACGATGCCCCCCGCATGACGGTTGTATCCGCAGGCAGCATACTGCCAGATGGTAATGTATACGCACCAATGGTCGTATTATTTGTCGTATCTGTTTCCGGCCATGTACCGGTATTTACTTTAATGCTGAAAGGAGAAGCACCTTTTAAAGTGATATGATAGCTTTCGCAGGCATCCGCACTATAAGCTGCAATGGTGTAATTGTTCCCGATCATAACACCATTCACGTCATAAAAACTCAGGTTCAGATCCTGGGGTACATTTCCGGCCGCATAATTATTACACACTTCAAAGATCACATACATACTATCGTTCCGCGCACATTCTGTGCTCAGTACATTGGCCGTATAATCATCTACAGGCGGAATATGTATAGTTGTAAATGTGGTATCATAGCAATTGTTCGCACTCGTTACCTTCACTGATTGGTGGTACAGGGTGTCTTTGCGATAAGGAGCCGTAAAAGTAGTGGTGGTACAGGTGCCACAACTTAAATAGGTAGTGGGTGTCCATGTTACACTATTGATCGTACCACCAGTTACTACAGCCGGCGTAAGGTCAATGGTCTCTGCCGGCGTCATAGCGATGTCTGCAGGTGTAAGCTGCACCCGGAACCGGTAGTTCGTCATCGTGGCAGTGTTGGTACCAAATTTAGCAATCAGTGTATCTGCATATGCATTCAGGATAAATGTTTCCAGGTAAGAGGCACACTTCCCTTTCAGATCGTAGGGCAACAGGTACACACCTATGGAATCATGTGCACCATTGTACAAAGTTACAGGTGTACCTTTCGGAATGGTCTGGTAGCCGAAGTTGTAGAAGTACAAAGAGATCTGCAATTGAGTCTGGTTATAACAGGCTACACTGTTCAGGTACACGTGTCCGTCAGCAGTTGGATCATCGACTACAATCGTCACGTAGTTCGTGGTATCATAGCAGCTGCCATCTGTTGCAATCAGTCTTACCTGGTAATTGCCCGGGGTTTGAAACACATAGGTTAAATCTTTTGTAGTTGCTACTTCTGTTTCACTGGCTCCCAGTTTTATTCTCCATGAGTAACTGCTGGCATTGATGGATCGGTTTGTAAATACCACACTGTCCAGTTCTACCCCTGCTTTGGAAGCTATTTTCCGCTTATCAGGATAAAAGCGGGCTGTTACTCCACAACTCACCTGCAATACATCCTGTGTGCTGCTAAAACAACCAGCGGCATCATATGCACGCAATACGACCACATAATTCTTCTTTTCTGTCACCGTGTAACTAAACGCCGCAGAAGTGCTCACCACCACATCATCCACCAGCCATTCATAGGTAGTTGCCCCTGTCGAAGTATTCGTAAAGTTCACCGTACTCCCCATCAGCGGGTAATCTGCATCTTTCGTGAAACCTGCTACAGCAGCGGTGGCACAAGGTGGCGTACACAGTGTGCTGCCGATCATTCCCGTCAGGCTACTTCCGATAAAATCACGCATACGCTGTGCCTGTCCTTCGGTAAAAGACATCACACAACCCGTACCGCCGCCGTAATCCATAAAGTTGTCCGGCAGGTCCGGCACATCTGTACTAAAACCAGAGAGGGTGTCAGTACTACACGAATTCTCCGGATTACTACAAGGAAAACCGCCATTGATAGATTTATCTGGTGGGGTATCGCACACCATATCACCATCTGTAGTACAATCATCGTTTTTACAATCCTGGCTGGCAAAAGTGTGTATGAGGCTCAGGTAATGCCCCATTTCATGTGCCACCAGGTCTACCCCTAATCCGGACACGACTACATCGCCACCGGGGCTGGCATAACCAGCCATGTGCATGCGGGTCCAGGCGCCACACTCGAATGTTTGCAAAAATTCAGACTTGATGCCTGATACTACCCAGATATTGATATAGCGGGTGCCATCCCACTTGCCCAGCGCGGTGAGCGCATCGCCTTCCATATCCGCATCAAAATCAGCGAGATAGGATTTGGTACGCAGGATGCCGGTAGTGGCGCCACCCTGAGGATCTGTTTTGGCGAGGCAAAATTGTATACGGGTATCCGTTCTTGCCCCCGCAAATGCGCCGGTTTTGCCATAGGCATCATTCAGTGCCGCAAGCGCATCGGTAACATCCTGGTCTGTAATGGCAGCCGGATTTTCGTTAATGATATGAAAAACAACGGGCAGCGTATAATCTGCCGCAGCTAACCTGTTCGTATTCATCAGGATAGCATGATTGGTCTTCTTTTCTTTTTGTCTGAAAGCGGTACTTTGGCGCCAGGTATTCATCATCCTGTCCGTACCACATGAACGGGGATTGACAGATAACCACCTGGCTGTGAGGGAAGGTTGTCCAACTACCTGAGGAACTGGATATTGTGCTCTTAATGACAGCACGTACAACAGGCAGATACAGGATAGCAGCCACCTTTGCAGGTTTTTCTTAGGCATAGGTTCTTTGTCGTGGTTATGATCGATAAAGATAAACAGAAATTCCCCTTGCTATGTCAATTATAATATATTATTTTTATTCAAAATGCCGGCTGATGGACCTTGAAATACTGAAGCAAGAGTTACTAACCAGATGGAAACATGCATTTAACGAGCTATCCCTTCTGCCTGACTATAAAGAGAAGATCCTGACCGAGAAGTATGTGCCCGGATTCAGATATGATTTGAAAGACTATGGAACCCAGGCATTTATGCTGCCTGAGGGGAAAATATTCCCCGAAGCCCGTGCCCGCGAGATCAATGATTATCATTTTTATGGATTTGAAGAAGATGGAAAGCCCGTATATACCGCATTTCGCCACGTTGTGAACAATATTAGCTGGGAAGGATATTATTCGTATAATGACCACGTTGTAGAGTATGTTGAATATTGTATTACAGAACATACACAGATTCCCTCCTGTATAAAACGAATGCTTTACAAAGACGGCAGAAAGACAGGATGGCAATCCCTCCTTGTCAATACCCGGGGCAGTGCCGGCAATTATAGCGGCATGAGTGCAGACGATATGATTACAGACATGCTGGAAGATCATTATTCTCTCTTCATCAGCATAGAGGAATACAACTGGGATAATGACCGCATCGTGACGGCCGCCGGCCTGGGTATGGCCCCCGGACAGGGTGAGTTTCACTACAGCCAGCACTACACATACGCCCCCGATGGCCAGCTGGACGAAATCAGGGCTGTTTACGAAACCGGCAATGAAAGGCTTACCTGGGTTCGCCCCTACGAAGGTGTGAACATACAGGTGCTGGAAGAAGAAGTGGCCGAAAAACTTGCCGAAGCTATCATAGATACGCTCGTAGCGTCCCGGATCGAAACGCCGCTATCCCTGCTGGAAATCAACTACCACGAAATAGCTGAATACATTCCTTCTCTTTCTACCCGGTCACAGGCTTTTACCGCAGAAATCTCCCGTCGCCACCAGGATGAAGACATCTTTGACCTGATCTTTTTATCGACAGAGATGGATCACCCTTACATGCCCATCCTGACAGAGAAATTTGAACGGCCTTTCAGGCAGTTCATGCAAATTGTGGAGCGGGAAGAGAAGTGGGAAATTGCCGCCGGCATGCTGCGCAAAGTGGCATGGTTGCTTACTACAAACAAGCTATACAACCGCCTGCCGGTGAGCGACGACTTTGCAGCTTACGCCATAGACTGGGAGTCTGATATGGAGGAGTTTGAAAGAATACTGAGAGAATGCGGAGTTGTGCCGGATGTTATTTCATCCTGGCAGGAAAAAGGCTGGCTATAATTTTTCAGATTTACCCATTGAAATAAGCGTCGAGAATATCTCCCATTAACCCGGTCGTCAATGGTTTGTTTCTAAACCCGGATACATCAGGATGATTAATGGCCCTGTTGTGATCATCCGGATTCATAGACGTAGTGAGCATCACTACGACCACCTGTCCTTTTTCCTGGTCTCCCAGTTTGTGGTATTCATCGAGGAATTCCCAGCCATTCAGGGCGGGCATATTGATGTCCAGCAGGATCAGGTCAGGCTGACCCTGGGGTGTTTCTTTGCAAGCTTTGAGGTAGTCCAGTGCTTCGGCGCCATTCCATGCCACATGTACATGGTTCGCACAATCCATTTTTTTAATCACCATTTGGCTGATGAAATTGGTGGCTTCATCGTCTTCAACTAAAAGGATGGAATGTAGTTTTCTGTTCATTTGGTTTATGCTGAGATGGTAAAATAAAATTGACTGCCTTCGCCTGGTGTAGAGGTAAGCCAGATATCGCCCCCGTGCAGGGAAACTATTTTTTTACAGTGTGCCAGTCCAATGCCTGTACCTTCGTATTGCAGTTTATTGTGCAGGCGTTGAAAGATTTCAAATACTTTTTCCTGGTAGCGGGGAGCAATGCCGATCCCATTGTCTGCAAAGGTGAATTCGTATTCATTTTCCTTTTTTACACAAGTGATGCGGATGACAGGTGGCACTTCGTTCTGCCTGAATTTAATTGCATTGCTCAGCAGGTTTTGAAATAATAATTTCAGCTCTATTGGGTAGGCATCTACAACAGGCAGGTTTTCCATAATTACCTGGGCCTTGCTTTCATGAATGGCCGCACGCAGATCGTCTACTACATTTAGTATAACCTGGTTGCAGTCCACGGTTTCCTTCACCTTTACCTTGCCGATACGGGAGTAGTCGAGCAGGGCTTTGATCAGGTCACTCATACGGTTACTCGACTGGCGGATGAAGCGCAGGTAGTTGTCTGCATTTTCATCCAGTTTGCCAGTATATTCAGTAGCTACCAGTTCTACAAGTGTGTTGATGGAGCGCAATGGTTCCTGCAGATCGTGCGAGGCGATGTAGGTAAATTGTTCCAGTTCCTTGTTTTCCACCTCCAGTTTGTGAAGGTACTCCTGTGTTGACTTTAATCGCTTTTCGGCAGCTGCGAGTTTTTCCTCTGCATCTCTGAGCCTGTCGCCTAGTACAGTAATACTCTTCCTTAACAGGTCCATACTCAGCTCATCCTGTTCAGATAGATCCTTTTCGGCTTGTTTGGAATGAATATATTGCAGTAATAGATCGTATAGTTCTGCCCTGTTCTGCCTGATTTGCTGCTCCATTGCCACTGTTTTTTAGGCGTCTTAATGACCTGAAAAGCGCAAAACCGGTTACAGACGTCTGCAACCGGCTATTCTCATAACCACTCTTCTGGGGGGATGTTTAAATCAAAAAGTTCACAAAAATGCAAAATGAAATGTGCCTTTTTGTACAAAGCTGTTGCAAATAGGTGTTAGACACTGCAAGTAAGATTCACACGACTATTTCCAGATATGATATTGGTAATGAATTCGTTAGATTGCCCCTTAATGTATTGTCGCCATGCTATGAGCAGCGGCTCGTAAATGTCCCTTTATGCCAAAATATCTGTTTTAGACAGATATAGATATTTTTTAATAACGATGGTATATACGATAGGGAAGAAAAAACGGATTTAACCGTCAAAAAAATATATTTGCAAAAAATAAATTTATGGAACTAGCAGGACCTGATCCGGAGATTTTTAAACAGCTGGTAACGATGAAGATGCCTTTTGGGAAGTACAAGGATGTGCTGCTGTGCGATTTGCCAGTGTCTTACCTGGAATGGTTTAACCGCGAAGGATGGCCAAAAGGAAAACTGGGAATGTTGCTGAGTACCATGTACGAGATCAGGCTGAATGGATTAATGGATTTATTAAAGCCTTTGAGAGGCGGTACTCCCAAAGGCTGATAAACTTATATAGATTTAAAGACCACAATGCCGTTGTGACCACCAAAACCGAAGGTATTACTCATCGCAACATCTACCTTTTTCTCTACCGCACTGCCTAAAACGATATTGAGTCCTGCCGGGAGGGCAGGATCCAGTTCAGTAGTGTTGATAGTAGGCGGGATGACCCCATTTTTAATAGTTAATATACAGGCAATTGCTTCTATAGCACCTGCCGCACCCAGGAGGTGACCGGTCATAGACTTGGTGGCGCTGATGGCCACAGATGGTGCTAATAACCTTGTAATAGCCGCTATTTCACTCAGGTCGCCTACCGGTGTACTGGTGGCATGTGCGTTCAGATAATCCACCTGTGAGGGGTTTAGGCCACCATCTTCCAGCGCTCTTTTCATGGCTTCGTAAGCCCCGAGTCCTTCCGGATGGGTAGCGGTCATATGGTAGGCATCGGCCGTCATGGCAGCACCTGCTACTTCGGCATAGATATGTGCTCCCCGGGCTACGGCATGTTCATATTCTTCCAGGATCAGTGCACCTGCGCCCTCACCCATCACAAATCCGTCTCTGCCTGTATCGAATGGCCGGCTCGCATGGGCAGGATCGTCATTGCGCTGTGACATCGCTTTCATGGCACAAAACCCGCCTACAGATGCTTCTGTAATGGGCGCTTCGGAGCCCCCGGTAATGATCACTTTGGCCTTACCCCAACGGATGTAATTAAGCGCATCCATGATGGCAGTGTTGGAGGTAGAACAGGCGGAAACGGTGGTATAGTTGATGCCCATTAACCCAAAGCGGATAGAGATCATGCCCGATGCCATGTTGGCAATTAATTTAGGCACAAAGAAAGGATTGAAACGGGGTTGATAATTGCCGATCGTATATTCCTTTACCTGTTCTTCGAAGGTTTGCATACCACCCTGGCCGGAGCCCCAGATGACGCCTGTATCGAATGGGTTCATGGTTGCAAAATCGATCCCCGCATCATCTACCGCCTGTTGGGCGGCGATGAGAGCATATTGGGTAAACGGATCTGTTTTCCTTAAATCATTTTTATCTAAATACTGCGCGGGATCATAACCTTTGATCTCGCAGGCAAACTGCGTTCGGAACTTACTGGCGTCAAATTTTGTGATCGTCGCTGCGCCACTTTTGCCCGCCAGCAGATTTTCCCAGAAGGCGTTTACATGATTCCCGATAGGGGTGATCGCACCCATACCGGTGATAACTACTCTTTTCATAAAATATCGTCTAATAATTGTTTGCTGATGTTTTCAAATGCGGTTTCTCCCATGACACGGCTGAGGAGGAGAGAAGCGAGCAGGTTGGAAACGATGAGTAATGCCCGGTCCCCGGCGGTGCCTTTAAAGTGAAAGATACCCTTTTTTTGCCCATTTTCGAGACATTTCGTCACCCATGCTATTACTGATGCACTGAATTGTCGCAGGCGTGCCTGCATATTCTCCGGCAGGGTATTGTAATCAGGCGATAGGGAACCCATGATGCAGACCATGTGGCGGTTGCATTTGTTTTCGAAAGAGGCAATGAGGTGGCGTAGCTGCTGATCTTCCGGTAAGGTTTCCCAGTTGGCAATGCCGGTATTCATAAAGTTGATTTCCTGGTCAATGACAGCCATGCCAAGGTCGGCCTTGGTGGGAAAGTAGTAGTGAACGGCAGCGTTCCTGATGGCTAACGGATCAGCTATGTCTTTGTAACTGAATGAGTTAAAGCCTTTTGTTTTGATCAGCTGGTCGGCCAGACCAACTATTTTTTCTTTGGTGTCCTGCATGGGGCGAAGATACTTACTTATTAGTAAGTAAACAAGTGGTCCTGTTGTAAACAGGGTCAGCCTATAGCTTAACCAGATCATTATAATATCACTATAAGATCACCAAAAGGGCACCTCAATATCCCCAGGGATATTGAGGTGCCCTTTTGGTGTCCTTTTGGATAACTATTTATGATAAGGCCTGGATGAACTGGCACCCTGTTTGGACCCTATTCTCAAAAACAAATCATGGCAGATAAAGTAGTCATCAAATCACTGGAAGAGCTCCTGACCGGCAGTCATGCCCATATCTCATTCGAAGATGCCGTCAGGGATGTACCGGAAAGCATAAGAGGAGTGGTGCCGGAAAATATGCCTTACAGCATCTGGCAACTGGTAGAGCACATCCGCATTGCGCAATGGGACATCCTGGAGTTTTCAAAAAATCCAGGTCACCAGTCTCCACCCTGGCCAGAAGGCTACTGGCCAAAGGATCCGGCGCCCAAAAACGACGAAGCATGGAAACACAGCATCGCCCATATCAAAAAGGATTGCGCAGAATTCATTAACTTGCTCAAACGAACTGATGCAGATCTTTATGCCCCTTTTCCGCATGGTGATGGGCAACACCTATTCCGCGAAGCACTGCTAATTGCGGACCATACCAGTTACCATACCGGCGAAATCGTGGCTGTGCGAAGAATGCTCGGGGCGTGGAAATAAATAAATACCATGGACATCGCTAACCTGAGGGCAGATACTCCTGGCTGCCAGACCAAAGTACACTTCAACAATGCCGGCGCTGCTTTACCACCTTACCCGGTATTGCAGGCCATGCAGGATTATCTCGCTGAAGAAGCTAATTGTGGAGGTTATGAAACGGCTGCAGCCAATGCGACTGCCCTCAACCGTTTTTATATGGCTGCTGGAAAATTATTGAATGCACCTGCCAAGAACATTGCATTTACCAGCAGTGCCACGAATAGTTTTGCGCGGGCGCTATCCTGCATTCCTTTTAAGAAAGGAGATGTAGTGATCATTGCCAATGAAGACTATTCCAGTAACCAGCTGGCGTTTCTTTCGCTGGAAGAACGTTTTGGAATAGAACTGGTACGTGCCAATAGCTTGCCCGAAGGCGGTGTGGATGTAGATCACATGGTATCTTTGATACATGCCAGGCATCCCCGGCTCGTGTCTCTCACACACGTACCTACGAATACCGGTTTGATCCAGCCGGTTGCTACAATAGGAAAAGTATGCCGCGAACTGGATATTCCATATCTCGTGGATGCATGTCAGTCTGCCGGGCAGTTGCCATTGGATGTGGAGGAAATAGGCTGCGATTTTCTGTGCGCTACATTGCGGAAGTTCCTGCGTGGGCCAAGGGGCGCGGGGTTGCTGTATGTATCCGACAGGATGCTACATAAGCCCTGGTACCCGCTGTTCTTAGATATGTATGCCGCTACCTGGACGGATGACGATACGTTCATTCCCGCATCCGATGCAAAGCGTTTCCAGGATTGGGAACAGCCGTATGCATTGCTGGCGGGTAGTTATGCAGCCATTCATTATGCGAATGAACTCGGGTTACAAAATATTGCTGACCGGAATAAATATCTGTGCGGCATATTGCGTCCACGGCTGCAATCCCTGCCGGGTGTGAAGTTGTTAGACAAAGGAAAGGAGCAGGCCAGTATCATTACCCTGTCTGCACCGGTCAGTGATCCGCAATGGCTGTTATCTTCTTTAAGAGAAAGAAATATTAATACAGCTGTCAGCGTTATTGCCGGCGCCCTGATCGATTTCAGATCAAAAGGTGTGAACTGGGCACTGCGCATATCCCCGCATTATTACAATACGGAAGATGAAATAGATACATTGCTGGATGCGCTGGAATCGCTGCTTGCGAATCCTTAAGCCTGCCATAAGCTGTCTGTAAACCAACCTTTCCTGTCCGTAAAGTGTGCGATGGGCTCAAAGCCTGCCTGTATGGCCAGTTTTTCTGACTCCTCCAAACTATACTTCTGGGATATTTCCATGTAGATGGTCTCGTGCAGGTGAAAAGAAATGAGTTCATTTCCCACCCGTACTACCTGGTCTTCCAGGCTCACAAGGTAGCTCTTGCAGGCGCCTGTACCCGGATCGTATGTAGGGTAGTGATCGAATTTTGACAGGTCAAAGTCCGCGTCCATTTCCCTGTTAATCCGGGCGAGCAGGTTCAGGTTAAACTCACGTGTAATCCCTTCCGAATCATTGTACGCATTCAGAATAATCTGCGGATGTTTTTTCAGGTCAAAGCCGGTGAGCAGCATATCGCCGGGTTGTAAATAATTGCGCAGCTGGCGGCAGAACTTACGGGTTTCCGCAGGGGAGAAATTGCCGATATTGCCACCCATACAAAGTACCACTTTAGGTCTTGCAGATAAAGTTTGTACCCTGCGCAGCATCTCGAAATATTCCCCGTGCAGGCCCTGCACCTGTAAGGCGGGTAAGCGCGCAGGCAGATGTTGCCCCAGCTGGCAGATCACATTTGCACTGATGTCGATGGGGTAGTAAGTGAAAGAGTGATCTATATGTAGTAATTCCTGTAAGAGGTGTACGGACTTGGTGGCGTCGCCTGCGCCCAGTTCCACCACGTCGAAGGTATCTGTGAGCGAAGCAATCAGCGCGGCGATCCGGGTGGATTGCTCCTGCATGATTTCCATTTCACAATTCGTTGGGTAGTATGCCGGACAAGCCATAATGCGCTGAAAAATGCGATCTCCGTTGTCATCATAAAAATACTTTGCGTCCAGGTACTTTTCTTTTGCATTCAGTCCCTGCAGTACATCTCGATGAAAAACGGGCAATTGGTCCTGTTTCGGGGTCAATACAGTGCAAGCGTTCATTACAGAGGTGGTAGCCATAATGTAAACTTAATTGTTGAATGAGATTTATTTAGCTAATCTGATGCCAGTATATTGCCATCTGAGTGGCGGATGGAAAAAATTGCGGTAGGTGATGCGGCTATGTCCCGGCGGAGTGGCTACAGAGCCACCTCTCAGTACCATCTGGTTCACCATGAACTTTCCATTATATTCTCCGATAGCGCCGGGTGCTTTTACAAAACCGGGGTAGGGAAGGTACGCACTTTCTGTCCATTCCCATCTTTCGCCCCATGCCAGCCGGGGTGCGGCGGCTTCCCATTCATTTTCTGTAGGGAGGCGCAGCCCTTTCCACGCGGCGAATGCAGCGGCTTCGTAATAACTGATATGTGCCAATGGCATGCTGGGATCAATGGGTCTTAATCCTTTTAAGGTATAATTCATCCATTCACCATCTGCCTCATGCCAGTAGAGCGGCGCCCGGACCTGGTTGGTTTTTACCCAGTCCCAGCCTTCGGCATGCCAGTGGCGGAAGTCTGTATAACCGCCGGCCTGTATAAATTCCAGGTAGGCAGCGTTAGTGACCAGCGCACTGCTGATACTGAATTCCTCCAGGTATACCTTATGCCTGTTCAGTTCGTTGTCAAAGCAGAACCCTTCGCCGGCATGACCTATTTCGTAGATACCCGCCGGGAAAGAAATAAAATGACTGCTGGCTACAGGCTGCTCTTTGAAGGTGTAATCTTCCTGGTAAGCGGGGAATAATGGATTATGCCCCAGAATATATTTTATATCAGTGATCAGTAATTCCTGGTGTTGTTCTTCATGATTTAATCCTAAGGTAATGAGCGCATGTAGTTCTTTTGATAGGTCCTGCGCGAGTAATTTACTCATTTCCTTATCTACGTACTCCCTGTACCGGTATACATCTGCCACACCGGGCCGGCTCAGGTTGCCGCGATCTGTACGGATCACTCTTGCGCCTACCGATTCATAATAACTATTGAACACAAAATTATAATCAGGATTAAACACCTGGTAGCCTTCTAAATTGGGCTGTAATACAAATGTTTCAAAGAACCAGGTAGTATGTCCTAAATGCCATTTGGGCGGACTCACATCTACCACTGGTTGTACCACGTAATCCTCTGTTTGTAAGGGCGCGCATATGTTCACAGATCGTTGGCGCACAGTGTCGAAAGCTTGCTTTAATTCCATTGTAAATATTTTGTCAGGTCGCTGATAGTCTTAATTTGTAAGTCCCGGGCCTGTTGTCTGCGCATCATCAGTGCATACGTATTATTGAATCCTACAGGGGCCAGCCATTTGATATGATAGCGCTGTTGAAAAGCTGCTGCCACGTAGTCGTATACTTTATCGGCCTGTCCACCCAGTGAATCGAGGGTGGCGGGTGGCGCCTGTAAAATCACGAGCAGGCCGGTACCGGTGTATTCCGGGTACAGGTCAATCTGTGCATTGGTAAGTGCTTCAAAGCAGATTTTAGTACCTCCCAGGCCGGTCTTTGTTTCCACATGCAGATCGGTATAGCCTTCGACCAGCAGTTTATACATATTGGCAAGGATGTAGCCGTCACCGAAAATCTTGGCGCCAATACGGATCGTACCTTTTGTACCCGGTTTGGGTGATTGCAGCAGGTGGTGGGCATCGAGAAACTCTTTGGCAACAACAGCCGGGGACTGTTTTAAAATATCTACCCGGTAATTCAATGCTGTCATGATACTATCATTAATTGTACCAGACAGTTTGTTGAGTGCGGGGGCGAGTTCAGGATATTTGTCAAGCACGTCCTGCCGCACGATGGGGGCTGCATAGTAGGGTGGAAAGATATGTTTATCATCCTGCAATACCTGCAGGTCATAAGCCTTTACACGGCCATCGGTGCTACTGCCGCTGATCACGTCTACCTTTTTATCGTAAGCAGCTTTGTACATGATCATATCACTGATCACTACGGTACGGATTTTTAATCCATAGACTTTTTTTAAGCCTACATCGCCATCATTACGGCCCATGAATTCGGGGGTAAAGCCAGCGAGTAATTTAGAACCATAAAAATCAGGGAGCAGGTAAAAAGAAGAGAGTACCAATATGAGCAAAGGCAGCAGGAATACTTTACGGAACCGGATGCGGGATAATGCCCAGTCGAACAGGATAGCGAGCAAGGCAGCAGGAATGGCGCCTGCCAGGATCATGTTCGTGTTGTTGAGCGCGATGCCGCCAAAGATGAATTCACCCAGGCCGCCGGCAGCGATGTAGGCCGCCAGGGTAGCCACGCCAACGTTGATGACGGTAGCGGTGCGAACGCCTGCCAGCAGCACGGGCATGGCGAGTGGCAGTTGTACTTTGAAAAGTAATTGCCTGTTGCTCATACCGATGCCGGTAGCAGCTTCAATAATGGCAGGATCTACCTGCAGGATACCCGTGTAAGTATTGCGTACAATAGGCAATAATGCGTACAAAAACAAGGCGACGATAGCTGGTAAAGGACCGATCCCTAACAGGGGAATCATAAAGCCTAAAAGGGCAATACTGGGGATGGTCTGTAATACCCCTGCAAAGCCCAGTACCGCACCTGCCATTTTGGGCCTGCGGGTGATGGCGATGCCCAGGGGCACACCGATCACTACGGCAATCAGTAGTGAGATAAAGGTAAGGCCGATATGCTGCAGGGTTTGTTCCAGTATCTTGCCGGATTCCTGCTGTAGAAAATCAATGAAGCTGTTAGCTGGTTCCATGCATATGTTTAGATTGCCTGTACTGGTCTACGGCATCCAGCAGGGTATTGCGGGGCATGCCGGCGGCAATGGCGTTCCATACGGTGAGGGTATCATCTCCATTTACCTGTGTCAGCCATGGCCGGATGTCACCCAGGGTCAGTGCTTTCAGTTCCAGTACAAAGCGGTGTTCATCAAAAAAAGATCGGACAAAGTCGTTAGCGGGCGAAAATAACAGTTCGGCGGGTGTGCCGGTTTGCTGTACTTTACCTTTGTCCATGAGGCAGATGCGCGTGCCGAGTTCGAAGGCTTCCTGCACATCGTGGGTGACCATGATGATGGTCTTATGTTGTATTTCGTCGAGTGCGCGAAATTCTTTTCTTACGCTGGCGCGGGTTACGGGATCCAGTGCACCGAAGGGTTCATCCATGAGCAGCACGGGTGGGTCTGCAGCAAGTGCGCGGGCAAGCCCTACACGTTGTTGCTGTCCGCCACTGAGTTGCTGTGGATAGGCATGGAGGTAATCGGAAACGGGGAGGTGGAGTTTTTCCATCAGGGTGGCTACCCGCGATGCGATGCGGCCTGCATCCCATTTGAGCAAACCGGGTACTACGCCAATGTTTTCACCTACGGTGTAATGGGGAAAGAGACCATGATGTTGCAGCACGTAGCCAATGCCTCTTCTTAACGATTCCAGTCGTTGTGATAATATGGATTGCCCGTTTACAAAAATATTACCGCTATCTGGTAGTAACAGGCGGTTGATCATTCTGAGAGTGGTGGTTTTCCCGCTGCCGCTGGTGCCCAGCAGAACGAGTGTTTCTCCTGCATTCACTTCGAATGACACAGCAGAAACGGCAGGCTTACCGTTGAGGAATGACTTGCTCACATTTTCCAGTTTGATCATATGGGGAGTAAATTACTCATATTGTTGATAGGAAAAATATTATGCAGTAGAATCCGTGAATTGTACAAATGGTTCCGTAATAAGTACAATCACTCTCTGATACTCATGAAAAGATTGTTCAATGACTCTGCGTACAGCGGATGTGCAAAGATCATTTCCCTGATTTGTGTAGCAGTTATTCCGGCTATCATGGCGATTTGTAATACGCTCATTACTTCGCCGCCATTATGGCCCAGAATTGCTGCGCCCAGGATCCTGCCTGTCGACTTTTCTACCACTGCTTTCATGAAGCCCTCCGGTTGCCCTGTTTCGATGGCGCGGGCTACCCTGTTCATATCCAGGTGGGCTACCTGGATATCGAATCCTTTTTCCCGTGCCTCCTTTTCCGTTAGCCCTATCCGGCCCAGTTGCGGATCGGTAAATACACAATAGGGAATTGGTCTGCCGGTAATGGTTTCGTTGCCATTTTCCAGCAGATTTTTGAGCAGGATCAGGTGATCATTGTAAGAGATGTGGGTAAAAGCCGGACCACCTTTTACATCTCCAAGGGCATAGATGCCGGGTACGGAAGTTTCCAGTTTTTCATTCACAGGAATGAAACCTTTTTCATCGGTGGTGATGCCGGTGGTATCCAGATGCAATTCCTTTGTTTGCGGGGTGCGGCCGGATGCGACGAGTATATGAGAGCCGGTGATGGTTTTGCTTTCGCCATGGGTATGCAGCACTATTCTGACAGCGTCTGCCGTGCCTTCCACCTGTTTGATATCCGCGCCGGTATGAACTGTAATGCCTTCTCCTTCCAGGATTTTTTTCATAGCGGCAGACACATCTTCATCTTCTCTTTTCAGCAGGGTGGTGCGTTCTACGATCGTGACCTGGCAACCGAACCTGCGGAACATTTGCCCGAATTCCAACCCGATATAACTGCCACCGAGTATGATGAGGTGGGAGGGGAGGAGCTGCAAATCCAGTAAAGTGGTATTGGTGAGCCAGGGTACCTGTGCGAGGCCGGGAATATCCGGGATTTGGGGGGAAGTGCCGGTATTGATAAAGATATGATCGGCCGTAATGGTTGCTGTACTACCGGTGCTGAGTTTGAGCGCCAGGGTTTTGGGGCCGCTAAAACCGGCGGTGCCATAGAAGATAGTGACCCCATCTGTTTTTTCCAGGCCTTTGGTAGCGCCGCCCCTGAAGGAGGTGACAATCTCATTCTTGCGGGCGACGATTGTTTCGAAGTCTACCTGGAAACCGGGCACAGTAATGCCCCATCGCCGGCTGTTGGCCACAGTATGTGCTACTTCGGCACAGGCAATCATTGCTTTTGTGGGAGTGCATCCATCATTGATGCAGGTACCGCCTATCCATCGTTTTTCTATGATAGCTGTTTGCCAGCCTGCCTTTGCCAGTTTTTTTGCCAGGGGTACTCCTCCCTGGCCGGAACCGATGACGATCGCATCAAATTTTTGCATTCCCGGGTTTTTAGTAAGTAGGATCAAATGGTTACCGATGCACCTCTACACCTTTCCAGAAGGCGATGTAACCTTTTATGTTCTGTGCAGCATCTTTAGGATCAGGGTAGTACCAGGCTGCATCTTTGTTTACTTTTCCATCCACAGTTACATCGTAGTAGGAAGCTTCTCCTTTCCATGGACAGATGGTGTGGGTCTTGCTCGGACTTAGCATGCTTTGTTTTACGGCTTCGGGCGGAAAGTAATGATTGTGTTCGACTACCACAGTTTTGTCGCTTTCTGCTATTACTTCCTTTTGCCAGATTGCTTTCATCGTGTTGTCGTTTAATGTGTTATAAATACGTGGACAAATTTTATACCATTGGGATTGTTGCTTCCTGTCTTTGCGCGATAGTGTTACTTCCTTAATTCCTGCGAAAAATGACCTTTTCCGCGTTCAGTCTTTCATTTTTAAAAAGTGGACATAGAAGGTAAGGAATTTTTTTTGAAAATGGCTTGTCTGATTGAAAGTATTTCCATTACTTTGTATCTCAAAGTGAAAACTTTTTCACAAGATTGGCCATGGCCAATTTTTTTAGCCCTATAAACTTTGAAATACAAAGTACTTTATTTTATGACAAACACGCAATATTTTCAGTTCATGTTCAGGGATGTGCGGCTTTGGGTAGGATTGATCCTCATTCCTGTTGCCCTCGGATTTTACTTCGGCGCCGGTTTTGCGCTGAATGGCTCAGGTGATAGTTTTGGGTTGTTCCTGGCTAATTATGTGATCCTCCAGTTGTATTTTATTTTCCTCTGGGCCACGGGTGGATTTAAGAAGGGGCGGCGGAGCCGCAATTCCTTTGCGGTATACCTGACACTATGCCTTATCAGTTGTTTTTGTTTGAACCGGGAATTTGAAATTTTCTCTGTATCTACTGACTGGTGGGCGGCCATACTGGCGTTGTGCTGTATTAATAATATCGCTTATGGTTTTAAGGAAGGATTTCCACCGCTGGTGAGAACGATCATGGCTTTTATACTGGGCATCTCCACCTGTTGTTTTTTATACCTTGTTTTTTGTTTATTGCCCATTTGTGTAGTAGGTGCTATCGGGGGCCTTTTTTTCGGTATTGGCCTGCATGCATTCATTCCCCTGTTGTTTTTAATTTATACTTATGTACTGGTGTCCAGGTATGTGTGGTTCAGAAAAATACACCGCTATGCCTACCTGGGGGGTATTGGGTTTGTGGCAGTGGTATTGATAGCGTATACCTTGCTATGGAATAGTGCAGTTTTCGCTGTAAATCAGGCTTATCTTATGCCGGACAATACCGACCTCCCGGCATGGGAAAATGTAGCCCGAAAAGCCCCTAAAAATGCAATTGTAGAAAGAGTACTGAAGGCAGACCTCGTATACCAGACTGCCAGAACCGGTGGTTTCGGTGATATGGACCCTATTCTGGGTATGCCCCGCAGAAGAAGTTTCTTTGATGCAGAGCAGTTGCACGACCCATTGATAGCAGTGGCTTCTCTCTTCCGCCGGTCTTATGTAGATGAAACGGATGCTGCCAAAGTACTGACAGCCATGTACGATTCCCGGCAGGAAACACAGGAACGGCTGTGGAGCGGAGACCGGCTTTCGACCATACAGGTGCGTACCAATGCCAACATCTGGCCTTCGCTACACATGGCATATACTGAGAAAACCATCAATGTATTCAACGCCAACGTTAGCAGCTGGCGCAACCAGGAGGCCATTTACACTTTCCACCTGCCTGAAGGTGGGGTAGTGACTTCCCTTTCCCTCTGGATAAATGGGAGAGAAGAAAAAGGTATCCTGACCAGTAAAGAAAAAGCGACCGAAGCTTATAAACAGATAGTAGGAGTGGAAAACCGCGACCCCAGCGTAGTACACTGGCAGGAGGGGAATACGGTGACGGTGCGTGTTTTCCCGGTATCCGGCCAGTCGGGCAGACAGTTTAAAATCGGTATTACCGCGCCGCTGTTACAACAGGGCAAACGACTGGTGTACCAGAATATATGGTTCCAGGGCCCTGATGCCGGTAGCGCACGGGAAGATGTGAACATCAACTTCCAGGAAGCGCCGGCAGGCGTGGAAATACCCGGGTTATTTAATCGTAAGCAAAATACATTTTTCAGTGTAGGACCTTATGATGCAGACTGGCAGCTATCCTGCATTGATCCGGGTATACGTACCAATCTTTTCACGGCAAATGGGAAATCATTTTTTGTAGCGCCTTATAAAAAAGAACTGGGTGAGGCTGACGTGAAAACTATTTACCTCGATGTAAACCAGTCATGGACAACAGCAGAATTCCTGCAGATCAAAAAACTGCCTTATCCTGTAATGGTATATGCAGAGAATGAATGGCAGACCGTTACCGATGAATTGTTTACACGCCTGCAAAAGGATCGTTACAGCCTGTTCCCGGTATACAAAGTACCTGATCGTGCCTCCGCACTGGTGATCACAAAAGGTAATGTGATGTCTCCGAATCTGAATGATCTCGCTGAAAGCAAATTCTACGAGGATTTAAAAACATCCTTACATACAGGGGGCAAACTATTATTATTTAACCTCGGCGGAGACCTGTCTCCTTACCTGCGTACACTGAAAGAATACCGTTTTTTCCGGTATGCCGATGGAGATGTAAAAGACCTGCAGCAATGGCTGCCGCTGCACCAGTTTCCCCAGGATATAGAGAACGATCACCGTGTGGTAATAGCACCTGCCGGTGTGACCATCAATATGGAAGAAAATACAGGCGTGAGCAATGCCCCTGATCACCTGATGCGCTTATTTGCCTACAACCACATCATGCAGAAAATGGGACCACAAAAAATGTCAGACAGTGAAATTATTGCCACTGCAAAAGAATCTTATATCGTAACCCCGGCCTCCAGCCTGATTGTACTGGAAACACAAAAAGACTATGACCGTTTCAATATCCATGGTGATACCAACAGCCTGAAGAACGCCTCCCTGAAAGGCAAAGGCGCTGTGCCGGAGCCGCATGAATGGGCACTGATCCTAATTGGGTTAGGATGTATTCTTTGGTTTAAAAAGAAACGTGCTGTAGCCATATGAGGATCCTTATACCTATATACCTCGTCCTGTTCTTTGTAGGGCTGCAGCACTTTATTGACTGGCAGTCTGCCGGTTTCCTGCTGGGACTGGCAGCGCTGCCCTTCACGGCCGGATTTGATACATCAAAAAAAGGGAGCCAGCGATATTTCTATATCTCTGTCGGCTTGTTTGTATTGTTCCTGCTGGTGCCGGTGCATACATTTTATTACCTGACACTGGTTGCTGCCCTGGCTTTTGTGTTGGAGATGTATATAGGCAAAATAAACATCCTGCCTATGCTGGTAATGATTTGTATGTCGCCGGTATTTCAGTTCTGGGCAGACCTTTTTACATTTCCCATTCGCTTGCAGCTCACTGCACTGGCGGGAAGCCTGGTCATGGGGGCAAAGGTGGAAGGCAATATCATTACCTGCGACGGGCAGGATTTTTCGGTAGACCCGGCTTGCATGGGACTGCAGTTAACAGTGACTGCCATGTTGTGTGGATTGATTATTATAGGTGGGTTACAAAAAAAGTATAGAAAATATCTATCGGTGGGTATGACCCTCGGGTTACTGAGTGTAGTGTTTGGACTGAATGTATTGGGCAATTTAATACGGATTGTGAGTCTCGTACAGTTTAAAATAATGCCGGATACCCCGCTGCACGAAGCGATAGGGGTAATGTCTTTAACAGGCTATGTGATCATCCCTTTTGTGTTTTTTAGCAAATATATAATAGTGCGGTTTGGCAGGCAGGTGGTGGTGGAGAAGAAAATATACCGGATTGTACCCACTGGCCCTTTTGTGCTGCGCAACAGCATCTTACTGGCCTGCATGATCTATGGCTGCTATATGAGCCTGCGCCCACGACCTGTGGTAGTACAGGCATTGCCTGTGAGAACCGCCGGGTATGCGGTGAAAAACCTGCCGTACGATGTAACGCAGTTATATAACAAAGATGCTTTGGTGTATGTCAAATTTATCCCTTCTTATTATTATACAGAACATCATCCCATGATCTGCTGGAAGGGGAGTGGATATACTTTTGAAAGGGTACAGGAACAGGTATGGAATGGCCGGTCTGTTTATACCGCCCTGCTGGTGAATGGAGGCACAAAACTACATACCGCCTGGTGGTATGGTAATGGACAGCATTGTACCATCAGTCAGCTGCGCTGGCGATGGGATGTGCTGACAGGCGCGCCCCCCTATTCATTAATTAATGTCACTGCACCCGACGAGGCAACCTTAAGAAAGGTAATTATGACACTTAATTTTTAATCATTGGTTTTTTAAAAAATGATTACCTTACTATGAATATTATCGCCACGTATGAATTTGCATTTGCTGACTGATGATCTCTTGCTCCGGCTATTGCAGGCTTCCGATGAGCATGCATTCCGGGTACTATACCAGCGTTATTGGAAGAAACTATTCACCACCGCCTGTTACAAATTAAAAAGTAAAGAAGCTGCGGAGGAGATTGTACAGAATATCTTTGTCAGTCTGTGGGAGAAGAGAGCCTCCTTACAAATCGAAAGTCTTGAGAACTACTTGTTTATAGCCGTAAAATATAAGGTCATTAATTATGCTGCGTCCTTAATGGTAAGGGAGGCAGGGCAAAGGCAACTGGCAGGCAATACTACGGATGAATCTACAGAAGCGACTATTATGATCAATGACCTGCATGCGGCCATCCGGCAGGCTTTGACACAGTTGCCGGCTAAGACGCGGGAGGTATTTACCATGAGTCGTTTTGAAAAATATACCGTGCGGGAGATTGCCAGGCATATGAACCTGACGGAGAAGGCAGTGGAGTACCATATTACGCAAAGTCTTAAATTATTAAGAGTAAGTCTGAAAGATTATATGGTGATTGGTGTACCGCTAATCGTAACGCTTTTATCATAGGCGCTGCACACGAGGAGCGCCCGCCAAAAAAAAGCTTCCATCTTAGGTGGAAGCTTTTTTTTTATTTTCTTTTAGGGGTTTTCCATTTTGACCGGACTTTAATAGTATAACTGCTATTCATGAACCGAACCGAATTCCGTCTTTTCCTGAAACGCTACGCGGAGAACAAATGTACTCCGGAGGAAATGACCTTAATAGACCACTGGTATGAACTGATCGGCGATGACGAACTGCTCACGTCGATGCAGGACATAGAATGGCAGGAAACAGAAGACCGCCTCTGGCAAAAGATCAATGCAGGTACCCGGCCTAAAAAAGCACGTATAGTGCAATGGCGCTGGGCCGCTGTTGCCGCCGCTATATCCGGCATCATCATCGCCGGGTTGTTATGGACCCGGGGCGAGAGCGATCCTTACTACGCTGCTGCCGGCAATACAAAAGAATATAACGAGATCAGGAATGACAGCAAGGCCAATCAACAGGTACGACTGGAAGATGGTACGACTGTGAATCTATATCCCGGTGCGGCTATGAAATACCCGCATCACTTTCACACAACTAAAAGAGAAGTATACTTAAGGGGCAAAGCCTTCTTCGATGTAGGAAAGGACGCCAACCGGCCCTTTTATGTATACAGTAACCACCTCGTTACGCACGTACTGGGTACCAGTTTTATGATACAACCCTCCTCCGCCACAGGGCAAGTGGAAGTATCCGTGCGTAGCGGTAAGGTGGAAGTGTATGAACAAACCAATGCCAGCCAGAAACAAACTACCGGTGGCGTGATCCTGACCCCGAATCAACGGGTGCTGTACCGCCAGAAGGAAAATTCCTTCCAGACTACACTGGTCGAAAAACCGGAGCCGGTGGTGCCAGTTGCCGATATGCCAACCATGCAGTTCAGCGACGATGCCCTGCGCACCGTGGTCAACGCGCTCGGCAATTACTATGGTGTGGAAATCGTCGTGGAAAACGACAGCCTGTACAATTGTCCGTTCACCGGCGCCCTCATCCAGCACGACCTCTATACCCGGCTGGATGTAGTATGCCAGACCATTGGGGCTACTTATGAAATAATCGGAACAAGAATATTGATAAGAGGAAAAGGATGTAAATAGAACAGCGTACAATGAAATAGCCTCACAAACTATCACTGATACAATTTAACACGTTATGATCACCAAACTGCATTCCGGGTGACCCGGGACCACGTATGCATAAAGGATCATCCCAACGCGCACAGGGAGCTCCTGCATATCCCCATCCGCACCACTGCATAAAAAAAGCCGGCGATGCTGCTACATTACCGGCCTTTGTTCCTTATGCAGGAAGGATTTTACCGCCAAACCATTTATTAACGATCAAATCCACGTAAAAATATGAAAAATAAGCAACTTGTTGCTTTAATGTTGCTCGCAATGAAAGTAACTGCCGTGCAAATCGCGCTCTCTGTAATCCTTGTTTATTCGGTATATGCTGCTACGCCCTCGAAGGCGCAGACCATGCTGGACAAGAAAGTAACGCTCAATGCCGATAAAAAGGAACTCAAAAAAATTATCGCCGACATCCAGGGTCAGACGGGTGTTCGCTTCATATTCAGCGCCAGCGCTATCGGAACGGAACGCATTATCAGTTTCAATGTCAAAGACCAGAAGCTGGGCGTATTTCTGCAGCAAATTTTTCTGCCCCTCCATATCGGGTACAGGGTGGTAGAAGACCAGCTGCTGCTCTACAATACCGACAATAATCCTGCGGACAGGGAGGGCAACATCTCCGGTACGGTAAAGAGTAACAAGGGGGAGTTCTTACCCGGCGTCACCATTCAGCTTAAAAATATCAATGTTTCTGCATTGACGGATGGCGCCGGTCATTTCGAACTGAGAAAGGTACCTGCGGGTACCTATACCCTGACTATTTCTTCGGTGGGTTATATTGGGAAGGAACAGTCTGTGACCGTTACCGATGGCCCTGTCAATATCGCCATCGAACTCACGGAAGATGTGCTGCAACTGTCAGGCGTGGTGGTGACCGGTGGTAATCCTAAAAAGAAGATCGAATCCAGCGTGGCGATCACCACCGTGAGCAATAAAGATATTGAAACAAGAGCACCGCTCAATGCTACCGACCTGCTAAAAGCCATTCCGGGGCTGACTGTGGAAAGCACTGGTGGCGACGGTCCGGGCAATGTATGGGTGAGAGGGTTTCCGCAACAGGGCGGGTACATCTTCCTGGGTATTATGGAAGATGGTCTGCCCGTGATCCCTACAGGTTTTAACTCTATTCCTTCTGCAGACCAGTATTATAAAACTGACCTTACTATCAAAGGCGTAGAAGCCATCAGGGGTGGTAATGCGGCGATCCTGCTGAGCAATACACCTGGTGCTGTGGTGAACAATTTAAGTTATACCGGTGCCGATCAGCCATATGGCAAAGTAAAAGTGACCTCAGGTATGTCTCAGTCCCTGTACCGTGTAGATTTCAATACCGGTGGCAGCATCAGCAATCATGTGAAATACAATATTGGTGGTTTTTACCGCACTGACAAAGGTGTGGTACCACCTTCCTATACTGCTAACCAGGGTGGGCAAATCAAAGGTAACCTCACTTTCGACTTTAAGAATAAAAAAGGTTTTATCCGCGTATATGGTAAATACCTGAATGATAAAGTACAATGGATGCTACCGTCTTACTACGCGTATGATGGCTCCGGCAAACCTAAACCTATCAACGGTTACGACCTCTTTTCACAATCTATGGCAACGCCAGATACCAAATGGAGTTATACAGATGCCGGTGGTACCTTACACAACTACGACATGGCAGATGGTATTCATACCAAACTCGGTTACGGTGGCCTCCAATTCAACTATACGACAGACAATGGCTGGACGATCAATAATAACTTCCGTTACCAGTCAGCTAACACCGCATATACTGTAGGTATTCCGATCGGTGCTACCAAATGGGATGGGGCTACTTCCTATTACTATACCGATGGTAAAGCTGCCAGCCTTAAGAGTGGCGATTACATCGTGAGCACCTATGGCATCGGTCAGCAGAATAAGGATCAACAAATTATAGATTATCTCGATTTCAAAAAGAAAATCAATAAGCATCAATTGACCTTAGGTGCAGGTCTGTACCAGTACAATGTAAACAATGGACCTAACTACAATTTCTTCTTCTACCAGGAAATGAAAGAACATGGCCGCCGGTTGCTGACCAGTCCTACGGGAGATGGTATGACAGCGCTGTCTGTAGCTACATTAATTGGTAATACAAGAACATTGTCAGGCTATGTTACAGATGAAATTACGCTGAATGACAAGTGGAGACTGGATGTGGGCTTCAGACTGGACAATGATCATATCGATGGCAAGCGCCCGTATTATGGCGTAGATGCTTCAGGCAATCCTGATCCGACAGTATCTGCAGGTACGACCATTGCTGGTTATACAGCTTATAAACAAAGCAATACCAACTGGGCGGGATCATTGGGCCTGAACTATAAGATCAGCAATGCGCTGGCTATGTTTGCGAGAGCAACAAAGGCGTATAATTCACCTAATATTTCAGACTATAATGCTACGCAGTTTGATCCGACTTCCATTAAAAAACGTCCGGTATATTTAGGTGAAGTGGGTGTGAAATATGCAGAAGGACCATTGTCACTCTTTGCATCTGCGAGCTATTCAGCGATTAAGAATGTATCGCTCACCATCTCAGTACCTACGGCTTCTTCAGGTTTGCAAAGTCTGCTGTCATTTGGTTCTACCCGTACTTACAGTGCAGAGTACGAAATTTCTTACAGACCTGTTAAGAACCTGGGCTTCCGCCTGACAGGTACCCTGCAGAATTCGAAGTATACTGATTACAAAGCATCTACCAACACCAACTCGGCTGTACTGGCCGAAATGGGCGATACTACCTATAGCTTTACCGGTAAGAAAACAGAGCGTGTGCCTGCATTGAATACAGAATTGTCAATAACTTATGACCTGAAGCGCTTTAATGTAAACCTGTCTGCGAACTATATTGGCAGCCGCTATACCGCTCCGTCAGACAGTTACAAATTGCCGGCATATGTAGTGATGAGAGGTGGTGCAGGTTATGATCTTTCAAAGAAGGTGAATATACGTGCATGGGTAGACAACCTCCTGAACACAAGAACGCTGACAGAAGGCGATGTGAGGGGTGATCAGTTCAGGAATTTCAGCACCGTGACACGCGGTACTGCTATGGCAGGAAGAACGATATTGCCACGTAGCTTCTGGGCTTCTCTTTCCTATGAGTTTTAACAGACCTCAAAATACACAACATGAAAAAAATCGGAAGTTTACTAGGCTGTATGGTATGGGCACATATTGCCTTTGCCCAGGTAGATTATACGGCGCAGGCCAAAGCGCTGGTGGCAAAAATGACATTGGAAGAAAAGGCGGCATTATGCTCGGGGCGTGATTTCTGGAGTACGAAGCCAAATGATAAAGCAGGGGTTCCTTCGGTATTCATGACGGATGGGCCGCATGGATTACGCAAGGCGACAGGCACAGATTTTACAAATTCAGTACCTGCCACCTGTTTCCCCACAGCGGCAGGACTGGCATCGAGCTGGAACCCGGAACTGCTGACCCGCATGGGGGTAGCGCTGGGCGAAGAGTGCCAGGCGAATAATGTGCAGTTCTTACTGGGGCCGGGTGTGAATATGAAACGCTCGCCACTGGGCGGACGCAACTTTGAATACTTCTCAGAAGATCCTGTGCTGGCAGGGAAGATGGCGGCGGCATTGATCAATGGCGTGCAGAGCCAGGGCGTGGGCACCTCGCTGAAACACTTTGCGGCGAATAACCAGGAGTTTGAAAGACTGGCGAACAATTCGGAGGTAGATGAGCGCACCCTGCACGAGATTTACCTGCCTGCATTTGAGATCGCAGTAAAGGAAGCGCAGCCGTGGACGGTGATGTGTTCTTACAATAAATTGAATGGCACCTATGCTTCGCAGCATGCTTTGTTGTTGGATACGATCCTGCGGCAGCAATGGGGATTTAAAGGATTTGTAGTGAGCGACTGGGGCGCGGTGAATGACAGGGTGCAGGGTGTGAAGGCAGGATTGAATTTAGAGATGCCGGGCAATGGCGGGGTGAATGACAATGCTATCGTGGCGGCTGTGAAAGACGGGTCTTTGCCTGTGGCACGATTAGATGAGGTGGTGACACAAACACTGGCTTTGTTTTTACAAACGAGTGCCATGCACAGGGAAGGCGCCACTTACGATAAGGCAGCGCATCACGCATTGGCAAGGGAAGTGAGCAGTGAATGTATTGTATTGCTGAAAAATGAGCATGTACTGCCTTTGGCAAAAGGAAAGAAGGTAGCATTGATTGGCCGTTTTGCAAAGTCGCCTCGTTATCAGGGCGCGGGTAGTTCGCAGGTGAATCCTACACAGATAGATAATGTGTATTCTTTTTTGGAGAATGTTGCTTATGCAGATGGCTATACGCCTGATGCCACAACAAATGACAAGCTGATTGCGGCAGCACAGCAAACGGCAAAGAGCAGTGATGTGGCAGTCGTATTTGTAGGTTTGCCGGATACTTACGAAAGTGAAGGTTTTGACAGAACGGGTATAGATATGCCGGCGGCATTCAATCAGCTGGTAGATAGCGTGGCCAAGGTACAGCCGAATACAGTGGTTGTACTGATGAATGGTGGCACGGTAAGCATGCCGTGGGCCGGTAAGGTAAAAGGAATTGTGGAAGCATGGTTAGGTGGTCAGGCAGGCAGTGGTGCAATAGCAGATGTACTGACAGGAAAGGTAAATCCTTCCGGTAAATTATCTGAATCTTTTGCTGTTCGTTTAGAAGACACCCCGGCGTATTTGAATTTCCCGGGCAAAAATGGAAACACCTTGTATGGAGAGGGAATTTTTATCGGGTACAGGTATTATGATAAGAAGAAAGTGAAACCTTTGTTTCCTTTTGGGTATGGATTGAGTTATACCACATTTGCATATACAGGTATATCTGCAGATAAGACAAGCGTGAATGATAATGAGGCCGTAACCGTGCATGTGAAGGTAAAGAATACAGGTAAGGTAGCAGGGAAAGAAGTAGTGCAATTGTATGTGCAGGATGAGAGTAATAAAGTGATTCGCCCGGAGAAGGAATTGAAACATTTTGCAAAGGTTTCATTGAAACCTGGTGAAGAGACGACGGTGGACTTTGTATTGAACTATCGTGATTATGCATATTACAATGAGCGGGTGCATGACTGGCAAACGAATACGGGCAAATACAATATACTTGTGGGCGGCTCTTCGGCCGATCTGCCCCTGCACCAGGAGTTGGATGTGACGGCTACGCATGTGTTATATGCACCGCTCACAAGGAATTCGCTGTTAAAAGATTTTGCAGATCATCCGAAAGGGAAGGCGGTGTATGCTAAACTGATGGAGGGAATGGGAACCATGTTTGGAGGAGGAGAGAGCAAGGAGCCGCTCACGCCTGCGCAGGAGGAAGCGAAGAAGAAAATGCAGGCGATGATGGTGGCAATATTGAATGAAATGCCGGTAAGCAAGTTAGTGACGATGGGGGGAGGGAAGTTTACAGAAGAAATGCTGGATGCAATGCTGAAGCAGGTACAGTAGCAAAGAGGTTTACCTATGGCTGAGAGCGGTGGTCTGAATTTTCAGGCTACCGCTTTTTTGTGTGTTGCTGCTTTTAGCAGTTGCAAAATTACTCCTTCCGAAAAAAAGACTTTTGCCGAAGGCAAAAGTCTTTTTTTCGGGGGGCCGCTTTTAGCAGTTACAAAACCACTCCTTCGGCAAAAGTCCTTTTTCGGTGAACAGTTTTAATAATTGCGTGTTATATACTATTACTGTTTCAAAATATATGAAAGCAACCAGTCCTATTCAGAGCGAAGCCGAAAGATTGAAAACACTGGCTGGCTATCACATTCTCGACTCTCTTCCGGAAGAGGAATTCGATCGGCTCACTACCCTGGCAGCCCTCACCTGCAATACCTCCGCAGCCTGCATCACCTTTCCTGCCCAGGACCGTCAATGGTTCAAGTCTTCCATCGGTCTCAACTTCAGAGAGGTTCCCCGCGACTGGTCTTTCACCGAAGAGATACTCCGCACCAACGACTACCTCGAAAAATCCGATACCGGCGAAGGCAACTTCTTCCGCTTCTTCTGCGGCTATCCCATCCGCGATCACAAAGGTACCATCCTCGGTGTGCTCTGCGTGATGGATGAGCAACCCCGTCAGTTGCTCGACAGCCAGCGCCATGCCCTGCAGCTCCTCGCGAATGAAATCATGACCCTGATCCTGAACCGCCGTCAGAAAGAAGAAGTCTACTACCTGGAGAAACTCTTCCTGCTGTCTGACAACCTTGTAGGGATCACCAACTCCGAAGGACAGTTCAAAAAGGTGAATGCGACCTACACCTACATCTTTGGCTATTCACCGGAAGAAATGCTGCAACAGAACATCCTGGAAATGATTCACCCCGATGATCTGGCAGCCTCCCTGGTTGAAAGCGACAACATGATTGCCGGTAAGTCGGCCATCGCCTTCGTGAACCGCCTTAGAACCAAATCAGGCGAATGGCGCACTATCTCCTGGATGGCCACCGCCGAACCCGATACCAAAGATATTTTCAGCATTGGCCGTGATATTACCGAAGAACGTAGACGGGAACAATTGCTGAAAGAAAGCGAACGCAATTTTCGCACCTTCTTCGAAAATTCTCCGGGTTTTATGTGCACCCACGACCTGCGGGGCCATTTCCTCACTGGCAATGAAGCCGGCGCAGCGGGATTGGGTTATACCATCCGTGAAATTGTCAGTTCCAGCCTGTTCGACATCAGCCCCCCGGAATTGCACCATGAAGTACAGAAATACCTGGACCAGATCCAAAAAACCGGCAAACTAAGCGGGATCATGAAAGTATTGAAGAAAGACGGCACACCCGCCATTCTGCACTACAACAACGTATTGGTCGATGATTATGTCATCTCCAATTCTGCAGATATTACCGTTCATTTTCAACTGGAAAAGGACCTGAAGCGCTCTACAGACATGCTGGAACGTACGAACAAAGTGGCAAGGATCGGTGCCTGGGAAGTAGACATGCGCAGCAACGCCGTGTTCTGGTCTGACGTAACCCGCGAAATCCTGGAAGTAGAGGTCACTGATGCCGCTACCTTTTCGAACGGCATGCGCTTTTACAAAGAGGGTGAAAACCGCCGGCGGCTACAGGCGGCACTGGCAGAGACTATTGCCACCGGCAATCCCTTTAACCTTGAACTGGAAATCGTCACGGAAAAAGGGAATGAACGATGGGTACGCAGCCGTGGCAGCGCACAGTTTGAAAATGGCCGGTGCAAGCGGCTCTATGGCACCCTGCAGGACATTACCGACAAGAAACTTGCTGAGATAGAACTCATCACACAAAAACTTCGTCTCTCTACCTTTGTGGAACACGCCCCTGCGGCAGTAGCCATGTTCGACAAGGAAATGCGCTATATCGCCGTGAGCCGTCGCTGGCTGGAAGAATTCCAGATCCAGGGGCAGCCGGTACTGGGCATGTCTCATTATGACATCTTCCCGAATATATCTGACAATTGGAAGCAGATTCATGCCCGCGCCCAGGCAGGCGAAGTACTGCGGGAAGAACAGGACGTATGGCGTCCTGAAGGCTGGGACCATGATCAGTACCTGCGCTGGGAGGTACGACCCTGGTACCAGTACGATGGTAAGATTGGTGGCATTATGATGTTCACACAGGATATTACGGATGCCTGGTTGCAACAGGAAGAATATAAAAAGGCGAAAATTCAGGCCGAACAGGCCAATATTGCGAAGTCAGAATTCCTGGCGAACATGAGCCATGAAATCAGGACCCCGTTAAACGGCGTTATTGGCTTCACTGACCTCGTTTTAAAGACACACCTTACAGAGTCTCAAAATCAGTACCTATCGATTGTAAATCAGTCTGCAAATGCCCTTTTAAGCATCATCAACGATATTCTTGACTTCTCGAAGATCGAAGCCGGCAAGCTGGAACTGGATATTGACAAATGTGATCTCTATGAGTTCTGTAGCCAGGCGAGTGACATCATCAGTTACCAGGCACAGAACAAGGGCCTGGAGTTATTACTGAATGTCTCTTCCAACCTGCCCCGTTTTGTATACATAGATGAAGTGCGTTTGAAACAAATTCTCGTGAACCTCATGGGGAATGCCGTGAAGTTTACCCCTGCGGGCGAGATTGAACTGAAAGTAACGCAACTGGAGCAGGAAGATCGTTTACGTTTTGAGGTACGCGATACGGGTATAGGTATCCGCCCTGAAAAGGCGCACAAGATTTTTGAAGCCTTCCTGCAGGAAGATGTTTCCACCACCAAAAAATACGGGGGTACGGGTTTAGGGCTGACCATTTCGAATAAATTACTGGCGTTGATGGGTACTTCTCTGCAGCTGGAAAGTGAACCCGGAAAAGGAAGCCGTTTTTACTTCGACATCACCGTGAAAACAGAGCATGGTGAGCAGATACACTGGGAAGACATCGACATGGTCAAGCATGTATTGATTGTAGATGACAATGACAACAACCGGGTGATCATCAGGGAAATGCTCCTGCTGAAAGGGATCAGTTTTGTAGAAGCGAGAAATGGGTTCGAAGCGCTGGAAGTTTTATCCAAGAAAGACAACTTCGACGTAGTGCTCATGGATTATCACATGCCTTTCATGGATGGTATTGAGACTATTGAGAAAATGAGAAAGAATATTAATGCCGATCCCCGGCAGAAAATCATTTTACTGCATAGTTCCTCTGATGATGAAAGGATCATCAAGGCTTGTGAACGCCTGCATGTACAACAGCGCCTTGTAAAACCTATTAAGATGCAGGAGATGTACAACGCCTTGTCCCGTTTATTTAAGAAAGAAACGGTCAAACCGGTTCCAGCGGAACAGACCGCGCAGCCTGCACGGGGAGATGGTTTCAATGTGCTTGTGGTAGAAGACAACCCGATCAATATGTTCCTTGCTACGACCATTATTTCCCGCATAGCACCGGCAGCGGTGATACATGAAGCGAATAATGGAAAGGAAGCCCTTGAGATCGTAAGCCATATCATGCCTGATATCATTCTTATGGACATCCAGATGCCGGAGATGAACGGAATTGAAGCGACCAGGCAGATTCGCTCGGTATATGCCGGGTCCAGGGTACCTATTATTGCGCTCACGGCAGGCAATATAATGGGGGAGCGGGAGAAGTGTATAGAGGCCGGCATGGACGATTTTATGGCAAAGCCATTTATAGAAAATACGATGGTAGCGATGTTCAATAAATGGTTGAGTCCCGATCAATCGCAGGAACCGAAAGTGAAGGCCGATGAATTTGATGTGGAATACTTAAAAACCTACCTGGGGGATGATGATCCTGCGTACATGAAAGAGATTCTTACGTTGACAATCAAAGAATTCAATAAACTGATGACGGATTTGGACAGTGTGTTAAAAGGTGAAAACGTGTACGGATTAAATAGCTGGGGGCATAAACTGAAGGGGGTGGCCATCACAGTGGGATTGATGGAGCTGTCTGTGCTGGCAGAGCAAATAGAAGGTGTAGAAAATATACAGCCGGAGGCCTTACAGGGATTGGCGATAGAAGCCCGGGATAAGATCAGTAAGGCGATCCGGCTGGTGCAAAATTATATTGATACGGCGCTTAGTCCACGCTTGTGATAAAGCTATTGAACAGTTTTACATATTCCTCTTTTACTTTCTGGTCAGTATCATTGAAGAAGTAACCGGTAAATCCTCTTTCCAGGGGTTGTGACTGTGTATTGGCCAGTTGCAGTGGCCGGGCGGCAACTGCGCCAATTAAAGTGTTTTTATAAAACACCAGCACCATCCTATACAGTGGAGACGGATCATCCACCGAATTATCATAGTTCTGATACTCGAGGAACGGTGCGTTCACACCGGTATTTTCCAACTGGAATTGCTTGATAAACGGTTGCATATCGGGTAGCAACCTGCCATTGTGTGTACGCAGGTATGCTGCTAATGCGGTTTCGATAACAGAACCGGGTTTGATATCTTTTTGCCGGATATAGCCAAAGAAAAATCCTGTCAGTTCTCCATGCATATTTTCGCCGGTAGTGACCAGGTGCAGGTCATCCAGTGCTTTGCCAACTACTTTGCCTGCGAGGGAGAGGAGTTGCCCTTTTTTGATGATCATACTTTTTTCCTGTGCAGCGTTGACAGCTATTTCGATACTGGTTTCTGACCAGCCGTTTTTAGGCATGGTAGCATCCAGCAGTACATTGTCATTCAGGGAAACGAGGGGCTTGCCATCGATGGTATCTAAAAGGGTGACGGTGCCATTGGTCCTTTCCGCGATAATCTTATCAGGAAGAGGGCTGGCGGTGGAACTGGCAGACTGTTCGTCTAAGGTAAGGGAGCTGCCTGCATCAGGTAAGGGCTTTTTCGCATTTTCTGCACAGCTGCACAGGAGGCCGGTGAGCAGAAAAAGTAAATACTTTCGCATGATGATGTTTTGTAAGACCGGCGTAAAGGTAATCAATTAGGTTGTTTGTCCCTCTAATTAAGATAACATAACTTTGCCAGATGCATTTGTTTATAAAAAATATGGTTTGTAACCGCTGTATTATGGTGGTGAGCCAGGAACTCGAAAAACTACATATCCCTTTCAATAGTATTTCACTGGGAGAAGTCAGCCTCAGGGAAACGCCCGCACCGGAGCAACTGAAGGAACTGGGCGATAACCTGAAGCAACTGGGTTTTGAACTGCTGGACGATAAAAGGAATGCGCTGGTAGAAAAAATCAAAACAACCATCATCAACCTTATTCATGGCAAGGATAATGACACTTTAAATACCAAACTGTCTGTATTTCTGCAGGATAACATCGGGGTAGATTACCATTACCTGTCTACTGCATTCAGCGCAACTGAAGGGCTTACAATAGAAAAGTATGTGATTCTGCAACGTATTGAAAGAGTGAAAGAACTGTTGCAATACGACGAAATGAACCTGAGCGAAATTGCAGATAACCTGGGCTATAGCAGCGTACAGCACCTGAGCCAGCAGTTTAAGAAGATCACGGGTATGACGCCCAGCGCTTATCGCCAGCTGAAAGAGAACAGCCGCAAGCCATTGGACCAGGTATAATAATTATATACATTTTATACCTGATGATATAACAACCCTTCCCTTTGTCCTTGGTAGCTTTGTACCATGGCACACTTAATAAAAGAAACTTTTCCCGTTCTGGAAATGAGTTGCGCAGCCTGCGCAGCAAGCGTTTCCTCCATGCTGGACGCCGTACCCGGTGTTCAGGAGGCCACCGTCAACTATGCCAACCAGACCGCATTTGTGACTTACGACGCTGACCAGGTAACGCCTGAGACCATGCGCAATTCCGTTCGTAGTGTAGGATACGACCTCGTCATAACAACCCATAACCGCTCGGAAATTCAACAAGAGGCACAGCAAAGTCACTACGAGGCTTTAAAGACCCGAACTATTATTGCAGTTATTTTATCATTGCCGGTAGTGGTAATAGGTATGTTCTTTATGAATATACCCTATGCGAACTGGATCATGTGTGTATTGTCTGCACCGGTGGTATTCTGGCTGGGTAAGCCCTTCTTTGTGAATGCCTGGAAACAGGCCCGGCACGGGAAATCCAATATGGATACATTGGTCGCACTAAGCACAGGTATTGCCTGGATTTTCAGTGTATTTAATACCATCAATCCACACTTCTGGATGGCCAGGGGGCTGCATGCGCATGTATATTTCGAAGCAGCGGCAGTGGTGATCGCATTTGTATCGCTGGGTAAGTTACTGGAAGAAAAGGCGAAGTCAAATACATCATCTGCACTGAAGAAACTAATGGGATTACAACCTAAAACAGTCACCGTGATGCGGGGCAATGAGCAGGTGGAAGTACCGCTGGAAGCCGTGCAGGTGAATGATATGATACTGGTTAAACCCGGTAGTCGTATTCCGGTGGATGGGGTAGTTGTAGAAGGCATGTCTTACGTAGATGAAAGTATGATCAGCGGGGAACCCGTACCTGTATTGAAAGAGAAAGGTACGGCAGTATTTGCAGGTACTATCAATCAGCAGGGCAGTTTTCAGTTCAGGGCCGAGAAGGTAGGCGCCGATACTGTACTGGCACAGATCATTCGCATGGTACAGGAAGCACAGGGCAGTAAAGCGCCGGTGCAGCAGCTGGTCGATAAAATAGCGGGCATCTTTGTGCCGGTCGTGATCGGTATTGCCATTGTAACTTTCGGCATTTGGTTACTGGCAGGTGATTTTACCCACGGATTGCTGGCAGCAGTAACGGTATTGGTGATAGCATGCCCCTGTGCATTGGGGTTGGCAACGCCTACAGCGATTATGGTAGGCATTGGCCGTGGTGCGGATAATAATATCCTCATCAGGGATGCAGAGAGCCTGGAAAAAGGATATAAGACGAATGTATTGTTACTGGATAAGACCGGAACAATTACAGCCGGTAAACCTACAGTAGAAAGCATTACAGTGGATGCGGCACTGCTGCCTGTATTGCTGGCAATGGAGTTACAATCTGAGCACCCGCTGGCACTGGCAGTCGTAGATCATCTGCAGGAGGCCGGTGTGCAACCGGTAAAACTTTCCCGGATAGAAAGCATCACAGGCAAAGGCATTGCTGCTACCTATAATGGTCACCGTTACCTGGCAGGGAATGCGGCATTACTGAATATTGAAACAGATAGCAATGCTACCATTATCATGGCAGAAGATGATAAAATAGCCGGCTACATCCATATCACTGACAAGGTGAAGCCTACTTCTGCACCAGCTATCGCACAGCTGAAACAGCAAGGTATTACGGTATACATGCTTACAGGTGATAATGAAAAAACCGCAGCTGCTGTAGCCCGGTCAGTAGGTATAGCACATTACAAAGCAGGGATGCTGCCGGCAGATAAAGCCGCTTTTGTAAAATCATTGCAGGAGCAGGGCAAGGTAGTAGCGATGGCGGGTGATGGGATCAATGACAGCCAGGCACTGGCACAGGCCGATGTAAGTATTGCTATGGGCAAGGGCTCAGACATTGCGATGGATGTGGCGAAGATGACCCTTATTACTGCCGATTTGCAGGCTATTCCAAAGGCGCTGGCTTTGTCTAAACTGACAGTTCGCACCATCAGGCAAAACCTGTTCTGGGCCTTTATTTACAACCTGATAGGTATACCATTGGCCGCAGGTATCCTGTATCCAGTCAATGGGTTTACATTGAACCCGATGATTGCCGGTGCTGCCATGGCCCTGAGTTCCGTATCAGTAGTCAGTAATAGTTTAAGATTAAAATGGACTAAATTATAAATAGTATGCAATTCAAGACGAATATTAAATGCGATGCGTGTGTGGCAAAAGTAACACCGTATTTAGATAAGGCACCCGGTAAGGATGCATGGAAAGTAGATACTACTAATCCTGATAAAATACTAACAGTCAATGATGACAAAGGATTATCGGCGGCTGATGTAATAAAGCAGGTGGAAGCTGCGGGGTACAAGGCAAGTGAAATATAACAAGATAGTTTGAGATGGAGGAAGGTGTATCGAAGTACGATACACCTTCCTTTTTTTGTGTATTTAACAAATATTTTAAAACCCTACTTGTTTTGTAGAGTATTTGATTATCTTTGTCCCTGTGAAGTTGTAACATTAACCTCCTCTATACTGTAGTATTGACCGCTTAACTAGTAAACAAAGTACAATGAAAAAACTGTTGTTATGCAGCGCAGTATTGGGTTTTGCCCTGACAGGATATGCTCAGACAGCTGCACCCGCGCCAACCAAAGAAGTAAAATATGAAAATCCTGCCGCCGACAGCAGAGGGTATCTTGTTAAAGTAGGCGATCAGGCCCCTGATGATTTTGAATTGATATTGACCGATGGTAAAAAGACTACGCTGAAAGAACTGCGTGGTAAAGTAGTGGTATTGCAGTTCACTGCCAGCTGGTGTAGTGTATGCCGCAAAGAGATGCCTCATCTTGAATCAGAAGTATGGCAGGCCCACAAAAATAAAGACTTTGTTTTAATAGGCGTGGACAGAGACGAACCTTTGGAAAAGGTCTCGAAATTTCATGAAGACATGAACATCTCGTACCCGCTGGCACTCGATCCCGGTGCAGCTATCTTCCGCCGCTATGCCGACAAAAATGCAGGTGTGACCCGGAACATTGTCATTGACAGAACAGGAAAAATAATATACTTAACAAGATTGTATGATGAAAAAGAGTTTGCAGCCATGGTGTCTGTAATCAAAGAACAATTAAGCCACTAAGCTTCCCACACAGTTATTTATTTAATCAACCAACCAGTACACAGTCAGGCGAACACTGTGTGCTCAGGACTTTATTACCTCCTATCAAGCAAAGAAAACAATGAAACAAATCGTAAGCGCTTTGTTGCTGCTATCCCTTTACCTGGGCGCAGCGGCACAGTCACGCCGTATCTCCGGCAAAGTGACAGCGAAAGACAATGATAGCCCTATTCCCGGGGTATCTGTAAAGACGACTGGTAAAGCTATCGGGGTTCAGACCGATGGCCAGGGTAACTTCTCTATTGAAGTACCTGAGGGCGTCACTTCGCTGGAATTCACCTATATCGGTTACCAGAAAATAACTTTACCCATCAGTGGAAATACTTTGAATGCCAGGCTGGAATCTACGGCCAGTGGTTTGAATGAGGTAGTGGTAGTTGGGTATGGTACACAAACGAAAAGAGAATTTACCGGTGCTGCTGCACGCATCTCTGGCGCACTCGTGAAAGATGCACCCGTACAGAGTTTTGACCAGGCACTGTCTGGCCGGGCAGCAGGTGTGAGCATTGCTTCGCCAAACGGGGTGCTGAACAATCCGCCTGTGATCCGCATCCGTGGTGTGAATTCCATTTCTCTCAGCTCTTATCCGCTGGTGGTGATCGATGGTATTGCTGTAAATACCGGCAACATCTCTACCAGTACTTCCGTACCTAACAATCCGCTTAGTGATATTGATCCTGCAGATATTGAATCGATCGATGTGCTGAAAGATGCGGCATCTACTTCCATTTACGGTTCCCGTGCTGCTGCCGGCGTACTCCTGATCACGACTAAGAGAGGTAAGGAAGGAAAAGCGAAAGTCGTATACGATGCATGGGGAAGTCTGACGAAGGCAGCCCGCCTGCCCAAGCTGCTGGATGCTACCGGTTATATGAAGTACAAAAACGAGGCGGTATACAATGCAAAAGTATTGGGTGGTAATGAAAACAACAGCAGCGTAGCTTCAGCACTGTTCTTCCCCAGTTATAATACAGATGGTTCCGTGGTGAATACTAACTGGTACGATTATATTTACCGTACTGCATATTCCCAGAATCATAACATCAGCGTATCTGGCGGTAACAAAACAACAAACTACTATTTATCTGCCAACTACTCCAACCAACAGGGTTTTGTGGTAGACAACGAATTCAAACGTAAGTCCCTTCGGTTCAACGTTGACCATGAAGTAACCAAATGGTTCAAAATAAGAGCTGGTGGTGCATACAATACATCATTCAACCAAAGTCAGAACACAGGTTCCCTGCCTAACAGTACCTTCCTGATCATCGGTGCGGCACGTCTGGCTACTGCACTGGCGCCCAATGTGCCGGTGTACAATGCAGACGGTAGCTACAACCTCAGTTCAACAGGTACGTTAGGTATGGGCAACAACCAGGTGACCAATACCCTGTGGAATGCAAAGGCATTGTTCGACCTGAGCAGCTATACCACTGAGAACGATCGCTTCACAGGTAATGTAGGTGGTACAATCAGATTGCCTTATCACTTTGAACTGAATACCACTTATGCCATGGACAGGCTGAGAACTGAAAACAATACGTGGTTAAGTTCACAGCTGGGTTCTTCGGGTTATTCCGTAGGTGGTTCTGCTACCAACGTGAGCGCCCTGCGTAACAACTGGGACTGGGCGAGCACCCTGTCTTTCAATAACAAATATCGCAAGCACCACGTGACTGCTTTACTGGGTTACGACGTACAGAAATTCGAAACTACTTCGTGGGGTGCTTATGCCACTGTAGCAGCAGATAATTTCTTTACCAACTACGAAGGCAGCTATGGTACAGTAACAGCCAGCGGCAACAGCAAGAGTGAAAAGGCTTTCATCTCTTACTTTTCCCGTGTGACTTACGATTTCAACAATAAGTACTTTCTGACGGCGAACTTCCGTCGTGATGGTAACTCTGCACTGGGGGTCAACAACAAGTTCGGTAACTTTGGTGGGGTGAGCGCCGGCTGGCTAGTATCTGAAGAAGGATTTTACAAATCGCTTAACATCAGTCATATTGTAGACAATGTGAAACTGCGTGCCAGCTGGGGGCGTGTAGGGAATGGGAACGTAAGTAACGACTACGCGAGTCAGAGCCTGTACAGTGCCTCCCTGTACGGTAGTGCAGCTACCTGGTACCTGAGCCAGGCCGGTAACCCTGACCTGTCATGGGAAACCAGTAAACAAACCAACATTGGCCTCGATCTGGGTTTGCTGAACAACAGGATACAGGTAGAAGGGACCTGGTTTAACAACGATGTGAATGGGCTGATCCTGAGTGCACCGCAATCTGCATCCAAAGGTATTCCTGACAATGCCATCCTCATGAACGTAGGTTCTATGTACAACCGTGGCTGGGAACTGGGTGTGACAGCCAGTGTGATCCGCAGGGAGAACTTTAGCTGGGATGCGAGCTTCAACTATACACATATTAAGAATAAGGTGACTGCACTGGCAGAAGGCAACTCAGACATTATCGGTTACACCCATACTTCATCTGAAGCAAGTAACGTAACGCGTGTGGGGTACTCTGTGGGTAGCCTGTATGGCGCTAAGACAGATGGGGTGAATCCTGAAAACGGGCGCCGTATTTTCATCAACAAAGCAGGAGAGCGGGTACAGTACAGCGCTGCTGTAGCATCGGGCGAGAGTAACTGGACCTACCTGGATGGTACGAAAGCAGCTGCCATCTCTGCCAGCGACTATTACCTGCTGGGCAATGCATTGCCAAAATGGTATGGGGGGCTGAGTAACAATTTCCGCTACAAAGACTTTGACCTGGGTATCAACCTTACATACGCAGGTGGTAACTATGTAATGAATGGTACGAAAGCGACCCTGAGAGATCAGCGTTTTTACAACAACTATACAGACATCTCCCAACGGTGGACGACTGCAGGTCAGAAAACCGACATCCCCCGGCTGGTATACAATGACCAGATCTCCAACGGTTCTTCTTATCCAATTTCGGCTAACGTAGAGAAAGGAGACTTCCTGCGCCTGCAAAGTCTGACACTGGGTTATCGTGTGCCTGGCCGTGTATTTGGTAATTCGGGTATCAGCAGTGCCCGTGTGTATGCATCCGGCAACAACCTGTTTCTGCTCACGGGGTACACAGGTACAGATCCTGAATCAAGCAGTAATGGTAACTCCAATACCACACCTGGTGTTGAGAAAAACTCAGTGGGTCAGGGCAGGACATTCACAGTTGGTATTAACGTAGGTTTTTAATGTAAAACAATCAGGAAAATGAAGAAGATATATCAATATATAGGTCTGGGTGTGTTATTGGCATTCTCTGCCTGCAGTGAGAAAGATCTGCTGGATACAGTGCCCTCTACATCCATCAGCGATGCCAATGCATTTGGTTCAGCTTCCCGTATACTGGGGCTGGTGAATGGAGCGTACGATGCGGTGAAAGGGGCCTCTTTGTACGGCGGCAGGTACCTGCTGTACTGCGATGTAAGAGGGGAGGAGTTCATTAACGTAACAGCGAATAGTTACACGGCGTATGAGAGCTGGAACAATAGCTACAACTCTGGTTCCAACGATATTAATAATCTTTGGTCGCAGGCGTATACGGCCATCAACGATGCGAATATCATCATAGACGGTCTGGCTACGAGCACCGGTGTGATCTCTGATACGCTGAATGCACAGTATACGGCAGAAGCTAAGTACATTCGTGCACTGTGTTATTTTAGCCTGGTGACGGTGTATGCAACACCTTACAATGCAGACCAGGGAGCGTCCAAAGGGTTGCCATTGCGCCTGCAGGCAGAAACTGATGGCAGCAATAATGACCTGGCACGCAGCACGGTAGCAGAGGTGTATACACAGATACTGTCTGACCTGGATGCAGCGGAAGCCAACCTGCCGGACAGTTATTCAACAGATTTGCTGAATACGACCAGGGCACATAAAAGTACGGCTATTGCACTCAAGACCAGGGTGTACCTGACTATGAATAATTTTGCGAAAGTTGTGGAAGAAGCTGCGAAAATTGTTCCACAAACATCTGCACCGTTTAGTACTACCAGCTATGGGGTGAAGCATGCATTGCAGTCGGATATTACGACCTTATTTGGTACAACTTATACCACTACCGAGTCTATATTCTCTATGCCAATGACATCTTCCGATTCATACTCTGGTCAGTCAGCCATTGGGTATATTTATAATGCCAACTCAGAGTATTACCTGAATCCGGATGGAATATTGGGCAATGCACAGTGGGGAAGCAGCGATAAGCGCAGAGGTCTGCTGCGTTTAACTTCCAGTTTGTATTATCTGAAGAAATATGCGAAGGCATCGCCTTATATCGATTATATTCCGGTGATCCGATATGCCGAAGTATTATTGAACTATGCAGAGGCGGCGGCGCAGACGGGCGATCTGACCCTGGCTACGAACCTGCTAAAGGCGGTGCATGCACGTAGCGATGCGAGCTACACATTTGCAGATGAGGATGTAGCAACTGCTGCGGCACTGGTATCTACAATTGCGATAGAGAGAAGAATTGAGCTGTTGGGCGAAGGGTTCAGATCAGGCGATTTGCTGAGAAACCTGCAAACGATTCCTGCCAAGGGGAGTAGCAGCCTGCAGGCGAATGCGGTAGAGCCGTCAGCATCAAATTATATTTTCCCGGCGCCCAATAATGAGCTGACAACAAATAAGCTTTATTAATAAAGTTTGGCCTTGTATTTGCTGTTCTATAATAACAACAGATAAATTGCGTTTTATAATCGGACAGTAAACCCAGGATCATGCTTAGAAGATCTGCCTGGAAGAAATTTAGACAGCCTGCCAATATCCTAATACCTTTTAGTTTATTGGCAGGTTTTGTGTTTTCAGGCACTGGCTGTGCCTCGAATCGTAGTGGATATTACCAACCTCCACGCCTTGGCGCAGAATACCGTTTTGAAGACGGTATGCGCAGAGAAAAACATCCCCAGTATTTATTCAGCAACAAGGAAAGGAAAGACATGAAGAAGATGGGTCTGCCTGCGGGCGCCCAGAATGAGGCGGTAGGTGGCGTCACACTTCCTTCGGCTACTAACCGGTTGCCTGCCGGCACCGGGACTGACAGTATCCCCCCAAAAGATTCCGTGTATAAAGTTTTGCCACAGTAGTAACTTTTATATAGTAGTTACGTTTAACCCCTATAATTGCCTATTTATATGCAAACCCGGTTTGTTCTTATTCCTGTTATTGCTGATAACATGCACAACCATCATTGCCCAGCGTAGATTAACATTTGGCCCGTATATAGAAGCAGCATTTCCCGTTGGGGATACAAGAGTCCGTTATCACACAGGCGTGATGCGCTACTGGGGATTCAGAGCAGCTTATTAATTCAATATATGTAATCATGAAAAACACACTTTATCTCTTACTTTTGATTTGTGGGACAACTTTTGGGCAATCAAAATCAATCAGTTTCGGCCCGTATGTAGAATCATTGTATAACAATGGTCATATCTCCCGCACTGCCAATATTGGTGTAGGTGGTGGTATCACCGCTGAGTTAAAATTATTATCAGGCTTTAGTCTGACAGGATCGGCAGGGTATGCCCGTTTTAGTGGCGAAGATACCAGGCTGCTATCTTTTGATGTAGAGAACCCCAAATTTGAAGCTTACAGTGCTCCTTACCAGTACATCCCTGTCCGCATTGGCTTTAGGTACAAATTCCCTATCCCGTTTTTATATGTAAAGGCAGAGGGTGGTGCTGTCACCGCAATTGGCCACTGGAGTGGTCAGGGCACAAGGGCAATATTTGCACCTGGAATAGGGGTACGTATCGGCGCATTGGACATAGAAGCAAAGTATGAGAATTGGTTTACTAACGGAAGTTATAATTTGGCTGGCCTGAAGGCCGGATATCTATTTTAGAATTATGAGGCAATCGGGGGACAAGCTACGTATTCCATCTGACAGTAATTTAATATGAATTACTTACATTTGTGAGAATTTTAAAATATCCGTATGATTAAAACCATTCAAATTTCATTATTACTGATGCTTTTTTGTGTGATCGGTACCCGGTCGCAGGCACAGTTGAAGAGATTCAGCATTGGCCCCTATGTAGAAACAGGTGTTCCTACAGGTGACTTCAAAGACACCCACAGTGCTGGCTGGGGTGGTGGCCTGAATGCAGACATCAAACTGATTGCTGGTTTCGGTGTAACTGGTTCTGCTGGTTACATGCGTTTCTCCGGTAAGTCTTTTGACTATAGCGCTGGTGGTGGTGCTGTAGGTAAATATTCTGCCCTGCAGGCTTTTCCAGTCAGAGTAGGTGTGAAGTATAAATTCTCTATTCCATTACTGTATGTAAAGGTGGAAGGTGGTACTGCTACTTACACAGGTGACTACGATGGTACTGCTGTTCTCTTTGCGCCTGGCGTGGGTATTCGTTTCCTCGGTCTGGATGTGGAGGCGAAATATGAAAGCTGGTTTAAGGACGGAGACCGTTTGGGTTTCTTTGGCCTGAAGGCTGGTTATAATTTCTAAGGCAGTTTGTTATTTATTATAGGCCTCCGGAGCGATCCGGGGGCTTTTTTTTAGTTAAAAAAGAAGCCCCCCGGCTATTAAGCTACCAGGGGGCTTCAAAGGTTTCCGTTTGAATAAGAAAATCTTTCCGGTTCAATCATGTACCGGCATGTTCACTGTACTGCTACTTTTTAGGTTCTTTGGGCTTAGTAGTATCAGGTACTGGCTTGCCTGTAGTATCACGCACTGATTTGAATGCAGCAGTGTCTTTTAAAGACATTGTTGTATCCAGTTTGTGAGTAAATGCAGCAGTGTCAGCTTTTACACCATTAGCAGTATCACCTTTTAAAGTGAAGCTGGCAGTGTCTTTCATCATTGCAGCCACCAGGGTGTCTTTACTGAAAGCAGTGTCTGCTTTGGCAAAAGCCGAAGTGTCACGGAAGTTGGCAGTGTCAGCTTTGAAGGTGAAAGCAGTGTCTTTCATCATAGCAGTATCCGCTTTAAAGAAAGATGCGGTATCTTTCGTCAGCGCGGTATCTGCTTTGAACAGGTTTGCTGTGTCACTCATCATAGCGGTATCCGCTTTGAAATAGCTCGCAGTGTCTGCAGACGTTACATTCATTGCATTCACATTGGCCAGAACAAAAGCGCCAAAACCTGCCATAAGGCCGAAACGGATTAATTGCTTCTTCATGGTTTTTCAATTTTAAATGGTTAATAAAAAAATCAATAAATGATGGTTGTCTGATATGTAACCAAAACGGTGCAAGAATCTTCTAAGAAAATGTTAAAGACAATTAAACTTTATGTAAGTAATTGAAAAATAGAAACTTATATTGATTTCTTATTTGAGTAGTTTTTTAATCTCCATTCAACGCTACTAAAAATAGTAGGCCGGCAGGGCGTAAAAACTGTAGATATCGGGTAACATGACCGGGTATACGTTTTCATACTGAGAATAGTAAGCTTTAAAATGAAGCATGGCGGAGGTAACTAAAACTTATAAACTCGGTAAATTAATATCATAATTTCTTGTTAAGAAAGTCTACATTTACTTCCATATCTGTGAATGTGACATCGTAATAAAGTGTTCCTATTAATAATGTACGCCACTTGAATGTAATGCCAGCGAACAGTGTGTAAGCTTCCTTGATATTTATAATCACGTTTTCCAAAATCCAACTACTTTCTTTGCTATGAGGTACAAACCATTGGGCAAGCTATGCTTCCTTCTATTCATTTCATGCCTGCTCGCCACAGCGGCGCTGGCACAGCGCACCATCTCCGGGGTGGTCAAAGACGCCAGCGATAGCAGCGGCCTCCCGGGTGTAAACATCACTGTGCCGGGTACCACTACCGGCACCATCACGGATGGCAAAGGTCACTTCTCCCTGCAGGTGCCTGAATCGGCCAAAAGCCTGACCTTCTCTTTTATGGGGTACACCCAGCAAACTATTGCCATCGGTACGCAAACCACCTTCTCCGTATCACTGCAATCTACCTCCAAAGGGCTGGGTGAAGTAGTGGTAGTAGGTTATGGTACACAAAACCGTCGTGATGTAACAGGTACCATATCGTCCATCAAAGGCTCCGATATTAAGAACCTGCCCGTGAGCGATGCCGCACAGGCTATACAGGGAAAAGTACCCGGTGTAGACATTGTGCGTTCTGATGGATCTCCCGGTACTGAACCGAATATCCGTATCCGTGGTACAGGTACTATCAATGATGCCTCTCCATTAATTATTATAGATGGGGTGCCCGCTACGGGATTGAGTGATGTAAGTCCGAACGACATCGCCTCTATGGAAATACTCAAAGACGCTTCCAGTTCCGCGATCTATGGTACCCGTGCTGCAAACGGTGTGGTTATCATTACCACAAAGAAAGGTGGCTATGGTGAGAAAACCCACGCTACAGTGAACGTTTACAAAGGTACCTCCAACGCCCGCCGTTACATTCCACTGCTCACCGCACCTGAACTCGTGCAGCTGAAGCAGGAACGTTATACCAACGATGGGGTAGCTATCAACGCGCTCTGGCAGGATCCATACTATGCCGTACAGCGTACCGACTGGCAAAGAGCGTTGATCGGCACCGGCTCCACTACCAATGCAGATGTGAACCTGCGAGGCGGTAGCGCTGCTTCCAACTACCTGTTCAGTGCTGGTTATTACGACGAAAAAGGGTTGATCGAAAATACCTTCTTCAAGCGCTATAGCTTCCGCATCAACTCCGAACATAAGCTCGGCAGCCGGGTGAAAGTAGGAGAGAACCTGCAGCTCACTTACCGCAACAGCAAAGGCTTCGATACCTATTCTTCCCAGACAGGGCTGATCTTTAGCGCCCTGCGCTTCAATCCTGCTATTCCAGTAAGGAACGAGGATGGGAGTTATGGTACCGCGAAAGCCAGCAGCGAACTGGGTGACATCAACAACCCGGTATTCACTGTTGAAAATATCGACACCTGGGGCAAAAACTACCGGGTACTTGCCAGCGTTTACGGCGAGGTGCAGATCATTGATGGCCTCTCCTTACGTGTGAACGGTGGTTATGATGGTATGATCTACCAGCAATACAGCTTCACACCTGCTATCCTCGATCAGACCCGCGTGAGTGCAAACGCTGACCTGTGGCAACGTTCTGAATCCAGCGGTACCGCACTGGGCGAAGCCTTCCTGACATATAACAAAACATTTAACAACGTACACCAGGTGACTGTGACCGGTGGTTATTCTGTACAGACTACGCAGGGCAACTGGTTCCGTGCAGAGCGCTGGGGCTATACCGACGAATCGACTGACCAGCGGGTACTTGACAATGGTACCACTGTTTATAATGCGGCGGGTAACTACAATGCAGAAAGTGCCATCGCCTCCGGCTTTCTGCGTGCTTTCTATGGTTATAAGGGCAAATACCTGTTTACAGGCACCTTCCGTGCAGATGGTTCCAGCAAGTTCCCGAAAGACCAGCGCTGGGGCTATTTCCCTGCCTTCTCACTGGGCTGGCGTGTGAGCGATGAAGCCTTCTTTAAAGACAACGTTGGCTTTATGAGCAATCTGAAAATCACCGGTGGCTGGGGACAGCTGGGTAACCAGAACGTAACCGACTACCAATACCTGGCTATCGTGACCAAGGATCGTAAATATTCCTTTGGTGGCAATGCCACAACCGGTATCTGGAACAGTTCTCTCGCCAACCCGAACATCACCTGGGAAAAGGCAGAGATGACCAATATCAGCGCTGAAATGGGCTTCTTTAAAAATGCGCTGAATGCTACTGTGACCTGGTTCAACAAGAAAACCCGCGACATGCTGGTACCTTATCCTGAACTGGATGTACATGGTACGAGCACCATTCCTGACCAGAACATTGGCCAGATGAGCAATAAAGGATGGGAAACAGAAGTGAACTACCGGGGTGGCAAACAGGCCGTACATTACAACGTGGGCGTAAATGCATCCTTCATTAAAAACCGCGTAACGAAACTATATTCCGGCACCTATATCAGCTCTACACATTATGGCCGCCAGAACCAGGAAATTTCCCGTACCTACGAAGGGCAACCTATTGCCTCCTTCTACGGCTGGAAAACCAATGGTATCTATCAGAACCAGGCAGCTATCGACAACGATGCGAATGTGAAAAATGATAACAACCGTGCCAGCATTAAACCAGGTGATGTACGGTTTGTAGACATCAACGGCGATGGTAAGATCGACGAAAGCGACCGCACAAATCTGGGTGATCCTAACCCGCGGATGAGCTATGGTATACAGGCTGGTATTGATTACAAAGGCTTTGACCTGAGTGCGTCCTTTGCAGGTGTGGCAGGTGTAAAACTGTACAATGCAGACAGGATGCAGGGCCTGGATCCTACCTACTCATACAACATGTATGCAGAAGCAATGGGCCGCTGGCATGGCGAAGGCACCAGCAACAGCATGCCACGCATGTCTCTCGAAGATGCGAACCAGAATGCACGTACTTCAGACCGTTTTGTAGAAAGTGGCAATTATTTCTCCCTGAGAAATATCACGCTTGGTTATACCATTCCTTCCCGTGTATGGGGCAAATCAGGGATCTCTGATATCAGGGTGTATGCCACTGGTCAGAATGTATTCACGATCACCAAATATAAAGGATTGAATCCTGAACTGGGTTATGCCTCCGCTTCAGGTGGAGATGGTAACCTGATGCGTGGTGTAGACGTGGCGACATATCCACAGGCCCGTGTATTCACTTTTGGTGCAACCATGAATTTCTAAACAAGCAAAACGAATTAAAGCAATGAAACGAATGAAATATCTGCTGCTGTGTGTACCTGCGTTCTTTGCCTGTAATAAGGAGTTGGATGTAGATAAAAAAGGTAGCTATACTACGGCCAACTACTGGCGCAATGAATCTGACGCGATAGATGGCATCACAGGGATCTATAATATTTTACTGGAAGAAGACTTCACCGGCTTTGGTGAATTTGTATACGACAACTGTTCTGACGACCAGTACCGTGCAGGGGATCACCCTGAGCTGGCAGACATCGAAGCATTTACATACGATGCATCCAATTCTGCAGTGAAAGCGCCCTGGAAGTGGAAGTACGAAATGCTGAACAGGTCAAACAGTGCACTGCTGTACATTCCAAACATTACGGATATTAGTGCGGATATTAAGAACCGTTGTCTGGGTGAGGCACACTTCTTCCGCGCATATGCTTACTGGCGCCTTGCATTGATCTATGGAGATGTACCTATGATCATGGAAGAAGATATCAAAAATGGTACTTACAATAAAGCAAAATCTACTATCGACGAGGTACATGCACAGATCGAAGCAGACCTGAAAGCAGCGGCGATCTTATTGCCTGAAAGCTATGATGCATCGCAGGCCGGTCGTGTGAGCAAAGGGGCTGCATGGGGTTTGCTGGCAAAACTGTATCTCTATGAGAATGATTTTGCAAATACTATTTTGTATGGCGATAGCGTGATTACAAATGCAAACTATGCATTGCAGTCTACCTATGCGGCCAACTTTACACCGGCTACCAGTAATAACAGCGAGATGCTGCTGAATGTACAGACACTGGAAGGATGGGGGTATTCAGACTTCATCACTTATCATGCACCACGTGCATGGGGTGGATGGGATTTCTTTGCACCGGTACAGGGATTACTGGATGAATTTGAAACGGGTGATCCACGCAAGGATGTATGTATTATGAAGCCGGGAGATGTGATTAATATCGGTACAGGTAATGCAACCTACACTGCGTCATTGTCTTCAACAGGGTATCATTATAATAAGTTTTGCGCATGGACCAGTACAGGTGGTTTGAATTATTCATTCAAATATCCTTTGATGCGTACATCTGATATTTATTTGTGTGTGGCGGAGGCTAAGATCCGTCAGACGGGGGCAGGTGCAGGTGATGCGGAAATTAATGCTATTCGCAGCCGGGTTGGTTTAACAAGCGTATCGAATGCAGGTATGACGGCATTGATGCATGAGAGAAGGGTAGAGCTGTGTGGGGAGAATGAACGGCACCAGGATCTGATGCGTTGGGACAAGGCGGGTATTATTGATATTACGACTATTTACAACCAGCCTAAGTTGACGTATTCAGGTGCGGTGATACAGGCGGCGCGTACTTTTACAAGACCTAAAAATTATTATTTCCCATTGCCACAGTCTGAGATTGATAAGAGTAATGGGGTGTTGATTCAGAATCCAAATTATTAGTAATATAAAAAAGGAGCTGTAAACCACAGCTCCTTTTTTATTTCCCCAAAAAATAACTGTCAAAATTACACACAAAAATTCCTTTTTTAAGCCTATATTGGGCTTCTGAATAATTCCAGGGTTATGCGATACAAACTTCATCGCTGTCTTACAGCGCTATTATTGTCCGGAACAATTTCCGTGGCCCAGACGCTTACCGTCAAAGTAAACACACCACAACACACTGTTCAGCCCACCATGTGGGGAATCTTTTTTGAAGATATTAACTTCTCGGCAGACGGCGGCATCTATGCTGAGCTGGTCAAAAACCGCTCGTTTGAATTTGCCCAGCCTTTACAGGGATGGAAAGTGATTAAAGAGGCTAATAGCGGCAAGGTCCTGATCGTGAACCGTGCCCCTGAAAATGCGGCCAATCCACGCTACGCCCATATTACTACTTCCGGCAATTTCGGCCTTTTCAACGAAGGTTTCCGGGGTATGGGCTTTAAAAAAGGAGAAACGTATAATTTCTCTGTACTCGCTGGTAATACTACAGGTAATGTGACTATTAAGGTGGTGCTTCTCAACGACAAGGGCGCGGCTATCGGCGCTGCTACTGTAGGTACGCCCGGCAAAGACTGGAAAAGTTATACAGCCGGCATCACTGCTGCTGAAACCGTGTCTAAAGGCGGTCTGCAGGTTTTCTTCGAAGGCAATGGCACCGTAGATGCGGACATGCTGTCTCTTTTCCCTGCAAATACCTGGAAACAACGTCCGGGTGGTCTCCGTGCCGATCTCGTACAACTACTTGCTGACCTTCATCCCGGTTTTGTTCGCTTTCCCGGTGGCTGTATCGTGGAAGGTAAGGACCTGGTGAACCGTTACCAATGGAAGAAGACCGTAGGGCCTATAGAAGAGCGTACCCTGATTGTGAACCGCTGGAATACCGAGTTTCCACACCGCGCGCCGGGTGATTACTACCAAAGCTATGGCCTTGGGTTCTATGAATACTTCCAGCTCTCTGAAGACATTGGCGCCGAGCCGTTGCCCATCCTGAACTGCGGTATGGCCTGCCAGTTTAATACCGGCGAAGTGGCGGCAGACGACGACGTACCTGCTTATATCCAGGATGCCCTTGACCTGATCGAATTTGCCAATGCCGGCACGGATACAAAATGGGGAAAATTGAGGGCAGACATGGGGCATCCCAAACCATTCAACCTGAAAATGATCGGTGTGGGCAATGAACAATGGGATAGCCAGTATTTCGCCCGTTATAAAATGTGGGAGACTGTGCTGAAGTCTAAACACCCAGAGATCAAACTGGTATCCGGCACAGGCCCGTCTCCTGACGATGAGCGCTTTCGCTATGGCTGGTCCCAGCTGAAAGGTTCCAAAGCCGACCTGGTAGACGAACATTATTATATGGCGCCAGACTGGTTCCTGCAGAATGCTACCCGCTATGATAATTACGATCGTAAAGCCCCTCACGTTTTTGCGGGAGAATATGCAGCCCATGTTCGGGACAAAGAGAAAGACCAGCCTGAAAGCCGCAATACCTGGGGCAGCGCCCTGGCTGAAGCAGCCTTTATGACCGGCCTGGAAAGAAATGCAGACGTGGTCAACATGGCTTCGTACGCGCCCCTGCTGGCCCATGTGGAAGCATGGCAATGGCGCCCTGACCTGATCTGGTTCGACAACCTGCGTGCTGTAGGTACGCCTAATTACTACGTGCAGCAACTGTTTGCCAACAACAAAGGTACCAACACCGTTCCTGTTACGGAAAATGGCAGGGTACTTACTGGTCAGGACAGCATCTATGCCAGTGCGACCATCGATGCCGGCAAACACCAGTTGTTGCTGAAAGTGGTGAATGTTGCTGCTGCCAGCCGTCCTTATAAGATTCAGCTGGAAGGGGTTACGACTACCAAAGAGGCAGCCGTACAACAGATTCTCACAGCGGCCGATAAACTGGCTATCAATACACTGGACGAGCCTACGCTGGTAGCGCCACAACAGCAGAAACTGACTGTCACAAAGAACAGTGCCAGCGTAACCTTGCAACCCGCTTCTGTGAACGTTTTCGTTATACCATACAAGTAATAAAATACTGTTCCCATTCAGCAAGCAGGGTTTGATCACAGCTCCTGGTCTCATCCTTCAGGTAATAAAATACTGTTCCCATTTAGCCCATTTTTCTGCCGATGGTAGAAAAATGGGCTTTTTGCATTTTATAAATGAACAGCATGGCACGTTTTTTAGTTAAATTAGTAACGGATGAGTAACTGTCTTGAAATGTTCAAATATGTTCAACAAACTCATAATCTTTTGTTTCCTTGTTTGTAAGTGTGCTCCTATACAGGCCCAGGACTCAGTTCCACGATGGAGCCTTCAGACCTGCCTGGATTATGCCAAAACGCATAATATCACACTCAATAATTTACGCCTGAACCGCAGTATATCTGAGCAGGACCTGTTATTATCCAGATCAGCAGTATTGCCCGGCGTTTCTGCCTCCCTGGCCCCTTCAGTGACCCATTCGAAGGTGACCGACACAAACGGGGACCTAAAATCCCGGGTAACTACCTCGGGCAGCACGTCGGCCAGTGCTTCCGTTACATTGTACAATGGTGGTTATCTCAGGAATGATATCAGGCAGAAAGAGTTGCTGGTACAGGTGGCGAGCCTGGACCTGGCGGCTTCGGAGAACGATATTACCCTGAGCATTACCCAGGCTTACCTGAATATTCTGCTGGCAAAGGAGAACATCGTCTATGTCAGGGATGTGGTGGCCACCTCCGAAGCGCAGGTAAAACAGGAGCAGCAGTTCTACGATGCGGGAACGGTGGCATTAAAAGATCTTATTCAACTGCAGGCGCAATTGGCCAATGATAAATACACCCTGGTAGCGGCGGAAAATACCCACCGCCAAAACCTGCTGACCCTGAAACAAATATTGCAATTACCACCGGATACGGGCTTTGCCGTACTGGAACCAGATACGATCATGTCTAATCCTGTATTGACTTCACTGGCCGAAGTAAGGCAAACAGCATTGAATAACCGTCCCGAGGTCAAAAGCAGTGAGCTAAGCGTGGAATCTGCTAAACTGGGAGTGTTGAAAGCGCGTGCCGGGTACCTGCCTACCTTGTCTGCAGGAGCGGGGCTGGGAACCAGTTATACCGATAACAGTTATTATTCCTTCATGCGCCAGATGGACAATAATTTTTACCAGCAAATCGGGGTTACACTTTCTGTTCCCATCTTTAGTAAGCGGGCAAACAAGGTGAATGAAGCCGTAGCGAAACTGGAAGTAGGGCAGGCGCAGTTGACCCTGCAAAATACACGTACTACCTTGTCTTACGAAGTGGAGCAGGCGTATATCAATGTACTCAATGCCCAGTCGCAATACGATGCGGCAGTGGAACAATTGCGGTATACGCAGGAAGCTTACCGCATAGCCAATGAGCAGCTGAAGATAGGCGCGACTAATACCACGGAAGTGCTGGTACAAAAAAATCTCTACATACAGGCGTTGCAATCATACATACAGGCTAAGTATAGTGCCGCACTGTATATCAGAATTTATGATTTCTACAGGGGTGTACCTGTTACTTTGTAAAATTTGTATAAACTGATATAGGATGAACAAAAGAGTCCTTATAATTATATTGATCGTGGTGGCTGTAATAGCCGTATGGTTTTTCTTTTTCAGGAAGAAAGAAAAGCCTGTGGTCATTGAAACAGAAAAGCCAAAATATGGTCATATCTATACGAGTGTGACAGCAACGGGATATGTGCAGCCTGTGGACACGGTGGCAGTGGGTACACAGGTATCTGGTACGCTTAAGTACATTTATGCGGACTTTAACTCGCAGGTGAAGAAAGGGCAGTTGATCGCAGAGCTGGATAAGGTATTGTTGCAGGCAGAAGTGGATCGTAACAAGGGAACGCTGGCGAGTGCACAGAGTCAGCTGGTGTACGAGGATGCACAGTTTAAGCGGGAAGAGCAGCTGTATAATGTAGGTGCTGTGAGTAAAGCTGATTATGACAATGCGAAATACCTGTACCAGGCGGCCAAGGCAAGTGTGGAAAGTGCCCGTGCATCGTTGGCTACAGCGCAGCGGAATTTATATTTTACGGAAATATATTCCCCGATTGATGGGGTAGTACTGAGTCGCTCAGTAAGTGTCGGTCAAACAGTGGCGGCAAGTTTTAGTACGCCTACGTTGTTTATCCTGGCGAAAGATATTACAAAGATGCAGGTACAGGCCAATGTGGATGAAGCGGATATAGGTAATGTGAAGGATAGTCAGCGTGTATCTTTTACGGTAGATGCGTTCCTGGAGGATGAATTTTCCGGCAGGGTAGAAGAGATCCGTTTAAAACCAACGGTATCTTCCAACGTGGTCACTTATACCACCATTATCAGTGCGCCAAATGAGAATATGAAACTAAAGCCCGGTATGACGGCGACAGTTACGATTTATACGGCAGAGAAGTACCATGCGTTATTGATTCCTGCAAAGGCATTGATGTTTAAGCCTGACTCTGCAATGGCAGGTAAATTTACGGTGATCAGTATTGCACCTGCGGCAGCAGAGAAGCATAAGTCATCCAAACCGGTGACGGGTGGGGAGCAGGATACGGTGAGAAGGCAGCAGGCCGATACGTCGAAGGTAACGGCTTCTTACGTGTGGGTGAAGCAGGGAGATACGCTTTTGCAGCGGAAGGTGGTAATTGGGCTGAATGATAATACGCATGCGGAGGTTATTTCAGGATTGACGGAGGCAGATGATGTGATTACGGCAATGACGCAGGTAACGGATGGTAAGGCTGCGACGACGGCGTCAGGAGGTAGTCCGTTTATGCCACAGCGTAGAAGGCGCTGATTTCATTTAAGTTACAAAGGAGAAGATCATGGACAAGAAGATACTGGAAATACAGCAGATAAAAAGGGAGTTCCAAATGGGTACAGAAATCGTGCGTGCACTGAAGGGTGTATCCTTTGATGTGTATGCGGGAGAGTTCATCACTATTATGGGCAGCAGTGGCTCCGGTAAAACTACCTTACTGAATATACTCGGTTGCCTTGACAAACCCACAGAGGGAAAGTACCTGCTGGATGGTGTGAACATCGGCCAGCTTTCCCGGAATGAACTGGCACAGTTGCGCAACCGTAAAATAGGCTTTGTGTTTCAGGCATACAACCTGCTGCCCCGTACTTCGGCATTGGAAAATGTAGAACTGCCTTTGTTTTATAATATGGAAGTGAGTCATGAAGAGCGCCGTAAAAAAGCCGTACGTGCACTTGAAGCTGTAAAACTGGCAGAACGGCTGGACCATACACCCAGTCAGCTCTCGGGTGGCCAGCAGCAGCGTGTGGCAATAGCCCGTGCATTGGTAAACGAACCCGTCATGATCCTGGCAGATGAAGCCACGGGCAACCTGGATACGCGCACCTCGTACGAGATCATGGCACTCATGCAGGAGTTGAACAGGGAGCAGGGTAAGACGATAGTATTTGTTACACACGAACCGGACATTGCTGCATTTAGCAGTCGTACGGTGATGCTGCGCGATGGGAAAGTGGTGAAAGATACAAAGAATGAAAATGTAAGATCTGCAAAGGAAGCATTAGCATCCCTGCCGGTCGCAGATGATTATTAATCGTATGAATGTAATAAACCTCATCAGGATTGCTTTCAAAGCCCTGCTACGCAATAAGCTGCGGGCTTTTCTGACCATGCTGGGCATCATTATTGGTGTGGCCGCCGTGATAGCTATGGTGGCGATCGGGCAGGGGAGTAAGGAGAGCATTCAGTCACAGTTGTCAAGCATGGGGTCAAACATGATTACCATCTTGCCCAGCAGTAATGTGGCGGGTGGTGCCAGGCTGGGAGGAAGCTCTGTCAATACCCTGACTATCGACGATGTGAAGGCCATTCGTAAGCAGGCCGTGAATGTAAGCGCCGTATCGCCGGCAGCGAATAGCAGCGGACAAGCTATCAATGGTGCGCTCAACTGGCCGACTACGATTTATGGTGTGAGTCCTTCTTACCTGGATATTCGTAAATGGGCACTGAAGGATGGAATCCCGTTTAGTGAGGAAGACGTGCGTGCATCGGCAAAAGTTTGCCTGTTAGGGCAGACAGTTGTGACCAACCTGTTTCCTAACGGGGATAATCCAATTGGCAAAATCATCCGTTTTAACAATATCCCTTTCCAGGTAATAGGTGTGCTGGAAGCCAAAGGGCAGAGCTCTTTCGGACAGGACCAGGATGATGCGATCATTGCGCCGTATACAACGGTACAAAAGAGAATATTAGCATCTATTTATTTTCGTACTATCTACGCCTCTGCGGTGAGTGAAAGTGCATCGGATGCTGCGACAGATGAAATTACCAGTATCATTCGCAAACAGCATCGCCTGAGGGCTGCTGATGAAGATGATTTTCAGGTACGTACAATGGCGGAGTTGATCAGTGCATTGAGCTCTACGAGCAATCTGCTGACGATATTATTGACTGCGATAGCGGGAATTTCGCTGGTGATAGGTGGGATTGGAATTATGAACATCATGTATGTATCGGTGACGGAGCGTACGCGTGAGATAGGGTTGCGGATGTCTATTGGTGCGCGGGGGATAGATATATTGATGCAGTTTTTGATAGAGGCGATTATGATTAGTATTACAGGGGGGATTATTGGTGTGATGCTGGGTATTACATCTGCAAAGTTGATTACGATGTTTTTGTCATGGCCTACGCTGGTGTCAGAGTCGTCTATTGTGTTGTCGTTCCTGGTGTGTGCTGCTACGGGTGTGTTTTTTGGGTATTATCCGGCGCAGAAGGCTTCGAGGCTGGATCCTATAGAGGCGTTGAGGTATGAGTAAGGTGTTGTATTCTTTGATAAATTGGAACATTTTTGAAGCATTGCAGTAAGAATAAATTAGTATATCATGAGAATAAAGTACGAAGAACTGAAGGGTGTTTTCAAAGAGAAATTAATTGACCTTGAATTTGATTCTGCAAGGGCAGACATTGTTGCCGGTATTTTTGCAGATAACAGCCGGGACGGTGTTTATTCCCACGGACTAAACCGCTTTCCTGTGTTTGCGCAGTTACTGAAAGATGGGCTGGTGAATCCCAATGCCATTCCTGAAATGGTAGAAAAACATGGCCTGGTTGAAACCTGGGAGGGATACAATGGTCCGGGCATGTTCAACGCTACGGTATGTATGGACAGGGCTATTGAACTGGCTAAACAGTATGGTGTGGGCATCGTTGGCATTCGCAATACCAATCACTGGATGCGGGGTGGTACTTATGGCTGGCAGGCAGCGCAGGCAGGTTGTATCGGTATTTGTTTTACCAACGCAATTGGGAGTATGCCGCCATGGGGTGGTACGGTACCCCGCCTTGGCAATAATCCGTTAGTAATAGCTGTGCCCCGTCCTCAACATCCAATCGTGCTGGATATGGCCATGTCTCAATATTCTTATGGCAAGATGCAGGAGTATGAATTGAAACAAAAAGAACTGCCATTCGAAGGCGGATATGATAGTAATGGTGCGCTTACAAAAGATCCTGCTGAGATAAGAAAGACAAAGAGAGCTTTGCCTATTGGCTTATGGAAGGGTTCGGGATTGGCGCTCATGCTGGATGTGCTGTTAGCTGCTTTGACGGGTGGGCGTTCTGTGGAGCAGATAACGGCTAGTGGAAAAGAATTTGGGGTGTCGCAATGTTTTATTGCGATCCATAAGCAGGATTTGCATGAAGATCTGATAGCGGCAATTTTAGAATATACTAAGTCTGAAAACCCGGAGGAGATTAGTTTTCCGGGAGAGAATACTTTTAGGACAAGAATGGAGAATCTGAAGGAAGGTATTCCGGTGAATGAAGAGATGTGGGAGAAGGTAAAGGCGATTTAGAGGAATAATTTATAGTGGTTGCACCTTTAGCGCCTCTCCCTGTGGGGGGATCTATATGTGGTAGGAGTGAACTACGATTCCTCCCGGAAATGATTTTACATCCATTAATTGCAGGTCCATTGGTATTTTGACATCGCTGAAGATGGCCCTGCCCTTGCCTAAAACCACCGGATGGGTTACCAGGTGATATTCGTCAATAAGTCCGGTGGCTATCAGGCTCCGCATAAATGCTGCACCTCCGATTGCTAAAATTGGTTTTCCGGGCTCGGATTTGAGTTGTTTTATTTCTTCTGCGAGATCACCGTTGAAGATCTTCGCTTCTACCCAGGAGGCTGCGGTGGGAGGCTGTTCGGCTGAGGCGGCGATGCCTTTATAGCCTTTTTCGGTAAAGACTGCTTTGGGAATTGTGTTCATCGGTGGGGCAAATGGCCCGCTTGCAGTGGGCCAGTAAGGGGCCATTTCTTCAAACGATTTTCTGCCCATAATGATCAGGCCTGCCTCCCAGCTTTGTGCAACGACCCAGGCCCTGGAAGTTTCATCGGAGGATTTAAAGATCCAGTCGTTTTCCCCATTTGGTCCACTTACGAAACCGTCGATGGAGATGGACATTTTCATGATTAATTTTCGCATAAGTAAGATTTGTGTTTCAAATTTACTGCGTCGGTTTTGAAGTGGTGGTGGGGGAATGCGACAATCCGAGGGGGGATTGCGTCCAGGGTGGCCGATTTAAATAAAATTGAGATACTGCCTGTCCTTTTTTTAATTGTAATTTGCAGTAACCATAAAGTGCTTATGAGACATTTTTCCCTTATCGCCCTGGTTTGTATTAGCTTTTCTGCTTTTGCCCAGAATAAGATTATTGTTTTTCAAACTGACTTCGGTACCAAAGATGGGGCCGTTGCCGAGATGAAAGGCGTAGCTATCGGTGTTTCTCCGGCCCTGCAATTATTTGACCTTACGCATGAGATTCCTGCTTACAATATTTGGGAGGCGGCATACCGGTTACAGCAGACGGCTCCTTACTGGCCTGCGGGTACGGTATTCGTTTCAGTAGTGGACCCGGGAGTAGGTTCTGCCAGGAAATCGGTAGTGTTAAAAACAAAGAGCGGGCATTTCTTTGTCACTCCTGATAATGGTACCCTTACGCTTGTGGCAAAAAAGCTGGGTATTGCAGCTATCCGCCAGATCGATGAGTCCCGCAATCGCCGTCAGCATTCTGCCGAATCTTACACATTCCATGGCAGGGATGTTTACGCTTACACCGCTGCCCGCCTGGCTTCCGGCACGATTACCTTTGAACAGGTAGGGCCGCAGCTACCAGATAGCGTAGTTCGTATCCCTTTTCAGGAGCCTGTTTATAGCAATCATATCATCAGCGGTAATATTCCCGTACTGGATATTCAATATGGAAATATCTGGACGAATATTGATGGTGCTACTTTTAATCAACTGAAATTGCAAACAGGCGATACCCTGCATGTGAAGATTTTTCATGGCGATACATTGGTATACACCGGGGATATGCCTTATGTCACTACTTTTTCTGCAGTGCCTGATGGTGCGCCACTGGCTTATCTCAACAGCCTGCTCAACGTATCGTTCGCATTAAACATGGAGAACTTTTCTATAAGATACCGAATTTATAGCGGACCTGATTGGAAAGTAGAAATTAGTTCAAAAAATGGATAAGCATAAAGTATTGCGAAAAGAAATGAACAGAATGAATAGGCTTTTAATCCCGCATTTTTACTTAATTTCACAGCCATTCAAAACTTTTAAAAACCAGCTCAGCGTAGCACCAGCTTATGCCACAACCGGATCATTCCAATGACCTGTTTCACCTGGCGGCAAATTATATCAACGAAACAAACCGTCATATCTTTCTGACCGGAAAAGCCGGAACAGGTAAAACAACTTTTCTCAAATACATCAGGGAGAACACATCTAAAAATACAGTCGTGGTTGCGCCAACCGGCGTAGCTGCCATCAATGCGGGCGGTGTGACCATGCATTCCTTTTTTCAGCTACCCTTTGGCCCATATGTACCTTCAGGTGCGCACCTGTTCGGCGTAGATAATGGTGTAACGGATACGCACGCTCTTTTCAGAAATATCCGCTTCAATTATGAAAAAAAGGAACTGATCAGGGAAATGGAGCTCCTCATCATCGATGAGGTCAGCATGGTACGTTCCGATACGCTGGATGCCATCGACGCTATTCTGCGTCACTTCCGTAATCAGCCACTGGTACCTTTCGGCGGTGTACAGGTGTTATATATAGGAGACCTGTTTCAGTTGCCACCCGTGATGCCGGACGATCAATGGCAGTTGCTGAAAGACCATTATGAAAGTGTGTTTTTCTTTCATGCGCGTGTATTGCAACAAGCACCACCTTTATATATTGAACTGAAAAAAATCTACAGGCAGAACGAACGTACCTTCATAGATATACTCAATGGAGTGCGTAACTGTACGCTGGACTGGGAGGGGATTACAACCCTGAATGAGCGCTATGATCCGCAGTTTACAGGAGAAGGGGACCAATACATAGTACTCACTACACATAACCGTCGTGCAGATGAAATTAATGCTGTGCGGCTTGCCAATATGCCTGGTGAGATATATAGTTTTACTGGCGAGATCAAAGGTGATTTTAGTGATAAGGCATTGCCCACCGACATGCTTTTGCAAATCAAACCCGGCGCGCAGGTGATGTTTATCAAAAACGATCTGGCAGAGCCTCGCCGTTATTTCAATGGCAAGCTGGCCACTGTAGAGCGGGTCATTGATGATAATAAAATTGTAGTTGTACTGGCTGGTAGTAATGAAACGCTGGTGCTGGAAAAAGAAACCTGGCGTAATATCCGGTACTCACTCAATAAAACTGAAGGGACAGTAGAGGAAGAGGAAGTAGGTAGTTTTACGCAATATCCAATACGGCTGGCGTGGGCAATTACGATTCACAAGAGCCAGGGGCTGACTTTCGAAAAGGCTATTATTGATGCAGGGAATGCGTTTGCCCCCGGGCAGGTATATGTGGCACTAAGCCGTTGTACTTCGCTGGAAGGCCTGGTGCTCAATACCAGGATTCATCCCGGCGCTATCCGTACAGATGAGAAAGTACTGGATTATTCCAACAGGGAAACGGAGGTAGGCCACCTTTTTGCTAACCTGGAAAAGGAAAAGCTGGTCTTTTGGGCGGCGCAGCTGATAAAGCTATTCAGTGCGGAAAAGATTTCGTCTGAACTGCAATTGCATGCTATCTGGCTGAGAGATAAGAAGATGAATGGGATGGAGAGTGCCCTGAGCCTGAGCCGGAACCTGCAGCTGAAAGCGGCGCAGTTACAGGATGTGGGTAATCGCTTCCGGAATCAGTTAGAACCGTTGCTGGAACAGTTGTTAAGTGATGGGGATACAACCCTGCTGAAGGAAAGAGTGAGCAAGGCGGTGGCTTATTTCACCCAGGATATGTATGAGGGGCTGATTCAGCCTATCCGGCGGGAATTGGAGCTGGTAAAGGATATACCCAAGATTAAGAAATATACAGCCCAGCTGGTGATGCTGGAAGAGTTCCTCTGGAACCGGTTGTTTAGATTCGTGAATGCCAGCTATGGTGAGTTGCGGTTTAGCGAAGGTTTGCCGGATTATGCGGCAATGCGTACGCCTAAAAAGGAAAAAGAGAAAGAGAAGGCAAAGAAGCGGGAGGCAGGGGGAAGCCGCAGGGATTCTGTAGAGATGTTCCAGGCGGGGCAGTCACTGCCAGCAATTGCCGCTGCAAGAAACCTGGCGGTGAGTACGATAGAAAGCCATCTGGCAGATGCGATCGGGCAGGGGGAGCTGGAACTGAAACAGGTACTGAGTGAAGACAAGATAAAGCTGATACTGCCATTGGTAAAGGAAATGGGTGTGACGGCGTCTGCACCTATTAAGGCAAGACTGGGAGATGAGGTGAGCTGGGGAGAGGTGAGGGCTGTGCAGCAGTATTGGAAGAGGGAGACAGAGAAAGATTAAATGAAAGATAAGACTAGTGCCGCCAGGTGCCAGCTTCATCCCAGCTTGCTTTATTAAGTTGGCTGGGATGAGCTTATGACTGATACATATTCCATAAATCAGGATTACAATTAGAATTAAACATCCGGGGTGGATATCTCTATTATTTTAGGATTACAATTACAGTTTGCCTGGTCTTAAGCATTCAGGTGGGTTGGTACTTTTTTTATCTCAAGATTACAATTACATTTTTTCCCTGCTCTCATTATTATTACTTAATTTTGGAACGATAATTCTAAAATATATGTCAGACAGGAAAATAAGACTCAGCGTACTAGATCAATCTCCCATCCGCAAAGGTTCCAACGCAGTTGAAGCCCTCCAGGAATCGATACAACTAGCCAAACTTGCGGACCGCCTCGGCTTTACCCGTTACTGGCTATCTGAACATCACAACACCCGTGCACTTGCCGGTGCCGCGCCTGAAATACTCATTGCCCGCCTGGCAGCTGCTACCAAATACATTCGCCTTGGCTCCGGCGGCGTTATGCTACCGAACCACAGCACCCTGAAGGTGGCGGAAAACTTCCGCCTGCTGGAAGCCCTTTATCCAAACCGTATTGACCTCGGTATAGGTCGTGCCCCTGGTGGCGACCGCCTTACTGCGCATATACTCAACCCTTCCAACAGCTTTGAACCCAGGGAGTTCGTACAGCAAATTCACGATCTCGAAGGCTACCTCACGGACAGCAATGCCCTGGGCACCGTTCATGAAAAAGTAAAAGCCATTCCGGTCATTGACACCTTTCCCGGTTTGTGGATGCTGACCAGCAGTGGGGAAAGCGGTCTACTCGCGGCAAGGCAGGGATGGGCCTTATCTTTCGCTCATTTCATTTACCCGGTAGGGGGGCCGCAGGCTGTCCGCACTTATCGCGACCGTTTCCAGCCTTCTACATTCCTTTCCCAGCCGGAAGCCAACGTTGGTATCTTCGTGTTTTGTGCTGATACCCAGGAGAAAGCAGATGAACTGCAGGCGATGATGGACTATCGTCTTCTCAGTTTCGAAAAGGGCAGATTTGACGTCTACCCAACCTGGGAAGAGGTAAGAGACTACGAGTACACCGATATGGAATGGCAACGTGTTATGGCCAACAGGGGCCGCATGATCTCGGGCACACCTGCCAATGTGAAAATGAAATTGACGAAGTTGGCCGATGAGTACCAGGTAGATGAGATTGTTGTTGCTACCATGACGGACAAAGCAGAGGATCGTTTCCGTTCATATGAGCTTCTTGCCGAGCAATTTCGACTGGAACCCAGGAATACAGACTAACCGATGCGTATGAACCGGTATACTTGTTGCAGTATGTGGGAAGGCTCCTATATCAGATGCCAGGTTGAATTTAAACTTACTGCTCATACGCATGGAAAAGCAATTAGAAACTGGCAACTTCACGGAGGCAAACAATGAAGAATGGATGCGCTTTGCACTCCTGTCTGCCGGACTGGGTACCTGGGATATGGACCCTTTGGTCAGAAAGGTAAGGTGGGATGATCGCTGCAGGGAATTGTTTGGTTTTCCGGAAGGCCACGTGATTGAATACCAGGATTTACTGAAATACATCTATCCTGATGATAGAAACCGGGTTGACCAGGCAATTACCAACGCTCTGCAACCCGAAAGCGGCGGAAACTTTTCCGTCCGGTTTCGTACCATCGGGGCGCAGGAATGGAAGGTCCGGTGGCTTGATTGCAAGGGTAAATCTTACTCCCTTCCGGATGGCACCCCTTATCGCTTTGCCGGTATTGTACAGGATATTACGAGGGAGATTGAAGACCGGGAAAGGGAGGAACTGATGATCGCCCTGGTAGAAAACAGCCCTGACTACATGGCTGCTGCCGACAACCAGGGGCGTTTTTTCTATATGAATACTGCGGGTAAAAACCTACTCGGTATAGCAGACGAATTTGATATTTCTTCACTTGTCAATAAAGACGTTTTTCATCCCAGCGATTTCCATTTCATGGGTGAGGAAGTTTATAATCACCTCCTTGCCGGCCGGAAATGGTCTGGCAATATTCACGTGCAGCACATGGTGACGAAAGAACGTATACCCTGTTATGCCGACTTTATTGCCATTCGTGATGTAAGTTCAGGTAAGGTGATTGGTCGTTGTGCCACCCTCCGGGATTTGCGGCCGGTGCTGCAGGCCGAAAAGGAACAACAGCAATTACTGGCCCTGTTGGAAAACAGCCGTGATTTTGTGAGTTTATCCAACGAGGAAGGCATCGTTTCTTACGTAAACCCGGCCGGACTTCAACTCGTAGGATTAGACACCGTGGAAGACGCGAAAAGATCCAGTACTGATTTCCTGTTCCCGGAAGTGGCAGCCGCCATTATGCAGGAGGTCAATACAGCTATTGCTAAAAAAGGGCACTGGTCCGGCGAACTGAACTTCCGTCATTTTAAAACGGGAGAAGCGATTCCTGTATTTGTGACTACCATGGGTGTCATTGATACAGCGACAGGAGTTTCGCAGGGAAGAGCGACCATTTGCCGTGACCTTCGCCAGGAAAAGGCTATTCGCCAGCAGCAGATTGAAAATAAGATAGAACTGGAACGCATGGTAGAAATGCGCACCAGCGAGCTAAAAAAGGCTAATATCGACCTGAACATTGTGAATCAGAACCTGGAGCAGTTTGCGTATGTGGCGAGTCATGATTTGCAGGAACCGCTGCGTAAGATTAACATGTTCTCTGCGCTACTGCAGGATAAATACCAGGAGCAATTGAATGAAACCGGTATGCGCAACCTGGGCATCATCCGGAACGCTGCTACCCGCATGACTACATTGATCCAGGACCTGCTGGCTTTTTCGCGGGTATCCCGCCAGGATCACCTGTATGAGGCTGTGGATTTACATAAAACCATCCAGCAGGTACTGGCAGACCTCGATATGCTTATTCAGCAAAAGGACGCCGTGATCGAAATGGATGAACTGTGCACGGTGCAGGGGATTCCACTGCATATGACACAGCTCTTTCATAACCTCCTGGGCAATGCATTGAAATTTACCCAGCCTGATAAACAACCGCTTATAAAAATCCATAGCCGGCGATTATCGAAACCGGAAGTGGCAGCACATCCGCAGCTGCAGAATGAGATGCCTTATTGCGAGATTCGTGTGACAGACAATGGTATTGGGTTCGCACCTGCCTATGCGAAAAAGATCTTCGTCATTTTTCAGCGGTTACATGGCAGGGGTGAATATGAGGGCAGTGGTATCGGACTGGCGCTGTGTCAGAAAATTGTGACGGCACATCATGGCGTGATCTATGCAGAATCGGAGGAGGGAAAAGGAGCAACATTTATCGTGATATTACCGGTTTTTACGAGTTGATAGCCAGCTAATTCGGGGTTTCTGCTCATATATTACATATTTATTATAAAATATTCATATTTTTGTAATAAATAATAGATCCTTTCCTATGAAGAAACTTTTGCTGCCGGTTTTAATGATCGCGATTGCAATTTCAGCCTGTACTAAAGAAGGGGCTACAGAGGGGGGTACGGATAATAATACCGATACTACCGTAACAACCCCGGTTACAGGAGCTGACAGCGTTGTCACCTTCCAGGACGTTAACATTGGTTGGAGCCCTAACAGCAGTACCTATGGACGTGTATTTTCATCCTACACAGGAAAAGTATATTTAGACAATGCCATTCCTGACACGATGGGTAAATATATTGATCTTGCCTTTAATTATTTTGGGACCATCCAGATGAATTTCCTGAGTGCGGATGATGCATCCTTTGATCTGAAGGTAACTGGTGCAAAGACAACGTTGGTACGTAACTATGTACCTGCTGATACCTTTGCTGTATCTGCTTTTGATACGCTGACACATGCGGTGACTTTACAGAAGCTGTATGTGGCTACAGACGATAATTCGTTTGGCGCCACTGATTTGCCATTACTGGTATTCTTTAAGAATGGAAACGGGAAGAAAGGTATTGTGAAAGTAAAGAGCCTGGCTTCAGACCACATTATCGCTGATGTGAAGGTGCAATATTAAGCAACGATATATGAAAAAGCGCTTTTACCTTTTTGGGTAAAAGCGCTTTTTCATTTCAGGTAAAATGCATCCCTTTGCTATTGACGATGCCGTTTATGAATATGCAGTGCATTTCGTGTAGCAGGGATTTGTCGTGATAGACGGCCCTTACCTGGTGATAGTATAGCCTGGCCAGTAATAACTTATCTGTTTCCGGTTTGTAAACATTTTCTGATAATCCTCTTTCTATGTTGCGTACTACAAATGGAAAGACTTCTGTGTCCATGAAGTACGACAACTTAAGCCACTGCCCGGTATAATACGTTTGTAATTCAGCCACCATAGCAGGTGTAAGTGTGGCGAGTGTTTCTTCTACGAACCTGAAATAGGTTTGCAGTTCGATCACTGCATTAAAGGATAATGAAGGGACCATGCGCAAATGCTTTCCATTCTTACTGATCCATTCGGCAATGATCTCGCGTATGAGCGCTTCCTTGCTTTCAAAATAAGTATAGAATTCACGTTTTTTTATCTGACAATGCCTGCTGATATTGTCGATGGTAGTCGCCTGTAACCCTTGTATGGCAAATATCCTGGTAGCAGTTGTCATGATCCTCATCATTTCCTTTTTCATGGGATATGTGTATTATAAACTACCTGTTGCTTTTTTGTAACCAGCCTCATTGATTTTATATTCCACTTTTGCATCAATGAGACTACTGAAAGCCTGTTGCCAGATGACCTGTGCTTCCTGCACGTCTTTGCCGGTAATGGTACCTGCGGCGAAGCGGTCGTTGGCAAGTTTCAGGTTTTCATCTGCCTGCTGCAATGAAAGGAGGGAGAGGTTTACCTTGCGGGAAGATTGATTCAGCGAGAGGTAAGTCTGCTGTACTTCCAGGTCCACCAGTTCTTTTGTGTCGATGAGTTGTTGTTCCTGTGCGGCGAGTTTCAGCGTCTGTTCTTTTACCTTGCCGGACCGTTTGCCCCAATCGAATATTGGAACACTGATGTTGAGCAGGCCAAAATACGAGCCCATAAAATTGCCGCCATCTTTGAGATTGACACCTTTGCCCGCAGTGGCAAGACCACTGAAACCAAGACCAACTGTGGGGAGTGATTCAGCCTTTAAGAGTTGTTTTTGCAGTTGTCCTGCTTCGATGGCCTGGTTTAATAACCGGATCTCTGGCCTTTTATCTCCATTGCCTTGCAGGGTCTGGGCCTGGAAGTCGCCGGAGATGCTGTCTTTAATAGTAAAGCTGGTATTGCCCGGCATGCCGGTGAGTTGTGCGAGGCGTAACTTAGCGAGCACCAGGCCATCTTCTGCTTTGGTGATGTTAAGTTCGGCTTCGTTCAGATTGACGTCTACCCTTAGCAGGTCATTCTTGTAGATGAGACCTGCATTATAAGAGTTTTGTAAATCCTGGTGCAATACTTTCAGCATATCTCTGAAGCGATTGGCAAGTACGATTTTTTCCTGTACCTGTATCACCTGCCAGTAGGCTGTTTCGACATTTAGCAGCACTTGTGAAGTGGTGAGTACACGTTGTGTTTCTTTGATTTCTACGCCCTTGTTGGCGGCTGCTTTGCCTGTTTTGATTTTGCCACCTGCATAGATGGCTTCAGAGGCAGTGACCATGGCACTACCAAAATAATCGGGGATCGCACCATTTAGACCCCCACCGATCGGCTTGCCCAGGTAAGCACCTAAGACAGAACCGTCTATAGTAGGATACGCACTTGCAGCAACTGATTTTGCTGCTGCTTTGGCGGCATCTATTTCATACTGTGCTGCTTTCATCTGCCTGTTTTGTTCCAGTGCCATTTTGCGGCAATCCGCCAGGGAAAGCGCAGCTGATTGCGCATGCAGTAGAAATGGACTGCAAATTAATCCTGCTATTATTAAGGCAGTTTTGGCCGGTTTATACAGAATATCCGGGGTGCTTGTCGTTTGGTCCGGATGACGTACAAATAAATAATACATCACCGGTATGACGAATAAAGTCAGTACCATGGATACGATTAATCCTGAAGCCAGTACACTGCCCAACGGCGCCCACAACGGAGATTTACCTAAGATCATGGGGACTACACCGATCGCAGCAGCTGCGGAGGTGAGGAAGATGGGGCGCATACGGCGTTTTGCGGCGGCGAGAGCAGCGGCTTTGATGCTGTAGTGATGATCTCTTACTAATTCATCTGCATAATCCACGAGTATGATACCATTCCTTACCACGATACCGATCAGGCTGATGATACCCATGAAGGCAGTCATCCCCATTGGATTGCCGGTAATGAATAATCCAAAGAATGCACCCAGTAAACTCAATGGGAAGGTGGCGAGAATGATCAGGGTCTTACCAAATGTTTTGAACTGGAAGAGCAGTGTAAGGAGGATGAGTAACAGGCTTGTGCCTAATGCCAGGCCCATGCCCGGGGCATTCTCCGCAGATGATTCAGCATCGCCTCCATATTCGATATGCACACCTTCGGGGAGTGATAATTTTGCGATAGCGGGTTGCACCGTCTTTAGAATATCGGAGGCCCTGATACCCCGCTGTGCTTCGGAAAGCACGGTGAGGGTACGTAACCCGTTTCTATGTGCAATGACGCCCGTGTGCCAGGAAGGCCCGATATCAGCTACCTGTTTTAATAAAACTTTATTGACGTGCAGGTTGCCAAGGTCACTGAAATTCGTTCTGTTGGCAGTATCTAAACGCAGATATACGGCAATGGGTTTATCGCCTTCCCATAGCTGTGTTACGGCAAAGCCTTTGAGGCCGGCACCCATGGTTTGGGTGATAGCCTGATTGGGTATACCCAGGCGTGCAGCGTCTTCTTCTTTTACTTTCAGGCTGATGCCGAGGTAGTCGTCTTCATAGTCAGAGCGTACCCAGTTTGTGCCAGCAGCGTGTTGCAAAATATCTTTAACCTGTTCTGCTACTTTTTTCTGATCATTCAGGTTATCGCCTACGATGCGTACAGCAATAGGGGAACCTTCCTGCATGCTCAGCTGGCGCAGACGAACATAACCATCCGGAAGGTATTTATCGAAGATGGGCAGGTATTTGGCTACCAGTTCATTGGTAGCTTCGCTGCTCACTGTATTGATGAATACCTGTGCGAAGTTGCGTCGTGGCATTTCGGGCGCATAGGTTACATTGAAACGGGGAGAGCTGGTACCGACAAAGGCGGCGGTATTTACTACGCGATCATCTTTTTTCAGTTCAGCTTCGACCGCCTTCACCACCTTTTCAGTTTCTTCCAGTGAGGTGCCATTCGGCATCCAGATTTCTGCATTGAATTGCTTGCTTTCGCTCAGCGGGAAGAATTCCTGGCTCACTTTACCGGCTAATACCAATGCCAGTACCAGTGCCAGTACGGCTACAGTCATCGTGATTTTAGGAAAACGAAATGCGATTTCAATTCCTTTATTGAATGTTTCCTGCAACCTGTCTAACAAGCTACGTCTATTGCCCCTGTTGCTCATCTTATGCTTTAGACCCTGTTTGATAAATACATAACAGGTATACGGCGTCACCAGCAATGCCACTGCCATAGAGGTGATCAATGCGACAGCTACAGTGACCGGTAGTGCAGCAATAAAGTCTTTCGCAATGCCAAACATAAAGATAGCCAGTGGTGCAAATGCAAACACAATGGCCAGCGTAGCGGTAAAGATGGGCAGGGACAACTGTTTAGCAGCCTGCCAGGCAGCAGTCCAGGGAGTGATATCTTCATCGAGTTTTTCAATGTAATTATCTACTACCACAATGGCATTGTCCACCACCATTCCCAATACAATAATCAGTGCTGCCAGGGTAACCTGGTGCAGTTCGATGCCCATAATATTAATGAGACCAAAGGTGATCAGGATGGAAATAGGGGCTGCTACAGATGCTACGGCTGCTACGCGGAATGGCAGGAGCAACATTACCACGAGTATCACAGAGCCAATGGCCAATCCGAATTCGCGCATGAAGTGCTTGATACTTTCGTCTACTACTTCAGGTTGGTTGACGATGGTATTGATCTGGATATCGCCGGGCAATTTGGACTTGATGGCAGCCAGTTTTTCTTCTATGGTGTGTCCGAACTGTACGATATTATTGCCGGGCTGCATTTCGATGCCAAGCATTAATACGCGGTCGTTGCCTACACGGATGAATGAAGATGGTTCTTCATACCTGCGGGTGATGGTAGCAACGTCTTTCAGTCTTACGACAGTACCGGTGAGCGTAGTATAGATGATTTGATCAGCAATGTCTTTTTCAGTTTTGTACTGGCTGTTTGTAAATACCGGGATGGTATTGGAATTCACGGTTAATTCTCCTGAATAGCCGGTTACGTTTTCCATTTGGAGTGTACGTACGATAGTAGACAGATCAAAGCCATACTGTTGTAACTGTTCATCATGTACAGTAACATAAATCTGTTGTTGCTGTCCGCCGGAGCGATTGATTTTAGATACTTCGGGAATGACTTTGAGGCCATCTTCTATTTTATCCATGTATTTCTCCAGTTCGGCATAGTTACGGATAGGAGAGGATACAGTAATGATCTGTGCTGTTACATCGCCGAAGTTGCTGTTGACTACCGGGCCTATTACACCTGAAGGTATGTTTGACTTTAAACTCGTATTTAAACCATGTTGTAAAGTGCTCCAGAATTTCTTACGGTCTTTTACTTCGGTATGCAGATTTACGGTGATGAAAACCTGCCCATCTTTCGTTTGCGAAGTAGTTTTCTTCTTATCTATTTCTTCGTAGGAGAAAAGGAATTGTTCGATTTTGTTTGTTACCTGTTTCTCCATCTGCACCTCGTCGGCACCCGGGTAGAAAGCATATACCATGGCAACAGGCATATCGATCTTGGGATTTTCCGAGCGGGGCATATTCAGGAGCGCGTAGAGTCCCAGCAGGAGCAGCATGCCCATAGCTACCAGCGTCACCTGTTTATATTTCATGGCAGCTTCGATGAAGCTGATTTTTTGTCTTTTCATTAGCCTTGTTTAAATGATTATTCTACCGTCACCGTGCTACCATCTTTGAGGTGTGATTGTCCGTTTGTGATCAGCTGGTCACCTTCCTGCAAACCATTGGTGATGATGACTTCATTGCTGCCAGTGAGCAGACCGGCGGTGATTCTTTTGCGGATGGCCTTGTGCTGGTCATTGGCGATGAATACGTAGGTGAGGTCATCTGCATCTCTGACGATAGCGGTAGCTGGAATGGAGATGGTATTGATGGCTTTGCCTGTATTGATAAATACAGCGGTGAGCATGCCGGGTAACAGGCGATTGTTACTGTTTACCAGTTTTATTTTGATGGTATATGTTCTGGAAACAGCGTCGGCTTGCGGGTTGATGATGGTGATTTTGCCATGAACGGTATCGTCGAGGGTAGGAATGAATACTTTGGCATCCATACCATTCCGGATAGCCCCGACTTCGGTTTCGGGAACGGTAATTTTTGCTGTAACGATGTCGGTTTTGATAATCGTGAAGGCAGGAATGCCGGGGGCGGCGGTGCTACCTTTTTCTATTTTGCGGGCAGTGATGATGCCGGAGATGGGTGCGTATAATTTACTATCGGCAATATGTTTGGCATTGATGCTTTTGTTCGCCTGCGCCTGTGCGAGTTTTGATTTTATTTCAATATAGTCCTTGGCAGGAAGACTACCTTTCTGGTAGAGGTCATTGAGACGCCGGTACATGTCTTCTGCCTGATCCAGGGAGGCATTGGCAATGGCCAGTGCGTTGTTGTATTCAGTCGCGTCGATGCTGGCGAGCAGTTGTCCTTGTTGCACATGGTCACCTTCCTGCACACTGATGTTATTCACGGTGCCGGCTACTGCAAAACCGATGTCGGCGGTATTGTCAGGTTCGATGGTGCCGGAATAACGTAGCTGGTGGGGGAGCGGGTCCTTTTGAATGCGAATGGTTTTTACTTTAACAGGATCGGACTGTGGTTGCTTATCGGCTTTGGTGCCACAGCCCGCAATCAGGGTAACCATTAGAAATAATGATGCCTGCCTTACAATCAATGTCATAAAATTGGTAGTTGAAAATTGAACAGATGAATTGACAATGCAAAATTGGTTGTAATAATGCGGGGAAAAAGGTTAGAAAATCGGCAAAAATGGTCTGAATGTCGGTTAACTATTATGCTGGAAATAACAAGGCCGGAATATGAATATTCCGGCCATTCCTTAAACCTACAACTGTTACACTGTATTGTAACAAATACGTTTAAATCTTTCTTTGGATCTGCCTGTACTCTTTGGGAGAGTGGCCGACGAAGCGTTTGAAATATTTTCCGAAGAAGGACTGATCACTGAAGTTCAGTTCTTCTGCTATCTGAAGGATACTGAGTGGCGTATCGCTAAGCATACGTTTAGCTTCGAGTATCACAAATTGATCGATCATTTCTCCTGCTGTACTGCCAGTGATTTCTTTGACAGTTTCAGTCAGGTATTTCGGTGTTACATGCAGTTGTTCAGCAAATGCCTGTACATTCCGTTGTTGTCTGAAATGCCGCTGAACGAGTGTGGTAAATGCCATGACCAAGTTCTCTTTGCGGGAGAAGTCAGCGTGATTGATCCGCGCATATTTCTGTCCCATTCCACCCAGTTCGTATAGTAAGGTGGCGAAGGAATGATAGAAGAGTTCCTTGCCGTAAGTATGCGTATTGTATTCTTCTGTACGATGCAGCAGTACATTGAAAGTGGTGGCAATGGTGGCGGCATCTTTATCGTCCAGTTGCCAGTGCGGACAATATTTGGTACTGAAGTAGTTCATGAGATCGAGCAGCTTGTCGGCGAAGATCTTGCCCATGAAATCGACGGTGGCAGAGAGACCGCAGAGGATGGTATTGTCATCCATAGAGATCACCTGTTTCAGTGCATGTGGTGTGGCCAGCAGGAGGCTGTTAGGCTCCATAATATGTTCTTCCAGGTTGATGGAGATTTTTAACCTGCCTTTTACGACCAGTATAATGCCCAGGAAGTCGGACCGGAAATTGTTCCGCAAGGCAGGGATATCCATGAACTGGAGGTTGCAATTGACAGCAAAGCCGGGAACAGTAGACTTGACGTCAAGTTCTGTATCCTGCAGGAGTTCTGCATGCTTGTACATTTTTGCCCCCTGTTTTTTACCTGTCATGCTTCATAATTATGGTCTTTGAATCCGGGTGTAAAGTTCTGGTAATAAAATTAAACCAAAAGGTTCATTAGTCGGCAAAACTGGTCTAAAAGTCGGTTGGATTTCCGTCAGTTTTTCATTGTCGGACAGACAATTAAAAATAATATGCCTATCTTGTTTTTGAATCCATGTTAAATTGAATGAAACGGTCTCGCTTTACAATCATGCTGCTCATGACGGCTGCCTTTGCCCATGCCCAGCAGCGAATTACAATTGATGTGAACAAAAAGGCGCAGGTAATAGACAATATTGGTTCTTCCGGGGCCTGGTTTTCGGAGGGGATAGGTAGCTACTGGCCGTCGGCGATCCGGGAGCAGATGGCCCGGTGGCTTTTTAGTAAGGGGTTTAAGAAAGATGGTTCGCCGGAGGGGATTGGGCTTTCCAGCTGGCGGTTTAATATTGGCGGTGGTACGGCAGAGCAGGGGGATAGTAGTGGAATAAAGGATTTCAGGAAGCGGGTAGAGTGTTTTTTGAGACCAGATGGGACGTATGACTGGTCGAAGCAGGCGGGTTACCTGTGGTTTACGAAAAAGGCGAAGGAGTACGGGGTAGAGACGCTGATTGCGTTTTCGAATACGCCGCCGGTATGGATGAATCAGAATGGGCTGGGGTATAAGACGGAGAAGGATCATCGATCAAATCTGAGGGTGGATCGGTATGATGCTTATGCTTCGTTTTTAGCAAATGTGTACCAGCACTTTGACAAAGAGGGATTGCATTTTGATTATATCAGCCCCGTGAATGAGCCACAGTGGGATTGGAGTCATCCTTATGGGGATGCGGACCAGGAGGGAACTGCCTGGACGAACAGTGAGGTGGTGCGGATAGCGGGCGCGTTGGATACGGCGCTGAACCGTGTGCATGCAAATACGAAGATATTATTGACGGAGGCGGGTCACCTGGAAGCTTTGTATGGGCAGGAGGGGACGGCTTCGCATCAGATTCAGGCGCTGAAATCAGCCGGGGTTTACAGGCTTTCTCATGTACCGGCTATCATAGGCGGGCATAGTTATTTTACGGATAAGGGCGATAGCAGCAGGCGGGCGATTCGTATGCACGTATCTGATACGGCATTTAAATATGGTTTGCAGTATTGGCAAACGGAGTATTCAATGTTGGCAGACGGGTATAAGGATGGGCATGAGGGGCCGCGTACGGCGATGGATTGTGCGTTGTTCCTGGCGAAGGTGATGCATGATGATTTCGTGTATGGCAATGCTGCTGCGTGGCAGTTTTGGAATAGCTGGGAGCCGGGGCGGGCGGATATGGATACGCGGTATTACCTGGTAGCATTGCATCCGAAGGATAGGGCGTATAAGGACGGTACGGTGACGGCGGTGAAGAATCTGTGGGCATTGGGGCAGTACAGCCGGTTTGTGCGGCCGGGAATGCAGCGGGTGATGGCAGAGAGTGGAGATGCGGAGTTGTTGGTGAGTGCATTTGTGAGTAAGCAACAGGTGGTACTGGTATGTGTGAACTATGGGGAGAAAGCGAAGGTGGTACGTGCGGAGGTGAAGGGAAAAAAGGTTGGGAAGGTGAAATATTATCAGACAGATAAGGATGAGGATATGGTATTTCATGGCGTTCATTCAGGAAATGAACAGATTGAACTAAAAGGGAGGAGTGTGGTGACGGTGGTGATGGAGTAGGAGGAGTAGTAAATAATTGGAGGCTCGTAAAACC
>NZ_JBCNKH010000018.1:0-100699 GCF_039596135.1 Chitinophaga sp.
CAGGTAAGCCCGGCTATTCGTTGATCCGTCCAAACCAATAATACCACCTGGTCTTCGATCTATATACCCTTTTGCAAAATTCAAAATAGTCGAAAACACTATGGAATAATCAGCATGTTGTAAACTCTCCATATCTTTTATTCGACCCCTTCGATCCACCGGGCCAAATGCCAGATTATATGCATCGTCCACTAATTCATGAGGCGTGCTGGATATTCTTATCGCAATCTTCTTTTCTCTCCCACCCCTCAATCGTGTATAAAAAAATCCCTCATTCTCATTTCCATCCCGCACATTCACCGGATATACCCGTTCAAAATCTAACTTAACAATCATGAAATTTTATTTTAAAAAGCTTAAACAATACTTCCCCACCCACACTTTTGTGCGCTCAATTTCTTCCTCATATAGTATAGCTTATCTAAAAATCGGATTGTATAAATACTCCTCTAAATGGCTAAATGAATTTCCAGTTTTTCAATTGATAATAAAAACACCTACCCCCTTAAAACACAATAGCCACAAGGATCTACCGATCCGCGCAGCTATTTATATTACTTTCCAAATATACTACTCCCCTGCCTCACAAAAAACTTTTTCCCCGTTCATTTTTTGTTCATTTATAATAGGAATTTTGCCAGCCTTCTGAAAAATTCTAAATTGTTGCCAGAACAAATTTTTATGGGAGTAAGCTTATATACCATAACAGGACACAGTTTAGACTATAAAGGCATCATTGAGCTCCAAAACCGCCTTGAGTCAGACGAAGAATTATTACACCTCTATAAGTGGAAGAAAGACAATTACAGTATTTCCCCATGGACCTCTATTGCAACTGCCGAAAGACTAGAAGCCGCCTGGAAACATAACCAAACACAAAAAGAAATCGAAGCCGTTTTCCTTACCGATGAATTATCTTTCCCTACCTTCTTTGGAGAAATTCACTTTGATCGAAACCTTGTAACATTAAATGCCTTCGGACAAAAGCTTTGGATACTCGAAAGCAACTCCGACTTAAGAGCGTTTATTTTAAATTTCAATAATAGAATTGCTCAAATATTAGGTCAAAAAAAGATTATCTATTTCGGAGATAGTTCAGCAAAATCAAGTTGGATTGACAATTGGATGTACGGCAAAACGATTGATCAGATCGAAGAAAAGATCTTCTCTTTAGGTAATGGAAAAATAAAAGACATTGACACTTCTATAAAAGAAGAACATTTATACATACAAACAACTATTTCCTCTTAACCAGCTTCTTTTCAACAGGATCAAATTCTTCAAAATTTATCAGCTCCCCCTGCAAATCATAGTTCTTTCTCAATAACATAACATATGTAGCCTTTGACGTAACAACCTCATATTCAATCATGCCACCTTTCCTCCACCCAGTCACATGTATTGTTTCATCCTGCAATTCACTTCTGCTTCTCAAACTTCCATCTTCATAAAACACTTCCGAAAAATGAATGCTGTTATCAGTCCTGGATTTTTGAACTCCATCTTCATACCAGGCTTCCCCATCTATAAAATGATGATTTTTATATAGATATCGATACGCCAACTGCCCATTTTCGTACCACCCTTTGGTAACCCCTTCTATTCTCCCGTTTATATAAAAGGCCTCCTGTCTAAGCTGCCCATTATCATAAAATTCCTTATGATTACCATTTTTAATAAAGCTATGAATTTTACTATCCGGATTACTAAGCGCCTCCATTACAAAAACATCCCTATCCTCCCAGTTATTCACAATATGTTCAACCTGCCATGGATACAATGCATCGATCAGTTTTTCAATATCAAATTTCACTTCCATCAGGTTCCTTGGAAGATGCGTAATTTCTGCTACCGGAGGACTGACCTTTAAATTTTGATAAGCAAGCAACTTGTGATGTCCGTCCAACACGTAATACGCTGACACTATATCTTCAAAACAGGACCTGAGGGTAATAACAAACGGCCTTTCCCCATTACTGATCTTGTTTTCGAAATACCTCACCCGCTCCTTATTGATTTGTGATTCGGGCTGGGTTGCAATAAAGTACCAGTCATTCCCTTCGTAAAAATTGGGAGTAGTGTAATCAACAATATCACCTGAACCACCCCCCTTTTCTTTTTGCTCCTTCACCCAGTTCCTGTACTCTGCAAGCTTCCTTCCTCCATCATCAACATGAATTGGATTATTTACCTCAAAATACCACCCACACTTATCCTCCGATTCTTTACTTCGGTGAAAATTCAATGTATATTCTCCATTCTGAAACAATTTGAAAAGTGGCAGCAATAAGACATATAACTCGTCCAGGTTGTGCGTATCCAGCTCCAGGCTTCCGGTAATGTTTCGCCGTATTTCCTCCCTATACTTTTCATCATAGGGCAGCTGGCCAAGATATTTGCCAACAGAACCTCTGCAGTCATACCAAACTGCAGTCAGCGGTTGCTGAAAGCTGAAATAGCTACCAATGCTGCTAAGTGCAATTGATACAATATTGAGCCCGTTAGATACTTCAAATCTCTTCATCTGATTATGCTGTTTTATCTGAAATACTACCTCAATAAAACACATCATTTATTGAGGCACCAATTAGCAAAGAGAAATCCTTTTTATAGTGGGAAGAATAAACAGAAAGTCCAAACAATTGCAGCTTTTTTAAAAAAGCTACCGCAAAAAAAAAGCGGGAACAAATTGAATTTCAATTTGCTCCCGCTTTGTGACCCCGCTCGGGCTCGAACCGAGGACCCAAAGATTAAGAGTCTTTTGCTCTACCAACTGAGCTACGGAGTCGTCTCTTATCCCCACATTTCATGTGGTTGGGGTTGCAAAACTACAACCTTTATTAATATTTCACAAAAATAATTTAACTTAAATTTCTTTAATTTTTAAAACAGTCCGGATATACCCCCGGTAAAATATACTCAGTTATGGAAACAGCATACATTGTTGCCGGATACAGAACCGCTGTGGGAAAGGCTAAACGTGGCGGGTTCCGCTTCTACCGCCCCGACGATCTCGCCGTAGATGTCATAACAGGTTTGTTAAAAAGCGTACCCCAGCTTGACCCAAAGCGCGTCGATGACCTTATTGTAGGGAACGCCGTTCCCGAAGCTGAACAAGGTCTCCAGATAGGTAGAATGATTTCCGTCAGAGCACTCGGCATCGAAGTGCCCGGCGTAACCGTGAACAGGTACTGCGCCTCTGGCCTCGAAACCATCGCCATCGCTACTGCCAAAATTCAATCTGGCATGGCCCACTGCATCATCGCCGGTGGTACCGAAAGTATGAGCCTGGTGCCCGTAGCCGGCTGGAAAACAGTTCCTAACTTCAAAGTGGCCAGCACCACACCTGAATACTACCTCGGCATGGGCCTTACCGCCGAAGCCGTGGCCAAAGAATACAACATCTCCCGCGAAGACCAGGATGCCTTTGCACTCAACTCTCATCAAAAGGCCATCAAAGCTATCCAGAATGGCTACTTTAAGGCCGGTATCCTCCCCATCAACATTGATGAAGTATACGTGGATGAGAAAGGTCGCAAACAACAACGCACCTACACCGTCGATACAGACGAAGGTCCTCGCGCCGATACCTCCGCCGAAGCCCTCGCTAAACTCAAGCCCGTTTTTGCCGCCGGCGGCAGCGTCACTGCCGGCAATTCCTCTCAGACCTCCGATGGCGCTGCCTTCGTCATCGTCATGAGCGAAACCATGGTCAAAGAACTGGGCCTCGAACCTATCGGCCGCCTCGTAGGCTGCGTTTCCGCAGGTGTACACCCACGCATTATGGGTATCGGCCCTGTCGCTGCCATACCCAAAGTATTGCAACAGACAGGAAAAACCCTGAATGATATCAACCTGGTAGAATTGAATGAAGCATTTGCCTCCCAGTCTGTAGCCGTGATCCGCGAACTGGGCATCGACCCCGATATCGTCAATATCAATGGCGGCGCCATCGCCCTGGGGCACCCCCTCGGCTGTACCGGCGCCAAACTCACCGTACAGATCCTCAATGACCTGAAACGTCTCAATCAGAAATATGGCGTCGTCACCGCCTGCGTAGGTGGTGGCCAGGGCATAGCCGGTGTCATCGAAAGGTTATAAAAATTGAAATGACTATAATATTTGCGAAATGCCTCCTGGATAAAAGGGGGCATTTCCTTTTTATGTCTATATAGCAAACCCAATAAAGAATTGATTCTCAACCCTACAAGTTATATTTCTTCTATATTCCCCCCATACTCTTTCCCCCGCAATACCTTCCGCCCTACTTTTACGTTTTAAAAATACTCAATCAATAACCATTTAAAAATCCGCTATGAAACCACTTACCTGGCTCTGTTGCTGTGCCCTGCTACTATTTGCATGCAATAAACAACAGGAAACCAAATTGCCCTTAAACAATGAAACTGTAGCTGCCACCCCCGTCAGCAAAACCACGAACAAAAAGATCTTTATCCACTACATGCCCTGGTTCGAAACACCCGAATCCAAAGGCACCTGGGGATACCACTGGAAAATGAACACCCAGAACCCGGACATCATCACCAATGGCAAAAGACAAATCGCCGCTTACTATTATCCTAAAACCGGCCCTTACTATTCCAGCGACCCGGCCATTATCGAGTACCAACTCCTGCTCATGAAGTATGCCGGCGCCGATGGCGTATTCATCGACTGGCCAGGTACAAGAGTGCTCTACGACTATCCTGACAACCTCGCCAATTCCAATGCCCTTATCAACAAACTGAATGCTGTCGGCCTGCAATTCAGTATCGTCGAAGAAGACCGGAACTGGGATGCCGGCAATACCTCCGGCGCCCACGGCGACTTCGTCTACATGCAAAACAATTACTTCAACAAGTCTAATTACCTCACGACCAATGGTAGCCCGGTTGTGCTGAACTTTGGCCCTATCACCTTTCACCAGTCTTCTCAATGGGATGCCATCCTAAGTGGTATCAGTCCGAAACCGAAAGTGCTGCCACTCTATGGCTTCACTTCCGAAGTAGGGGCCAACAATGCTGGTGGTGAATTTCCCTGGATCTACCAGGATCACCCCACTGTTGTGAATAACTACTATGCCCAGGCAGCAAATTTTGCACTGTCTGTCGGAGTAGTATATCCCGGTTTCAATACCTTCTATGCCGCCGGTGGCGCCGATGGCCCTACCTGGCAAATCGCCTATAATGGTACTGGCTCCTTCTCTACTATGCTGGATAAGGCCCTCGCTTCTTCTGTGAGTATCATCCAATTTGCTACCTGGAATGACTATGGAGAAGGTACCATGATCGAACCTACTGAAGAATTTGGCTACTCCTTCCTGACCACCATGCAGCAAAAACTAGGCGTGCCTTATAGTCAGCATGAACTGGAAGTGATCTATCAATTATACCAGGCCAGAAAAACATATGCCGGCAATACTACCATTCAGGCCCAACTGGACCAGGTATTCACCTACCTCGCCAATCAACAGGTAGCACAAGCCGAATCCCTGCTGAATAACCTCGGCGGTAACAATAACACCACCGGCGTGTATATCAAAAACAAATGGCTGAGCACCTACCTTTATGAAGACAATGGCCAGGTGAAATATAGCTCCACCAATTCCGGTAACCAATATAAATGGGTACAGGAAACAGTGAATGGACACATCCGTTTCAAAAACCTTTCCACAGGTCACTACCTGAATATAGAACATCTCTATTCTTACGTGGAAAGCTCCGATGTACCCAATACTTTCTACAGCAGCTACTGGGTGCTGGAAAGCTATAATGGGTATACCAGGTTGAAAAATGAATGGCAGAATACTTATCTGAATCTCGAAAATCAAAGTGGATTGGCACAATGCACCGCCGTGCCGAACTATTTTGAAAGTAGTCAATGGACACTCCAGCAATAATAATATTTCCGGCCCTTTTCAATCCACTGCAAAAGGGCCGGTGTATTTTCCTCCCTAATAAGCCCCCGCCCCTAAAAATAAATTTTTAAGTGAACGATCGCTCACTTATATTTGCACTACCATGAGGCAACGCGACGAAAATAAAATCCTGACCATCACCGAAAAAGCAATCGAAATAATCGCCGATGAAGGTCTGGAAAACTTTGGTATCAACAAGCTCGCAAGGGCTGCTGGTGTATCGCCTGCCACTATCTATATTTATTACAAAGACAAAGAAGACCTGCTCACCCAACTCTCTGTTGAAGTAGGTAAAAGAATCAGCGACGCCGCCCTCAATGGCCTTGAACCCGATATGTCCTTCGAAGCCGGCCTTTGGCTCCAATGGCAAAACAGGGCTAAATATGCCATGACAAACAAGCGCAACATATCCTGCGGAGACCAGCTACAGCACTCCAATTACCGGGATACGTTCACACAAGCTATCTCTGCAGAGATGAAAAAAAAATTAGGACCGTTTTTTAAAAATGCCGTAGCCAGGGGAGAAATAAACCAAATGCCCCTTGAAATATACTGGTCAGTTGCATTTGCGCCACTATATTCACTGGTACGATGGCACAAAGATGGTTACAGCCTGGATGGAAGATCATTTACACTCACACCCAAAATCATGCGCGAAGCATTCGAATTAGTTATCAGGGCCTTTAAAAAATAAGCCCTTTTTTTTCACATGATAAGTAAGCGATCGCTCACTTAAAATATTTTTAATTCGCCTTTCTATGAACCAGACAACCAATTTTTCACCCTACCAGAAACTGGTGGTAGCCCTGCTGGCACTCACCCAGTTCACGGTTATTCTCGACTTCATGATCGTCTCGCCATTGGGAGATATGCTCATGAAATCACTCACTATCAATCCGCAGCAATTTGGATTAATCGTCTCTGCTTACGCCTTCAGCGCAGGCATTTCCGGCTTACTCACCAGCGGCTTTGCTGACCGCTTTGATCGCAAAAAACTTCTTGTATTTTTCTATGGCGGGTTCATTATCGGCACTGCCTGCTGTGGTATAGCCAACACCTATCATATGCTGGTAGCTGCACGCATCGTCACCGGTCTCTTTGGCGGCGTGATCAGCTCTATCTCTATGGCAATTGTTACAGACCTGTTTCCCATGCAGCAGCGTGGTCGTGTAATGGGATTCCTGCAAATGGGATTTGGCGCCAGCCAGGTGCTGGGTATTCCTATCAGCCTTTACCTGGCAAATGCATGGGGATGGGAAGCACCCTTTCTTTTAGTGGTCGGACTGGCTGTCATCATTATGCTACTCATCGTTGTAAGAATACAACCGGTCACTGCCCACCTCGCCTTACAGCATGATAAGTCAGCATTGATACACCTGTGGCATACCCTTACCAAAGGCAATTATGCGATCGGCTTTGCCACCACTGCCATGCTTTCTATCGGCGGCTTTATGATGATGCCTTTTGGTAGTGCATATGCAATTAATAACCTCCACATCACACAACAGCAATTGCCATTACTGTTTATAGTAGCAGGCATCGGTACACTCATCGTTATGCCGCAGATCGGAAAACTCAGTGACAAGATGGATCGCTTTACTATTACCAGTATGGCTACACTCCTCATGATTATCTTAGTCGCTATTTATACCCACCTGCCACCCGTACCACTCTATACAGTGATCACCATCAATGTACTGATGATGGCCGCTATTATGGGTCGCTCGGTACCAGCCATGGCACTTATTACAAGTGTGCCTGATATGGCAGACAGAGGCGCTTTTATGAGTATCAACTCCTCTTTACAACAGATAGCCGGCGGTATAGCGGCAGCTTTTGCAGGGATGATAGTGGTGCAGAAAACAAAGACTAGCCCGCTGGAAAATTTTGATCTGGTGGGATATGTAGCCATCGTTGTTTCACTGTGCTGCCTGATGCTCTTAGGTAGAGTCAGCAAGATGGTGAAAACGAAACTCACACCAGCGTTATAAAAAAATCCTGAGACTCGCTTAAAACGAGGTACCCAAATAAAAAGGGGATATATCATAGTTCTGATATATCCCCTTTTTTAAAAATTATTCTACCCAGTAAGTCAAGGTCACCACAATATAACCATCACTACCTACCTGGCTGTCATCCAGCGTGACAGTTTTAGAAACTACGCCATCCCAGTTACCCGGATTAGCGCCAAACTGATAAGTACCCGCCGGCAGGTCATAGATCTCGAAACCTTCACGATCAGCTTCGTAAGTAACACCGGTGGACTGATTCACAGCCCAGAAACCATGCAAACCAGTACTACCTGTGTATGGATTACCGTAAATGTCTACCAGCTCGATACGTACATTGTAAGTAGTAGCTACCGCTGGCTTTGGTGTTGCAGCAAAAGTGTTCGCAACAAATAAAATTGACAGCAAACTGCAAATGAGTGAGAATCTCATGGGCTAAAACAATTTAAATTGAGGGAATTAAATTATCAGCCCTAAGATATATTTTTTCGATAGAAATAATGCATTATCACTTCCCTCCCGTCGACACATAATCATACGGCACCTGGTCCGCCAGCTTCTCCCATCCCCAATACCCACTAAACAACATCGCCAACGGATTCACACATACCCCCTCCTTACTAAACGTACAATCCGGTTGCAAAAACCGTATCATCGACTCCTGCTCCTTCGGCAATCTCCCCATCAACCTTGCGTACTTATTCGCCTCCAACTCCTTCACATAGCTTACCAGCAACATATTCTCACAATGCAGATCATACTTATCCTCCAGCGTATCTGAAGGCTTCATCAGATCAACCGGCCTTAGCGGCGTCGGCATCCTGTAATTCACATAATTACTATCATCTGAATACGCATCCCTGTTCAACATAATCTTCCCATTCTTCACAATCGTATCCCGTACATACCCACGCTGCCGCGGCCGCCTTACAATCTCATTCACCACAAAACCTTCCTCCGCCGTATTCCCGTTGATCAGTGACCTGAAGAAATGTAAAGACGATCCATGAAACACCAGCTCCCTGTTCGCCGCCCACTGCCGCGCCTGCGATTTCTTCTTCGATGTCATATTCTCATAAAATGCATACCCGTAATAAGAGATGGTATGATCCCTGTCTGAATTCACATACTGCTTCAGCAGGAACCGGATCTTATACCCCAATGCCGCATTCATAATCACCAGGTAATCTTCCGTACTCGCCTTCAATGCCTGCTCCGCATTGTCATACCCAATATCCAGGATCTCATCATTGGTAATCACACACGTCTTTGCAAACTCCGTCTTCCCTATAAATGTCTCTTTGAACTTCTTAATATTCGCCTCTCTCTTTGGATCACGCTTCACCTCAAATGCTTTCAACACGGTCGCCTTCGGTTGCAGGGTGATCTTAATATTCACATCCTCCGTATTCACGTCCAGGTAATTCGATGCGGTCTCATACCCTACATAAGAAGCAATTAATTCATACCTGCCCGCTACAATCCCACTAATACTAAAATTCCCCTTCTCCGTCGTTGTACCACCCTTACTGGTGTTATTAATAAATACCGTCGCAAACCCCAGTGGCTTGCCATCAGTAGCTGACACCACCGTACCTGTAATTTTGACCTGTGCAAAAATAACCTCCGTCAGTGTGATTAAATAACCGAGGATTAGAATTCTTCTCATGCCCGCGAAATAACACCGAAGCCGGAAAGCTATTTTGTTAATATCGATGTAAAGGCAGGATGTGCAGACAAAACAAAGAAAAAAGGCTTTTGCAATCCGCAAAAGCCTTTTTAAATATGATCAGTAGTTAGGATTCTTCGTCTCCGCACTTCCCTCTCCTCCCGGATTCAGATCCGCCTCATCCGCCGGCACATCCCAATAATCCATAAAGTTGAAGTTGATTGTTACATTCTTATTCAGTTTTCCCGCACTTGTCAGGAAGTTATTTCCATAACTACCGCCACCGGCTCCGATATCATAAGACCATCCCCACCGGCGTATATCATAAAATGACAATCCTCTGAATACCAGCGATACCCTTCTCTCCATCACCAACTCCTGCATTGCATTCACCGCTGTCAATCCCGTACCTGTCACTGCTGTTACACCAGATCCCTGGTAACTTCTCACGGCATATACATATGCCAATCCTGCATCTGTATTTCCCAAACGGATATTCGCCTCCGCCAGCATCAGTGCATTCTCCTCATAACTACCTGCTATGTATTGTTCATAACCACCTATCGCGGTAGTACCATACACATACACGCCCGAAGTGCCATTACCACCATCTATAATACTCCACCTTGTACCAAATGATAAATCATCCAGGTATTTGGTAGCCGTATCAAAGTTGTTCGCCACGCGCTTATCTCCATCATGGAAGTTCTGCATAAACCGCTCTCCCAATCTGAAGGTAGTCGATGTATTCACACCTACGGTCAGCACTGACGCCGTACCACCTGATGCTGAAAAGAATCCATTTGCAGCAGCACTTCTGCCAGTAAACACATAGTCGCCATTCTTGATACCATTCGTAGCTAATGTCAATACTTCATTCCAATCTGCCGTTGTCATCGGCGTTGTAGAAGTTGTAGTAATAGTAGCACTCAGGTTCTTATTCACAAAAGGCGCCAGCTTATTCACCAGCAGGTTTCTCGCCAGCAATGTATTGATGTTCCTGATCCACATATCAGTCGTTAATACACCACCATGACCTACCTGGCAGAAAGAAGGAATGAGCTGCCCCAGCACAGTGCTATAATCTGAAGAACTGCTGATACCTGTCTGCAACAGGCTCGCTGCCTGGTTCAGGTAATTGTTGGACAATGCAATGATACTATCCTTAATCAGGTACCTGTTAGACGTACCGCCAAATGTATCTATCCTTAATCCTGAATAATACAGTGAACCGATTTGTGAATAAGCATATCCTTTCCACCAGTAACACCATGCCTTAATCGTATTGGCACGCGTAGTAGCATCGCCGCTGAATGTAATACCATCTGCCAGGCTCAGTACCTGGTTCAGCGTATTATTCATAGCATACATATTCAACCACTGATAATAGGTAGGGTTATAACCAGACCCTGTTTGTGCACGGGTATTATTCGCACGCATCAGGCTTACATTCGCAATACCTGTTTCAGTTTTGGTACCATCGTCAAGTATAAAGTATTCAGGAATGCTCATAGTACTTATCAACTGGTTCGATGCCTGCGCACCTACCACATCTCCCAACAGCTCTGCATATCCGAAAGGCAGTGAAAAATAACTGTCGCCCAGCCAGTCGTCGCCAGTTTTAAAACCATTGATGTATACGCCACCTGTAGCCAACGAAATGAGGCCGGTCTCCGTATTCACATTCCCTTCCACCGTAGGCAGGTTCGGGTTTCCTACATTCAGTTCTTTCTTGCAGGACAGTGTTCCCAATAATAGCAAACTGCAAACAAGAGATAAGATATATTTATTATTACTCATGATGATGTTCCCTTTTAATATAAAAATTTAGAATCCTACATTTAAGCCTACCTGGTATGATCTCATGTTAGGAATGGTACTGTGGTCAATTCCCCTGTCGAAAGATGAGTTAGCCGCACCTGAACTTATTTCAGGATCAAAGCCATTATACTTTGTCACTGTCAGCAGGTTCCTGCCGGTGAATACTACCTGCAGTTTATTGAATCGCTGTACATGAAGGAATCTTGCCAGATCAAATCCTAAGGAAACATTTCTCAGACGCAGGAAAGAAGCATCTTCATAAAAATAATCCTTGGTCGCATTGTTACCCGGTCCATACAGGCTACCCCATGAGCTGGAATAAGCACTACCATAGTAAGCAGTGTAAGCAGCCCTTCTGCCATTGATAGTAACCGGTTTGGAGAAGTCGCCATCTATACCGTCGCGGTACATCCACTCTTTGGTTTGATTGTACAGGTGGCTACCATATACCCAGTCAAACTGGAAGGAGAAAGTGAGGAAATTCTTATAGGTAAATGAATTGATAAATGATGCATTGAATTTAGGATTCGGATCCCCAAAAGCAGTGGCGGTTTCGGCAAACTGGATCGCTTTGGTTGCAGTATCTACCACACGACCTTCTACTATTTCATACTTGCCCTTATCCGCATCTGAGATGTATTTGGTACCATCTCCTTTCACCGCATCCAGGCTTCTCAATGCCTTGTAACCATAGATCTGTCCGATCTTCTGACCAGCTGTCAGTGTCAGCGCCGTACTACCTGCAGCAGATGTTAAGATGATATCTGCACCACCCCTGATTTTGTCAATTGTGGAAGTCTGCTTGCCAAAGTTGGTGGTGAAATCCCAACCGAAATCCTTTGATTTATACACTGGAATATTTACCTGGAACTGTATCCCTTTCGAAGACATATCGATGGCATTTGTCAGCACAGCTGTACTACCTGTGGATAATGCAGAGCTAACCTTGTAAATTACATTTTGTGCTTTACGTGTCCAGTATGTAAATGATCCATTCACAGAACCCAGCCAGTTACCTTTAAACAACGTCACAGAGAAATCAGTACCGATTTCAAATTCTTTAGAGACTTCTACTTTCAGGTTCGGATTCTGTGAAGTAGCAGGATTGGAATAGTATAGAGAAGATCCCAGTGTACCCTGGTTCAAGGTAGGATACCTGTCAAAAACACCCGGTTGTGTACCTGCTTCACCATACGCAGAGCGGATCTTAAAGTAAGGTACTATATGTTCCAGCCCACTCCAGAAGTTAAAGGAGGAAGGAAGCACATAACCATTCACGTGCGGGAAGGTAGATGGTTTAGACCCGCTACCAAATGTAGAAGACCAGTCACTTCTAAATCCACCGGATACACCACCCCAGTCACCAATATCAAATTTCTGATCAACGAGGTAACCAAAGGTCACAAAAGTTTCCTGGTAATCTCCGTTGGTAGGTTCCGTGCTGGAAGAAGAAGTAGGCGCTACATAAAGGGCGGAAGCAGAGGCGAGATTAATAGGAGAAGTGGTAGGCAAGCCTAAACCATATATATCATATTCCCTGTACTTTCTCTGGCGATAGTCATAAGATGCCAGCGTCGTTGTTTGAATGGGAAGGTTCCAGCCAAAGTCTTTCTTAAAATCAGTTCTGAAAAAAAGACTTCCCAGGAAGTTCTGGAACGTAGTCGTATAGTTCCACTGGTCAATTTCACCGGTGCGGTCCGTCGCAAAGTAAGAAGCCTTGGTATCCCAATATTCTGCATTCGCATTTCCGGTCTGGTTCAGGTAGGTCCATGTAGCGCGTTCTGTTCTGTAGTTGATACCATACTTCGCATCCAGTTCCAGGAAGTGATTAATCTGGTAGTTGGCATTCACGCTTTGTACGATATCAATTTTGTTGTCCAGCCCATCTGCATACTCCTGTACATAGTATGGGTTAAAGGCGTTGATACTTAAGAAATCGGCAGTCTGATAGGCAGGGGAATGTCCATCCGCCATCTTCCATTTCAAACTGAAGAAAGGAGAAGTGTTCAGGAAGCTGTAGATGTTGCCGACATTCCCTGCCATGTTACCTCTACCGTAGAGGTAACCACCTGGAGCCCCGAGGCCCGGTGTCAGTGTATTTTTGGTGTAGATAACCTGTGTGGTAGAGCGGATACGGAAACCTTTGAATACCTCAGTACCAACGTTGGCAGTCAGGTTTGTACGGTCTACATAACCGTTGTGCATAACAGGGCTGAGTGTATGATTATTGGCGAATGCAATGTTGAAATCTGTCTTATCAGTACCGCCTGAAAAGTTGATGGCATTGTTCCAGGTACTACCTGTCAGGAACATTTCTTTGAAGTGGTCATAATACTTCAGGTTCATGTTGTAAGGCTTATCCGCAATATTTTTTGGATTCAATATGCCATAGCGGGTAGCGCCACCGTATGTATAACTAATACCAGAATAATCTCCATACTGATCAAGGGCCAGTATATTGCCACTGGCATCTACAACATTATTGTTGCCATCAGTGAGGTAGGGGTGTTTGCTAGCTTTGGTCACACCACCACTGTTGATGTAGTTATTAAAGGAATAACTGGTTGTATAGTTCACTTCCATACGTCCAGCCTTCCCCTTTTTGGTGAAGAGCTGAATAGCACCATTGGCACCCTGGGCACCATATAAAGCAGCAGAAGCAGCACCCTGTATCACCTCCACTCTTTCTACGTTGGCAAGATCAAGGCTATTGAAGTCAGTCGCAGCCACCTGCACACCATCCAGCATGATGAGAGGTTTAGTACCACCCTGAATTGTATTCACACCCCTGAGGAGGATGTTCACAGGGTCACTGGGGTTACCGCTTACAGTAGAGATTTGTGCACCGGGTATTTTACCAACCAGTGCCTGGTCAATACTGGTAGAAGCACCGGCCAGTTTCTCAGCAGAAACTGATTCTACAGAAATACCCAGCTTTCTCCGGCTGGTAGGCGTTCCTGTCCCGGTGACAACAAATTCAGTCAATATTTTTTTGTCATTCCCCAATTGTACACTGATAGGTAAACCATCTATAGTGACTTCTTTTGTTTCATAGCCAACAGCAGTAATGGTGAGCTTCTGTCCCCTGGAAGCCGTAATGGTGAAGGCACCGCCGACGTCGGCTACAGTACCGCCGCCCCCTTTTATTTTGATAGTGGCACCCGGAATAGGTTGCCCCGATTCATCTTTCACCGTACCGGTGACCTTCGTTGATTGTGCAAATAATGAAAACGTAAAGACATGGCACATCAGTACCATAAGGCATAGAAAACCCTTGATTCTCATAATTGTGATTTAAAATGACAGTAGATAACCTTGTGATCAAATAATAGCCACGTATGGGTTGCTGGCATCGCCCACCATAGCAGTCTTTTTCATTGTTTCGTTATTTTCTCATAAACAAATTATAATAGTAAAAACAGGCATACCGGAATGGTGGCGGCATGCGCTACAGCACAGGAAACGGGTTTTCCCCGAAAATTGATCTTACGGTAAACGGTTCGTCTTCTAACCCCTGCCATTTGGTTGAAATGGCTTGTTCATCTGTTTAGAAATAAGTTAAATAGTCATACTGTAAAAGAAGTCTCTTACAGCGGCAATCAATAGATGTTCATCACAATGTCAGCGTAAATATTGATTCGATTTTGATTCTTTGGATTCTGATTTTGGTTGTTATGTTAAATATAGATACTTGGTTTATAATTTCATAATTTTTAGAACAAAAAAATACAAATATTGTAATATAGAATTATTTTTAATATAACAAATAGCATGACAAACATTGAAGTTCAGAAAATTATAAAGGGGGCCTGCGCCCCCCCTTACAGCGTGATGCCCATCATCACCGTCACCCTGCTGAAAGAATAATCTGTCGTGGTAAAAGTTCCTAATGGTGCCTGCGTTTGCCAATCCAGGATGGCATTCTTCGTCTTAAATGCGGCATAAGCATACCCCGCCGAAATGTGAAATGAACTATTATACCTCCACCTGAATTTATATCCCAACCCCGCATGCACATATGTACCCGCTATATTTTTATCCGGCTCCTTCGAATTTTGTAATCCCCACTGTTTGCGTGTTAACCAAGGAATGGCCTTACCCGCACCTGCATAAGAAAAAAAAGTCCGCTCCGCCTTACTGAAATCATACCGGAGATCCCCAAATACAGGAACCGACCTTGCCTGGTAATCATCTAACCCAATCCCCACACCTACCTGGTACTGATAAGCAAACCGATAACCTACTATACACCTCCACACAGATCCTTTCCTGTCAGAAAATTGCAGGCCCGCTTCATCTATATTATAAAAACCATCAGGGGTTATTTTAGGATGTACCTTCTCCTGCTTCACACTATCCATCTCTGCACGACTAAATACTAACGTATCCTTTATCCTGTTCTCCATCTTCACCACCCCATTCTCAGTCGAAAAGATATGTCCCCTGATCACACTGCCGTTCTTAAAATAAAGCACATCCAGCTTTTGCTGCGCAGTCAATACCTGCATAAGCAGCAAACCTGCACATAACAACAGTATATATTTCATAGTAATTATTTAATAACAATACCAATCTTACTTAACAATGCTGGCTCACTCAAATTAGTATAATCGTACTGGTACAAACCATCTTTGGCTGTGACCAACAGCACGTGATTATTGGGGATCACATCATACGCTTCTATGTCTTTCACAGTGTATTTTATTGTTACATTCAATGGATCAGTGGCATCCATAAAGTGCAAGCCCTTCGTACCTTCACATACAAACAGGTTGGTTCCATCTATGCCCAATCCGTATGGCCCTGACATAGGATACGTTTTTAGCAATTGCGGGCTGGCTACATTTGCTACATTCAGTACATCCAGCTGATTCAGATTACTCCCACAGATCGTACCCGATCTTAATGTTACATAAGCCGTCTTCCCTTCTACCACCACAGGATCGCATGATTGTATATGTGAGAAAGTACCTGCTGCCGCCGGCAATTCAGGGTTGCTCACATCATAAATAAGCATACCGGTGGTACTGCCTATAAAGATGTAATGATCATAAGGGAAGATGGTTTCGATATTTGCAGGAACCGAAAAGTTATTTCTCTTCACAGGTTCACTTGCCTGCTGTACACTGAAAACCTGGATACCGAAATAATCTACTGTATACAGTGTATTATTCATCAGCCCAAAGCGTGCAGTAGAACCGGCTTTGCCAGTAGCAGAGGGTACAGAGACATTTGATTTATTAGAAACAGTGACACTGTTAGTCACACCATCATACATGTATTCGCCATTCCACCTCGCTTCATTACAGGTATTTGAGAGTACGGTATCCCTGATACTAAAACTAACGATCACCCCTCTCAGGGTATCGGCCATAATACCATATTCATATTGCCGTTGCGGGAAAACGTTGTTCAGGCGTTTCGTCTGGCGAATGTTGTGCGGATCGCTGATATCAAGTGCTACCAGGTCAATATAACTATCTACATACATCACATTCCCTTTTACTGCAAGGTCTACATTACCGGGAATGTTGATAAATGCGATTTTTTGTGGGTTGGCAGGATTGGAGTTGTCTATGACGTGGATACCTTTGTTCAGCTCGTTCAGGAAGATGTAGTTGCCGTAGAGATAGATTTTGCCTGGGGATGCAATTTCATGGGGCGATTCACTACGGATAGAAGATCTCAGGGAATCGAGTTTTGCATAAACAGGTGTGTACACTTTGGAAGGAATGTTGTTAGTACATTTATCCTTCAAACAACTGCTTAGTACGAACAAATAGACAGCCAGCAGCGCTGTCGGCAACAGTCTGGTTGATGCTACATTCATGGGGAATAGGTTTCCATTAGAACGAGGTACTCAATAAAAAAGTTACAAAAGCGAGCGGTTTTTACGACCGGCGTACAGCCGGCCGTAAAAACCGCAACTAAATAAAAAAGCCCTCCCAAAAGAGAGGGCCCACTCATCGTTTTACGTTTTTATTTTACCTCATCCAAAATAGCATGATCTATCCCCTGCACAACCTGTACTTCCGGCTTTATCAACTCTAACACTGCAATACTATTCTCTCCCTTCTTCAACCACTCCGCCGGTACAAACACCGTTTGCTGTGGCCCCACTTCCCAATACCTTCCCAGGTTATGCCCATTCACCCAAACCACACCTTTTCCCCACTGGCTCATATCCAGGTAAGTATCTCCTACCGCATTCAACTCAAAATTACCTTCTCTCAACACCGGCTCATTCACCCCAGCTTTCCCTGCCTGCACAGCCGGTACATTATTAAATGGTAAAGAATACATCTCCCATCCTTTCAGCACACGACCTCCAAATACCACGCTCTCTGTAATCCCCTTCTTATTCTGCAACAGGTAAGGCCCAAAATTGACCCTGCCTAAATTCTCTACCAGTATCTCCAGGCGTACCTTACCTTTCGGCAATGTTACCTGCAGATTATCCTGCTTCAGTCTTCTATCCAATGTGCCTACTCTTTTTCCATTCACAAACACAATTCCATAATCCCTCAGCGCATTTATCTTCAGCAAACCGGTTTTACCACCATCCACGGTCGTTCTATATAAAACAAATCCATACGCCTGTTTCAAATCTTCAAAAGTCAATGGAGTTGCATTTTTTACCGCCGCCGGCAGCAAACTAAACACCCCTGTAGCCTGTGTGAGTTGAACGGGGGGAATGGTAATCACCCCTCTCTTAGCAGGTACCTCCGGCAATGTCTGCCCCGGTTGCAAATGCTTTGCAATCACAGCACGGAACTGCATAAATTTCTCCGTTGCATTGCCTGCTTCATCCAATGGCGCATCATAATCATAACTGCTGGTCTGCGGCTCATAAGGATCCTTATCATTCGCATTTGCACCATTCATAAATCCACGTGTCGTACCACCATGGAACATATACATGTTAATAGAAATACCCGCACTCAGCACACTATCCAGTCTGCCCAGGTATTGCTGGTATGGCACCGTATGATGCTTTGTACCCCACCAGTCAAACCACGCAGGATACCATTCAGCAATATAAAAAGGCCCTTTTCCGCCATGATTTTCGCGGATCAGTTTCTTTACCTTCACTGGGTTATCCTGGCCATTAATAGCCGGCAATAAGCCCGGTAAATGCCCGTTTTTAATCGCTGCTTCCGGATCGCAGGTAAAGAGCAATCCATCAAAACCTGCATCGATGAACATCTTCCTGTTAATATCCAGGTACTCCTTATCAGCAGCATAAGAACCATATTCATTTTCAATCTGCACCATCAGTATATTCCCACCATGATTCACCTGCAAAGGCGCCAACTGCTTGCCCACTGCATTGATATAATTACGGTAAGCATCCAGGTAATGCGGATCTTTACTTCTCACTACCAACCCCTTCTCATTCTGTAACCAATAAGGGTAGCCACCAAACTCCCATTCCGCACATACGTAAGGGCTTGGCCGCAGTACCACATACATTCCCTCCTCTTTTGCAATCTTCACAAACTCCGCAATATCATTGTTGCCCGAGAACTCATAATGCCCCTTCTCCGGCTCATGCACGTTCCAGAATACATATGTACCTATGGTATTAAGGCCCATTGCCTTTGCCATCTGAATTCTGGCACGCCATGCCTCGCGGGGTACCCGGGGATAATGAATCTCACCCGAAATCATCTGAAAAGGCTGCCCGTCCAATAAAAAGGCGCTGTCTCCCAACGCAAAGGTGTGCTGAGATTGCCCCATCCCCTGCATACATAAAGCTATTAGGGCGATGATCGCTACGCTTATTTTTTTCATCCTGTCTAGTTTTATTATAACGCTATCATGATTAGTGCACTAAAAGGTCACTTAAAGGTCACTTCAATATCGAAAGGGATATTGAAGTGACCTTTTGGTGATCTTTTGGCAGCGACTTATCAGTATCAGTAACCTGTATTCTGGGTCAACTGACCATTAGACGCCAATATCTCAGCTCTTGGTATTGGCAGCCAATAGTTCTTGTCTGCAAACAAACGTCCGGCCAGTGCTGTCTTCCTGGTATAGGTATACACACCGTTTGATTTGGTGATCGTCATACCATAAGCAGGCACATTCTCTGTAGTAGATGCAATCTTCCATCTTCTCACATCATAAAAACGGTGCTCTTCAAATGCCAGTTCCACCTGTCTTTCCCGCTGAATAGCTGTTCTCATTTCTGCCTGTGTCATTCCCGTAGCCAATGCCGGCTGGTTTACACTGCTACGCTGACGAACCTGGTTCACAGCTGCATACACAGATGCATCTGGTCCCGCTGCTTCATTCTGGGCTTCTGCATAGTTCAGCAGTATTTCTGCATAGCGGAAATAAATCCATGGTTGTAATCCTGCCACATTCCATGGGTTGTCAATCGGGTTGTTATCGTCCATGAACTTCTTCAGGTAATATCCTGTCTTGGAAGTATTCCAGTTAGAATTACCATCCTTGCTATCCTTACCACCTGGTGTAAATGTTTCTACGGCACGGCCTCTATAAGTAGCTCCATTGTATAGGATAGTAGCATAGAAACGGGCATCCCTGTTAGCATAAGGGTTGGCTGCATCATAGCCAGAAGCCGCATCTGTAATAGGAAGACCATTATTCATTTCATACGCATCCACCATATTCTGTAATGGTGTATTACCTGCCCAGCCACCATAACCATTTGGCCCGTTGGAAATTTCAAGACAGGTATGTCTTGTACCAGTTACATATAGTCTTTCGAAAATGATTTCTTTACTCGCAGAGTTCTTAAACAATCCACCATAATCTGCATCGATTGAATACTGCCCCAGATCCATCACAGCTTTTGCTGCTGCAGCTGCATTTGCCCAGGTACCTACATTGTAGAGCGGACTTGCAGCATACAGTGCCAGTCTTGATTTCAGCGCCAGTGCCGCGCCTTTGGTAGCACGACCCAATGCCCATGAATCATCATTTACTGACGGTAAATAATAAGCAGCTGAATCCATTTCCTTGATGGCATAATCCATACAGGTCTGCAGGGATGCACGGGTATACAATGAAGCATCACTCAGGTTATCTTCCAGGTTATACACACTATCACCTACCATCACCACACCGCCATAGTTACGAATCAGATCCTGGTAGCGGAAACCACGGATGAAGTGTAATTCACCCCTCAGCTTATTACGCAGCCCTTCACTCATCGGCACAGCGGCAATATTGTTCAGTGCATAGTTTACTTCCCTGATGCTACGATAGCTTCTGGCCCATAGTGTGCCGGTGATACCTGTATTCTCAGGTGCCAGCAAACCCTGTTGTACCAGCCAGGTATTATCATCATTATTATAAATTGATTCATCTGTGAGGGAGCTCCACATCGCATATTCAAATCCTCTTCCAAAACCCGGAGGCGTACCTTCCGCTTCTTTGTCCTGGAGCTTTACACCCATGTAACGGTTGATCACATAGTCTACAAACAAAAGGGAGTCAGACAACACTGCCACGTCAGACACGCGGTCCGTAGGCACGATATCCAGGTAATTCTTCTTGCAGGACACAAATCCTATCGCCAGAAGGTATATAAAATATTGAATCTTTCTCATGACTGCAATTTTTCAGAATTAAAACTTAACATTCAGCCCCAGGTTCACAATACGCTGTTGCGGATAGAACTGTCCGCTGCTGCTGTTTCCTTCCGGGTCGTAATCTTTCACTTTGGTGATGGTGAAGAGGTTGTAAGCGCTGGCATACACACGGAGTGCACTGATCTTTGCCCTGTTCAACAAGGTTGCATTGATGGTATAACCCAGTTCTACGTTTTTCAAACGCAGGAAAGAAGCATTGTTCAGCCAGAAATTGTTAGCATACAAACCACCGTTTACAGATGATGAAGCACGGGCGTCCACTCTTGGATAAGTACCATCTGTATGATTTGGACTCCAGCGGTTATCGGCCCAGCTGCTGTAGAAGTTTCCGATTGTACCTGATTCCGGCAGTACATACTGGCTTACATGTGTCTGACCTGCGAATACAACAGATGCATCGAAACCTTTGTAAGCACCATTCAGCAGTATACCATAAGTGATTTCAGGAATGTTGCCATACTTCGTTCTTGTCTGGTCGTTTGCAGTGATAGCTCCATCATTGTTGTAATCCTGGTAGATCAGGTCACCCAGTTGCGCATTTGCCAGGTGTGGATATTTATCCAGGTCTGCCTGTGTTCTGAAAATGCCGATCGCATTATATAATAAAGAGGTGTTCATCGGGCGACCAGTCTGGCGCTGATAGTCGAGTGTACCAGCAGCCTCGTCGATGTAGATGATCTTGCTCTTTGCATACGTGATGTTGGTATTGATACCATAGCGGAAACCACCTTTGGTCACGTTGCTATATCCCAGCGTAGCTTCAATACCATTATTGTTTACCTTACCAATGTTCTCTGCAGGTACCAGCGGATCAGAACCATTAGGGTTTACGATACCTGAAGTACCAGGAATAGATGCATTGCGCAATGTAAGGATGTCAGAACGTTTCTGCTGGAAGTAGATAAATTCCAGGTTGAAATGTTTCAGGAAAATCGCATTCAGACCTACGTCCAGTTTCTTCGCTACTTCCCAGGTTACATTCTGGTTAGCCAGTTTGGTCAGGTCAATACCCGCATGTACCGCATCGCCAATTACATACTGACTGTTGAAAGAGTAGTTGTCAAAGTACTGGAACAGGGCAATGTTATCATTACCCAATGAACCATAAGATCCACGGAGTTTCAGGTCATCAATAAACCTGATACCCTTAAACCAGGGCTCTTCTGAAATACGGTAACCAGCAGAGATAGATGGGAAGAAACCATACTGGTGTCCGCTTGGGAATGCAGATGATCCATCCACACGTGCCTGTGCTTCTAAGAGATATTTCTCCTGGTAGTTGTACGCCAGTCTGCCGAAATAACTCTTACGGGTATAGTTGTAGCTGTTACCTGAATTATTCTTGTCAGCAGCAGCCGGCCCACCCTGTGACAGTTCCGGTGTAGTAGATGAAGGGTAGTTCATGCGGTAAGCACCCAGTGAATCCTGGGTAGTTTTACTCTGCTCATAAGCCACGAACGCAGCGATGTTGTGCTTACCAAACTGATGTGCATAATTCAGTTTGATGTTGCTCACCATCATAGTTCTGTTTAATTGTCCTTCTGACAAAGTAGCCAGTCCGTTTGAACCGCCTACGATTGTTTTATCGTAAGCACCGGTAGTTGAATTGTAGTTATATACTGAATAAGGTTTGCTGAATGTCTTTATAAAACTCCAGGATTTATCTATAGAGTAAAATCCATCCAGTGACAAACCTTCTACCCCGGGAATCTGGTAAGCACCTTTCAGTACACCATTGAATACCTGTGTAGGGTTGCGGGTAGTACCACCTATGCTGGTGCCTATCAGTGCAGGGTTGCTACCTTCAATACCATAAGTAGGTAATCCATTGGAATAGTAAGGTGCTATAGTAGGATACGCCCTGTAGATAGCGCGGAAAATGTCGCCGGCACCGGTTACAGGGAAGTTACGATCTTCCTCTCTGCCGGAGAGGTACAGGCTTACTTTCAGTCGTTTGGTCACATCCGCATCGATGTTGGAACGGAAGTTATACTGGTTGTATTTTGTTGCCCCATGTTTATATAATCCATCCTGGCTAATGGTACCCAGGGATGCATAATACCTTACATTATCAGTACCACCGCTTACTGACAGGTTATGTTGCTGCTGTGATGCTGATTTTTTCAGTACCACTTTCTGCCAGTCAGTGTTCGGGTAGTTCTGCGGGTCACTACCATCTTTGAATTTCTGAATTTCTGCATCAGTATAATACTGGTTCATGCCACCGGTTGGATTGGTGTAGTACGCAATCTCATTCTGGATAGCGGCAAAAGTGGGTGCATCCGCCATTTTTGGCAGCCGGGTGGGTGAAGAAAAACCCTGGTTAAAGGTGTAATTGATCACCGGCTTACCTTGTTTACCTCTCTTGGTAGTAACGAGGATCACACCATTTGCTGCACGGCTACCGTATACTGCCGCAGAAGCGTCTTTCAGTACGCTGATGCTTTCAATATCGTTAGGGTCCAGTCTTGATAACCCACCAATCTGACCTGGCACACCATCTACCACCACCAGTACATCGTTGTTGCCGGTGGTAGCCTGACCCCTGATGTAGATGTTGGAGTTGTCATAACCTGGTTCACCGGCGCGGTTGTTGGCAATCACACCAGAGAAACGGCCTGCGAGTGAGTTAGATACGTTTGGCTGCGGACTCCTCACGATATCCGCACCTTTTACAACGGAGATAGATCCGGTCAGGGTCTCCTTTTTCTGGGTACCATAACCCACTACCACTACTTCGCCCACCTGCTGGGCTACCTCGCTCAGGGTCGCGTTCACGGCAGGACCTGCAACGGCGATTGACTGAGGCGTATAAGACATGTGATTGAAAATCAGGGTATCTCCCTGTTTAGCTGTTACGGTATAGTGACCATTGATGTCGGTCACCGCCCCCTGGTTAGTTCCTTTCACTTTCACTGTTACACCTGGAACTGGTTGCCCACCGGAAACCACCCTCCCGGAAATTTTGCCCTCCTGGGCCTGTGCAAAAAGGACAGGGAACATAAATACTAAAAGCAATGACAGTCGCAGAAACAAGGGCAACTGCCGCACGTGCCTGTGCAAGACCTTTTTCATAACGGAATTCTATTTGAATGAGTAAACGGTTGATTTTCAGTTTTTCATTGATCAACTACAGGGGCAAATTAGGGACTTTACCCCCCTTGAGAAGGGGGGTAAATCATTTAAAAGAGGGGGTAAATTCGTTCAATTACCCCTCTTTTACGACAGTAAGGTCCTGGTTAAAAGAGTGACGATATCGTTTCACATACTCTGAAGGGTTCATGCCAAACAGCTTCACAAATTGCTCTCTGAAGTACTTCACATCCCCGATTCCAACCTCAAAGGCGGCCTGGTTGATGGTGTAATCTTCCTTTATCATCAGCATCGCCGCTTTGCGAAGGCGGATAGAGCGGATAAAAGCATTGATAGTCTGGCCGGAAATGGATTTTACCTTTTTATATAAGCTGGAATGGCTCATGCCAACCGCCTGGGTAAAGGTTTTGATGGAAAACTCCTCATTTCCCAGGTTGGCTTCTACAATACTGATGCAATTATTGAGGAACTCCCGGTAGGCAGCGGGAACTTTGACAGTACTCTTTTGTAGGGTGATGCTGTCCAGGAAGTATTGGCGGAGCAGGTTCCTGTTTTTCAGGAGGGTCTGTACCTTGGCCAGCAGCAGATCTTTGTCAAACGGTTTTGTGATGTAATCGTCCGCACCTTCTTCTATCCCTTTGATTTTCAGGTCATGGGCAGAGGTCAGGAGAATTACGGGAATATGGCTCAGGGCTTCCGTGTTTTTGATCCTGTTACAAAGTTCCAGGCCATCCATACCTGGCATTTGCACATCACTGATTACGAGATCAGGCAAATGCTCCTGTACCATCGCAAAACCATCATCCCCATTTTCTGCTTCATATATTATATAATGGTCAGAAAATAACTGGCGGAGGTAAGAACGGATGTCTGCATTGTCGTCGATGCAAAGCAGCGACTTTTTCTCTGTGACCATTTCTTCCAGCTGAATCTTCTCCTCTTTTTTCACCGGCACCGTGGTTTCTTCCATCAGCTCCTGCAAAATAGCTGAGCGCTCATTGGTAGCAAAGTCATATCCGTTGAGGTGACCCATACCTTTGCGCAGGCGAATCACAAAAGTAGTACCCTCCTGCTCGCGGCTATTGTAGGTGATGGCCCCATGGTGACTCTCTATAAAGTGCTTCACCAGGTAGAGGCCAATCCCAAAACCAGTCTGGCGCCCGCCTACCCTGCTGAATTTATCAAAGATGCGGTTACCCGTGGAAATAGGAATACCACAACCAGAATCCTGGATGGATATTTCCACTTCTGTGAATAACTCACGGATTTTGAACATCACTTTTCCGCCATCAGGGGTAAATTTGAAAGCATTGGACAATAGGTTGAATAAAGCCACTTCCATTTTTTCATCGTCCACATACATTTCGATAGGAGATTGTCCACCCTCAAACTGGTAGTCGATATTTTTGAGTTTTGCCTGCTGAGAGAAGCACAAAAAGACTTCTTTACAAAGCTCCACCATGTCCAGCCGATTGATTTTCAACCTATCTCCACCTGAATCAGTTTTCCTGAACAGGAGTAACTGATCGACCAAACTAAGTAACCTACGCGCATTTCTATAGACAATACTGAGTTCCGGGTCCTGGGTGTATGCCTTAAGAGGATTGATAATCAGACTCAAAGGCGTTCTAAACTCATGTGAAATATGAGTAAAGAAAGATAACTTCCTCTCATTCAGCTCTTTTTCTTTCTCATTTTCCAGATGCGCCAGGCGAATTTCATAATCGAGGCGTTCCTGCCTGGAGCGATAACGCATGAAAGTGTATAAAAGTCCGCCTATCACCACAGTATATAATAGGTATGCCCACCAGCTTCTGTACCAGGGTGGCAGTACGATAATACGGATGGTACTGATCTCAGAGCCCCAGCGGCCCTCGGCATTGGTGGCTTTGATTTTGAAAATATAAGTACCTTCCTGCAGACGGGTATAAGTGGCGGTGCGCGATTCACCCACATAGTTCCATTGCTTATCCCAGCCTTCCAGGCGGTAGGCGTAATTGATTTTGTCAGGAGAGGTGTATTCCAGGGCCACGAAGTCCATAGAAATAGCGGCTTTGTCATAAGGGATCCGCAATTCCTCTACGTTTTCAAGGGCGCTTTTGGAAATGTACTTCCCTTCCTGTTCCACAGGGGTGTTGTTAATTCTTATGCCTGTGAGGAAAACAGCCGGCACCGTCGTCTGGTCGTAAATGCTGTCAGGATAAAAAACATTGAAACCTTTGATGCCCCCGAACATACATTCGCCGGTGCGGAGTTTAAGGGCAGCGTTGTAGCTGAACTGGTTACTTTGCAGCCCATCAGATTGTGAAAAGCTGCGGCAGACTTTTGTCTTCGGGTCAAATCTGGCCAGTCCGTTGAAGGTGCTGAGCCAAAGATCGCCCCTGTTATCTTCAATGATACGAAGAATGGCGTTGCTGGGTAAACCGTCTGTTTCTGTATAGCGAATATAGCGGCCGGTTTGCTGGTTGAATTGTAATAAGCCTCCGCCATCGGTGCCTACCCAGAAGTTGCCCTGCTTATCCTCATGAATACTGCGAACGGTGTAACCGATGTGGAAAAACTTGTGTTGTTTGTGCACCCGGTCTATGGAGATCAGGTCCTGGTAGTTACCACCCCATAAGTGTCCCTGGGCATCTTCTGCCAGGCACTGAATATTCACAAGATTATTGTCAAAGAGTTCAAACTGGTTGGTGGTTCTGTTAAAAGTATAGAGGGTACCATTATTGGTGGTACTGGCCCATATATGTTTTTGCGCATCTTCATATACTACCCATACATTGTTTTCAGTAGCGTTGGTCACGGGGTTGTTGCAATGAAAATGCTCAAAGGTATTGCTACCTTTTTTGTATCGGTTGATGCCGCCGAACCAGGTGGAAACCCATATATCATCCTGCGCATCGCGGAGAATGCAGGTGATGAAGTTGCTGCTGATGGCGTTGGGCCTGGCAGCGTCGGCAGTGAAAGCAGTGAATTGATTATGGGGCCTGTCCCAGTGTTTGAGCCCACCGCCATCGGTGCCGATCCAGATGTCGTTGTTATCACCTTCGCAAAAAGAGAGGATGAAGTTGCACACGGTATTTTCCCCATTAAAGCGATGAAGTTCGAACGGGTTGCGGCGGGGTACGACGATACTGATACCTGCTCTTAAAGTGCCGACCCACATACGACCCTCCCTGTCTTCGTATACGGCATAAACAGCATTACTGTTCAATTGACACTTATTAATATTTTCACGCGAAGAGACAATGAAGACACCTGCCCCATCGGAAGCCACCCAGATCCGGCCATTTTTGTCTATGCAGAGGCCTACTACTTTGTTGTGAGTCTGGATGTAGTTTTCAGAGTAAGTATTACTGGAGAGTTCGTAACGAAAGAGACCGTTGTCAGTGCCCAACCATAGTCCACCTTGCTGGTCGCTGCGAAGACAGTTGGCCTGGCGGATGTTTTGATTGATGATTTGAAGGGATTGTGTTTGTGAATTGTATTTGCAAAGGCCGATGTCCTGTACAAATACAAAGGCGGTATTATGATCGAAGTCAATACCAGTTACTTCATAATTGGTGATGGTAGTGGTATATTGAATGATCGGCACCTGGATGCCGGCATATATATTTTCATGAAATAACAAAAGACCGTCACGTTCGGTACCTGCTAACACTGTTTTTCCGCTATCGCCGGCACGGATAATGTGGATAACGCCTATTTCGGGGCGGGGAGTGACACTCTTGTAAGGGGAAAAACGGGCAGTGGTGAATTGTTCATTGACAGGGTTGAAAACACTAATGCCTTTGCGGCCGCCGAGCCATATACGGTGCAGGTGGTCACCTTCGATAGTGAAGTTCCCATTGTCGTTCAGAGAAGTGGTATCTCCTATTTTATTGCGGAAGATGCGGAATTTGTAGCCATCGAAACGGTTGAGGCCATCATAGGTACAGATCCACATAAAGCCTTTGTAGTCCTGGTATACATTCATGACGGCGTTATTGGATAAGCCGTTTTCAATACCGAGATTTTTTATAGGTTCGTCGTTGGCATACAGCGTTATGTATAAAAAGCAGCAACAGAACGGCAGTAGCATCCGGATCAATAATTTCATAACGTGCGCGTTTTGATGGAATGTAAAATAAGGAATGTTTTCAAATTATACCGACGATTTTCGTCAGTCTGATGCGGAAGAAATTAAACTGATATACCTGATCTCATTACGCAATCCATATTATCATTAGGAGGAAACTTAATAACGCCAGGAGCAAACACCCCCTGGGGCTACACTGCCGTCATTGCAGATCCCGACGGCAGAAAAATTGAATTGGTCCAGTCTACCTATCCCGCTCTCTAAGCGGGAAATAATGTGATACCGCCCATATTATTTTACCCAACACCTCTTCGGGTAAATCCGGCTTTGTCTCAAAAATTGGGTCCTGGCCTTTGTGTCTTAATAATAAAAACTCATCTTCCTTGAAGCGTATACGCATATGCGGAGTGCCCTGCAACTTCCTCATATAAATAACAGCGCTATCAATCGTGATTTTGCGTCCCGTCATAATAAATTCGCATTAAGGATATAGGATGGGGGGTGCCATTTATAACCTGTAAGTGTCGTTTTGGTTTTAACATGCCTGAATTGATCGGACTACAATTAACTTGCAGTAGCTCACTCGAATATTCACCTCATAACCTGGCCGAATGTAAATCTTTTTCTCAAATCTTGGGCGATCACCCAATAAATATTTTACCCAATTGCCTCAACTTGGTTGCCGCAAGAAAATGGCTCCTGAACAGGCAAAAATATTAATCGTATTCGGCAATAACCTTCGGCAACTCCGAAAGGATAGGCAGCTTACGTTACTTGACCTGGAAGTGAGCAGCGGCGTGAATCAGGGAGATATTTCGAGAATTGAAAACGGGAAGAAAAATTTGAGTATTACAACCTTGTATAAGTTAGCAAAAGGATTGGATATGCACCCCTCAAAATTATTATCAATTTCTTTTCCTTAAAGTAATTTTGAAACGCAAAAAATCATCCTGTAGTAAGCGTTGCTTTTATTGGTATCAATGCCTGAACCGCAATGGATTCATTGACCTCATCCAATTTCCATCATGCAATTTCCGCTGATGCAATATAAATCCAATCACAATCAATATACCTGCCACACCTTCTGCAAACACCACTGCACTCACTCCTAACCGCTCCGCCAGGCTCCCCATTATCAAACTCCCAATCGGCAACACACCCTGGTACGCCATGATGTAATAACTCAATGTCCTTGCCCTCATTTCAGAAGATGCATGCGTTTGCAAATACGTATTAATCGCAGAGTTCTGTACCATCAAACCCGCACCCGTAAACCCTGTCGCTACCAATGCCAGCCAGATATGAGAAGAGAATCCCAAACAAACCACCGCCACTGCAAATAAAACACTGGAGAAAATAGTCAATTGATTCAGGTTGCGTCCCGGCCTTAACATCGCCATATAAACCGCACCAAACAATGCACCTAAACCCGCCGCACTCTCAAACCAGCTAAACGTTGTTGCATTACCATGAAACACATCTTTTGCAATCGCAGGTAACAAGGTAGTATATGGAATCACCAGCAAACTGGAGGCTGCCAGCATCAATATCAGTGAAGACAAATCAGGAGACTCACGCAAATAATCATATCCTTTCTTCAAATCTGCCCATATATTCTCTTCTGATTTCTCCTGTTGTTTAATCTTCAGTTTCATCTGCAATAAACAACCAATCACAAAGAAGAAACTCAAAAAGTTGATCAGGAAACAAATATCTTCTCCAAAAGCACTCAGTATAAAACCAGCAAATGCAGGCCCTACCAACCTCGCCGCATTAAATGCAGAAGAGTTCAACGCGATGGCATTGGGCAGATCTTCCCTATCATCCACCAGGTCTACCATCAGTGACTGACGGGCCGTAGTATCAAACGTATTAATAATCCCCTGGGCCAGACTCAGGGTGGCAATCATCATAATATTATAATAGCTTAACCAAACAATGAGCGCCAGTATTCCTGCCTGTACCATGAGGCCGGTCTGGGTAATGAACACTACTTTGTATTTATCATGCCTGTCAATAAAGCTGCCGGCATAAGGCGCCAGAACGAGGGAAGGGATTAAACTTAAAAAGGTCACCAGTCCTAATAAAAAGGTAGAGCCCGTGATCCGGTATACTAACCAGCTGATAGCTACCCTTTGCATCCAGGTACCGATAAGGGAAACGGACTGACCTGTGAAGTGTAATCTGAAGTTTTTATGTTTAAGTGAACGAAATATGGATGAATTGCTTAATAATGACCTTACTATCCTCATATGCCAAACTAAATTGATAAAGTTACTTTACAAAAGTACAACTTTTTTCCCAAACAGATCAGCTAAATCACTGTTAAATCCGCCTGTGGGAAATTCAGAAAAACTAAAGTACCTTTGTAAAATGTCTAAAACCTATGAGGTAGCTGCAGCTTTGCGCAGTACCGTCACCCGCCTTACCAGGCAACTGCGAAAACAAAATATCTCCTCCGCATTCTCCAATGCCGAGCTGCTCACCATGGGTCTGCTCGATCAGCATGGCAGTATGCTCCCTTCTGCCCTGGCAGACCTGGAACGCATCTCCGCACAGGCTATCTCCCAGATTATCAACAAATTAGTAGAAACAGGTGTCGTAGACCGCACCACCGACGAGTCAGATAAACGAAAAGTGCTCATCACCCTTACCGAAAACGGTAAGAAACACCTCGAAGAAAACCGCCGGATCAAGGAAGAATGGCTCGTAAAAGCAATGGACAACGTCTTCTCCACAGAAGAGCTTGCGCTCATCGAAGCATTCCTCCCCCTCCTCCAAAGATTAACCGAATACAACGGATAACAACCACTTAATAAGCAGCCCTATCCAAAAATAAAATTATAAATGCCCTATACGTTATAATATACTTATATTTGTAAAATCAATAGTTTAAATCAGAAATTACAGGCAATCAGATACTTTAGTGTCTAAATTGACATGGGCATAAGTCAGCAAATGTCAGATTGTAGTAAAACAATGTTATTTCATCTGTTTCCGGGAACCCCTGTGCAGAAGATTAGCTTGATTATTTATCCGATCCTAGATCCTATGATGACTATGAAACATCTATTTACGCTTCTTCTATTATGCTCTTTGTCCACCACTTCCATTCTGGCTCAGAATTACAAACAGGAGTTCGAAAAATTATGTGAACAGGGGGATACGGTAAAACAAAAGAAATTGTTAGAAAAGTGGGAGAAAAGCCGTCCTAACGATGCCGAACTGTATATTGCCTATTTCAATTTCTACGTAAGCAGAAGTAAAACTGAAATTGTTACCAAAGTAACCCACCCCGACGCTGACAAAAAACCCAAAGCCAAAAAGCAAACAGGATACACCAGCGAAATCGGTTACAGGGCTGATCCACTGGGTAAAGGTTTCAAATACATCAACGCCGGCATCGCCAAATACCCCGACCGCCTCGATATGCGCTTCGGTAAAGTATACATGCTGGGCGAAACTTTCAAATACGCCGCCCTTACTCAGGAACTGGTCAACGTATTGAACTACTCCACCACCATCCAGAACAAATGGAAATGGACAGACAACAAACCCCTGGAAAAACCGGAAGAATTTATGCTCAGCGCTATCCAGGAATACGTAGCCACCATCTACAACTCCGGCAAAAGCCAGGCAGACAATATGAAGGAAATAGCCGAAACCGTACTGAAATACTATCCTAAACACGTGGAAAGCCTGTCAGATCTCGGTATCGTCTATACCATGAAAGGAGACCTCAACATGGCACTGAGATACTTCCTCAAAGCAAGCGCTATAGAGCCGAAAGACTTTATCGTACTCAACAACATCGCAAACATCTACAATAAAAAGAAAGATACTACCAATGCCGTAAAGTACTACGAACAGGCATTGAAATACGGGGACACTGAAGCAAAGGAACTTGCTAACAAAGAACTGAAAAGACTAGCCAGGAAACCAGCTGCAACCAGCACTGCTGCAAAAACAAAAACAACTGCAACAGCAAAAAAACCAGCCGCTACCTCCACAAATAAAAAGGCCCCTAAGAAAAAATCTTAAGGACCTTTAAATGTGTTTACACGACGTTCTTTTACTTGATAGATTGTAAAAGACTACAGAACTCTAACTTCTGATCCGATGTAAGGAAGGAGTTAGCTATTGTTTCATTGATTAAGTCACTGGTAAGAGAGAATTCATCATAAAGATCATTCTGTTCTACACCGTACTTTTTAGCGGTGGAAAATCTTACGGCCATTAAGATCTCTTTTGAGGGAACCTTTTTTTCTACCAGCAACGGTCGGATGGAATACAACATTTCATTATTGGCAATTTCCAACTTTTTGACATAGTCAGTCTTGCCATTTTTGGAAAAGAAATGTCGTGTCAATAAAAAGACAATCAAGGAAGCCAAAATTCCAAAGATTGCTACGTAAACAGTGCTGTCTTGTAAGTGTATCATAGGTAAACTAAAAATGAACGTATTAATACATTCAAAATATACACAATATATGGAGGACTAGTTCCATAAAATCCTATGATCCAACTACGATTTATATAATAAATAACTGGATATCAATATGATTCCAGGAAACTATTATTTCCGAACCTGAGTACTGGTACTTAAAAGCAAACGAGCGCATTTAAAAATGAGGCTTATCCCCCATCTCCAATTCCAATGTACCACCTCCCATCAAATCTTTATGCGTAAAAAATAAATCCTTTAATTCCTTCCCGTTCATCTTCACACTTTGTACATATTTGTTCACCACAGAACAATTATGTGCCACCATTGTAAAATCCTTCCCATTCTCCAAATGCACCACCACCTTACTAAACACAGGACTCCCAATTGTATACACCGGCTCACCCGCCGTAACCGGGTAAAACCCCATCGATGAAAACACCACAAACGCACTCATCCCACCTCCATCTTCATCTCCCGGTATCCCAAACTCATTGTCCTTAAACCATATATCCAGCAGTGACCTTATCAACCGCTGCGTTTTCCATCCCTTCCCTATGTAGTTATATAAGTACGGAATATGAAAACCCGGCTCATTCCCCATCGAATACTGCCCTATCAACCCCGTCGCATCCGGAAACTTAGCCCAGAACTGGTACCGCTGCCTGCCCAGGTCCGCATGAAACAGTGCATCCAACCTTTGCTCAAACCCCTGCTCCCCTCCCATCAGCCGAATCAATGCCGGAATATTAAAAGGTACCTGCCATTGATACGTCCAGCCATTATTCTCATCATAATAATCCCTGCCCCCAGGTCCGCCATCCCACCCCGGATCAATATCTATCCACTCCCCTTTCTCATCTTTCGGCATAAAAAACCCCTTCTCTCCATTCCACAAATTCATGTATGCGCCTGCCCGCGCATCAAAAAACACCGCGTCACTGTCATGCTTCAATTCCTTCGCCAGCTGGCCCAGCGCCCAGTCATCATAACTATGCCCCAACGTCACCGCTACCGACTGCCTTTTCTCAAACGTATCTACAGCCACTACTGTTTCTTTCTCACCGGGATGCAATGCCGGGTAATACCCATTCTTTGCATAAAATACATCCAACGACGTTAGTTCTCCATTTCTCCAGGGCAACATCGTTGCCTGCAATGCATTCTTCTTCATCCCCGCATATGCTTTCTCCACATCTGCTATATGCAGCCCCTTTCTATACGCATCTAAAAATACAATCGTGGAATGAAATCCATTCATACACGGATGGTCTCCATACACCCTCGGAAACGTAGGCATCCACCCGCTCTGCTCATACATCCGTACATAAGATGCTAACATATCTTCCTCCTGGTGCGGATGCAGGATCATTCTTAAAGGATGCATTGCCTGGTATGTATCCCACGTGGCATCGTCCACATAAAAAGGTCGTACATCTGCATGCACCTGTTTATCAAAACCACTGTAATAAGCTCCCTCCTCACTGATATTCACCATGCGCTCGTGACACCTGTACAGCGCTGTAAAAAACGAACGGCGCTGCGCTTCTGTCCCACCTTCCACACTGACCTGGTTCATCACATTATGCCATGCAGCTGCCGCTGTTTTCCTGATCTTCTCAAATCCTTTTCCCGCCAGCTCCTGCTCAAAACTCACTTTCGCAGCTGCTACACTGATGTAAGAGATCGCATACTTTAAAGAGACAACGCTATCTTTAAAAGCCATCGAAGCATCGTACGGCGAATCAAACTGCCCATATAAATACACCTTCGTATCGCCATGATACACACTCGTTCCTGAAATCTCCCCATCCCCATTCAGCACCCAGCAATCCACAGGTGACAACAATACGCGATGTGGAGCATGTGCAGGATACGTAAACCTGTACATACCGCATTTTCGCCCCGGTGCATATTCTACCCGGATCTGATCGCGTACCAGCCAGTTACAATAATACCATGGATGAATTTCTTCCAACTCATGGTCATACAGTTGTTTTCTTTCCCATCGTGTACTATCCGTCACAGGTTTGATACAAAACACTTCTCCCTGGTTATGGCCTACTACCTGTAATGGAAATGCAGTGATCTGATCATCAGTATAATCCTTTCGTATAGGATACACCCTGATCATCTGGTTGGGTCGGTGCAATTGTGGTTTAGTGGTCTGTAATAATGGTGAGATATTACCAATTGTTGGGTCTATATATTGCTCGTTTCCTGCTGGCGCTGCCGGGCGGCAACAGCACAGCAATAAAAGTGGAATAAGTACAGCAGGTCGCACAAATTATTATTGAAGGAATAAGACAAAAAAAAAGCTCCCTCCCAATGGGAGGGAGCCGGGTTTCCGTAAAACTGTCTGAATTTATTTATAGCTAATCACCGCCATTACAGGAAAGTGATCTGATGGCTCTCTGGCAGTGAACTTTTCCAAACCCACTTCTTTCGGGAAGTTGCCGGAATCAGTCTTAGTTACATCCGCACCTTTACTGCGATAAGAATCTGTCAGTATACCATACTTCTCTACTTTAAACTGTTTGGTCAGGAAGATGTGATCAATACGGCTGTTAGTCATGCTATTTGGCTTAAAGGCATTGAATGTACCATTCAGCGCATAGCGGATGGCAGTGGTTTCATATGCATCTTTCAGTAAACCCGAAGTATTGATCAGCTGGTAAGATTCACTGGTCTGATCTACGTTGAAATCACCTGTCAGGATAGTAGGTGTGGCACCTGCCATCGTCCTGATCTTCGCCATTACCAGCTTAGCACTTTCGGCTCTCGCTACCACACCAATATGATCCATGTGAAGATTGAAGAAGAAGAAAGTAAAACCGGTTTTTATTTCCTTAAACTTACCCCAGGAGCAAATTCTTGGCAGCACCGCATCCCATCCTTTATTAGGCTTGTCAGTCACTGTAGACATCCAGAAATCTCCCTTTTCCAGCAGTTTAAATTTAGCAGTGTTATAGAAGATAGCAGAATGTTCTCCTTTGTCATGTCCATCATCACGACCTACACCGATGTAAGCATAACCGGGCAGACTGTCCTTGATATTTTCCAGCTGATCTTTCAGGCACTCCTGTGTACCAAAGATATCAAAGCCATGAAAACGTATCAACGACGTGATCACCGGATAACGTTGCTGCCAGCCATCGCCACGCTCTACATCCCCATTGTCACGGTTGTTGTTGCGCATGTTGTAAGTGCCTACCGTAAATTGCTGTGCCATCACAGCTGTAGTCATTACGGCAAAGCCTACCATCATTAAGAACCATTTTTTCATCTGCATCTATTTTATGAAATAATAATTACAAATTCTCCCATCCCACATTCTGCACCAGCTTGGTGTTCAGCTGCAGTTCTGTGTATGGTAACGGGTACAGGTAGCGGAAGTCTGCCCAGGTTACCCTGGCTATGTTATCCAGCCACTTGATCTCTCCATAGGTGCCGTGAGAGAGCTGTGTAGGATTCGTTACCCCGTTCACGGTAGGTGCTACACTGATGTAGGTCACACCACTCTGCTGTGATGCAGGTGGCGTCTGGTAGAAACATACATCGTTTACACCATCCCCATTCAGGTCCATTGGTACATCCAGTGCTGGTACATACATACCATTCCATTGCTGTACCAACAGCTCTCCGTCATTCCATCTTACCAGGTCATAGAAGCGGAAACCTTCCAGCACCAGCTCTATACCACGCTCTCTCCTGATCTCCAGGATAGAAGGATCGGTAGGATCACCTGCTTTGTTAAAGTAGTTAGTAGTTAAATACTGATCTGCCACGGTTGGTTTTGTAGCAGTACCGCTGGTAATACCAGCCCTTGATCTCAGTGCACCTACTGTTGCAGCCCAATCGGCATCAGTCAGTGTACCCAGTTCAGCTTTGGCTTCCGCATAGTTCAGCAGTATTTCTGCATATCGCATGATACAGATGGAATTCGTATTGTTGGACCCTCCGTCATAATAGGTATCATCCAGACACCATTTTTTAGGCATATAGCCGGTGTAAGTATAAGAAAATACCGGCGGAGCAGCAACTGTTTTTCCATTGTCGGTACGGGTATAATTACCCATGCGGATAGTCTGTGACAGACGCAGGTCCCTGTTCTTTGTTTCTTCTACAAATGGCTTGGTTTCATAACCACTCACACTGGTGAAAGGCGTACCATCTATGTTCAGGTAAGTGTTGATAAACTTACGTGTCAAACTTAAGCGCACACCATAAGTAGCACTGGTGTAATACCAGTTGGCATCGTTAAAAACAGACAGGGTGCTGCTGGCCACGTTGGCCAACATTACCTCCGAAGCCACCGGCGATGCACTGATGAACAGCTGACGGTAAGATCCGCTGGTGCCACCGGCCTGGTTCAGGCTAAATCCACCCTGATCCATTACTACCTTCGCTGCATCTGCTGCCGCCTGCAACAAAGCAGGTGCATCTGCTGTCAGCCCCAGTGAAGTGTGGTATTTTCTGAAAGTACCTTCAAACAGGCATACACGTGATTTCAATGCATATGCTGTGTACTTTGTAACCTGGCTGGCAGTTGCATCAGTACCCAGCGAAATATGCGCTGCGGCATAATCCAGGTCAGCGATAATGGAGTCCATTACCAGCTTACGGCTGTCGCGTGCTGCATACAGTGCACTGTCTGCAATACCCAATGGGGTTCCGATCCAGGGCACATTACCATAGCGTTTTACTTTATCAAAGTAGAACCACGCACGGAAGAAACGTGCTAAACCATTGTAATTTTCACGAATCGTCTGCCCTACTGCAGGGTTGGTATTATTAGCCAGGAAATAGTTGATGTTACGCAGCTTGGTCCATTTCCAGTTGTCAATTTCAGCCTGTACGCGGGAGTTGTAAGCACCGTCGCGCAGAAAATCTGGTACGGCATTCACCGCACTGTAGTCTGCCATCGCATCGCCTCTGAACACATCGCCCATAGCAGGCAGTACATCGTAAAATGAGTTGGCATATAATTTCAGACCGGCTTCGTTTCCGAAGATCGCATCCCTGTCAGCAGTGGATACAGGTCGCTGATCCAGTTCTTTTGAACAGCTGCCTGCCAGTACCCACAACACCAGCACCATCGAGGTCCATTTCAACCGGGTAATATATTGTTGCATGTTGCTTGTTTTAATTTTGATTACAGCGTAATATTTAAACCTAATGTGAAGCTCTTCAGGATCGGATAGTTGTTACCGTTACCAGAACTACTGGCATCTGTAATGGTGTCGGAACGACCAATGCTTTCCACATCCAGGTTTTTGGTAACCTTGTACAGCGGAGACCAGGAGAACAGGTTCTCTGCTGACAGGTATACTTTTGCACTCTGCAGTTTTGCTCTTGATACCAACGTCTTCGGCAGACTATAACCCACCTGGATATTCTTCATACGCAGGTATCTTACATTCTGCAGATACTTCGTTTGCTTGGCATACAGCTCGCCGGAACCATTCTGTGCTACATAACCACGATAGCGTGGGAAGTATGTATTTGGATTCTCTGCTGACCAGATTTTACCTATCTGTGATTTAGGCATGTAGTTGTAAGGTCTGTTGTACTGACCCCAGAATACATCGTTCTCGTTACCAGGCCACCAGTCCTGCTTACCTACTCCCTGGAAGAATACACCAAAGAAGAAGTTGTTCCAGTCTGCATTCACACCTACACCATAAGTATAACGTGGAGTAGAATTACCAATCACTTTCATATCACCATGACTCGCCAGCGTGTTAGCACCATTGTTAATCACACCATCCCCATTCAGGTCTTTGAATTTGATATCACCCGGTAACCATTGACCACTATTAGATGCCTTGAACAGTGCCTGCTTGCTGGCAGCCTGTGTATAATCTGCATCTGTCCAGTAACCATCATTTTCATACCCCCAGATCTCACCATACTTCTGACCCGCGTAGTAGTCAGTCAGCTTGTTGTTGGTATTATTATATTTAGTGATAGTTGCAGAATAGTCAGCCAGGTTCGCTGTTACTGAATAATGGAGAGGTTTCTCCGCTACATTGAATTCATCTCTCCAGGTCAGGGAAATTTCCCAGCCTTTTGTCTTCAGGTCTGCATAGTTACCTTTTGGCACATCTGTACCGAATACAGCAGGCAACGTCTGACCTACGGTAAACATATCGGTAGTGACACGGGTATACATATCACCGCTAAATGTCAGGTGATCGTTCAGTGCAGACAGGTCCAGACCAATGTTGCGGGTAGTAGAAGTTTCCCATGTCAGACCATTTGGAATTACAGAAGGCTGACCGGTTTGCTGAGGTTTTACACCATTGATAACACGACCGCTCTGGGTGATTGCAAATTTCTCCTGGAATGCATAGGAGTTGATGTTACCATTACCCAGCGAACCCCATGAACCACGAACTTTCAGGTCAGAGATCGCTTTTGCAGGTACTTTCCAGAATGCTTCTTTAGACACTCTCCAACCACCGGATACAGATGGGAAGAATGCATAACGCTGGTCCGCAGGGAACTTGGAGCTACCATCATAACGACCATTTACCTCTAGCAGGTAACGCTCTTTGAAGGCATAGTTCAAACGGAAAAACTCACCCTGGATCGCCCATTTTTCATAACCACCGGCAGTAGTGATATTGCTACCCAGTGCCAGGTTCATATCGTTTGCATCGCTATAGATCAGGCCATTCCTGTTGAGAGAGAAACCACTACCGGTAGACTGCTCATAGTTTACACCCGCCATCGCCTTGAAGTAATGGTTAGGGCCAATGTAAGTTTCATACTCAGCATACAGGTTGGTAGCGAGATATTTGGTAGATGAATCGGAATTCATCAGGTCATTATAGCCAGTACCTACATATGCTGTTACACCAGGTGCAGCGCTATAAGGCACCTGCACTCTTCTTCTCTTCTGATCGTCAGTAATGTTCTGCCAGGTCAGGTTACCGATGATGCGCAGTTTGTTCTTAAAAACATTGGCAGTAAAACCAGTGGTATTTCTGAACATCTGCCTATAAAGGTTGATGCCATTCTTACCATAATAGAAATCACCTACGGTGTAAGCAGCAGAATAAGTGAGGGTACCATCCGGGTTCAGCAGCATGGACGAAGGATGTGCCTCATCCGCCATGTTTCTGAAAATACCGCCACCTTCACCTACGTTCAGTGGGTTGTGGTAAGAGCGGTTAGCATATTCTGTATTATTATATACCTGCAGCCATGGGGTCAGTTGAATTGTACCCTTGGCGCGCATGTTGTACATTTTGTAATCGTCAGAGTTAAAACGGAAGAGGCCGTCCTGACTATAATAACGACCGGTAATATAATAAGATGCCTTGCCACTGCTACCGGAAACAGAAAGATTCTGGTCCATCGCCGCAGTGTGGTTTTTATATAACAAGTCATACCAGTCAGTATTACCATAATATACATAGTTACCATTGGCATCCTGTTCTGTTTTAGGCAGCGCCGGGTTATCATTATGTTCTTTCAGTGCCGCCAGGTAAGCTGCAGAAAACTTCTGGGTTTTGTTGATGTTCTGAGGCGTCTGTGCATAATCGTTCCATGCAGACCAGGCATCATTGAAGTTCTTTGCATATTCGTATCCGTTGGATACCATATCAGGTACAGTAGTCGGTTTCTTGCTGGAATAGTTGGAAGAGTAGCTCACAGTCACCCTATCTTTAGAAGGTGTTTTGGTGGTGATGAGCACGACCCCGAAGGCGGCCCTTGCACCATATACCGCAGCAGAAGATGCATCTTTCAGCACACTGATGCTGGCTACATCAGAAGGGTTCAGCATGCTTGGATCGCCTTCTACCCCATCGATCAGTACCAGTGCGTTACCACCCTGGCCGATAGAGGTCGTACCACGGATATTGTAAGCCGGCGACTGGATAGGTTTACCATCACCCATAGTCAGGTTCAGGTTAGGGATCACACCCTGCAGCCCCTGGCTGAGATTTGGAATGGGACGGTTCTCCAGCACCTTGCCGGTTACCTGTGTTACAGCACCCGTCAGGTTTACTTTTTTCTGTGTACCATACCCCACTACAACTACATCATTGAGGGAAGACACATTACTTTTCATCACTACCCGCACATCAGCCTGTGCAGTTACCGGCACAGTGTCAGACAAAAAGCCGATAGAACTGATCACCAAAGTAGGATTTGCTGTTGCATTCAGACTGAATTGACCTTTCTCGTCAGTACCAGTTCCGATAGCAGTGCCCAGTACTTTTACTGTTGCACCAATAATCGGTTGCCCGCTTTCGTCAGTCACCCGGCCTTTCACGATACGCGACTGTGCATATGTGTTCAGCACGCAACATGTAAATAGAAGGATGCATAACCATCTTTTCATGAGGAATAATTTTTTTGTACTGCAAAAGAAGAATTCAGAGGTGAACAGGGCGGTTAATTAGGGATTAACGCCGGCATTAATCAAAAAAAATTATGATTCTCCGGATTAATTATTTATTTTCAGTTAGCGCAGGGGGATATTTAAAGTTAACTTAACCTTCCTTTTGCATTTAATAGACAACCAAAAACTAATTTGCCACGTTATTTAAAAAGCCAATCGGAGTATGCCAGGGCTTCCCTCATCTGTTGTAGTAAAGAACCATATATTTATTACTACTGTTCTGTTGTCAGTTTTCGCATTATTGCCATGTGGGTTATGTGCGCAGGGCGTGTATGGACTTGAGTTTGCAGGAAAAAAAATCGCACAGGAGTTACGTACTTCATTGAATCTTTTTCCAGACAAACCATTGACTGTAAAGGACGATTGTGACCTTTCATTTGATCTCTCTTTTGCACCGGGATATGATTCTTATTTCGGCTACATTTTCAGAATCACAAATGAACTGGGGCAAAATACAGACCTTATATATAGTAACCAGACACAGTCCATTAATCTCGTATCCGGAGATGAATACACAGGTATTCTTTTCAAATTTCCGCCATCAGAAGTGGTGGGAAAATGGTATCACCTGCAGTTTTCATTCAACCAGGCTACGCGTATTACCACATTAAAGATGAACGGCCAGATGGTGGGAACCACAACTATGCCCGCTGCTTTAGGAAAAGAGTTGCGTATCTTCTTTGGTGCGAATCATTATAAACATTGTAATACATATGACCTGCCTACCATGCGCCTGCGCGATGTGCAGATTGCCCAGGCGGGCAAAGTGCAATACCACTGGCCATTGCAGCAGCATGATGGAGAAAAGGAATTCGACCTGGTTAGTCATAGCAAAGCAGTGATCGAACATCCCATCTGGCTGGCAAAAGCATATAGTGAATGGAATACACGGCAGACGGTCACCGTAAATGGTAATGCAGGTGTCACATTCGACAAAGAAACAGGTATATTATATATCACAGGCAGTGACTCCCTCTATCAGTTCGCCTGTAATGGAAATAAGCTGAGTGCCATACCACTGGCCCAATCCCGGGCATTACCTGCAGGAAATATCACAGAATATGATGCGAAACGGCATCAGCTCATGAACTACTTTGTGGATGAACGGGAAGTAGCCTGCTATGATGCCACGCAACGTACATGGAACAAACCATCCACAGAAAATAAAGTAACAGGATTCTGGCAGCATAACCATTTTTATTCACCCTACGATAGCAGCTTATACATCTTTGGCGGTTATGGACATTATCATTATACCGCCGAAGTACAGCAATACTGTACAACAAATGATCAGTGGAAAACAGTGGTAGCGAAGGGAGATAAATTTGCGCCAAGATATATGGCAGCACTGGGCGCTACTGCCAATGGTGATTCCGCTTATATACTCGGTGGCCATGGCAGTGCCACTGGTGATCAGCTGTTGAACCCGGAGAACTTTTACGACCTGCTGTTATTTGATGTAAAGACGCATACCTTCAAAAAAATCTATACACTGGATAAGCCAGATGTGCCGATGGCCTTTGGCAATGCAATGGTAATAGATACAAAAGAACATGCGTATTATGCACTGGCATATGCAAATGACAGGATGGAATCTTCTTTGCAGCTAATTAAAGGATCCCTCGATAAGCCTGCATATGAAAAACTGGGCAATGAAATACCTTACCGGTTTTATGACATCAAATCCAGCGCCTCTTTATATTATTATGCAAAAGGACAGGAATTAATCGCCGTCACCTTATATAACCCCGAGAATAACATCACAGAAATAAAGATTAACACGATACTTTTTCCACCAGCATTATTAATGCCTGCCGAAGGTGTTGGGGAAAGAAATTATCAATACCTGGTATGGGGGCTGGTTCTGTTAACCAGTTTATTAATCGGGTTATCACTGAGGAGAAAGAAACGTGAACAGGCCCCACCGGTGATCACTATTTATCGTTTGCCGGCACCACCACCACAAGCACCCGTATTCAGGGTCATTGAACTCCCTGCTCCTGTTGAAAAGAAAAAAGCAGCCATCTGTTTATTCGGACATTTCACCGTCATCGACCAGGAAGGAAATGATATCAGCAAGCTATTCAGTCCTTTGGTGAAAGAATTGTTCTTATTAATATTCCTGCATTCTTCATTCGGTAGAAAAGGTATTTCCTCAGAAAAAATTAACGAAATACTCTGGACGGGGCGGTCGGTAAAAGACGCGAAGAATAACCGGTCAGTGAATATGGTGAAGTTGAAAAACATTCTCGATAAACTCGGTGATTATAGCCTGGCAAAGCAAGACGGAAAATGGAAATTAACATTTGAGGAAGACGTGTATGTGGATATCCGGCACTGCCACCAGTTGATGGAAGAACAAAATATTGCACAACTGGTGCAGGTATGTGGCCGGGGCGGATTACTGATGGAAACAGATTATAGCTGGCTGGATAAATTTAAGTCAGACCTGACGACGGAACTGCTCAATATATTTACCAAACACCTGGATGAGCATGCAGAGCAGTTGCATCCGGAAAAGATCATACAGACCTGTGACACTATGCTGCATTTCGATTCCCTCTGTGAAGAAGCCATGATATACAAATGCAGGGCCCTGGTGACCATGCACCAGCATGCAACAGCGAGAAGCCTGTTCAGAACTTTTAAAAACGAATATGAGGCCATCTATGGAGAGCCATTTGAGAAAGATTATATGGCGGTGATGGTAAATGATTAATGTATCTTTGCACCATACAGACAGGTGCCATGGAACAGGAAGCAAATAAAAAACGAAAGATCATTCATATCGATATGGATGCTTTCTATGCTTCCGTAGAGCAGCGGGATCATCCTGAATACCGCGGCAAACCTGTCATCGTAGGCGGTCCCCCCAATAGCCGCGGGGTGGTAGCCACAGCCTCTTACGAAGCCCGTAAATTTGGCGTTCGCTCTGCCATGTCTTCAAGAAGAGCGGTACAACTTTGTCCTGATGGGATTTTTGTCTATCCAAGATTTGATGTCTATAAAGAAGTATCCAGGCATATCCGGGAGATTTTCAGCAGGTATACAGACCTGATAGAGCCCTTGTCATTAGATGAGGCCTACCTGGATGTGAGCGTGGATAAACTGGGAATCGGGTCGGCCATTGAAATTGCCAGACTCATCAAACAAGCCATAAAAGATGAACTGCACCTCACCGCATCAGCAGGTGTATCGATTAATAAATTCGTTGCTAAGATTGCCTCCGACATGAATAAACCGGATGGTTTAACTTTCATTGGACCTTCCCAGATTAATCACTTCATGGAGCAATTACCTGTGGAGAAGTTTCATGGGGTGGGAAAAGTGACGGCAGAGAAAATGAAGAAGATGGGGCTACATACCGGTGCGGATCTGAAGCGGTTGTCGGAGAATGAAATAAAACAGTATTTCGGCAAACCCGGGGCATTTTACTACCGGATAGTACGCGGGATTGATGAACGTGAAGTACAGCCACACAGAGAAACAAAATCAGCAGGTGCAGAAGACACCTTTCCGGTCGATTTAACGGCGATTGAAGATATGCACAGGGAGTTGGAAAGAATTGGCGGCCTGGTCACCACAAGGCTTAAAAGGCACAATTTAAAGGGTCGTACCATCACACTAAAAGTTAAGTACAGTGATTTTAAGCAGATAACCCGTAATCAGTCATTGTCATTTGCAACCAATGACCTGGAAATTATCGTAAGAACAGCGCAGCAATTATTAGCAGCCATAGACCACGAAGATAAACCCATCCGCTTATTAGGTATTTCTCTTTCAAACTTCGGAGAAATAATACCAATAAATGGCAGTAGTACGCAGCTATCATTATTCGATTAATAACGATGGTTGACCATCGTTATGAATCAAAAAGGTTTTGCCAGAGGCAAAACCTTTTTGATTCATTAATTATCTCGGATATCCATCATTCTGCTTGAGATTCGCATTCAACTGCAACTGCGTTCTCGGAATGGGGAACAACTCCCTATAACTTTCAGAAGCCACATGATCCCACCATGTCCCCGTCGTATACTTCCCAAAACGAATCAACTCCTGCCTCCTATACCCCTCAAAAATAAACTCACGCCCCAACTCAGCCAGCAACTCATCCATCGTAAGCGTAGTAGTCGTATACGCATGCGCCGGCCAGTCTGCTGCACTATAAGCACGTTGTTTCACCGTATTCACCAGGTCAACTGCCTCCTGCGTAGCCACACCTCCATTCTTACGCATGATCGCCTCCGCCTTCACAAAATAAATCCATGACAAACGATACACCGCCCAGTCACAACTACGATAACTAGGGTCAGACAAAGGACCGAGCCTGTATTTATTAAAGCGTACCCCACTGTTCTCTTCACCCTGTGTCATATCAGTAACTGTACTACCCTGTACATTCTTACGAATGTTATCTACAAATACCAGCTGCTTGCCATCATATTCATTACCACCACTACAAATTACCGGATCAGTACCATTGGAACCATATTTCCACTGTGGGCCTATCAGCATCCACTCGCTCTTACGCTTATCAGCGTCTTCAAATGTAGTATACACACCAGGTATCACCACTACCCCATCATTACCATTGATCGGGTTACCATTGATCTGGCCCTGGTTGAAGTGATAAAAGTCACCAGGCCATTGTGGCGCAAAGCTGGAAACAACATAATCATATGCGATAGAGAAAATGATCTCTTTTGACAAATCGTTACTGGGTTTATAAGTATCTGTCAGGTTAGGATCCAGTGCCAGTGCGCCATTCATACCACCAGCAGTATTGTTGATGAGGGCATCGCAGGCTGCAATACAATCATCCCAGCGTGCAGTACCAGACCATTTCTCTGCATTCAGGTACATTTCAGCCAGCATGGCATAGCCTCCAGCCTTAGACATACGGCCCAGCAATGCCTTTGACAAATTAGGGCTCTTGTCGATATTGTCTTTGATCTCCTGTTCGATGAAAGCAAATACCTCTGCACGGGTCTTTGTTTCAGGGCTGGTAGGTTCACCTACCTTAGTCACGATCGGAATATTACCATAAATATCCATCAGGCGCAGGTAGTGAAAAGCACGCAGCAGGCGCAGTTCACCGGTAAAGCCATCTTTCTCTTCCTGCGTGAGCCCCATCGCACCGGCATCACGACCTTCGATATTACCAATGGCGTCATTACAGAAACCCAGCCCTGTCCACAACAGGTTCCAGCAATTCTGTACAGTAGATTCATCCACAGTCCAGGTATGGTAGTGCAAACGGATCCACTGACCATTATCGTAACCGTGACGACCTTTCTGCGGCCATGCCAGCTGATCAGCAGAGAGCTCGCTCAATCGCCACCAGCCACTCTGGCCGGGAGTAATCCATGCATTTGCATGTGTGTAGGGCCTGAGTACGGCAGACACTACTTCGTTTTTATTATTATAAAAGTTATTCGTGAGCAGCGTAGAATAAGCCTTTTCATCCAGGTTAGTACAGCTGTTTTGCAGTACCGGAAGTAAAGCTAAACTTGTATATACGGCTATCTTTTTAAATCGTTTCATTCGACAAGTTTTAAATGGGTACATGTTAGAATCCTACATTCAATCCAAACATAAAGCCACGGGTACCCATATATGGGGTACGGCTATCTGAAGCATTCAAGGCATCAACACCTGGGTTCAGACCTGTATCTCTTATCATGTCAGGATCGTTACCAGTGTAGTTAGTGATAGTAAACAGGTTGGTAGCAGTGAAGTAAAGTCTCATGCTCTGGATAGTCTTTTTGCTCCTGAATGGAACAGTATAACCCAGCGTCAGCTCATCCAGTTTCATGAAGTTACCTTTCTCAATGTAGTAGTCAGAGTACTGATAACCACCAGTGATCTTTCCATTTTTAGTAAACGCTGTCTCCAGCACATTGCTGGGCAGAGAAGCTTTGGAACCGTAGAACATTTCCATGGTGTTCAGAATATTGTAACCAAACTTGCCACGCATGAAGGCTCTCAGGTCAAAGTTTTTATACTTAAAAGTGTTGGTGAAAGACAGGTATACTTTAGGAACAGCATTACCAATTACAGCAAAGTCTTTTTCGCTGTCCAGCTGGTCAGCAGAAGCCTTGGTACCATCTGCTTTGTAGAACAGCCAATCGCCGGAGTCAGTCAGGCCAGCAAAACGCTTACCATAAAAGTTACCAATACGGTCTCCCTCGTAAGTACGGATCGCACTACCCAACGCACCATAACCACCAATGTCTGCATAACTAACATATTTGATTGTATACAGCGAATTGGAATAGCGGTCCAGGATATTCCTGGAAGTACTGAATGCTACATCTACATTCCAGGAAAAGTCTTTCGTTCTTACAGGTACACCACTCAGTGTGATTTCTATACCTTTTGAAGAAACCTGACCTACGTTTGCATAAATAGAGTTGGTTACATAAGGAGGCAGCTGGGTCGTTACATTTTCCAGCAGGTCGTTGGTAATACGTTTGTACACATCGATCGCACCTGAAATACGGCCTTTGTAGAAACTGAAGTCAACACCCAGGTTGTATTCAGATTTCTTTTCCCATTTCAGATCCGGGTTAGGATTCTTGTTAGGACCATAAGTCTGGCGCCATACCCCATCCGGGTTGAGATAGGTACCACCGGTACCCAGGGTTACAAGAGAGCTATAGTTGTTGATACCGGAGTTACCAGTCACACCATAACCGGCTCTCAGTTTCAGTTCATCAAGGAAAGTAACACCCTGCATAAATGGTTCATCACGCATGTTCCAACCTAAGGACAGCGCCGGGAAGTTACCCCACTTGTTGTTCGCACCGAAACGGGAAGAACCTTCATGACGCAGAATCACGCTGGCCATGTATTTATCCTTATAGTTATAGTTCACTCTACCAAAGAATGCGATGAGCTTATTATCATTTTTATAGCTGCTCATACCGGCTTTACCAGCCAGGAGCTGGTTACCTGCACCAATGTTATTTTCTTCGAAGATATCATTTACGAAGCCGTAGTTGCTGGCATCAAAATATTTTTCTACTTCATAACGGTAGCTATAACCACCAATCGCGGTGAAATTATGGTTCTTGTTTACAGTGATATTATATTCCAGGGTAGGCTCTACTGCATATTTAATATTCAGGAAAGAAGATTGCCATGCATAACCGCTGGAATCATAGTTTTCAACCGAAAGCTCAGACAGCAGGTCTGCATAGCTACTTTCGTTATAACTATCGCGGGTCACTGAACCAAAAATAGATGCTCTCAGGCCTTTCACAATATCCAGCGATACCTTGGCATCACCTGAAGTAGTTTGCTGCTGGCGGATATCAGTCTCCTGGTTCAACCTGGCCAGTTCGTTGGTACTGGTTTGCTCAAAATAATAGGAACCATCCGGATTATAGGGAGAATAAGTCGGGTTAAAAGTATAATATCCCTGCAGGTTACCACCATCTGTGAGCAGGTTCGCTTTATTGAAGTTGGTGGCCAGGTTAAACTGGGAAGTCAGGCGATCATTCAATCCTTTTGATGTGATGCTCAAACGACCCCCATACTGTTGGCGTTCATTTTCCTTCAGAATACCCTGCTGATTCAGGTAATACACACTGGCACGGTAGTTAGACTGCTCATTACCACCAGAGAAGGCAAGGTTATGATTCTGTGTTAAGTTGTCGTGATTCACGAGCAGATCTACGAAATCCGTTCTGTAGCCTTTGTCAGTTGCATTGATTTCACCATCGGCGATCTTCGCTGCATATTGATCAGGAGTGAGGAACTTGGGAATACGATATTTATACTCCTTGCGGAAGTAGTTGTTGTAAGTCACGCGGGCAGGACCTTTTGTTCCTTTCTTGGTAGTCACGATGATTACACCACCATTTGCCTGTGTACCATAGATCGCAGCAGCAGAACCATCTTTCAGTACGGAAATACTCGCGATGTCATCCTGTTGTAACAGGTCGAGATTACCACCGGGAATACCGTCAATTACGATCAGGGGCGTCATGGTACCTGTAAATGAAGTGATACCGCGCAGCTGGATAGCAGGACTGGTATTAGGATTGGAACCACCGATGCGGGTGATCTGCAACCCCGCAACTTTACCCTGTATCAGGTCAAGTGCATTACGGGCACCGCTCTGACGGAAGTCCGTAGGCGTAATGGAGGTAATAGCCGAAGTCACTTCCTGTTTCTTCTGTGTACCATAACCTACTACTACCACGTCTTTGAGAGAAGTAACGTCAGCAGATAAGCTAATATTGAGCGTGTTGGAAGTACCTAAGGGAAGTTCTTCCGTCTTGTAACCTACGAAAGTAAATACCAGGGTAATGTTGCCACCTGGAACATTCAGGGAATAGGAACCGTCTGCCTTGGTCTGGGTGCCGATAGTAGCACCTTTTACCTGTACGGTTACACCGGGTAAGGGACTTTGTCCGCCTGCATCCAAAACCTTACCGGTAATGGTGCGGGACTGGGAAAATGCCAGCATGGAGAGGAATAACATCCATATACTGTGCAGGCATATCCGAGAAAGAAAAACTAGTCTTCTCTTCATATACTTTGATTTTGGTATTAAGCTTATCCTTTTATAGTTGGCACATACATCCCCCGTTCGCTGCAGCTTGTTTTTGCAGCGATAACAATTGTTTATTTAAAAAAAGACATACGTCTCCTGTGCGATGAAATAAGGCATTTCATCGTATGCAGTTACGATCAGAAAGACACACGAATTTCCCTTGCTCACTACCCGATCTGGCAGTGGACAAAAACTATTGGTTTAGTTCTACACCTCAAAAAACAGTACTCACCTTGAGCTACGGTTTTTCAATCCGCACATAAATTTTTGAAAAATAAACTGGCAGGCATTACGCGGATTCAATCATCATCTCCATTTTAGATTTTAGTTCGGTTAAAATGACTGATTAAAAACAATGTAACTTCCAAGTTCAATAACGTCGATTAATACAATGCTGTGTACAAGTTTATCTATTACTTTGCTACTCTCTCAATGCTACATCAGTTCTCGTTTCAGCAATTTTGATTTGGCTACCGGCAGTAAAAATAGAGAAGTTTTTCACAATCCAAAACTGATAAGCCGGGTTTTAAATTGTGTTAACAATGTTTAAAATTCATTAACAATTAAATGCTTAGCAATGAAGTAAGGTATTTTTATAATACATACATCAACGTTAGGAACCGTGTTTTAATATTTTTGTAGTGACGAGCAATTGGCCGGTATGGCGCATGGTATGTTCTGCGGCGTGAAATAATAAACCGCCGAGTGTAGTGGGAATTTGTTTTCTGCCGATGCCGCGGGGTACCCCCAGGGCATATTCTTCAGTAGCTTGTAGTTTGGCAATACTGATGGTGATTTGCGCGTCGAGGGCAGCGAGTAATGAATGTATAGTGATGTCGGGCTGCTTTTTGCCTTCGGCTGCAAGGGCGGCAAGTTGTGCTTCGGAGAGGGATTTGGATTCGGCATAGGTGAAGAGGCGGTCCAATACCCCTTTGATATGCTGGAGGTGAAAAGCGACGGAGGCGCAGTCGAATGGAGTGTCCCAGAGTTTGGATGCAGGGAAGTCTTTGAGATTAGCATGGATCTCTTCCTGGGCCTGCAGGAGGGCGTGGGCAATGGGTTGGAGCAGGGTGGGGACGCCGGCAATGGGGCCACGCATCCAGACTTCTAATTGCTGACTCATATAATGATTCGTTTACTAAAACAAACTTAGCCGATTTTGATGATTTTGCCTCCGGCAAAATCATCAAAATCAGGCAAAACTTCAGGGGCAGTTATAATTTTATCACCACATGCTTAATATTCTTCCTATCATACGTATAACTAATATGTATCTCCCCATTCTTCCCCTCTATCACCGCCGGATAACTAAACTCCCCTTTCTCATGCTTCTCCAGCTCATACACATCTTCCCAATGCTCCCCATCCTTTGACACTCCTACCCGCAACTCGTTCCTCCCATCAGACCAATCCTTTCCACTCACCGCCGGGTTATAAATCAACACATGTACCCCACTCTTTGTCGTCACCGCATCAATCCCACTATTCGGATTCAACATATCCTGTTTCCTCAACTTTGACCAGGTCAACCCATTATCTGCTGACCAACTCTCCACAATCGCATTCTGCCTGCTCCTGCACAGCATTTGCAGCTTATTTCCGGGATGAAAAAGAATCGTAGGCTGAATCACCCCAAACGTATCACAATCTATATTTACCCGCTTCCAGTGCTTTCCATACACATCAGAAAACTCCACATGCACATTCCACACCTTCTCATCCAGGCTCTCTGTACTGGACGGATGCAACAATAACCCGTTAGATAACAACACCGGTTTATTCCTGATGGGGCCTAAAATACTATCCGGCAGTGGTACTGCCTTAGACCAGGTCTTCCCATTATTCTTAGAAGTCTTCATCAATCCCCACCATTCCCGTGGATTAGGTCCTACTTTATAAAACAACAGCAGCTCCCCTTTCTTATTCGTATACAGCACCGGGTTCCAGGCTGCAAACCGGGTAGAATCATTCACTACCCCATCAGCTACTACCAGGGGTGCCGACCATTTTCCTTTAGAATATATAGCAGTATAAATACATACATCCCTGGCACTCTCCCGGCTCCCGCCAAACCACGACATCATCAGCCTGCCATCTGCCAGCTCCGTCATGGTAGACGCATGTGCTGCAGGCACCGGCGGCTTATCCATTACCATTTCTTCTCGTACCAGTGTAGCCTTACGCTGTGCCATTACAGGCAGTAGCCCACATAATAATAAACATGACAATACTCCTTTCTTCATATCACAAATTTAAAACAGGAAGGCCACAAAGATAAAAATCCTTGTGGCCTTCCACCATCTAAATTATAAGTGTGGTTATTAGTTTACATCCCAGAAGATTTTTGTGGTCCTGGTATCATTTGCCTGCACGGCTGAATAGCTTGTGTTATAAGCCTTTTCACTGGCAGGATAAGTGAACCTGGTTGGAGGCGTTGGATACAGGGAAGAAGAAGACTGCCAAACGGTGATCTGTGGATACTTCGTTCTGCGGTATTCAGCCCATGCCTGTCCACACTGTGTAAATCCAAATGCCAGCCATTTTTGTGTCCAGATCTTACCCAGTTTCTCCTGCGTAGTACCGGTATAAGCAACCGCTGCTTTAGCCAAAAAAGCATCTACATCAGTAGTAGATGGCTGAGTGACAGCTTCATACTGTGTAGTATTGGTAGAGTGCAGGTAATAAGAGAACGCAATAGCCTGGCGTACTGCCAGTTCATAACTCGCAGCCGCAGTACCACCGGATAAACCCCAACGTTCAAAAGCTTCTGCTTTCAGGAAGTTCGTCTCCGCAGCACTCATCATGACACCTGGCAGGTGAGAGTTGAAACGGTAAGTGGTAGAGTCAATGGTAGAGAAGTAGTTAATACTATCACTCTGCATGGCAGATGTCCATTGCTGTGACATTGCCCTGTAAGTAGCATTCGGCGTAAATACGTTATTCAAAGTAACACCCCATTTATCAAACATCAGCGGAATACGCGGGTCATTCACCGGCAGCATTACGGTATTCAACATATAATCCGGCGCCGCCTGTGAATTGATTTCCGTAAAGGCACTATTCAGGGTATTGGTATAGTTTGTCAACTGGAATATCAGTACGTCTGTATTGTAAGGGCTATAGTTATCACCTACACCATCCCCATCTACCAGTGGGTATTGCAGTGGGTTAGACAGCATTTCCTGGATCTCGGTCTTTGCTCTTGCCTCATCATAATAAGACTGGCGCATGAGGTAACGCAGACGCAGGGAGTTAGTATAACGACGCCATTTAGTCAGGCTACCATGGTTCACAAAATCCTGGTTAGCAAAAGCGGAGGAGGCTACTGTATTCAGGGTAGCAGCCGCAAACCAGTCAGCCATTGATTTCAGCTGAGTTAATACGGTATCGTATACCTCACTCTGTGAATCAAATTTGGGATTGGAGATCGTAGCAGTGGCATCCAGGCTACCGGCTTCGGAGTAAGGAATATCACCAAACATATCTACCATCTGCGCAGCCTGATCCAGCAACAGTACCCTGCCCGCCATCATGAATACTTCCATGTTCGGACGCTCATCGATAGGCAGTTCCTTGTACAACCGCTGCATGGTACGGTATTGTGCCAGCGGACCACTACCACTACCCGCATCATTTGCATTATTACTCTGGTTATTCGGTGTGTAGAAATCATTCCAGCGATCCTCTATATAGTCATCGATCTGGGAATAAGTCGTCAACTCGTTCAGATAAGCGACCATCTGACAATACTTCCCCATCTGGTTGAACTGTAAAGTACGGAGGTCCCAGTACATAGGGCGCACACGGTTATTATCCATCATAGAGGAAAATAACTTCTCAATAGTCGGATCGGTCGTCTTATCAGGATTTGTATAATATTCTTCAAGCTGTTTCTTACAGCCGGTCATCGCAATGGCCAGTGTAAAAACGCAACCTATATGTAACAAAATTTTTTTCATGATCATGTCTGTTTGTTAGGTCTTCAGAATAGTTAGAAGCTTGCATTTAAACTAAAACCAATACTGCGGGTAGCACCGGTAGAACCTTCATCAACACCCTGGTTTAACCAGCTTTGACCTACAGGAGCTTCAGGGTCAATGTTCTTCAGAGTTCTGTAGAAGTAAAACAGGTTTCTACCGATCAATGATAAACGAATGTTCTGCATGTGCAATTTCTGGGCAGTACCTTTTGACAGGTTGTAGCTCAGTACGGCCTCTCTGAATTTGATATAACTGTTCTTGATTACCGCAGGACCATTATAACCGTTGGAAGAAGCGTCGAATACAGTCAGGTAGTAGTTAGCTGCTTCTACGATTTTATCATTGTCAGTACCGTCAGATTCCTTCTTACCAGGTAGAATAATACCGTCGTGATAAGCTTTACCATATGGAGAAGGCGTAGTGTGGCTAGCCAGTCTGGTAGCTACACCCTGTTCGTTTACATAGTAAGGAAGACCACCGTTTGCTTCGTCCCTGTATTTCATGGTAGACTTGAACATACCAGCGTTGGTACCATATTTCTGTGGCATAGACATGATCTCACCACCAAAGCGGTAGTCGATGGTGATATCCAGGGTCAGCGCTTTGTAGCTGAAGGTATTGGACCATCCACCTACTACTTTAGGCAGAATGTTACCAACCTTCTCATATTTTGACTTGTCTACATAGTAGAAACCACTGGAGTTTACCAACATGTTACCATTAGCATCTTTCGCGTAAGGATACATATAGATATTACCGATCGTCTGTCCTTTCTCTGCTACGATTTCCACAGAGTTTGCATCACCACCTCTGAACACGATCTGGTTTACACCATCAGCCAGGCTTACCACCTTAGAGTTGTTGAACGCAAAGTTGAGACGGGTATTCCAGTTTGTTTTTGGACGTTTCAGCGGGTTAGCGTTGAAAGCGATTTCAAGACCCTTACTGTTCAGCTGACCTACGTTCGTGATACGTGTCAGCGCACCGTTGGATACCGGTGTGGACAAACGCATCAGCAGGTCTTTTACATTACTGTTATAAACAGAGATGTCTACCCCAATCCTGTTCTGCAGCATTTTGGTTTCGATACCAAATTCCATTTCAGTTTTCTTCTCAGACTTCAGGTCAGAGTTACCATATGCATTTTGTGCAGTCAGTACAGGTACAGAACCGGTAGTCGTAGAGATCGGTTTCTGTGTATAAACGACGTTTGATTCATATGGCGGAGGCGCGTTACCCACCATACCATAAGATGCACGCACCTTACCATAGCTTAACCATTTTGGCATTTCAAACGCATCTGTAAAGATGAAGGAAGAGTTCACAGAAGGATAGAAATAATGGTTGTTCGCAATAGGCAATGTAGAAGAATACTCCTGGCGGGCAGTAGCCTCTAAGAACACATAGTTTCTGTAGCTTAAGTTCATAATACCCAGGTAAGCGTATTTCAACAGTTTGCTACGTACTTCTGAAGTTGTCTGGGCATTGTAAGAGTTGTTCAGGGAGAACCAGTTAGCAGTTACCAGACCACCGCTTGTAGAGGAAGTCTGATCTGTGAAACTCTCCTGGCGGCTCTGGAAACCACCACTGATGCTATAACCAAATACTTTTGTCTGGTCATTTGCATAGGTAGCTAACAGGTCGGTATATACGATCGCATAGCGGTTTTTGGTTACACCATATGAACCGGTACTACTGGTTGTATTGAACGCGATTGGATATTCGTTATAGCTCTTCGCTTCCGTATTGATGCTGGTAAAGTCATTACCTACCCTGGTACGGAGTTTCAGACCTTTTGCCAGGTCGATATTCAATGTTACACTGGACAATAAACGATCCTGGTTCTCCACTTCATTGTTGCGCAGCTGGTACCACAGGAAGTTCAGCAGTTCAGGACGAATGTTGTACGCCAGGGCTTCATCCGGGTTCAGCTGGGTATTATCATAAGGTACCCATTTGTAACCTTTGGAAGTTTTGTACTTGTCAAATACAACAGCCATATCTTCAGCACGGCTGAAGAAACCATCGAATGAATTAAAGAGACGGTTCATCAGGCGGGCCCTGTTTGTCACAGTTGTATTTACATAACCACCTACCACATCTAAGCTTACCTTACTGTGCAACTTGATCGTACTATTCAGGTTGAAGGTATTTTTACCCTGCAGGGTACCTATCTGGATACCTTTGTAATCACCGCGTGTATAAGAGAAACGATAGTTTGCTTTTTCGTTCATATTCGAAAGGGATACATTCAAATTTGAATTGTATCCCTTCTGAAACATTTGTTTATAGTTATTTGGCTGGGGAGAATAGGGGTGCATAGAGCCATCCCACCATGGTACCATCTCACCTGTCATTTTTGGACCAAACTGACCATACGCTCTGAAGAAGGGTCGGACGGTTCCATCAGTACCCACAGGTACCCAACCTTCTTCGGTCGCACCCAATGCAACGTTGCTCGCCCTGTCGTAACCAGGACCGTAAGTGTTCTGGTACTGAGGACCGTTTGCAATCGACTCTCTCGTCGCATTGTAGTTGACATCTACACCAAGACCTCTGCCTTTCTGGCCTTTCTTGGTAGTGATTACAACCACACCACTCGCCGCATCAGAACCATACAAGGCTGTCGCACTCGCGCCTTTCAATACGGTCAGGTTTTCGATGTCAGTAGGGTTAATATCCAGGATACCGTTACCACGGATACGTGGGTCGTCCCAATAACCGGTAGAGTTACCACCTGCACCACCGCTTTCGTTATTATTCCTGATCTGCACACCATCTACCACATACAGCGGCTGGGTGCTATAGTTCAGGGAGTTTACACCACGAATCTGAATGTTAACGGCACTGGTAGCACCACCTGGCGCTGTGGTGATTTTCACACCTGCCGCCTTACCATATAAGGCGGAAGCGAAGTTGGTGTTACCAGCTGCGTTGATTTGCTCTGAAGTAATGGTAGAAACTGAGTAACCGAGGGCTTTTTCTTCCCTCTTGATACCCAGCGCCGTTACTACGAACTCGTTGATCATCTTATCTGCAGGCTGCAAAGTGATAGTCAGCGCAGTTTTTCCGTTCACAGGAATTTCCTGTGTTTTAAAACCTACGTAAGATACCACCAGGATTGCATCGTCAGGTACACTTAAAGTAAAACCACCATTTTCATCTGTAGCTACCCCATCCGAAGTTCCTTTGATTTTCACTGAAGCACCAATCAAAGCCTCACCTGTCTGATCCAGTACCTTACCGGTGATTTTCACAGTAGTGATTCTCTCACCCATAGGCACAATCACAATCAGGTTATTAGCCAGCTCCTGGTAGGTATAACCTGAGTTGTCCAGGATCATATCCATCACAGTGTTGATTTGTGCATCTTTCACATTAATATCCACTTTGCTTTTGTTAGGGATATTTCTGTTGCTGAACATAAAGCGATAATCGCTCTGGTGTTCGATAATAGAAAGCACCTCCTTAAATTCAACAGAGCGGAGGTTCAGTGTAATCGTTTTTGAGGAAAGAACATTTGCAACCACATGCAGATTCAGAAAAAGGATGAACCCTAACGTTAGTTGTAAAATCAGCAATGGCCTTAAAAGCCCGTAAGGGATCTTGACGCCCCTGGGGCGTACATAAAAACTCATAACTTAGATGTTAAAGGTGATAAAAGTGTTAAAACGACAGTACTCGTGCGAAAAGGCCTGCTGTTTTATTGGAATAAGTCATCTTTCAGCGGGGGTTATTTAAATGATCCCCGCATTTATTCAGTAGTAATCGCTTTCTTTTCCCATAGACAAAATTTTAGTTGTTTTTACTTTGCTTCTGGTGAAATGAAAGGGCGATTCCATAGGTATTACACATCATAGGCATCGGCATAGGGTCCTCATCTCACCTTTCACTACTTATGAAAGGAATTTCTTGATTTACCTGGTTCTTCTTTAATATATTACGATCGTTGAATCCTCAATCTTATAGTTGAAGTTCTCTGTCAGGTGCAATGCATTCAGTGCTTCTGCAATTGTCTCCCCTTCTAAAACACCTGTAAACCGCAACTGTCTGTAACCAACCCGGTTAAAGTGGATACTGATATTATACCAGCGTTCCATTCTCTTGGCCAGCGTTCCAAAATCTTCGTCCTGAAATACCAGTTTGTTTTGTAACCAGCTGGTTTCCATCACTACCGATGAATCTTTCTTGTCATTCAGATAGGTCATGGATGTTACACTTGGTACAGCTGGCACTAAATCTCTTATGCTGACAGCTTTTCTCTTTGTAGAGTCAAAGTTGTTCAGCACCAGTTTCTGAGAAGGCTTCAATATTATTTTCTCAGATGGATTGTCGGTCACGGTCACCTCTATCGCCCCTTTAATCAGCGTAGCTTCAGAAGAAGCTTCGTCTGGATAAGATTTTACGTTGAAAGCAGTACCCAGTACCTTGATATCCATTTTGGAAGTATGGATGATAAAAGGTTTTTGTGGATCTGCATGTACATCAAAAAATGCCTCCCCCGTCAGGTATACTTCCCTGTTTTTAGTTGCAAAGTCTTCTCTATATTCTAGTTTACTGTCCGCATTGAGTGTTACTCTTGTACCATCCTCCATTATAAAAGTGGATTTCTGCCCCTTGGCAGTCACTTTTTGCATCATAGTGCCGCGCTCATATATATAATAAAATGCGCCCGCAGTAATGAGGAGTGCCAGTGATGCTGCCGCTGCTACCCAGCGCATACGGCCTGTATTACGTACAGGCTTCATCAGCGGCGCCATGACCGGCGTACCTGCTTCTTTTTCCAACTCATTGATCCTGGTCTGCACATTTTCAAAAAGCCTGCGCCCATCTATATAATCAGTCTGATTCTGAGCCCAGTAGGTACGGAACATGTCATACTGCCTTGCTGAGACAGTATCCTCACGCATAATATGTTGTAGTTCCTGGCCTTCTTGAGGTGTGATGTCACCAACCAGGTCCTTTATAACCATTTCAAAAAAACGATCGCTCATTGTCCGTTGGAATAACCCTTTGTATATAGGACAATTTTTTAATGGTAATATGCGTACAAGCTTTAAAAAAAATTTTAACATATAATTCCAAGTCCTAATTACCCATAAATATGAATAAAACTAATATAGTACTGATGAGATTGTCTGTCGCCTGTCGGTTTACCTTCTTCAAATACGGATCCATCGCCTTACTCATCTTCTTCATAGCCCGGAGCATCTGCGTGTGAACAGTACGATGCGAAATATTGAGAATCTCCGCTACCTCCTTGTATTTCATACCGTTTTCCTTGATGAGCCGGAATATGATACCACATTGACGTGGCAGTGTACCAATCGCCTGATCCATTTTGAAAATCAGTTCTTTCTTCTCCAGCTCCAACTCCGGCGAGGCCTCTGTGATCAGTACCCCACCCCCATCATGGTCCTCAATATTGACAACCTGGATACTGGAAAAACGTTTATTATAGTTCAGGGCCTGGTTTTTTACAGCAATAAAAAGGTACGTTTCGGGCTTTTCTACCACCTGCATCTGCGCTCTGTCCATCCAGCATTTCACAAATACATCCGAAACTATCTCTTCAGCAACTTGCTGATAATGAACGTACAGCGTGCAAAATTTAATGAGTCGTGGGTTTAATTCATGGAATAAAACCTCAAATGACCGGGCATCACTCCCCTTCGTGAAGCGCTCCCATAGATCATTTATATTAACCTCTTTTTGCATTCTAACTTTTCATTATATTTCGGACAGCAATGTAGTAAAAGTATATGGCAAATAAAAATAATAAATCTTTCTGAATTAATTATTTATAATATATATTATTACCGATACATTAATATTTACAGGCATCAGATTTAGCCAAAAAAAGAAGGGGGAAGTAGTCCTTGTCAGACTACTTCCCCCTTCTATATCAAGGAGTTATATTTTTCCTATTGCTGCTCCATCGTCATAATGTCACGATCGAACAAATAAAGACCACTTTTGTCATCTCCAATCAGCTCCAGCTTATCATTACACTCGCGGGCCAGTCTTTCCTCTTCGATCTGCTCGTTTACATACCACTGCAAAAAGTTGTGCGTAGCGTAATCTTTCTCCTGCAATGCAATGTCTACCAGCTCGTTAATACCTTCACTTACCTTCACCTCATGGGCAAACAGCTCCTCGAATGCCTTTTTCAGGGATGGAAAGGTGAGAACTGGCTGACCTAATGCCGGTACGATGGCAAAACCTCCGCGCTCGTTTATATAATGGATCAGTTTCAGCATGTGCATCCTTTCCTCGTCACTGTGCTTAAAGAAGAATTTTGTAACTCCTTTCAGACCCGGCTGAATGTCTGCCCAGCTACCCATTGCGAGGTAAGCCTGCGATGACTGCGCCTCCATTAAAACCTGCTTATTCAGCGCTTCTTGCATTCTTTGAGACAACATAATATTCGCTTTTTGGTGATAATTAATTGATTATCTGGGTAAAAAATCTTCTCTCATGGGATTGAAGACGTCAATGAGTACACCCTCCGCTTTACAAACTACACCGTGGATAGCCTGGGAAGGCACCGAAAACACATCCCCTGTTCGCAATACTTTTTTGTGGCCGGCAATCTCCACCTCAAACGATCCGCTTTCTATATACGATAGCTGTAAATGTCGGTGCGCGTGTAAGGTACCTACTGCACCGGTTTCGAAAGCCACTTTTACGATCATCAGCTGGTCATTGTATGCCATCACTTTTCTCTTTACCCCGGGGTCCGTTGGCTCCCATGCAATATCAGCATCTAATTTATAAAAAACAGACAAGTCCGTCATTTGTTGATAATTAATGAATTCAAATATAATTATTTCAGGAGCATTCCAAAGGCCTTCCCTTTACTACTCGATTTTACCGCCGGCGATAACAATTGATACAACGAATCCGCTTTGGTATCAGGTACTCCATTCGCATACCACTGCAAGGCGACTACACTGATAATGGAATTGGGATGCGCAGCTGCATAACTGAGGTATACCTGCTTTTCATCATTCCGGGTAATCGTGTATTCATCCGCGATCGATGACTGAAATACAGGCAGGTGCCGGGCTTCCAGCGGAGCTGAGGTATATTCGCGGTAAATGTTCTTTTGCTTGTCCCGGATGGGTTTGAGCCTGGCCTTTAGTTCCTGGTATGCCTGGTTCACAGCACCAGCTGTAAAAGTAGCTGTCACGAGGGAATCCTTCCCAATCAATTCCATCGTATCCTTTTCTATGTAAAAAAGAATAGCATCCAGGGGCAGCGCACTAATATTCTGCGGGGTTCTCAAAATCATCAGCGCATCGGAGACATCATTGATCGTTCCTTTGAATTCAAATTTTCCATCCTGCAAATGTGTGCTGTCACTGATTTCCTTTCCATTAGAAAGATAGGACAGCAACAGTTGACAATCGGAACCGAGATGGCCAATCTGTCCCCTCAGGACAAACGGGGTTTGCTGGGCGGCTACCGTGAGGGGAAACAGTAGCACAAAGAGTAGTAGCTTCATTGCGTGGCAAGGGTTAATAATTCCTAATATAGGCAAAATTCAGTTACATTCCTGCCCCCACAAAAAAGCCACTTCTGCCGAATTCAATTACATCCCCGCCCGCCGCAGGCGCCCAAACAAAAGAACCACTTCTGCCGAAGGCAGAAATGGTTCTTTTGTGAGTATCTAAAAATTATTACTTAATCCCCAACTCTTTTTGAATCGCCTCCAATGACTTCCCCTTTGTCTCAGGCATCATCTTCAAAATAAACAACAACTGCAACAACATCATCCCACTATAAAACACAAATGAATAAAAACCACCCCGCTCACTCCCCTCCACAATAATCGGGAACGTCCAGGAAATAATCGCCGCCATAATCCAATGTGTAAAACTCCCCAATGATCCTCCCTGTGATCGCACAGAATTCGGAAAAATCTCCGAAATAAACACCCATATCACCGCCCCCTGGGAGAATGCAAAGAACGCAATGAACCCAATCAGGTAAATCAACACATTACTGTTCGCAGCATGCACATCCCTGAAAGCATAAGCTGTTAAACCCAGGAAAACAATCATACCCACTGAACCAATTAACATCAGCGTCTTACGACCAAATTTGTCAATCACCGTCATCGCCAGCATAGTAAATAAAAGGTTCGCCGCACCAATGTACACAGGTTGCAGGTAAGCCTTACTCTCATCAAATCCCGCCATTTCAAAAATGCGGGGTGCATAATACAAAATCGCATTAATACCTGACAACTGGTTGAACATCGCCAGCAATACCGCATACATCACAGGTTTCATATACCTGCCCTGGAACAGTTTTTCCTGGTGCGCCTGTACTGATTCTTTGATAGCCTGAATAGCACCATTCACATCAGTTTCCAGCAAACGGTTCATAACAGGAATCGCCTCTGCCTCCCGGTTATTGAGAATCAGCCAGCGTGGACTCTCAGGTATAGCGCGGAGCAATATCCAGAAGAGCGCAGAAGGAATCACCATAATGCCCAGCATCCAGCGCCATGCATGATCTCCCAGACCTACAAAGAGAAAATTAGTAAGATAAGCAATGAAGATACCAGCCACTATGTTCAGCTGGAACATGCCTGCCAGCCTGCCTCTGAGATGTGCAGGCGCTATTTCGGAAATGTACATAGGCCCTACTACTGAAGAGGCGCCCACTGCAAACCCACTGGTAAAGCGGAAGAATACAAACAGGAACCATGCAGATACAGAAGCACAGCCAATAGACGAGATCACGAAAATAACGGCAATGGTGAGCAGAACTTTTTTACGGCCGTAAATGCGGGCAGGAGCACCTACCAGCAACGAACCCAGGACAGTACCAATCAGGCTGGCGGCCACCGTAAAGCCATGCCAGAAAGAATCGAGTGCCCATAATTGTTGGATGGTTTTTTCCGCGCCTGATATAACGGCTGTTTCAAAGCCGAAAAGAAAGCCGCCAAGGGCAGCGATCAGGGCGATACGTACAGGATAAGAAAGCATATTGACTGAGTAACGTGGTTAAAAAAATAAATATAATATGCTTTTTTCGTAAAGAGAAATCCCAAACATCTTCACTGAGCGCAAAAATGTTTGGGATTTCAGATTATGACCTGCGGCCGGCCTTTATTTGGACAATGTGTCAAATTCTTCATTTGTCAATTCCACCTCTGCAGCTTGCAGGTTTTCTTCCAGATGCGCCACTGACTTCGTTCCCGGAATCAACAGGATATTATCAGCTCTCTTCAGTAACCATGCCAGTGCAATCTGTGCCGTCGTTGCCTGATGCTTATCAGCTATCGCCTTGATCTTGTCCGCCATTTTCTGCGGACCAGATGCCAGCGGGTACCAGGGTATAAATGCCAGGTTTTGCCCCGTAGTATAGTCCAGCACATCTTCCCACTTCCTTTCCCCCAGGTTATACAGGTTCTGCACTGATACAATCGGCAAAATCTGCTGCACCTGTTTGATCTGATCTACTGTTACCTCTGATAAACCCACATAGCGGATCTTTCCTGCCTTTACCGCCTCTATCACCGGCTTTAACGTCTCCTCCACCGGCGTATTCGGATCTATACGGTGCAACTGCCACAAATCAATCGTATCTACTTTCAGTCTTTTAAGACTCCCTTCAATATTCTCACGAATAAAATCAGGCTTCCCATTTGGCACCCAATTATCAGGTCCCGGGCGCACAAAACCACCCTTGGTTGCAATAACCAGGTCTGATTTATAAGGATGCAATGCTTCTGCTATCAGTGTTTCATTCGTTTTCGGACCATATGCCTCGGCAGTGTCAATGAAATTCACACCACCTGCTACAGCAGCCTGCAATACTTTCTTTGCATTCTCACGGTCATCCACATCGCCAAATACCCCCTTGCCGGTAAGCTGCATGGCCCCATACCCAAGACGGTTTATTTCCAGTGTTCCTCCAAGTTTAAATGTTGTTGCCATTTTGCGTGCTTTTAATTTGGGTTAATTATTCACCATCTATACATGCCTCAGTACAAAATAAAAGCAAAATAGGATGCACTCTTTTCGAATGCATCCTATTTTTTAAGATAGTTTGAAATAGATAATTAATGAAGTAGCCTGCTGAACTCCTTTTCACTTACCGTAAAAATAGTCCCATGCCTGATCCCCTTCGGTAAACTGATTTTATCAGAAATATCCTTCCACTCCTTTCCATCTGCAGAGCTGATCGCACCATACTTATGCTCCGTATACTTATCAAAATAGATCAGCCAGGTATTCCCTATCTTCACAGTCGTAGGTCCCTCGGCCCAGTACTTACCGGTGATGGAAGGCCCGGCTTTTGTATACGGTCCTGTCAGCTTACTGCTGTATGCCAGCCGAAGGTATTTTGCAGGTGGTTCAATGGTTTCATCCTTCATCACCATCATGTACCTGGCACCATCTTTTACGATCGTCGCATCAATTACATTGAAACCAGGGTTGTATAAAAGTTTCGTCTCAGAATACGTTTTAAAATCCTTCGTCGTCACATAATACATCCGGTGATTATACCCGGCCTCCTTGCTGGCCGCTGTTTCTTTAAACTGGCCTGAGATCGTCGTCGCCCAGTATATCATATACGTCTTTGATGGCGCATCGTACGTAATCTCTGGCGCCCAGCAGTTCCGCGCACTATCTTCCTTCGCCATCACAGGAATAAATGCCTGTTCAGACCAGTGAACCAGGTCCTTTGACGATGCATACCCAATACCTTTGTCGTTCCAGCTCACCGTCCACACCATGTGAAATAATCCATCTCCGCCCCTGATGATACAGGGATCACGCATCAGTTTATCTTTGCTCACTGTTGGTGTTAAAAAAGAAGAATCGCCCTTTAATGCCGACCAGTTATACCCATCTTTGCTGTAAGCAAGATGTAACCCATCTTCCCCGTTTCCCTTGAAATATGCGAACAGGTATACGTTTTGAGACATGCCGGCAACAGCCAGGAACATGCAAAGGCATGATAGTAATGTACGTTTGACCATAAATAGAAAAATAAACAATTAATTTGTGAGTACATACGCTTTGCCCTTCTGCGTTGGCAAATCATATAGTTGAGTAGCGGCAACCTGCATTGGTGCTACCTTTGATGCATCTTTCACAATCGGTTGTGCAATCTCCACTACCTCGTAAAAAGGATTCGGGTTATCCCCATTCGCTGCCACCAGCCCCTTTCCCTTCAGGGTATTCGGTACACGAAGCCGGCAATTACCACCTAATGTGGAAAGGATCTTCAGCTTCACAACTTTTCCATCTTTCCATTCCAATGCAGTAATGGTAAATCCACCTCTCGCCCGCAATCCATTCACATGTCCCTGCTTCCACTCCGCCGGCAATGCAGGCAATAACTGTATCGCCCCATCATGGCTCTGCATCAGCATTTCGGTAATGCCAGATGTGCAACCAAAATTGCCGTCAATCTGAAAAGGTGCATGCGCGTCAAACAGGTTGGTATACGTACCACCACCGTGTTCGCCCACTGGCGACAACTGGTTACTGATCAGTTTCAGTGCATGCTCACCATTCTGTAATCTCGCCCACCAGTTTACTTTCCAGCCCATGCTCCAGCCTGTGGATACGTCTCCCCTTTGCAGCAGGGTAGTATTGGCTGCACTATACAATTCCGGATGCCTGTAAGGAGAAATCTGTGCAGCAGGAAACAACCCATATAAATGAGAAATATGCCTGTGATGATCTTCCGGATCATCCAGGTCTTCCATCCATTCCTGCAACTGGCCATACTGCCCCACCTGCATAGGTGGCAGCTTGTCCCTGATTACCTTCAATGTATCGGTAAAAGCAGCATCAACTTTCAGTATATTCGCAGCACGAATGGCAGCGCTCAATGCATCAAATACAATCTGGTTATCCATTGTACAACCTGCGTCAAACGATACACCCGGCCTTATCTTCGGCGCATTCTCCGGCGAAGTACCAGGATTGATCACGAGCCAGTGATGCAGGGGATCCTCTACCAGATCGTCCACAAAAAACAATGCCGCCCCCTTAATGGCAGGATATACATCCCGCAAATAAGCGGTATCACCATTGTATAAATAACGATCCCAAAGGTGCTGGCTCAACCATGCACCACCCATACTCCACACTCCCCAGAAGATTCTGTCTACAGGTCCTGTAATCCGCCACAGATCAGTATTGTGATGAGCTACCCAACCCCGCGCACCATACATGGTGCGCGCAGTACGCTGCCCTGTCACAGACAGTTCCTTCACCATTTGAATCAATGGCGTATGCATCTCCGGCAGATTATCTTTTTCTGCCGGCCAGTAATTCATTTCAGTATTGATGTTGATCGTGTACTTGCTGTCCCATGGCGGCCGCATTTCCGCATTCCAGATGCCCTGCAGGTTAGCAGGTTGTCCACCAGGCTGTGAACAGGAAATGAGCAGATAACGTCCAAACTGGAAATACAATGCCACGAACTGCGGATCATAAGTATGCGCGAAGTTTTTCAACCGTACGTCGGTAGGCAATGCCGCTGCCGGCGATGTCCCCAGATCAATAGAAACCCTGTTAAAATAATGCTGATAAGCTGCTACATGCTCCTGCAATAACGCCTGAAATCCTTTAGTACTCGCTTGTTTCAGGTAAGCACCGGCTTTTGCTACCGCATTCCCGCCGATATCCTGGTAGTTGATGTAATTCGTCGCAACAGAGATATAGATCAACGCCGTTGTTGCACCGCTGACTGTAATCGCCGTATCATTGGCAGTGAGTTTTCCATTCGTCACAATCTTTGAGATCCCATGGAATACCACCTTTCCTTCCACACCCTCATGACTGTTGGTAATACCATGAATAGACAAGGTATCGCCCCCTGCTTTCACAGGCGCATTTGGCTGTAGCGTGGATAGGTAAGCACTGAATGACAGGCTGCCTGCTTTACTGCTGCCCAGTTGTACGACAATCGCCTGCGCAGGTACGCTGGCAAAAACTTCGCGGGTATACGTCACACCATTTACGGTATAACGCGTAGTAGCTACAGCACGGTTCAGGTCCAGCTCCCTGTAATAACCAGTAAACTGATCATGACCGGGAAAGGTTAAATTCAGGTTCCCCACTGGCTGAAACATTTGCCCGCTGCTGGTTTTGCATTGCATCTTTTCAGCAGCCAGCTCCTGTGCTTCTTTTTGTTTACCTGCAAAAATCAATCTCCTGATCTCCGGCAATGCTGCCAAAGCATCAGGGTTGTCGTTGTTGTTCGGACTGCCCGTCCATACCGTGGATTCGTTGAGCTGAATGATTTCATGAGCTGGATTGCCATAGACCATCCCACCCAGACGACCATTGCCGACAGGTAAGGCAGCTGTCCATACATTTCCGGCTGGTTGACGATACCAGAGTTTGAGACCAGGTTGCTGGGCAAAGGTTTGTAAGGCGAACAGACTGCTGATTAGCAGAAATAGTTTTTTCATAACGCATGGATATGCGTATAAAAATAACCTATATTGTCAAAATGACAACATAAAAAGGATGAACGTCATCTATATCAAAAAGCCGCCTTCATTTTTCGCACGAAATAAAGACAGACATTTATCTACTTAGACAATTCATCTACTAATACCACATCCCAGGGCGCCAGGTTTTTCTCTATATACAACACACCGGTTGCACTGGATAAAACCTGTTCTTCATTCACCCCATTGGCCACCTGTTTCATCACTTCTACCTGGTCTTTGTTCAGCGGCTCTGGACTTCCAGCTTTTGTCCACTGGAAAATCGCATTGCCATCTGCTTTTGACAAAGTATCCACGTTGAAACGGGCGTCAGGATGTATATTTTGAATTTTGAATGAATATAATTTTGTATCTCCCTTTGACATGAGTGCAGTCACTGCTGCCCTGTCTCCACCAGATACACCGGTTGTCACTGTAGCAGGGATATTGTAAAGAAGGGCGGTGATTTTCTTTGAATCTTTATGACGCGTCACTACGATGCCGTCTTTATTATATAACAACTCTTCACCCAGCGCATTCAGCATACGATATGCATGAAATGCCGGTTTGGGAATACCATTGGCATTCATCAATCCCTGGCCACCGTGAAAAGTATCTTTGAGTTCTTCAGGTCCATCTATAAAAGAACTATAGAACACACCATTCACCAATCCTGCAGCATCCACATTCTCTTTCACGATGAAAGCCGCTGCAGGCAAATCGTCACGTACGGCATCAGAAGCTACCGGGCTGGTACTCCACCTGCTTACATACACCTCTGCCTGTGGAAAATTCCTGCTCACCGTATTGCGCAATGCTGTCAGATCCTTTAAAAGAGAGCCCAGTTCACGGGGCTTGCCCGCACTGTCTGCAGGATAAGGATGCGCTGTTACAAAATCAACTGCCAGCTGCTCCTGTTTGCAATAGCCCAGGAACTCATCCAGCCATGCTCCCTGCGTATCGCCCGAAAGGCCGCTGGTAGCTGGTCCTCCCACTTTAACCTTTGGCGCCACCGCCTTCATGGCAGTGACGGTTGTTTTGTATAAAGTAAAATATTGTGATTTGGTACCATCCCAGAAAGCACGCAGATCTGGTTCATTCCAGGCTTCGAAGTACCATTTGTTTACTTCATCTTCAGTATACTTACCCACAATGTGTTTGGTAAACTCTGTCACCAGCTCACCCCATTTTGTGAAGTCAGTAGGTGGCACTACCCTGGCTTTCCAGCTAAACTGGGTAGCTTCGCTGCCCGCGATATCTTTTGGAAAGAAGCTGAATGCAATGAATGGTTTTACTCCTGCCTTGAGCGTTTTATCCAGCAGGTCGTCTACAAGTGTCCAGTTATATTGTCCGCCATTATACACCCCCATGTCGTCATGAAAGATGCCCACAAAACGGGCATACTTAAAGCCACAGTTCTTAGCTGCCACCGTCAGTTGCTCCTGCCATACAGGCCTGGAGGCGTCATTGGCCCTGCCGGCGCCGACCCCTTTGTTCCAATGTGGTTCAAAGAATTTTCCGGGATTCTTAGCATCAATAATAAATGGAGGTTGTTCTTCCCATAAAGCCATGCTTTTCACTGTTCCGGGCATGATTGCACTGCCTGCCACAGTGATCAATGCCTGCTTCAAAAAGTTTCTTCTTTCCATACGAATAGGGTTCTTTAGTGCTTTGGTCCCCCTGGTCTGTGGCCTTAGTTTTTCATAGGAATGCCAGTTGGCGGCCGGGGTTCCAGATCTTTATTACTAATGTATAACTATACAAAAGACAATATGATATTAAATATACAGCTTTTTATTTATCGCGCAAGGGGCTGTACAAAATATTGGTTACTACTGTAATATGATAAATTATATTATTAACTTATGACACGTTTGGGCACGGAATGGTTAAAATAATATTATTAAAAATAAGGGTAGGCATTTACTAATTCAAGTACCTTCCCTTTTAAAGCAGGGTCCCCTGCCAGGATATGATGCAGTTCTGTATCATTATCAATATTAACACCTACCAGCAAACCTTCCCCATGTCCCGGATATCCACAGTCATAGACCTTACCCTCACTTTTCAATTGTGTATAATATTCCCATTGTGCCGCAAGATAAATTGCGCGTGTTGCAGATAGCCATTGCTCCCCTTTTTCAAAAAAAAGCAGTACACGATGCGGCTGACTAAAATCCATAAAAACTTACTTTTGTGCAAAGTTCAGCATTGGGACCCGCCCTCTGTTAACGCAATCAGTACTTTCTATAACGTAATCAGTACTATTTATGGGCTTATTTTCTTCGCATAACCAACTTTTTGTAACCTCTTCCCAAACCTGTACGGAAGCTCAGAACGGATTTGACATGTCTTTCAATGAATTGCGTATGGACAATGCCAAACTGGCCTGGGGCTCCTTCTTATCAAAAGAGGAAAGAAAAGTCAATATGGAAGTGACTTCTGCCAGGGTGGAAATGCACTACAACTTTAAAGGTTGCTCCAGCATTATCTGCGAAGACAACGGCGCCAACCTCAGAATGGACGAAAACCAACACAGTCTCTTCTACCAGGAAAACCTGAAAGGACAGTATACCATGTTCGCCGGTATGGAAACATCCTTCTTTGAAGTAGAAGTAGATGTACCTGTATTTGCCGCACTGATTTCAGAAGAAAGCCCTTTTCTGCACCAGTTTTACAACCAGATGCTGACCCAGCAGCACCACTGGCCCGGCTATAGCCTGGAAATTAATGGTAAAATGCACCAGATCATTCACGACATCACCTACACCACTTACACCGGGCAAATGAAAAGATTGTTCCTCGAAGCCAAGATGGTAGAACTCTTTCTGCTGCAGGCCAGTGTATTCGATGCACAGCTGCTGGCCCCCGCTACCGATCTTCGTGCACAGGATGTAGAAAAGTTGTATGCCGCCCGTGAATACCTGGATACCCATTATCACGACACCTGCTCCATCCTCTCCCTCTCCCTCATATCGGGACTGAACCAGAAAAAACTAAAACAGGGATTCAAGTCTATCTTCGGCCATACCGTCTTTGGTTACCTGAGTCATGTACGAATGGAAAAAGCCAGACAACTCCTGCTGGACGAGAAAAAGACCGTAGGCGAAGTGGCAGAACTGGTGGGTTACCAATATCCACAACATTTTACTGCCGCCTTCCGCAAAAAGTATGGCATATTGCCAGGGAGCCTGAAAAATTAATATCATGGTGTAGTTTTTGCCACATGTATTCGCATGAAAATTTTCTGGCAATATATGCGCCCTCATCGCTGGATGATCGTGCTTTCGCTGGTGCTCGCAGGCATCGCCCAGGTGGCCACCATGTTTGACCCCATTATCTTTGGTAAAATCATCGACAATTATGCATTGCACCCCGGCGACAAAACGGAATCCGTTTTAGTCAGAGGTGTCCTGTTCTGGTTAATCATCGCTATTTCTGTAGCCATGGTTGCCAGGTTAGCCCGCTCCCTGCAGGACTTTGTCATGCGCCTCATTGTACAGCGCTTCGGTATGCAGATCTTCAACGATGGCCTGAAACAAACACTACGCCTCTCTTTCCAGGAATTTGAAGAACAACGGAGCGGCGAAACAGTGGTATTGTTACAAAAAGTAAGAAACGATACAGAACGTTTTTTCAACGCATTTATCAACATCCTCTTTTCATCGCTGGTAGGCGTAGGTGTGCTGACATGGTATGCCCTGCATAAAAACTGGATGCTGGTACCCGTGTTTTTCGTAGGGGTAGCTGTGTTAGGTACGCTGACAAGTATGCTGAGCAGAAAGATGAAGAAAATTCAGCGCAGTATTAACAAAGAAACCCTCAAACTATCCGGTTCCATCACCGAATCATTGCGCAATATAGAGCTCGTAAAAAGCCTTGGACTCACCTTTCCGGAAATCAGGAGATTGAGAACCTTTACTAAAAACATCTTCGACCTGGAAATGAAAAAAGTAAAACAGGTCAGAACTCTTTCCTTCCTGCAAGGCACTACACTCAACCTCCTGCGCCAATCTATACTTTTCATCCTGCTCTGGCTGATCTTTCACAAAGTGCTCAGCACTGGTGAACTGATTGCCATGCAGTTTATATCCACCACCATTTTCGGCCCCCTGCAGGAACTGGGAAATATTATTCTCTTTTACAGGGAGGCCGAAGGATCCTTACAGTTATTTGATCAGCTGATGCAGAAACCTGTGGAAGATAAGCCCGAAACACCGGTCACATTGGGTCCACTGGAAAATATCCGCTTTGATCACATAGTATTCCGCCACCAGACGGCAGAACAGAATGCGCTGGACGATATCAGTTTTCAAGCCCGGCTGGGGGAAACCATTGCCTTTGTGGGTCCTTCGGGATCCGGTAAGTCTACCCTCGTGAAATTATTGCTGGGACTCTATCAACCAGTCTCGGGCCATATCTATTTCAATGATGTAGCCTCCGGCGAAATACATTATAATCAGCTGCGCAGGCAGATTGGATTTGTATCGCAGGAGACCCAGTTGTTTGCCGGTACATTCAGAGACAATTTATTGTTTGTAAAACCAGATGCCACAGAACAGGAGATGATCGAAGCCCTGCACAAGGCAGCTGCAACACCATTACTCAATCGTTCTACCCAGGGCCTGAATACCTTGCTGGGAGAAGGAGGACTGAAACTCTCGGGGGGCGAAAAACAACGTATTTCTATCGCCAGGTCATTGATCCGGCATCCCCGGTTATTGATTTTCGACGAGGCTACATCAGCACTCGACTCGCTGACAGAAGAAGCCATTACTGAAACAGTCAGGTCTATATCAGCCAGCAGAGAGCAATTGAATATACTCATCGCTCACAGGTTATCCACAATTATGCACGCAGATACCATCTATGTGCTGGAGAAAGGAAAGATCGTGGAAACAGGAACACATGATCAGTTATTGACACTCAAAGGGTTGTACTATGCCATGTGGAGACAACAAATTGGGGAGCGGAGAGTGGTCAGTTGAGTGAAATACTCATAAATACTCATTATTTTTGCCAAATGACCCAAAAAAGAATATACCATATCCTGTTGATTGTATTACTGTGCCTTCAATTGCCAGCTCATGCACAGACGATCCTTATTGATTCCTTGCAAAACTTATTGTCCCGCAAGGATTTACCGTTGGAAGACCGGGTGACCGGCACCTCCATGATGGCTCGGATCACTGGGAATAAGGATATGAAGTCGGCCATCGTGCTCAATCAGCAGGCGCTGGCACTGAGCACAGGTCTCAAAAACCTGAAATACAGGGCCAATATATTCAGCAATCTTACTCAGCAATATGCACTCGTTGACAGCTTTTCACTGGCTGCCAGGGCCATGGATAGCGCCTTGTACCTTGCCCGTAAATCGGGAGATAAGCAGGCACTCGGATTAGCGTACTTCCGTAAGGGATGGCTGCATATTATAGGCCAGCAGGAAGATAGTGCCACACATTATTTCTTTGAAGCACTACGGGTGCTGGATGGACAACAGAAATTAACCTGTGAACCGACCATTTATTACTTCACCGCTGCAACATACGGCGATTGGAATGACCTGGAAGCTCAGGAGAAATATGCACGGTTATCACTCTCTACAGCCATACAAACACAAAAACCGGATGACCTCGTAAATGGCTACCAGGCTTTGGGTACCTACCTGGAATACAAATACAGGGAGAAACATGATTCTGCATCCAAATACCTCCTCGACTCCGCCCTGTTTTGCAACAGGATGGCATTGCTGATTATTAAAACTCAGAATGAAAGATTGATCACCCGAAGTGCACCAGCGATATTGTCACTGAATACAGCAAATATGTTTGCAGAATACTGGCCGGGCCAAAAAGACAGCATCATGCATTACCTGTACCTGGCCACTGAATATGCAAAGGCCACTGAACAACAGGAAATACTGGCCAATTGCTATGGTATGTTAAGCGATATTGCTGTGCAGGATGGCAACCTGAACGAAGCGGAAAATTTATTGCAGACTGCCCTTTTTACCATAGAAAGTTATCCTGCCGGCGGTGCACAGGTGAAGGCACATATCATGCAGGCACTGGCTGCCGTAGCGGAGAAACAAGGTAACACCACAAAAGCATTAAAGTATTACAAACAATACATTGATTACTACCAACAGGCTTTTGACAAAGAAAGACTATCTACCGCCAAACGGTTAGGAGCACAGTACGAAGCAGAGAAAAAAGACAAGGAATTGCAGCTACTACAACAAAAAGCTTCCTTCAACAAAGAGCTGAATTTCTTCTACATCTGTCTGGCCATCGCAGCAATACTCGCCCTGATTTTCTTCTTCAGATCTTATCATTTCCGGTTAAGAGCCAGCCTGCAAAATCAGCAATTGTTAGAATTAGAAAAGCACGATACACAATTACAACTAAAACTGGAAGCAGAAGAAAGAGCGAGGTTAGAAGCAGAGCAACTGCTCATGCAGGAGCGGCAGGAGCGATTGCAGAAAGAGTTGCTGGCAGGTGCATTGCAGGTAGAAGAAAAGAATGAGCTCTTGCAATCATTACAGAAGAAGATTACAACCATATCCGGCACAGATCCACTGTTACGACAAATGGATCGCATCATCACCGATAGCCGGAAAATGGATGAGGAATTCGAAGCAGCCAAGGCTGATTTCAAAGAAATAGATCCGGAGTTTTTCAATCGCCTGCAACAAAAGGCAAACGAAAATCTCACAAGATTAGATTTAAAATACTGTTCCTACATAAGAATGGGACTTACGAATAAAGAAATAGCTTCCCGCCTGGCTGTAGAAGCAAAAAGTATCAGGATGGCACGCTACCGCTTAAAACAAAAGCTAAATCTCCAAAAGGAAGAAAGCCTCGATGTCTTCTTAGCTACGCTAGTTTAATTTTTCCTCTGCCGGAGGCAGGCCCCCCACCCAAAAAAATCGCTTTTGCCATAGGCAAAAGCGATTTTTTTGGCCATTTTCATACAACAAACTCTCCAAACAAAAAATAGCCGATCGCCTATATTCCCCCTACAGCCCCGCCCGCCGCTAGCTAACAATATGTTAATGCTGAATACTTTAACTAGCTATTAACTGATTTAAGTAACCAACTCCCTAATATTGTTGTAATAATAAAAAGCAGCCTGAAGCTTTTTATGGATTTGTTTTCATAACGTGGAATTATTATAAACGACTGCCTTTCCAGGCAGTCGTTTTTTGTTACTACCTTTGTCCTCACTTTGAGTACGCAACCATACATAACGTTATCACAACTGGCTGCCCACATCCAGGGCACTATCAAAAACGCCTTCTCCCGTCAAAGCAGCTGGATCGTGGCCGACATCACCAGCCACTCCTTCTACCCTGCCAAAGGCTACCACTACTTCGACCTGGTCGAAAAAGATCCCCGCACCCACCAGCTCACCGCCAAAATCTCCGCCACCGCGTGGGGAAACGGCAGCCATCGCATCAGGGACTTCGAAGCCGCCACCGGTCAGCGTTTTGGCAACGACATGCACGTACTGCTACAGGTACAGGTAGAATACCACGCCGTATACGGCCTCAAACTGTCCGTGCTGGACATAGATCCCAGCTTCACCATCGGACAGCTGGAACAGCAAAAACAAGCCACCCTGCAGCGCCTCGTTACCGAGTGTGGAGATATTGTACAGCAGGTGGCCGACGGCTACCTGACCCGCAATAAAAAACTCTCCCTCAGGGCCGTTCTGCAAAAGATTGCCGTCATCTCCTCCCCTTCTTCTGCCGGCTACCAGGATTTTATGCATACCCTCCAGGCTAACGCACACGGGTATATTTTCCATACGGACAATTACTTCACCACCGTACAGGGCGAAGCCAATGCCGCACAGGTATGTGCACAACTCCAGGCTGTAGCAGATGCCGGAAAGCACTACGATGCTGTCGTCATCATCAGGGGCGGCGGCGCACAAACAGATTTATTACTCTTTGATCAGTACCAGCTGGGTAAGGCAGTGGCAGGATTTCCTATCCCTGTCATCACCGGCATCGGCCACCATAAAAATGAAACCATCACCGATATGATGGCCCATACCGCCACCAAAACTCCTACCCGCGCGGCAGAACTGATCATCGCTCATAACCGGCAGTTTGAAGATGCCCTGATCAGTACCCAAAAACAACTGATCATCCGCTTACAACAATCTGTCTCCGGCAAACAACAACAATTGTCTGCCCTCCACAACGCTATTATCAACAGAAGCAGGGACGTGGTGATCCGGCAAAAAGAAAGCCTGATCCGGTACAACCAGTTATTGCCACAGCAAGCCCGCCACCTGTTATTAAAGCAGCGAAACGGGATGATACAACTGTCAGCACAGGTATTGTCCAAACCCAAACAATTAACTGCCGCGAGACTACAGGATTTATCCTACCTCCGGCAAAACATCCATAGCTTTAGCCGTAAATTGCTGCAGCAACAGCAGCAAAAACTGCAACACCACGAAACAGTCGTACGCCTCATGAGCCCAACGACCTTGTTACAAAAAGGGTTTGCACTGGTATACCACCAGGGTAAACTGATTACAAACGCCAGGGCCCTGCAGCCAGGAGAAGACATCACCGTACAGATGGTAGATGCCTCCGTACAGGCCACTATTCACACAATCAACCCAGATGGAAACGAATCTCACATATGAAGCAGCTTATAAAGAGCTGCAACAGATAGCCAGGGAAATAGAAACGGAATCCGTTTCTGTAGATGTGCTCGCAGCAAAAGTAAAGCGGGCTTCGGAACTGATCACTTTTTGCCAGACCCGGTTACGGGCCACCGAAGCAGAAGTTGAAAACATCATTCAACAAATGACAATCACCCAATAGTGGGTTTCGGCGGCTTTCAGCCGCCGAAACCCAAAACTCCCCTCCAAAAGGTAACCCCCAACCATTCTATTTTTAATCTCCCTTAAAATCCCCTAACATCCCCAATCCTTTACCAGTCAAACATTTCCTCCCTAATTTCTGTTATATCCATTTTAATAATATAATTAAAAACGGGTTAAAATCAACCGCCCGCCTTCCTCTCGTTAGGACCATTATTGAAATTTGCAGTTATTGACAAATAAAATGCGGACAAACAGCATCACATGAAGAAGCTCTTCCTATTGGCTGTAGTAACCAGTGTACTCACATGTATACACTACGTTGCTGTCGCCCAAACCAACTTCACACTGGCAGCGGCCATCGACACCGCCAGAACCAACAGCCCGGTGCTTAAGGCCCAGTACATGAACATCGCCGCCGCACAGGCCGACGTCACTACCGCCAAACTCCGGCCTAATCCCAACCTGAACAACCAGACCTTACAACTGGCCAATTCTGCTCACTTCGCCCCCAACACCCGCTGGTCTTCCAACTCAAACCGGCAGGTATGGTATCAGCTCACGAAACCCATTCAGTGGCCCAACCAGCGCAAGTACAAAATTGAAACAGCCTCAAAGGATGTAACAGTGGCGGACAATGAATACCAGGAAAACGTACGCAACCTCTCCCTCAACGTCGGTAACAGCTGGATCACCTGCTGGGTGCTCAAAAAGAGACTCTCCCTCCTGCAGGATAGCAAAGGCAACCTCGATACCCTCGTGAAGATCAATGAGCTGCGCTACAAGAACCAGGTAATTACCCAAACTGACCTCGCACGTACCAAAGTATTGCTGGATCAGTACAACCTGCAACTCAGCGTATTCCAGCAGGACTACCTGAACGAACTGCAAAACCTGCGCCTCCTCACCGGTATCCCCTCCAATGTAGATGTCGATACCCTGAGCGATGTGCAGACACTCACCCCCAGCGCTACCCTGGACAGCCTCATTGCCCAAACGCTGGACAACCGCTCTGACATCGCCCTCGCAAAGAGTAACATCGACGAGCGCAACAGCAATGTGAAATACCAGAAAGCACTCGCTGTACCACAACCACAGGTTGGTATCATCTACAACCCGCAAAATGCTGTGCCTTACCTCGGCTTCTATGCTGCCATCGATCTCCCCTTCTTCAACAGGAACCAGGGTGAAATCAAAAAGGCAAACATTATGGCGCAACAGGCTAACCAGGAACTGAATACCACCCAGCGCACCATCCAGACAGAAGTGACCACCGCCTACAACACTTACCAGCTGCAAAAACAAAACCTGGCTAAGTTCTCCGGTATCCTCTCCCAGTCCCAACAGATCCTGGACAATGTGAAGTATGCTTACCTCCGCGGTGGCACCACCATCATTGACTTCCTGGATGCACAGCGCAACTGGTACGACACCCGCCTGCTGTACTACGATGCACTGCAATCTTACTATCAAAGCTATATTCAACTTTTATTCGCTACGGGCCTTATAAACCAATTATAATTATGCAACGCATTACCGGATATTTTTTAGTGGCCTCCCTCCTGCTGGCAGGATGTGGTCAGAAAGAACACAAAAAAGAAGTGACGGACGATCCCGGTCCTGCCATTACGAACAATGGACAGCAGATCACCTTCCCCGATACTGCTTCGGCCAACTTCTTCCTCACCGAACCTGTAGGTGACTCCGCCCTGAGTGGTACCCTGCACGCTCCCGGCAAGGTAGCGGCAACTGTTGTCCGCTCCCAGGAAGGTGCACAAAATGTAGTGCTGTTCGACAATCCAGACCTGGAAAGTGATTATACACAGCTGGTGCAACACAAGATCAATGTGAACCATATTGCTGAAATCAATATCAAGCAACGTAAAATAGAACTGGACCGCACCCAGGATCTCTTCGACCACGGGGCAGCCTCCGGCAAAGACCTGCTGGAAGCAAAATCCAACCTGGCCATGGAACAAACCAACCTGGCCAACGAAAAAGCACAGTTGATTCAGCACGAATCCGGTCTGAAAGCTGGTGGTTTCGATCCTGAAATACTCCGCGCCACCGCCCCTGGTAATGCCTTCGTGATCTGCGACATCCCCGAAACCCAACTGAGCAACGTAAGTAAAGGAACTGCCTGCACTGTTATACTATCTTCATTTCCCGACAAACCGCTTGCGGGGAAAGTAGAGGCCATCGCCGATGTAATCGACAACGTTACCCGTATGGTGAAACTGCGCATCCGGCTCTCAGCCCCGGATTCAGAGATCCGTGCGGGTATGTTTGCGATGGTAAACTTTACTGTTACAGCTGCTAACAAAGGTACTGGCAGCATCAATGTAACAAGAGATGCCCTCATCACTGCCGAAGGCCTGAACTATGTGTTTGTAAAAACAGCACCTAACACCTTCGTACGAAAACAAGTCAGCACCGGCCAGCAGATAGGTGACCGTGTTGCAGTATATAACGGCCTTCAGAACGGCGACAATGTGGTGATCAAAGGTGTGATGCAGCTGAAAGGCTTAAGTTTCGGATACTAATTAAAACCCTTAACCACAATGTTACAAGCACAGATCTATATAGACAAAGATGAAGTTCATGGCACACAGCCCCTGTACGAATTCATTGTACAGTTCCTGCTCAAACAAAAGGTAGCCGGCGCTACTGCTTTTCGTGGAGTGATCGGATTTGGGGAACACCATCAGCTGAAACGCCCCGACAGCATCTTCAGCTTCGATGAACCACCTATCATGATCACCTTCATCGATGAAGAAGAAAAAGTGCTGCATACCCTGAAAGAACTGCGCAAGCGGGTCACCAGCGGGTTCATCATCACCACCAAAGTAGAACGATTCCAGATTTGACCGAAATTCTCCGACAATGATTCGTAACCTTTTAATATTTTCTCTAAAAAACAGGTGGGTTGTCATCCTCATGGGACTTGGCCTGATGGGTATCGGCTACTGGTGTTTTACCCAGCTGAAAATTGAAGCCTACCCGGATATTGCTGATACCAACGTTATCATCGTGGCACAGTATCCCGGCCGTGCTGCTGAAGAGGTAGAGCAACAGGTAACCATCCCCATCGAAAGGGCACTGCAAAACACGCCAAATGTGCTTGATCGCCGTAGCCGTACCATCTTCGGCCTCAGCGTAGTGCAGCTCACCTTCACCGATGGCACAGACGATTACTTTGCCCGCCAGCAGGTAAATGAAAGACTGGCTGCTGCCGAACTCCCCGATGGCGTCTCCCCGGAACTGGCCCCGCTCACTACTGCCGTAGGTGAAATCCTTCGTTATGTAGTGGAAGCGCCCCCCGGCTATACCCCTACCGAAATCCGTGACCTGCAGGATTGGGTCATTAAACCTTACCTCTTACAGGTACCCGGTATCGCGGATATTACCACCTTCGGTGGCCCACTCAAACAGTTTCATATCTTAACCGCTCCTGATAAACTGCGTAAATACGATCTCACCCTGCAGGATGTGATCGATGCCGTGCAAAAGAATAACCAGAACACAGGTGGTAACGTAATCAGCCGTGGTGAACAGGGTTTTGCTGTGCGTGGTCTCGGTGCGGTAAAGACAGAGGCCGACATTCGCAATATCGTACTCAAAGCAGCCAACGGCAACCCCGTTTACCTGCGCGATGTAGCGACAGTAGAAGTAGCGCCACCACCACCAAGTGGTGTAATGGGCTACACTTTCAACTCAACAAAAACCAATGTGAGTAATGGTGTGGAAGGTATCATCCTGCTGCGCAGGTATGAAAACCCCAGCGAAGTGTTGAAGATCCTGAAAGAAAGAATTAAGGACCTGGAAAGAGATGAACTGCCCAAAGGCGTACACCTCCGTACCCTGTACGACCGTAGTTTCCTCATCGATCACTCACTGGAAACCGTAGGCCATACCCTGTTAGAAGGTGTGTCTATCGTAGTCATCATCCTGATCTTCTTCCTGGGTAGTCTGAGAAGTGCACTCGTAGTAGCGCTCACTATTCCATTCTCCCTCCTCTTTGCGTTTATATTAATGCGGTTAACCGGTATTCCGGCAAACCTCTTATCACTCGGTGCCATCGACTTTGGTATCATCGTGGATGGAGCCTGTGTAATGGCAGAGCACCTGATACGAACGTACCGAACAGCACCACCAGAAGAAAAGAAACGGGGTATCATCGCACTCACTCTCCGCTCTTCACAGGAAGTAGGCCGTGAAATCTTCTTCTCCGTCACCATCATCATCCTGGCTTACATGCCTATCCTGCTGATGACACGTGTAGAAGGTAAACTGTTCTCTCCAATGGCGCTGACCCTGGCATTTGCGGTAATCGGCTCTATGCTGGCTGCACTCACCCTCATACCGGTACTGATCTCCTTCGCCTTTAAAAAAGCATTTAATAATACCGACAAGCCCATGAAGGAGCACAAAAACATTGTGCTGGACTTCCTGAGCAAACAGTATGGTAAATTGCTGGGCAAGACGCTGAAACGTCCGAAAACGACGGTACTGATAGGCTTCTCTGTGGTAGTGCTGTTAGTATTATTCGGTGGAAAACTGGGTTCTGAGTTCCTACCGGAACTGGATGAAGGTTCTATCTTCCTGCGTGGTAACTTCCCCGCTGGTATTACCATCCAGGAGAATGCGAAATACTCTCCAAAAATCAGGGAGGTCATCGCTAAATATCCGCAAATCGCATTCGTGATCACCCAGGCCGGTCGTAATGATGATGGTACGGATCCATTCCCTACCAATCGTAACGAAATCCTGGTAGGTCTGAAAGAATACAAATTATGGAGCGATACCATTTCCAAAAAACAATTGGTTACAGACATCAGGCACGACCTGGAAAAAGCTATGCCTTCTGTGAAGTTCTCTTCCGGCCAGCCGATCATAGACCAGGTAATGGAAATTGTAACCGGTAGTGCGGCGGATCTCGCCATCTCTATCGTAGGCGACGACCTCACCATGATGCGTGCCAAAGCAGATACCATTGCCGATATCGTAAAGCATATGCAGGGTTCTGAATCTGTAAATATTGAGCAGGAAGGTCCGCAGGAGCAGATTGCGATCAATATTAACCGTGAAAACGCTGCCCGTTTCGGTATCAATGTAGCCGATATACAAAGCATGATCGAGGCCGCAATCGGGGGTAAAACCATTTCTACATTGTATGACGGTACCAAGCGTTACGACCTCGTGATCCGCTATACACCTGGTGAACGTAGTACAATCGAGTCCGTAAAAAACTTACAGGTACCATCCGCTACCGGTGCATTGATCCCAATGAACCAACTGGCAGATATCAGTTATGTACAGGGGCAAACGAACATCTATCGTTATAATAGTAAACGTATGGTAACGGTGAGAACAAATATCCGTGGCCGTGACCAGGGTGGTTTTGTAAGTGAAGTAGGTCAAAAAATCAATACACAACTGCATATACCAAAAGGATACTCCATTATCTATGGTGGTCAGTATGAGAACCTGGAACGTGCAGGTAAGCAATTGTCCTTCACCATTCCGCTCACCATCATCATGGTGTTCTTAGTGCTGTTTATCCTCTTTAGAAATATGCCGCAGACGGTTGTAACAGTAAGTTGTATCCTCTTCGCACTGGCTGGCGGTATCGTCGCACTGCTCATTCGTGGATATCACTTCAACGTATCTGCGGGTGTGGGCTTTGTGAGCATCTTCGGTATCTCTGTAATGGCAGGTGTACTCCTGGTATCGGCCATCAACCGGCTACGGGAGAAACCGGATCATACCCTGCAGGACAGTGTATTCCTGGGTGCCAGGGAGCAATTGAGTGCATTGTTATCTATCCTGATCGTGGCCATCGCTGGTCTCATTCCAGCAGCTACATCCTCAGGTATCGGTTCTGATGTACAACGTCCGCTGGCAACCGTAATCATCGGTGGTCTGACAAGTACACTGATCTTTGCGCCACTGTTGATACCACCATTGTACGCATGGGTGGAAAGAAACAGGAAAGCGAAAACAGTGAATAAGGATGATGAAGAAATAGAGTAAGTGTTAAAATGAGCAATACACCAGGGAATAGCCGCTTCGAAAGGAGCGGCTTTCCTGTTTATATAGAAAGCCCCTCGCAGCTGGCGAAGGGCTTTCTATAAAAGTATCTTTTAATTAATCTTTCTTCCAAAAAAATCCACTCGGCTCACTCACCAGCTCACACTTCAAATTCGCCTTCTCTCCCACCTTCTTCGTTATATCCACACCACCTTCTGTTACATTCGCCACTGAAAAATTCTCATCTTCTACCTTCGTCACCACTATCTTACCCAATGTCTTTTTTCGCTGCATCACCTTTCCATCCACCGTAATCTCCGTCACCTCGTACACCCGGAACTCATCATTCACCTTTAACCCTAACAATGTTCCCCCGGCTATCAATACCGAAGTCGCTGCCCCCAAACTATTCTTATCCTCAATCTCCGCTATAGACACCGTCAGCTTAAAGTTCTCTTTCATAAACTTCTCTACCTGCGACTTTGCATCGCTAACCGCCCCGTCATAAGCATTCTTTCCTTTTCCCGAAGCATTCACCGTTGTCGTAGCAACAATCTCGCCGCGACCGGCATCTGTTACATTTAAGGTAAAGGAAATCTCCGCCACATTCGTATTGGTCGTACCTACAATCGGTACATTGGTTTGCCGCATCTCCATCGTCGCTTTCGCAATATTTCCGGAGATAATAAATTGAGCACCAGCCGCTTTGGATTGTTCAAAAGAAGTATCAGTTTGAGAAACGACTGATAAACGCTTGTTTTTCAGGAATACATCTGCCACCGCATCCTGGATAGCAGCTACATTGTTCGTATTCTGAGAAGCGCCGGATTGAAAACGAAGGATTCCTACCGTAGTTTTACTCTGAGCAAACGCCGAAGCTCCAAAAATAAAGCCGGCAAATGCGAAAATTACACTCTTCTTTGTCATGGTTCAAAAATAAGGACTTCTATTAATATGTTGGCATTAAAATAAGATCACCCTATTTCCTGCTCCTGCTTTACAGGCAGGATAATAGTAAATGTCGCCCCCTCTTTTTCACGGCTGTGCGCCGTGATAATTCCGTGGTGTTTTTCAATGATCTTACGCGTAACCGCAAGTCCTATGCCAGTTCCCTCATATTTGTCCTTGGTATGTAAACGTTGAAAGAGTACAAAAATTTTATCCAGGTACTTTTCGTCAAACCCAATCCCATTGTCTGAAATGGTAATACAGGCAAATGGCCCCTCCGGGTCTGCGTGACTGTCAAACCGCTTTTCTGCAATCCGGGTCGCCATAATGCTGATCAACGGCTGTACATCCTTGCGGGAAAACTTGAAGGCATTGCTCAGCAGGTTCTGGAATACCTGCCGGATCTGCGATGGCACCGCCTCTATTGTTGGCATCTGCCCTACTGTCACGATTGCATTCTTTTCTTGTATCAACACCTCCAGGTCAGACAAAATTTCCCTGATCACCGTCTCCAAAGACACCTTTTCGAAGAAATTCATTTGCGATAACCGGGAAAATCTTAACAAATCATTGATCAGGTTTGTCATCCTCGACGAAGAATTGATAATCCTGTTCAGGTAGTCTACCGCCTTTTCCTCCATCTGATCCTGGTAGCGCTCCCTGAGCATATTCCCAAACATATGGATCTTGCGCAAAGGCTCTTTCAGGTCGTGAGATGCCACAAAGGCATATTGCTGCAACTCCGCATTGCTGGATTCCAGCTCATAATTCGCCTTTTGCAGGGCATTGGTACGCTCCTGCACCCGCTGCTCCATCAGTTCTGCCAGCATCTTCTGCTCATGGATATCTGTATTGGTACCCACCCACAGCATAGCCGTGCCTGTGATATCTTTCTGTACCCGGGTACGCAGCAGGAACCAGTGATATTGCCCATCATTCCTGCGCATCCGCACTTCCAGCGGAAAGTCTTCCTTCTTCCTGAGTGCATCGTTCCAGGTACGGCTCCATACAGGGATATCATCGGGGTGTAATATGCTTTCCCAACCAGCATCCCTGATTTTCTCCATGGTCAGACCTGTATAGTTAATAAACTGCCTGTTCACAAAATTGATCTCGCCATTCGGCCGTGCCGTCCACAATATCAATGGCATAGACTCTGCCAGGAAGCGTTTTTCTTCCAGGCTCATTACCGCCTGCTCCTCCGCCGCCCGCAGGGTCGTTACATCCAGCATAGACCCCAGCATACGATAAGGGGTAGCATATTCGTCCTGCAACAGGTACCCCCTATCCAGGATATGTGCATACGTACCATCTGCCTTCTGCAGGCGATACTCCTCCGACCACTGGCTCTGTTTCATATTCACGGCACAACTGATGCTTTCCTGCACTCTCGCTCTATCGTCCGGGTGGATTTTCTCCAGCCAGAAAGTTCGGCTGCAGGATTCCTGACCAGGACTATAACCATAAATGTTAAAAAAGTTATCACTCCACCATACCGTATTGTCCCCCAGGTTCCAGTCCCAGATCGTGTCGTTGGTCGCTTTCGATACCAGGCGAAAACGCTCTTCACTCTGTGTGAGTTCCCGGGTACGTTCCAGCACTTTATCTTCCAGCGCAGCATTCAGGTTACGCAAACTTTCACGCGCCTGTACCAGTTCGTTGTAGTGATGGCGTAAGCGCTCTTCTGCATCTTTCTTCTCTGTCTCGTCAGAGCAGGTGATCACAATGCCATCCGCTGTTTTCACGGCCGACATCTCATACCAGGTCTCTTCTTTGTTAAAATCCACCAGTACCTCTGTATGCAATACAGCCCCCTCCTCTACTACCTGCACATATTTCTCAAACAACCCCTGCTGCATAAGCTGGGGCATAGATTGCTTCATCGACGGAGACTTGTGCAACAGCACATCTTTGCCCAGCAATTTCTCAGCTGCACTATTGGATGTAAGCAATCGGAAATCAGTTACATTGCCATTGTTATTCACCACAGCCCTGAAGGCCATAATCAAACTGGTGCTGGCATTAAACACCCCCTTTAGCAGCATATCCAGTTCCTTCACCGCCGTAATATCCACAAAGGTGATCACCACTCCATCCGCCTGTTTATCCTGCCTGACATAAGGCATAATCTTCATCAGGCACATACTGCCATTACTCAGTACCAGTTCTTTTTCTAAAGTATGCTGCTGACGGATAACCACATTGATATCATCGATCAGGCTATCCTGCTGGATATTCGTAGAGATATGACTGATAGGACGCCCGATATCCGCAGCAATCAGGTTGATCATCTTCACCGCTGCCGGGTTGAACTTACGGATATTCATCTGGCTATCCACAAATACCTGCCCGATGTCGGTACTGCGGAAGTAGTTGTCCATATCGTCATTCAGCTCTATCAGCTCTTTGATTTTGAGCTGGTGTTCTGTATTCAAAGTATGCAGCTCCTCATTGAGAGATTGCAGCTCTTCATTACTGGATTGTAATTCTTCGTTGGCAGAGAGCAACTCTTCATTACTGCTTTGCAGTTCTTCATTGGAAGTCTCTAACCCTTCAATGGCCAACTGCAGGTTGGTACGCGTTTCACCCAGCTCTGCTTCCAGCGACAGGATGTGTTCATTCACATCAGCCGGATAACTCGTTTCCTCTTTTAGGCCGGGTAACGTTGGCGTTCTTTCAGGTTCCTCACCAAATACTATAAGCGTATATTGTCCATTGCCGGTACCAGGTTTAATTAAAAGATTTACCAACCTGTGACCTTCTTTTGTATTGAGTTTAATCCCTCTCAGCGTAGCCTTCTGCGCAGTTTTCCATGCCTGTCGCAATGCCATGTTCAACGCCATAGACAGGTCGCCGGGCAGCATTTTCAGCAGGTTCAGGTTCAGCTTTTTATCCGGCAGCGAAAGGTATTTTTTATAGTTACCCGTCGCTTCCCTGATCTCGTAATTCTTGTCAATGTATACCGCGGCATAGCCAAATTCTTCTGCCATCACCTCCCTGAATTCGTCTGCCAGTTCCAGGGCCAGCCGCTTCTCCTGGCCTACACCAGGGCGCATCTCTCTCGACTGGCGAATGTATTCCAGTGGACTATACAGGTTGTCAGGAGGTGCAGACCGGGTAGTATCCGTTTTGCGATAAATCTTCCACCTGGCATTTATTTCTTCCATGCCGCCCCTTATCAGCGCGGCAGATTCGCTCGTACCCAGGAAAAGGTAACCATCTGTATTCAGGGCAAAATGCAGGGAAGCCAATACCTGTCTTTGCAGCACATTGTCCATATAAATGAGCATGTTCCTGCAACTCACCACATCATTCTTAATGAATGGAGGGTCTTTTAGAATATTATGCCTGGCAAATACAATCTGCTTGCGCAGGCGGGGTACAACCTGGTAATGCTTTTCTTCCTTCAGGAAATATTTCTTTACAACTGCCGGCTCCACCTCTTTCAGTACTGCTGCAGCATACATTCCTCTGGCAGCAAACTCTATTGCATTGCCGTCTATATCAGTAGCAAAGATCTTTACATCCAGCCACTTGCCTTTCTTTAGCAGCAGCTGGTCTATCAGGATAGCCATTGAGTAGGCCTCCTCTCCCGTACTACAGGCAGTGACCCATACTTTCAGAATAGCGCCTTCTTCCTTGCTGTCGATCAGCTTATCCAATACCTGGTCTCTCAGTACATCAAAAGCCGTTTTATCTCTGAAGAAACGGGTAACCCCAATCAGGAACTCTTTGGCTAATGACTTACTCTCTTCCGGTTGCTGCCTGAGCAATACCAGGTATTCTTCCAGGGTTTTGAAATTAAATTGCGTCATGCGCTTTTCAATACGGCGCGTGATAGTAGGTGACTTGTAATGATGAAAATCCTGGCCGCTGTTTTCCTGTACCAGTTTGAATACCTCGGGCAACAGGCGTTCTTCAATCCTGCCATTGAAGGCATGGAGCGGCAGGTCTTGTACATAATTAAAAATCTCGCCCGGCATAAATTCCGGTGCGAGTATATAATCGATATTGTCTGAACTGATGGCACTGCGTGGCATGCCATCGAACCTGGCCGATTCAGGGTCCTGCACCATCACTATTCCCCCGGCATCCCTGATAGCACCGGCGCCCCTGGTACCATCCGTACCAGTACCGGAAAGGATGATGGCGATCGCCTGGCGGCCCTGATCTTTTGCCAGTGAAAATAAGAAGGTATCAATAGCCGTATTCGGCGCCTTCTCCACAGGTTTCTGTATTAGCTTCAGCCGGCCTTTCTCAATGATAATGTCCCTGTTGTTCGGAATTACATACACACAATCACTCTCTACAGGCATATCTTCTTCCACCTCACGTACCTGCATGTGGGTATGCCTGGATACCAGCTCCACCAACAGGCTCTTATAGTCCGACGACAGATGCTGAATAATCACGAATGATAGGTTGCCGTAATTCGGCATGTTATCAAAAAATTCATGAATTGCTTCCAGGCCACCGGCAGATGCCCCAATTGCCACTATGTAATTCGCCTTCTTCATCTAAAGGTTTTATACCATAAACAAATGATGGGCCGGAAAGCCAGCATCCATTGCTTTTGCCTTGTAATAGTGCGCAAAGCTGTTCCATTTGGCTCACTGTAGCCATTAAAAAAATGATAAAGCCTGCGTAATTTCAGGCACAGGGAAATATTGTTGAATAATCTGACGGGTGTTGGCTTTCCCGCACATACATGCCCCTTGGGCCTGTGCGTTATCAATGACTCCGACTAAAGTAATATGTATATCGATGTACCGCCTGTGGAAATAATTCTACGGCAGTTGCACTACTGTAAACCAATAAGTATGCAGCATGCGGGCAAATGAGACCAGGTCTGAGAAATTGGAAGGCTTGATGGTATAACTATTCACTCCCAATTCATAACATTTTGAAATATCCTTTGCTTCAGTAGAAGTAGTCAGGATAATAATGGGCAGCCACTTTAGATTTGCATGTTCCTTGATTTCACGTAATACTTCCCTACCGTCTTTACGGGGCATATTCAGGTCAAGTAAGATAATACTGGGGAAGGGGTATTTTTCTTCATCCACATATTTTCCCTGCCTGTTCAGGTAATACATTATTTCTTCTCCATTCTCAACAAAACGCAATTCAGTTTCAGTCCCACTCTCCTCAAAAGCCACTTTTATCAGCTCCCGATCGTCTGCGTCATCATCAGCAACCAGTATACATTTTCTGGTACGTTGCGCCTTCTTGATCATCCAGATTTTAAATTTGACGGCTAAAATTACTTAAATATTGTCGCATATTACCAGGAATGGATAGAATAAGGCCCATTATTGGGTAAAATTCCCCGGAATAGTACCTACCCCAATGTTCATTTGTATTCAACAGGAAACTGCTCCCCATGGAAAATTCCCCAAATAGTGCCTACCCCGATGTTCATTTGCATTCAACAGGAAACTGCTCCCCATAGAAAATTCCCCAAATAGTGCCTACCCCAATGTTCATTTGCATTCAACAGGAAACTGCCCCCATGGAAAATTCCCCAAATAGTGCCTACCATCCCGTTTAAACAGGATGGTAGGACTTGGTACTTTTTAAAGAGATTATGCTTGTGTAGTTTTTTGGGTGTTAACAAACAGCAATTTGATAAGGAAGCTTCACAAATGTACACCTGATCTCATTTGCAGCCTGATCGGATCGGGAAAAGAAAATACGCAATCGGGAAAAAATACGCATTACTTTGTGTGCAATCTATCAATCCTACCAGAAAAATGCGCATTACTTCGTATGCAATCTATCCTCGATCATACCCGAAAAAGGCACAGGCCCCATATGAATAATCGGTGCTACAGCTGTTGCAGCCCCCATCCTCCCGGACCCAGCCAGGTAACTCAATGCCGCAGCTATACAGGTTTCATTTGCATCACCGAAGTCATGCGTCACATCATCACTGGCAGCTATATCCGGCGTCATACCCTGAAAATAATCACCATCTCCATTTGCATTCTGCATATAAAAGTTTGACATATAAACCGTGTAAGCGTCAATTTTAACACCAAAAAAACCAACAGGTTTTCCATAGGTTTGACTACCTACAAGCTTTACAGTCAGGTAAGGTTTTAAGCTGTTGATCACCAGTTCACTTGCAGAAGCAGTATTGCCACTTACGATGAACACAACCTGCTTCACACCGTTCAAACTCCCTGCCTTACTGAACTTATAAGTATTACCGCTTACTGAATAATCAAGGTCTGCATAGGTCGCCGTATGACCATTATATTGAACAGTATTACCATTTGCATCCAGGTAAACCTGTTGTTTTAAGATGGGTGCTTTACCATCCTGGAGCAGTTGGTTGAAATACTCTGTATACATTGTCTTGCCATTCAGGGTAGAGGGTGCAATGAGGTTCACCAGTTCTTCGGCCGTTGTCGTATAGCCCCCGCCATTATATCGCAGGTCGATGATGAGCGAAGTCACACCAGATGCCACAAATTTGCTAAATGCACTTTCCAACGGCGTCTGCGAACTGGACAATACGGAAAAACGGCTATAGGCAAGATAGCCTACCTTTTGAGATCCAGCGGTCAGAACAGTATCTTTCATGACCGGATTGGTTGAATAATTTGATTTAGTCAGGTTCACTTTACCTGTAGTACCATTGTTGTCCACAATAGTCATGGATATTGAATTGCTATTAAGTGCAGCTTCAATAAAGGAAGTATTGGAAGTGGATACAGCAGTGCCATTGATCTGTGTCACCTTAAACCCTCTCTGCAGGCCAGCCTGCGCTGCAGGAGAATTGGGATTCACATAGCGGATGCGGATATCAGAACTGGCACTGAGGCTAAGGCCGAAATCATCTCCTTTGTCTGCAAGAGAAACCGTACCAAGACGGCCACCTGTCAGGGAACCGTCGTCGATAAAGGAATATTTTGGCGTACCGGCATAACCAGAGTACTCATATGAGTAGCCGGTACTGGGATTAGTTTTTAATTGGGTAATGACGTACAGTTCCTTCTCGTAGTTCGTCAATACATTGCTGCCGGTAGCATACTGACGGGGATTGAAGGTAGTGTAGTCAGGCAAAGCATCGTACCAGAGGTAAATTTCCTTTGCATAAAGATAAATAGAGTCCAGTGTGAATTGCTCACGGGTGCCTTCTGTTGGGGATACGGGCGTTTCAGTATCAGTATCGTGGTCCTTGCGGCAGGCTACGAATACAGTGGCACAGGATAGGAGTGCAAAAAGAATGGTTTGTTTCACCAGTGTGGATTTTAATGGGAATTTACGGAATTTTTGTTTGTATAGCAGCACCAATACTCAAAATATAGCCTGTTTCCAGCCCGCCGCAGGCACTACCCAAAACACAAAAGCTTCTGCCATAGGCAGCCTGCTCCCCGCCCGCCGCAGGCACCACCCAAAACACAAAAGCTTCTGCCGTAGGCGGAAGCTTTTGTGCCATATCATAATTATCCAAAATTATTTCGTCGTTAAATCTGTACTCCCTTTATCAGAAATAAAATATTTAAACGTCCAATACCCAAAGTCATTCTGATGAATGGTCGCAGTCGGCGTTTCAGGAGCTCCCTTATAAATACTTATATACTGGAACTTCACATACCTGCCATCATTCAGCTTAAAAACAAATACAGTGTTTGCAGGAAAGTTAAAATACAACAAATCTCCCGTCTCTGCATTAAACACCGGTTGTGATACATCCATACCCAATGTATGAATCAACTCACTCTCCGCCGGCGCAGCCGTGATCTTATCAAAAGTCGTATCCTCATACCCCACTACCTTTACATCTGAAGCATTCATCGCAAATTTATCCACACCATCCCAGTAATTAGGTGCCGTACCACCCCAATTTGGCGCCATAGTCAATCCAGCCCCCTGGAAAGCAAGATCCCATGACGCTGTATTAATACTATCCTCCCCAGCACCCACCAATCCCATTTTCGCAAAACTAAACAGGTTATAATTCAACCTGGACGCTGTAGGCACTGGCAAACTATTGATCTCCACCACCCCATTCGCTTTGATAGTTACATATTCATTCACAATCGAATCTTTCTTTTCATCCACAGGTGTCACATCAGTGTCTTTATCATCCTTACAGGCGAAAATAGCCCCTGCCAGACACAGTGTTAAAAAAGCATACTTGAATTGCAGTTTCATTTCATTATTTGTTTTTAAAAAATACAGGAAAACGGCCTTCCGGCGGTACCTCACACCTTACAGCGCCTGGTACTGGAAGTTATAGTATGGATAGTTGGTAGCAGAGCTACTTGCATTTGGTGTGCTGTTGGAATAAATGCTGGTGATGCTCACCTTCCAGACAGCTTTACCAGTAATACGATCTTTCAGAATAATCGTACGTGGTTGATGGGCTGTAACAATATGCGTGGCGATATCATAATCGTACCAGCCAGTACCTGCACTGATCAACACACCATTTGAATAAATATTGTTAGTACCCAGTTTACCACCTGGAGCAGCAATCGTAGTTACACCTTTTGCACTGGAGAAAGCTGAATCCTGGTATGCCAGTATGTAAGTACTGGTATACGCATAAATATCACCGTTGGCACTACCGGTGAAACGCAGGTCAAAAAATACGCTGGTCGCTGAAGTAGAATCACCACCAACATTATTTGTCAGACTGAAATAATAAGTGCTCGCAACATTTGCCCATTGTGTACTGTCAGCCGGTGCAGTTACAGTACCCTGTGCAAAGTTGGTAACCGTGTATACTGACCCTGATCTGGATACAATACCTTTTGTTTTGCTGGCATATGGGCCTGCTACTGACAGGTTAATGGAGCCACCATCTGGTACAGTTACAGCCAGTCCACCACCTACGGTGAGACCGCTGTTAGGTGTAGCTACGTCATCTTTTTGGCAGGAAGAAAATAAAGCAATAGTTCCCGCTACCAGCAGGGCAGCGCTAAAACGAAGTGTTTTCATTAGATTTGTAGTTTAAGAATTCTCAATAGTATGGCATCTTGTGCGGGACAGCATTCTCCCGGGCGCTTTCGGACCGTCACATCCAGCGTCTGTGGTTAACGCAGCCTGCATAAGGCCATACTTCTTTTTCCAATTAGTGGTTATTCCCGGTCACCGGCCGTTTCCTGTATGTTATTTTTCTATTTTGTCTTCAAATCCAAATCCCCCGCTGTCTCCTGCACATAATACCTGAAATTGAACCAGGGCGCCAGGTTCTTCGTATTCTCATCCTTATAATCAGGTGCTGTCGCCGGGTTATCCTTATACAAATTCACCAGCTCCACCTTTACATACCTGTTATCTTTCAATAAAAAGATCAAAGACCTATCCTTATAAGGTACCAATGAATGATCGCTGAACTGGTAATACCCCCAGCTATCTATCACATCATTGATATCAAAAGAAATAGGTACACTATTCCTGATCATAGAATCAGCCGGTGCCGCCGTCAGTTCATCAAAAGCTGTTCTCACTACCCTGATCTTACCCAATCCATTCTTTCCATCTGCCGTAGTTGCATCTGCATTCACCTGTGAATTATAAATACTGTTGAACATAATATGCCAGGTAGCTGCACCATCTACTGCTGCCGCACTGTCTACCGCCTTGTGTGTATCAAAATTAAAATACCATGCACGATGACCTTCTGATGCAGAATGCCCTACATCCGGTGCCGGGTAATTCACCACATACACCACATTGTATTTTTCATCCAGGTAAATATGTTCATCCAGTTTCTTTACACGGCTGGGTACCCAGTTGGTGCCTTCTAAATAGGTTGCTTCAGGTGTGGTAGTATCATCATCCTTGCTGCAGGCGCAGAGCAATAACAGCGTCAGTGCCAGTAAACTATTGGTTAAATGTCTTATCGCCATCTTTGTTAATCGTGTATTTAAAAATGATGTAAGGTGCCGTTATAAGATTAGTTAAAAGTCTTATCCCCATCCTTATTTATCGTGTATTTAAAAGTGATATAAGGTGCCGCAGTATGAATGTCCGGGTTAACCGGGCTATCTTTATAGAAACTATAAATCACCAGTTTTGCATAATTCCCCTTCGCAGTTTTAACAATGATCGTACGTGGCAGATTATACACCACATGCGCCTTTTCACTATTCCCAGGATACATCTGCCCATAAAAATCATAAAAGGCATACCCATCCGTACTCCCATTGAAATGATCTAAGGTGAGATAACCATTTATCAACAGCTGTTCATCTGTAACAGGTACAGTAGTCACTTTATTAAAAGCTGCTTCCATTAAACTTTGTGCAATAGGCACCGCAGCAGGGCGCTGGTTTTCATAATCAAAATACTGCTTATCCACAGCACTGTCTACCACGAGGTAAATGCCACCTTTACCAGGCCCCCCTTTACCGGGATTGTAAGTAGCAGTACCATTATTCGCCCATATACTGCTGTTGTAAATGCTGGCAAATGCAATGTCCCATTTGTCAGTAGCAGCATAAGCATCGGGTATCACACGGCCATCTTCCAGGCTATAATACACCGTTTTGAAAGAGGCGCTGCCACCGGCTCTGGCCACCGTATCACCCAGTAAGTTGTTCACAGTATAGGTACCGCTGGTGGTTACAGTAACAGCAGGTAAATCAGGCAAAGAAGGGTTGTCTTTTTTATCGTTATCCGAACAGGATGCGAATAAAAAAACGGTCAACAAAATAAAAGATATACGCATTTGAATCAAGGTGTTTTCAGGTTATGACTACCATCCTGCTGTACAAAATAACGGAAGGTAAAATAAGGTGCCGGCCAGAAAAGGTCTGTCACAGCCGGTGGATTTCCCTGGTATACATTGATCAGTTCCAGCTTACCATATTTCCCATCTGCCGTACGGATGATGAAAGTGCGATTCTTGATAGGCACTGCCAGATGCGTATTCAATGAATAGAAATACCACCCGGTGTTATAAGGTTGTGGATAACCATCCCATCCCGCAAACCGCAGATTTTCCGTTTCGAATGCCTCCTCCTCAGGCGCCGTCGTCACCTTGCTATAAGCAGAATCCACAGCAATGATCAATCCTTTACCAGCACCACCTTTCCCTGGTCCCTCTCCACTACCGTTATTCACATATACAAGCGCATTATAGATATCTGTAAATGCCAGATCCCAGTTACTACTCTGCTTAAATGCGTCGCTACTATCCCATGATTGCAGTTTGGCAGACAGCTTGAAATAAAAGCTCCTGAACGGACGTTTCTCCTTTCCTTCCACCCCATCAGCCACAGAAGCCTCTGTATCGCCAGCCAGGTCATAGATGACAGTGCTCACACCATCTTCATAATTTAGTTTGGTTACATTGTTGTCGTCTTTCTTACAGGCCATAGTCAGCAGTAGGATGGCTGCCAACCATTGCCATTGGGCACGCTTGTACATATTGGTTATTGTTTAAACAGTCGCCATTTCAACCCGGCCATCAGAATACGACCGGGCTGTCCTGGCATCAACATATCCGTATAATTCATCAGGTTGTCTGCTGTAATTTGAACAGCCAGATGACCTTTGCAGAGTTTCTTTTCGATAGAAGCATACACCAGGCAATAGGCATCTATAAACGTATCGTATGTGTCCAGAAACCGGTTATTGTTTGCATCATCGTAGCCAGACCTGCTCTTATAGTTAGCTCGGAATGTAGCACTGATACCCCAGGGAGCATATTCGTAAAACACGCGCAGGTTCAGCATATGCCGGGAGCGGTTTTCAAGACCAATGTAATCACTCACTTTCGAAGCCCTGGTCTCTCCCGTATTGTTATTACGTATCTTATTGTATGGATAGGCACCAGCCCTGATAGAATCCATGATCCCTCTATCTTTGGCATATAGTAACTGGTAACCAAAAGACATATCCAGTCCTTTCAGTACATGCGTACTAACGCCGGCTTCTATGCCCCCTGTAAAAGATCTGTCCAGGTTGATATAGGAATAAACAGGTTGAAAATTAGTGCGGGTGGCAATCTGTACAGTGTTAATAAAGTTGTGCAGCTGGTTGTAAAAGCCATTTACATCAATACGGATATTTTGAACAGGCGCATAGCTGACTCCAACATTGTATGAAACAGCCATCTCAGGTTTCAGTGCTGCACTGATATCTTTTGCCACAGGTCTTACCTCGCTGATCAACCCGGCTGCCTGCATGGCCGCGAGCTGCGTAGCTACTTCTTCTACACCGAGTACAGTATATCCTGCCTGCGGGTTGGTAAACACCTGGTATCTTTTCTGAAAATCAGGTGTCTTATAACCCGTTCCAACAGCAGCGGTCAACAATATTTTTTTCGACAGACTATATTTCAACCCTGCGCTGGGATTGAGTCTGCCACCATAAAAATCAGCATGATCATAGCGAAAGCCTAAGCGGGTACTGAATTGTTTGTTCACTTTCCAGTCACCTTGCAGATAAGCATACTCACTTTTTAAATCATTGCCATCCATCACCTCGAGATTACCACCTACGCCGCCGGCAAATGATAACTGATTCGAAACAACATATTGTACCTGCTCTTCAAAGCGATGGTAGTATTGTGTAAAATCATTTGTGTTCAGCTGTGTAGACTTACCAGTGCTTACATCCTGTGTGGTACTATACCTCGTTAAATAATACTGGGTCTTCAGTTGCCAGCCTTTATTGAGATTGGCCTGCCACACCATCGCTCCATTCACATCGCTCTCATGCAGTACGTCCCGGGTGGTATTTATCACCTGGCTACTGCTATATACAGACTCATTGATAGAATTGCGGAGCGCCCAGCGACCGGCAATGTTCAATGAATTTTTTGCATTCAGTTTGTAGCGAAGCCTGCCCTGCAGGCTATAACTATCGTAAGGTGGTGCAGTCGCACCCTTGCTTAGAAAAGAATTTACATTGTACCCGTCGGTGTGATAAAAATTACCTGACAGGTTGAGAGTACCATTGTAATCAGCGATAGTAGCATTATCAGCGGCAACTATTTTACCAGTTCTACTTTTAGCCGCAAAAGGTGTTTCACCTTCCAATGTAAAATCCTGCGTATTCTGCGAACCATATCTTACAATGGCTTGCCCCTGTGCCGCATCAATATGCTGACGGGTAATAATATTCACCACCCCTCCCAGCGCTTCACTCCCAAATAAACTGGAACTGGCGCCTTTTACGATTTCTATTCTTTCAATATCAGAAACAGTGATTCTTGATAAATCGAAATTACCGGCATTTCTACCTATCATAGGTTGACCATCAATCAATATCAGAATATAATCAGCACTAAACCCCTGTAGTTGCATACCAATAGCCCTTGAGCCCGCGGAGATATCATTGACAATAGCAATGCCCGTCTGTTCACGCATGACTTCATCAAGACGACGGCTCCCCATCATATCCAATGTCTTTCGGTTAATCACAGTTACAGGCATAGCAGCACGGCTGGTGAGTGTTTCCAGGTGCACAGCTTTTACTTCCACACCTTTTAAAGTACGGGAAGAATCTGATTGGCTAAAGGCACACAAACTGCTACAACACAATATGATAAGTGTGTATAAATCTTTGCTGGTACGCATGAAAATTGAAGGGTACAATAATATATTTTGGTTCGGGGCGGAGTAGTGTAAAAGTAGGAAGCGGATATGACAGGGAAGTGACGAAAAGGGAAAACAATTTACGCAATCGGGAAAATAAGGAGTGCTTATCAAAATTCGAATGCTCCGGCGTTTTGCGAATGCAAAACGCCGGAGCATTCACTCCGCGGATTTTCTGAGGCTTGCGAAGCAAACCTCAAAAAATTCACCTATTCTTTAATCAACGCATATTCCACCACCGGATACCCTCTCTCTCCACCATCATTAATCCCCATACTCACAAACTTCAACTTATAATAATTCCCCGCGGGGTCCCTCACAACATAATAATACTGCTTATAAATCCCACTACTGGTAGACCTCCAGCTACTCCCAATCGCATCTCTCTTAGCAGAAAAAGTCAGCGAAGCAGTATCCGCTTTCGTAAAACTTGCATACCCCACCACGGTAGAATCCACCTTCGCTGCCGCCACACCACCATGTTGATTAATCACCACAAAATCAGAGAAGAAATAAGGAATAGTAGCCGTATAATATGCCGCATAAGACCATGCAAAATCCCACTCAGCTTTCTTAGGTTCTACACTCACAACAGCATTTGTAGCAAATGAGAAGAACACAAAGTTGTAACTGGAATTCTTAGTGATCGTAACAGAATTAACAGTAGTAGCACTCAGCAAAGCATACTGTAAAGTATAACCGGTAGTGCCATTACGTGTCACCTTCACCTTATACCAGGTAGCTGGATCAGTAGTACCATCTTCCGGCTTCACCAGGTATACATAGTTCGCATCATCAGTAGCCGATACTTCCGCAATCACAGTACCACTCAATTCACCATATACATCATCAATCATGCTAAGTGTACCCTGCCCCTGACCAATCGCCATGCTCACACCGCTGGCATCGTCAGTAGTCACAGCAGTAATGTCAGTCTTGGTAGTCACCTTCGCACTCATAGCGCTAAAGCCATTCAGAATCACCCTGTAATCACTACCACTATAGAAACCCAGCGACCAGCTGAGACGTTTTACAGCAGTCGCTGAATCAGTGCTCATATCCACATACACCGTGTTAGGAGCACCGGTACCACCGCCACCATCTAAAGTTAATTCGGATCCATCAGAAGGAGCAATCACCACAGTGCCGTCATCATCTTTACTACATGCACTAAATAAACCAGTAGTAGCAACCGCGAGCACGAGTAAAAGTCTGCTTAATTTCATAGAGTTTTTGATTTTTGAATTGTATTTTATGAGCAATCGAATTATTTTCTGTTCCATGTGAAGTTCACCCCAAAGAAGTAACTCCTTCCATACCACATCGGCAACTGCGTTCCCGCGCTATGCGCCATCCCACTATTCAGTGTACTATTATTAATATTCGTCACATCGAATATATTCCTCACCCCGGCATTGATATTAACCATCTTTGTCAACGATTGCATCACCGTAAAATCCGCCATATTATATGCCGCTGACTTTACCTGGTGTAAATAAGTCGTACCATCTGTAGCCGTCGCCGACTCATACGTAGGTCTCACCCCATTATATTTATAAGAGAGATTCAACGTAGTTCCTATCTTCCTCAGGTTATAAGTAACATTCCCATTCATCTCCGGCGTCCACGTAAAAGTTGGCGTAGGATCTGTTGCCTTGTACGTATCATCGTCAGAGAATTTATTGTACCGGCCTATATAAGAACCCCCTACACTCACATCCAGGTTCTTCCATGTCAGCTTACCCATCAATGTACCTCCTGTCGTCTTGAACTTACTGATATTCACATAAGTCATCGTATCACTATTCGCCACATACGCATAGTCAATCATATTATCAAAGTCATTATAAAACCCTGTCGCCGTTACATTCAGCTTCACCTTCCCTGACTGAATCGCCTGCCAGCTCAGTGAACCTGTAAAACTGTTAGAATATTCTGCCTTCAGGTCCGTATTCCCTTTAATAGCATGACTCGCATCAAAGAAGTTGAAATATAGCTCCCGCAAAGCCGGTGCCCTGAAACCCCGTGCATATGACAATCGGAGATCCAATGTTTTAGACAATCCAAATTTTACATTCAAAGAAGGGATCACCGGTGGCGCGTCATAAATAGAATTCTTACTTAAGCGAATACCCGGGCGGATATTGATACCCTGAACCGGCTTTAACTCTGCTGATGCAAAAAAGGAATAGTTAGAAATGCTGGGCGTACCTTCTATACGCTGTCCTGACGAGGCGTCGCGACTATACTCAACACCCGGCTGAAAAGACAGGTGAGAACTGACAGTATACTGTGCCGTACTTCTAAAAAACACAGCATTGTATTTAGTCACATCCTGGGCGCCGGATGCGGTAGACAACGTCTCCGTTCCATTCGTAAAGTCTTTGATAGTAGTACGGGTATGTCTGTTATAATCCTGGTAAGACAAAGCCCCATTGATACCCAGGTTATCATTCACCTGCCACATAGCTTGTGCCTGGTGTGTATATCTTTTAGTCAGATAATGTGCATCTGTAGCCTTCCCATTATCATAGTTAATATCTCCTTTTGCAGCCAGGTCTTCATCGAGATAATCAAGACGATACCAGGCTTTAATATTTTTTCTGTCAATACCTACCGTACCATAAGTCATGAGCTGGTCTTTGGGATGCCATGCCTTGGCTCTGCCAGTCAGCGTATCACTCCATCCGCCAAAGTTATTGCGTGTAATACCACCACCTGCAAAGTAACCATGATCGCTCCAGCGCAGGCCCAGCGACGCATTGTGCTGACCTTCGCCATCCAGTGCTGCATATTCATTGCCTACAGTTTCTTCCTGTACACTTGCATTCACAGACAACTGCTTATCTCCATTGTACTTTTTGGTAATGATATTGATCACACCTGCCAGTGCATCTGTGCCATATACTACCGACATCGGTCCTTCTACAATCTCAATGCGTTCAATACTATGCACATCTATCTGGGCAAGGCTCTGACGGGTACTGCCACGATCTACCAATGGTACACCATCCAGTAAGATCTTCACTTCAGCACCGGACATTCCCATGAGTTCCACATCGGTTTCACCCAGGGTGTTGTCATTAGAAAAACGAATACCCAGCTGATTATCCAGCACACCTAATATATTGGTAGCACCCCGCATTTGAATATAATCTGCGGTAATAGTCCTGACCTGGTATACAGAATGTTTTAATGACTGTGGAGTGTACTGGCCTGTTACCACAACATCATTTAACTGGACAGAATCCATTCCCTTCCGGGTTTGTGCCCGGCTTTCGTACGAACATGCGAATAGCAAGGCTAATAGTAGAATTACCCTAAACTTCATAAGTATTTTTTGATTGCAACCGAGATACCTTCTCCTGTCTGCATGCGGCGAAAACACAGGCAGGTAAGGGACAAAGGGCATTAGTCCATGATACCGGAAAACATTAAAATATTGTGCAAGCTGTTGCGGAGAACACAGTCACACAATACAGAACACTGGCGGAGTAAAATTGTGAAGCAAAGATCTTAAAGAATCCTTGCTTCGTATAATCTGATCAGGAAAATGATTTACGCAATAAGGAAACTTTAACGTATCAATTCATATACCTGCTGTAACAACAATGCTTCATCGATAGCATCTCTGAGATCATTAAATTCATCTCTTGTAAATGTGAAGCTGATTTCTTTGCAGGGCGCATGAATAATCACTCTTTCTTCTCCATCAGGAAATACCATACAACAGTCTACAAAATCTTGTCTATTCATCGTTTCGCGAAAAAACTGAAAATCCTGGGGAGAGAAATTGAGTAACAAATTATTATGCCAGATAAAAACCGTCTGACAGTGCATACAATGGCTGATTTGCGCCGTATTCTTTATACATAAAGTCCTGATGTCACACATATAATATCTTGTTTAAAAAATAGGGTTTCGTGGGATATTAATAGGAACAAAAGTAAGCGGGAATAAGAAGGCGGATGGATCGATTCGGGAAAAGGATTTACCATATTGGGAAAAAGTCATTTTGAGCTATCCCCATTAAATTTTCACGCCCCCACAATTTAAAAAGCTCCTGCCTTTGGCAGGAGCTTTTTAAATTGTTATAATTTCGCTACTAACTCTCTCCACTCCTCCAACTCCCTCTCCCCCGGCTTCCTCTTCCCAAAAAACTGCACAATCATCTCCCCCTCTCCATCAAACACCTCCACCGATTCTCCGAAGCAATTTCCGGCAGCGA
>NZ_JBCNKH010000019.1:0-100662 GCF_039596135.1 Chitinophaga sp.
AGACGAAGGTGAAGGAGACTGTGGTGAATACGGATGGGAAGGAGGAGAAGAAGGTGGAAGTGGTAGTGGGGAATGGTGGGTTGATACAGTTGGTATTGCTGGTATGGGTGCAGGTGATATTTGTGACGATGGTGTATGGGCCGATAGCCGCGTTTTTGGTGGAGTTGTTCCCGGCAAAGATCAGGTATACGTCGATGAGTTTGCCTTATCATTTGGGGAATGGAGTGTTTGGAGGGTTGTTACCTACGGTGGCGACTATTTTGGTGACGGAGACACATCATCATTTGGCAGGGTTGGTGTATCCGATTGGGGTGGCGGTGATTTGTTTTGTGATTGGGGTGGTGTTTATAAGGGATAATATGATATCGAAGGAATAGCGGGAGTGATTCCGGGCCTGGCGGCCCGGAACCCCTTATTTCAATTGTAACCTGAACCGGTCTGCTAACTCTTGCAGCGGCAGATCAGGATATTGTTTGACCAATTGCTCTACCTTACTTAGGTAAGTCTTTACAAACTGCTGATGCTGCTTTCCTTCCGGGTTAAATGGCCGATGGGCGGCAGCCCGGTTCAGTTCTACAATCTGATTAAATAAGGTTTTATCTGCGAGACCTGCATTGACGAAATGCTCCCATACATAGTCTACTGCCAATTCATTTGGGTGGACAAGATCTTCCTTATAAAATCTATAATCCCGCAAATCATCCATCACCAGCTCATAGGCAGGAAAGTAAAACAACCGGTCGAACTTATTGACCATATGATGTACTGCCTGTAAGAGGATTGCTTTGCTCAGGTTATTCTCTACTACCCCATCTTTTACATATCTCACCGGACTTATGGTAAACAATATCTTTACTTTCCTGTTCCTGAAAAACAACCGGTGCATGGCATTGTCCAAAGCAGAAATAATATCCTGTGCAGTCAGCATTTTCTTATAAAAAGCTGCTGCTGGTACTTTATGGCAATTGCCTACTACCTTTCCGGTTTCCTGCAGGGTATAGGTATGTGCAGAACCCAGGGTGATCATTAACCAATCCACTTCTTCCAGTCTTTCTGCTGCTGCGGCCTGCCGGGCATTGATCCCAGCCAGTACGGCATCAGGATCCAATCCTGAAAAACGGCTGTGATGATCCCAGCTATGCCAAAGGTCTCCCTGCAGGAAAAGATCTTCCCGGGTGTATACTTTGTTGTCTAAGTAGCTGTGAATTGCCTGCGTAATACTGATAGGATTGTACAAAATACCATGTGGGTTCACAAGCGCATCAAAGTAATGCCCCTGCAACCGCGCTCCTATTTCTTCTGCAAAGCAGGAGCCCATGAGCAATAAGCGATCTGCATATTGCAAAGGAGAGGAAAAAGGTGTAACCGGAAATGTAAGGCGAAAGTTCATGATTAATAAAAAATGCTATCTGCTATTTGCTGGGCGGAACGCAACGCTTCCATATCCAGGTTTAACGGTTCGTGCTGCTGCAGGCAGAATTCCAGCAGGCGCTCAGTAGCGAGGTTACCTACCAGTTCATCTTTTGCCATGGGACAGCCGCCGATACCTTTGATAGCGCTATCAAATCTGCGACATCCCTGGGCGTAAGCGGCGGCAACCTTCTCCTCCCAGTTATGGGGGGCAGAGTGGAAATGCGCGCCGAACTCCACGACAGGGTACGCTTTTATCAAAGTAGAATAAAGTTTTGTAATAATATCGGGAGTAGCCACCCCTACTGTATCGGCCAGGGAAATGGTGACAATATCCATTTCTACCATTTTTTCTACCCATTCCAGGGCGATCGATGCATCGTACGGATCACCATAAGGATTACCAAAACCCATGGAAATGTAGATAACGAGTTGCTTGCTGTTTTTGATACAGAGTTCCTGCATACTATCTACGAGTTCCAGTGAATCGGCCATCGTTTTGTTCGTATTGCGAAGCTGAAAGGTTTCAGAGATAGAAAACGGGTATCCCAGGTAGGTGATTTCTTCATGCACCACGGCTTCTTCTGCCCCGCGTTGGTTTGCAACAATAGCCAGCAGCCGGCTTTTTGAACCGGAGAGGTCTAGTTTTGACAGCACTTCTTTTGTATCTGCCATTTGTGGGATGGCTTTGGGAGATACGAAACTGCCAAAGTCTATTGTGTTAAAACCTACACGTAACAAGGCGTTCAGGTAGTTTACCTTATCGGCAGTGTCGATGGTTCTGTGCCAGCCTTGCATTGCGTCGCGGGGACATTCAATGAGTTTCATGGTGGATGATTTAAAAAGAGTGTTTATATACCTCGCTGTTTCATCGCTTCATATAGGATAATTCCTGCCGCCACTGATACATTAAAAGACTCAAAATTACCGCTCATCGGAATGCGGAACTGAATGTCTGTCGCTTTCAGGAGGGCCGGATACACCCCTTTATCTTCTGACCCCATGATCACCGCCACTGGCTCACTGAGCGGCAGGTCATACAATTTGGCTTCGGCTTCCATTTCGCTGGCAACAACTTTAATACCATTCAGGTGCAGGGTGTCGATTGCTTTCAGCAGACTATTTACACGGCAGATGGAGATCTTTTCCAGTGCGCCGGCGGAGGATTTGATCGCTTCTTCATTGAGGGCGGCAATACCTTTGTCAGGGATGATGATGGCCTGTGCGCCGCAACATACTGCGCTACGGGCGATGGCACCGATATTCCTGACATCAGTGATGCCATCCAGGATGAGGAACAGTGGTGTCTCGCCTGCATCGGTGACGTGAGAAATCACATCCTGCAGGTCAAGGTAACTAATATGACCTGTAATGGCAATACAGCCCTGATGATTAGCCTGGGTGAGGCTATTCAGCTTTTCTGTCGGTACCAGGTTGATGGGAATATTGTATTGTGCAGCCAGGCTTTTGATCTGGGGGATAATATCCCCTGTGGCAGTGCGTAACAGGAAAATGCGTTCAATGGCTTTTCCGGCCTGAATGGCCTCTACTACCGGCTGACGCCCTATTACCATGGCTGAGGCCTTTGGCCTGGGCGCATGCTGCCGGAAACCGGCAGGCTTATGTCTTCTATGTTCCATTGCCGCAAAGATAAAGATTTAGAGCTCCCCTTCCAGCATCATCAGCTTTAACTTTTGAATAGCAACTATCGAAAGAGAATCCGTAATCTCATGCCGCTTTACCATCTGGTAAGCTTCTTCAAAAGGAATTTTACGAATATGCAGCTCTTCCGTCTCTTCCGGTTCAGCTTCCCGCTGTTCCAGCTGACGTGCCAGGTAAACGACACCAGCTTCATCCGACACAGAGTTAGATAAATGGATTTTTACGAGGGGCATCCAGTGATGAGCAATCAGGCCGGTTTCTTCCAATAACTCCCGTTTGGCAGATTCGAGGGGATCAGTACCCAGGGGGCCACCGCCTTCGGGGATCTCCCAGGAGAAGCCCTCCAAAGGAAACCGGAACTGGCCTACCAGGTAAATATTCCCATCTTCATCGAATGGAATAACCCCGATAGCAGCGTTTTTGAAGTGTACTACGCCGTAAATGCCTTTGCCACCGGCAGGATTCAATACCTGGTGTTCGGTAACACTAATCCAGGGATTGTCGTATTCTACTTTGCTGGACAGGATCGTCCAGGGATTGTGATTCAGATCCATAATTACAAATGTAGGTATTGTGACAAGGATTGTGCCGGGGTTGGTATTAAAAAAAACGTCCCGCGCAGAGGCGGGACGATGTCAACCAGATGAACGGCGGTAAATACCTTTGATCATCATACCTAAATCTAAATCGTATCTTTCTTCAAATTGAATAATTCGCTTATTTGTGACAAGTGGTGCTTCATATGTTTGACATAATCCACGATCAGGTAATTCAGCGTTACCGGCTCGTTTTCGTTTACTTTCACTGTATGTTGCAATGCTTCTGTTGGTATAGTCCGTATCGTTAGTACAAGGTGCTCGTTAAAAATGGTCCACAATTTAATTAAATTCTGCCAGTTCATGAACTGCCAGGCCTGTCTCTTTACCCAAAATTCCTGGTCATATCCCGGAATGTGCAGCAAAGATATCTGTTGTGCGCGTATTATCCGAACGTTATTATTAATTGCTGAATCGACGAGGTGTCCTAATATTTCTTTTATACTCCATTTTCCGGCTTTGGGTCGTACAGCCGCCTGCATATCGCTGATAGCTGCCAGCAGGAGTTCCCACTCGTTAATGAGTGCTTTCAGCTCTCCTGCTACATTGTACTGTGGGCGGTCTTCTCCAAAGGTATATTCCATTTTAATGTTACTGCGTTGGTATCTTCCAGGTTCTACGGGTATTTCCCTGAAGCCGAATTTTTCATACATATTTAACGCAGGCACCAGGATTGTATTGGAGTAGAGGACTACTTTTTTATATCCCTGTTCTTCCGCAAGGCGCATAATTTCTTTTACAAGGCGCCAACCTATCTTGTACCCCTGAAACTTTTCATCTACTGCCAGTTTTGTCATCTCCGCACTTTCTGCGTCTATGGGTTTCAGGGCGACGGTTCCTATTATTTCATCTTCTGCTGCTGCAAAGATAATCGTACCGCCCTTACCGAGGATATTTTCATCGGCATGTTGTAATGCGGCTATATCTGCCGGTTCGATAGTAAAATACTTTTCGATCCAATGCCTGTTTAGTCTTTCAAAGTGCGGCAACAGGTGTGGTTCACAGCCTATCAGCCGGATAGTATTAGTTGCTGTGTTCATACTTCTTTTTATTTTTATTGACAGATACATTTACCATATAAACCCCGGCCAGTGTAACCAGGCAGCATAAAGCAGTCGTCCAGTTAAGCTGTTCTTTTAAATACAACCACCCTAATAATACGGCCACAATAGGATTAATATAAGCGTATACCGATGCCAGTGAGGTAGGCAGGTTATTGAGTGCAAATACATAAGACGAATACCCTACGATCGATCCAAAAAAGATCAGGTACAGCAAACTTTCCCACAACTCCAGGTTCAGGTTTGATAATTGAAAGCTATACCCCATCAGCGATACCGTGATGAGCATAACAATGCCGCTAAATAACATCTGAAACCCTGCACCATAGAGGAAATTCACTTTCAAAGCCCAGCGGGCAGTGAGTACGGATCCAATGGCCCAGCTGACGCAGGCGATGAGGGTCAGGAAAATACCCAGCCTGAAGGCAGGGTTCATTAAACTGGACAGGTAATTATAAAAGATACCCACTACACCCAGCAAACCTATCAACATTCCTACGATTAATAAGGGAGATAAACGGGTGCGCTGTACCATGAAATAACTGAAAATCGTAATCCAGATCGGCACAGTGGCAACAATAATTGCACATAAGCCGCTGGGGATGTATTGCATGGCCCAGGTAATGAGGCCATTGCTCAGGCACAGCATCATTACCCCTATTATAAATAAACGGGAAAGCACGATCTTGTCTGGCAGGCCATAGCCTTTCAACAGGAAAAAACTGATCAGGAGGATACCGGCAGCGGTCTGCCGCAGTCCTGCAAGCATGAGGCCATGCATGTGCCGGACTCCCACGCTGGCAGCAAGATATGTGGTACCCCAAAAGAAACTGACCATTATTAATGCGATATAAGCATTTGTGGTTGACTTTTTCATTGTGCGCGATATTGTAATTTTAAATCACTGCTATCAGCTGTGACATTTCTTCCCATACAAGTTCTACATCTTCTGCTGTCGTACGCCAGTTTACCAAAGCAGCCCTAATGCCGGCAACACCCTCATATACCGTTGGTGTCATCACTACTTTGCCGCTTTCATTCATTGACTGCAGGAACTGGTTAATAGCCGCAGGCAACTCTTCAGCAGGAACATGCAGCGTAAAGCAAGCCACACACAAATTCACAGGTGCCAGCAAACGGAACGTGTCACTACCTTCAATCAATGCACCCAGCTTTTTAGTAAGCCGTACATTATTCTCAACGATATCAGCATAGCCATTTGCACCATATGCCATCAGCGTATGCCATGCCGGCAAGGCCCTGAGGCGGCGGGAGTTTTCAGGGGTATAATTACTATACACAAAAAACTCATCCGGATCGGGCAGATAACTGGCGCCAACATTTCTAAAAGCCGCCATTTGCAGTTTAGGATGCCGGGTAAAGATCATAGCGGAATCGTAAGGCACATTCAGCCATTTGTGTGCATCGACAGTGATGCTGTCTGCTGCCTCCCACCCCTGTAATAAATTCCGGTAATCGGGATGGCAGGCTGCAAAACCACCAAATGCCGCATCTACATGGAGATAGAAACCATATTGCTGTTTGAGTACGGCGAGTGACTGCAGGTCATCGAAGTCCACAGTATTCACAGTACCTGCAGCAGCAACGAAGACTAAAGGTTCTTCTTTGTGTGCTTCGAGGTAAGCTGTGAGCGCGGTAATATCTACTGATTCCCTGCCTGGCAGAGAAGGAATTTTAACGAGGGCGTTCCTGCCTATACCCAGCATGGCCATAGATTTTACAGTGCTGGAATGCGGGGTGCAGGAGAGTATCTTAATACCAGGCAATGCCCCCACACCTTCCTGCGCCACATCTATCCCATGCCTGTTGCCCAGCCACTGGCGCGCAATAGCAAGGCCAGAGAAGTTGGACATGGTAGCGCCGGAAGTAAATACACCGGTATATGCATCAGGTAAACCGAATAGTTGCCGGAGTAATGCGATGGTTTCTCCCTCTATATAAAAAGATGCACCGTCTTTATTGGCAGCATTCATATCATATACTGACGTTAGCCAGTCGCCGGCAATAGCTGCGGGGGTAGCGCCACCGGTCACGAATCCCCAGTAACGGCCTCCTGCATTACCAGCGAGCAGGGGTTCGAATCGGGTTTTGAAGGTACTGAGCGCCTGTGCTGCGCCTATGCCCTGTTTGGGAAGGGATAATGGGGGTAAGCTGCCTTTTGCCACATCGACGGGTAAGCTGTCTATTCCGGCAAGGAAAGCGGCGCTGTAGTCTTTGGTTTGTTGCAGCAATTGATCCATTTGCTGTAGATCCTGGAAGAGCGTTTCATTCATGGCGGTAGGTTTTGAAGCTACAAAAATGAAATAAAAAGCTAATAAAAAACAGATTCAGTTTTTCGATTTTCGACCAGATCAGATTAGGGAACTAGAATAGTTTGAAAAGAGAGATTTGAATTACACTGGTACCGACGGAAATTCCATTCCACTAAAACAACATCCCCTGGGAACCGAACCGATATTTCATCTCATGTTCCAACAACCACTTCTTTCTCCAAAGCCCACCGGCATACCCCGTCAAAGTTCCATTACTGCCAATCACCCGGTGGCATGGAACCACTACCCACAGCTGGTTACGGCCATTAGTAGTTCCCACCGCGCGAATCGCTTTGGGATTATTGAGATCTTTAGCGAGTTGTAAATAAGTGGTGGTCTGGCCATATGGTATAGTCAGGAGTTTACTCCATACCGATTGCTGAAAAGGGGTGCCTTCCTGGGCAATGGGAATGGTAAAATCCCGGAGACTGCCCCCAAAATAAGCTTCCATTTCTGCAACACATTGCAGGAATACGTCTGGCAGCTCTGTCTTACTCAATAAAGGCAGATCCGTTTTATCATTGTCGCGGATGCTGAGTGCATTGATCGTTGTAGCTGTGCCAATGATCAACAGACTGCCTACAGGCGTGGGTGTAAAGTAGTGATACTGTTCCATATCATTTATTGTTGTAATGATCTCCATAAATAAAATGTAGCATAAGCAGCGTGCTGCTGCCAGTGCTGTGTATATGCTTTAATTTCTGCCAGTGAAGGCTTGACGGGTAGCTGTAATTGTTGTTTCAATGCATTGTGCAACCCGGCATCTTCCAGCGGTAAAGCCTGCCAGAAACGGCTGAATTTCATCAGCACATAATTGGCAGACCAGTTGCCAATACCTTTGAATGAAATAAGATATTCGCGGGCAGCGGTATAATCGAGGGTTTGCAGGTGTGCAAGGGTGAGGCGCTCTTCGGCCATAGCCCTCGCCAGGGAGATGATGTAATCAGCTTTGCTGCGTGAAAACTGCATGGCGATGAGGTCAGCTGGCTCAAGGGCTGCAATGGTAGCTGGTTGCGGGTAGACATAGTATGCCCTGCCATTGTTTACCACCGAAGAACCGTAGGCATGGATCAAACGCTGTTTTAATGTATATGCAAAGGAGAGGTTGATCTGCTGTCCGGTAATGGTCCAGGTGAGGGCTTCGAACAGTTCGGGAATTCCGATCAGCCTGAGACCTTTGTATTGCCGGATGAGGGGGGATAAGACTTTATCTTTTTTGGCGAAGGTGTAGAATGGATGGAGGTCTGCATCGAGGTGCAGCCAGTGGGTGATGTAGTTTTTGATGTAATTGGCAGCCATGTCTCCATCAACATCAGGGGATATTTCTACCGCCAGTCCTTTTTTATCGGGTGCATGTGTGATGGTAGCGAGTACAGGAGTGCCATTCGCCACAATCACTTTGTGGAGGGTGTTGCCTTCTACTTCATGCAGGCATTCTTTGTCGGAACGACGGAGGAATACGAGACATTCTGAGAAAGAAAAGTTTGCGTGGTCGGTAACCGGTATATGTATTTTCATGTGCGCGATCTGTGTTGAATTTTTCTACGGCTTACACCGTTTACAAGCCCTATACCCATTCTTCAGCGCCTCTTCCCTGTTCTCATAAAATATCACATTATCCGGCCGCGGATTAGCAGAACAGGAAGGCTTACAGAAGATACCAGTAGTTTTAACAGCAGTATAAAATACCCCATCGAAGGCTTTATCTTTACTCAGCAAAGCCTGCAGCATAACAGGTTGTGTTAGTGGCATGCCTTTTTTGTACGCCGTGTCATCCAGAAAAACACCATGATCATTATCAATAGAGTGTGCTCCCCATTGCAGGTACCCCTCTACCCATTCCCTGAAGGCAAAAAAAGCTGACTTATTGAGATAGCCATATCGCTCACGACCCGCCTGGTAAATGCGGATCCACCCGGTATCTTCCAATACCTGCAAGTGCTTTGAGACCGCCTGGCGGCTGATATGGCCAAAGTGATCATTGATCTGGTTTATATTCAGAGGGGCTTTACGGAGGAGCTCGAGTACTTCCCTCCTGAGCGGGTCTGCAATACCTTTGAACAACTCATCCATTTGGGCAACTTTTTTGTTGCACTAAATTATGCAATTTTTTAGTTGCGCAAAATTATTTTTAATCACAGGCAAACAGTTCAATTTTCCGTACTTTTGACCATATCAGAAATTCAATCACATGTTAAAAACAGCTGACCATCTATACCTGCAGATTGCAGATAATTTAGAGCAACTCATCATCAAACAGGTATTAAAAACAGGAGAAAAACTCCCTTCTGTACGCAACCTGAGTGAAGAGCAAGGCGTGAGCATGAGCACTGCCTTCCAGGCCTATTACCACCTGGAAAGCAAAGGCATGATTGAATCAAGACCTAAATCAGGCTACTATGTCACCTACAGTCCACGGCGCATGCCGGAGCTGCCGAAACAAACAGAGGCCGTCAAAAAACCTGCTGAGGTAACAGTGCATGAAATGATCTCCCGTATGGATTGTCACGGCGCCAACCCGGAGATCCTGAAATTCTCTTCTGCCGTATTTCCGGTAGCACAACTCCCTGCTGCCAGGATGACCAAGGCCATGGTACAGGCCATTCATAGATTGCCGCATGGAGGACTTGGCTATGACACGCCACAGGGTAATGAAGATTTGCGGAGGCAGATAGCACGTATGTCTATCGGATGGGGTGGTGCAGTGACGGAAGATGATACCGTGATCACCGTGGGTTGTTCTGATGCGATATCCTTATGCCTTTCTGCGACGACACAACCGGGAGATACAATTGCAGTGGAAAGTCCAACGTACTATGGCTCCCTGCAGCAGGCAGAAAACCTGGGTCTGAAAGTGCTGGAAATACCGACGCATCCTTTGACGGGTGTGGACCTGGATTATTTAGATAAAGCGATTCCAAAATTTAAGATAAAGGCTTGTCTCTTTGTAACCAATTTCACCAATCCACTGGGAGCCTGTATGCCGGATAGTCATAAGCAGGAACTGGTAAGGATATTAGAAAAATATGATATCCCCCTGATTGAAGATGATATATATGGTGAAATGTACTTTGGGAAAGAAAGACCGGGGTTATGCAAAACATTTGATAAAAACGGGTTGGTATTATTGTGCAATTCCTTTTCGAAGTCACTGGCCCCGGGGTACCGGGTGGGGTGGACATTGCCGGGACGCTATAAAGAAAAAGTATTACGGCTTAAACGCAACCGCGCTATTTCCTCTCCTTCCCTGCCAAGTGCTGCTATAGCATGTTTTTTGGAAAACGGGCGGTATGAGCATCATTTGAGGGGAATGCGCAAGGCGCTGCACACACAATTTATGCGGCATCTACAGGCTATTTCTGATTATTTTCCGGAGGATACCTGTGTAACCCGCCCCAGTGGAGGGTTTGTATGCTGGATAGAGATGAACCCAAAGATCAATACTTTCGAATTGTATGAACAATCACTGAAGCATAAGGTCATTTTTGCACCTGGCAGGATCTTCTCTTTGCAGGACAGGTATACGAACTGCCTGCGAATAAGTTATAGCAATCCATGGAGTAAAACGGTGGAAGATGGGTTAAAGACCCTTGGCAGACTGGCAAGAAAGCTGATGAGCTGAGGTTCCCCCCGCCCCAATTCTTAGCTCAATTGCAAAAAAAACGAAGAAAGATGCTTCATCATCTCCTTATTAATTGTCAATTGTACGTTTCTTCCCGTCTTGTCGTATATTAATATACCGCTGTCTACCAATATCTTTATATGGTGTGAAACGGTGGGTTGGGACAAACCAGTCAGCTCTGTGATATCACAACACTGTATAGCAGACTGCCTGGAAGCCGCCAGCAATATGGACAAACGGTGTTTATCCGCAATTGCATTCGCTGCTTTCTCTATCATTACTGCATCCATTAGGTAAAAGTATGATAAATCTCTCAAAACCGTCCCTCCCCCCTTTTCTTCCCCAAAAAAGAAAAGAAAAAAACTTTCAAAAACCCACCCAAAATTACAAATCGTTAACAACCGGAACTTTTTCTACTGCGTATATGCTAGTACACCTTAAGCCAACCATGAAGCATCATAGTCAGGTACATCTACAATTGTCAGTGAATAGTGAGGTTCCGATTTACCAACAGATCAAATCTTACATCATTAACGAAATCAAGCGGGGGCGACTGTTGCCCGGCGCTCAGTTACCAGGTAGCCGCGTGCTTGCACAGCAACTGCGCGTGAACCGTAACACTGTCATTCTCGCATATGAACATTTAGCCGCTGAAGGCTGGATTGCTACTCAATATAAGAGTGGTACACGGATCAGTGACACTATTCCGCAGGAACTGGCCCCTGAGGTAGCCGCGAAACCTTCGCTGGACATCACTTTCCGCCAGTTCGATCCGCCACAGCCGCTGCCTTATAACAATGGTACATTCGATACCGTATTCGATGATGGTCAACCAGATGGACGTCTTTTGCCTATACCAGAGCTCTCCCGCGAAATAAGGAAGATCGTACATCAGCAAACCAGCAAATCGCACCTGAAGAACTACAACGAAAGGGGCAATGAGCAACTGCTGCAGGAGATCAACCTGGTATTGAACAACGACAGGGGGCTCGCTGCTGTACCTGAGAATATTTGTGTCACCCACGGGCACCAGGACTCCCTGTTCCTCGTGGCGCAGACACTGATATTCCCAGGTGATCATGTAGCTGTAGAGCATCCGGGCTATCAGCCTGCATGGGATGCCTTCAGGCTCACAGGCGCTCATCTTCATTATATTCCTGTTGATGAACAGGGCATTGACGTGGATGCACTGGCAGTAGTATGTCAGCATACTTCTCTCAAAGCAGTGTTTATCACACCACATCACCAGTACCCCACCACGACTACGCTGCCCGCTGCACGGCGCCAGCAGTTACTGGCACTGAGTGAGCAATATCACTTTATGATCATTGAAGACGATTATGATCATAATTATCACTTCGATGCACAGCCGGTATTGCCGGTGGCGGGTATGCCGCATGCGGGCAATGTGGTGTATATAGGTAGTGTAGCACCTTCTATTCCACTGAGTTTTGTGTATGGCCCTGCTGAATTTATTCATTCACTGGCATCCTGCCAGATGGTGGTGAGCCAGCAACGTGATCGCCTGCTTGAACAGGGGATGGCCAACCTGATGGCAGACGGCGAGATCAGGAGATACCTGCAGCAATCACATGCCACTTATAAAAAACGGCTGGCACTGGCTTCGGGCATCCTGGAGGTCAATTTTGCAGGAATTGGAGATTTTACGATTCCGAAAGGCGGTCTGGCTATCTGGATGCGATTGTACCAGCCAGTGCAGGTTTCACAGCTGTATGCAGCCGGCATTTATATCGTGAACCCATATAGTTTTTATGCCCCGCAGTATACCGGGCAAACAGGACTGAGATTGGGGTTTGCGTCCCTGGAAGAAAATGCTATTGTGAAGGGATTGGACAAGCTGGCGAAAATTTTGCAACGATAAACGTCTTATACTTTGGGGAAAATGCTACGATGTACTTTGGGGAAAAATTACGTTGAAAAGCCCTCTTATACTTGGATATGGATCTTTAACCGGAAAAGGCAGTAATACTGCCTTTTTCTTTTTTATGATAATGTGGAGTGATACATACAGTCAATCTGCAGTTCTGCCGACGCTAAAGATTTGTTCAGAAAAAGACAGGAATGCTGTCTTTTTTTGTTGCCCGAATAGTGTGCACAGGTATAGCACATTCTTTGTAACCCACCGTTGTCCTTGTTCATGAGGCCAGCTATCATCGCAAAGAGGGTTTGATAGAGGTTGTTCTTTTCAAAAGAAGGGCGTTTTTCCAATATCTCAGTCAGGGGTGCTGCATATTCATCTGCCCTGAGCAGGACATCCTGACCGGCTTTGGTAGGCGACATGGAGAAGCTACGCCTGTCACGCTTGTCAGGTTGCATTTCCAGGAGGCCCTTCGAGACCAGGGAGGCGACAGCATCGCTAATGGTAGGTCGGCTGAGTTGGAGTTCGGTGGCAATGTGGGCCACTTTGTTCAATTCTGCAGGATGGTAGCCGATGAAGAGGAGGATTTGTAACTGCAGGGGGGTAAGCCCCAGGCTACGTGCCTGCTCCCATTGCAGGGCTTTCAGCATGTCGCTGAGGCGCTGTAATGACAATACGAGTCGGGCATCCAGGCTGTGAAGCTGCTGTTCCGGACTAAAGTTGGATGGTTTTTTCTGTGGCATGTAAGGCTGCAAAAGTAAAGTGGTAAAAATTGAGGAATAAGAGCCAGATGAAAGTATTTTTAAACCAAAGTGGCCTGGTAGGTGGGGAATTATGTATAAGAGAAAACAGCAACTCATAGTATACCTAATAAACTATAATATGTTATATTTACCTTTATAACACACGTATTTATACGCTTTTCTTTATCACCCCATTCTTCTAGCTTGCATTATCAATCATTACTAAACACGCTTATTTATGAAGCACCTCAATTCCATCCGTATCTTTGCCCCGGTGTTACTACTGCTATGTTTTAGCAGATGTACGCCCCGAAACCCCGACAATTTTCAGATTCCGCTGAACAAAGCACGCGCCAGCCGTCATGTAATCTCCCAACGGGAAGCAGATAACCTGATCAATGGTTTTCTGCAGGGCAAAAAAGAATTGCAGGCACGCCTGCCGGGCAACTATCTTGACAGCGCTTTCAACCTCCCCAATGCTGAAATGTTCAACCGCGACGCCATTGCCGCCCTACTGAATGCCAGGGGTGCAGATGGCATCCGCATTTACCTGGGCAGGGATGAAAAAGGCCAGGTACGACTGGTATTGCTCCCGGTCGACCGCAAAGGCAATGATATCCATACCACCCTTGTGAGCCGCGAAACCGCCCTCAGTATACCCGGTATCGAATCGGCAACAGCGCGGGATGACCTGCAGGCAATGGAAAGCGGACAACGTTGTCCTCCACTTTGTAAAGATGTCCAACCTCAATAAATGAATAATCTAGGCGCATTCCTTGTCAGCCAGATTGTGATTATCCCATTAGTGATAGGGCTGATTCGCTTCAACAAAACGGTGACCAGCTATCAGCCCTTCCTCCTTTTGCTTGCCCTGGCTTTCGTTTCGGAATCTATCAGTTTCATTTGCATTGAAGTACTGAATACCAGCAATGCCATCCCTTTCAACCTATATGGGCTGGCAGAATGCATGGTTATACTGTACCAGTTTTATGTATGGGGGTTTCTCAAACGGAAAGTCCGCCTCTACATAGTGCTTGCCACTGGCCTCGCTGCCGGCTGGATCACGGAGAACCTTCTCCTTGCACAAATCGAAAATTTCAGCCCTGTTTTCAGGGTTACTTATGCTTTCATTGTGGTGCTGCTCAGCATCAATGAAATCAATTTCCTCATTGTACAGGACAACAAGAACCTGTTGCGCAACTCCCGGTTTCTCATCTGCATGGGATTTATCATCATTTTTATTTACCAGATCATCTACGAAGCCTCCTTCTTTGTAGGGTCGGATACTATATTGACATTGAAGATTGTTTTTATGTTCAACTATATCAATGCTTTTGTAAATTTGATCTATGTGCTCGCTGTGTTGTTTATCCCCGTTAAGACTGCTTATTACTTTAAAAAACACTTTGAAGCGTAGCATCGCCAATGCCCCATGGATGATAAGATTTTTTATACGACTGTCTTTATTTCACTGCTGATAGCGGTCATTATTATATTCTTTGTCATCTCTATCATTCTTTACCACCGCAGGTATATACAGCTGCAACGGGAACGGCTTGTAGCGGAAATTACCATCCTGGAAAATGAACGTAAACGGATTGCCGCTGACCTGCACGACAGTATGGGGCCACTACTTTCTACCATCAAGCTGAACATCAATAGTATACAGGTACATGACGACCATGATAAAATGGTCATTGCCCGTTCGGGTACTTATATTGACGAGGTTATCAGGGGATTACGACAGATTTCGCACAACCTGCTGCCCGCTACCCTGGAAAAAAAGGGCCTGACGGATGCCATTCATGAATTTATCAGGCAGGTATCTGTCAAGACCCAGCTGGACATCCGGTTTCATACCTCCGGTCAGATCAGTATTCCGGCGGAAAAAGAGATTCATGTATTCCGCATTATCCAGGAGATCATACACAATACCCTCAAGCATGCCAAAGCTACCCAGCTGCAGATCGTACTGAGCCGTGAAAATGGGTTCTTTCTTGTACTGGTCAAAGAAAACGGGATAGGATTTGACGTGAGGAAAGTAAAAGCCGAATCTACCGGGTTGGGAATGAAAAGCCTGGCTATCAGAACGGATATTTTGCACGGGCATTTGTCCATCGAATCTGCCCCCGGTCAGGGTACGAACTATTTCATTAAAATTCCCGCAGGATGATGTAATTTTACCATCATACCGATACCATTACCCCAAAGATTCAACCAACATGTACGACATCCGATTAGTGATAGCCGATGATCATGAGATATTCCGTGATGGCCTGGCACTGATGCTTTCCAGACAACCTAATATTAATCTGGTAGGGCAGGCCGGGGATGGCAGGGAATTGCTGGAGCTATTGGAAACAACGGAGGTGGATGTGGTTATGACCGATCTGAAAATGCCCCTGATGGATGGTATTACCGCTACCCGAACTTTATTGCAACGCTTTCCCCATATCCGGATTATTGCCCTTTCTATGTTTGATGAAGAAGATCTGATTGTGGAAATGCTGGAGGCAGGGGCCAAAGGGTACCTGCTCAAAAATGCTGACAAGCAGGAGATTATCGAGGCTATTACCAGTGTATTTGATGATAAGATCTTTTATTGCCGGCAGACCAGTTCCAAACTGGCTGCTATGATCGTGAAGAGCCGGTTCAACCCTTACCGTGATACACAACCAATTACATTTACTGACAGGGAAAAAGAGATTATCCGGTTGATTTGTTTGCAATATACCGCACAGCAGATCGGGGAAAAGATCTTTTTGAGTAAACGGACAGTGGAAGGGCATCGTACAAGGATTCTTGAGAAAATGAACGTAAAGAATACGGCTGGAGTGGTGGTATTTGCGCTGAAGAATAACCTGATCAGTGAGGCTGAATTATTGTAACCTATTGTAAAAGCCCCCCTGCTTGATTAAATTTGTGTCCTATCAATATTCTTATTGGACCTATGACACGTATCACAATCATCCGACACGGAAGTACTTCATGGAACAAGGCAGGCAGAATGCAGGGCAGCACAGATATACCACTGGATGAAGAGGGTATTGAACAGGCACAGAAACTGGGAGCCAGACTGGCTATTGAACAACCCTGGGACATTATTTATACCAGCCACCTTTCCAGGGCAAAAAAAACCGGGGAAATCATAGCAGCCGCCATCGGCCTCTCCCCTGTACTGACAGATGAAAGACTACGCGAGGTTTCCGGCGGTCAGACAGAAGGTACGGTAGAAGAAGACCGCATCGCCAAATGGGGACCCGACTGGCGACAACTGGACCTGGGTGTGGAGGCTGCTGCTGCAGTGCATGAAAGAGGGGTATCATTTATGAACGACCTGCTCTCTGCACATGCCGGTAAGCGCATCCTCATTGTAAGTCATGGAAGCTTTATTCGGCATATGCTGCGCCACCTGACACCGGATTTTGTAATGACCGAACACCTGAAAAATACAGGCGTATCAAGGTTTTTGGTGGAAGATGCAAAATGGTCCTGCGACCTGTACAATTGCACGACTCACCTGGATTAACTATTTTCATATAAATTTCTGTTATGAAACCCACATCCTCCGGATATGCTCCCGCAAATGGACTTGACCTCTATTATGAAATTTATGGCAGTGGCGACCCACTGGTATTGATTCACGGTGGTGGCTCTACTATTGAAAGCAATTTTGGCTATTTTATTCCCCTGCTGGCCGGCGATCGCCAGCTCATTGCCATGGAGCTTCAGGCACATGGACATACGAAAGACAGGGGCACCCCTACCAGTTTTGAACAGGATGCCGATGATGTAGCTGCATTATTAGCTTTTCTGCAAATTCCGCAGGCAGAAATTCTAGGCTTCAGTAATGGCGGTAATACCGCTATGCAACTGGCCGTACGCCACCCCCAGGCAGTGAAAAAGCTGGTGGTTGCATCCTCTTTTTATAAGAGAGACGGACTGTTTAAAGGCTTCTTTGATTTTATGGATACCGCCAGCCTGGATAATATGCCAAAGGGATTACAGGAAGCTTTCCTGGCTATCAACAATGACCCCGCAGCGCTGGAAATCATGCATAACCGTGATCGTGACAGGATGGTGGCATTTCAGGACTGGCCGGATGATATGCTTAGGAGTATTACTGCCCCTACCCTACTGATTGGCGGGGACCAGGATGTGATGACACCAGAACATTTCGTAGAGATGTTCCGGTTATTCCCGAAGGCACAACTGGCCATATTGCCGGGTGGTCATGGCGGATACCTGGGCGAGGTGACGCAAAGGCATTTGTCAGGCGAACAGCCGGAGATAGCGGCGAAATTGATTTTAACTTTTCTGAATAGTTAAGTAAGAATTTTTCACTTGTTCTATAGTAGTTTTCTTCAATACGCCATTAGCAAGCAGATATAAATCGTCGCAAACCTCCATCACGTCATGGATCATGTGGTCAGATAATAAGATGCCCTTGTTCGCTTTCTCTTTTGCAAAGAGTGCTTTCAACCGTTCAATATAAATGGGAGAAATAAGGGTAAATGGCTCATCGAGGATTACAAACTGAAAAGGAGACTTCACAATAAAATAAATCTCGAACAGGCGGGCCTCCCCGCCTGACAGGTTACCAAAGGTGGAATTAACACATTTTGCCAGTTCCGGGAAGTCCGCAAAGCAGTCCGACATGTTTAGATCATAAATAGAAAAGAGGTTTTTTATTTTCAGGTGTTTGGGAATGAAATTCTTTTGCGGCAGAAAGCCAAGTACATTCGGCACTTTGTATATTTTAGGTCCCAGGTATTTGCCATCTACCCGTACAGAGCGATCTTCGGTATTCAGTTCGCCATAAATGATTTTAAAAAGCGTAGACTTTCCCACCCCATTTCTGCCAATTAAGGCGGTAACTTTTCCTGTTTCCAGTTTTAAATAGATATCCGATAAAAGCTGTCGGCCTTTGATGTCGTACCTGATACTATCTGCTTCAAATATGGGCATATTAAAAACAATAAGGGATTAAGATAGTGAAGGCGATAAAGTCCAGCAACAAACCCGCTATTAACAAGACAAGAGGCGTCAGGTGAAAATTGTAATAGAAATAAAATTCGTTCTTTCTGTACTGCGGGGTGAGGTAGCCGATCATGATACTGCTGAGGACCTTTAATACGAAGAGTAATGGTTGTACATGATGGGTACCGTACTTTAACGATACTAAACAAAATAAAGCGGTGAAGCCCATAGCCGGTAACAGGAATCTGCGGTAGAATATAAGTATTAATCGGAGCTTTCGGGTAATGACCATATATAGACTACTAACTTTTAGAAATGTACAAATCATTTCTAAAAGTTAGCAGCGACAACCAAACTTTAACAGTTTGTAAATACCTGCTGCTGGTGGGTCAGTTCAGCTATTTCTGTTCCCATACTCATAATTCTGATAGATAGTGAACCTGGAATAGTTTAGACCCCTTAAAGGTGAATCGTAAAAGCTTTTTACGTGAATTGACAAAACCTGCCTAAATTTGGTTACTAAAACCTGTAATTCATGAAAGTAGCAACGATGTACCTCCTTGCGGTATTGCTGGGCGCCACCAGCATTACCAGAGCGCAGTCAACAAATGAAGCGCTGGTAAAAGAATGGGAAAGGGCAAAAGCCTACAGCAAAGAATATCTGGATGCCATGCCGGATAAAGACTATGGGCTGAAACCTACTCCTGAAATGCGTTCATTTGCCGACCAGTTCCTCCACCTGACTGATGCAAACTATGGATTTATCTCCGCTGTGAGCGGTCAGAAAAGCCCGGTTGGTTTCGGCGAATCAGAAAAATCTACTGACAAGTCCAAAGCAGCAGTAACCAAAGCCGTGATGGACGGGTATGATTATGTAATTGCAAGTATCAAAAAAATTCCGGCCTCAGAACTGAATGACAAGATTAACCTGTTTGGAAAATTTGAACTTACAAAACAACAGGCGATTGACAAAGCATTTGAGCACCAGACCCACCACAGGGGCCAGGCCACCGTTTACCTCCGCTTAGCCGGGGTAAAACCGCCGCAGGAAAAACTGTTCTAAGTTATTCGAAGGCCGTCTCTATTGTGAGACGGCTTTTTTTCATGTTTAGGTGAAGATATGACAGTACCTATATATTCGTTGGATAAGGATGAGCAATTTAAAGTGTACCAGTTTGCAGGAAATTCTCCTGAGCGATCAGAATTGTTGACCCCGCACCGAAAGAACCATTATTTAATTGTATTTATACGCAAGGGGGGTAACCGGCAGTGGATAGACATGACCCCTTATATCCAGAAGGAAAACACGGTTTACTTTACAGGGCCTAACCAGATAATTGTAAAGGAAGAGATCAATCAGTTGTGGAGTACAGGCATTGCTTTTACAAAGGAGTTTTTATCTTTTCAGGAGAATGCTGCACTGCTGAAACTGCCGCTGATCGTAAATCCTTACAATGGATATGAGCTGGAAATGTCAGATGCAGATGTAACGTTTATAGAAGAGCTGTTGCAAAAGATTACTGCCGAATACCAGCAACCAGGTGAATGGCAGCAGCGCATGCTGAGTGCTTACCTGACCGTGTTGCTCACCTATCTGAGCAGGTTATATACGGAACAATATAAGGGCAATGATCTGAGCAGTGAGCAAATATTATTAAAACGCTTTCAGGCAAAGATTGATGAATCTTATCAGCAATATCATGAAGTGAATGATTATGCATCAATGCTTAATATTTCTGCAGGGCATTTAAGCGACGTAATTAAGAGCCAAAGTGGTAAGCCTGCCATCAAGCATATTCATGACCGTTTGATCATGGAAGCCAGGCGCCTGCTATTTCATACAGATCAGCCGCTGAAAGACATTTCCTTCCAGCTTGGCTTCTCGGACACCTCTTATTTTAACAGGTTTTTTAAACGTGAAACGGGGCTCACTCCTGCCACCTATCGTGACCAGGTCAGGACTATGTATCCTTAATGCCTCAACGTTCAAAATATTTTTTGAAGAGTTTGAACTTTTCTTTCCCCCGGACTGTTAAACATTGTTTGTAAACTGTCTTAATAACTTTATAATCCCAAACACCTTATCTTATTTAATAACCCTTTTTTATTACCTCATACTTAATCATTAACACTATGGATGGTTTCATTGGCGAAATCAGGGCATTTGGCTTTAATTTCGTGCCTACTGGCTGGCTTCCCTGCGATGGGAGCCTGCTCCCAATTCAATCCAGCTCTGTCCTCTTTGCCGTTATCGGCACTCAATTTGGAGGAAATGGTACAACAAATTTCCAGCTACCGGATTTAAGGGGGATATCCCTCATTGGTGTGAACACAGCACAATCAGGGTATGATCACCCGGGCATTACGGGAGGATCTGAAACAGTAACACTCACGGTGAGCACTATTCCGGCACACAGTCACCAGGTGGGGGCAGTTACCCGTTCGAGTGCTACTCAATTAACACAGGCGACGAATGTCCCGGCGCCTACTTCTTATCTTACCAATGCTTACTCTTCAGGATTTAGCCAGGGGATTATTGCTTATGCTGATACGGCTGGTAGCGGAACACTCAACCCTCAGAGTATTTCGATTACCGGGAACAGTCAGCCCCACAACAATATGTCGCCTTACCTGGCCATGACTTATTGTATCTGTGTAAACGGCGTATTTCCACAACGCCCCTGATCCACAATTTTTATTCACCTTATTGCATTCTTCTTATGGAAAACTATCTCGGAGAGATCCGTGCATTTAGCTATCCCAGGGCGCCAAGAGGTTGGGTATCCTGCAACGGACAGCTTTTACCTATCGCCCAGAACCAGGCACTATTTGCACTGCTAGGCGTTTATTATGGCGGAAACGGCACCACCAATTTTCAACTACCTAACTTAAACGGCAGAACTATTGTTGGTACCGGTGTCAGCAAAAGTGGCAGTAGTTATACGATAGGCCAGGCTGCGGGCAGTGAATCGGTGACCCTTATTACCAATCAACTGCCCATGCACAATCACCTGGTTCGTGCCAGTAGTGCTTATGATGTAGGTTCACCGTCTAACAACTTTCTGGGCAATCCTAATATAAAAGGCACATCGCCGGTGTCCAACAAAGCCACTGTCAATTTATATGCTACAGCTGCAAGCACTCCTACGCAAATGGGACCCTGCATCACACCAACAGGTGGCACTCAGCCACACGAAAACAGGCAACCGTTCCTGGTAGTCAATTATTGCATTGCCACACAAGGCATATTCCCTTCCAGGCAATAACATTCCCCAATAACATTAAAAAATAATTTATGGATAATTACCTTGGTGAAATTAGAATCTTTGCCGGTACCTATGCACCAGTTGGCTGGGTAGTTTGCAATGGTGCTTTACTCTCAATCAGTAACTACGAGGCATTGTTCACACTTATTGGTACCATTTATGGCGGTGATGGCATCACTACTTTTGGAGTGCCGGACCTGCGGCAGCGAATAGGTTGTGGCCAGGGCACATTGCTGGGTGGGTCGAACTATACGGTCGGTGAATCTACCGGGGTGCCTAATGTAACACTCCTCACCACCCAGATCCCTTCGCATACACACAACCTGATGGCAAGCACTGACGATGCTACTACGGGGGAACCTACTAACGCCTTCCTGGCCAATACGAATGGTAATACCAGTACACCGCCGCCACCCACTCCTTACCCGGATGTAAAACTGTATACAGCCTTACCGTTGCCCTCAGGGCCAACAGCGCCGAATGTGATCCTGGACGCAGCAACCATGTCTGGTACCGGTGGTACGCAACCGCACGATAACATGATGCCTTATGTCACCATTAATTATATCATCGCCACGGAGGGAATATTCCCCAGCTTTCCATAACTGATATGAATATAGGAATTATTACTGCCAGTGATCAGTTTCTATCACTGGCCTACACACTTGCAAATAACAATTTGCAGGTGTGTATCTTTTTTGCACCTGGTCAGGATGCATATGTGAACCAGAAGGTCAATGTTCTTGCTGCCCGTTTTGCACTGGTCAGTGGGCGGCAAAATGCCGACGTTTATAACTGGCTGGAGCAGCGCAAACCCACTGTGGTGTTTGTATATGGGTATCCACACCTGCTGGATGTTGCCCGGTTTTCTATGCCTGTTTTTAATATTCATGCGGGGCCACTACCAGCTTTCAGAGGGCCTGTACCCGTATTCTGGCAATTGAAAATGGGGATGCCGCAGTTGTGCCTCAGTATTCACGTATTAACGGCCCGGTTCGATGCAGGGCCGGTAGTCTGGTTAAAAAACATTCCTGATCAGCCACATTATAACTATGCATTGGTTCACCAGGTTTTCAGTCAGCTGGTGATAGAAGGTGTATTCTTTATATTAAATGCGCTTGCTTCGGGAATGCCGCTACCTGAAATACCGGGGGCTGTACCTGCTACCTACCACAAACGGCCGGTGGCAACCGATGTACAGATTGATTGGGGCAGAATGTCTGCTACAGAGATCTGCAACCTGGTACGGGCCTGCAATCCATGGAATAAAGGTGCTGCTGCGCGGGCACATGGACAGGAAATAAAATTGATGGATGGTGTGCAGACTGGTATGAAGACTACATTGCCACCCGGCAGTATTGTCAATGAGGGTGCGCAGTTGTTGATAGCTGCAGGTGATGGTCAGTTGATACAGGTCAATATGCTGCTGCTGGAGGATATTTTTGTGCCTGCTTATCAGGCGGTTTTTTATGGAATTAAAAAAGGGCTCATTTTGCAATGAGCCCCTTTTCAACATCAGACACTTGATTCTGATGCAAAATCAAATCCAACACCGCCGGCTCCGAGGGTAATGTCATTTACTTCGTAGACTTTTAAGTCAGGTGCTGTCCACACAGGTTTTTGGGTTGCTTGTTCTTTCATTTTTGTTTTTTTTAAATATTAGGGTATCAAATATCCTTTTTGTGCTAATGCAGTCAGAATTTCACTGGCTATTACAGACTGGTTAGTTCTCAGAATAGCTGTGTCTTTTCTGTTTGCATGATTGAATGTTAATCCATCCCTGGATAGATAACGCTGGAATGCCAGGCTATGTTTGTCTGACGCTTCTACCTCATTGATATAAGCCATATGATTATGCACGCGGGAAATGTAGTCAGGAGAATACATTCCCTTATCCCGTCTCCACAATACCGCCGGCGGTACTATTCCCTGCATGGCATGCCGGATGAAGCTCCTTTTATACCCGCCTTTTACAAACAGGTGCATGGGTACATCTATCATAAATTCCATGATCTTTTTATCCAGCAGTGGTACGGCACTCTGCATGCCAAACCGCTCATTTCGCTTGGCGAGCATAGCAGGGAACAAGCCCGTTCTGCCCTTACGAAGGTTATCGCACATATGCGAAGTGATATCCTTTACCGATGCAAAAGACAGGTCGCTGCTATACTTTTGAAAGAATCCCTCCTGCAGGAAAGGTGCCTGTCCAGCTGCACTTTTCTTTTGCTTTACAGCCTGTGCTATCAGTTCCCGTTTGACGATGTGGGCAAACTTCTTCCTTTCTTTGTCGGAGAACTGTTTCATGAGCTTCCATGCACCCAGCAGGCGTCCGCTTCTCACCATGTTGTAAATGACGGGATTACCACTCCACGACACCCAATGATCGCCACCAAAACCGGTATATAATATGCCTGTCTGTTTTTCTTTTGCTGCTTCCAGGATCGCATGGTCCATGTAGTAGAAAACGTTGGGAAATGTTTCGTCCCGTTCAAAAGCGGCTATAATGCCATCAAATGGTCCATAGGATGTGGCTGTTACATAAGTCTGAATAAGGTTAGGACAATGACTGCCAATCACATCTATATATGTCCGTTCATCTTCTTCCTCCGGGTGGTGCTGTTCGGGTAATATTGCTGAAAATGCATAAAGGGGTTTATTCTTTTTCAGTAATACTTCGGAAAGTACGCAGGCAATAACAGATGAATCGAGGCCGCCGCTCAGGGTAATCCCAACAGGTTTATCTGTATTTAACCGGTTGCTCACCGCTTCGTAAATCAGTTCTTTCAGGCATTCCTGCCAATCCTTGTCTTTTTTAAATCTATATCGGCCACCGGCGGGCTCCCAGTATTTCCGGATGGTCATCAGGCCATTGGCCAGTACCAATGTATTGCCACCGCACAACATCCATACATCCGCATCGTAGGTGGCAGCGGGACAGGATTGCCGGAAGTAGTATTCAATCAGGCTCACCTCGTTGAACCGTGGGGCAGATGGTTTAAACGCTTCTACTCCTTTTTGCTCACTACAAAATATAAATACCTCAGGAGAATCATAATAATATAGTGCGCGAAAACCAATTGGGTCGGTGGCCAGAAAGCATTGTTGCCTGATCCTGTCCCATATACAAATAGCAAATTCGCCTTCCAGGTGGGTAACACATGCTTCCTGCCATTTATGCCAGGCGTACAGGAGCAAAACAACATCGGAACAGCCGGCAGGTGCACCCGTCTGTTGCAGGAGGGAATGCCTGTTATCCAGGCGTACGTCTGCAGTGATCACAAGGTCATCAGTCACCAACGGAATGCTTTGTTGCTGTTCAGTATCATTCATAGCCAGTTTGCAGTGGGCCAGGGCGATATACTGATCCGTCCAGACCTCCATTCCATCTATAGCCCGGTGTTGCAAAACTTTACTGATACGTTGAACTGCTGCTGGCGCCAGCAGGTTGCGGTTTTTATTAATGATACCAAATAAGGCACTCATGGTTCAACTTTTGAAACAAGCAATAACAGTAAATTGTTCTAAATGTTTATCGCCGGTCACGATGCAGTTACCACATCGCAACCAGGCATGTGCATTGAAGTTACCTTTCCTTCTATTTTTGCTCACACCAAAGAAGACGGTACTGGGCATACACCTGGTTTTGAGCATAAACTTGCCTGCCAGTGCCTGTTCAAAACATTCGGTACGCCAGGGCGACTTGTTACCTGCACGCAGAATAGCTGTACCTATGCGGAGCAGCTTATCATCCTGCTCATGGTGTTTGTCTTCCTGGTCTGCAGGAGGCGGGATCTTTTCTCCGAGAATGGGGGCTAGTTTTCTGAAAGGTAAAAACAAGAGCATTGTTCTGGCCAATGCCAGCCATAACCATGCTTCTGTGAACATTCTCATGTCTGCTTTATTCATATGAGGGAAGTTACATGCGAAAGCAATTCATCGGGCGCGCAGTTTGCCGGTCTGGCAATCTGGTAAACTGCTGTATTTTGCAACAACTGTGTGATGGTCTTAAATTTAAGTATACGCATTTCCGGGGTATTGAAAAAGGAAGGTTTATAAATGTGTTCCACAACGGCTTCAAAGGCACAGCCTCCTGTGAGCTGGTTTGTTGCAAACCGGCCATCATCGCTTAGCTTCAATAGGATCACCCTGTTTATTGGATATTGACTGGTATCAAATTCTTCGTGGAAAAAGAGTCCGTATTTTTCTAATCCCGGCATGATGGGAAAAGAGCGGTCTTCGTATTCAAATGCCTGCATGCTCTGTTCCCATAGCTTGATCATGGGGTAAGATGCAATACCGTGTATGTGATTGTCAGTACCCCGGGCAAGCACTACGATATCGTCACTAAATATACGGTAATTTTTATTCATCAGGCCCGCCAGTGTGGTAGACTTCCCTGCACCGGAACGGCCTGCAATAAGGGTGAGTTTGCCATCGATTAACAATGACCCGGTATGCAGGGGGATGATGCTCCGTTGCTGTAATATACCGGCCATACCGGTAGTCAGCACAAACAGGCGCAACAGGCGGCTTTCAATGCTCTCATGATCGGGATGGATCACAATGGTATCTCCCCCGCTTACATAATATTTTCCTATGTCCTGTACCGTAAACAGTAGTCCCCGGTCGTTCATTGTGTAGGAAATACGGCCGGTGGTAAACGAAAAACCATCCTGGAATTCAGGAATGCTGCCCATCCGGATTTTTACATGAGCCTGGTCAAATGAGGTTGCTGGGGCTAATTCAGGGAAGGGTATTTCTGATAGAATATGCAATCCAAACCCCCAATATTTAAAACTGGACATCGTGGAAGATAGGCGGTTATTAAGAAATTAGTTATAATGCAATAATACTTATTTTTACATCACAAAATTAACCTCAATGAATCCTGAAAATGTTATCTGTCGTAATGAAGAAAAATTTATGATTAGCAACCTGGGAGATGAAGTTGTACTAATGGATATTCAACAGGGGCATTATATTAATATAAACCCGGTCGGCAGTGTAATCTGGAATAAATTGGCTACGCCTGTAGCTATCAAAGAGCTGATTTCTTCTCTCGCGAACGAATATGGAATTTCTACTGCACAATGTGAAGGTGATACCATGCCGTTTTTGCAAAAATTGCAGCAACATCATATGCTTAATATACGGTAATGCAGGTTGAAGCGATCAGTAAAAACTATTCGGTTGAAATAGCCTGTGTTATTTTATGTTGTAGAATATTTGTTAAAACAACTCCGGCAGCGGAGCTGGAGCAGTTTGTGCAATCCCATGAGATAGACTGGGAGGAAGTGTACAGGTTAGCGGCTTTGCACCGGGTACGTCCTATTGTTTACAGGGTTTTGAATAATAACAGGATTCCGGGACCCGCGCTTACCAGGTTTCGTAATTATTGTCATGCGCTATCTGTATTTGCTTTTGAACGGCAGATTGAATCTGCACGTATACTGCAGGTATTGCGAGAACAGGGTATCGCAGTAAAGATGTACAAAGGACTGGATTTTACAAGGGTGGTATATGGCGGGGATATCAGTATGCGTGAATTTACGGATATGGATTTTATTGTAGATAACAGGCAGCTTGCAGCGTTGGTAGATGTGATGCTATCGCAAGGATACGAAAGCCCCAGCCTGGAATATTTCCGGAGGTTTCCCACCAGTTTCTTTGACAATCGTAAAGACATTACGTTTTATAAACGCAGTCCAGGGGGCAGGTTATTTAGTGTTGAATTTCATTACCGGCCAGATAGCTTTATAAACCGGCAACTTTCTTTCAAAGAATTCCTGGGTGACGATTATTTAGATTCCACGCAACCTATTACTTCGCAGCAATATTATCAGCTCATGCTCATCAATCATGGGGTCAGAGATTATTATCCTAATCTCAGGTCTTTGGTGGATATGGTGATGCTTATCAGTGCGGGTCATAAGCAGGTTCCGGAACAGTTGCAACGGCATGAATGCTTAGCCAGGTTATTAACTAACCAGTTAATGAATTGCGCTGCACAACCGGTTGCGACAGGCTACGACGGCTCGTTAACCAAAACCGCGCGGATTATTATTAATTATCTGCTCACAACTTCTACAAGATCACTCCGCGATCAAATATATACAAGTGTATGTTTGAACCGGTACTCAATCAGCAAATTCCGATTACTCGTGCGGTTCACTCACTTTATCCTGCTGCCTAATGAAAGCGATTTCATGACGGCTAGATTGCCTTATTTTCAACTTTATTATTTCACAAAACCTTACCGTGTTATCAAAAAAATCTTCCTAAATTCTTAGCTGCTGTAGCAGGTGTATCTCAAATCCGGAAAATGTACCATTAAAACCGTTGGATGTGTTCCGGTGGTAGTGGTGCCTGTCTGTAATTTTGTTACCGTTAAATTACTTTATTATGAAAACAGTATTGATAACAGGAGCAAATAGAAGTATCGGCTTTGAAACTGCCAGGCAGTTATTGAAATTAGGGTATTATGTATACCTGGGATGCCGTGACTTAGTAAAAGGCCAACAGGCAGTAGAGAAACTGCACGCAGAGGGACTGGACCAGGTAACACCACTTTTAATCGATGTAGATAATCCGGCATCTATACAGGCGGCGCGAACCAAAGTAAGGTCGCTGGACGTACTGATTAATAATGCCGGGATTAGTGGGGGCTACCCGCAGAGTAGTACGGATACAGATCTTCATGTATTCAGACAGGTGTTTGAGACGAACTTCTTTGGCATGGTGGAGGTAACACAGGCATTTATAGATTTGCTGAAGCAATCCTCTTCTCCACGCATTGTGAATGTAACATCGGGATTAGGATCTTTGAACAGGCAAAGTGATCCGACCTATGTACATTACAAAGTAAAGCCGGTAACGTATGTATCTTCGAAGGCAGCGATGAATGCTTATACGATTGTATTGGCCTATGAGCTGAAGAATACAGCGTTTAAGGTAAATGCAGTGGATCCCTGTTATACCGCAACGGATTTTAATAATCATAGTGGTCCGGGTACAGTGGAGGATGCGGCAGCAAGAGTAGTAAAGGCGGCGGTGTTAGGGCCGGATGGTGCGACAGGGCAGTTTTTCAGTGATGATAATGCGCCGGAGACAGGGATTAGTCCATGGTAAAAACTTGTTTTGCCGTCTCAGTGAGTGAGGATGACAGCGTCCCCCTCGTAAAAATGTATCAAAACTTCCTACTTCTGTATAAATCCATCCCCATTGCGCTTCCTAGTTTTGTGCCAACAAATCAACAAAAACAAATGGCAAAGACAATATTCATTACCGGCGCCTCCCGTGGCTTCGGTAAATTATGGGCAGCAGCATTATTGGAAAAAGGGCACAATGTAATCGCCACCGCACGGGATCTGGGCACGCTGAATGACCTGGTAAAACAATATGGTACACGCATTCTTCCCTTACAATTAGACGTCAATAACCGCGAAGCAGATTTTGCTGCCATCGCCCGGGCTACACAACATTTCGGCAGCATTGATGTACTGATCAATAATGCAGGGTATGGCTTGTTTGGCAGTATTGAAGAAACGAGCGAACAACAGGCCCGTGAGCAAATAGAGACGAACTTCTTTGGCCTGCTCTGGCTCACACAGGCTGTGCTGCCTGTTATGCGTAAACAGGGATATGGCCATATTATCCAGGTTTCCAGCATATTAGGTCTGGTCACTGTACCGGTTTTAGGGTTATATAACGCTTCGAAATTTGCAGTAGAAGGCTTAAGCGAAACCCTGGCACAGGAGGTGAAAGGATTCGGCATTCATGTCACACTGGTAGAACCTAACCAGTTCGCCACCGACTGGAACAGTGCTTCTGCAGTAGTGACTACGCCTATGCCAGAATATGACGGAGCCCGGGCATGGCTGCAGGCAGCAGCGTCACCAGATACCATCGGTATTCCGGAAGCTACTGTGCCTGCTATTTTACAACTGATTGACAGTGACAATCCGCCGTTGCGCCTTTTGCTGGGCAAGCAGGGTCAGCCATGGGCTACGCAGGTGTATGAAAGCCGCTTTGCAGAGTGGGATGCCTGGAAAGAAACTTCCCTGGCAGCACATGGTAAATAAACCTACCTTTGATATATCTACGCCTGTAACAGGGCGTAGATTTTCCAATCTGATATGTTATGCAGCACTTTAGCAGCCTTACCGATATACATCGTTTTAATGGTCTCCCCATGCCGGAGAATCCATTATTCAGCACCGTAAGATGTGCCAATACCTGTACTTTGGGTAACAGGGAATTCACATCTGACTTTTACATGATCGCGCTGAAGAAACTAATATCAGGCGTGATATTATACGGCCGCACTAAGTATGACCATGATACCGGCAGCATGTCCTTTTTCAAACCCAGGCAGGTGATTCAGTTTAATAACCTGGAACTTGAAGAGGACGCATTTATCATCTTCATTCATGAAGATTACCTGAATGGCCATAAGCTACGCAATGAGATCAATACCTATGGTTATTTTGATTATGAAATCAATGAAGCGCTGCACCTTTCTCCCCGGGAGGAGCAGATTATGTGGGACCTTTTTTTCAAAATAGATACAGAATATCACAATAATACCGATGAATATAGCAGGGATATTATCCTCACACATATCGATTCCATGCTGAAATATTCACAGCGGTTTTATAAGCGCCAGTTCATCAACCGTACACAGCTTTCCGGCAAGACAGTGTCTATGTTCCATGAGGCGCTGAGTAACTATTTTTCAACGGCACAGGGACTACCCACTGTGACAATGCTGGCTGCACAACTCAATATCTCCCCCCGGTACCTGAGTGATCTCCTGAAACAGGAGACGGGAAAAACGGCGATAGAGAATATTCATATCTACCTGATTAACGAAGCCAAGAACCGGCTGAAAACCCAGCAGCAGAATATCTCAGAGATTGCCTATGAACTTGGTTTTGAGAATGTACCTTACTTTTCCCGGTTATTTAAAAAAGAAACCGGTGTTAGCCCTAACCAGTTTAAAAAACAACTGATTAATTGAAGATTTTCGTAAATTTAGTGACTTCTTATTGCTGCTCTTTTATGGCGTCGTCCTGGCGTTGATATTTCTTTTGATATTTTTTTTAATCCTATAAATTGAAAACCTATGGTAAATTCCACCAGGTTGCTATTGTTTGCAACTGTACTCAGCGTCTGTATGGACGCCTGTTCGGACGAAAATAACCTCCATCGTCCCGCTTCTCTTGCTGCTACTACCACAAGTGCCGGTTTAGTCGCTTCGGCCGCACTTGATTTTATGAGTGGCAATCCTATCTTACCGGTTCCTACTGCTGATCCGGATATCATTTATGCAAATGGCAGGTATTACATTTATACCACTGCTATTGGGTCGAACAACAGCCAGTTTCATGCATACTCTTCTGCCGACCTGCTTAGCTGGAACGATGAAGGGGTGGTACTGGACCTCAACAATGTAAGCTGGGCGCATACAGGTGGCTGGGCTCCCTGCGTGGTAGCACGTAACGGTAATTTTTACATGTACTTTACGGCTGAGAAACAGATAGGAGTTGCCGTGAGTACCAGCCCTACCGGCCCTTTTACTGACAAAGGCAGCGCGCTTGCTACCGGGGATGGTACTGACCCTATTGACCCGATGGCTTTTATTGATACAGATGGGCAGGCTTACCTGTATTGGGGTAATACCACGCTGAACATCCAGGCGTTGAATACAGATATGATATCGCTGACAGGTACGCGTAGTCATGAAAAGCCGTCTAACTATTTCGAGGCACCTTATATGCTGAAGCGAAATGAGGTGTACTACCTGATGTATTCTATCAATGATTACCGGAACGACGATTACCATGTAGAGTATGCTACCGCCACCGGGCCTATGGGACCCTGGACCACGAAGGGACGTATTACTTCGCCATTGGGCGCTATTAAAGGACCGGGGCATAATGCGGTGATCCGCAAGGCAGGGTGTAGTGATGAATATTATTTTGTATACCATCGCAGAACGAGTACGAATGTGGATGAAAGACAGGTGGCGATAGACAGGATGTTCTTTGATGCTTCGGGCAATATCCTGCCTGTGGATATTACGACATCTGGCGTGATTAAATATGATGGCATCTGTTACTCACCTAATCCAATTGCAGATGGTACCTATGTGATCAGGTCAAAAGTAAACACGACTGCCGGGGCCGGGTTGTACCTTGACATCCCGGCATGTGCTACCGGCAATGCGGATGTAAAGACATGGACGAGGACGGATTGTGATGGGCAGAAATGGACGTTTACTTACCAGGGGAATGGTTTTTATCAGGTTATTTCCGCTTTACCGAATCATAAGGCACTGGATCTGAATGCATGTGGGTTGGATAGAGGAACGAATATACAGGTGTGGGATCAGTTGTCAAATGATTGTCAGTTGTGGAGAGTGGAGGCATTGGGGAATGGGTATTACAGGATTATGGCGAAAGGGAGTAATAACGTGATGGATCTGGAGAATGGTGATCCTACGCCGGGAGCGGATATCCGATCATGGACGTGGAATGGGTCGGATGCGCAGCAGTTTGCAATAGAAACACCTTGATATTAAACAACGCCTTCAGGCTTTTGTGGCCTGAAGGCATTATACATATTGTGACTGTAGTCACGGCCACATGATTTCGCAGCATCTACTTTTGTAACATGAAACAAAATATGATCCTGCTACACGGCCTGTTTGGACAACTGAGCAACTGGGACAGCGTTGTTGAAGAATTTGGTCCCGCTTATAATATATATGTCCCGTCCCTGCCTATTTATGATACGCCAAAGGAAGAACCGCTACTATATTTACTTGAATTCCTGGAAAGTTATATTGATACAAATAGCATAACCGACTTCATACTCATTGGCAACTCCCTGGGTGGACATATCGCTATTCTATACGCCGCCCGGCACAAAGTCAAACACCTGGTATTAACAGGTAGCTCTGGTTTGTATGAGAATACAAACATGGGTAGTTTCCCTAAAAGAAGCTCTGTTGCTTATATCAAAGCCAGGGTGGAATATACCTTCCACAACCCTGCTGTTGCCACCGAGGCCCTCATCTCACAAGTACTAAGCATCACCACTGACACCCCAAAATGCCTGGGTATTCTTCGGGTTGCTAAGTCCGCCCAACGTCATTACGTAGCGGATCTTTTGTCACAAATATCTGCACCAACTTTATTAATTTGGGGCCGTGAGGATAGGATTACACCCATCCATGTCGCCCATGAATTTGCGGGTATGATTCCTGATGCTAAATTAGTAGTCATTGATGCATGTGGTCATGCGCCCATGATGGAGCAACCGGTTGAGTTTAATTTTGCATTGAAACAGTATTTAAATAACTTGTAACAGTATGCCTTTACCATCGTATTATCAAAGACTCATAAAGAAATATCCGCAGGTATCAGAGGAGGAATGGCAGTTACTGGATCAATTGGCCACTGTCCGGCATATTAAAAAAGGAGAGCATTTTCTGCGGGTGGGGAAAGTAGCGCGGAATGCAGCGTTTATTTTATCCGGTCATTTTAAATATAGTTTTATTGGGGATGATGATAGTGAGAAAATACTGAAATTTGGTTTTACGGATGATTTTCTGACAAATTGCCAAAGCTTCAATAATAACAAGCCGTCTTACCTGAACATCACGGCTTTGGAAGATGCCGTTATTTTACGGTTCAATATCAATAATGTCCGTCCTTTGTATGATTTGCATTGCAGTATATTACATGTCAATATCCAGGTGTACCAGGATATAATGGAAGAGCAGGCGGAGCATCAGTATATACTATCTTTAAAAAGTCCGTTGGAGCGGTACCGGTTCCTGATGCGGAATCGTCCTTTGATTATTCAGAAGATATCTTTGACGAATATTGCGAGGTATCTGTATACAAGCAGGGAAGCGCTGAGTAGGGCAAGGGTGATGATGACGAAGAATTTGGGTGGGAGCTTCAGGTAACTGGAATGTAGCCCTGAATGCAAACGGGGATTGATTTGTTTTCGTCTTAAAAAGTTTACCAAATGACTGCGGGGGCTCAAATCCTAATTCATAATAGTTTTTTCGACTTTGAAATCTAATTTCTATCATTAGCTTTAACAACCTTACCTTTTCCATCAGTCCAGATGTATAAGTAATAAGCTCCAGCATCTCCTTGCATCCTTTCGATAGTATATTTGGAAAATGGCATCAATTTAAACTTGCTATTATCTATCATTTCTCCACCCTTATCAACTTGATACGCTTCATTTATTGAATTAAAATCAATGAAATCAGGCATACTATCATAGCTACCCCTCCATGAAATTAAAAAGGTTTCAGGAATAGAATCGTTTTCAATAGTTAATCGAAGTATTCCTTTAGAACTACTTGATCTTACAGTCTGACTAGCAATATCAAAGTACATCTTGTTACTTTGAAAGCAGGAAATAAACAGGATCGGAAGCAATAAAACTATACAATTCACCCTCCTGTTTTTTCTTGCGTTTTCTTTTGCTTTTTTTGCCTGTCTCCTAATATATTCCACCATTGGTCAATTTTTTTTAAATGATTGATTTCATTAGTTTTTCTAACATCTTCAGACTTCTGATACTGTTTCCACCATTGGTCAACCCTTCTTATAATAATAGCATCAGTATTATTGGGATTTTCGAATAATTCCCTAAGTTTACCCATGCCATATCTTTTATTTATAAATCCCTTAAAGTTGTCTAATTCAGTTGCCCCCTCTTCAGCTCTTTGTTCTCTCCAATATCCATCGTGACTGCCAGCAGCTATATAACCCTTAGCAAAAGTGGCCATATAACCTATTGGCCCTTCATCTAACTCTTTAATATCCCGCAAATGGCCGACCTCATGGGATGCTAACCCCAACCATGCATTGACATTGTTAGAGTAGTCATATTTCCCCCCAATACTAGGAGTTGAAAAATAATTGCTTGCCATACGAATCGTGTTTTGACCGTCTTGCTTTATTGTCGCGGCTCCTCCTCCCGGCAACACTTCATAAAGGGGAAATAAAGTGCCGACTGAATTTACAATTTTAATTGCAGAAATATCCGCCTCATTTACTCCTGAGACAAGGCTTAATAAGTGGGCTGCTGCTGTAAAGCTATAATCAATCTTCTTCACTAATACAGATGCAGTTTGGGGCATTTTATTGGGCTCGTCTATTTCAGGATCCAAGGTTATATTTGCAACGGAATAGGTAACAGTTTGTTTGACAACCGACTTAGGTTCTCCTCCATCCAAATCTACAGCTTGAAGAGGAGTATTTCCTGCAAATTGATATGGAGTATACCAAGGATAACTCTTCGTCAACGGATCCACACTCAAAAACCGTCCCAATCTCGAATCATAAATCCTCATTCCATAGTCCTGCTCATTCCCCTCTCCCTTCACCTCATTATGATTCTCCTTTCCATTAAACCTCTACCCATACGCCATTGAGCTTCACCTCCTATCCGGCTGCAATATCCAAAAGCTTTATGTTGAATACTAAGGGCTGACTATTACTATTTATTCAACTGTTAACTGTAACATTCAATCCTAAAAAAGATGACAAACTTTGAATAGTATCCGTATATTCTTCATCGTAAAGGTCTCTTACAATAAATAATTTATGCTCATCTAATATTAAATAGATACTAAATAGTGCGGATCCCACTCTGTTTCCATATTTAACTACCTTTATATAATCCCTTTCAGCGTTAATTAAATAATCCTTGCCATTTATAATATATCTATCTTGACTTACCTTCTCAATACATATGTCTATATTCCTCTTATACCTTATCCATTTGTATATAAAAATAGCCAAAAGGAAACTAAAAGGAATTGAAATATTTCTAACAACAATTACAGGGGCCTTAATCTTGTATCCATTTGTAAAAAATAAGTACTAACAACAAAGCCAGCCAGCAATGTCATTGTTAAATTCCACATCACTTTTCCATTCAATGGCTTGACAATCTTCCAACTGACTTCATTCGATGTTATTACATTTACTTTCTCCATATTATTTATTACCTGACTTCTTATCAATCTTGATAGAATTACACCTGTAATACAACCCTATAATCCAATTATTCACTCAAGTATCTTCAACACGGTAATATCAATTGCACACAGTACAGCAGTTATGGCACTAACTATCTTGACAATGGAAACAACTTTTACTATCTTTCTCAGTTCCGAATCATCAGGATTACTATCTAATAATGTTTTGTAATCAATATCTTTTATTATCCATAATCCCCCGAAAGTAGGCAAAGAACTTTTCAGATCTTTGCCTATAGTCAAGTGCCGTTTATCTGGACAACAATAAACTATTTTAAGGTAGATGAGCCAAAAAACGTCTTACTATTTTCCAAACCATACAGATCCTTTATAATATCCGTTGCCTCCATTTTAAAGTACACGGTTTTTACATTCAAGGGTAACTTTAAAACGACATCATATACATATGGCATCAAAAAAAAATTATTATGCTCAATTTCACGAAAAGTTTTCCCATCCAGAGAATAGCTTATTTTCATCGTAGCACGAGGAAAGCTTGAAAACAAAAAACTACATTTACGCACATTCTTATCTTCATTCTCATCTGCCATATTAATATAATCTAATAAAGGAGTTCCTATCTCTATATGTCGTGAACTATCTTTATTGTAAAAGACACCATAAGAATAATGACTACCATCTGTAATGAATTCGTAAGACCTTAAATATCCATAATAATCAAACTGAAATTCATTACCATACTTATCGCCCAAAAGATAACCTGATATTCCACGTAATCTAGGATCACAGTAATACTTCAAAACTGACACATATTGCTTCTGTTTTCCAAAATACAATGAATCATCACAGGAAGTCTTAAAACTGGAATCACTTTCTGCAATATATCTTTTCTTCACGATATCAAGTATAGACGAAGACTTACATTTAGAAAAAAGTAGTAGTATTGATCCTACCCAAAAAATCATCAAATAGTTACCTTTCATTTTATTTCGGTTCATTTTCAGTTACTTTAGGGAGAGGTTGATCCGGAGCGTCATGATGAAACGTATCTGTTGCAGCTTTACCATTTTCGTTATTTGTCATCGCTCCATCTTTCATCGAAAAGTTCTTCTTACATTCTATACAATAACCGATCTTTTTAACTTGCGCTCTCAGTATCGCTGGAATTGCATCATTCGCATTACCTCCAATCTTTTCAATGATTTCTATACCTGAAGGTTTTTTCCCTTCTGGTTTACCAAGTTCCCCAGGCTGCGTTGTTAGTATAAGATCCAGGTTTTCGCTAAATTCATTGAAATCAACTACAAAGACCTTTGCTTTAGGGTTCATCTTGTTTCCATATCCTTCTTCCGGGTCTTCGCTAGAGCCAAAAATAATAAGATTAACGGGTAGGTAGCTCTGCTGCCTATTCACCTTCTTTGGAGGATCAGGTAAGAAAAATGCTCCTGCTGTCTTTATGATCGTTTCTTCCGTACCATCTTTCTTTATATTTGTTTCAGAAGTAACAATTGAATACAGCTTACCATCTCCTAACGGTCCTGCAAACTGATAAGGTTTACCATTGATAAACCATCCGGCAGCTTTACTCTTATCTTCAATCGTTCTCATATCCTCCTTTACCAATTTCCCGTCTTTATATGTTTTAAAGATCTCAATTCCATAGTACTGTGATTCTGCACCATCCAGATCTATGTTGGCAATCGGACTATTACTGGCAAATTGATAAGATGACAATGAAGGGAAATTACGGGTCAACGGATCCACACTCAAAAACCTCCCCACCCTCGGGTCATACACCCGCATCCCATAATCCTGCTCATTCCCCTCTCCCTTCACCTCATTATCATTCTCCTTCCCATTAAACCCATACCTATACCCACCACTACTATAACTCCTATCCGGCTGCATCATCCCAAAAGGATAATAATCCTGCGCACTATATACCACCGCTTTATTATCTGCCCCAAGGTAATCTCCAACAGTAGCTATCACATTTCCAAGGTGATTACTCAGCTCATAGCGTTTCTTACCAGCCATATCCCATAATGAGGCTGCATTATTATCGGTAACAGCCATATCAGGGTTCCACACGCCCAATCGATCGCTACCATACAGGTTTTGCTCCTTCCAATAAATATTACCATCTCCATCCTGATTTCCATATACAGCCAGCACATTGCCCTGAGCATCACGCACATACCAGCTCTTATCAGTTATTCCATCATGCGTATAAGCCTTATATACTCTATTTCCAGCAACATCATAGCGGTATTCAAGATAGGTATTATTTTTTGTATTAGTAATGGATTTAATTTTACCATAGGCTGTCCATTCTATGTTTGAAATACCTGTCTGATCATCCTTTATAAGGTTACCAATATTATCATAACCATAATTACCGTCATTCTGTGATTGAAGATCATTTACATATTCAGAACTTGTTACGGCGTCCTTTACCTGCGTAAGTTTATTGTTTAACAAATTACCGGCAGCATCACGCTGATAACCATATGTAAGGTTATCCATTGCTTTGCTCTTGTTATTTGCGCCACTACCATTCCTTAAATAAGTAAGAATATTACCATTACCATCATATGTAACATCTTCCTGGTAGGCATCACCCGCAGTACCTGCATTCCAGGCAGTTGCACCTGTAGTTAATGCATGTGTACGCATCTTTTTCAACCTGTTCAACTGGTCATATCGGTAAGTATATCCCACTACATTATTGAACTGGCCGATAGCCATAGTGCTACGGCTGATATTACCATTATAAAGGTTCCTGCCTACTTCCGATACTGTACCATCCGACCAGTTTAACGGGAGTAATGACGTTGCGGTAGTGCTGATAGGCTTGTAGTCGTCTTTGAAGTAATCAAGAGAGAAAGCATATGCGTCAGGCCCCACTACTGATCTGTCACCGGTAGCTCCATCTCCTCCGATATCACTGGTTGGAGATAGATACTGACCGTTTACAAATTTCGTCCAACCCTGTAAGGTATAGGCAAAGTCACTCCCCTGCACCAGTTGTCCATGACCTAATTCCTTTCTTGCTAACGGCCCATGGAGATAATAGCGATAGGATGCATCTGTGTGTGCATTTTCTATTTCCCATCCATCATTGGATACAGTGCTAACACCTGTTGTTGCTTTAATGACTCTATTGTCTGCATCATATTGGTATCCATACCAGAATTGGTCGTTATTATCAGGCTGGTAGTTATAACGAACTTTATTCACCTTACCACTTACCAGGTCATACTGGTAATCCATTTGCTTAATACCTAAATCCTTGATCTGCTGCCAAAGTGTTTTTACATTCCCCAGCTGATCATAACTATAATAAGTGGCCTGCTGCACTTCTCCTGCGGCTGCATCTTTATAGGTAGTTGCAGCGACTCTCTTGCGCAGATTCTCCTGTGTATAAGCAAATCCGGTATATGCATCATAGTACGTATTTACAATCTGTGCATTGGTGCCGGACGCATGGAAACCTGTTACATTAGCCGACTCCATAAATCGGGTAGCTGGTGCTGTACCAGCTGATTTTTCTCCCACTTCAACTATACGACCCTGTTCATCATATTTTGAATAACTATACTTAGCGTCTACGTTCTGTTGTGCATTTTGAGAAGCAGTGGATCTTCCCAGCTTATCATACCAGAAATTACTCTTTCCCGCATCAGGTGTCTTTTGCACACTCACCCCATTCAACGACTGATACGCATACGAAGTCGCCAACCCATGTACCGGATACACCGGTGAATATTGCGTCTCTGTATAACTACCCGCACCCGATGTGGTGCCTGAACCCACTGTCGCCGTATTAAACCTGCCCCTATAAATCAATGATGTACTCAGCGCCGCATAATAATCCGAAGCCAGCGACATACAAGGCTCCGCCGCATTTGCTGCTATCTCAGCAGCGGATAATGCACGGTTGTAAAAACGGATCTGTTTCAGCGAAGCCAGGTTCTCAGGATAGCTGCCATTCGTTAACGTCCATCCACAATCACCAGATGCCTGATCGGTGGTCGTGACAGGACATGATTTACCATTTACATATACTGAGAGATTATTCGCATTCAATAATGAACCCTGAAATACAACATGCGTCCACGGAGTTAATGGCAATACAGACTGCATATCTGCTGTTGTATGCACAGAGGCGGTTATATCTACTACATCGGCAGTAACTGTCATTGTATACACATCCAGGTGTAAATACCTGCCCATTACACATGCATTGACTAGATATTTCTGCCCACTGCTGGTGGCTAAGAACTGACCGCCCGTTGCTGACGAATTGTACATCCACAATTCCAATGCCCTCGCTGAGGTTGCACCAAATGCATCTGTCAATGCCATCAGGGTAGAGTCTTTCAATGTATTACTGATAGGCCCGTCAAAGGTGCAGTTCTCTCCTTTATGATCACGTGCACCATCTATCTGCGCCTGATAAGCCGCATCCAGCAAATGCACACCCTCCGGTGGTATCGTTCTTACGAGGTTACCAGCCTGATCGTAATAATACAGTGTATAATGATACAACTGCTCATTTGTAGTCATCTGCATGTTAGGTTGCGTACCACTACAATAAGCAATATATTCCTTCCGGAACTTCTTCTTCTCCTCTGCTATATATTCATTATAAAGTACAGTTCCTGTAGACACCGCATCATCTATCATCTCTTCCGTACACCTATAAGGATTGACAGTAACCGTACTATATACCGGTGTATTACACAGTAATGCTGTCGGACTTGTCGCAAGTTTCGTTATATACTCCTGGTAATCACTATAAGACAATGTGAAGCCCCACCGCTGATTCAAGTAGGTTGCATACACATGTTCATAATTCGCATGATTCACATCAAGGAAACTCACTTCACTATTCATTTGGGTGATCCCTGCATTGAATTCTGCCGGCGTTATCGTTCCTTTGGATTTGCTATCAAGGAATACCGGCACCGTCAGCTCGCCTGCCAATAAATAACGACAGTTATTACAACCGTTCTGCAGACTGGTCAATTCAGCTTCCGTGAGGTTCATGGCTGAACCATAGGTATTGACCAGGTATTGATAGAATGAAACACCGGAACCGGCATTGTTATAAGCTGTTTGTAAAGTGGCTAATTTAGAACAGATGTCCGCATCTGTTTTAGCAATCACCCTGCTGGTCGCCTGCATGGGTACATCGTACGGATATGGCATATCCAGCAACCATGGATTACAGATCATACTCAGGGCTCCACTGCCCAATATACCCGTGATGACCTGTTTAAAGGAAGTATATCCTTCGGATGTAGCTTTGCCAGATGGTGTAGTGCTGGCACCGTTCAGATGACTGGCATCACCACCCAGTTTGCAAAGCTCTATCAGTTTTGCTTTTAATGCGTCTTTCTTAGCCGTATAAGTTGAGTTACTGCTTAAACATTCATCCAGCTGAGACATCCACATTTCTGCCTGCGCCTCACAGTTTTCATTCATTGATTGTATTACCGCGGCAGATACTTGTGCTGCCAATGCGGTTGTATCTGTTGAAATCCCTGCCGTACTATACGAAATGTCGTTAATCCTCGACTCCTTATATCTTAAGATGGGATTACAGGAGGAAACTGGGGTTGTTGTAGCTGTTGAACAACTTATTGACCAGTTATCGTCAACGACAAAACCATAATCCTGGTACCCGGGATAGGTGACAGTCGCCATATTAACATTCGAATTAAAAGTATACCGCGCTACCCTTGGAATGTCTGACCCGGCACTGGTCTCTGTTTGGGTCATTGGAATAGCAACAGTAATCTGTCCTCCTTCAGGAATATTCCTGCCATAGTAGTACAAATTAAAGTCCCAGGTATTATTCACATCAGTGCTATGGTCAGGCCAGTTATGGATAATCTGTAAATAGAATTTTGGCTTGGTAGCATCTACTGCACATGAAAAATCAACGGTTCTTGGATTGCAGGAAATAGACTGTAACAATACTGTCTTCAGATCGATTTCTTTACCAATGCAAAAAGAAGACTCCGTCTGTCCCGCAGCAAATGTGACGGTACTTGTCTTTGTATAACTATCATAGGCTGATGGATAGTACAAGGTTAAAGTCACTGCACTCGTCAAAGGGCTACCACTATATATAATCTTTACAGGCTGCAACCCCGTTGAACAGGTAGCATCACCCGCCTGTATTGAAAATGAAGCATAATCAGGACAGGTTGAACTGGATGAATAACTTATTGGATCTCCTACCGTACACTCCCCACCACAATAAGCAGCAGTACTCCTCACTGTCTGATAATATTTCTGCTTCAATTCCAGGTATTTATCCCTATACGTGGTCCATTCCAGATCCGCTATTCTACAACTGGCGACTGGTGCACAGTTCGTCCAGTTATCAGCGCCGGGAACCGGGCTGTTATTCGTATTGGTATTGCCCGTATTGTCTGAACAATACAGCAAATAATCTACATAATTCACCAGGTTCTTGGTCCCTACCACAGTGATACCCATTACATTATTACTGTAATTATCCAGATCAGCAATAAAGCTCGTCTTATATCCACTCAATATTGTACTGCTAAATGCCGGGTCATTGTCCACCAGCCAGCTGGTAGTAGTTTTTGAATAAGTAGCTCCCGGTATCACTGTTGCAATATCACTAATGGTAGTAATATTTGATACTTTCTCATCCCACAGGGCGTTCGCACTATTCTCCTGGCAGAACTTCAGTGCACAATATTCCGGATGCCATTGCACAAATAAATCCGCCCACTCAGGCCTCCAGTTTTGCACAAGCAGTGCCAGTGTCATCCGTTCATCATTCGCACTCATCACCGTACCATCTTCCAGTGTAAACTGGTTGGTTATATAAGTAGCGTCAGTGGAATTCAGCTCCGGAAAGGCGGTGCGCCAATGCTGGTATAACACATTGATGTCCTGTTCCAGCGCTTCATCAGAGGCATCGAATAATGCATACTGTCCACCGGGACTCACATCCGCCTTTAATGTATTGGCCAGATCTGTACAGGGATCAGAGGTGCAATTGGCCCTTAATGACACACAATTATTATATAATGTGGTATAAAGGTTATTTGCCCATGTATCAATCGTTGTTGTTAACTCCACACCATCATTACTCAACCTGTTCTTCACAGCTGTTGTAAATGCAGTCTGGGTACCCAGCGATGCAAGACAGGTGGTACAATCATCAAAGCAGGTAGTCATGTTCTTCGCCTGCAATTCTGTATTAATAAAAGACCACTTACTATTCAGATTGGTGTTCTTTGTAATAAAGTCTGTTGTATAACTATCCAAAGCGGACGATGACAATGCCAGCTCATAGTAGACGTAATATTCCCCTATTTTGTCAAAGGTTGTATTGAAAGAACCAGTGGCGCTGCCTGTAGCGGTACAATTACCTGTCAGGCTACCTACAGGCACTGTAACATTCTGGATAATCTCATTACAGTCGTCTGTTATTTTGATATTTAAATTGTAATAACAGTTGCTGCATATTTTCACACCATTCTCCTCGTAGGTTTTGATCAGTTGCTGTACGTTATAAGTAAAAGAAACCGGTCCGGGAGAAGTGGGCGCGTATGTAGATGTTGCACTCAGCAACAACCTGCTCTCATCAAATGTAAAATCTCTTGGTTCCAGTATATAGGAAGTTTCCTGCCTGGCAACTGATTGGGATGTCAGCGCATCCAGGTTCTCAGGTGTATTGCCCCCAAGTGCTGTAGCAATAGTTTTGCCGGCAGCATTCTGGTAGGTTATTGACAATTGACCATTCCCATCTACCACCATGTTCTTCAAGTAATGGTTTGCATATCCCACATCATTCCCAAACATGCGGTCCAGTTCCCACTGTTGCGGCTTTACGTAATAAAGCCGGGTCGCCTTGCTGACTGTATTATCTGGTCCCGGCTGGAAGATCTTACCTACTCCCCCCTGCACACTGACCCTGTTTGTATTATCAGGTGTGTACAGGTTTACGCTGAAAGGATAACCTTCAGCGTCTGGTATAAACTGGGTTTCCGGGCGCGACGCATCTGAAAGAAATTCATTACCGGAAGAATAATACTGCCCTGCACCGGCAGCTGTACCCATTGCCTGTGGTGTGTTGATACAATCAGTACCACTTCCATACACATTCGTCCAGGTATAATTGCTACCAGAAGTATTCAAATGCTGGCCTGCATAATATTTCAGTTCATTGCTGTTTTTTGCAAATGGCAAAATGCTGACCATCGGCCGGCCAAATTCGTCATACAGGTTTTCCTGGATCAATACTTTCTGGTCCGTATTATTTAAGGTCACCGTCTGCCTGTTACGCATGCTACCGTCAAAGTAGCTCACTACCTCTTTCTTCTTCCCCTCTTCTGCATATGCTGCACTATACTGCCAGTTAAAATCAGGCTCATGAATAATTGCATCATCCAGTGCAATCACCGCATTCACAGTATTTCCACCGTCATCCATGCTATAATCCCAATCCATTTCCTCCCTGTAACCATACCCGTCAGTATAAGCAAACCTCACCCTTACCAGTAAAAATTTCTTATAATTCACCAGTGAAATATCATAGTATTCATTGCTCAGCGTAACCCGGGAAGAATTATTTTTAAACATTCTGGCTAATGTTTCCACCGGCGTACTGGTGCCCTGTTCACTCAATATCTTGCCATCATCAGATAGCTCATCTACAAATGTCCATTCCAGATCATATTCTTCTGCGCCTTCACTTACCTTGCTATCCCATGATATGGAAGCTACACCAGCCTGCGTTACTGTAGACGCCGCAGCCCTCATTACAGCTGCATTAAATGTGCCTGTAGCACCACTCGAAGGTAATATTACCTTTGGCGTGATATGCGCCGTATCCACTTCATATGAACGCTCCACGATTACCTGTCCCATCAATCTGAATGCTGCAGGTAGCTGATCGCCCAATTCATCACTGGTGATATCGTTCACTGTCAGTTTTACCTTGTACCCATTTTTAAAGCGGTACGTGGCATTCGCCTGGTATCCGACTCCTTTAGCCGTATCATAACTTATTTCCAGTTTTATATGGTCATCTACAGCCGGATCTACCTGGTCAGGTGATGACCAGTATTCTACTTTCAGGTCTATTGTACACTTGAATTTCTTTTGCGGTATTGCCATAGAATCACGGTACAGCCCGAATGTAACAATGTCTGTGACTGTTTTATTATGAATTTTATTCCAGTCATACGCGCTGTTCAGGAATTTTTCATCCTTCACTAACAGTGTATCACCTTTTTTGATGGTACCCTGTTTTTGATTCTGATAGGGTTCAATGCCAGCATATGCCCTTGTGGACAGTACACTAATAATTATCAGAAAAATCTGTTTAATATATTTCAAATGCATAGGGATAACATTAATGGTTGATCAGTTCATAATCTTTGAGCGCGGCTACCGGCACAGGTACCCCGTTCTGCTGGCGGAAATAATGGGTTGGTTTCAACAACTCTTCCCTGGCTTTTAAGGGTTCAAACTTTTTCACCCGGAAGGTGATCAGCTTATCCTTATTCCTGTCAGCAGGGTACAATTCATCTGCCATCCGCATATCAGTTTTAGTAATCCATGCTGTACTATCATAGGTGAGCGAATAATCCCGCATCGTGATATGTGATGGATTACTCATTGTAATAGTCACTTCCCCATTTTTCACGGCGCGGGTTACCTGGTACCCTTCTTTGCTCATCCGCTTTACCTGCATGTCAATTGGCGCTGACATTGGGTTCTCTACCTCCTTAGGTGCAGAAAGAAACAATTCTTTCGTATCATGCGAAACAGAGAGATAGCAGGATTGTAATGACACTATTTCACTCTTTCCCATCCTGTAATACATATTATTACCTAAACGGGTATACAGGTAGTCACATTCCAGGTTATTGGAACTATCCTTCAGATCCTTTACGAGGATCGTACCTTCTATCGTATATACAGTCATGGAATCAAGTTGATGGGATACCGTATACAGTTCATTCAATATTGCCTTTTCCGTAGCGTCGTTTTCCGCAATCTCCGGTACAGGCAATTCTTTTATTTCCTCATTGTGCTGCACCAGAGACGGAATACCCGCAATCGCAGCTGCTGTGGTCAGTAATACAAGTACAGTAGCCAGTACCTTAAAATTGTTCTTATTTATGATCATGGTACAGGTATTTTTAACGTTTACGATAGGTTGAACGATTCTCCTTAATGGTCATAATTCCTCTTTCTGTTTCCTTCTTCACCCGGATCAGTGCTCCCTCTTCATCATACTCATAGAAGGTCGCGTAGTTATTTTCATCCATCTCTGCCATCAACCGCATATTCTTATCGTTATACGCATAAGATTTTAACTGACCATCGTATGGGAATATTCTGATGTCGTCTATTGACTCATCTGCTGCCATTCTTGAGATTTTCAGTCCAAAAGAAGTCATATCTGTAGCACCGACTTCATTTGCAACATCCAGTGTTCCTTCCACCAGTTTCCATCCATCCACAATAGCTTTGGTCTGCAGGGTAATCGATTTTAAATTATGTAACCATTGCAGGCGGAGACTAGGTGAGGTATTATAAGGGTCGCTTACATGCACCCAGGCAGAGAAAATATATTTTCTGCCGGTTACCGGCGCCCAGTCACGCAAGCCAAGCCATCCATCCACACCCTTATAGTATTCACCCCACAGATTATTCTTCAGGTAAATACCGGGTTCGTGTTCCTGGCTATATATATAGGTTGTCAATGTAATTGAGGAATCCAGTTTAAGACTATAATTACCGGAGTGTGCATTCTCCGTATCCAGTGCATCCGCATATGCATCACCTAATTTTCTCCTGATGTTAAACTGATCCGGACGGCAGGTTAGTGCGGTATTACAGCCACTGTTAAACATATAATCATCAAAGCCGTCATAAAATATTTCCCGCTGGCGCATATTTACACCTACTGCCAATGGTAGTTTATTCTTAAACCCAAACCGCACACTGCTATATTGATTCAATGCATCTTTACTTTCCAGTGCCTGGGATGTTTCGTCATACATCGTGGTGGTGGTATTCGTCACCCAGCCTGTATTAGTACTCATCTCCCATCCGCCGTTATAATACCAGAATGGGTAGAATGTAGTATACTGTCCATTTTGACGGATATTTACCGCACCACTTGTATTATCCGGCAAGTCCTGACCGGATCGGTCTGACAACCAGGTCATCTCTTTATACATCAACCAGTTGCCCAGGTACCCAGTCAGGTAAGGGTTCAGCACATTACCTGCCGGAATAGCCAGACATCCCGGTGCATCATCACATATATTCACAGCACCCTGTCCACATGTATAATGACGATATAAAATATTCCCGGCAGTATCCTTTACATAGGTATCATATGGCTTTGAAGGATTGAGCAGCTGGTTAGTCGTAAATATGGTATCCAGCTGATAATTTTTTAACTGAGGTATCGTATTGTTATAGATCTCCATACCCACTGCCCGATCCAAAAATCCGCTTGCACTCACCACGTTCATTGCCTCTATTGTAAAAATATGATTCCCGGCAGACAGGTAACGCGGACGTACCTGCCAGTAAGAATAGAACCGATGGTCTGCGTCGTCATCTTCCATTATATGTTCTTTCCATAACATACCATCGATATAAATACGAATATGATTATCCACTCCATATCCAATATAATATTGCTTTCCTACGGGCACTTTCACACAGAAATTCATACCGATCCACTTTTGTGCAAAATTTTCGCGCAGCCATACAGAGGTGGCATTTAACCTGCCGCAGCCAGTGGTATAATTAATAGACGAAGATACACTTGCCACCATTGCACGTAATGACGTACTACTATCAGACGTTACTTTTGCTACCCTGGCAGCACTCGCGGTCACCACGGATGATGTTGTGACACTATCCAGACTGCCCTGATCATCCGGCGGTATATATCCACCCGTGCCCTGCTCATCAGGATCAACCCCATCACAACGGTACCCCCAGAACGGATCATTGCGGATACTATCTACAACCTGTCCGCTGCTATTAAAGAACAAAGCTCCCCACTGGCTATATGTCGGGTTCCTATAACCGGTTCTGATCTGTAATGAAGTATCATTATTGATCGTCATTGGGGTCGTACATGCCTGTCCATCCGCACTCAATACATAACCATCCGGGCATGCCTGCTTAGGCTTGTATCCGCAGTTAGGCGTACCATCACAAAGGTTCAGGTCCATTCCATTGTCACACCTATAGTTTTTTGAGCCCCGGTTTCCATCACCATCCGTGTAAAACAACAAGGCATTCTTATCGCCAACCAGGGTTTTTGAAGAGAAAATCATTTCGTCTTCAATTGTCTGCGCATCGCCGGCCATCAATGTTGCTTCACTACTTCCATATACTTCTACCGCAGCAGCCTTCACATCTCCTGCATTTGCAGCATCCATTCTGATAATATGCTTACCTGCGGCCAGGTACTTCTTCCTGATTCTCCATGCCTGATAGTAGCTCCTGCTATCTCCGCGGAATTGTGGCTGCAACAATTTATTGTCTATATACACACGCATTACGTTATCAGCAGCATAACCAATAAAATAGACGCCTGCTGTCTTAATTTCGATACATTTTTCTACTCCCCACCAGTCATGAACCGGCCTGCTGGTCATCCATACTCCCGCTTCGGAAAGACGGCCACATCCCGCCGCACATCCCATCCAGTAAGTAGCCGTACTGTTATAATAATGACCTTCTGCCGTTGGCTCAAAGAAGAAAGCACCCCTGTTACCATAATTAGCATTTTTGTCACCATGCTGCAGTTCAAATCCACTTGTCTCTGTAGGCTTAAAATAACACTGTGTACCATCTGCCGTTTCTGTATAACCATCCGGGCAACTATTCGGGCTTTCACAAACTGCCGGCTGTCCCCATGCATCTGAATACAATACGGCTGATGCATTGATTACATTATATCCTGCCAGTTCCTCATTACTGATGATCTTCAACCGTCCACCACTTACCGGGTTTTTCAATAGTGTCATAGTAGTTGCTGCCGCGCCCAACTGATTACGGTAACCAGACCGGAATACTTTCATTGTACCACTATAATCCTTAATTGTACGTCCTGATTGTGATATAATACGTATTGCCGGTGTAGTGCTGGTGGATGTAGGAGAATTGATCACCCATAAGCGAACACCTGTATATAGGTCTACCAACTCATCGCCCGGCGACAGGAAAGATAAATATTGAGATGGTATTGCACTACCTACAATATTGAAATCCTTCATAAGCATACCGAGATTCTGATAAGCCATGCCCATCTGTTTGTACATCCAGTATGCAGGTATACTTACATTATACACCGGATCATCAAATTCATTCTGCGACTGTGTCAATACAGGCGCACCTGTATTCCTGTCATACAACAAGGTTTTAGATTCAATCTGAGAACCATTCAATCGCTTAATTGTCTTATTTAAGATACCCGTATATTGAATTGTTTTTGCCACGCAGGAAGAACGGAACAAACGATAGTCCTCATTTGAAGACTTTGGCCAGTGAGGTATCGGCACGGGGTATCCCCAAATAGGTATTACATCTGCACCCAGGTTAATACTGGTACCCGTGTTACTCATCTCTGATTCCCGCATGTCAGTAAACATTTCTATATCCCTGCCTATCACCTGATCTGTAGTAATATTCCCATTCGCATCTACTACATCCACTACGTTTGAAAGCCGCATTGTCCCCCCATCACCTGTCGTATTGTAGTAGTACTCATTTGCACTCACCTCATGTCCGGACTGATTAAATACCCTTTCTGCCTTCGGCTTCCCGTGCATATCATTCAGGATAATCGAATACCCCTGTGACATAGCCAGTTCATAGGTGGACTTACCGCCAAAGAAACTCGCCCATGAGTTCGGATTGTGCAGGAATTTATCAATAGCTGTCTGCTGCACGATCACCGGGAATTCTTTTGCTGTGTAAAATTCCGCAGTCGTCCAACCCGTTTTATTCTTAGTATCTAAAGTGCCATCAGATGTAAGGTTGCGTACAGTCACCTGTCTGTACACGACTTCAGGTGCAGGGAATAATGATTCTCCCATAGGCTCCTCCAGATAGAAATAATTGTTCAATCCCCACTTTACGTCCTGTGTATACTTCACTGGCATACGCATGGGATTCTCATCTCCACCGTTTGAAGGCTCATAAGATGTGACCCCGCTACTGATAGCCTTCCCGTCTTCTATTATAGTATAATCATATTGTTGTCCGTAAATAGCCGCATCCTGATCAGTAGCCATTGTATTCCACTGGTCAGAGAGTCTGACACTTTTTACTCTCAAACCACCCCCCAGTTTTTTACCTGTCATATTCACCACCCGTGCAAAACTCTTTTCCAGTTTTACTATACTGGCAAATTTTTTCCTATATGCTTTTTCATTAAAGTTCTCCCATAGCTCTGACAATGTTGTAATGGAGCTGGCAATTGCCTTTACTGCTGTTATCACCGGCAGGTCATCTGTAATACGATTGATATAACCAGGATATGCATACCGCTGGTAGTCCATCCTCATCCGCTGCCATGCTGCACTGATTACTGGGTTGACGGATTTACCACCATCATTATCTACCTTAAAAGTCACTTCCGCAGTGGCACCACTCACCGTTACCTCACTAACCGCCGCATATACCGGAACGAAATCAAATTTGGAATCATCTGTTGATGTTGGCGCATCCGTTACATTCACGAACATCTTCATGTACATATAATCAGACCCATCCAGGTATTTATCTTTGAACCACTTCAGCCGCTCCGTGGCATCTGTTGGCACGTTTACAGCTGTTGAATCAAGAGATACCAGGAATGTCTTCGCATCCCTGAGCGAGGTGGTTGTACTTCCGCCCGGCCCTGTCTTCATGCCTGTTATCTTCGACATCACCATCGACCGCCGGTTCTGTACATAGGCATAATCATCCGCTTCATAGTCTACAGACACCTTACCGCCTGTGGGTAATTGTATTTCCTTCAACTGCCACATACCCGCATCTATTGCAGCCACATCATGATCCTGGGTAGTATAAGGGAATTCATCATTGCCCAGGGCAATGCTTTTCTGACTATTTTCTGTAAGTCGCTTCAGTGTACCCCATCGGTCAGTCATCATGGTGCCATATCCATGATCATTATTATAATCAAATAAATAATAATAATCTTTCCCCCTTGTGGAGCTGCCATAAGTATAATAAAGCGTATCCAGCGTTAACTTTCCACCACCATTCACATTATTGGGAACCTTTCCGAAAAGATTATAACTATATCCAAACTTCACCGTCTTAATTGGGGTGTTTAAATCATTCTTTGCATATAACCGGATTTCTTTTAATCGTTTTTGTTTCACTACAGTATCCAGTACCCCCAGTGAATCATACCCCAAAGCATCATCCCTGTCTTCTGTAATAAAATAAGCAATCATGGTTTTAGATTCAACGGAATGCAGGTAACGTAATTCTTTTGTACCAAATACATAAGAACCTTTATCATCATCCGGATCGGCCCTTAAACCGGGGTTATATTGCGCAGAATCACCATACGGTGTACGCCATTGGAAGTCTTTATCTACCTTGGAATAATTAAACTTATAAGCAGTTCCCCTGTCATCCTCGGTGATTCCATCATTGGTCACATCCACATAATCTGGTGACAGCACCTCTGTCAGCAACCATGATGTAGCATACCCCGGTTGCTCCTGCCGGGTATAATATTCATCGGATATAGACTTACCATTGGTAGTTGGTTTATGAGTAGGAACACCACCCGATGTTACCAGCTTGATTTTTTTTGTATTGGCAGTCAGATTAGCCGTGTTTGTGGCATAACTGACTTCTACCTGTTTTTTATTGTATACCGGCATCCCGTATACCAATCGCTTACCATCATCTGTGGTCTTAATAATTTCAGAAATATGCTTTGACTTTCTGAACCTGTTCACCCTGCTTTCCTTTGATTTCACAAGGGCATTGCAGGCATAAGGGGTGAATTGATTAAACACATTAAAGTCATAGTTATATAATACGGAATCACCACCGCCCATATTCACCATTTCACCAGCCAGTAACGGCATCACGGGAGCCTTTTTTATCTGGCGGCCATTCCGTTTATAATTACCGGTGGGTGTAAACACCGTGGTTCCTTTCTTTAAGCGGTCCAGTGCCTGTTTACCATTAAACTGTACATTTACTGCATCTTCCCCCTGTACGCTATTATAGAACGCAGGATCTTCTACTGCCGTTTCGCCTGCCTGTTTGAAATATACATCTTCTTCACCGGTTACATTCGTAACAGGGAAATCTGCATCTGACAGGAATGCATTGTACATAGTCCACTTACCCACTGTCGTGTTAATATTCTGCTTATATACAGAAGTACCACCATGGAAATAACCGCCTACCCCAGCTTCTACACTGGCAGAAGTATTATTGGACAAATCCTGGGTCTGATTATCAAAAAACACACCTGATTGATTCCGGAATAAACGAAACTGTCCACCATCTGCCTGACTGGTATAAGAAAATATATCAGGTGTGGCAATAGGCACTGCCAGGTTTTTTAAATCAAAAATAACAGGGTTGTCTTTCTCCCGCATAAAGTCCATTAATGCAGTTGGATTGTTCTTACCTGTTTCTGCATACATAAAACCATAGGCCTTATTCATCTGCTTTTGATTCGCAACTTCACGCTTGGTCTTATAGCCTGTAACACCACCGCCACCATATAACAGGTAGTAGCTCCCTCCCACATCGCTGCTGAATGTAAAGTTGTGAGAGGTGAAATTCATATTTGCTTTAGGATAAAACGCCGGCTGACTATAGCTCCACGTAGCGCTATAAGCCCAGTCAGCAATATGATCGTACACATCATTATTGAAGGTGGTTTTCAGGGTTAAGGTCTTCAACCCATCGCGCGTATTCCACGCCATGTTACCAGATAAACCTACTCCCTGTACGGTATTACCACCTGTAAGCACCTTTACAGACAAGGAAGGATTCACTGTCACACCATCACTACTGCTACTGGTGATACCAATACCAACACCGGGGGTAAGATAGCTGGCACCGGGCACAGACAAAGATAAACCCACATTACCAGTCAGATCTGCACCGATACCAGTATAGTTGTCGCTGTGTATACCACGGCTAAAGGTACCTGATACTTTAATTGACTTACCAATACCTGCCACCTCTACCCTATCAGTCAGACTGCCCCCAATAGTGATCTTAGGTTTTACATAGTTGTCTGTCCATACGGTATCAGCATAACTATCATCTGCAATTCCGCGCAGTTGCCTGTTTACCGCCCCTACGTTCAGGTTCCAGCCATACCCCACCCAGCTGGCTTCTTCATCCATACCGCTACCGGATTGATAGTTAAGGCTCAGCGGATATCCATCCACATCCATCAAAGGAATATTGTATTTAAAATTACCAGTCGCCAGGTCAACAAAATCTGTTGTACCTGCCTGTGCGAACTGTTTTGCTTCCGGCTGCGCAGGGCCGGAAGTCAATGCCCACGATACCATGGGCGTTAATGTCTGCATGATTAACAAAACAAGGAAGAAACAAGCTATTCTTCTCCGGGTTGACATTCTACTGATCATCATAGGTGTAGGCTTAAAGAATCAATGTGATTAATAGCAGCACCTTGTACAGGGAAGGTGATGTACTTGTGGTTAAATAGATAATCTTTAAAAAGCAAACGGCAGTTCACCTGCGAGTATGCCAGCGGGCGGTCGAATACCAGCATATATTCCAATCCACCGATGTTGCCATTGGCCACCCGTACAATGTCTACAGGTGCCGTTGTATCGGTTACATTCACAAATGCAAACATAGAATCCAGTCCGTAGGTATAAGCGACTTCACTGGTATTCTTTATAGCCGAGCCATCGCTGTTAGAGATCTTTAACCGGAATCGAAGCAGGTCCATCTCACTATTTTTAGTGGGTGGCATATATTGCAAACGGTAATGGAATCCATTTTCTTCCTTATCCTGCAACATCCCGGTTTCTGCCACAGCCGTCATTATTGCCTTCTGATTATTCCTGCAGGCACTCAGTACCAATAGCCAGCAGCACAAGATTAATCCGTACTTCATTCTGCTTGTTTATAAATAAATCTTAATTGTTTACGTGTTCCATCAGGCAATGTTACATCCATGATGTAGTAATACCCATCCTTGAAACTACTGTTATCAGACAGATCAATGACTACCTGATTGTATCCTCCCGCAATAGGAATTACCGGTAATTTCTTTATAGCCTGCTCAGGTTTTGTCAGACAACGAATAGAATATACCAGGTCAGTAGCAGCATATGTATTTTGCAAACTAAACAGGAGCTGCCCTCTGGCGATATAGAAATTCCCCTTTGTCAGGTCTTCGATATTTCTGAAGGCTTCCGCAGGGAGCTTAGTTGAATCCTTTTCGCAATCAACTGTGAAAGACCAGATTTCGGATTGTGCCAACACCAGGTCGTTCTGATAGGCGGACACCTGCCATGCATATTGCTTTCCTTCTACCAGCTCATTCGCAATGGAAGGATATAATAACATTGGCATGGGAATCTGACGCTGATTTATAATAGCCAGGTTCATTCTCAGTGCTTCCACCGGCTGTTGCCTATCCTTCACCTCTACCAGCAGCAGCCGGTATTCCACGCCATTGACTGCGGGTATCAGAGGCTGCCAGTTGAAGGATGGACGCTTGTCACAGATCTTGTCTTCATCATAAGGTTGAATCAGCTGCATGTTGCTGAAGGGTTCCAGCTCATAACTGAAACACTGCTCTGCCAGCAATTCATTATTGTGGTTCACGCCTTCATACAACTGAAAGCAATATTCATAATCTCCCTCGGGGAAATAGCCACTCTGGCGGATGACAGTAGCCAGTTTATTTGTACCAAAGCCTACTGTAGCATGGTAAACCGCTGCCGGTGGCACCGTACCTACCCCCGACATCAACTGAAACTGTGGTATATCAATTGTCACCACGGCACCGGCGTGGGCTTCAGTTACCACAATCCGGAGGTTGGCTGTCACTATACCACCAGTATTGCCAATGCGAACTTTATAGATATTGTCAATTGATCTTCCCTGCACTTCAGGCATGAATGCAAATGTATATTGCGCCTTTCCCTGCAGGCAAAACAAACCGAACAGCGTGGTCAATAAAATGCTGATTCCTTTCTTCATATTGCTATCAGTTTATCTGATAATGAACCGCCATCGCGGTGTTGAATTTTCCGTAATAATAATTTGCAACAGAGTTGAACAGGTTCTTTCTTACATCGGCAGAAAGACTTACACTCCAACGCTTGTACAACTGGGTTGCAGCCTGCTGACGGATACCGATCTGCTCGACTACATCTTTACTGTTCATATAGATCAGCGTGCTTCCGCAGGATATTTTTTTCGCCAGCGTGTACTGATAACCACCTTCTGCATTAAACAGGTTGTTGTATACTGCTGCATTATTAATATCCTTACTGAACGTGAGGCTGGTGATCACCATACCCGGACCTGCCATTAAGGTCTGTGTAGATCCTACATTCAGGAACAAAGTCTTTATTTCCAGGTAGTCCAGTTGCTGAAGACCTAGTGTGGTGTTATTACTAAATACTTTGCCGTTGATCTTTCCATTTACCTGGGAGCTGAAGGAGACTTTCCTGTTCATGTATGCATTGAATCGATGCCCGCTACTATCTTCACGCAGGGAACTTTGTAATACATTCATGCTAACAGTCACCTTCTTCGTAAATCGGTAACGCGCATCTACAGCATAGGTGAGACTTTTCCTTTTATTACTGGTTAGTGCAGATGTAGCCAGATCACGTATATCAGTACGCAGACTGACTGTTGCTTTATTCTTCAACCAGCTGCGCTTTAACAATAAACCATATTGCATAGTACCTCTGCTGGCAAAGGGCGCACCGGGATTAACATAACCAAGGCCGGCGTAATTAATATATACTTTATGCGTCAGCCCCCATTCCTTTACACTGCCATTCAATGCCAGACCGACTGAAGCAGTAGCCCAGAGATCATCCAGTAAATGCCCGGCAGCGGATTTGGATACATTCGCGGCATCGGAGGCTGTGCCATATGTACTACTGGATTTTGAAAGGGTTACATTCAATGTACCCAGACTACCTAAGCCAACCTGCTCACTCACTGAACCTACGAATACATTTCGGCTGATTGCTGATGTGTTAAAGCCGTTATTGCTCTGAGTCTTCGAGCCAGCGTTCAAAGCAGAAAATGAAGTGCCCCCTTTGCCAAGGGTAATACCCTGCATACTGTAAGAAGTCTTGCCTGTGGCAGATTGTGTTCCTATATCCTGAATACCCAGTTCGCTGCTGTTACCTGCCAGTAAGCCGATCGCTTTATTGCCTTTCAGGAAGGAGCCCGCCACCCCATTCATAAACAAGCCGGAGGAATCACCTACGCTACCGGCTTTCAGAGAACGCATATTCATCATCATCTTTTGCAGAAAGCTTATTTGCAAAAGCTTTCCACCCATAGCAGCGGTATTCTGATCATTTCGCATCCAGCTTTCAATATTACCATCTACCTGCTTTTGCGCCCCCAGCAGCTGGTTCATTTCTTTCACGTCCCCCATCTCTGTTTTCAATGACAATACCTGTCGAAAATATGCCGACTGCTGATATTGCTTATATAAAGCCTGGTCATTACTATCTTTTGAAGCCGCCAGTAATTTTACAGAATCAGCTGAAAGATCGATGGGTAGAGTATTTCCCATAATAGACCGGCGAAGCTGCGCTGTATCTAAATACATTAGCTGATCACTACTGATCTTATTTTTCACACCCTGCTGTTCCAGTGAATTAAGCGAAGTGGTGGCATAAGACTTCATACTGCTCTTAATATCCAAGTCATCGAGAAAATACTTTTTCAGATCATAATGCTGATTCAACTGTTTGCTGACGGAACTCAAATATGCTTCCCTGTCAAAGGAGAACTGAACGAAATGTGCATCACTCAACGAAGGCCCGGTGTAATTATAACCAGATAAGGTGTTGTAATTAATCTGAATAGGAATTCCACCCACTGTCACCACATCCTGCACGGTGCCTTCGTTCCACCAACCGGACATCATTGCCGTTGTATCCATATATGCCGTGGTCCATGATATACCTTTAAGGTTATTTTGAGGAATTGTTGGCAGGCTTAATTTGCTACCCAGCTGATTATTCCTTAAGGCATAAAAGCCCCGGAGCTTATTATCAATATAAGCCGCCGTCCTGGCGCTATCTTTCATTCCATTGAACATAGCCTTCATTTTAGCCATGCCCGCGGCACTATTGCCAGATTTAAGGTATTGGGTAAATGCGCCTTTAGCAGAAGTATTCATACCACTCAAACCTAACCTGCTGAATGGTATGCTATCGGCACTTACAGAAGGGGTATTCTGCATCGAACGCTGATTAACGGCTGTAATCACAGCCTGCTTTAATAAAGGTTGTTGTAATAACTCACCATCTGCCAAACCGGATGGCAGCGTATCAGGGATAACCGGGGATAGGCATACCTGGCCCGCCAATGCACGGGTACCCAGCAATACCAGCAGGCATAAAACTACCGGCAATGCCCTTTTTAACTTTCTATACATAGTAAAAGGTTCAGTGCAACATAGAGGTATAGGATATGCTACTCCTGTAGCGCATATCTCAGTACATTAGACAATAAAACGGTTGAAAAACAGTAGACATTCAGGCTACAAACTACAAAATGCCCAATAAAAACACCCCAAAGATTAACACCGATAGCTATTTAGGTACTTTTTTACGCTACGATGAATGCTTGATTAACAAATGTTCGCCATAGGTATTTACTGCAACAACACAGCACAAAGAAATACATTTTTTTTAAAACTTTAACATTTCCCGGTATAAAGAATTAATGATTATTTACAACAGGAGATCAATATTCCTGTAATTATAAAACGGGGAATATCCCTACAGGAAAAGATTTGAAGAGAATGAACAGTCGTCACAACAATAAAACAGAAAATGTATTACCGATTTTTTTATCTTCCAAACGAGTTTTTTTGTCTATGAAATTAACTCCCCGCCCCTGATCTTCTTTCGAAACGTTAGCGCCGTCATACCCGTCTCTTTCAGAAATATATGCGAAAAGTAAGAATGATTTTCAAACCCCAACTCCCCCGCCACCTGCTTTACATTCAGGTCTGTAAAGTATAACAGTCGCTTCGCCTCTGTGATAATTTTATATTTTATCCAGAATGAAACTGTAGAACCAGTTATCTTTTTTATCACTTCATTCAGATACGGTGCCGAAATATGGAGCATCCCCGCATAATCAGCAGGACTTTTATACGCTTTTATATTTTCATTCAGCAGCTTTTTAAACTCCATAGATAACAAGGCTGGTCTTGATATTACCTTTGCAGACTGTTGCACAGCATTAGCAGCCATTTCAAGAAATGCACGCAGTAATGCCAGCAACACATTGCGTTGCTGGCTGGATGTTTTCCGATGTAAAATACCGAGCAACAAATCAAAATCCTTTATCTCCTCAGGCGTTAAAGTAATCGGCTCATGCTGCCCGGACCAGCTTTCAATCATATTCCTGCATGCAGGGTCAACCAAACCTGGATCCGCTGCCAGGTACCATCCTTTTGCTTTTTTCGATTTGATGCGATAATGAATCTGCTCCGGCAAAATATAATAGATCGAATTGGGGCCAACCGTCTTTTCCTCAAAGTCTACAACTGTGGAGCCCGATCCTTCCACCATGATAAAAAATATATAATGGTCATCCCGGTGTGCGCCTACGTCTATAGATTGCCGGTGACTAATTTCATCCTGCGAGAATGGTTTCACCAAAAATCCCAGGCCGCCCTTGTCTTGTAATTTCCTTATTGGAATACTGTGCATAACACAAAAATAGCTATTTCAATCTCAGCAATCTATCTGCATTCCCATGGGCTATTTTGGCCACCTGCTCAGCCGGGAGCCGGATATTATTCAGAAAGTCGATCCCCATCTCGTTGCTGCTAAACGGGTAATCTATGGAAAAGAGGATATTATCTATACCTATAGTATCTATTGCCAGCTGCAATTGTGGTTGTGTAAAGATCCCACTGGTAGTAATAAAAAGTTGTTCCCTGAATGTATCGATCAATGATCGTTTACCCTGGCTAAAGATCCTATTCATCCTCGTCCACATCATCGGCAACATTTCACCCATATGACCGATGATGATCTTTAAATTAGGATATTTATCAAATATGCCAGCGGCAAAAAGGCGGAGTATATGGATTGCTGTTTCTGAATGCCATCCCCAACCGTAGCAGGCGATTGCTTCATTAGGGCCTGTGGTACCGCCGATATTGCTGTAATAGGCATCGATCACTGCCTGTGGTGGCACACCAGGGTGCAGGTAGAGTGGAACATCCAGCTTTTCTGCCCGTTCAAAAACAGGCGCAAATTCAGGCGCATCCAGGAATTTTCCATTGATGGTGCCCCTGATCATAGCACCCTGAAAACCATACGTTTTTACGGTACGTTCTAACTCATCTGCCGCTGCTGCCGGGGTAGTCATAGGCAGAAGTGCAAATGCCGTAAATGATTCCCTGTGGTCTTTTATTTTGTCTGCCACTAAATCATTATAGGCGGAGGCATACGCGGGTGAGGGTACATCTGTATTTTCTATAGAAAGCACCTGCATGGTGATACCAGTTGCCTGCATGGAGCTGAGGCGCTCCCCTGTAATATCCGCCAGTTTTGCCTGCATATGTTGGGCGGCAGCGGTGGAGGTCGATATGAACATTTCCGGGAAGGAGACGTGTTCTTCTAAAGTTATTATTCTCATATATGCAAAGAGAACAAACTCCATGCTGGATATCAATAAAGAGAATAAGGTAATGATAGCAGAATTCGAGGTATTTTAAAATTCCCGATCCCCGGTTTCACTAACCGGTAATTTCAGTTTGCTGGCAAAGCGGTTCAGGTTAAAACCGAGATTAATCATAATTACATCTGTCTCTGTGATATAATTGGTGGTTGTAAAAAATGCAGGTCCGGAAGTAGTGATCCGCTGCTTGTTGGCCCCCAGGAAACCCATATTCATATTCTGCCACAACACCCCTACCTTCATCCGGCCAGCCATCAGGCTCTTTCTGACCGATGTATTGGGTACAAAGAAAGAACCATCCTGCCCCTGTGCTGTTGGCCGTTTAGACAGGTAGTTGGCATTTAACTGTACATTCCATGTTTTGGCGAACTGAAAGGTAACGTTTCCATTGATCGTATAGGCCCATTGCTGGTTAGCAATTGTAACCGGTTTATCTAGTATGGAAATATCTCCATTGATTTTGTAATGATAAATGTTCGTACCCAGGTACAATGTACACCATTTGACAGGCGACACATTCAGGCCCGCTTCTATTCCAAACTGTTGTGCAGCGCCTGCATTGGAATAAACGCGGTTAAGGATCGTATCTGCATATACACTGTTCAGTCGTTGAATAGGATTTTTGATATGCTGATAATAGAACGTACCAAAAAAAGATCCTTTGCCAAAGGTATTGTTCACGCCTACCTCCGCCAGGTCAATAAATTCAGGCAACAGGTCAGGGTCTCCCTCTTCCAGCGTTTCTGAATGTTCCCGTTCAGGAATAGGATTCAGCTCCAGGTTAGAAGTGCGTTGTACCCGCTTGCTATAGCCGGCTTTCATGCTCCATGTCTGGGTAAAATGATAGAGAAGGTTAGCAGCGGGAAATAAGTTGGACAGGTGCAGTATATGCGGGTTAGGATCAAAAGACAAATTAACGGTCCTTGTCGCATACTCATAGCGCAAGCCACCATTGTATTCCAGCGCTCCAGCTTTTCCGGTATACTGACTGTATACAGAATAGATCTCATTGCGTGCATGGGTAGTACCCCTGAATTGATCAATATCTGGTTGCGAGGTGGCTGGTGTTACATAGTAATCGAATATTCCATTCTGGGTATCATGGCGATATTGTATCCCACTTTCCAGTTTGCCGCCACTGATCGGCGTGGCATAATCCACTTTTGCACGAAAGGCGCTGATAGGGCGTTTATAAGGATTATTTACGAATTGTATGGTATCCTTTGTGTTGGGATACTGAAGGTTGCGGTTCAGCGTTCCGCCATATAGATTGTCATGTTCATATTGAACTCCGGCAGAGAGGCTGGATTTATTGGCGAAGGTGTGGGCATAATCGAAGTTACCCAGGTTGAATGTACCTTCTTTTCGTTGTAAGTTTGAGTTGAAGTAGGTTGCACTGCTGATAAGCGCACCGGTTGTAAGATCGGCCGTAGTATTGTGATACAGCAAATCGGCCAGTCGCGCCTGGTATCTTTTACCACTGTAAAAACCGGCAGAGAAAGTGTTATTGGCATCCGCAGCAAAGCTTACAGAAAAACGGCCCGCATAGTTATATCTATCAAAGCTACGCTCGCCGGCCGAAGGGAAACGGGTGATAGTATTCCGGGTAAAATTTTTGGTATAAACATCCCCCTCCCTGTATCCGGAATTATCATTGCGGGTATAATTTCCCCCGGCAGACACATCCCATTTACGTTGTTTAAAACTAACGGTAGCATCTGCCCCAAAGCGTTTGGGGTTTTCCAGGTTACCGTAATCCGTTGTACTCAGTCCGCCCTGCACATTGGCATTGAGGGTAAAGCCATCGCTGGCTCCCTTTTTTGTAACGATGTTAATCATCCCGCCCCTACCATCAGGATCGTATTTAGCGGAAGGAGCTGTAATGAGTTCTACATGGTCTATTGCATTGGCAGGTAGTTGGGTCAATACCGTCTCCGCATCTGCCAATACCGGTTTTCCATTCACCATGACCATAAACCCTGTTGCTCCCCGCACCGTGATATCGCCCTGGGAGTTTACCGCTACTGAAGGAAGGTTCTTTATAACGTCGATGGCAGAACCACCTTTGGCGCTTTCGAATTGTCCGGCATCATAAGATTGTTTATCGATCTTATTCAGGGAGGTAATTTTATGACCGGATACGCCTACTTCCTGCAGCATTTTCCCCGAAGGAGTCAGTTGCAGCACACCCAGGTTCAGCATTGTATTTTTTACGGCGACCTGTGCTATGAAGCGGGTATTATAACCCAGGAAAGAGATTTTCAGCAGGTAGTTACCCGGCGCCCTGTCTTTGATCTCAAAGGTTCCATTCGCCCTGCTCACACTTCCTGCTACCAGCAGGGAATCATCTTCCTGCAGCAACACTGCACTGGCATATTCAATAGGTTGCTGACTTTGTGCATCTATAATCCGGCCTTTGACACTGAAAGTTTGTGCATAGGAGATACCTGCGAAGCTAATGCAAACGAGAATGGAGCAAATGAGTTTCATATCTGTCAAAAGTAGCCGCTCCTTTTTAGAACCTCATGGTGCCAAACCCTGAATTTATGGTAAAATTAATGCAGCCTGGCTATGGCCATTTCCCGGTATTGCTTCGGGGTAAAGCTGGTGTAGAGCTTAAAGAATTTCACAAAATTAGAAGGGTCAGAGAAATCCAGCACATCCGTAATTTCTTTGATAGACAGGTCGGTATTGGACAACAACGTTTTTGCTTCCAGCACGATTCGTTCATTCAGCAACATGGAAGGTGTTTTTCCGGATGCGGACTTGCAGATCAGGTTCAGCTGTGCGGCAGGTATATGCAACATGTTCGCATATGCCTGAATTTTTCTGACCTGGTGGAAGTGCTCATTTACCAGGCTTCTGAACTGGTAATACAAAGGGGTAAACCTGCCTTCGGCTGATTGTGTGCGGGCTTCCTCTCCTGTTTTCAACACGATCAGCTGCAGGTAGGCTTTCAGAATAGCCGGAGAAGCCCCGGCACGGTAATCATCGCAAAACTGCCGGGTAAGCCCGGGTAATGTTTCAACATCATTCAAGGTGATGTTGACAGGTAAATTATAGGCAACGTCCAGGCACTCCCGGGTCAATAATTCTTCCCGGAACAGGATCACGTATCCCTTGGGGATTCGTGAAAAATCCCAGCAATGGGTTTGTCCTGGTTTCATGAAATAAACGGTAGGGGGTAATACCTCGTAACGCTGGTCATCGATTACGTGATAACCACCTCCCTGTTCTAATAGAATTAACTCAAAGTAATCGGCATGTTTATGAGGGACGGTAGGTTTGATCACTTCTTTGAAAGGACTGATCTTTAAAAGCTGGTCCCTGTCAATTTTTGACTTAACGGGTATGGCACTCATATGGTGACAAAGGTAATTTTTAAAACAGAAGGCAGGATGAAAATCCGGCTCAACGCTTAAATATAGATGCAAGTGGTTGTATCAAAGTTTGATACAACCACCAGATCAGGACACCTTTTTTAGAATCCATAAATACCTCCGGAAACGGCCAGCTTCTCTCCCGTTACCCATGCTGCTTCATCAGAAGCCAGGAACACTGCAGCCTTTGCGATATCGTCCGGCTGCCCCATACGCCCAAGCGGCGTATTCGCCACTAATTTCGCTTCAAAGTCACTCCCCATGATCCCTGACGTATGCGTGCCTTCAGTTTCAACACTACCCGGCAAAAGAGAATTGATACGAACATTATTGCCCCCCAGCTCTTTTGACAAAGCTACTGTGATCGCATCTAATGCAGCCTTTGATGCAGAATACACGGAACCTGTCGCCATAGGCATATTACTTGCACCAGAACTGATATTGATAATGTTTCCACCACGGGTACCAAATAATTTTAAAGCAGCCTGGATAGTGAGGATTGGCCCCCATACATTCGTATTGAATTGCTGATGAAAAGTACCTGCAGATACCTGCTCAATTGGTTCAAATTGATAAATACCGGCATTATTTACCAAAATGTCCAACGTACCGAAAGTGTTCTTTGTTTCTTCAAACAGCCTGTTTACATCCGCTTCTTTCGCTACATCGCCCTGCACAGCAATGGCAGTACCACCATTAGCAGTAATCGCCTTCACCACGTTCTCTGCCCCTTCCTTGCTGGATGCATAATTCACCACCACCTTTGCTCCTTCTGCCGCAAAATATTTAGCAATAGCCGCGCCTATTCCTTTTGATGCACCTGTTACGAGTGCTACTTTGTTCTTTAGTTTCATTTGTTGATCATTTAATGCGGATACAAAACTAGATGATGTAGGTTTATTTTGGTAATTTTGTAACCAAAAGTAACAGTAACTCAGAGGTAACAAAGTAACATATGAAGGAATGTACCAACTTTGAAAAACACCATAAAAAGGAGATGCGGGCAGTTCAGGATTCAATGGACGTGTTAAATGGGAAATGGAAAATATCTATTATCTCATCTATCTGCTTTTATACCAAAAGGAGGTTCTCAGACATTCTGGGGGATATAGATGGTATTTCAAATAAAATGCTGAGCAAGGAATTGAAAGAACTGGAATTAAATAAGCTCATCAGGAGAACGGTGATAGATACGCAGCCCATATCAGTACAGTACGAACTGACAGAGCATGGCATGTCGTTAAGGACGATTATCAATAACCTGACGGATTGGGGGATCAAACACCGGACGGAGATTATGGGGAATAACAATAAGTGAAACGGGTGTTAGCCGCCGATGATAAAGCTGCGCTCACTAAAAGCAGGTAGCAGAGGTGGCGCTTCGTAAAAATACCTGATGTCGTCACCTGGTTCTGACAGACCTAAGCTATATAGTACGGGTACGAAATGGTCTGGTGTGGGCGCTGCGAGCTTTCCTAAGGGATGGCTGGATGCATATTGAACAATATCTTCAAAATTTCGCTGGTCTACCTGCTTTTTGAGCCAGGCATCGTAATCGGCTTCCCAGCCGAAAGGGGTCATATCATTGAATTGCATTTTTTCCCTGACGAGTGAAAGATTATGGATCAAGGCGCCACTGCCAATGATCAGCACGCCTTTTCTGCGCAGGGACTTCAATTGTTGCCCAAGGGCGTAATGATATTCAGGTTTTGCATAATAGTCCAGGCTCAGTTCAAAAACGGGAATGTCAGCGTCTGGAAATAAGTGCATCAACATAGGCCATGCGCCATGATCCAGTCCCCATTCAGCAGTTTCTACGGCCTGAGGAATGGCTTTCTTCACTTCGTGCGCAAACTCAGGTGCGCCTTTTGCGTGATAATGTACCTTATAATACGCTTCGGGAAACCCGTAGTAGTCAAATATTTGTTGCTGAACTGCGGATTGATTTACAAAGGTGCCGTTTGTACACCAATGCGCGGAGATAACCACGGCAGCTTTTACATCGTAACTATTTTTCAGTTCTATTCCAAGATGGTATAAGGCATTCCAGAATGGATGTTCATCCCGGCTCATTATAATGTTCATGGGGTTGCCATGAGATGTAAACAGCACGGGCATTTTTTTGCTTTGTACCAAAAGTTGATCTGTGTAGTTCTTAAGCGCGCTTATATTCTCCATAGTAGATGCAAAATTAATGTCATCCACTATATATAAATTGGTAGTTTCCTACAGGAAAGCAGTTACATATTGGTAAGTCCTCTCACCGGTGCCACCTCCACCGCTGGCACAGCATCCCATGCCTTAATTACATCAGTAGTAAGAATATTGAAAAGCTGGGCAGCCTCCTGCGCAAGTTCCAGGCAACGGTCCAAATAAAGGGCATGATCTTCCATATGTAAATTCTATATTGTCCGACTTATATTTAACCTACCTACATATTCCCCTTTCTCCTAAGCCCCCGGTATTGCTCAGGACTTACCTCCATACTCTTCTTAAACAACCTTGAAAAATGAAAAGGATCATCATACCCTATCGCCACTGCCACATCTTTTATCTTCATATCTGTTGTATACAACAACAAACATGCCTTCTGCAATTTAAGATGAATAAAATAATTCAAAGGAGACATTCCCGTCGCCTTTTTAAACAAACTGGAAAAATGAGAAGGAGACAAATCAATCTTCCGGGCCAGATCCTCCACCGTCAGTGTTGCTGAAAGCTGCTGCTGCATATACCGGATCGTATCATTGATCCGGTCATTGATGGCTGACTGTTCCCCGGATACCTTGTCAGGATATACAAATGTGGCTATAAAATGATAGAGGTACAAGCTCGCCTTGCTCAGGTTATCTTTTCCAAATCCCATCTTCAGACTCTGAAACATGGCATTCCACAACTCAATCCCCTTCTCATTGGCATGAATATGCCGGGGACCATCAAACGGACCTATATTGAAATTCCGGTTAAACGTGTCCATGTCTTTTCCGCTGAAATGTACCCAGTAAATAGTCCAGGGATTACTGTCGTCAGAGCCGTAACGCAGGTGTAAACCGGTAGCAGGAATTATCACGAATTCATTGATGCCCACCTCAAAACGCCTGTTGCCAATCTCATACCACCCCTTTCCGCCGGTACAATAAATAAGAATATTATCTACACAACCGTTCTTTCTGTCACGGTAGTGAAACGCTGCCTTGGGGAAATAACCTATATGCGTGACATATAGCTGGCTTAGTACAGTATTTGCCTTGATTGCATTCTTCCAGACTGCATCAGGAAGACTAATGAGCTGTTGACCTGCAAAGCCATCTCTTCGTTTTACAGTTTTCATAACGCGCCGCCGGGATTTATCTACAAAATACAAAATCGTAGTATAATTCATGAAAATAAATGAATCCTCCATTTATTACAGCCCTGTGATTAGATACTTTTGTTTCACAATTCCAGTTATGAAATAATTCTCAATTTTTCCAAAAAATTGGTTTATGCCAAAATTCCCGTTTGTACCTCTACCAGGGGTACTGCTCATCATTTTCCTGTACATCAGCATCAGCGCTTCTGCTCAACAACCTACAAAGATCACTGTTACAGGAACTATCTCCGACTCTTCAGGCGCAAAGCTGGAAGGCGTGAACGTGGTGGCGGAAAACAAAAAGAACATCGCCACTTCCACCAATTCCACCGGTAAGTTTATCCTGGATGCAGAACCAGGCACCCTGCTGCGCTTCTCGTATGTAGGTTACGAACAACAGTACATTACGGTATCATCAAATTCAAAGGTGATCAACCTTGTTATGAAACATGCTTCTGCCAATGTGGAAGAGGTTGTGGTAGTCGCCTATGGCCGAAAACAACGCAAGGAAGCAGTAGTAGGTTCCGTAACCACCATTGATCCCGGTGCACTGAAAATACCATCCAGCAACCTTACAAATGCCCTGGCGGGCCAGATTGCCGGTATGATTTCTTTCCAGAGAGGTGGACAACCAGGATTGGATAATTCCTCCTTCTTCATCCGCGGGGTGACCACATTCGGTTATAGTGCCAGTCCACTGATTCTGGTAGACAATGTGGAACTCAGCACCAATGACCTGGCCCGCTTACAGGTAGATGATATCGCGAGCTTTTCCATTCTGAAAGATGCCAGTGCCGCCGCACTGTATGGTGCCAGAGGCGCTAACGGCGTGATATTGGTCACTACCAAAGAAGGTAAAAGCGGCAAAGCCAATATGAACGTACGCTATGAACGCTCCGTTTCCCGGCCTACCCAGACCGTAAAATTAGGTAACCCAGTTACCTATATGAAATTATACAACGAGGCACTCACTACCCGGAACCCACTGGCCACGCCACTGTATACGCCCAACCAGATCATCAATACACAGGCTACTATGGACAAGGCACCGGGGTATAATCCTTATGTATATCCGGCGGTAGACTGGATGAAGACATTGTTTAAAGACCAGGCAACCACACAGCGCGCCAATTTCAGTGTTCAGGGAGGCAGCGAGGTAGCTAAGTATTATATCGCAGGCTCTTACGATAGGGACAACGGCATCCTGCAGGTAAACCCTGTCAACAACTTCAATTCATCTATGAAGTTTGAAAACTACCAGTTGCGTTCCAATGTAAATGTGAAACTGACCAAAACCACCGAAGCCGTGGTGCGCCTATGGGGTAATTTCAATGAATATACCGGTCCTATCACCGGCGATCAGTCTGGACTGGCAAGTGATCTGTACGACAGGGCATTGCATACCAGCCCCGTATCTTTTCCTGCTTATTTTCCTGCTGACAGTGCCAACCTGCTTACCAAACATATCCTTTTTGGTAACTCACTGAACTCTTTCGGTTCTTTACAGGCCAACCCTTACGCTGACCTGATGTATGGTTATAAAAGTTTTTCTGAGTCACGATTATCGGCACAGTTTGAACTGAACCAGGACTTTAATTTCATTACCAAAGGGCTGTCATTCCACGGGTTATTCAGCACCAACAGGTACGCTTATTTTGACCTGACCAGATCATACAAACCTTTCTACTACGATGTGCAGAGCTACGACCAGGCAAGCAATACATATAGTTTAACCTGGCTGAATAATCAACCAGGCGCCGCACAGGAATTCCTTAGTTATTATCCGGGCACTAAAAATGTAAACACCTTCCTTTACCTGCAGGGTTCACTGGATTATGCACGGGCATTTGGCAAACATAACATCAGCGGTGCACTGATTGCCACCAGGCAACAAAAGCTGAATGCTGATGCCAATGATCCTAACACTCACCTACCATCGCTTCAGTATTCCCTTCCCTATCGCAACCTGGGACTGGCGGGAAGAGCCACCTATTCATTCGCCAGTAAATATTTTATTGAGTTCAACTTTGGCTATAACGGGTCAGAACGCTTCTCCACCAGATATCGCTGGGGTTTCTTTCCTACTATCGGTGCAGGATGGGTATTGTCTAATGAAAAATTCTGGAAAGGAGATATTGCTCATATCGTTACCAGACTGAAATTAAGAGGCAGTTATGGACTGGTGGGTAATGACAATATCGATAATACCAGGTTTTATTACCTGTCAAATGTAACGCCGGACGATGTGAACGGTCCTTCTGCCGTATTCGGTACCACCAATGGTGTGAAGATGTACGGCACAACCATACAAAATTACCCCAACCCCGGCGTAACCTGGGAAACCGCCCGCAAATCGAACCTGGCTGCAGAACTCACCTTTTTTGATAAGCTGAACATCACGGCAGAAATCTACCATGAATTCAGGTACAACATCCTGCAACAAAGAGGATATATACCTGTCACCACCGGACTGGAAGCTGCTGTGAAATCCAATGTAGGTGAAGCATCTGCCAGGGGGCTGGACCTGAACGTTAACTATAAACAAACATTCTCCAAAACATTCTGGGCATCTGTACTGGGTAACCTCACAGTTACTTCCAATAAGTACCAACGTTTTGAAGAACCGCAATATAAATACGCTTATCGTTTTCAAAATGGTAAACCTATCAACCAGCCATTCGGATACATTGCAGAAAGACTCTTTGTAGATGATAAAGAAGCAGCCAATTCACCCACCCAGTTATTCGGCTCTTCTCCCCTGCCTGCAGGTGGCGATATCAAATACAGGGATGTCAATAAAGATGGCATCATCAACCAGGATGACCAGGTGCCTATTGGTTTGCCAACAACGCCGCAGATCATCTATGGGTTCGGATTTTCACTCGGATATAAAAACTTTGACCTGAATGCCTTCTTCCAGGGTCTTGCAAGAGAGTCTTTCTTTATCAATGCCACTTCGCAGGATGACAGGTATTATGGCAACTATGGTACCGCACCGTTTGTAAACAATGCCCAGATTCTACAGGCATATGCAGAGAACCACTGGTCAGAAGAAAACCAGAACCTATACGCATTATGGCCCAGGCTCTCCACCACCGATATCCTGAACAACCAGCAGCAGAGCACCTGGTGGCTGAGAGACGGTAGTTTTATGCGCCTTAAATCGGTAGAACTGGGATATAGTCTGCCAAAGACACTGACGAAAAGAATGTACATCAGGAGCATGCGCATTTATTTCAGCGGCTTAAACCTGCTCACATTCAGTCACTTTAAATTATGGGATCCCGAACAGGCAGGTCAGGGCTTTGGTTACCCGGTACAGAAGGTTTTCAACTGTGGTATTAATGTAAACCTTTAAACGATTTCAGATGCAAACGATCTTAAAAATACTTGTAGTCATATTCCTTTTTTCATCCTGTAAGAAATATCTCGACGTCGTTCCAGACGATGTCGCCACCCTGGAAAGCGCATTTGCCAACGCCAATGAAACACAGGCATACCTGTTCGGTTGCTATGCCACCTTACAGAACCTGGCTGACGTAAGGCGTAATCCAGGTTTTACTACATCAGGAGAAGTGATATTCCCCTACCCTTTACAAGACCAGACTACACTGGGTGGCGCAGGTGGGGATGCAGGTTTCAGCATCATCCGCGGGTTACAGAACAGCGCCAATCCATTGCTGAACTATTGGGATGGGTATAACATGGGATTGAACATGTGGCAGGCGATCCGAAAATGCAATATCTTCCTGGAGAATGTACATATCCCTCCTGATCTTCCGGACTACCAGCGAAAAAGATGGACGGCAGAAGCGAAATTCCTGAAAGCATATTTCCATTACTGGCTCATCAGGATGTACGGTCCTATTCCCATTGTGGATGTGAACCTGCCCGTGAATGCCTCTATTGATGAAGTAAGAATAAAACAACAACCGCTTGACTCCTGCTTTAATTATGTAGTGAGATTGCTGGATGAAGCCATTCCTGACTTACCTCCTGTGATACAGAACCTGGCGGCAGAACAGGGTCGCATCAGCGCCACCATTGCACAGGCAGTGAAGGCAGAAGTACTGGTTACACAGGCAAGCCCCTTATTCAATGGCAACCCTGACTATGCCTCCATGAAAAACCATGATGGCGTACCACTATTCCCTGCAGCCTATGATGAAAGCAAATGGCAACGTGCCTTACAGGCTTGTAAAGATGCGATCGATAACGCTGGGAGTGCTGCATTGTACCAGTTAAGGTTGAGTGGTGGCATTGTACACATGTCCGACACTACCCGGCGCCTGCTCACTATACAAGGTGCTTTTGTAGACAGCTGGAATTCGGAACAGATCTGGACCCTCAATCCGCAGTTTGGCTGGCAATACATGGCCTCTCCGCGGGTAACTACTGATGCAGCGGCCAATGTGTTTGCTGTATATTCCAACTTCTCTGTACCAATCGCAGCGTCAGAAATATTCTATTCTAATCATGGTGTGCCTATTAACGAAGACAGATTCTTCGACTATAATAACCGCTATAAGTTGCAGGCAGGCGACGATGCGCATGCGTACTACATCAAAAAAGGCTATACCTGTGCCAAAGGTAACTTTAACAGGGAGCCCCGTTATTATGCTGATGTAGCTTTTGATGGTAGCGTATGGTTTGGCTCCGGCAACCTGGATGATAATAATCCGAATTATATCAATGCAGTCAATGGACCTGCCGCGCCACCTGATCAGCTGCGTTACAACGCCACCGGGTACTGGGCCAAAAAGCTCGTGCCTTATCAGACGACTTTCGGACAGACCAGCGTACAGCAGAATTATTCATGGCCATTCATACAGTTAACCGGCCTCTGGTTACTCTATGCTGAATGCCTGAATGAAGTGAACGGCCCTGGTGCAGAAGTCTATCAATGGATAGACAAGGTGAGGGCCAAAGCAGGATTGGACGGCGTTGTAGCATCCTGGTCACAGTATTCAATCAACCCGAATAAATATAGCTCCAAAGAAGGATTACGTGATATTATTCACCAGGAACGAAGAATTGAAACTGCTTTCGAAGGCCAGGCAGGATGGGACCTGAGAAGGTGGAAAGAACTACAGAACGTGCTGAGCACACCCGTACAGGGATGGAATGTATTTAACAGGACGACTGAGGGGTATTACCAGTTAAGACTTGTACAGCAGACCTCTTTCAGTATCAGGAATTACCTGTACCCGATACAGGATTATGATTTGCTGACCAATCCGAATCTTGTTCAAACCCTTTACTGGTAAAACATGACACGTATGAAAAAACTCCTTTTATTATTGCTGATCGTATCCTGCAAAAAGATGGACGGTTACAACGATATCGTATCTACCGATATGACCAAACCGGGTGTGGTGACCAATGTCAGGGTGGTCAACTTCAATGGTGGTGCTTATATCACTTATACACTTCCTAATTCATCCAATATCCTGTATGTACAGGCGGAATATAAAATTAATGATAAAACCAGCAGGCAGACAAAGTCTTCGTACTATTCTGACAGCATTACCGTAAGTGGTTTTGCAGCAAGTAAGGAGTATGAAGTGGTGCTGCATACGGTGAGCCGTGCACAGGTGGTATCCGATCCGGTGACGGTAATAGTGCACCCTGATACGCCGCCTTACCTGCTGGCACGGCCTACGGTAGTGATGCAACCAGACTTCGGGGGCGTTAGTATCACGTGCGAGAATAAGGCAAAAGCCAATCTTGGCATTATTACTATCCTGCCTGACCAGACTAAAAAGTACCAGATCATTTCGCAGAACTACACCAATGCGGATTCGATCTCATACAGTCTGCATGGATTTGATACGATTCCCCAGCAATTTGGTATTTACGTCACAGACCAGTGGGGGAATATTTCAGACACTCTATTCTCCACTATCACGCCTGTGTACGAAGCACAGATGGATAAGTCGCTCTTTCGCAGTTATCCATTAGGTACCGATGCGAAAACAGGTTTTGGCTGGGTGATAGAAAACCTCTGGAACAATACTGCTGCATCCCCCGGCTATCATACAGAACAGCCTATACAACCACTGGTATGGCCGGCAGTGATTACATTCGATATGGGACAGGCGGCACGGCTGAGCAGGTATACGATCTGGAACAGGGGAATTGATGGTAGTGGGAACTGGTTGTGGCAGGCGGGTGCACCTCAGACGTGGGTATTATGGGGCAGAGAAGATACGCCTGTAGACGAAACGATGCCTGATGCAGATCATCTTCCTCCCGTGGGCGGAACTACACCTAACGGGTGGATCAACCTGGGATTTTATACAGCGCCCAATAAACCATCCGGATTACCGAACCCGCAGTATACCAATGCAGATCTGGCGTTTTGGAATAATGGGTTCAGTTATAATTTTTCATTGAGTTTGCCGAAAGTCAGGTACATCCGTTTTGAATGTGTATCCAACATGGCGCAAACGAATACATTTTTTAACATTACTGAGCTCACCTTCTGGGGAGACCCCAGGTAATCAATAAAACGGCATACAATGAGATATCTACTGGTATGCGTGCTATTGCTGGTAGCATGCAGCAAAAAACCGACAGACTACCGTGAGTTTTTGGACGGAACGGAACTGGTATACCCGGGCAAAGTATCTAATGCAAAAGCCTTGCCCGGCGCTGGACGCCTGCAATTAATATGGCAGCCCAGCCCGGATCAGAGCATTGCAAAGTACAAGATATACTGGAATAATAGTGCTGACTCTATGACCATCAACGCTACCACACATAATACTTCAGATACTGTTCGCTGTACAATACCCGGACTGGCTGAGTATGTGTATACCTTTATTATTTATTCTTACGACGCTCAGGGCAACAGGTCTGTAGCTACGGAGATTAACAATGCAAGGGTGTATGGTTCCATATACAAAGCCACTTTGCACAACAGATTGCCGGAGACAGCACCATACACGATCAATGATGACAACACCGTAACCCTGCGTTTTGTAACACCTGATACGATCAATATTACTACTGCTATAAAATATACTAACCAGAACGGGGAGATAACTACGACCGGGATCTCACCTTTGGAAGATTCATTGAAACTGACCGATTATAAATTTGGTACGCCTATCCTCTATCAATCTTCTTATATTCCGGTTACGGGTGCATTGGATACATTTTATACATCACGGTACGATACCTTTCCCAGTATATGGCGACTGGTGCAATGTGATAAGAGCCTGTTCCAGGAGCATGATTTGTGGGGAGATATGGGCATCTATCAATCGGATACCCGGGTAAGTAAATTATGGGATGGATCAGTAGGCCCGCAGGATTACCCGAATATATATCATAGTGATGGCAATGGGTCGCTGCCAAGGGTGTTGAGTTTTGATATGGGAAAGGTATATAATAACCTGACTGCGATAGAAGAAACCGGCAGAGGATGTTGTAATAACCCGGATCAGTTTGAAGTATGGGGTATTGATGACCTGGCGGATGCAGTGCCTGAACTGAATTCGGATGATGCAGGATGGAAGAGTGCCATGCAAAGTAAAGGCTGGACATTGCTGAAGGAAGTAGTGAGGTCAGATAATGGTAATGCGGCCTTTAAGACAGATCTGATGAATAATCCACCACCGGTACGATATATCCGGATCAGGGTAACACATTGTGCTAATGGTTCAACTAATTATGTGAACCTTTCAGAGATTACTTTTTGGAATAAAGAATAGTTATTGATGAAGTATATTTTGACAGCTATCATAGGGATGATGCCGGCAATGATTTGCGGACAGACCTTACGATATGATAAACCTGCACAGGTGTGGGAGGAAACCCTGCCGCTTGGCAATGGGCGATTAGGCATGATGCCTGATGGCGGTGTACAGATGGAGAAGATCGTACTAAATGATATTACCCTCTGGTCAGGGGCTCCACAGGATGCGAACAACTATGAAGCGTACAAGCAGTTACCTGCTATCAGGCAATTGCTACAGGAAGGCAGAAATGACGAAGCGCAGGCACTGATGGATAAAAACTTTATCTGTACGGGGAAGGGTTCCGGCAGTGTGCCTTTTGGTTGTTACCAGACGATGGGGGAATTGCAGATCCGGTTTGATCATGATGCACCTATAAATTATGAACGAACACTTTCTTTAACGGAGGCGATTGCCAGTTGCCAGTATACAGCTAAGGGGGTTACATATCGTAGAGAATACTTTACCAGCTTTGATGATGATATCAGTATTATTCGCCTGACGGCTGATGTGCCGGGGAAGCTTTCATGTCGTGTGACGATGAGTCGGGCAGAAAGAGGTACTACCCGTGTTGCTGACAATGCCTTGCTGCTATACGGGCAACTGGACAATGGCACAGATGGGAAAGGGATGCAGTACCAGGCGGCCGTAAAAGCGCAATTGAAACAGGGTACACTGACTACCGAAGAGCACGCGCTGGTGATTAAGAATGCCACAGAGGTTATCTTGTATGTTGCTGCGGGTACGGATTATAAAGATGCGGGGTTTAAAAGCAAAATTAATACGGTGTTGAAAACGGTTATGGCAAAACCATATGCCACCGAAAAGCGACAGCACATCAGTAAATATGGACGAATATTTAACCGGGTAAAGATTGATCTTGGACGCGGATTGGATGCAACAACAGATAAAAGGCTGGCTGCATTTTATAACAACCCCGCAGCGGACAATGAACTGCCTGTATTGTTTTACCAGTATGGTCGCTATTTATCTATTAGTAGCACCAGACCGGGTTTATTACCGCCAAATTTACAAGGCTTATGGGCAAATCAAATACAGACACCCTGGAATGGAGATTATCATCTTGATGTAAATGTGCAGATGAATCACTGGCCGCTGGAAGTATCTAACTTATCAGAACTGAACCTGCCATTGGCAGCGCTGGTGAAGGGCCTTGTTACACCCGGAACACGTACTGCAAAAGCTTATTACAATGCACCGGGATGGGTGGCGCATGTGATCACTAATATATGGGGATTCACAGAACCGGGGGAAAGTGCGTCCTGGGGAGCTACCAAATCAGGTTCCGGTTGGTTGTGTAATAACCTGTGGGAGCATTATGCTTTTACAAATGACTTACATTATCTGAAGGACATTTATCCTGTATTAAAAGGCGCTGCAGAGTTTTACAGTAGTCTGCTGATAAAGGATGAAAAAACGGGCTGGCTGGTAATGTCTCCTTCTTCTTCTCCTGAAAATGCGTTTTTTCTGCCTAATGGTCATCATGCCAGCATTTGTATAGGTGCTACTATTGATAACCAGATAGTGCGTGATCTGTTCAACAATGTGATCACCGCATCGAAAGTATTGGGAGAGGATGCTAATTTCAGCAATGAACTGGCTTTGAAGATAAAACAACTCCCTCCTGCCGGTGTGATCTCTAAAGATGGCAGGATCATGGAATGGCTGGAAGATTATAAAGAAACAGATCTGCAGCACAGGCATATCTCACACTTGTGGGGATTGTATCCGGCATCGCTTATCACAGCAGAAACAACCCCCGATCTGGCAGCAGCCGCCAAAAAAACACTGGAAGTAAGAGGTGATGACGGTCCAAGCTGGACGATTGCCTACAAGCTATTGTTCTGGGCGAGATTGCAGGATGGTAACCGTGCATTTAAACTACTGAAAGAGATACTGAAACCTACTGCAAGAACTGATATCAACTACGGTGCAGGTGGTGGGGTATATCAAAATATGTTATCAGCAGGCCCACCGTTTCAGATAGATGGCAACTTTGGTGCTACCGCAGGTATAGCGGAAATGTTGTTGCAGAGCCATGCGGGGGTTATCAATTTTCTGCCTGCTATTCCTGATCATTGGAAAGTGGCAGGGGCTGTGAAAGGATTGAAAGCAAGGGGGAATTTTACTGTAGACTTTGCATGGAAAAACGGGCAGGTGACCAGTTATCGTGTTACTGCACCAACTGCAGGGCAAAAGGTTAAAATAAAAATAAACGGAGAGATCAGGGAAATCGTTGCCAGCAAAATATAATTCATGATACAACAGACAATTATTAAAGACGTACGCTATCCGCTCGGACATGGAGCTGGCAGCGATGCCATACACCGCGATCCTGTCTATTCCTATGCTGTGACCCTGTTAAAAGATAATAGCGGCCATACCGGTACGGGACTCGCATTTACATTAGGAGAAGGGAATGACCTCGTTTGTAAAGCAGCCGATTTTTACGCGGCACAATTAAAAGGTCGGGATATTGAAGAAATCATGGCCAACTTTGGCCAGGTATTTCACCAGTTATCCAATGAACAACAGTTTCGCTGGCTAGGCCCACACAAAGGCGTTGTGCACCTGGGACTTGCCTCTGTTACTAATGCCTGCTATGACCTGTGGGCAAAGAAGAGAGGCGTACCTCTGTGGAAATTGCTGATTGATCTCTCTCCTGAAGAAATTGTCAATACCCTCGACCTCTCCTTTCTTGAAGATGAACTGACACCCGAACAGGCCATTGCATTGATTACCGCTAACAGGGATCTGACACGCGAAAAGATTACTAATACCGGTTATCCGGGTTATGATACCTCTATTGGCTGGTTTAATTATCCTGACGAACAGATCAGGGAGAACGCGAAAAAAGCCGTAGCAGAAGGCTTTAAGGCCATGAAACTAAAAGTTGGTTCACCAGATGCTGAGCGGGATATCAGGCGGGCTAACCTGGTCAGAGAAGTGACTGGTGATGATGTAAAGATCATGCTGGATGCAAATCAACAATGGACATTGCCACAGGCATTGAATATATGCGGAAGGTTACAACAAATGCGCCCTTACTGGATAGAGGAGCCTACACATCCGGATGATGTGATCGCACATCAACAGCTGGCTAAGGCCATTGCCCCTACGAAACTGGCAATAGGAGAACATGTGCCCAACCGGGTTATTTTTAAAAATTACCTGCAGGCAAAATGTGTAGGGTTTATACAGGTTGATGCCCTAAGAGTGGGTGGTGTGAGTGAATTTATTACAGTCAGCCTGTTAAGCCGTAAGTATGGTATTCCGGTAGTGCCGCATGTGGGTGATATGGGGCAGCTGCATCAGCACCTGGTGCTCTTCAATCATATTTCGCTGGGGCATGAAGCGTTGTTCCTGGAACATATTCCGCATCTGCAGCAACATTTTGTACACCCCGTACGAATCAGGGAAGGATACTATCTTACGCCACAGGAATCGGGTAGCAGCTGTGACCTTAAACAAATTGTATGATTATCGTTGTTATTCTGTACATCACTGCGATTGTGGCCATAGGATTATGGACCGGTCTTAAAAAAGCCCCCGGTTCAAAAGACTATTTTCTGGCAGGCAAAACATTGCGCTGGCCCATGATCGGGCTCGCATTATTTGCCACCAATATCTCCTGCCTGCACCTGGTAAGCCTGGCACAAAGCGGGTACGACGATGGCTTGCTGAGTGGCAACTTTGAATGGATGGCAGCATTTACATTAATATTGCTGGCGCTTTTTTTTGCACCATTTTATATTCGCAGTGGCATCAGCACCTTACCCGACTTTCTTGAAAAACGTTATAACCGCGCGTGCAGGGACTGGCTGACATTAATCTCCATCATCTCTGCCATCACCATACACATTGCATTCTCCTTACTCACAGGTGGCATTGTATTGGAAACCCTATTTGGAGTCAATATGTATATCAGCGTAACCGTGATTGCCTGCATTACAGCTGTTTATACCATTATCGGCGGCCTCAGGGCTGTTGTGGTCACAGAGAGTATACAGACCATTGTACTGGTAACAGGTGCAGTGATCATCACTATTGCCTGTTTTCATAAAATGGGTGGTTGGCATGCGATGACAGCAGTACTACAGGAACAGGGACAACTGCATAAATTATCTATGCTGCGGAGTGATGGTAACCTGCCCTGGTATGCCGTATTCCTGGGCTACCCTGTAATTGGCATCTGGTACTGGTGTGCGGACCAGACGATTGTACAACGCATATTAGGAGCTAAAGATGAAAACCATGCCAGGATAGGCCCTTTGTTTTGCGGCTTTATCAAAATACTCCCTGTATTTATTTTCATTCTACCCGGATTATTTGCCAGCACACTGGCACAAAAAGGTTTGTTGATTGCACCGAAAGATAGCAAAGGCATCTACACGGTGATGATCACACAACTGGTGCCATCCGGGCTGGCAGGGGTAATAGTCGCGGCATTGTTATCAGGTTTGATGAGCCAGGTATCAGGTGCACTAAACTCCATTTCCACGCTGGTTAGCTTTGATCTGTACAAACGTTTTAAACCATCTGCCAGCGATCGGCAACTGGTTAGCATGGGACGTATATCAGCGGGTATTGCTTTATTATTATCCATTTGTTTACTGCCATTGCTCAATAGCTATAACAGTATTTTCAATGGGGTAAATGATATTATTTCGCATATCGCCCCTCCTATTACCTGCGTATTTCTGTTGGGCATTTTCTGGTCCGGGGCTTCTGCAAGGGCAGCACAGCTTACACTGCTGATCGGCTCCCTGCTGGGGGCGTTGGTTTATACAGTCAATAAATTGTATCCGGATAATTCACTTGCACAGATTCCATTTATGATGATGGCGTTTTACCTGTTCATCATCTGTTGTATCATACAGGTTTCATTTTCTTTTATATATCCTATGCAGCATACTACAGTAAGTGCCACATTATACTGGAAATCCCCATTGGAACCCTTGAAAAACAAAGGCAGTTATAAACTCCTGTCTGTACTGTTATTACTGGTAATGGCGATACTATATTCAATATTTAAATAAGGAGACATGCAACTTTTGACCGGCAAAATAATATTACTAACAGGAGGATCCACAGGTATCGGATTCGAATGTGCATTAAAATATGCGGAAGCAGGTGCAGTAGTCGTAGTGGTATCGAATGATGCCGTTACACTGGCTTCCGCCATCGACAAACTGGGAGATCATCATTCCAGTATTCTTGCAGATATTTCACAAACAGCAGATGTACAACACATGATTGCACAAACCCTGGAGAAATATGGCAGGATAGATGTAATCCACAACAATGCTGCGATCGCACATCCGTCCAAACCACTGCATGAAACTGCGGAAAGAGAATGGGATGACCTGATGAACATTAACCTGAAGAGTATTTTTCTAACCACCCGTTATGGTATTGAGGCATTAAAAAGCAGCAAGGGTACCATTATCAATACGAGCAGCCTGGTAGGCGAAATAGGACAGGAAAATCATGCTGCATACACCGCGACAAAAGGAGCTGTCAATGCGCTTACCAAGTCTATGGCGCTGGATTATGCACCTTACCAGGTTCGTGTAAATGCAGTAGCACCTGCCGGTGTATGGACGCCCATGCTACGCGAATGGGGAAAATACCAGAACAACGGTCAGGGAATTGATGCATATATGAATGCCATCCATCCGCTGGGGTACTGCCCCGAAGGCGATGTGATTGCAGATGCATGTGTATTCCTTGTGTCAGAAAAGGCGCGGTTTATAACAGGTCATATCATGCACGTAAGTGGTGGTGCAGAACTAGGTTACAGGGCTCTTAAATACCAGGATGAATGATAAAGTCTATTATTACATGTTTGCTCCTACTGCAGGCAGCTGCCTATGCGCAGGTAAACATACCATTTGGGAAAAATCATAAAATCATTTACGATCTGAAAGCAGGTACTTATTCGGTAGTGCTGGATGGTCAGACCGTTTTTGAAAATATGTATGCCATTGCACAGGATATTGATTCCCGTACACCAGTTAAGCGGGGTTATGTGATCAAAAAAACCGGTACAGGCACAGTATATGCAGTAAACAGCGGTCCGCTGCAACAACTGTTCTATACCTTCCCGGGCAAAGATTACTGCATTATTTCCATACAGGTGGCAGGCATGGCCTGTAATTATCTTTCGCCGTTGAACACTTCTCAAATAGCTGCTACCGGCCACGTCGTGGATGTTCCTTTTGACAATGATATGTGGTTCCGGTATGATGCACCATCAATTGAGAAAGCTGACTTTACAGGCAGCGAAGTAACTGCCATCTATAATGAACATAGTGGCATAGTAATCGGTTCACTCGCACAGGATGTATGGAAAACAGGCATCCGGGTAAATCGCAACACGTTGAAAGTATTTTGCGGGTATACTGATTCTCTCCGTACGCACGATGTCAAAGCTCATGGCTTTGTACAACCTGTAGATGGTTATTGTCAATCAGCTCCGATCTTTATCGGGTATAATAAAGACTGGCGAAATGCGATGGAAACCTATGCGCTTTCAAATAAAACGCCCCGTTATGTTTATAAGTGGCAAGGCGCCACACCAATATGCTGGAACAGCTGGGGAGTACTACAGACCAGGATAGACTTTGCAAAAGCCAGGGGGGTGGTGGACTTCTTTCATGACTCCTGCACCGGTTATCGCACTGCCGACCATACCCTCTACATCGACCTTGACTCCTACTGGGATAATATGACGCCTGCTCAGTTGAAAACGTTCGCGGCTTACTGCAAAGCGAAAGGTTTTAAACCAGGTATTTACTGGGCGCCATTTGTAGACTGGGGAAAATATGATCGTACTGTAGAGGGCAGTGCTTACCATTACAAAGATACATGGACCACGCAGAACGGTAAGTATGCAGATACAGATGGCGGCCGTGCAATGGACCCCACTCATCCAGCCACCCGGCAAAGGATTATATACTTTATGCAGCAATTTAAAGACATGGGATATGAGATGGTCAAGATAGACTTTTTATCACACGGGGCTATAGAAAGCGATCATTTTTATGAGCAGGGTATTACTACCGGCATGCAGGCTTTTCGCAAAGGGATGACACTGATAGATAGTATGGCGGGTAAGGATATGCTGTTGTACGCAGCTATTTCTCCTAACCTCGCCACCTCCCGTTATGTACATATGCGCCGCATTGCCTGTGATGCTTTCAGCTCTATAGAAAATACGGAATACACCTTGAACAGCACTGCCTATGGCTGGTGGCAGTCGCTGATGTATTCTTACCTGGATGCAGATCATGTGGTATTTAAGGATGCATCTCTGGATGCCAATAAGGCCAGATTAGCATCGGCGCTGGTAACGGGCAGCCTTGTAGTGGGCGACGACTATGCAACCGATGGTGCATGGAAAACAGTGGCATTACAATTATTACAGGATAAAGATTTGCTGGCCGTTACAAAAAGCGGGAAGAGTTTTAGGCCCGTAGATGGAAACAATGTGTTTATAAAAGATGATCAATATGTAGCCATCTTTAATTATGGGAAAGAGGCACAGGTGTATCGTGTGCCATTTTTAAAGAGAGGCATGGCTACGGAATTGTTTAGCAAAAAAACAGTACCTGTAGGAGATACATTTACAGTAAAGGTAGCAGGTGGCAGTGCAGCGATCTACTTTAAACAATAATAGCGGTTTGGTGTTATAGTCCATGTGCTTTTGCAGCAGAATAACCAAAACCTCAAATCACATGGAACACCACCACCATTCCTGCACACATTGTGCCTGCAACAATCCTATTCTCAAACTCCTAAAAGATGAGCTCTTTACCCCTGAAAATTTTGCACAGCTCCCCACCCAAAGGATTACTGAAAAAAAAGAACAATCCGAACCCTTTATGGTCACTGGCGGAACGATACGCCCGATGATCAACGGATCGGCGGAGCCGGTAGCTGCCATCGGATTTGCAAATGGGCTTGTGGTAGCCGCGGGTACAGAAGAAGATGTATCCACATTTATGCAGCAAAACTATCCTGGATTTACTTCCAGGGAGCTGGACGAAGGCAATACTTTATTGCCCGGTCTGATAGAACCACATGTTCACCTGGTACCTACGGCTATGCTAATGGGCTGGACTGATCTGGGCGGATTTGACGGGCAGGTGCTGAAACCGAATTATGACATCGCTACAGTAGGCGCTATTATTGCGAAGGAAGCCAGTAAATTAAACAAATTAGACCCGAACCTGTGGTTCCTGGGTGCCGGTCTTGACCCGGCGTTGATGCCACTGTTAAATAATAATACAGAATTATTAACAATAGATATCGACCTTTTAGATAGTATTACTATAGAAGCGCCTGTATGTATCATTAGTGCATCTATGCATACGCTTTATGTGAACACGCCTGCACTGCAGTTAATATGGAACTTCCCGGGTAACCTCGAGTTATTAAACACCTATTCTTCCTTCAACGATTACAAGAGTAAAACAAAAGGTCAGTTGCAGGAAGCTGCGGGCATGGATCCAGCCTTAAAAACAATTCCACTGTTACAGAAGGCAGCCTTTTTCCTGAAGTCATTTATATACCTGAAAGAAATATTCGAGACCGCCAATTCCAGAGGTGTCACCTTTATGCATGATGCTGGGATGACGGATGGTCAGAAATCCATACTGGAAGCCTATTTAAAGGTGCATGCACCGACTGTACGCATTGGGGCCGCCCAGGTATGCGATACGATAGAGGATGCTAAGAAATTGGGGACATTCTCCATACCAGCTTCGTACAAAGACATCTACCTGAGCCATGTAAAAGTAATTTCTGATGGCTCTAACCAGGGATTGACAGGTTATCAGTCTGAACCCTATTTATGTAAGCCAGCCGATAACTATGGCGTATATAATTTCGGAGGCAAGGATAATACAAAGCCGGAACATCCGCCATTGGCGTTCAGAGATCTGATGGAAACGATCGTCAGGGAGAAAAAATGGCCTGTCATGCTCCATGCGAATGGTGACCTGGCTGTTCAATTCGCTATTGAAGCATTTAAGGAATCGATTCCTGATCCTGCTGCAGGAGTACGGCATAGGATAGAACATTGCTCATTGACCACGCAGAAGAATTTAGCTGACATGAAAAAGCTACAGGTATCTCCAAGTTTCCTGATTGGCCACGTAGGGTATTGGGGATATGCTTTCCAGGAAGCGATTTTCGGGGAGAAATCAAGTATGCTTGATCTTTGTAACAGTGCACTACAGGCAGGTATGCAGATCACAATGCATAGTGATAACCAGGTAAGTCCGCTGGGACCGTTGCGGATGATGGAGCAGTCTATTACCCGCAAAATGGAAGCTGATCCTGCAGCTGGTGTGCTGAATGGGGCAGAATGTATATCGCATAGGCAGGCATTGAAAGCGATTACCTACGATGCAGCGTGGCAGTGTTATGCAGAACAGTGGACGGGATCGCTGAAGGTGGGGAACTTCGCAGATTTTGTGGTGTTGCAGCAGGATCCGCTCACAATGGAAAATCCGTACATGAACATGCGGAATATTGAAGTGTTGGAAACCTGGGTAGCGGGGTTGAAGGTGTATAGTACGGTGATTGAAGAGGTGGGTATGGCATAAGATATAAACAGCCTGTACTATCAAAGTATGGGCTGTTTTACATTTAGCATGTTCCGGATTTTTGGGTTTCCCTTCTTTTCAGAAATTTGAATTATAAATCATCAAACCAGTGCAGGAAATAATTCAAAAAATAGAAAATGCAGATTGGGAAAACATTACCGGAGCTATGCATCAAAACGGTTATGCCATTATTCAGGATTTACTATCAGATGAACAATGTGAATTGCTGAAGGCAAATTATGAAGATGCAACACTTTATCGCAAAACGATCGTAATGGCCCGTTATCGTTTTGGGTTAGGTGAATATAAATATTTCAATTATCCCCTTCCTGAAGTTATCCAGACCATCAGAACAAATATCTATGCAAAACTTGCCCCTATTGCCAACGCGTGGTTTAAAGCCTTAAATATCACTACGCAATTTCCGCTGGAACATACAGCACTATTACAACAATGCCATCAAAGCAGGCAGGATAAAGCCACTGTTTTAATTTTAAAATATGGACCAGGTGGATTTAATACATTACACCAGGACTTGTATGGAGATGTTTATTTTCCTATTCAGATAGTATTGATGTTGAATGAGCCTGATAAAGATTTTACCGGAGGTGAATTTGTCCTCACACAGCAAATTCCAAGGGCGCAATCGAAAGCGATTGTATTAAAGCCCGGGAAAGGAGATGTACTGATTTTTACTACGAACTTTAAACCAGAAAAGGGTACCAAAGGATATTACCGGGTAAACATGAAACATGGGGTGAGCGAAGTTAAATCGGGTGAACGCCATACGCTGGGAATTATTTTCCATGATGCAACCAGTTAGACAATGATAGAACATCGTGATATTTCGGATAAAGGATTAAGGTACAGGATCCGGCGCAAGGAAATTTGTGTTGCCGGCAATAAAGCACTGCGTATTTACGGTTTGCTGTCTTGTAGTTCGGGCAAACGAATGAAAAGGGAAAACAGGGTTTTCTTTAGTTCGGTGCAGGAAGCACTGCAAAATGGCTATCGTCCTTGTGGGAATTGTATGAAAGGTGAATATAAAAAATGGAGGCAGGCGGGTGGTAATTTTTGATACCTTTTTTCGGGGCATTCATCCCAAATGCAGTATTCATCTTCAAATTGTACTATATCTTTATTTAATTATGAAATTATTTACGCTTACCCTGGCATTGTTTATTGCCCATACTTCTTTTGCGCAGAAAGGGAAATTTGACCTGATCATTAAACACGCAAAGGTATTTAACAGCAAAACGGCAACGCTTTCACCCAATCAAACAATACTCATCAAAGATGGCATCATTGCTAAAGTAACCAGCGATAAAAAGCACTATGCTGCAGCAAAAACCATCGATGCCGGGGGCAAACTGGTAACCCCGGGATTTGTCGATACGCACATTCATCCGACCGATGTTTATCGCAGCTATGGTGAGTTGCGGGAGTACCTGCCAAAAGACTCTCTGGAACTCTACAGGAAGCGCCTTTCTGATAAATTCTTGCCTTATGGTGTTACAACCGCCATGATCATGGGGCAGTCTGAAAAATGGTTGCCGCCAATACTTGACTGGCAAAATCATCCACAGCCTGATTACCTGGACATCTATACAGTAGGCGGCGCGTTGGTTTCAAATGGAGGCCGTAAGCCTTATATCAATCATGTTGTGGTGAATTCGCCTTTGGATGCCAGGCAAAAGGTGCTCGAATATTATGGATTAGGCATCAGGCATATTAAATTATATTGGAAGCTAAGAGGGCCGGAATTTGAAGCGGCGTTTAAGACGGCCGACAGCCTGGGAATGAACGTTTATGGGCATATAGACCAAAATATCATGCATATCGATTCAACGTTGGATATTGGCTTGCGCAACTATGAGCATATGCTGACTTTGGTGAACAGTGTACTGTACACACCGGAAGATGTGGGCGATTTTAACCTGGACATGCAGAAATATTATGGCCCGGGCCATGCTAATGGCCAGGTAGAGCGATTGGAGATGTTTCGTTTTATTCACGACAAAAAACCGGAAGTTTTAAACGCGTTGATTGATCAACTTTCAAAAAAACATGCAACGTATTCTACATCCATTCATTTGATGGGGGAGCCATTTGGGTTAACTTATTTTTCCAATAAGCTGGATACGTCTTTATCGGCAGCGCAATTGGCCAGGTGCAGGGAGAATTTTAATATATTGATGGGGTATGTAAAAAAATCATTTGACAAGGGGATAACACTACGGATCGGCACTGACTGGCCCAATGGTGGTAAGGCATTTATTTCTGAGCAATTACTTTTATCAGAATATGGATTTAGCATCCCGGCAATTCTGCAGATTTCAACAATCAATGGAGCGGTAGCTTTGGGATTAACAGATAAATATGGAGCTGTTGAGAAAGGGAAGAAAGCGGATTTGCTGATTTGGGACAATAGCCCGTTTGAGGATAAGAAGAATTTTCTGGCAGGGAAAACGATTATTAAAGATGGGATTGTTTGGGAAAATAAAAATTAGGGAGAGCGTGTTTCTTTTTTCGTAGGTTTGAAAAAAGTAACACGCTCTATATTTTTAACGCCATCCTAAACCGGGCGCAACATGCTTCAGAATAGAAGACAGAACATGAATATTATACTCCACTCCTAACGTATTGGGAATTGTCAAAAGGAGCGTATCGGCTTCCTGGATAGCTTCGTCCCGGGCCAGCTCCTTAATGAGCTGATCCGGTTCCCCAGCATAGCTTTTCCCGAAAATGGCTCGTTTATCTTTTTCAATGTAACCAATTTTGTCAGCGGCATTGCTATCCCGACCGAAGTAATATCTATCCTGGTCATTCATCAATGCAAAAATGGACCGGCTCACAGACACCCTTGGCTCGCGCTGGTGCCCTGCTTTTTTCCATGCTTCTCTATACAACCTGATCTGTTCTGCCTGTTGAACATGGAATGGCTTGCCACTTTCGTCGAATTTCAGGGTAGAGCTTTGCAGGTGCATGCCATTTTCGGCAGCCCAGATAGCTGTAGCATTGGAGGCTGCTCCCCACCAGATACGTTCCCGCAATCCTTCTGAGTGAGGTTCCAACCGTAATAAGCCCGGTGGATTTGGAAACATTGGGTGCGGGTTTGGCGTTGCAAATCCAACACCTTTGAGCTGATCCAAAAATTGCAACGCTTTTCTGCGTCCCATATCTGCGTCAGTTTCTCCTTCGGCGGGTTCATACCCAAAATAGCGCCACCCATCTATCACCTGCTCTGGCGAACCTCTACTGATTCCCAGTTGTAATCGTCCACCCGAAATTAAATCGGCAGCTCCGGCATCTTCCACCATATAGAGGGGATTTTCATAACGCATGTCAATCACACCTGTTCCAATCTCTATGCTGCTTGTTTTGGCGCCGATGGCAGCAAGCAGTGGAAATGGAGATGCTAATTGAGCAGCAAAATGATGTACCCGAAAATATGCGCCGTCTAAACCGATTTCTTCGGCAGCGACGGCCAGATCAATGGACTGAAGCAAGGTGTCGCCCGCCGTACGGGTTTTATAGGCTGGATGATCAGACCAATGCCCGAATGATAAAAATCCTATTTTCTTCATACGTCTTGTTTCTATTCTATGACCGGAATTATGCCAGAGATTGGCTCTCTGCAAATTTATCTTTTGAATTCTCCTTTCTGTATGCTGTCAGGCTTATTCCATTTTTATGTTTTTTAAAAAACTTGTTCAGATGACTTTCATCAGCGAACCCAAATTCATGGACAATTTCTTTGATCCGCTTGTCGCTGAATTTCAATCTATGCTCAATGAGGCGGATCTTATAGTTTGAAATAAAATGCTGTATGGTTTCTCCGCATTGCTGCCTGAAATAACTTCCCAGATAAGTATCAGATATACCAAACTGGTTGGCTATTAAGGGAACTTTTAACTGCTGTGGAGAAAAAATATGACGTTGAATATAGGCGATGATATCTAAAATTCTCTTATCCGCATTTGGGCTGATACCTTTAGGTTTGATGAGGGCAATATTTCTTGCTGCGATCACAATCAGGGCATTGACAAAGTTAATTGTTAAGTCCTCGTTATAGATACCCTCATGTTTAATACAGTGGAGAATGGAGTCAACCAGTGCTGCTACCAGTGAAAAATCGGAAGTATTATGCAGAATGCAGCCAGACATGTGTGAAGCGTAATATAAAATACACTCCATATGGTCAATACTCCGCCAGCTGTACTCTTTTATATAGTTGGTGTAAAATCTAACCAGGAGGAATTCTGTTTCGGCTTCAATCTCAAAATGGTGCCGGTCGTCCGGGGTCAGTAGCATTAGGTTTCCCTGCCAGTAAGGTACACGGCTTTCGTTAATTCCAAGACTTCCCTTACCGGAGATAACATAAGCCATCTGGAAAAATGGAAAATGCAATTCTCCTGTCTTTCCCTCATCTTCTTTTCTATAAATGACTTCCACGGACTGATGCATACATACCTTATTCGAGGGATAAATGTACTGTTTTATCCTGTATTTATACCGGAATTATGCTTTTTTTCAGTCTAATTTTACTATGAATATTTTAATTATGATTTCAAAGAATGAAACGTTTGAGGGTACCTTTCCTTTCGCACCTCATTTTAATTCGGCGCCAGGATTCAATATGCATTATGTTGACGAGGGGCAGGGAGATATTTTGCTTTGTCTGCATGGCGAACCGACCTGGGGGTATTTGTTCCGGCATATTATTACCCAGTTTTCAGGCAGCTACCGGGTAATTGTTCCTGATCATATGGGCTTCGGGAAAAGTGAGACACCTGCCGACAGGAGCTATTGGCTGCAGGATCACATTGACAACCTTGAAAAGTTCGTAATTGACCTTGACCTTCGGGGTATCACTTTGGTGGTGCACGATTTTGGAGGACCAGTAGGCATGGGGTTAGCAGCGCGGCAGCCGGACCGTATACTCCGTGTAATCAGTCTTAATAGCCCTACACCTTTCGGACAACCCGAATTGGTACAGGTACTCCAGGCAAATACGAAGGAATCTCCATGGTTTCAATGGATTCTTGCGGCGGAAAATTCGGGGAAACTTGAACAGGTTTTGCATGAACTTCATTATCATATTTTAAGTACCCTCAAATTAAATGGGTTTGAACGAAATGAAATCATTACTGATACCTGGATAGCAGCCTATGGTGCCGCTTTTCCAACACCCGGTCAGACGTTGGGTGCAATAGGTTGGGCAAAGGGATTTGCAATTGGTGCTCATAATTTTGAAGTGCCATCAAATGAGGCCAAAGAAAAAATAGGCCGCCTACCGGCATTGGTTATTTGGGGTGGGTGCGATAGAACTTTGCATGGGAAATATTTTATTCCGCTTTTCAAATCGGTATTTCCTGCTGGCGTAGTACATGAATTGCCTGATGTGGGGCATTATAGTCTGGAAGATGCGCCGGGAAGGATCGGGGAGTTGATCAGGCAGTTTTTGGAAATCGGTTACTAGTGACTTTGTAAACATGGCTCAGAGATTTTGTACATTTCATCTCAAAGCCATGTTTTTTTCAAACATAATTTTACTTCTTTTGTTATTACATCATAAATCTTTTATTAATTTTATTTGGATAATACATAAAAGCATATTCCCTTATATCTTCCAATAAAATACGCCCCCAAATGATTACCCGGAAAATTATCCCCTTATTTATCATGCTGCTTTTACAGCAGATTACTTTGCATGCACAGATAGGCGAAATAATTGTAGAAGGTCTTTCATTACTAGGACGTGAAGGAGGAGAGATAACACTTTCTCAAAAAGTAGGGGCTATAGTCAGTGAATCCGGAACCAGTATAAAACCATCAAGGTTAATTCCATTTCTAAAAGAAAATTCCTACGTCATAGAAAATAATAATCGTATTTCATTTAATAAATGGTATGAAGATAATCGTACAAAATTAGGCAAGGCAAAAGGAGATTTGTGGATTGCCCCAAATAAAGAAACGAAATTAGCATTTGATTTAATTGATGATCAGACCAGGGATGACCCCTATACGCATATCACTATCGAGCAATTCGAATCTACCGTTATTAAAATATGCAAGGATGAACATCTCCCTGCAAACGGGATAGTAAATGCAACAATATATAGAGCGATCAGAAAACATTTTGCGGCTATTAATTTTGAGAAAACCTCCTATTTCACTAATTATAAAGGAAAAGACGGGAAGAGTCTTTTAACTTTGTTCCAGATAGATAACGGGTTTAAAGTTACGGGTACTTATTCGGAGGAAACTATCAGTGCATTACTGAAGGATTCAGGCTGGTCGGCCTTATTGGACCTTCACGGGAGTCATCATTTACACGAAAATATCTTTAATAATTTCGAAGCTACTTACAATGCAGAAAATAAATACATAAAATATCTCATCACCCAAAAGTATCTACCGTCGGGTCTTAAAAAATATCCCAAACTTGACGTTCGAATTGGTCTCCTTAAATTACAAAAAGCGGAGAATTTACTGCTTACAGGCGATTTTGACTACAATACCATTGAACTTATACTATCAAAGTATTATCCAAATATTATTAATCATTATCCTAATTGGAAAAACCATTTATTGCCGCCCAAATTGCCATTTGACTTTCTTCCTGACTCAACTGACAACGTTTGGACTCATCCCCTCAAAGAAATAACACATCGGATAATTTATAGTGCTAGGTCTTCAGGAGTTGGTTTTACAAAATTAGATCCAACAGGAAATTACATTTTTTCGCCAACCTTTTTTCAATACGGGAAGGACAGTCTACTATATTTTTCAAAATTATCCATCTTTATAAATCAAATACCTGAGGACCTAAGCTCTTTTCAGAAAACGCTTTTTGTATTTACCTATAAAGCCACGGATAAAAGAACAGAATACCTAACTACGATATTTCCCCAGGGGAATCAATTGATAGGCTATACCGAAATTATAAAATTCGATAAATACAAAAATCTATGGAAGGAGCAGAGTTTAAATACTGATATTCAATACCTAAAAGAGAAAGGGCTTATTGATCATATTATCTGGAGCGGAGACAAAGTCACTGCTACTGATGTAACGGCATTGGCAGATAAAAACAAGGTGCATACTTTAAGAAGGAGTCCCTATGTCAATAAGCCATTATCAAATGCAATTACTTCAGATGGAATTTCCTTTAATAGTGAACAGGCACTTGTATGCAATGGGTTACCAACTAATAAAGATGAACTGGCCAAAACTGGTTTCACTCTTTTAGGGCTAGACGGCTGGATAAAATATTACAATGAAGTAAATGAAAAGGTCAAAGGGCATTTTAAGGAGGCAATAAGATCTAAAGATGACTTCAAAAATATTTTAATCAACGGCGCTGAAAACGTTCTGTTGGTTGTAGCACATTCAGATGGTATGAAAATGTTCATTGGGGGAGAAACAGTTTCGATTGATGAAATTAAATCCTGGCCGCAGAGAACGACATCGTCCAATGAAGAGCGGGTGATTGTCCTTTTAGTATGTGAAGCCAGCAATGAAAATCTGAAAACCGGATTACTGTTTAAACAAAGAGTAGCATCCTTTTCAGAATTGCTCTTAAACCAGGGGTATGCTGATAGAATTATAGCCCCGGAACATGAAATTCCTGACACAGAGGCATTGAGCATTTTACAGGGATTAATTGATAAACGTACCATCAAAGAGCTGAGACAGCAATTTCCCGGATGGGGCGAGCACGTTGAAAATATTTATTACCCTTTAACTAGAAAAATATGAACATCGCAACATCTATTTCAACCTATTTTGGAGATATGGGATTTTACCCGGATGCAAGATTTAATGGGAGGAAAATTTTACAAAAGAAAATGAATTGGACAATTGCTGTCTATATTTTAGTATCCCTTGGAATATTTTGCAGGCAGATCACCAATTTCCCTAAAGTAACAATGAATATGGATAATTTTAAATGGAATGTATTTTTCGCTTCGTTAATATTTGGATTCGCAATTCTGCCGGCAGTAATGAAACGAATAAGCCATAGACGCAGAACTCCTTCCCTGGAACATATTTTAACAGCCTTTGGGATTGGATTTTTTATTGATTTTGCCAATAGCCAGTTAATAAAATATTTTTCGTAAAATATTAAAAGGCGATAAATACGCTTACATTTATCGCCTTTTATTTAGTCCACCAGCTCAAACTCACTATGTAAACGGATGTCATCAGAAGCCGCACCGATCATAATGTCAAACTCTCCATCTTCAGATTTATACTCTAACTTCCTGTCATAGAAACAGAGTTTACTATTATCGATAACAAACGTGATCGTTTTGGTTTCCCCTTTCCTGAGCATTATTTTCTTAAAATCTTTCAGCTCTTTTACAGGGCGTACAACTGATCCTACCCTATCTCTCAGATAAAGCTGAACCACTTCTTCCCCATCATATTTCCCTGTATTTGACAGGTTGAACGAAACCTCAATGGTTTCATTTTTATTCATTTTTGTTTTAGATAACTTCAGATCTTTATATTCAAAGGATGTATAGCTCAGGCCATGACCAAAGGCATATTTAGGGCTATTCTTCAAATCGGTATACGCTGATCTGTAAAATGTACAGTCGTCACACTCAGCAGGGCGGCCTGTATTGAAATGGTTATAATAAATCGGAATTTGCCCTACCTCACGGGGGAAAGTAACAGGTAGTTTGGCGGCGGGATTCACATCTCCGAACAAGACATCTGCAATAGCGTTGCCGGCTTCTGAGCCAAGCCACCATGTATAGAGAATAGCAGGAACATTATCTGCCGTCCAGTTGAATATCAGGGGGCGGCCCGCGTTAATCAGTACCACTACTGGTTTTCCTGTGGCCTGGATCGCTTTTACAAGATCTTCCTGTACCCCGGGCAGGTGTATATCGCTTCTGCTTTTAGCCTCTCCACTCATATCCCGGCGTTCTCCTATACTCAAAATCACAACGTCCGCTTTTTTGGCTGTTTCAATAGCTTCCGCAAAACCGCTCTTGTCGGTACCTTCTATTTCACAACCTTTGGCATAAAGCAGTTTTGTATTTTCTCCAACCTTATTTTTCAGGCCATCCCATTGTGAAACAATAAATTTTTCATAATCTACATTATTCAGTTCGATTGACCAGAAACCCAGGTTTTGTTTATATTCTTTCACTAAAGGCCCAATGAATGCAATGGTTTTTAGTTCCTTTGAAAGCGGAAGCAGGTTATCCTTATTTTTCATCAAAACAATGCTCTTCGCTGCAATAGCTCTTGCAGATTTTGTATGTTCCGGATTATTCATTTCTTCTTTTTCCCGCTTTTCGTCAAAGTATTTATAAGGATCGTCAAATAACCCCAGTTCAAATTTCTTTCGCAATACGCGCCTTACTGCATCATCTACCAATGCAATATCTACTTTGCCTTCTGTAACCAGCTGCGCCAGGTTGTTTTTATAGGCCCTGCTTTCCATATCTATGTCAGTTCCCGCTGTTATTGCGGCTCTGGCAGCTTCCTTTCCATTTTTGACAAACCCGTGGTTAATCATTTCACCTATGGCACCCCAGTCGGAAACAACTAATCCTGAAAAGTTCCATTTTCCTTTTAGAATATCCCTGTAGAGATAGGTGTTACCTGTAGCCGGAATACCATTCAGATCGTTGAAAGAGGTCATAAAAGTAGCGACATTCGCATCCAGGGCAGCTTTGTAAGGTGGAAGATATACCTCCCATAGCAACCTGTCACTCATATCCACGCTGTTATAGTCGCGACCAGCTTCCGCAGCTCCATAAGCAGCAAAATGTTTGGCACATGCCAGCACGCTGTTTGTTGCACCTATTTGATCGCCCTGAAAGCCTTCTACCCTTGCTTTTGCGATGAGTGATCCCAGGTAGGGGTCCTCTCCTGCCCCTTCCATTATTCTTCCCCAACGGGGATCCCGGCTGATATCAACCATAGGGGCAAACGTCCAGTGTATACCACCTGCCGAAGCTTCTGTAGCTGCTATTCGCGCAGAGCGTTTGATAGCTTCCAGGTCCCAGCTGGCAGCTTCTCCTAATGGTATGGGGAAAGTGGTTTTATAACCATGTATGACATCCTGCCCAAATATAAGGGGAATCTTCAGGCGGGACTGCATGGCAATATCCTGGAATTGGCGCATACGCGATACGGTAAATACATTTAGCATAGATCCCAGTTCACCACGCCTGATCTGGTTTTCTTTATCGCCATCAACGGTTACAGGTCCGGTAGCAGCACCATCGTCGTTATATTGGTTCAATTGTCCGACTTTTTCGTTCAGGGTCATCTGTGCCAGCAGATTTTCGACCCGTGCGTTGATATCCTGTTTTTGTGCCTTGGTATGAATAGTAAGGCAACCTGTTACTAATAGTAAGAATATATGTTTTTTCACCAGTTTATTTGTTTTCATTATTAAGATTATTGAGGCCCTGATATGCCTCACGATCTATCAGGCATTTAACATGGGGGTGCAGCCAGACAAATGATGCAGGGAGAATGGTGGTTACACTTTTTGAAGACAGCAGCTTATATGCTATCTCTTTCTTTTTCTCTCCGCTTATAAGCAGGACTATTTGTTTTGCCTGCAGGATTTCTGCCATGCCTAAGGTCAGGCCATATTGGGGTCTTTCACCGTCACCGAGCATAGGATGTTCCAGGGATTGGGGATCCAGCCGGGCAACATGGCATTGAGATTCCAAAGCACTACCAGGTTCGTTCAGTGCCAGGTGTCCATTCATCCCTAACCCGAGGATGCAGATATCTATCCCTCCCAGACAGTATAATTCATTTTTGATTCTATTACATTCTGCCAGGGGATCATCCGGACCACTTTGAAAAGACAGGTAACGGTCTTCTCCTACTTTTAAGGGTTGGATAACATGTTGCTGCAGGTATGTTTCACAGGTTCCCGGATGGTTCATGTCAAGCCCGCCCCATTCGTCCAGTTTTATGATATGAAGCTGGTCAAACAGATCGGGTTGTTTACCAAATTCCGCTGCTAATTCTTTGTAAAGCCCGGTAGGGCTTCCACCCGTTGCAGCACAGAGGCGGAGGCGCTTGTGGTACCTAAGCTGCTCAACGATTATATCTTTTGCTTTTACGCTTATTTCTTCATAAGAGCTGCATACTTCTATATCCATTATGCTCAGTTAAGTCCATAAAATGACAGCAGGGCCAAAGTATATGCCCCTGCCCCATATCCAATCATCGGTATCATACCTATGTACATATCATCCTGGTCTCGAACGCAATTGCACCAAACCTCAATGTCACGTTTTTCTGCCGGCACTTTTTCCATCTGAGATTTATTGCTGATCATTTCGGGAATCGTGTTGTGATTGGCAGCAGCCTGTTCTGTGATATAGCCAATCAGGGGTTGAGCAGCTTTTTTATTTCCAAATTTCAAATGGGCATAGGCTATGCGGAGATTGATGAACATCCATTCCTGGTTTTCATACGGATCACCGCTTTCCAGGCGAATATAACCGGGCCGTTCTCCTTTTATTCTTAACCTGTTATTGTATGCCTCCATGTGTGATTTAAAAAGATTTGTATCGGCTACTAGTCCGTTGGCAAAAAGCTCAAAGGAACCGCCATCCCAGTACTCATGATCGGTAATATTCATGTCACCGGCATTGCCCTTCAGGTATTTATGGTCAACCAGCATATGATCTAATATGGCTTGTTTTATTTTTCCTGCGGCTTCTTTATATTTTTTGTAAGGCAGCCCCTGGCTTTTTTGTGCATTGCTGAACAGTTCTAATCCGCGGGCACAGACACCTGAAGTGAAGGTATATTGTTTGGTCAATGCCAGATGATGCTCCCAGGGTCCGGAATCGGCCTTTATAAGATTATTGGATTCCATACAGTGAATGATCACATCTGCTATTTTATGGGTGGCAATATCATTCCATTTCTTATAAAATGCCCAATCTGCGCTACGGTTCACATAATCTATATAGGCAATAAGAAAAAGCCCAAAGTCATCATACTCGATATTCGGGCCCTCATTGTTGGTGTCACATTCCTCACTGCCATCTCCAAAATAGCGGGTAAGTGATATCTGGTAATCCATTCCGGGGCCGTAATCTTTACCATCCTTATAAATATAATGCTTATACTTATTGGCGGGAGCTTTCAGCATAAATTCCAGGCCTTTCCTTGCTTCGTTATACATGCCGAGCCTGGTCATTGCCTGTATGGCAAAGGCAGCGTCACGAACCCATGCTGTATGCCATAACCCGGGGCGTAAGGAAGCCATGATCTGGCCGGGGGAATTTGGGAATATTTCGTAATCGGATACCTGGGACATTTTCAGCATAGTTACAGACTGTTCTAAGATATCCCGTTCTTTTGAAGACAAAGCTGGCGGATATTTACAGTTGTCAATCAGCTTTCTCATGTATTTTATTTCTGCGTCAATTAATGACCTTGGCGAGGACCTGATATTTTCAATTGCCTTATTTACGATATCCCGGTCTTTATGTCGTGGGTCAGTAAATGAGTAAAGGAAATATTTCTCGTAGATATCACCTTTATATTGTTTGATAATGGAACCTGAAATAGCATTACCTTCTATCAGGCAGGGTAAATCCTGCAGCGAATTTTCGAGATGATCAATTCCGGATACCTGCTTTCCGGCTCCCATTTCAGCATCGAATTCCAGGTTTTCTATTTTATTTTTGGTGCCCCGTACCACTATATAGAAGACTTTGTCATGGCGCAGAAACGAAGCAGTATAGTAGACTTTAAAATCTTTATATTCAGCCGAAATAACATGGGTATTTTGAACATAAACTGTTCGGAGCGGTTTCTCTTTGCTTCTGAGTTTTATGTTTCCTATAAAAGGGTTGACGTAGTGGATTGAATCAGTATTGGTAAAAATATGTGGATAGACATAGTCGATACCTCCTGTTTTTTCGTTGTAGACTGATACGATTAGGCCATTGGAGGTGGTTAGTTTAAAATAGCTCTGGGGGATGGCTGTTTGTACCTGCAGATTGTTGGCATTTGTATAAGATAAGGCTAAAAAAGCCAAAGCTGACATTAATAGTCTAGTTTTCATTATCATGGAATTGGATTTTCTGTTCTTATAAAAATGGTTGGAGCAGTAATTATGTCCCACATCTTCCGGGACATAAATCTATAAAGCATGGCAACCTCACTTGCTGGTATTTTTGGACTACCAGCAGTTCTACAAGATAGGGACATTTTTGAGGAAATTAGGTGATATTGTTTATTGATCTCTATCAGGGTTAATGGTATTTTACTGATATTTGTCAATATTTAGAAATAATCAGGTGTGGGTTGATACTTTGTAATAAAACGTAGATCCGAAAGTGGCTATTTATCATTCCGGGGTTCGGGAATAGCAAATAAAATATAAAGTACCACCGCAAAAGCCATCATTGCCGTAATTAAAAATGCAGTTCCGGCTCCAAACCTGAACCATAACCAACCAGTAAGAGCACTTGCCAGCATGGTGCAGATACTTTGAAATGCAGTGAAAGTACCTATAGCAGTGGTCGTATTCCCCTTTTCTGTAATATTACTTATCCACGCTTTTGATATTCCTTCTGTAGCCCCTGCATACAATCCGTACAGGAGGAACAATAACCCATACCAATACCAACTACCGATAGCAGTCATACCTATATATACCATTACAAATAGCAACAGTCCGGCAAGAAATATTTTTTTCAATCCTATCCGGTCAGCCAGCACACCAAGCGGGAAAGCAGCAATGGCATATACCAGGTTATAAAAAATATATACCCCTATGGTGGAAACGTCATTTAAACCTGCCTGTTTCACTTTTAAAAGCAGGAATACGTCAGAACTATTGCATAAAGTAAATATTAACAGCCCTGCTACCAGCTTGCGATAAATGACAGGACTATTTTTCCAGTAATGCAGGAAGGAGAAAAAAGAAACCGTGGACTTCTTTTCTTTTGGTTGTGCGTTTCTGTCTTTCAGACAAAAGGACAAGCTAATAGCCAGCATTCCCGGTAAAAACGCCAACAGGAACAACATTCGGTAACGACCGGGGTAGAAATACAGGTACAATAATGCCAATGTAGGCCCCAGTACAGCACCCAGCGTATCCATTGAACGGTGGAAACCAAATACCCGACCTTTCGTAGCTGGTGTTGCTTCGTCTGATAACATGGCATCTCTTGCTCCGGTGCGGATACCTTTGCCCAAACGGTCGGCAGTACGTGCAAGAAATATCCATAAAGGATATACTGTCAATGCCATCATAGGTTTTGAAAAAGCACTAAGCGTATAACCCAGCCGGACAAAGGGTGCACGTTTGTTTAGATGATCAGACAAATTTCCGAAATATCCTTTGCTTAATCCGGCAGTTGCCTCTGCAAGGCCTTCTAAAATGCCGATCAGTAATACAGAAAAACCAATGGTTTTTAAATATATAGGCATGATAGGGTACAGCATTTCACTGGCGATGTCAGTGAGTAGACTGATAAATGAGAGTATCCAGATGGTGCGTGTTAAGAATTTCATGTGTTTAGATAATGAAGTAGTCCTTTAACTTTTACTTTTGAAGTAGCTCCAGTGCCTTGTCTGCTTCATTTCTTATATCATTTACCATTGGCGTCACCGTGATCTGCATTCGACTTTCCATAGAAGCATTCGCCTTATTTCGGGTTTGTAGAATGGTATCATCGGGTTGCATAGCCCGCGTTTTGGGATGCTAAACGATGGTTCCTGGAATATATAAAACAGCAGGGCTCTCTCCATTAGCTTGTGTTTACTTTTACGAATATAATAAGTTAGTACCTATCTTCGTTATCATTTCATAAATCCTATGGTTTTCACTTTTCATTTGCCACTCTTTGTATAGCGGGCAATGCTTTATGCTCCGCATTTGTTCAACACAAATGAGAAGGCAATAAATTCAAATGGATTGGTTATTCATTGGCAGCTTGAGGGCTAATTTACCCTTCATATTGAGTAGGTTTTTTTAAAAATAAAAAGCCTGCAGCTACAAAGTTATAATTTGCCATGTTGTTATTTTTATGAGTTATGGCGAAATATAAATTTTCACATCCTGCCACAAATGTGTTTTATAATACTTGGTTCGATTAAAGGGTACGATCTGCATTTTTCACACAGCTCAAACCTGGATTTCAATTCTGCCAGGTTCGATTAAAGGCTCCTTCCTCAGATTTGTACCATCACGAGTTACGTAACTCAATTCTATATAATTCGATTAAAGGCAGCTGGGATGCTATACGTTATCTCACCGATACCAATTTCAACTCTACATAGTTCGATTAAGGGCGACCTGATCCCAGACTTGAGCCCAGACCTGATCCCATTTCAATTATACCTGGTTCGATTAAGGGATTAGTGATAAAACTATTTATTACGCAGTATCTCCATTTCAATTCTATCTTGTTCGATTAAAGGTGAGGCAAATAAAAGCAATTAAACGAGTCTCACAATATTTCAATTCTACATAGTTCGATTAAAAGACAGCATGGATTTTGCGGGGTTTTGCGGGTTTTAGCCATTTTCCCAAATTTTATCTCTACATAGTTCGTTTAAAGGGAAATCCAGAATCATGAACTTGGGTACATTGACCATATTTCAATTCTACATAGTTCGATTAATGGGGGTAAGAATAAACCGTCCTTTTATGTAATTAATTTATTTCAATTCTACCTAGTTCGATTAAGGGGCCAGAAAGCAGCATACGAAAAGGGGCAAAGGATAGATTCCAATTCTACCTAGTTCGATTAAGGGATCCTGATCAAAGGTTGCCATGCAATAAATAGCTACCATTTCAATTCTACCTAGTTCAATTAAGGGGTGTGTATACGGTATACATGTGAAGGCAAACATATATTTCAATTCTACCTAGTTCGATTAATAGTGTTCAGTTGACCGCCATTGCTGTAATACTTTGCTAATTTCAATTCTACCTAGTTCGATTAATAGTCAGGATGCCGGTAGGAGCCGAATTAACGGCTTTAAAATTTCAATTCTACCTAGTTCGATTAATAGCTGAAGAAGGTTTGCAAGTGGTGCTACAGGCATATGAATTTCAATTCTACCTAGTTCGATTAATAGTGACAGCTCGCATGATGCGATCTTTACTTTTCATTTGTATTTCAATTCTACCTAGTTCGATTAATAGAAGTGGGGAGCAATATTGAGAAGCTGCAACCATTCGAATTTCAATTCTACCTAGTTCGATTAATAGAGTTACGAAAAGTATGGACACTCTTCAGACGCAAAATTTCAATTCTACCTAGTTCGATTAATAGGATAGCCGTTAAATTCGGCGCAAAGATGTTTGAGGAAATTTCAATTCTACCTAGTTCGATTAATAGTCTATCTTGATTATGTATTTCATAATACGTCCTTCTATTTCAATTCTACCTAGTTCGATTAATAGGTATTTCCGGTCTAAAAGCCGGACAATACGTACAAGTATTTCAATTCTACCTAGTTCGATTAATAGTAAAGACCCGGAGGACTGGATATTATTCCGGGACGGATTTCAATTCTACCTAGTTCGATTAATAGATCTGCATCGGTTTAACCAGCATACTAGTTCCCGGATATTTCAATTCTACCTAGTTCGATTAATAGTTGCGCATAATGTCGCAAACGCTCTTCATATGTCAATTTCAATTCTACCTAGTTCGATTAATAGATAGTGCCCAATGCAGAGGAAGAAACTTTTTTCCAGCATTTCAATTCTACCTAGTTCGATTAATAGTTCGTATTGCCGCCAATATTACCAGTTGTATACAATATTTCAATTCTACCTAGTTCGATTAATAGGCCCAAAGGGACGCCGGCAACAGGGGTAAAATCACCATTTCAATTCTACCTAGTTCGATTAATAGATATGTATCAAACTTGCCCATAATCCAATTCATCAGGATTTCAATTCTACCTAGTTCGATTAATAGTGTCTTACCTCCACCTTGCCCGGACA
>NZ_JBCNKH010000020.1:0-100646 GCF_039596135.1 Chitinophaga sp.
GATTGCGCCCACCCTCGGGTTCCAATCATACGTATATCCCATCCTCGTCCATGGATAGTGCGCGCCTCCCGGCGCCAGCGGCTGAAAATAAGAAGATATAATATACCCGTTGAACCACGCCTTATACTCCTCCGACACACCTGCTGACAACACCGGACTCGCATGTGTCGTCGTCACATCCGGACTACCCGCAGGACGATACAGCTTCCCCGCAGGCACCCATACCTGTGCTATATATTTATTGCCATTCACCGGCGGTAATCCCAGCATCTGACTCAAACGTAACAACGTATCTGACGTAGGTGAAAAAGTATTCCCCAATCTGTACTTCATCTGGTTGGGTATAAAAAGCCACATCTCGCCCCAACTATTATTAATCGAATCTCCGGGAGGGAAACTATTAGGATACTTCATAAAAGTCGCCATCAGCAAATACTGCTGTCCGTTAATAGTTTTCCATTGTAATACCGGGTTGCCGGTGGTAATGGCCTGCAGCGTGTCGATTGTTTTGGTGGTGTCTGCAATCATCGCCTGGTTAATGGACCGGTTATATACTTTGTCCAGCGGCTCATTGCTACCATAACTATTCCGTGTGGTTTTACAGGCAATGGCCAATACAGCGATAAACATCAAATAGCGAAAGGTTTTCATATCAGGGGGTGTTTTGACAAAGTTAACATCCCTGAAATAGAATTGTTCACCCTGCCACATGTACATGTGGGCCAATAAGTTATGTACTACTATTAAAAAAGGCTGTCGTACCCGACAGCCCTTTTCTTTAGGATAAATATTTTAATATCGCAATCATATCCTCATCACCCAATCCCTCCTTCACAGCTCCATTCAGTGCCTCACTCAATGTCACGCCTGCCGGCGTATCCATTCCCTGCTCCCTCGCCAGCCTTATATCCTTCGCCAACAACTTCAGCGCAAACGCAGGTGCGTAATTCTCATTGATGATCCCTGGGGTCTTTATCCTGGTAATACCACTGCCTACTCCTCCTTCATTGATCAATGGCAACAATTTGTCAGGCCCTATACCATGTTTTTGCGCAAAGATCACTGCCTCTGCCAACCCCTGTACCGTAATACCCAAAAACGCATTGATAGCCAGTTTAGCATAGTTACCCGCACCATTGTCGCCCAGCAACGTAGCCGACTTACCCAAACTATCAAATACCGGCTTCGCCCTTTCAAAATCTGCCTCGGCACCACCCACTAAGATAATCAGCTGACGGTCTTCCGCTGGTTTTACACTACCCGATACAGGTGCATCCAGGTAACCAATCCCTTTCTCTTTGATACGGGCCGCCATTGCCTTCGTAGTATCCGGAGACACCGTACTCATATCAATCGCCAGCAATCCGGAAGGTAACGGCACCGCCAGGAACTGATCCCAGATCTCCTGCAATGCTGCATCGTCAGATACCATCGTGATCACACAATCTACATCCTTTACAAGTTCCGCAGGGGTAGCAACCACCTTCACACCTGTTTCTTTTGCAAATTCTTCGGCTTTAGATATAGTGCGGTTATATACCTGCACATCAAAGCCTGCCTTTACCAGGTTCCTCACCATAGGTTTCCCCATGTTGCCGAGTCCTGCCCATCCTATTTTCATAATTCCAGTTTAAAAAAATTGCCGCAAAAGTTTGCGGCATTAAGTTACTGAGCAATTTTCAATGCGGAAATATTTTCTTCTGGCAACTGATACACATTTCCTTTAAACCGATGCATTAAATTAGCCAGTTCAGCTACCACTGCATCTTTTATGTTGTTAAAACACTCCACGTTTCCCTCCTTCGCTTTTTCCAGTACAAAGTAAAATTGCTTTAAATTTCTAAAAGCCTGCAATAAGATCATTGAGACGTAAGGATCCCTGCCCTGGTGTAAATTGGAGATTTGCTTTGCGGTGAGTAGTGATGCTGCTTCCATTAACATCAACCGCAGATCGAAACAACTGTTCGTATCGCGATAATTTTCTGCCGCTATTCGCTCCTTTATCTGCTGTAACTCAATCATGGCATACACGTATAAAAAACAGCATTAATCCAATTTTCAAACCAGCGCTTATTTAGATATAATATTAACCAAATAACAAAGATTCGCAAAAAATAAAGACAATATTATATAGTTAATGGAGTAAATTTTCCACAAACTGAGGGGCATAAAAAAACGCCTTTGCCCTGAAAGCAAAAGCGTTTTTTATAACGGTCGCTAATAAATATTATTTCAAATAAGAACGCAGGAACCACGCCCACTCCTCATGCTCTTTCAACACCCCGGTCAGGAAATCTGCTGAACCCGTATCCTTATACTCTTCCTCCACCTTCTCAATATTCTTACGCACTTCACGAATCACCGTTTCATGGTCATCCAGCAGGTTCTTAATCTGTGTTTTCTGGTCATTCGTATAATCCCCTTCCTGCAGATTAGCCAGTTTCAGATAATCTGCCAAACGGCCTTCGGCATAATGCCCAATCTTACGTACACGCTCCGCTACCTCATCAATCGTTTCTGCCAGCTCAGTGTACAGTCTTTCATACAACTTATGCAGCTCCATAAAACTAGGACTCTCAATATTCCAGTGGTAATTGCGGGTCTTCGCAAATAACACCTGTTCATCTGCCAGTAATTGATTCAAGATAAGGGCAACAGCTTTTGTGTTCTTTTCGCTGATTCCAATATTAGCTTTCATATGAAAATTGTTTATAATTTACTTAATCTTTAATTTTTCCAGCATTGCGGTAGACAAAGGATCTGCCGAAGGACCATAACCCGATACCAGTACCCCCTTTACCCCATTCGTAGATTCAATGGCGTATACCGCTGCCTCGTCCGAAGGATCCGTATTCCCCTCATACCTGTACACATCTACTATACTGAAATCATCCACATGAATCTTCCCCTGCGACGATACGATATAATTGTCCTCAAGATTAAAATCAACGGTAAAACCTCTTTTTCTCAAAGCGGCAATAGCATTGGAAACAGTATCGTAGTGCAATTGGTGTTCCATAAATTACATATTTAATAATAAAGTGAGCGAACAACCTTTCTTAGGAACAGGGGATATTATCAGACAGTACGCTATATTAAGCATTTTTGTCCAAATACAGAAGGCCGCTCCTTGACAGAAACGGCCAATTGTAATCAAGCTCCACTGTATGAATAAAGGAAGGAATGAACATTTTTTTAATCAAACAAAGCTAACTCCCTTACCACCTGCTGTCAATTGACAAAACATATTATCTGTTGTACTTTTCGTGGGTCCACCCTAATTTCTTATCTTTATTTACCACCCCACCAATAAATCCATCTCTTTTATTACCTTCCAAATCCCTCAAAGATGGAAACACCCTACATCGACCTCCATTGCCATCCTGCTTTGAAACCCTTTGGCAAGAGCTTTAGCGTATCGCCTACCCGCAGGAACAGCCCCGATTCTTCAAAACCCAATAGCCTTTGGTATTATGATCCCCCCTCATTGACCGATAAGCTACTGAACTACATCGGGGGACTGACTAAATTCTCACAAGCCAATGCCACTGCCCTCGGTTATGGCAATGTCCTCATTGTATGTACGTCCCTGTATCCACTGGAAAAATGGTTTGTGAACAACAAACTCGGCTCCGGCAGCCTCTCTGACGTAATCAATGATTTTGCCCTCGGCATCGGCAAAGAACGTATCAATTTCATTCAGCAGATCACCGACTACTATGCCGACCTGGAAGATGAATATGACTTTTACCGCCAGTTACACAACACCGTGATCCAGGGCAAATACCGCTATGTACTCGTAAAAAACTACACCGACATCGAATACTGGCAATCCCTCAACGACGGTATCACCACCATTTGCTTTCTGCTTACTATCGAAGGACTACATACACTCAATACAGGATTGGAAACTGATCCCAATCCTGACGAAGTACTCGCCCACGCCGCCAAATTGAAACAATGGGAATTCAAACCCTTCTTTGTCACCTTCGCTCATCACTTCTGGAACCACCTGTGCGGGCACGCCAAAAGCCTTAGTGGTATTATTGCTGACGCCACCGACCAAAGTAAAGGACTCAATACCGGCTTCACTGATTTAGGATGGGAAGTACTCAAAACCTTGTTAGACAACTCAGACAACAAACGCATACTCATCGACATCAAACATATGAGTGCACGCTCCCGTAGTGAATATATCAACTACTTAAAATCAGGAAACGAACGCATCCCCCTCATCATGAGCCATGCCGCCGCCAATGGCCTGCGCTCTATGAACGAACCTGTAGTAGACATCCTGGAAACAGGGTATAAATTACTACAGGAAGACATCAACTTCTACGACGATGAAATATACTACCTCGCACAGACCGACGGCATCATCGGCCTACAACTCGATGAACGCCGCATAGCCAGCACTGCCACACTACACGACACACCTCATTCCTTATTCCGGAATAAAATCATGCATTACCGCTCTGCGCTACTCTGGAACCAGGTACAGCACATTGCAGAACTACTCAATGCCCGTGGTCTGTTCGCGTGGAACAATATCGCTATCGGTAGTGACTTCGATGGTATCATCAATCCATTAAATGCATTCTGGACAGCAGAAGAAATTCCTTTTCTCGCAGACTATCTTGAAAGACATGCGTATAATTATATGCAGGGCAGGGGTCGCACAGTGTTACAAACTTACAATCAGATTTCTCCACACGAAATCATTACCCGCATTTTTTCAGATAATGCACTGCGATTTATAAAGACTTATTTTTAATAAAATCCCCCTTAGACCGGTTAAGAAACACAAGGTTTAATCTTAACCGGCAACTTTTTTTTAGTGTAAAAAAGCCCTTTTAATTTACCGCAACAATTCCATCCTTCACCGACAAAACTCGCTTCCCATCACGATTGTAGATACATTTACATAAGCGACCAACGCAAATATTTAATTAAACATCGTGCCATGGAAAGAAAAATCTTCTTAAAAAACACCCTCGCTGCTTTAGGTTTAGCAGCCGTTGCCCCACTGGCAGTATCGTCCTGCGGAAAGGATACCGATACAACCACCAGTACAGACGGCACTACCACCGACAGTACCTCCACTGGTAGTACCACTACCTCCTGCACTGTTACTGACACTGAAACAGCAGGACCATATCCTACCAAAAGCCCATCTTCCTATGTAAGAAGTAACATTGTTGATGGACAATCCGGTGTGCCACTCACCGTGAAAATCACCATCGCCAACACCAATAACAGTTGTGCTGCACTCTCCGGTGCACTGGTAGATATATGGCATTGTACCGCTGTAGGCTACTACTCTGAATATGTAGTAAACCCCGGTGGTGGCTATTCCAGCGTAGACTATACCTCTTCTCACTTTCTGAGAGGACGACAGACAACCAACTCCAGCGGATTAGTTACTTTCACAAGTATCTTCCCAGGCTGGTATTCAAGCAGGGCGCCACACATTCATGTGCATGTGTACAATAGCAGCGGTACCTCTCTGCTCATCACACAGATTGCTTTCCCAACTGATGTATGTAACACGGTATACACCACTGCTACTGACTACAAAGATCACGGTACCCAGGACACCGCAAATTCAGCTGATTCAGTATTTAAAGACTCCCTGGATAGTGAACTCGCTACCGTAACAGGTAGTGTATCGGCCGGCTATACACTGACGCACACTATCTACGTTGCAGCATAAATTCATAGTGAGGGTCGCTACACCAGCGGCCCTCATAACTACAGTAACAATGAAGACCATTCGCCTCATATATCGCAAACTCATCGATGCATCCAGCACCAAACCATGGGACCAGCTACTGTTCGAAGGTTCATGGTATGAATACCTGCTGCAGGCACAAACATTCAATCCTGAAAAGAAATACAACACTTTCGCTGAACTCATGGCCAATGTACCAAATGCAGACCGGATTCACTTTCTCGTTACACCTGCAATCATTGGCTACCTCAAACAACTGAATGGCAAAGTACCTGATATCACCAACAGCATTGGCAAAACATTTTTACCATTCAGAAATTTCAAGTTCGAAATCGTCAACTCCGATATCACAAATAAGAACAAACACCAGGTAGCTGTGAACTTCATTTCCGAACCACTCATCTGGCACGATACCATCGGCAATCAGCTGCTGGTCACTATTAACAACGAACCGGAGAATGGTGAAACACTCACAGAGATGTTCACCCTGCAACCATTCCTGAGCATTTATTCTATTCAATCATGATACCACAATCAAAAGGAAAAATGTACCTGTCTGATGAACGCGGCTACAACGAAATGCCGTGGTTCCGTACATACAATACATTCAACTTCGGCAGGTATTTCAATGAACACAAACAACCATTTGGTGCACTGTATGTACTGAACGAAGATGTATTGGCTGGTGGCAAAGGCTTTCGTATGGAAGTAGAAACCCCTTCTGATATTATCCTGCTACCAATAGTGGGTACCATCACGTTCTCTACTGACGGTGGGCATAGAGGTCTGCTGGAAGCCGGTCAGGTACAGGTCTTACACCTCACACCCGGTCATGCATTCGAAGTACGTAATCCATACGAAAATGACTTAGTGAAGTTCCTGCAACTGTGGATCAAAACCCCGGTGGCAACGTCAGCTACATTGACCACTTTCGATCTCAGCCACAAAGATCAGCTGAACACATTAGTCAGTAACGACACCTATACATTGTCTATTGGAAAATTCAATGGCAGGGCAGAAGGCGTATATCAACTAAAAGATAAGCAGAAAGGTGTATTCGTATTTAATATAGAAGGGGCTTTTGAAGTGCAGTACAGGTTGCTGCATAATGGCGATGGCCTGGGATTGTGGGAAGTAGAGGAGGTAGAAATGGAGGCATTATCCAGCGATGCCATCATTCTACTGCTGGAAATCGCTATGTAAAAAAAGCCCCGGGTAATCAGTCCGGGGCCGCATTTTCATCACTCTTCCAATTTACCATCTTTAATAAGGAGGCCTTGTTTACGCATACCTATTTCCTACCCTATAGCATTAGAAGAATGTTATCACTAAGATAAAATATTGTTTATCACTGACTGATGATGCGGATCAGCAGGGACTGTGATAGTCGTAAGGTGCTAAAAAAATATATATACGAAACCCATGAATAGTGTTCTGGCAGGACTAGCAGGCATATCATGGAGTATCTGGTATGCAAAATAGCTCGCGAATAAACCTACACTCAAAATAGCAATAATGTCACCATGAAAGCGCGCGCGGGTATTATATTTTGGCACAGTCGTACCATCAGGCATTCTCCTGAAAGCAGTGACCAGGTAAAGTCCAATTGCAAAGGCTGCAAATGTGTGTATGAAAGCCATCAAATATCCACCAATGATCAGCGCAAGACCGGCCTTTTTCATTACTTTCAATTCCTGTACCCTTTCTTCCTCCATCACCTTCAGGTCTGAAGTGTTCAATGAAATACCTCTTTCCGCCAATAGTTTCTTTGCAAGCGCATAATCAAATTCCCCCCACTCATCCTTCTTCTTCACTAAGTCCAGCAATTCCTGGTCTGTAAACGACAACAGGTAATAGTCATCCTCTACCTCCAGTGTATTGAGGTCTACTGCAGCTTCCAGTACTGCATTGGCAGCCAGAAATTTGTCTTGCGGGATTTTGACGAAATATTGCTGGTTATTCAAAACACCAACGAATACAGTGTCGTAGGTGGCCTGACGTTCGTCCATAGAATTAGGGATGCCGTTTTTCGATAATAAGGCCTGCATAGCAACAGCCTCTTCACGTGACTCGAAAATCCGGTAGGTTTGATACGCTGTCATAGTACAGCAAAAATAATACTTTATTTTAATTGATCCTTTCCCGCTCTTCCTTTGCACCACTCTCCTTATGGCTCTGCTTCCCTCCACCAAATGCCCTGAAATAAGTGAGTTTCATCACAGGAAAATAACTGGACTCCGCACTATACACCACATTTGTTTTTAAATCATGCGCTTCTTCCGTCAACTTGCCAAAAGAAAACGGAATATGCATGTTGGCCAATATATCTTCCACCGCAAATTGTAAAGTACCCTTACCGATCTCTTTTTTCACGCCCACATTCGCTTCCCAAAAACTACCCACCTTCTTGGACCCATCATAAGAAGGGCCCCAATAAAAACCAGACAATTCCCCTGACCATCCCTTTTGAAACTTAAACTGCTCACTGAAATTCAAACTCCCCGTAAAGTACCCTTTCTCCGCCGGCTTACGTGTATAAACCAGTTTAAACTGCCGGTAAGCCGCCAGCAAGCTGTAATTCATACTCCACCAGTCAGTCACCTGCACCGGTATACTCGCCTGAAACACCAGGTTATTTTGCCACAACATATTCTGCGAAGACACAATCAACACAGTACTATCCGGCGTCTCAGTCATCTGCCAGCGCACTATAGGATGATCATCCCTGCTGGCCAGGAGCGAAAATGAATACCCTTTATAATTGTAACCTATTTTAAAAATATTCGTAATCGTAGGTATCAATGAAGGATTACCCGATGCATAAGAATTAGGTCCTGTATAAGATTTAAAAGAAGCCAGGTCTGTATAAGCGGGCCTGGTGATACGCTTATTATAAGTCAGAAACAATTCATGCCCACCGGGAAATGATTTATTAAAAGCAATGGCCGGAAACAATTTTCCCATCTTGCGCTCAGTGGTCAACCGTGTATCAGCATATTCATACCTGCTGCCTACAGTCAGTGCTGTAGCGGAATCCATCTGCCATTTAAGAGAAGCATACCCGGCCCCGATCACTTCTCTCATCACACCATCATCTGCTGCATCCTTTCCGGTTACATATTCACCTTCTACCAGGCTCTTAATACCCGATGCGCTCTGGGTACGATTATAACTACCCTTCACACCCGCTTCAAATTTCAATTTATCATTGAGCTGCTTTTTATAATCCAGCGTCATCACACCTACCTGTATCAAAGTATGTGCATAACCTTCCTGTACAGGTGCAAACAAGGTATCATTATTCCCTATCTCTTCTCCTTTTAAATTTACAAATGAATTCAGGGCTTTGCTGGGGCGGTCCATAGTATATCGCAGGTAATCCAGACTTAGATTCAGGTGCTTTCCCTCCACATAGAAATCAGCAATCATATTTTTCCATTTCATGTATTCATTTACATCTACATGATTGTATAATATAGAATCCGGCAATACATTGAACATCCCACTATTGATATTATGAAAATGCGTATGACTATATCCATATAGCAGGCTAGCCCCCATATGCCTGGAATCAAATCCCACCCGGGCTGTATGACTGTTTTCCACAGGCTGCATCACACCTGTTACATCAGAATAGGTCAGCCCGCCATACAAAGGTTCCTGAGCAGTACCAACGGCATGCCAGTCTGCATTACTCCTGTTATGATTATAGCTGTAAGATCCATACCATTTGTTATATCCCATTTGCACACTTGTACCTGCTTTCTCACCCCAGCCATAACCAGCAGTGGCGCTGACACTTCCATTCAACCCTATACTACTATTCTTCTTTAAAACAATATTGATGATCCCCCCATCGCCCTCTGCATCATAGCTCACTCCCGGTGTAGTGAGCAGTTCAATCTTTTCCACATCATCGGCCCGCATGCCCCTCAGTAGTTCCACTACCTGTGTAACAGGCATACGCAATAGTTTCCCATTCAGCATTACCATTACACCACTCTTTCCATTCATGGAGATACTATTATTTCTATGATCAATGATGATACCCGGTGCACGTTCCAATACTTCCAATGCCGCGCTGCCTTTGGACAGTATGCTACTTTCCACATTCACTACCATCCCCTGTTCCTGTTGTTGATAAAGCGGCTTAGTACCACGCACCACTACTTCCCCCAACTGCCGACGACTGGTTTGCAATACCTGTACGCCTATATTTTTAGCCCCATTCAAAGGTATATGCAGCACCTCGTACCCAATAGCATTTACCCTGAGCACATACTGGCCCACCGGCACATCCGCGATCTGAAAACTGCCCTGTTCATCAGCGACTGCTCCCTTAAAAATACTGCTGTCTGCAGCTTTTAATAAAATGACATTTGCAAAAGGAACCGGCGCCCCTTGCACATCCTGTAGTTTGCCACTGACCTGCGCCACGGCTGGCGAGCAAATTGCGATGATATAGGAAATTAGAAAAAGGCGTTTCATAATGCATGTTTTCAACAAAAGAATTTAAATTCCTTTCCCTGGAAAAAAGCATATGACCACCCGTCGTAAATAATTGATGAAATACCCCACACCCGTTTATATACAACCAGGTGCATTTGACCATTTATCCGGGTCATTTCATATAATTATATCATCCACCACATAGTATTGTTGTAAATTAGGAACATGGAAAAACATTGGTTATTTCGTTACAAGCTCTACCACCTGCCATTCTGGGTCATGTATCACTATGCCTGGTGGGTAGTGTCTTATGGCGATCCGCTGAGAGCTGCCAATACTATCCTGTTCACACCTTCTGCCGTAGAATTTGCCTTCTATGTCGTGTTTCAGGCAGTAGCGGTGTACTTCAACCTGTATTACCTCATTCCTCAATTCCTCCAGAAAGGGAAATACCAGGCTTATATAGGCTACCTGTTGCTCACACTGGTGGCAGCCACCCTCTGTATAGTAGGTGGATATTATCTGATTCCAACCCCGGATGATCTCTGCTTCTTTGGATTTGTAGGCAAAGCCCTGCCAGGTACCATCGCAAGTATGACCCTGGCTATGAGTATCAAACTGGCCAAACACTGGATGCAGACAAAGGAACGTCAGCAATTATTAGAAAAAGAAAAACTGGAAACAGAGCTGAGATTTCTGCGCAATCAGTTCAATCCACATTTCCTGTTCAATAGCATTAATTCTATTTTCTTCCTGATCCATAAAAACCCGGATGTTGCCAGCGCCTCACTGGCTAAATTCTCAGAGTTACTGCGCCACCAATTGTACGAATGCAATGATCACCACATTCCACTCGACAAAGAAATTTCCTTCCTGGAAAACTTTATAGAACTGGAAAAATTAAGGCAGAATAAAAGCACACGCATCCAGGTACATTTCACTAACAACCCTGTTTCGCATCTTTCTATTGCACCTTTTATACTGATGACATTTATTGAAAATGCCTTCAAGCATGTATCAGGTCAGGATGCTAACTGGATTAATATTCACCTGGAAACAGAAGGAGAACAATTGCTATTCACTGTCAGCAATAGCACAACTGACAAGGAATATAGTCAATATAGCGGCATAGGGTTGCAGAATGTAAAAAGAAGACTGGATCTGTTATATCCAGGCCAATATACGCTCATCATCATACCAAACACAGATAACTTCACCATCCAGCTACAGCTCAATGCTGACGCCTATAATGCAACGGAGACACTCCCACTTGCAATTTAAACGGCCTGTTTAGAAGCAGCACTAATATATCCCCATCCACAAATACAGGAATTACAGGACAAAGTGGCTGTTGCCGCCGGCCCGGTCGTATACGCAAAAGAGGGACCAACACCCACGAAAACCGCGCCTGCAAAAGTTTCTATTCAAGGAATGATCCCTTTTTACAGGGTAAGACCTGCCTTATAGTGTATGCCTGCAAAAGCAGTAATCTTTATCCCAAAGCCTGCTGCAGGCAACTCCCCCTCCTGAAAAAGACCGCTTTTGCCGAAGGCAGAAGCGGTTTTTTCGCAAAATCTATTATCTTGTTGACATTTAAAACCAACAAGATATGAGGGTATTGATGCTCCTGTTATGTTTAAACTGTTTTCAACTATCTGCGCAACAAAAGAACTTCCCCATCACCAGCTACGGTGCCAAAGGTGATGGCCATACCGACAACACCTCCGCTATCCAGGAAGCGATCGACAAAGCAGCTGCTGCCGGCGGCGGTACTGTAGTCGTACCAGCCGGTAAATTCGTAACCGGCGTCATCGCATTGAAATCCGGGGTTACCCTCCACCTGGCTCCCAACGCCTTCCTCCTCGCTACCACCAGCCGTAAAGACTATGGTCCTGACAAAGCATCTGCCCTGATCGTTGCAGACAACCAGCACAACATCGGTATCACCGGAAAAGGAACGATCGATGGACAGGGAGAACTATTGCTGAAAGACATTTTTGACATGCTGAAAAAGGGCACGCTGAAAGACAAAGAATGGCAGCGCTACAATGAATGGGGACAAATGCGACCTGAAGAAAACAACCGCCCCATGCTGATTGCCTTCAAAAATTGCCAGCATGTAACAGTAAAAAATGTCACTATTTTAAATGGCCTCTGCTGGATACAGGACTATCTGAGTTGTACAGACATGGTCTTCGACAGCATTAAAGTGATCAGCAATACCTTCCTGAATAATGACGGGATCGACCTGGTGGATTGTAAAAATGTAAAGCTCACCAACAGCAGCTTTGACGTAGCAGATGATGGTATCTGCCTGAAATCGCACGATACCGCGGGACTTTGTGAGAACATCTACATCGCCAATTGTAAAGTACGATCCAGCGCCAGCGGGTTCAAAATGGGCACTGCCTCCTGGGGTGGATTTAAAAACATTACTGTAAAAAATATCTATGTATACAACACCTTCCGTTCTGCAATCGCGATTGAGACAGTAGATGGTGGCATTGTGGAAAACATTGATATCAGCAATATCACAGCAAAAAATACCGGAAACGCGATCTTCCTTCGCCTGGGCAAGCGCCAGGCACGCCGTGAACCAGGTACCCTCAGCAAGGTGCGTATTGCCAATGTAAAGGCAGAAATACCGGCTACCAAACCAGATGCCGGGTATAATATGGAAGGGCCAAGGGAATTATTCGAGCACAATACCTTCCCGGCAGGTATCTATGGCATTCCCGGACACAATATCCAGGATGTAACTTTGGAAAATATAGATATTACCTATGCGGAAAAATCCAGGATGGCGGTCGCAAATATCAATGTAGATTCATTACACCATATTCCGGAGGCTATCAGCGACTATCCTGAATTCTCTATGTTCAGGGAATTGCCGGCATGGGGTTTTTATGTGAGGCATGCCGATGGCATTACTTTCAAAAATGTAAAACTGAGCTATACAGGAGCGGAGTTCCGTACAGCTTGCATATTTGATGATGTAAATGGATTGAAATTAGAGAAAGTGAAGATTAACAAAGCAGCTTCTAAGCCGCTGATCATATTAAATAATGTAAAGGACGCGGTATTGGATGACCCAACCCTGACCAAATACTAAAAAGAGGGCGTACACCCTCTTTTTTATATAATAAATTCCTGTAATCGTTGTCTCGTCACCGTCTGGTTCCCCCAATAAAAAGCATCTATCTCATTTAACCTGGCCATAGAAGCATCTGATTGCCCCGCCAGCCAACTCACAAATTCCTCTTTGGAGGGGAATACCTGCACCTTGTCGTCCATCATTCCATCCCACAAACCACCATAATAATAAGCCCCACCCCGGTATTCCAATCCCATGCCGCAATAATCCCGGTGCCCAAATCCAAAACTCATTGTCTGCAACCGATCCGCCACCTGTGCGGCCAGTTCCACCCCGTAGGTGTCTGTCCTGCTCTCCAACAGGCGCCGCCAGTTTTGCTGCTGGGCCTTCGCCTCCTGGTCCCGTTGCCTTTGCACCTGCTGCGTTTCCAGTTGAAGGCGACCCTTGCTTACCTGCTTATACACAAACTGGTCCATGACCAGGTCAGCTTGTACGATTAATCCCCCCAGTTCCGGCTCCTGAAATACATACTTAGATACCAGGGAGTTAAGTTTCTTATCTGTCGGCCATATCAACACCGGCTTTCCGTCAGTTCTGATCCCATTCATGGATAATAATGCCGGCGCCTGAAATCTGATACTTCCGCGAACACAATGATATTTCTCCAGTATTACCCGGAGCTGAAGGTCTATGGCTAATTGTAATTCTTCTCTGGACGTCATTAGGATAGCTTTACGAACTAGCCGACAATTTACATTTTCTCAAATTAAAATGATTATCAATCAGTTTTTCTTTTTATTAAGAAAATTTATAAACAAAAACGCTTCTACCCAAAGGCAGAAGCGTTTTTGTTTTATTTGTGGATGGCAGGAGTGACCATTTGTCAGTGACCATCCGGTTCAAAATCCAAGGAAACGGAGTTCATACAAAACCGCTTTCCGGTAGGTGGAGGACCATCGTCAAAAATGTGGCCTAAATGTGAGTTACACCTTGCACATTCCACTTCGATGCGTTGCATCCCGTAGGAGTTATCTTCTTTATAGATCACACTGTTAGGACGGTCTGCTTCAAAGAAACTTGGCCAACCGCAGCTGCTGGCGAACTTGGCGTTTGAGCGGAAGAGCTTATTCCCGCAAACGGCGCAGTAGTAAGTACCTTTGGTATCTGCATCCCAGTATTTACCGGTGAAAGCCCTTTCAGTAGCCTGTTCTCTGGCCACGGCATATAAATCCGCCGGCAGGATCTTCTTCCATTCGGCATTGCTAACGTTCAAATGGGTCGTGTCTGTGCGCGAGTAGTATGGGTTATGCATATCTGATTTGTTTTTACTTTGCTGAGCGCGGCCGGTACAACTGAAAAGCATACAGAGCAGCACACTCAGGTATAATGCGTTTCTCATTATTATAGTATTATACTTATAGTAACGAAATTCGGACCAAATAAGATTGCATGACATTTTAGCGAAAAAGCATTTTCACAAAAGTTTATGAAATGGGAAAAATTAAGGTTTCATAGAGCTGCCTCCCTTCATAATTGATCACCTTTACATTCAGTTTATCCTTTGCAACGGAAAAGTACATGAACCCATAATCTGCTGCCTGAAAACGGCTATAAGGCAATCCATCCTTTACAGGAGTAACTTCAGAACCGGCACCGGAGATGAGGTGATGGGTGACTCCATTGCTTTTCAGGTGTTGGAGAGAATGATCATGACCTGAAAGGTATATATTCACTTTATGCTTTTCTAAAGTTTCCTCCAGCACTTTACGAATACCCAACGTATCATAATTGGCAGTACGTGGGCCAGCAGTGTACATCGGATGATGACCTACTACTATCTTCCACCGCACATCTTTGTCAGCAGTAGCCAGGGTTTGGTTAATCCATTCCAGTTGTTTCTCCGGGTGCTGCCCTTTTACATGCGGCCCATATTCAGGGTTGTCATAGAACGCTGGCAGCATGGGGTTGGTATCTATAAAGAGTATCAATACCTTGCCGTCTTTGCCTAAAGAGAACTCTTTGGAATAATAACGTGCCGGCATCTTCCAGCGACGGCTGATGTTGGTGTATCGTACCTGGGCATCAGGGTCAGACTTATAATCATGATTGCCCAGGATCGGGTACCAGTCCCATTGAAGCGAAAAATCTGTATAGACGTTTTCAAAAGAATAGTGGAACAAAGGATCATGCTCACTAATGACCCCGGCGGGGTAGAAGTTATCACCTGTGGAAATAATAAACTGATTGGGGTGTTCGGTTGCCCACTTACCCATCTGGCGGGCTACGTGCAACTGATGATCGGCACCATTTCGGCCCCAGTCGCCAATAGCGAGGAATTGTAAAGGGTAGGGGTCTTCTGATCTGGTTGGTTCTGCGTAAGCGCTTAAAGACGAAAGCACTGAAGTACTTAATACACTAAAAGCTGTCTGTTTAAAAAACGTTCTTCTTTTCATACTAAAAATTTGCCGCAGGCCATATGGCCTGCGGCATTCACAAATCAATATCCTGTGTTCTGCACTAAATTTCCATTCAACACCATCTCAGTAGCCGGAATCGGGAACAATCTTCTGAAAGTACCTTCTCCTCCTGTCTTAAAACCCCACGCACCTTCCCACTTACCAAAACGGATCAGGTCATTCCTTCTCCAACCTTCCCACGCCAGCTCACGACCTCTCTCATCCAATATATCCTGCAGCGAGAGCGATGTCACTGTCGGTGCACTCACCCTGGCACGTACTTTATTAAACAACTCTACCGCTGTAGTAGTACTACCTCCATTCCGCAACAATGCTTCCGCCTGCATCAGGTATACATCCGCCAGTCGCAATACAGGAATATCATTATTCTGATAACGGCTCACGGCATTCGGATCAGGATAAAACTTGACAGACCTTGCACCACAGGAAACACCATTCACCTCTGCGCCCACATTCATCGTCGCTGCATCTGTCAATGTAATTTCACGGGTCAGGTTCAGCTGATAACTACCATTCTTTACCGCATTGCCTGCAAAATCATATTGCAGACCTGATAGCCAGGTAGTATCCCTCGCATCCCCTTCCAGGCTAAACAGATCAAAGAACTCTGGCGAAGTACACATGGCATTGCTAGGACTGAAATTAAGCCCATATTTGGCCTTCAATGTACTATGCAGGGTATAACGGGTAAAATAATTTCCCTGTGCTTTATTAGCATCAAATACCGCGACAAAGATGGTTTCATTGTTCGCTGTATTATCTGGTCTGAACAAATCCATATAACTCTTTTCCAGCGACAAACCTGATTCGCTCATAATCTTATTCCCATAAGTGATCGCATCATCATACCTTGCCGTACCGGTATAATATTCTGCATTCAGGTACAACTTCTGCAGCAATGCATAGGCCATCCACAAAGTAGGACGTCCATAATATTCCAGTGTCACAGTAGCAGGCGCACCCAATCCCGGCACCGCCGCCAGCAATTCACTTTCGATATAGTTAAATACTTCTGCGCGGGTAGACTGGGTAGGACTTTCTGTACTACCATAAGTGGTGATCGGCACATTGCCATACAGGTCCATCATATAAAAGTAAAACAATGCACGCATGGTACGGATCTCTGCCGTAAACTGGGTACGCAGTGCGCTGGAATCTGCTTTAGACAACAGGTTCAATACCCTGTTACACTCAGAGACACCACTATATCCCCAGTTCCATGGTGCATCCAGGTCAGAAGATGTCCAGGTATGTTTGTGCAGCTTGATGTAACTGCCATTGTCATAATAGCTACCATTCCTGTTTGGAATCATCGCCTCATCAGTAGACAATTCAATCACTCTCCAGAAGTCAACCGCAAAGGACTGACTTGACATCTTTTGGTATACAGAACCAGTCGCCGCCACATAGCCTTGCTGTGTATTTGGAATAGTGGTCAGTTGTGATTCAACAGGCACATCCAGGTTGGTACATCCTGCTGCTGCCATCAGCAGCGTGGCGGAAATAGCGATATATAATAATGCTTTCATTCTTCAGTGTAATTTTAAAATGTAACATTCAATCCCAGCAGGAACGTACGGGTTTTAGGATAGTAACTACGGTTGTCAATACCAGGTGTCTGACCAGACACATTGATTTCCGGATCTATACCTTTGTACTTTGTGATGATGAACAGGTTATTGCCTGTAGCATACACCCGCAGCTGATAGTTCTTCTTAGTAGCAAATGAATACCCCAATGTCGCATTGTCCAGTCGCAGGTAAGAACCACTCTCTACATAACGGCTGGAGATAAAATGATCCTTATCGTCCTTGATAGATTCAGATAATGTGCTTACGGGCACATTGGTGGTATTGGCATAAATAGGTGCATTCATATCAGCACGGGTGGCATTCAGGATCTGGTTGCCATATACCCCGCGTACAAAGATGTTGAGGTCAAACTGGCCATAGCGGAAGGTATTGTTCCAGCCATAGATTAACTTAGGTTGTGCAGAACCAGTGACACGGAAATTGGTAAAAGCAGTACTATCTGTAGAAACCGTACCATCTGCAGCTACGAAAGTAGACTTACCATCTGCATTCTTCCCTGCATACTGCAGGGTATAGAAAGACCCTAATGGCTTTCCTGCTTTAATGACCTGGTAACCACTTATACCCGATTGTCCACGGGCACTGAATGCAGCCGTGTAAAACTGCGATGCACTAAACAGGTCGTTGGAGATAGAAGTAATTTTATTCACATTGTGTGCAAGGGTCACAGACGATGTCCAGCTGAACTTACCCGTCCTTACAGGTGTAGTGCTCAGCGCCAGTTCAATACCCTTATTACTCATGGCGCCTACATTTGCCGTCATGGTGCTGTAAGGATATTGTGTGGTAGATACGGTGTAATCACCAATCAGATCAGTGGTGCGCTTATCGTACACATCCACACTACCACTCAGTTTGTTATTGAACAATACGAAATCCACACCTACGTTCATGGTAGCAGTACGCTCCCATTTCAGATCGGGGTTATCATTCTGTATAGGCGTCAGGGAATTGATCCATTCACCATTGTAATAGAAGTAAGAAGAACCACTACCATAAATCAAACGGGAAGTATAGGCATTGAAACCGGTAGAGTTGCCCACCACACCATAACCAGCACGCACCTTCAGTACATTCACAAAATTCACGCCCTTCATAAAGCGTTCATTGTGGATATTCCAACCCACAGATGCAGAGGGGAAATATCCCCAGCGATTATTCGTACCAAATGCAGAAGAACCATCACGACGCAAAGACCCCTGGAACAGGAAGCGACCATCATAATCATAAAAGGCCCTGCCGTAAAAAGAAATCAATCTTAAGGTAGATACATAGATATCTCCATAATTCACAGTGGTACCATTTCCTTGACCCAGGTTATTCCACTTCAGGTCATCAGATACAAAGTCATAACCACTCACCTGGTAACCATCGCCATTACGATCTTCCTGCCAGCTATAACCACCCAGCAATTTAATGCCGTGCTTATCGAATCTTCTTTCATAAGTAGCAAATGATTCCAGTACTTTTTTAGTATTTGACACATTGGTACGCTGCGCATATCCTGTATACTCCTGTGCCAGCATAGAAGAACTGTTATAATACAGATCTGTATCATTGCGCTGTTTCTGATAAGAAACAGACGTCGTAAAGTCCAGTCCTTTCAGGATATTCACAGTCGCAATACCATTTACCAACAGGATATTTGACTTACTGTGAATGGTATTATCATTGATCAATGCCACCGGGTTGTAATAGCCACCGGTACCAGTGGTACGGGTTCTGTCTTCATAATAACTACCATCAGCATTTTTTACGGGTACAGTAGGCATATAAGTCAGCATGTTGCTTAGCACCTGGCTGGGAATCTGTTTACCATTAGTAATACTGTTGGTCACATTCATATCCAGTTTCAGGCGATCGTTAAAAGCGCGGTGCTGCACATTGGTACGAATCACCAGGCGATCCATAGCAGAGCCCTTGATAATACCTTCATTGTTCAGGTAGTTCACACTCACGCCATAAGTAGAGTGCTGATTGCTACCGCTAAAAGCCAGATTATGATTGTGAGAGAAACCGGTACGGGTTACTTCTTTCTGCCAGTCAGTATTGCTCACACCATCATCATTGATCGCATCGATCGCCACATTATTTGCAGCCAGGTAAGAACGCAGCTGGGGAGCAGAAGCCATTTTAATGGTATTGGAAATTCTTTCTACCGCACCATAGGTACTATAAGAAAGGTGTGACTGACCGGCGCGCACCTTGCGGGTAGTAATGATGATTACACCATTTGCCGCGCGGGAACCGTAAATAGAAGTAGACACCGCATCTTTTAATACTTCCATGCTTTCAATATCGCCGGGAGCTACACTATAAATAGATGCACCCGGTACACCATCAATCACATAAAAGGGTTCATAGGCATCTGTGCCCGATCTGAAAGAAGATGGACCACGCAAAATCACCGCTGCATTTTCATTTGGGTTGCCACTTCTTGAAATATTTAAGCCTGCTACTTTACCTTGCAGCATCTGCACGGGATCGCTATATACACCTACGTTGAAATCTTCTTTCTTCACAGTGGTCACCGCACCCACCATTTCGCTACGGCTTCTGCTACCATAACCAATTACCACTACGTCGCTGAGCTGACCATTGTTTTCCTGCATCTTGAATGCTAGAGACAACTGGTCATTGGGCTTCACGCTATAGCGTTCGCTTACATGCGTGGTATAGCCAATGTAACTCGCTTTGATCACATACCCGGTATCAGCAGGTACTTTTGAAAAGCGGAATAATCCAATAGAATCTGTGCGCGTTACTTTGGAAAATGAAGAAGCATTACGGGTCAGGATGACGGTAGCACCGGGCAGGGGTTCTCCCTTTTCCGTTCTGATCAAACCTTTGATGTCCCCCGTTTGGGCAAAAACTTTTAAATGCAGCAATACGGCAAATAAGAGCAGCACCGCATGTTGCGGAAACGATCTTTTTCCTCTAAATGTCATGTTATTCTGTATTTATGTATGATCCTGTTATCGGGTGATGTTGTACCCTGTAGCTGTTTTTTCGAGTTTTAATCCATTCACCAGTGTAATGACAGAGAGCAAATCTTCTACACTGTCAGTGTCGGCATATGTACCGGAGAATTTCATATTCTTCAACTGTTGCTCGTCGAAGGTGATACTGGTATGATAATAACTTTGTAAAGTAAGGAACACATTTTTCAGTGGTTCCTGGTGAAACACTTGTCCCCTGGTCTCATTAGCGGCAATTGCTGCAGGTGCGGTTTTCAGTGCAGGCAGCTTGTTATCAGTTACAACCGCTTTCTCCTGCCGAGTGTTAAATACCAGTTGCTGTCCGGGCTGCAGGTATACTGGTTTAAAAGTGGTGCTGGCCTTTTTCACCACTACTTTACCAGTGATCAGCTGTACGTGTACTTCGCCTTTTAAAGCAGTAATACGGAAGGATGTACCCAATGCAGTCGTGGTCAGTCCGCCGGCTTCCACAGTAAAGGGCCTGTCTTTATCTTTCGCTACATCAAAGAAGGCCTTACCTTCCAGGTTGATATAACGTTGCCGACGATCGAAGTGTAATACATGCGATAATTTACTACCTGAAGAGAGTACGACTGTAGTACCATCCTCCAGCTGGTAAGTCTGATCATGTTTTTTGTCGTTACTGATCACAGTATACCTGGTGGTAGTTGTGTCTGCCAGGGTAGCCTGTAAGCGCTGTTGTTGCTGCTGTGGTTTCCACAGGAGCACGCTTCCGCCTATTATTCCTATGATAGCAGCTGCAGCAGCTATTCTGCGGAAATAATAGATTTTCGGTTTACGCTTTGTGTGTTGAGAAATGTATTGCCACATGGCCGCATCTGTTTCTTCAGGGATGCGTTGCCGGGCGACAAAATCCTCCCACTCAGGTGTGCTGATCAGGTCTTCCGGGTGTTCAGCAAACCACGCAGCGAGCATTTCCGCTTCTTCCGGACTACAATTGTTGGTAATAAAACGTGCAACCTGTTCGCTGGTGATCTTCATTTGAACTGTTTCTAACTACTATTCGTTTGTAAAATGGGAATACCCTGGCGCTTAATAATTTGTTAACATTAGGAGGAAGAGAATGAGTGCTTTGCGCAGCACACTCAGTATCCGGGAGATATGGTATTCAACTGTTTTTGGGGAAATAGACAACTGTTGTGCTATTTCATTATAGGTCTTTCCTTCCTCCCGGCTCAGGCGAAATACGAGCTGGCCCTGTTCCGGCATAGCACTGAGGATTTTTTCAATCGCGATGCGGGTTTCGCGTGCCTGGTACTGGTTATTGACACTATCTTCAGATTCGCTGGTTTCCACGACGCCCATGCGTTTTTTCTCGACAGCTAGTTTGCGCAACTCATCGATCATGAGTGAACGGGCAATGCGGAAAATCTGTACATCTATATTAATAACAGGATTGAGGGTGTCGCGGTGGGTCCAGACCTTTACAAAGGTCTTTTGTACAACTTCCTGTGCCAGGTACGCTGATTTCGTCCTGCCCAGCAGGAGGTAATACAGCTTATCCTTATACTCTTCATAAACAGACGCAAAGGCTTTTTCATTACCCTCCCTAATGTCTGCTACGGTATAACGTTGGCACATAGTGATGGAAAGGAGTTTTAGAAAAAGCAAAAGTATAAAAAGAAGTAGCGCGGGTATATTAAGGTAATATTATCAAATTTTAGAGGTAGCCACCGTGTAGCTTTTGTCTCACCTCTTCAGGGATCGGATTGCCAGCTAATGAAAAGAGTCCCTTCTTCTTATTATAAATGTCAGGATGAACGAAAGTAATCTGGTTATTGCCAAAATAAAACATACCGCCTTTTACATCTTTGAGAAATGCAGGTAATGCCGTCAGACAATTATCAGATGCAGTAAAAGAGACAAACTGAGGGATGGTAATGGCCTCAGGCAGTGAACTTATTTTATTATTCCTGGCATTGCACTCCACCATCACAGGTGAAAATAAAGCAGGATCTAGTTCCCTCAATTGGTTATAGCTGATGTCGAGTTTGACAATGTGCATCTTTCCTTTGCTGAATTGCAGACTGGAAAGCTGGTTATTGGAGAGGTTTACATACCCCCATCTGGTTTCATATGGATATGCCGCTATAGTAGTCAATTCATTATGCTGCATCTCTACAGATTCCAGTTCAAGTTTGAACAGAGAATAGGGAAACTCTTTAATTTTATTATTCCTCAGATCAATCTTTTTCAATGCAGGAAAAACATCCAGCCGGTCCGGCATTGCTGAAAGGTCATTTTCGGAAATGGCTAATTTAACCAGCTGTTGCATATGAAAGATACCAGCAGGGAAACCGGTGATATTATTACTTCTTAGAATCAGTTCTTTTAAACCAGTCAGGTTTTGCAATCCCTGCCAATGGGTTGAATGAACATCTAATAAAATTAATTCCTCCAGGTTGACCAGTTTATCAAGGGTATCAGCGGGCAGGTATGACTTACCATAAATGCCGAGGCGTTTTAATTTTGTCAGTTTACCGATGGATGCCGGCAATGAAACCCTGTCGATTTTTTCTAATTTATATGCCTCTTTAAAATGGAAACTAATATGTAGTTTTTCCAGTGAGCTAAGTGAGCCGATATTTTCCGGGATATGGTGATCATAGCTAATGCTATACAAATCCAGTGTAGTGAGGTAGGGCAGCCTGTTGCATACCTTCTCAATATTTACCTTTGTATAACTGAACACCCAGTGATTAAACCGGGAGAACAATGCCACCGCAGGATGCAGATCATCACAACTAGTAAATGATAATTTAAAAGTATGCGCTTTACTTTGTGAAATAGTAAGCGCCATCAGCATAAAAATTTCCCTGTCTATATCCGGGTGTGTTGCTATCTGCTGTAACTTTTCACTATCTACGGTAAAGTGGTTCAATAGTGCATTACCAAACTTTCTGGCATGAGAGAAAAAGGCTTTCGGTGCAATTCTGGAAAATTCTCCTCTCGCCCATATGCGAACATTCCTGTCAGGGTGTGTACGCATCACTGCTGCCAATGCAGAATGCACCGCCTTACTGGTATAGGTGACATAGGCAATATCAAAAACTCCTGTAATCCATTTTTGAAGAATATCCAACTCCTGCTCCTGTGTATAAGCATCAGCCAGCAACATTTTCTTCTCAAATAAATGGTCGATGGTGATCACCGGCACCTTATTGAGTAAAAATCGTACAGCCTCATCAAAACGCGTTCTGGCACTGATAACGGCGATTACATCTTTCTCATGAATATCTCTTGTATAAGAAACCTTCATATCCCGAAAATGCCAGGTCCGGAAATTGGTATATTGTGTTTTGATTAGCCTTACCTCGCGCAGTGGCATGATTAAATTCGGCAGCCATCTGTTCAACTCTGCCATGAGCTGATAGTCCAGTGCAAATAATATCTGCAGGTCCAGGTCTGTCAAATCCAATCCTTTCACCTTTTCTCTGAACAGGTCTAAGCGGTTATTATCCCAGTTTTCCAGGTGCACATGTTTGGTCAATGCAACAGCAAACCAGCAATCATGAATCCATTTTTCAGAAAAGAATGTCAGGGTGTCCAGCTTGTCGAACGCAATCATGTTAGCCGCAGAAATGGAGATCTTGTTGTACTGGTAAGCGGTATTTAAATTCAATCGTTTCAATGCAGGGAGCGCATTCACGATATCAGCGACCAGATCGATCTGGTTCGGGGATGAATAGATATCTTCGAATTTAATATCCAGTTCTGCCAGGTTGGGAAAATCAATCAGGGTATGTGCGGTAATAGGGGTAGTAGAGGCATATACTTTTAAATAGGTAAGGGCGGGGAGCAGACCTAAGCTTCTTAAAATTTTATCAGCATCCAGTCCGGGTTTATAGATGTAGATCTTTTCTACTTGTTTGAAGGCAGAGAGGTCAGACAAATCAGTATCGGCCTCGATGAAGAGTGTGTCCAGCATAGGTTAAAAATTTAAGGGAGTTCCAGCGGACTGAAACTCCCAACTATTTATCGCGTTAATTTTACAGTACCCTGTTCCCGCACGACTTTTCCATAATAATCATTCCCCACTGCCATCCAGATATAAATCCCTTCCGGTACTTTCTTTCCTTTACTATTCGTACCATCCCACGCTACTTCACCTTTCTTTGATTTCTGGTACACCTGGTTGCCCATACTATCTAAAATATCAAATGAAGTAATTGTCTTTATTGTCTTTGCATACACCTGCAACAGGTCGTTCTGTTTATCTCCATTCGGCGAAAACTCTTCCTGCACCATAAACGCTTTTGGATTCGCCACACTCACTCTCAGCGTATCGGTAGTGATACAACCATTCATCTGCGTCATCTTAATATAATAAGTCTCCGGTGCTTTCAGTATAGCTTTGGGGTCACTCACCTTTGTATCCGTCAGACCATTATTCGGCATCCACTCATAAGTCGCCGCTTCCAGCTTTCTAGCATTCAGCTGCACTGGTTTCCCGGGCTCTGCTTTTACAGCCGGTAGGGCCTTTGCTGCCATTGGTTCCTTAATCGTCACATCATGAATACTCGTTCCACCCATTGATGGACAAGCCTGCGGCGTAGCCGTCAGCACCACGGTGTACGTGCCTACTTTGGCATAGGTAAAGCTCGCACTGTTATTCTCACTACTCTGCCCATCGCCGCTATGCCAGTTATAATCTATTGGCCCTGTAGCCTTCGTTTTGTTGGTAAAATAAACAGAAGTACCTGTACACCCACTGGCATAAGCAAAATCTACTACCGGTGGCAATACCTGTGTCATGGTCACAATATTCGAAGTATTGGAACATCCATTCACATCCACTGCTATTGCTTTGTAATCTCCGGGTGCTGTTACATCCAGCGAGCTTCCTTTTCCAATAATAGAGTCATTCCGCATCCATGTATATGCATATTTTCCTGACGCACTCAAAGGTAATGGCTTCGTTCCGCACACTACAGTTCCTTTATCTGCTTTGATCGACGCTGCCGGCAATTTATTCACTGTCAGCAGCCCATTCACATAAGTAATATCATAATTCTCTGCAGCTGCCCCCGATGGTATCAACGTATTTGTGGCATCTGCTCTCACTGTGGGGAGACTGGTCAATACACTATCTGACTCATCGTACACCCAGCCTTTATAGCTCACTGTAAAGGTTGGATCTGGCATACCATAGCATTTTGTAAAGCTTTGCGCTGTGATGGTCAATGGCGCCTTGTCAATTATCAGTTTCTCTACTGTACTATCGGTAATAATATCTACTTCCCCCGCCTTCATGATCTGTACCATCCATTTGTGATCTTCCTGGTATACCCTTGCAACACTGGTATCTGAAGATGTCACCAGGATAGTATCGCTGAAATTCAATGAAAAGTCCGGATCCCCATATTTTTTCTGGCCATATCCATTTAAACAAATGAAACACAATACAATGAGTAATCGATTCATATTAAAAATTGCTATACTTTGAAACAAAGATAGCACTCCGACTCATTTATCAAAAATGCCCCGCCAATTCAGCCCCTGTCTTGCCTGGCTAACGATGTACTCTTTTGTACCGTACCTTATAATTCCGTTCCCAGAACTTAAACCAGGCCTTATTTTTAGGATAACTTCTATGAGAAGTAGCATTATTACAAACAATCGCAACCAGCAATAATATCAATACCCCGGTCAGCACCGGACTTAATACATACAAATAGCCCAACGACTTTACCTTGGCAGTACCAATATTCGCGATCAGGGCAGTGGCCCCTCCTGGTGGATGCAAAGTTTTCGTAATCTGCATCATTACAATTGCGAGCGCCACAGACAATGCAGCTGTGAACCATATTTCTCCCGGCACCAGTTTATAAATCGTAACGCCTACGATCGCACTTATTACATGGCCACCGATCAGGTTACGGGGTTGTGCCAGCGGACTATTGATAATTCCGTATACCAATACTGCTGAGGCACCAAAGGAGCCAATTAAAAAGAGATTGTCAGAAGCTGGCAAAAAACTACTATTCAGCAAGCCAATAGCCCCTATTCCCAAAAATGCGCCTATGAATGTCCAGATATGTTCTTTAAGGTCGATCAGTGTTTCGTGGTAAATGATCAGACCGGCCCTGCGCATGTGCCGGCGTAATTTTCGATGTATCATTGCGCCGCAAAAATAATCATTTACTTTATTGTAATCAAGGTTTCAAACGTGAACGCATATCTCACATTTCTATGTGAGATCCCACACATGTATGTGATACTACTTTCAAATCAACAAACAGCTACAATCCTCTACCACGGCTACTTTAAAAAGACATGTCAGCATCGCAACATCCGGCAGCAAGTGCTCAGTAAAAAAAATTTAAACAATAATGAATCACAGCTTGTTTTTGTAGATGCGAAAGTATTTACCATTTTAAAAACACCCTAATCATGAGTACAGCAACCCTCAAAGCAAGCAAATGGAGTAAGACCTCTCCACTATCCGCCCTTGACGTTATTCGTATCGAATGCGGTATTGACGAAGAATTCAGAAAGAAATTTATTGCAGACCCAGCCGGCGTATTAAAAGCACATGGCATTGATGTACCAGCTGATGTAAAGATCAATGTAGTGCAGGATACACCCAGCACTTACAACATCACGATTCCTGCTTTCCGCGGAAATGATTTATCTGCTGCATCACTGAAATCAGCAGCAGCTGATAGCAGCGGCACTACATGGTGTACTACATGTACAGCTACATCACCAATCTGCATTGGTTCTGTAGCATCATTGACTTGTGCATAACGCCTTTACAAACCGGGTAGCAATACCCGGTCTTTTTTTTCCCCTTTATCCGAAAACCCATTATCATGAGTGCTGTTATTGAGCAAAAGGCAGTGTACGATCTTAGCCTTGCATCCCGTATCAATAGTGAACCCGTTATCCCTGAGCTAACTGAACCACTCTGCCAGCAGGCAGCTACTTTATTACAAAACCAGCTACAGTCAAAAGGAATAAATATCCAACCAGGTGTATTCAATAACCTGGTAGATTGGTATGGAAAGATAATTGCCAGGTTGACAAACAACCTGCTTATCCAGCGTTATTCCAGTTTCTTCCTGGCTGTATATCCCTTCTGGCGGCCAAAGAATACGGAACCAGGAGATTGTGAGCCAGGTGCCTCCAGGGAAAAACTGGATGAATACATTATATGGGAAAGTGAACAAAATCTATTCTCCGGCAATGAAAATTACCCGGAGTTAACCCGCCTGCTTACACTCACACAACAGAACTGGCTGACAGTTATTGATGAACTCTTTGACAGGCTACAACTACACCGCGCAGATGGCATACCTGCATTGGAGCAATTAACAGCGATTCATTTCGGAATTTCCGACCCGCATGATCACGGGAGAACAGCCGCGATATTAGAGTTTGAAGATGTGAAGATGGTGTATAAACCCCGTTCGCTGGATGGTGAATATGGATGGAATTATATACTGGATTACTTAATGGAGAAGGGATTAAATTATGATTTTTTCTTACCGGCGGTATTAAATTTCGATGGGTATGGATTCATGGAATTTGTAGAACCATCTACTTGTCATCACAATCATGAAATAGCTGGCTGTTATGAAAAGTATGGAGCCATCCTGGCCATTGCACATGCTTTTGGCACATACGATTTGCACCATGAAAATATCATCGTGCAGGGTGATAGTCCGGTGGTGATAGATGCTGAGCCATTATTCAGGTGCCTGCTCACGAATTCTGAAAGTGGTGAAAAACGTTTAAAACTGGACCGCAATATATCACTGGAAGATATTGAGTCCAGTGAATCTGTGATGGATATTGGCATGCTGCCACATACCATTTTGAGTCAGTTGGATAAGGATGGTAATAAACATGTGGAGTTTATATCAGGGGCCTTGCATGCATTCGGGAGCGAGCCGATGAAAGAGTTTGTATTTTGTGGAAGGGGATCTGATAATGTACAATTATTGGAGAAATGGTTTACTGCAGCTACCATTCCTAACCTACCTTCATTGAATGGGGAGCCGCAATTACCCAAAGATTATTTAGCGGAAATTGAAAAAGGGTTCCGTACGGCACACCAGTTTTTGTTAAAATACAGGCAGGAGATTTTGTATAAAGATAAATTGCTGGATCAGTTGCGCCAGTTGAACTTAAGGCTACTTTTAAGGCCAACGGTGCATTATGGACTGGTGTTTATACGCAGCATCAGTTTGCAATTGCTCAAATCATATGAGCAGCGTAAGCAAAAAATACTGGAAGACCTGAGAATCTTAGGCAGATTAAGGATAGATGCCATTGACAATATTGAAGTACAGGAAGCAGCAGGAATACTAAATGGTGATATTCCCCGTTTCGATGTACTGGCGGGTGGGTCGAGTGCTTATGATACTACACTGCTATACTCTCCTGTTGAGATGGCGAAACAACGGTTTGAGCGCATCAGTGAAAAAGAACTGGAACTGCAAATTGTAACCATTAAAGAAAAGATATCAGAGCGATCACAAAAAGGGCAACCTGCATTTGCGATCATCGAGTCGATTGTGAATGCAACGATCTGGAAGAATGATGTTCCATTCTGGGCGTATACAGCCTATGCACCAGGCTTTGGCTGCACCATGGTTCATGCTGATCCGGAGGCGCTGTATGATGGTGTGTTAGGTACAGCAGTAGCTATAGCAGAAGCAGGTAAATTAGCCAATAATCAATCGTGGATGGATCTTGCATTGAAAGCGATTCGTCCGCTTTCTACTCCCATCAGTGTAAACAGGGGTGGCGGTCTGGCCAGGGGGCTGGGTGGGGTAATCTACGGCATTCTCAGGATAGCAGAAGCCACGAATACCCCGGAAAACATTCAGCTCGCCAAATCAATTGCCATCAAATACTACAAAGCTGTATTTGCAAAAGAAGAGTTGGACGAGATACTGCATGGGCGTGCCGGGTTTCTGTTAGCGATGATCGCCTTGTATAAAAGGCAACCAGATGCCCTGCTGGAAACAATTATAGAAGAAACTGCGCAAACATTAATTAGCCGGTCTGTCTCTCATGCAAGGGGCACCTGCTGGAAAGTATTGGATGGGCATTCCTTACCCAATATCAGTCATGGTACTGCAGGCATGGCTATGGCACTGGCGCGCTGGTATGAATTGTCCGGCGATGTAAAGGCTAAAAATGTATTACTGGGCGCCATGGAATACGACAATTCATTCTGGGATGCTACAGAAAGCGGCTGGATAGATGCGCGGGTGGCAGGGCTACAGGAAGATCAGAAAACAACCTGGACATGGTGTAATGGTCGTAGTGGAGGTTTGCTGTCCCGGCTGGCTGTATCACAGGCCATAGGCACGCCATTCATTGATGATTATTCACATCATGCATTATGTGCCCCGCATACAGACATTTTACACGAAGCGGCACCGGGCTTATGTTGTGGCACAGCGGGGGCATTAGATACTTTGTTAAAGATCAATGAATATTATCCTTCCGAAAAATTGCAGGCACATATTGCGCAGGCGAGCCGTTTAATTACTTCACATACACCTGATAGTCATTATTCCAATTTAATGCCTGCATTGTTCACAGGTAGTGCCGGATTGGCTTTTGCAATGATGCGGGGGATGCATCCTGAGAGGGTGGAGTCTATGCTTTGGTTTGGGTAAGGTGATCGGGAGGATGAGGAATTACATTATTAAACACCAATATGAACAAGGCTGGGGAGCAAAACTAATTTCTCTCTTAGCGGCCGACTTGAAGAAGGCATTTCCTTCTGTCAAAGGGTTTTTTTCCAGAAATTTGCTGTACATGAAGCAATTTGCAGAGGTATACCCAATAGATATATTGCAGACTTACAACCAGCTGGAAGAGGAATTAAGTAAAGAGAATAGTTCATCTTACGATTGGAAAAACAAATTAATGTCAATTGAAAAACAGTCAGTTATAATTACGCAGCAGGTTGCTGCGCAATTAGGGAAGAAAATATTTTTACGATTACGACCTTCTCTAATTGTGCAACAGGTTGTTGCACAATTTGCATAATTCCTACTCCTATTCACACTCCCTCCAACCTAAATTTCTCAAATGCATCAATCAATAAGATATTCAATTGCTCTCAATAATTTTCACATCCCACGGCACTAAACTCACCGTGCTTTTTTGATTCACGGCCTTCCCTGACAACAAGTCTTTTCCTGTTTCAAAAGGATAAGTCAATGTTTGCTGAGTATCTGAGTAATTGAACAAATAATGGATGGTTCGGCCGGTTACATTCTTACCTGTCTTTGTAATTATCGGGAAATGTAGTTCATGTGCTACACCAGCTTCTTTTGCACAATTCTCCATGATCTTTTCGCACAAGGCATTGCCCGGCATAAATGCAATGTAAGTTGCAGTACCCTTACCATATTGATTACGTGTCACCGCTGCATATTGCCGCCATTGTGCATGGTCATAATACGCGAGTACTTTAGCTGTAATAGGTGTCACTAATTCCATCCAGTATTTGATCTCATTATCCTTTGCACCAAATGGATCACCTTTCAAACCTACATGCTCAGGCACTACAAACTGGCTGTAGTAATTACCAGTAACCACATTGATCACACCAGGCTGTGGCGTATAACGCACCTGCACATTTTCGTTAGAGAAGCCACTTTTGAATGTATAGACAATATGTCCGCCATTCTCAACATATTTATTAAGTCGTTGTAAAAGCTCGTCAGAAGCAGCATACAGCGCAGGCACCACAATCAGCTTATACTGATCCAGGTTTTGATTGGAAGGATCAATAAAATCAACCCCGATATTCATACGATACAATGCATCATAAAATGGACGCATAATATCATTATATTTTTCAGGGCCAAAACTAAAGGCATTGAAAGCAGTATTGGCTTCATTACTAAAGAATATAGCCACTTCGTTCTTTTTGCTAAGATGCTGCAAATCCTTACTAAGCCTGTCAAAATCTGCCCCGATCGTGATCGCTTCATTGTAAGTAGGATTAGGTGCAAAGTCATGACTCAACAACCCTTTCCAATAAGTCTCCGCACTATTATGAATAGAAGCCCAATGCCAGTAACTCACCATATCTGCACCACTGGCCAGATGACTGAACGCCTGTAACCTTAACTGACCCGGATAAGGTGTCCAGTTCGCAAAACCCTGTGCCTCTGTTTCCATCACAAGGTAATTCTGTCCCCCTTTCATAGAACGGGCCAGGTCGCCACCTAATGAAATCTCAACCCCTGTCAACTGCTGCTGACTGGGATGATAAATATCTATACCTGCAATATCCAATGCCCTGGCGGCAGCAAAGTGATCTACTTCGTCCTGTATACCATAAGAATACCCTTTCCAGCTCAGATCAAAGTTCTGTGTAATAAACTGATCCGGGCGTTTGTATTCTCTCACAATCTTCGCCTGCCATGCCAGGAACTCCGTCACCAGTCGCCGCTGGAACTTTGCAAACTCCGCCTTCACACTGGCATTTACAGAACCATTCACAGATGGAAAGTCATCCCACGAGCTAATACGGTTACTCCAATAGTTCAACCCAAAGGCATTATTCACACTATCAAGGGTGATGAACTTCTTTTGCAGGTATTCCACAAAAGCCTTTTGTACATTCGGACCTGCCGTATTATAGGCTTTCGTTTCGTTATCCACCTGGTACCCGATAATGGCAGGATGATCTTTCACATGCTCCATTATTTTCCGGATAATGCGCTCTGCATAATAGCGGTAATGTGGATTGGTAATATCCATATTCTGCCTGGCGCCAAACTGATTTTGGCCATACGGGGTAGTGGCCAGTACATCAGGATACTTCTTCACCAGCCATGCCGGTACAGCATAGGTAGGTGTACCAACGATCACACTGATGCCTGCTTTGTGCATGGCATCGAGTACCCGATCGATATGCGTAAAGTTGTACACGCTATCAGTAGGTTCTTCAGTGGCCCAGGTCGATTCTGCTATACGCACCACGTTGATATGTGCAGCCTTCATCATAGCAATATCCTTATCCAGCCGGTCGTAAGGCATATATTCATCATAATACGCTACGCCGTAGAGCAACTTATCCCTTACCTGTGCAAATGAAGTAATGGCAGAAATGCAACATGCAGTTAACAATAGTTTTTTCATAACACCAGCATTTAAAATTGAAGGACGCTTCCGAATCCCATCTTGGCGAAAAGTACAAGGCATAGGTCACAGACTTGCTTCACACCGAATCAATAATAAGGCATTTTAAGATAACTACAAATTCCGCTTAATATCCGAAACTGATCTTCGTCAGTATATTCATAAATTGAGACTGATCTTCGTCAGGATCTGCGTTGATGGGAAAAAGTACCTTTGCATGCCCGTCATGCCAACGGGACACACACATATGGACACAGAACTATTATCGCCTGCTGGCTCGTTTGAGGCCATGCAGGCTGCTATCAATGCCGGTGCAAACGCCATTTATTTTGGTGTAGAACAACTCAACATGCGCAGCCGATCCTCCGGCGGATTTACCATCAGTGACATTGCAGCAATAAGTGAACGTTGCCATGCAGCAGGCGTAAAATGTTATATTACGCTGAATACCGTGATGTATGAATATGACATGCAGCTACTGCAGGCGATACTGAAAGCAGTCAAAGAAAACAACGTGGATGCGGTGATTGCGTCTGACTTTGCCGTGATTCAGTCATGTGCTGTGATGGGCATTCCTTTGCACATTTCCACACAGGCGAATGTAAGTAACCTGGAATCGGTACAATTCTTCGCCCGCTTTGCTGATACGATTGTACTGGCGCGTGAACTAACCCTGAAGCAGATTGCTTTTATCTGTAACGAGATCAAACGTAAACAGATCAAAGGTCCTAACGGCGAACTGGTAAAGATTGAGATCTTTGTACATGGTGCCCTGTGCATGGCTATTTCTGGCAAATGCTATTTAAGTCTGCACAGCCAAAATGCTTCTGCCAATCGTGGTGCATGTTTGCAAAACTGCCGCCGCAAATATAAAGTATCAGATGCGGAAACAGGAGAGTCACTGGAAATAGACAATGAATACATTATGTCTCCGCAAGACCTGTGTACCATCAATATACTCGACGAGGTATTACAATCAGGAGTCACCGTACTGAAGATAGAAGGCCGCAGCAAAGGTGCGGATTATGTACATACCGTAACTACCTGTTATCGCGAAGCGATTACTGCTATACAGCAAGGCACTTACAATGCCACCATGATTGAAGACTGGATGGCGCGCTTGTCAACTGTGTATAACCGTGGGTTCTGGGAAGGCTACTACCTGGGCCGGGAAATGGGGCAGTGGACAAACAAGCCGGATTCAATCGCTACCGAAAAGAAAATTTATGCGGGTAAAGGTGTGCGTTTTTATCCCCAGATCAAAGTAGGGGAGTTCTTTATAGAGAAAGGTACCTTACAGCAGGGAGATGAATTGTTATTGACCGGTAATGCCTTTGGAATGGAGAAGATCAGTTTTGATACGGTACTGGTGAATGGTGAGAAAAAGGATAGGGCGGTAAAGGGCGATAGCATTACATTCCCGTTCCCACATAAGGTGACAACTACAGATAAATTATATAAACTAATAAATGCCTAAGATCATACATTATAGAGATAAATGTATCGGTTGCAGTATTTGTTTTGAGATGCAACCGGAGTTGTGGCGGATGAGCCGTAAAGACGGTAAAGCGGTGTTGCTGGGTGCAGAGGAGAAGCGGGAGACGCATGTACTGTTGGTGAATAACCTGCTCCTGCAGGAAGCAAAAAGTGTAGCAGAGGCTTGTCCTGTGAAAATTATCAAAGCAGTTGGTTGATCAGTATTGTCCTATCTGCACACTGGTTGGGTTTTTCAAATTTCCAGCTGTACCAGTCATTTTTAATCTGCCGGTTTTACTATCCCTTTTAAATACAACAATATTGCCGCTTACTACATTGGCGACGATCAAAAATCTACCTGCAGCATCTATAGTAAAATTCCTTGGATGCTGGCCATAAGTAGACTGGTAGCCGATAAAATGTAGTCTGCCATCTTTGGCAATAGCATAGATAGCAATATTGTTTTCCTTGCCGCGGTTGGCGGCATACAAAAAGCGTCCATCGGGTGATACATGAATATCAGAGCTCTCATAACCTGGTTTCTCATTCCCCTGGTGGGCGCTTATTCTTTGCATACTATCCAGTTTACCATTGTTATATTTATACACACTGATGTAACCGGCCATTTCTTCTGTACAATAGGCGAATTGCCCGTTGGGATGAAATGCAAGATGGCGGGGTCCACTACCAGGCACGGTATGATGGGTAACTATTCCAGATAGGTTTAATGGTTTATCTTTTGTACTATCAAAAGGATAACCTCTTATAATATCTGCTCCCAGATCAGGGAAATAAACATACCTGCCATCGCTGGAAAAGATCGCTGCGTGAACATGTGACTTGTCCTGTCTTTCGGGATCAATACTTTTTTCAGTATAACTGATATGCTGTACGGCAGGAGCGATGCTACCATCATTATTGATGGGATACACAGCCACACTGCCTTCTGTATAATTTGCATTGACCAGCCATTTCCCATTTGGATACACATTTACATACACCGGGTTTTCACCACCGCTGGGTTGGCTGTTGATAAAGGTGAGTGTCTTTTGAACCGGATCAAATGCAAATGCGCTCACGCTACCGGCACCGGGTGTTTTGCTTTCTGTACATGCATATAATACGCGCCCATTAGGCGAGAGTGTAATAAAAGATGGATTAGCAATACCTGTATAGCTAAGTACGGAATCCAACTTCCCTGTGGTCGTATCCAGCTGGAATACATAAATCCCTTTGGTATTCTTATCCCAATTGTACGAGCCGGTAAAGACGTAGGTATTTTGAGCAGCCAGGTTATTTGTTAAGAGAATGGCCAGTAGTAAGCATAAGTTTTTCATAATTGAAGGGCGTGTTAGTGCACACCCTTCAATTTACTATAAAAATCGCTCATCAAGTTCTCCCCACCAATTTTTAACTGGTAAGCGCTGGATATAGGACACTTCCCCCACTGAGTAATAGCATAATTTTCATCTAATATCCATTTTGTTCCAGATTTCGTTACCTTAGTACAAGCACGTTTGTTCGAATTCCATTATATCAGCATTTATTTTAGGGACAACTAACCAAAATCAACAGATCAGTAAAGGACATAATAGATTTAAAAACAAGATTGTCATTAAATCTTCCATATTTATGAAGACAGCCATAGACACCTAGAAGGTACTATCCATAGGATGTTTAAACAATTTTCAACCGGTTGCAGGGGCAACCGATATATTTAGTATTGTTCTCAAAGAAACCATTGCCTCAAAATATAATCTTTATAACCATGAAAAGCAGTACAATTCTGGCCGGGATCAAGTATGCCTTTTTCTTTCTATTTCTGTATACCGCTTTTAATAAGCTGATGGCTTATGATTACTACCTGTACGATCTCAAAAGATCACCGGTTTTAGGCAATTATGCAACCATCCTTGCCGTACTGGTACCCGCCGCAGAGTTGCTGGTAGCAGGACTCTTACTACCGGAAAAAACCACTAAAGGAGGTTTGCTGGGTTCATTAACCCTTATGGTACTCTTTACCTTTTATGTAGGATATGTAGTTTTTTTTGCTGCCACCAGGCCCTGTACCTGTGGCGGAATAATCCGTAATCTGACATGGCCACAGCATCTTGTTTTTAACCTTGTTTTTTTAATGCTTTCCATTGCAGGTCTCTATTTACAAGGCAAGTCTGAAACTTCAACATACAAGTATACGGGGGACGCCGAAAAACCTCTAGAGTAGGCACTATTATCCATCTTTAATTAATCCTTATGAAAAAGAAAAAGTTACTAATCGCATTGCTTCTTATGATCAGTGCTGCTGGCGCAGCTAAGGCTACCAAAGCGAGAGATTTTATTGGGTATATCAATTACGGCGGGGCCTACGTACAAGTTTATGTACCCTTCGACTGTCCATTTACAGGGTGGGGATGTACCTACACCTATTGGAACGGCGTTAGTTACCAGGTTTATCTTCAGTCCGGATTACAATTCTACCCGGTAAGGCCATAACCGAAAAATATCCAGGAACTGATTCAAAAAGTTCCTGGATATTAATATCCTTCATTCTGTAACAGGTTGGGAGCCCGTTTTATTTCTTCAGCAGGAATAGGCCACAACTGCTTTGTCGCATTCCAGCTTTCTCCACCCCTGTCAGCAGTTACAGTAGCCATTACGGAATTGACATTTCCAGTCCGTTTCAGGTCAAACCAGTAGTGACACTGTTCTGTAAACAACTCCACCTGCCGTTCCTTCAATATGGCATTTATTAAGGCATCCTTATCCAAATTACCGCCAGGCATTGCAGGCAGCCCCGCCCTGTGTTTAATCTTATTTAGATCTGCAAGTGCCTCGGATAATTTACCAAGATGTGCGCTACACTCAGCCCGTACCAGGTATATTTCAGCCAATCTGAATATCATTGAATACTCTTGCAGATCTTCACCAAAACTTATCTTAAACTTATATGGGTAATAATAGGTAACGGCTGAAGGCGAAGCACTCCGGTCTATATACGAACCTATCCAATGCTTCTTTCTCTGATCGCTATTCTCAAAAGATCTGAACAAAGACCTGCTTATGGCCTGCTGCTTCCCATTCTTTGGTGGTTGGTTTAATATAAATTCATTGCCCTCAGTAGTGTTGATCTTGCTAACATTGGGCGTACTGGCCATCAATTGCCAGATGGCTTCCTTGCTATTCTTTAAAAATACCTGGTCAAGTGGTACAAGTGTATAGGTCTCATTCATCGCAATGATGGCACTGGCCTGCTGTTCGGCCTCCTCATATCTTCCAAGGTAAAGATAAACCCTGGCTAACAATGCGGATACAGTAGCTTTATTAGGGCGGGTACGTTCATTACTAATCGTCTTACTATCAGTTCCTACATATTCGTCCCCAAGATCTTTTTGGGCTGCCAGCAAATCTGAAATAATTTGCTGATAAACTTCACTCATTGGAGCCCGGGAAAGTAATGCATTTACCTTAGCATCCGTCGTGGTAGGCACCGGTATATCCCCAAATAAATTCACCAGGTAAAAATACCAGTAAGCCCTGATAAAAAGCGCTTCAGCCATCAACTGCTTTCTTATAACCGTATCCAGGCTTCCAGAGTTGTAACATCCCCAATACACATCATTGGCATCACGAATGTATGAATAACAGGCATTCCACAAATTGGTTATGTACAGATTATTTGGAGAGATCTTGTTCCAATAAAGTTCCCATGCATTATCGTCCCAGGCCAGCTCCAATTCGTCGCTATAAAGTCCGGTAAAGCGAGCTAGTTTAGCAGGCGAAGCATCCTGACCAAACATAGCGCCATAAATATGATATAAGGACATCATGGCAGTCATATCATCTTCATAGGTTATCGTGGCTTCAACTTTTGAACCTGGACCACCCACGTCAAGAAATTTACGACATCCTGTACCCTCTAAAAACAAAAGTATTAAAATACAACATCGCATTTGGCGATAACTCATAGTTGCATAATTAAAATGATTACAAACTTATACGAAGTCCTAAAACAATAACCCGTTGCGGTGGTAGCCGGTAAGTAATATGAAAACGCTGGGTTTCAGGATCCATGCCTTTAAAGTGTGTCCAGGTAGCCAGGTTCTGTGCACTAAGGAAAAATCTTGCCGATTTAAGCCCCACATGTGCATTCCACGACTGGGGCAGGTCCCAGGAGATGAACACATTCTTAAGTCGTATAAATGAGGCATCAACAATACTGTTATCACTTTGCGTTTGTAAATTTGTGGCCTGTATTGCATTCATATCGCCCGCAGCATATCTCTGCACACTGGCTATATCTCCAACATTTTTCCACCTGGAATCATCAGACAAAGGTTGATTTCCTCCGGATGCGATGAACCTTCCCGGCATTTCCATGCTGGCAACGTAATATCCGGACTGCTTCACCAACTGAAGAAACATAGAAAATGTGAATCCCTTATAAGTAACTGTATTTCCCCACCCAGCATAAAATTTGGGGCCAATGAACCGGGGATATCTATCCTGCCCATCTATTTTCCCATCCTTATTTAAATCTGCAAATTCCGCAATTCCAGTAGCCGGATTGATTCCTTTAAACTGATAAACATACCGGATACTCAACGGTTGGCCAACAGCATAAATAGAAGAATATAGAGAAGACTCAATATTTGGATAGGATACTAACTTGTTATATGGAACAGTAAGATTAAAAGCGTTCTCCCACTGGAAGTTCTTTTTTTGAATTTGCTTTACGCCCAATTCCAATTCCAGTCCATTGTTCTGAATCACAGCGGGCAAATTTGCAGTAGTATATTTATATCCGGTCACAGCTGGCAAATCATATTTGACTAACTGGTTTTTTGTATGGTTCCGAAAATAATTTACGGCTATCGTATATTTTCTGTTGAACCGCAATTCAATACCTGCTGTCGATTTAATTAAAATTTCCCAATTGTATAGGTAATTGGTTAGCTGCGTACGTTCAAGCCCCTGAATTCCGCCATACCCTGTCGAAACTGTATAGGTATCATAAAATTGATAATCTGAAAACTGGTCATTGCCTGTTCTTCCAATGCTGCTGTAAATTTTCCCGAAGGTAAGAAAGGGGATATGCTGAAATACCGGCATTCTTGTAAAAAGCCATGCTATTGCTGCACTACCAAAATATTCAGTTCTCATCTTTTCGCTATACCTGCTGCTACCATCATTTCTACCGGTAAAATTCAGATAAAGCAAATCTTTGTAATTATAGCCTAAGCGGGCATAGACACCATTATAACGGTATAGGTTTTTATCTGTGCTGATACTCACATGGCCCGCCAGCGAAATATTGTCGGTAAGGGCATCGCTTTCAAAATCAGTGCCTACTATCATACTCTGATGCTGGTTGCTTTGCTGAAATGTAGTACCCATCAAAACATCAATGCAATGTGCATAATTTATTCTGAAGGTGTAATTGGCCTGGGGTTCCACAATCCAGGATTTAATAGCATTTACCCCCTCGCTATGCGAGCTGGTCGCTGAAAAAGTTCGTAAATCCGGGCTCATAGAACTGAGCGGAACTATTAAACACTCAGCCAGCTGTATATAGTTATACCCCAGGTTTGCACTGATTTTGAACCCGGGTAGCAATTCGTATGACAATTTGCAACTTCCCAGGAAGTGATTAAAAGCGGCACGATAACGCTGATGAAGTTCTCCATAAGGATTTTGAAATGTTGTATCCTCCCAGTTCAAATCTCCGGCGGCGGTGTATAAAGAAGGAGCATTGGGAGCGAGTAATATTTTAGATGTAATGTCGCTCACCGGAAGCCGGTTTTCATTATTCAGATAGTGTAAACCAATGTCCACATTTGCCCTTTTATCCTCAGAGGTATGAAGCAGGGTCATATCAGCAGATAATGTAGTGCTGGCAAAGTTGCCCGGGAACAATGCACTTTCGCGCCTATACACTCCACCAAGGCTAAACCGGGTTTGTGCATTCCCCGCAGTTAAACTGCCACTGGCATTTGTAATATTTGAATGCCCTCCAATAAATTTTTTCTGCCAGTCAGTATTTCTCGTGGTATCCCATTTCGTCAGGTCGTAATCACTACTATCTAGTTTCTGGTCGTCGTTGTTCAATGCCTGATGTCTCATTGCCAGGTACTGTTGTGTATTCATGAGTTTCAGTCCCCTGGTAATTCTTCCCTGCCCGGAATATACGGACATACTCAACGTTGATTTACCTGGAGTTGGCCTTTTAGTTCTGATCAGCACTACACCATTAGCACCCCTACAGCCATAAATAGCCGAAGCGTCTGCATCCTTTAAAACCTCTATACTTTCTATATCTTCAGGCTGAGGCAGTTGCATGGAGCTCAAATTGCCTGCTGCATTGGCCAGCTGGTTAAGTACTGACATCGTCAACGGAACACCATCTACAATATATAAGGGAGCAGTGCCATTAGATAAACTGTTTATGCCTTCTATACTGATATCTACAGCAGCACCGCTAACCCCGGATTCCTGGTTAATATTAACCCCCGTAATCCTGCCCGCTAATGCCTGTAACGGGTCACCAACAGGCTGCCGCTCAATTTCATCAGCAAACAGGGTTCCTACATTGCCTGTATTGACTTCCTTATTCACATTGTAGTAGCCCTTGTTGATATCAACGGGTCGCAATTGTTGCTCTTTTGAAGACAAAGTACAACGAAGAAAATTACGCTCATTGCATGTAAACTCCCTGGTCTTATAACCCATGTAGCTAATTGTAAACGTATCCTGCTTAGTCACCTTTAGGAGCAGAAATCGCCCTCCAATATCTGTAATATAGCCCTTCTCCCGACCTTTGATAAAAATGGTAGCCCCGGCTAGTGGCCTGTTTTCAGCATCTACAACAATACCTTTTAAGTCATGTACGGTAGCAGTTTTACCAGCAGGATCCTTGTATTTGATTTGCACATATTTGCCATTGATTTCGAACAAATAATTATCATTGAGGATCTTTTTTAAAACTATTTCTAATGGCATTGAAAAAACAGTCAGCGTAATTGGTCCTATTGTATTGGTAATACCGGCCTGAATGGTAAAATTGATACCTGTTTGATCGTGCAGGATTTGCGATATATCATGCAAGCTCTGTCCGTGCACATCCAGGTCAACCCGTTGGGCATTTAATCGATTACTACCTATTAGAAAAAACAAAAAAAGAAGTTGATAAAATTTCATATAGCGGGGGGATTGTTTCTTTACATAAAAAATCCCTCATCAACTTACTAGCCCAGCATGTGGCCATTTGTTAATGAGGGATGAAGGTGTAAGGAGAAAGAGGTACTATTCTACAGTAATGACATTATTATTCAATACTAATTTTACCCCGGTAGATTGCGTAATTTCTTTTAATAGATTCGGCAGCGTTTCGTACTTGCCATATACTGCATCGAGGGTAACAGCAGTCACCCGGCTGGAATCAATATCTACCTTATACCACCTACCTAGTTGTTTAAGTACATTTTTTAATGGAGTTTGATTAAAAACAAATGCTTCCTTCCAGGATGTAGCACTGCCAGGGTCTACCTCTTTCACTTCAAACCCCTTGGGGCCTAGTGTAGCCTGGAATCCTGGTTTTAATAATACTTCCTGGCTATGGCTGCCGGTAGTAGTTATCTTTACGGCACCTTCCAGCAGCGTAGTGCTGACAGGCTCACCATCATAACTGCTTATATTAAAATGAGTACCTAGTACCTGCACTTTTTGTCCCCTGCTATGAACAATAAAAGGTCGCTTTTTATCCGGGCTTACTTCAAAGTAGGCTTCGCCCTCGAGGAAGACTTCTCTTTGCTTTCCTGCAAAACTTCTGGCATACCTCAGACTACTTGCACCATTGAGATAAACTACCGTATTGTCAGGTAATGTTAATTTAAAATCGTTGTCCCGATGGCTGATGGTCGTATCCATGGTAGCAGCTATGGCAGCATTGTTGACTTTAGTAGGGGGCTTGTAGTATAACAGCACTCCTACTGCAATGGCTGCAGCAGCAACAGCAGCGGCTACAGAGCGGCCAATGATGCGGGTTTTATGCCTATGCACGGGCATCTGCTTTCCCCTTTCAGCAATCAGTCTTTCCCAATCATCAGACATTGCATGGACGTTCATTGAAAAGGGCTCTGCATAGTCCGTTTCTTTGACAACTTTATTGAACCAGGCGTTTACGAGTTCCTCTTCCTGCTCGGTGCATTGCTGGGCGGCATACCTGAAGAGTAAATTTTCTGCATCTTGTGGGGTCATCGTTGAGGTTTTTTGGTTGTTATTAGGATATGTAAATTAAGTCTGCTCCCGGTCCTTCTTGCTAACGAATGCCAGAATAGAACCATAGATCAGTTTTGACGCATGCTTTAATAACTCAATAAGATCACGGCCAGTTAAGCTTCCGGGGTGGATTAAAATAATGCTGCTGATTATAATAAGGAGGCCGGGAAGTAAGGTCATGATAAAAATGTAGTGGTACCAGTTAAACTGCCCATTTACCATCATGGTTACCATATAAGTGGTAGTAAACATTACACTCATCCAGAAGATCCCTCTTGTCCATAAATTTCTCATAGAATATTTTTGATTTTGCGATGTTATCAGGCAATTTTATGTATAGCAGTGGCATACCACCCAATAAACGGTTGGTGATTTTTGTGGTTAATAAATAATTGAATTGGTATTTTGCCGCTATGACTTGCTATTCACGATGCACACAACTATATAACAAGAAAAAAGAGGGTATGGGGTAAAGGCTAGGAAAAAAAACTAAAAAATTTATTTAATTGCAATAAGAACTGTACGAAATAAAGGGTCAAAATTAGTTTTAGCATAGAACGAAGGAACTTATTTCCATAGTAGATTTGCTTTTTAACCGTTTCCTCTGAAATATCCAGCTCGGCGGCAATTTGGTGCCGTTTTAGAAACCGTTTTCTGCTCATTAAGAATATTTGTTTCATCTTATCTGGCATTTGATCTATCCCTTTCTGGATAAGCTCCTGGAGTTCTTCCAGGATAAGATCTGCATCTGTTGGTTCGGATAATTCGTTCACATGTGCTGCTAAGCTGTTAAAGCACTCATCTTTTCTCTTATCCCTGATCAGGTAGTTAATCACTTTCCGTCGGATGATTTGAAATAAATAGCTTTCAAGATTAAATTCCGCATCCGGTTCTTTTTTGATTTGATACAGTGAAATGAAGGTTTCCTGTACCAGGTCATCGACAAAAATGTTGTTATTGCGGGTCATTTTTAAAGCGAATGCCCTTATACGTGCCCAGTAACGTTGATATAATTCTTTAAAAGCGGCATCGTTGGAACTATTGATCATATTCAATAGTTCAGCATCTGAGAGTTTGGTATATGCTACCATTGGTTGGATAGTTTTGGTGTTTAACAAAATGCGGCAAAGCTAATGTGATTTATTCTAAAATGACACGGAAAATGTCTTTCTTTAACCGGAGATTAACATTTGCTATTGGAGAATTCGATTGCAAAGCAATCGCAAAAGAAGCACGTTCACATTTGACCTCCCATTTTGTCAATAGAGAAAAAAACGTCAAACTGACAACAATTATATACTTTCATTTAGCCGTTTTATTTACCTTTAAACCCATTATATGATAACTCCCTCTTGAAGCATTGCAGTAAACGATGGCTTTCAAATTGTACCTGAAAAGTTAACTTGTATTTAATAACAGCTTTGTTAACATGAATCCACTATTTAGATTAACATTAATCCTATTCCCGTTATTTATTCCTAAACCCGCTATTTGTCAAAATATTACCGGACAAATAACAAATAAAGAACATAAAAAAATTGAGTTTGCTACAATTAATTTATACAAAGATACTTCTCTGATCGCCACAACAATTACTGATAGTACAGGCGGATATATATTTAATGGCGTACCTGATGGAATTAAAAGAATGCAGGTATCTTCCATAGGTTATAGCAATCAGGAAATAACCTTTGGTAATCACCGGGATACAGTAATCAATCTGCAGCTAATCGAAGAAAAAAATTTAAAAGAAATTGTAGTCAACAGCAAGAAAAAACTCATAGAAAAAAAGGGAGACAGACTGGTATTCAATGTAGAGAACAGCATTATGGCGTCAAGCATGGATGCTTTTACAGCACTACAAAATACACCCGGTGTCATCATTACAGAAAACGCTATACGCCTGATCGGCAAGGGAAGTGTCAGCCTGATGATAGACGAAAAAATAAACCACCTACCCACTGATGCCTTAATCAATTTCCTGAAAAACTTACCGGCATCCGATATAGCAAAAATTGAAATCATTGCAAATCCTCCTGCACAATACGAAGCTCAGGGCAATTACGGCCTGATCAACATTGTTATGAAGAAAAGCGTCCGGCTTGGATACAATGGTGACGTGTATGCAAAATGTAAGCAAACAGCCTATCCTATGTACAAAACAGGCACTTCCTTTTATTATGACAAAGCTAAAACCAAGGTGAATGCAGGTGTGAACTGGGGAGATGGATCTTATAAACAATCTATAACAAATACTGTTAACTACCCTTTTTAAAATTGGGTATCAGAAGAACCACAGCGGCAATATAACCGCCAGATATCAGGCACTTTTGATGTAGAACAACAACTATCCAGGAAAAGCAAAATCAGTCTCGATTATAATGGGTTTTATCAAATACCTGATTTGTTACAAAATACAACATTAACAATTTTAAATTCCAGCGACCAGGTTGACTCATCACTTATATCAAACAATAAAACAAAACAACGGATAAACAACCAGTCCATTAATACACAATACACTTATTTTTTTGATTCTATTGGAAGAAAGAAAATGGTTTTGACAGCTGATTACATTTACTACACTGCCAAGAAGAATTTACCATTTTCAAGCACTACCAAAGATGCCAATGGAGCTGTTATTTCTGACCCTAATGAAAGATCTTTATCCAATGGTATTCAATCCTGTAATATTGGAACATTAAATACGCTTTTCATTTTCCCAATCAAAAATGGAGAATTAAATTATGGTGCAAAATTTAGTTTCACCGGCAACAAAGATGATGTTTCCTACTCCAATTGGATAAATGATGCATGGCAGATTGATTCAACTCAAACGAATATATTTTATTACAGGGAAAATACGCAGGCAGCCTTTGCCAGCTATAGAAACAGTTATAAAAAGTGGGATTATCAGATTGGAGTACGCGGGGAATATACACAATTGAAGGGGGGATACGATAAAACTTTCTCACAACTCAATACTTCTTATTTTAAACTCTACCCTACGGCATATTTAAGCTACAGACTGAATGATGATAACAGTTTTTCCATCAATTATGGCAAACGAATTGACCGCCCCGCTTACTTTCAGTTAAATCCTTTTCGCTGGCTGATTAGCAAATATACTTATGTGATTGGTAATTCCACCTTGCAACCCAGCTATGTTCATAATTTTGAATTATCTCATAATTATAAAGGCGTTTTAAATACAAGCATTTTCTTTAGTAAGGAGAAAGAGGGAATTACACAATTGAACATAGTAGACACAGAGGATTATTATCAATTTATAACAATAAAAAATGCATATAATAAAGACATTATCGGTCTGAATGTCTTTTATTTCCTGGACAAAATAAAGAATATAGAAAGTTCCATCCAGGGATCTCTGACGTACCAAAAAAGTAAAATGTTTGTTAGCGGCACAATACCACAATCAGAGGGTTGGAATTATTATTTCTCCATAAATAACCAGATATACATCAATAAAAATAAAACAATCCTGGGCAGTTGTAATTTCTCTTACAATTCATCAAACGTTGATAACATTTATCATTATCAGTCCTATTCCCAATTTGATGTTGGCCTACGTTTTATCCTGTTCAATAAAAAGGTATCCCCGGATGTAAGCGGCAGCGATCTATTTAAAACCAACATTGTTAAATCCACCAGCCTGATTAACGGCATAGCTCAATCCAAGAGTTATGATGCCGGTGTCAGGAGCCTAAACATAGGTGTTCGTTACAAATTCGGCAATTATAAGCTGAGAAAAAATGATAAGGGTTCAGGAGCTGAAGATGAAAAGAACAGACTGAAATAATTTATGCATAAATCGTTCGAGGATGGCTAAAAACGTTAAATGGCTGAATAACCATTTGTCTTGCAAATTTGATTATTCAACCATTTAAATTAAAATTAAAAAATAAAAATCCAGCCTCGCATTCAGATATGTTATTTAACAACATCTTCTAATAACCTTAAAGGCTATCTGGTTTTTCAACTTTCACTATTCTACAATCATAGATCCCTTCAAGAGAATTGTTCCATAATATTTCGGAACTACCTGGTACTACAACTCCAAGTATTTTATAACAAGAACCCTCGAACATAAACGTATCAGTAATTCCAGCAGGCTTGCCATCCAAAAACTTTATTGTCGCAATAGTACCAATTCGAGAATAGTTATCCTTTTTTAATATTATCGCCTTACGCATACTGTTATATTATGGTCAAATTTATCAATTGCTATTTTCCAACTTTTTAGTCCAAGTTTCTCTTGCCCTTATAATCTCATCCATTTCTTTCTTAGACCATTTTTCATCTTTACCAATCTTCAATAAAATATTTTGTGCTTCCACTTCCATAAGATATGGATTACTTGTAAAATAATCTTTCCCATATTTAAGAAGCTGTTCATGGTGCAATATTTCTTCTGCTATTTCTCGTCTTCTAGGATTTGCTCCCAAAATCATAATGCCTTGACCCTCTGTTTGAGCCATATATGCAGCTTTAGCCTTTCCTTCTAAATATCTTATAGCGTCTGGCCCTTCCCAAACATGCAACCCAAGAACATGTATTTGGCTATTAGTTCCCAAAAGTTTTTTAGCAAATCGGGGTACTTTAAGCAGAGTCTGTCTTGCATAGCCCCCCAATTTATTAGATGAACTCCCTGGACTAATATCGTCAGGTCCTGGATTTAACGCTCCAGCAGTAAATGTTATTCCCTCGGCAACCAGCATTTGGTTTTGCGGCAGACTTCCCCACAATGCTATTCTCCAAAAACCACTTTCGGCCATCAAACCTACTGTGGGTGCTGCAACAACACCTATTACCACTGTCCCTGCTGCTATAAATCCTCTCCTGGCATTTGCACTTCCTCCGGTAGCAGCACCATTGGATGGCAAATATGCTCCCGAAGGAATAGGATGCCTAATTGCATCTGAAGCCAAAGACTCATACATCTGTCCTCTGAACATTTGTATATGTCGGACATCACCACCATCTAAATCTATTCCCTCAATTGGTGTATTACTTGCAAACTGATATGGCGTTAATTCCGGATAAGATTTCCTCAAAGGATCCACACTCAAAAACTTCCCAACACTCGGATCATAAATCCTTATCCTATAATCCTGCCGATTCCCATCTTCCTTAACCTCAATATCACTCTCCTTACCATTAACCCATAACAATATCCGCTCGCGTAGATTCACCCCGACAGAGACCTACTGCCTGCACACTTTTCTACTCATACCTTAAGGTATAGTTTTTCTTTCATCTGTTATTCATTTGAAAGGAAAAATAACACTACGTCGATGGGATAGTGGATGCGTTACTGATGCTCAAGTCATAATCAACAATATAAAGTTGAAGACTATTCAATAATAAGAAAGCCAGATTATTTATTGACCTGACTCCTTATTAATCTTGACAGAATTACACCTGTAATACTACCCTATAATCCAATTCTTCACTCAAGTATCTTCAATACGGTAATATTAATTGCAAACAGTACCACAGTTATGACACTAACTATCTTGACAATAGAAACAACTTTTACTATCCTTCTCAGTTCCGAATCATTAGGATTACTATCTAATAATGTTTTGTAATCAATATCTTTTATTATCCATAATACACCGAAAGTTGTCATATAATCGAATGCTGTAATCCATTCGACCCTACTTTTTTGATCCATCTATTGTAAATGGTCTTCTTATTAAGGATTAATATTTGAAGCGATCCAAAAAGAATGAATCCCAATGCTTTTAATAAAGCAATCAATATTTCAACCATCTCTATCCTGATTACTTTGTTAATATTTCTGTAGTAGTACCAAAAGATACTTTAATTTCAATTCCGATTAATAAAGATAAAAATCCGAATAACACCTAGCAGACCAGAAGATCTCAAACTTCTGGAGAAGATAAAAAAGCCATTATGATCTCATTGATACATAAATCAGAAATACTAAATCCCGTAAGGCGTATTCATAATAATAAAGGCTAACCTATTGTGTGAGGTCGGCCCTTATTATTATGAATTCATTAATATTTCATTATAACAAAATCACTGGTATAATTTAAAAGAAATGAATAAATATTTTGATTGTCCATTTTATTGTATTGTTGAGATACATTAATAGTTAAATCTGAATATCCATACCTGAAGTCTAAATTAATAACATGGTTATTGAAATACAATTTAAAAACATCATTTCTTTTTTCTCGAATTTTTATAATTAATTTATTGTCAGTATAAATCATTGATTCATAATTTCCATTATTACTCCTATTAGATATAATATCTGAACAGAACAACTTTTCATTCCGCGCTATTTTGATTGTATCCTTATCAAAAAAACCAAAGAAATAAATTCGGACTTCATAGTTTGCTCTGTAATCAAGCTCCGTCTTTCTTCGAAGGGAATCCTCCCTTATTTCAATGTGAATTGAATCTTTTTTTTCAGAACTCTGAGAATATGCATGTTTAACAAAAATTGATGTCAAAATCAATGTAAGTATAAATTTCATATCATTTTTTTTGTTCAAAATTTACTACTTTATTAAGCCACTCAGCTTGCCCTTTAGTAATATTCTTAACATCACTAAGCTTTTTCGGTGGTATCGCTGTATTCTCACCAGTATTCATCATGTTATTTCTTATTACTTCATCCGGGACATCAGATCTAATTGGCTGTTTTTTATCATCGAGCAACTGCTTTCCATTTTGATCAACTAAATATTGGGCTATATCTTTTATTCTTTCCGCAAAAGGATGGCTTAATCTAGCTCCATGACCCAATTCATGATTCACAATGGCACTTAAAGTCTCCGTCGTCTCTTTACTAAAAGAAATAATTTTTGTAACTGTATTAATCTTGTCAATCGCATATATGCCTATCTCAATTTCTCCTGTTTGAGTATTAGAATTGTTATGCCCGGCGATAATTGGTCTACCACTAGAGTATTCAGCTTGGTTTTTCGCTCGTGAATCGACAAAGTTAAGCACTAGTGATTTTCGCTTCTCTGTTTCAATTTCTTCTTGTTTTATAGTGGTATACTCATAATGAACATTGTAAATGATGTTAGGATCTGCAGTAGCTTGTAATGCACTAGCCATTCTTTGTTCCGCAACACTAAAAATCGTTTTGACATCTTCATTTGTAAGTTCACCTTGATAAACTTTAACTGAAACATTATAATTAATACTTGTTACTCCAGTTGCTGCATCAAACTCTTTAGTAGTTGACCACTCTTTTCCATCAAAATCAATTCCATCAATCGGTCTGTTACTCGCAAACTGATAAGGTGTCAACTCAGGGTATTTATTAGTCAACGGATCCACACTCAAAAACTTCCCAACCCTCGGATCATAAATTCTCATTCCATAATCCTGCTGATTCCCATCTCCCTTCACCTCATTATCATTCTCCTTACCATTAAACCCATACCTATACCCACCACTACTATAACTCCTATCCGGCTGAATCATACCAAATGGATAATAATCATTCGCACTCATCACCAACGCCGTATTATCCGCCTTCAACTCATCACTCACCGTAGCCAGCACATTCCCTAAATGATTAGACAACTCATACTGCTTCTTATTAGTAGTACTCCACAATGTAGCTGTGCCACTCGCACCCGAAGATACATTCAAATCAGGATACCATGAACCTAAACGACTGGTACCATACAATTGTTGTTCTTTCCAATAAACATTACCATCACCATCCTTATTGCCATAAACCGCCAGCACATTCCCAGTTGCATCTCTCACATACCAGGTCTTATCTACCTGTGTACCATGCGTATATACCTTACTCACTCTGTTACCATCTGCATCATACTTATACTCAAGTGTACTTCCATCACTTTTGGTAATCTTCTTAATCTTCCCATACACCGTCCAGGCAATATTCGAAACACCACCCTGCACATCACTCACCATATTCCCAATCTGATCATAACCATAATTATTACCAGACTGAGACTTCAAATCCGCTGTACCATAATCATTAGATGTAACAGCATCGGTTATCTGTGTCAACCTATTATTTGTCAGATTACCAGATGCATCCTTATTATACCCATAAGTCAGTTGATCCATCGCTACCCCCTTACCATTCGCACCACTACCATTCCTATTATAACTCAGGATATTACCATTGCCATCATAAGTCACATCTTCCTGATACGCCGTTCCAGCTGTAGCAGCATCCCATGAAGTAGCTCCAGGCGTCAACGGATGCTGACGCATCGCCTTCATACGGTTCAACTGATCATACTTGTAGCTATACCCGACTGTATTGCCAAACTGAGCGGAAGCAACTGTCATACGGCTAACATTACCGTTATACAGGTTATGTCCTGTTGCTGTTGTTGCAGGAGTCCCCCAGGTTAATGGCAGGAAACTTTGATTAGCAATCGCCCAATAATCAGCATTAAAATAGTCCAAAGTATATCCAAACACGTCAGGCGCTACCACACTATGATCTCCACCTGCCAGACCATCATTACCCATATCATTTTCTCTGCTCAGGTACTGACTGTTCACTCCTTTTACCCAGCCCTGTAAGGTATAAGCATAATCCGTACCCTGCACTAACTGCTTATTACCTAATTCACTACGTGACAAAGGACCATGCAGATAATAATTATAATGCACATCCGTCTTAGGATTCTCAATCTCCCATCCATCAGTGCTCAACCCTCTGATACCTGTCAGAGATTTCACTACCCTGTTATCCGCATCATACTCATATCCATAATAGAACTGGTCCGTCGTGGTATTATCATTATTCAGGTGCTGATAGCGCAATTTATTTACTTTACCTGATGCCAGGTCATAATTGTATTCTATCTGTTTTGTGCCAAGTCCATCAATCTGTTGCCACAGGGTCTTCACCATACCTATCTGATCATAACTATAATAAGTCATCTGCGGACTTGACGATCCATCCTGGTAAGATTTTGCAGATACCCGCTTACGCAGGTTTTCCTGTGTATAACCAAATCCATCATATTGCTTGTCATAATAAGTATGCATCATCTGGCTATTCGTACCAGAAGCAGCAAACGCTGTCATGGCAGCTGCAGGCACAAATGCAATACTTGCATCAATCGCGTTCCCACCGCTCTTCTCACCCACTTCAACTATACGGTTTTGCTCATCATAGGAAGTATAAGAATACCTGCTACCAGTTTTTTGCTCGGCATTCTGTGCCATGGAGACACGTCCCAGGTAATCATACCAGTTCTGTAATATACCTCCATCTGGTGACACCTGTACTGTAGGTCCATTCAATGAGTGATATGCATAACTGGTGGTCAGCGTATGCGCTGGATAAATAGGTGTAATAGTTGTCTCCGCCAGACCAGAACCTGCACTACCCGCACCACTTGTCGGCGTGTTATATTTAAACCAATAATCCATCTTTGTTACATCAGCCGCCGCCATACAAGCATCCATTGCATTTGCTGCAATTTCCGCTTCCGTCAGCAATCTGCTGTACAGACGCATATGTTTTATATTGGCTAAATTCTGTGGTAATACCGGTGCACTCGCACCACTTGTCAAATCCCAGCCACAACCGCCAGGTGTTGCATTCGTTACGACAGGACATTTCACACCATTCACATAAATGGTCAGGTTACTGTTAGCCAGTCCATTTCCCTGCACAACAACATGCGTCCATTGTCCCAACGGCAGAATAGCCTGCATATCAGCATCTGTGTGATAAGATTGTGTCACATCAACCGTACCTCCAGTCACCGTCATACTATATAAGTCAAGATGTACATAACGTCCATCCAGACACAAGTTAACCAGGTATTTATTGCTACCGGAAGTTGTTAAGAACTGCGCAGATCCCGTATTCGCACTATACGTCCAGAATTCTATCGCACTATTGGTACCCAATGCAATCAGGTTCGTTAATGCGGTCATTCCTGCATCCACACTTGAGTTACTGCTCGGACCATTATAAGTACATACCTGATCTCCGTTTATTCTAGCCCTGTCAATCTGACTAAATAAACTTTCACTTACCAGATGTACACCCTCTGGCGGTACCGTACGCACCAGGTTACCAGCCTGATCATAATAATACAATGTATGATGATAAATCTGTTGCGTACTGTTCATCTTCACCGTTGGTTTTACACTACCGCAATACGCGATGTAATCTTTACGGAAGACACGTTTTACTTCATCTATATATTCTTTGTACAACACATAACCTGTAGCCGCAGCTGTATTGATCTGCTGTACCATACATGCATATGGATCTTCTGTCACGGTAGGATAAGCCACCTTATTCACCAATACCGCATTTATATCAGTAGCTACTCTTGCTTTATAGTCTACATAGTCATCATAAGTCAGGGTAAAGCCCCAGCGCTGATTCATATAGTTAGTAAAGACCTCTGGGTAGTTAGCATCGGTTTCGTCTACAGCTCCCCCCATCTCCGTATTAAAGTCGCTTACTGCTGGCGTATAATCCCAGTAATTAGCTTCCGCTTTTGCATACCCATCAAAGAATACCGGTAGCTTTATGTTCTTACTCAATAAGAAACGACAGTTGCCACATCCATTCATCAGGGTGATCAGGTCTGCTTTTGACAGGTTCATTGCATCACCAAAATGGCCCTGTAGCCAGGTATAGAAGGCATCATCATCACCTGCTGCCGTATTGGAGGCAGTCTTTAAAGAAGATATTCTATTACAGATCGCAAAATTAGTCTTACTAACAATCTTCTCTGAAGCCTGCATCTCTACATTATAAGGATATGGCGCATCTATCAGCCATGGGTTACAGATCATGCTGAAGGTGCTCAGACCAAGAATACCCTTTATCGCATCCTTAAAGGAAGCATACCCGCCTACAAGTACGTTATTAGGTGTGGTACTGGCTCCATAAGGGTGAGAAGTATCCGCACCTGCCGCACAGATTTCAATCAGCGCCGCTTTTAATGTTGCCTTCCTGGCAAGATAGGTAGCGTTACTATTCAGACAGGCATCCAGTTTCGTCATCCAGTCATCAGCCATCGTCTCACAATTGGAATGTACCATCAACGCCAACTGTGTATTGAGACTATCTGTCAAAGCTGCTGCATCAGTAGGAATATTCATGCTGCTGCCAAAAGCAACGTTTGTAATACGGGATATTTTATACCGGTATGCCTCGTCGCAGGTACTGGCTGCGGCTACAGTTGTTGCTGAGGTACTTTCTGTCGTTGTTGCTGCAACCCGTGCCGTATTCTCTATCACCACAGCATCACACTGGTTCCTTTCATAACCATAATCTGTCAAACTTAAATTATAAGGATTTTCAGGTGACCAGGTACCATAAGTGTTATTCGCATCAATTCTTATGGCGCCATATTTTGTATCACCAGTACCATTGACTTTTGCTCTTACCACCACATATGTGTATTTCCCTGCAGGAATTGCGTCAGGACCAACATAAGTAATTCCTATAGATTTAGGGTTATCCTGACCATTATTAATAATGGTAAACCAGCTCTCCTTCCAATTGCCACAATCCCATTTAGTGTCACCATTATTACCCGCATTACTATTGCTATTATTACAAATCACATTTGAAATACGAATCGCATTTACAGGCGCATGCGTTTCCATACAAAACGTACGTTCATTCTGCCCAACTTCAAACGTTACTCCTGTTACTCTCTCCGTACCCGCACTCACATACTCTGCAGGATAATAAAACTGTATAGTTGTAGCTGACGCCAAACCAGCTCCATTATACCTTACCTTATACCCATATTTTCCTGAAGCACAACTCAGGTCCGCATCCTCAACAATATCAAAGTCGCTCGTCTTTGCACAGGTACTAAACGCAAAACCAATAGAATCGCCAATAGGACAAGCACTGTTACAGAACCTAGCAGTACGTATCTCCTGGTAATACCGCTGTTTTAGGTCCAAATAAAGGTCACGATAGGTACGGAATTCTACATCCGGAAGACGACAGCTCTCAACCGGCGTACAGTGTGTCCAGTTATCACTCGTTAATGAACCCTGATTTACGCTATTCGTATTTCCATTACCATCAGCACAATACACCACATAATCTACATAGTCCCGCAGGTTTTTATTGAACAGCGGATTATCAGAGCTGGTGCCTGAAATACCCGCTATCGTAGTATATTGCTGCAGGTCAGCAATCACTCGGTCTCTATAATCCGGCGCCCACGTTTTAAAGAATGGGTCATTGTCCACCAGCCAGTTTGGATCTGTACGACTATACACCACACCCGGCAGGATCAGATTCAGATTCGTAACCCCCTGCGCAACATTCTTTAAGCGCTCATCCCAATCCTTCGCTCCTCCATAAGACTCACAGAATAGCAATGCACAATACTCAGGATGATACTGCAGGAAAGCTGTATCCCATTCGGGCTTCCAGTATTTCACCAGCATCTCCAGGGTGAAATTCGCATCATTGGCAGACATCGTCACGCCATCGCCCAACTCTACCAGGTTCTTCTGATAAGTTGCATCTGAAATGTTGCTAATTACAGGAAAAACTGTACGCCAGTTATTATACAGTACATTTATACTCTTTTCCAGCGGAGCATATGATGCATCAAATAATGCATACTGTCCCTGCGGACTCACATCCTGCAACATCACATGCTTCAGATCGTCACAGGTAGAAGCACCACAACTTATCTGCAAACCTTTACACTTTTGCAATAACGCATCATATTGCAACCCGGCCCAATCTGTTATAGAATCTTTCTTTGGCAGCAACATAGCATCCTTTGTCAACTCCGTTACTATCCGGTTAACGAAGTCAGTTTTAGCACCTAGGGCTGTCAGACAGGTAGAGCAATCATTGAAACAGGAATTTAAATCCTGGTCATTTAATACAGGATATACGAAACTCCATTGACTACGCAGGTCACTATTCTTACTTACATAATCATTGGTATAATTATCAATAGCCGTTTGTGATAAGCTCAGTGTAAAGGTGATATTATAAGGTCCTACCTTCTCAAAATTAGTAGTAGGAATAGAACCGGTGCTAACCGTGTTCTTGCTACAATCACTTGTCAGGCTACCCACAGGAATAGGACTATCATTATGATACAATACCATGTTACAGTCATCCGTTATCTGTATATCCAGTTCATAGTAACAGTTACTACAAATTTTCACACTGGTACTCTCATACGTCTTTATCAGCTGCGCTATATTATATGTTATTTCCACAGGACCAGGTACTGCATTCAGGTAAGTCTTCACTGCCGACATGGATAATCTGGAAGCATCAAACTTAAACTGGCTGGAGTCTAAAATGATAGCCGTCACCGCATGTGTTGCAGGTTTGCCTGTCAGCTCATCCATTCCCTCAGGAGCGCCACCAGTCAGTGCACTAGCAATCACCTTCCCGGATGCATTGGAATAGGCGATAGCAATCTGTCCATTCCCGTCTACCGTCATCGTTTTCAGGTAATGGCTGGCAAAACCGACATCACTCCCAAATAATCTGTCCAGCTCCCATTGGTCAGGGGTACCATAATAGGTTCTTACAGCCTTGCTGGTCGTCTGGTCTGGTCCTGGCTGGAATAAGGCACCTACACCTCCCTGTACACTTACACGTCCGGTATTATCTGCAGTATACCTGGTCACAGAGAAAGGATATCCAGCCGCACCAGGTGTAAACCGGTTTACAGACTTATTATCGAGATTATAGAAAACGTTATTGGAAGAATAATACTGGCCTGGGCCACCAACCGTTACCGTAGCTTCAGCGTTGTCCACATCTTCGTAACCGGTTGAATCCATAGGCGCTGGTGTACCTATACAATCTGTATTGTTATATACATAGGTATAATCATAGGTATTACCATCGGTGGCAGGGTGCATCCCTTTATAATATTTAAGGGAGTTATTATTCACCGGCGCCGGCATTGTAGTGAGAATAGGACGACCAAACTCATCATACAATGTCTCCTGTACAATTGCCTTCTTCTCCGTATTGCTCAGGGTTACTGCCTGCCGCTCGCGTAAAGAACCATCCAGAAAATGAATGACTTCTTTGCGCTTACCATCTTCTGCATATGAAGCGCTATAGGTCCAGTTAAAATTTGACTGGTTACCAGCTGACGGCGCAAATATGGCGCCGACATATGTATTCCCATCCTGATCTACCAGATCATAGTTCCAGTCCCCTTCTATTCGGAAACCTTCAGCATCATAATGGACGGGGCGAACACGTATTAATAAGTAGGAGTTATAATTTGTTTGGGTGATATCATAATATTCCTGTTGTACCGTTACACGGGTGGCATTGTTTTTAAACATCTTCTGCACCATTGGTACAGTATATCCCATATAATTCTCATTCAACTCTCTGCCATAATCAGTACCATTATATATATATGTCCATTCAAGATCATATTCCTGCGCACCATCTACCTTGTTCCATATCAATGACGCCTGGTAGGCAGTCGATGTATTAGGCCCCATTTTGACATGCGTCACGATCGGAGTGGATGCTATAGCATAAGAGCGTTCTACAATCACCTGACCTGTCAGGCGAAAAGCCGCAGGCAATGGATTTCCCAGCTGTTCACTGGTAAAATCCTCAATGGTAATCCTTACTTTGTATGAGTTTTCGAAGTGATAATCCGCAGATGATTGATAACTTGCTCCTGTAGCAGGATCATAAGTTACTTTCAGCTTAATATTATCTGTAACACCCGGGTCTGCCTGATTAGGCTGTGACCAGTATTCAACTTTGAACTTTATTTCTGCAGTAAACGCCTGGGTGATCTTATTCACCTCATCTTTATCCAGACTCAGGGTAATGATATCCGTCACCTTTCGGTTATTAATCTTACTCCAGTCAGTACCTGGATCTTCAAATTTTTCATCCTTTACAATCAGAACGTCACCTTGCTTTATCTGCCCTTTCAGTTCATTCTGATAGGTTTCAATACCCGGTCCGGCAGCGGCACAGGTCATGATCCCCGTAAACAGAGAGATAAATAATATGGTGATCAGCCGAACAGGATAGCAAACAATCTTTGGCATAGGCCGGTATAAATGATAACTAAATAATGTTTTATCCTTTATTAAAGAATCTAGCGGCATAAACATATTCTTTAATCGTTTTTCGATAACAGCCGACTACTGCTGTTGATATCTGATAATTTCATAGTTGTCAAGAGCAGAGGTAATCACTCCATTACGGACATGGATATATTTATCCATCTGTAACAGCGATGTCCTGGCTGTTCCCATCTGCCAACTGTTTATTTTCATGACAACCAGTTTATCCTTTGTCTGATCTGTAGCCCGGAATGGGTCCGTCATCCGCATATCCGTCTGCCGGATCATACCGGTGCTGTCAAATGTTACATTGTATTCCCTGCAGCTGACATGCGTGTTATTAAACAGTGTGATCTTTGAGACTCCATCTTTATCTGTCCTTGATATATGATAGGATTCCCTGGCGATGAGTTTATTTTCAAGATCCATGGGCGAACTCACCGGTGGATTTACCGCTTTGTGTGGCGCCAGAAAAATCTTCTTCGCTTCATGATCTACTGTAATAAAGCATTCAGAAAGTGCGATCATTTCCTGCTGACCAATGCGATAATAAGCTACACTATCCTGTCGTGTATAGTAAAAATTCGCCTGCATATTATTGCTGGAATCAGCCAGGTCCTTTACTGAATAGGAACCCGCTATGGTATAAACATTCAATGTATCCAGCTGGTGCAATACTTTTGCCATGTCTGCCAGGATATCTATTTCTTCTTTACTGAGTTTGACGCCATCAGGAGGAGCAAATAGCTCCTCCAATGACATATCTTCCTCTTTAGCCGGTGTACTTACCCACTTTCTTACTCCTGCAAAGGCGCCGGCGGTTACCACCGTCACCAAACCAACAATCATTATTTTCTTATGTATTTTCTTCATGTTGATAGCAATTAATAATAACCAAATCTTACCTGAGAGCGACTTTCCTTAATAGTCATGATACCACGTTCTGTTTCCTTCTTGGTACGAATCAGTGCTCCCTCTTCATCATACTCATAGAATGTTGCATAGTTGTTTTCGTCCAACTCTGCCATCAGCCACTGGGTTTTGTCGTTATATACATAGGACTTCATCTGACCATCAAACGGGAATATTCTGATATCGTCTATTCTCAATCCGGAACCGGTTATGCTGAGGCTAAAGTCACTCATTTCTGTAGTACCTATCCAGTCTTTGCTGATCGTACCTTCCATAAGTTTCCAACCTTCTACAGCTGCTTTTTTATTCAGCGTTAGTGTATGTGCAGTACCGTTTATTTTCACAGTCAGGGCAGGTTTGGAAGATGGCCCCGCATTATCGTATACCCATACAGAGAACACATAATCTCTGCCCGGCATAGGACAGAATCCTCTCAGCCCCAGCCATGGTGATGGCGCACGGTAATATTCGCCATACTGATTGGTGGCCAGGTAAATACCAGGCGTGTGTTCACTGGAGAATACATAGGAGGAAAGATTGATTCCATCAGATGGTATTTTCAGACTATAATTACCCGTATGGGAAACTGTTGCATCCAGATAACTGCTGCCATAATTGTTGTAGATGTTGAATTTATCCGGTTTGCAAATAGCATTGGTTACACACATTGCATTGAAGCCGTAGTCTTCAAAAGCATCTGTGAACATTTCACGCTGCTTCATATTACCACCTACTGCAAGCGGCATGGTTTCTTTAAAGCCAAACCTTGCAGAGCTGTAGATATTCAATGCATTTTTACTTTCTATTTCCTGTGATTGTCTGTCGTACAAAGTGGAGGTAGCAGATGTTACCCAATTTTCACTTGTAGAAGTATTCCAGTTGGTATCATACCACCAGAACGGACGGAATCCAGGCAGATAGCCATTATTACGGATATCAGGATTCACGGCAGCGTCAGTCACCAATGTTTGACCGGAACGGTTAGACAACCATGTTTTTTGTTGATATGGCAGCCAATTCCCGAGATAACCGTTTACATAAGGGTTTAATACAACACCATTCGGAATAGTTGGGCAACCTAAAGGCTCAGAACAAACATCTACCTGACCTACTCCACAATTGAATTTGCTTTCTACAACATTACCCGATTCATCTTTTACATAAGTAAAATAGGTCTTACCAAGCTGGAATGTTTCTGTGGAGAAGATAGGGCCTGGTCTGTAGTTGTTCGTGGTTAGTGTCTCATAGGATTCACCATATACCTCCACAGCCACTGCATGCTCATTCTCCGTATTTTGTACTTCCATCGTTATGGTATGCTGGCCGGCTGTTAAATATTTCGGATATACCTTCCAGGTATACATTGCTTCCTGTTCAGGCCCTATATTAGATTTAAACAGCACGTCATCTACATAAATCCTTGCATTATTATCTGCACCATATCCCAGGTAATAAGTCTTACTTTCCGGCACCTTCACACATGCCTTTATCCCAATCCATTGGTTAAGATAACCGTTGGCTAACCATAAGCCAGCCCAGCCCAATCTACCGCACCCTTGACATGAAGGTGTGCCATAATACTCATTGGTAGTGATGTGTTTAATTTCCAGATTATTCTGATCATAGAATTTAACACCGCTATCACCATACCCACTAAACACACTACCGTGAGCAATATTCAATCCCGTATTGGAACTAACCGTATTACCTACAGGTACACACGCCTGCCCATCCGCACTTTGTGTATACCCATCCGGACAACTACCTTTTGGTCTTGACAAACCACATGTAACCAGACCATCACACAGATTCAACGCCTGGCCTGATGTACAGGTGTAGTTCTGACTGGTAATATTTCCACTATTATCTGTGTAGAAAACCAATACGCTTGAATTATCGATCATATCCCTCCTGGAAGAGAATATGGTATTATCAATAGTACCAGCAGTACCTGTCTTCAGGGTGGCATAATCATTATTATATATTTCCACCGCCACGGCCTGATCTTCCACAGTGTTCACTGCATCAAAGCGGATGGTATGCTTACCCGCTGTCAGTTGATATGGAATTACTCTCCACACTTCATGGAAGGTTTCACTCCTTGATCCCTGGAACTCATCTACCTTCACGCCATCTATATATAAGCGCATAAAGTCATCAGCCCCATATCCAAAATAGTAGACGCCATCAGCTGGAATTGTCACACATTTTGCCACACCAAACCAACTATTGATAGCCAGTCCATCTAACCATATACCAGCCTTGCTTAACCTGTCACACCCAACACAGCTACCACCCTGCCAATAAGAGCCATTACTATGGTCTAGCTCGTTCTTGTTAATATCATACAGGTAAGCCCCTGTTTTACCATACAGATTTGACGTAGAAGTCCCTTCAACCACTTTGAACAGACCTGGTACAGATGTATAATTAGCTTTGATCACACAATCCCCATTGGGTCCTTCATTATAACCAGTCGGACAACTCTTGATATTACAATCTGCCTCCTGGCCCCATGCTTCCTCATATAATACGGCAGAGGCATTGATCACCTTCAGTCTTGTCAGGTCTTCATTATTCAGCGCTACCAGTTTGTTTCCTTCAACAGGGTTTTTCAAACAGGTAATTGCTGTCGCTGAATTGGCCAGCACATTTCGGTAACCAGACCTCACCACTTTTACATTCCCTATATATGTCTTTACAACCCTTCCTACATGATCTATTACTCTCAGCGAACTTGTACCACCTGTGGTTGTTGGCGTATTCACCACCCACATCTGATAACCATTTCCTACATCCACCAGCTCATCACCAGCTGTTAAGTACTGAGAATAGGTACTGGAAACAGCACCATCCGCATCCGTACTAAAGCTGGACAATAGCATACCCATATTCTTATAAGCCATACCCATACGGCTATACATCCAGTAAGCAGGGACATTAAGACTATAAATCGGGTCATTGAATTCATTCTGTGTCTTGCTCAACACTGGTTCACCGGTATACTTGTCATACAACAATGTTTCTGTCGTGATACTGGAACCATTCACTCTCTTTTCTACTTTGGACACAGTACCATAATATTGAATTGTCTTTACGACACTGGCAGAATTATAAGACCTGTAATCCGTATTTTTATTCCATGGGAAGTGCGGAATCGGTATAGGCCAGAAACCAAGCGCCATTACGTCAAAACCAATATTGATACTCTTACCGGTATTATACAGTTCGTTATACCGCATATCTGCAAATACATCCACATCTCTGCCTATCACCTGGTCTTTGGTAATCTGACCATTATTATCCACCACATCTACTTTATTGCTGATGCGGTAAGTACCTCCTTCTTCTGTTGAATTATAAAAATATTCTTCTGCAGAAACCTCATCGCCGGATTGGTTAAACACCTGATTCCGCTTCGGTTTACCATGCATATCATTCAGGATAATGGAATACCCCTGTGACATGGCCAGCTCATAGATCGTGCTACCACCAAAGAAGTTTGTCCAGCCTACAGGATTATGCAGGTACTGCTGCAGTGGTGTTTGTTTTACAATAACCGGATACTCTTTTGCTGTATAGAATTCACTGGAATTCCATCCTGCTTTGTTTGACTGGTTCCAGTCTTTATCATAATTATATACCGTTACCTTTCGATAACCTACGGATGGCGAAGGGAATAAAGTTTCTCCCATGGGTTGCTCCATGTAGAAATAGTTGTTCAGCCCCCACTTCACATCCTGTGTATAATTCACAGGCGTGTGCATCGCATTTTCATCACCACCTAATGAAGGTTCAAAAGTAGCGACCCCACTACTGATCGTTTCTCCGTTCTCTTTAATAGTATAATCAAATACCTGTTGGTAATAGCTATTACTCTGCTCTCTGTCCATATTGGACCAGTTATCACCCAGGGACAGTGCAGAGACCCTGATACCACCACCCAGCTTATGACCATCCTGTCTTACCAGGCGGGCCATACTCTTATTGAGTTTGAGTGTGTTTGCAAAGCCTTTCCTGTAAGCACGTTTGTTGAAATTAGTGGTGAACTCACCCATTGTTTTCAGCGCATTCAACAAGGCAGATAAGACAGCTTTTACAGGTTTATCGTCATTGATGCGGTTATTGTATCCTGGGTATGCATACCGCGGATATTCCAATCGCATTTTTTGCCAGGCCGCACTGATAAATGGATTCACGTTCATGCCTCCATCTGTGTCATCCTCAAAAATGACGCGTATTTTGTCATCTGTTCTGGTCGCTGACTTTACCTTACCATAAGCGGATATGTAATCAAAGTGATCATCTGCTGTGCTGGTAGGATCATCCGTCATATTGACAAAGAACTTGGCATACAGATAGTCTGACCCGTTCAGGTATTTCTTTTTAAATTCTGTAGTGGTTGAAAAAGTAGTAGCATCACCGGCAGGCACCTCTAACTCTATACCATTTGCATCTTTGAAGCTATTCGTTTCACTATCATTTTTCAACAGGTGTGTGACTCGTACCATTTGCATTGCCCGCTGGTCCTGCACATAAGCATAGTCATCCGATTCATAATTGACGTTGATTGTTCCCCCCGAAGGTAGGTTGATCGTGGTCAGCTGATAAGTATCGGCATTTTCCCAGGCGGATGAATAATTTGATTTGGTATACGGGAACTCCATATTGTCCATGGCACCAAAGCCCGAATTCTCATTATCGGAGCTACCTTTGTAAGTACCCCAACGGTCAGTGCTCAGGAAAGCATAATCCGGGTTATTGCCATAAGCGAATGAATAGGGATGATAAGTACCTGCCTCAGATGACCTGTAATTAAAATGTACAGAGTACAGGGTGAGTTTACCATAACCATATTGATCACTGTTTGGTGTGTTATGGCAGAGTACATTTGAAGCATTGTAATGGAAAACGATCGTTTTCTTTGGTGTCTTTAAATCACTTCTTGAAAAGATCTTAATTGTATCCAGTTGCTTTTGTCCGGAAATAGCTGAAATTTTATTACCAAGGGAATCTACTGCTCTCGCATCTGTTCTGTCACTGGTAATAAAATAAGCGATTTCATTTTTTGATTCGATAGAAGAAATGTACCAAAGCTCTTTTTCACCATATACAAAAGATGCTTTATTATCATCCGGGTCTGCACCCAGCCCACGTTGGAAGTTTGCTTTATTAGCCGCAACCGGGCTTCTCCAGCTATAATTATCCGCCGTTTTAGTATAATTAAATTTAACCGCAGTGCCTCTGTCATCTTCCGTAATACCATCACCTGTTAAATCCACATAATCTGGTGATAAAATTTGTGTCAGCAACCAGGATGTGGCATAAGCAGGTTGTTCTTCCCTATGATAATAATTATCATTTTTCTTTGAATCCGCACGTCCAAATTCTGCAGTAGTAGGGATGCTCACCAGGTTCGTGGCTGGATCAGGCGTACCCGTAGTTGCAAAAGTATATTCTACCTGCTTTTTATTATAAACAGGAATACCATAAATCATTCGTTTACCATCATCACCCATGATAGTGAACTCAGAAATGTGTTTAGCTTTTCTGAAACTATTTTGTCTTGGTTCTTTTGTAGGCGTGACCTTATTACAATCAACAGGTGTGGAAGTAGCAAGGGGATAACTTGTAATCTCTTTATCAAATCCTGCAGTTTTCGCTTCTTCCGCAGTCAGTGCCATAATAGCGGTATGACGTACCTGACGGCCATCTCTTCTAAGTGGCGGATCTGAAATTGATTTTGTTTTATCAGCATTGCGCAATACATTGGTAGCTGTCTTACCAGACAGTGGCACATTCACCGCATCATCCCCCAATACACGATTATAAAAAACAGGGTCAGCAGATTCTGTCTCACCAACTTGTTTGAAATAAGCCGCTTCTTCATTTTTACTATTCGTACCAGGAAAATCAGCGTTGTTCAGGAAGTTATTCCCATTTACCCATTTACCACTGGTATTCGTAGAAGTCTGGTTGTAAATAGAAGTACCCGCGTGCCCCCACCAACCTATACCCAATTCAGCACTGTTAGACTTATTCTCTGTCACTTCTTCTGTAGTGTTGTCAAAGAAGACCCCGGTACTGTTACGAAACAGGCGGAATTCTCCACTACCGGTCTGACTTGTATAGCCAAATATATCCGGGGTTGCAATTGGCAACGGCAGGTTTTGTAATTCAGGTATAACAGGGTTTTCCTTTTCACGCATGAAATCCATCAGGGCGTTCTTTTCATTTTTCCCTTTTTCGGCATACATAAGTCCGTAGGCAGGCAGGCTACGCACTTTGTTCGCAATCTTTCTCACTGTTTTATAACCACTTCCTCCAAGTCCGGCAAATGCACCCTGGCCTGCAGGGCCCGCATCCAGACTGAAGCTATAACTGCTGGAGGCGAAAGGAACATTTGTCTTAGGATAAAAAGCAGGTGTATTATAGCTGATAGAAGAGCCAATACCATTAATAGTAGTACTACCCTGATCCTCTCTCCTGGTACCTATCTTTACACCATCGCGCATTACATCTTTTACATCATACGCTTTAAGTGTGAATGAAGTTCCTAATGTCATATCTTTCAAACCTTCGCGGGTATTATAACCAATACCTACAGACGCTTTTACAGTGGCAGAAGCACCGTCACTGATATCCTTTGACAAAGACAAAGAGATTGAAGGCGTCACCGTCGCCCCGTTCTGCGTGCTGGATGTAACACCCACATTTAATCCGGGTGTAAGCGCGCCACCTGTAAACTTAGACATCGACAAACCGGCATTGACACCCACAGACGCACCAACACCTGTATAGTTATCATTAAACACACCTACAGACAATGAACCGCTCACCATACCACCAAACACCTCACCTCTTACACTGGCCATCCCCCCATACACGATCTTGGTTTTCATATCATCGTGCGTCACCACCTGGTCTCCGTAGCTATCATCTGCCACACCTCTCAGCTGACGGGAGATAGATCCCACATTCAAACTCCAGCCAAGACCCACCCAGCTGGCTTCATCATCCATACCGGTACCTGATTTATAACTCAGGTTCAATGGGTAACCACCCACACTTCCCAGCGGAATATTATATTTAAAATCCCCGGTAAACAGATCTACCAGGTCATTGGTATTTGCCGGCGTAAAGGATTGCGCTTCCGGTTGTGCTGGTCCGGAAGTAAGCGCATACGTAGCGACAGGTGTTAATCCCTGCGTGATTAACAACGCAAGAAAAAAACATGCAATCCGCTTACGGGCACGAATACTACTGATTATCATATCTTCAGTCTTAAAAAATCCTTGTTAGTAATTATTGCTGCTTAAATGGAAAGCTGATTACATGACTGGTAAATAACCAATCCCTGAAGACAATACGCCTCAATGTATCAGCCGTTGCCGGCCGGTCAAATACCAACATGTATTGTATACCATCTATATTACCATTCGCCATACGCATAGCATCCAGCGCCGGTAGGGTATCCTTTCCATTTACCATATAAAAAAGAGAATCGACTCCGTAGTTAAAACGACTATCTGACCCTGACGGCATTTTTTGCCCGTTGATAGCTTTTATGACAAACATGAAATACAACGTTGAAGTATCTGCTCCTTTTCCCTCCATGCTATGCACATACATCCGGAAATCATTCATTTCCCTTTCTGCTATTACAGTTGATTGTTCACGTTTTTTACATGCAGCCAACAGTAACAGCAATATCAGTATAGTTACTCCCGATCTCATTCCGCTTGTTTATAAATGAATCTTAATTGTTTACGCGTACCATCCGGCAATGTCACATCCATGATGTAGTAATACCCATCTTTGAAACTGGTATTATCAGTCAGGTCAATGGTTACCTGGTTGTATCCTTTCTCCAATGACACTGTAGGGAGTTTCTTCACTGCCTGATCAGGTTTTGTCAAACAACGTACACTATATGTCATGTCAGCTTTCGAATAGTTATTTTGCAATGCAAATAATAACTGGCCGCGGGCGATATAGAAGTTACCCCTGGTCAGGTCATCAATATTTCTGAAAGCTTCCATTGGCAAGGTAGTCGTGTCTTTTTCACAATCCACTGTGAAAGACCAGATCTCTGACTGGGCCAGTACCAGGTCATTCTGATAGGCTGTTACCTGCCATGCATATTGCTTACCTTCCACCAGCTCATTGGCAATAGAAGGATATAACAACATGGGCATAGGGATATCACGCTGATTGATAATAGCGAGATTCATGCGCAGTGCTTCCACCGGTTGCTGCCTGTCCTTCACTTCTACCAGCAGCAAACGGTATTGAGTACCAGTCACTGAAGGCATCAAAGGCTGCCAGTTGAGTGAAGGACGCTTATCACAAATCTTGTCTTCGTCATATGGAGATATCAACTGCATATTTGTAAAGGGTTCCAGTTCATAATTGAAACATTGTTCACCCAGCAACTCACTATTGTGGCTCGCACCTTCATAGAGCTGAAAGCAGTATTCATAATCACCTTCGGGGAAGTACCCGCTCTGGCGGATAATAGTGGCTATCTTATTATTACCAAAACCTACGGCTGCATGGTAAGCAGCTGCCGGCGGTATGGTACTTGTACCCGGCATGAGTTGAAACTGCGGCACATCAATTGTTACCACCGCACCTACATGTGATTCCGTTACTACAATGCGAAGGTTGGTAGTAATCATACTACCGGTATTGCTGATGCGTACTTTATAAATATTGTCAATTGATCTTCCCTGTACCTCGGGCATAAATGCAAAGGTGTATTGGGCTTTGCCCTGCAGGCATAATATACCAAACAGCGCCGTCATTAAAAGTCTAAGTCCATTCTTCATAATGCTGTTACTTTATGAGGTATTGCACCGCCATAGCGGTATTGAATTTTCCGTAATAATAGTTGGCGGCGGAGTTGAACAGGTTCTTTCTTACATCCGCAGAGAGACTTACATTCCAGCGCTTATACAATTGTGCAGCTGCCTGCTGTCGAACACCAATCTGCTCTACCACATCTACACTATTCATATAAATCAGGGTGCTGCTACAAGACACCTTTTTACCGAGGGTATACTGATAACCACCTTCTGTATTCAAAATATTGTTGTACACAGCAGCATTTTTGAGATCGCGGCTATAGTTAACGCTGGCAATCGCCATACCGGGACCAGCTACCACTGTCTGCGCAGAACCTATGTTAAGGAACAATGTTTTCACAGGCAGGTAATTCAGTTGCTGAATACCCAATGTGGAACTATTACTGAACACATGACCATCGATCTTGCCATTTGCCTGGGATGTGAAAGTGATCTTTCGGTTCATGTAGGCAGTGGTCTTATCTTCACGAAGGGAACTTTGTAAGAGATTCACGCCTACGGTTACCTTCTTTGTAAATCGGTAACGTCCATCCACCGCATAGGTCATGCTGGTTCTCTTAGCACTGGTGAGTGCTGAAGTAGCCAGGTCACGAATGTCTGTGCGTACGCTTACAGTAGCTTTATTTTTCTTCCAGGCACGTTTCACATAAAAGCCATATTGCATGGTTCCTCTGCTGGCGAAAGGTGCACCTGGATTCACATAACCCAGGCCGGAGTAGTTAACATATACCTTATGCGTCATGCCCCATTCCTTCACACTGCCGTTCAGTGCGAGTCCTACAGAGGCAGTAGCCCAGAGATCGTCCAACAGTGCTCCTGCAGCAGATTTGGAAACGCCGGCAGCATCGGAGGAAGTACCATAAGTGCTGCTGGATTTGGAGAGGGTTACATCTAGTGTACCCAGTGAACCCAGACTTACTTGCTCTGCGACAGATCCTACAAATACATTTCTGCTGATGGCAGCAGTATTGAATCCGTTATTGGTTTGAGCTTTTGAGTTAGCGTTTAGGGCGCTGAAAGAGGTACCACCTTTGCCAAGGCTCACCCCCTGCATGCTGTAAGCAGTTTTGCCGGTAGCGGATTGCATCCCTACATCCTGCACACCCAGTTCACTGCTGTTACCAGCCAGGAGGCTGATCGCTTTATTATCTTTCAGGAAAGAGCCGGCTATACCAGACATAAATAAGCCGTTGGAATCCCCTACATTACCTGCTTTCAGTGACTGCATGTTCATCATCATCTTCTGCAAAAAGCTCATCTGCAGCAGCTTACCACCCATTTTAGATGTGTTTTCATCTTTCTGCATCCAGCTTTCGATATTCCCATCTACTTGCTTTTGGGTACCCAGCAGCTGGTTCATTTCTCTCACATCACCCATCTGCCCTTTCAATGCCAGCACCTTACGGTAATATTCAGACTGCTGATACCGTTTGTATAAATCTTGATCATTGCTATCCTTTGAAGCGGCTAAAAGTTTGACAGCATCAGGTGATAACGTGACAGGGAAGGTGTTTCCCATGATAGACTGACGTAACTGCGCTGTATCATAATACATCAGCTGATCACCATTGATCTTATTTTTCACACCTTCCTGTTCCAGCGAATTCAGAGAGGAACTCGCATAAGATTTCATGCTACTTTTAATATCAAGGTCTTCCAGGAAGTATTTCTTCAGGTCATAATTCTGGGTCAACTGTTTATTCACATCACTTAAATAAGCTTCCCTGTCAAAGGAGAACTGTATAAAGTGCGCATCATTCAGCGAAGGACCAGCATAATTATAACCTGATAATGTGGAGTAATTAATTTGAATGGGGATACCACCCAGTTTTACTACATCCTGCACAACACCTTCATTCCACCAACCGGACATCATCGCAGTAGTGTCTATATAAGCTGTGGTCCAGGAAATACCTTTCAGCTGATTTTGGGGTTTGCCGGGCAAACTAAACCTGCCACTAATAGGGTTATTATTCCTTAAAGCATAAAAACCGCGCAGCTTATTATCGATATAAGAAGCGGTTTTGGTGCTATCCTTCATATCATTGAACATGGTTTTCATGCGTGCCATGCCGACAGCACTTTTGCCAGATTCAAGGTATTGGGTAAATGCACTTTTGGCAGAAGTGTTCATGCCACTTAAGCCTAATTTGTTGAAAGGAATACTATCGGGAGCGGTTATACCTGTATGCATACTATCTGGTCCTGCCCGTTGATTCACAGCTGAAATAACGGCCTGTTTTAAAGCTGGCTGGCTTAACAACGCACGATCTCCCAGATTTGCAGGAAGCGTGTCAGGGCTAACGGGTAATAGGGATAGGCACGGCTCACCGGCAAACGCACGATGTCCCAGCATTACCAGTAGGCAACAGACTACCGATAATGCCTTTTTCAGCATTTTACACATAACTTAAAGGTTCAAACAGTAAAGGAAATCATTCACTTCCCCCAAAGGCACTTGAATAATAATGAAATACTGCAGTTAAATAATGGTACAAACAAAATAGCATACGTCGTCACAGAATATCGAAAGATCAGGGATATTGTACAGAATCTTTGATATTTTAATCGGGCTATCCTTTCGTAGGTATCACTTATAATTAATGCAAATTAAAAACAAAAATCAATAAGGTTATAATTTAATACTCAATTTTTATAATGATTAATCTCATGATTGTTGTCAGCCTCAATAACTTATGAGTATTGAAATGGTAGGTACTCAGGTCATTAATAGTCGAATGCCTTAAATATGTCTCTCACCACCCGGAATTAGTCGTTAATTATATTTCCGGGGGATTATAGCCTTTGGTTCCAGGTCATCGCAAAGGAATTTCCAATAAATAGTCTATATTAATAAACCGCTTTTTCAATCCGATAGCATTTAGCATATATCAGGTTATTATTTAGCCTGCCATTTCAGAAATTTGATTGCGGAGATTTTTTTATTTTAAGTCAACATTGTATGAAAAGTGAATATAAAAATTAGAAGAATGGACTTATTTAACCAAACCATAGATAAGCATAAAAACTGGTTGCCTTATGGCGGTACCGTAAATTATTACGGAAAAATTATGACCAAAGAGCAGGCAGGTCATTACCTGAACAAATTACTAACTTCCATTGAATGGCGGAATGACGAAGCAATCATCTACGGCAAGAAAATCATTACCAAACGAAAAGTAGCCTGGTATGGCGAAAAAAGTCATGAATATACCTATTCCAACATAACAAAATATGCATTGCCCTGGACGGAAGAATTAGTGGAGTTAAAAACATTGATAGAAAAAGAAACAGGCGAAACTTTCAATTCCTGTTTGCTGAACCTGTATCATAATGGAGATGAAGGAATGGCCTGGCATAGCGATGGAGAACCCGATTTGAAAAAAAACGGAGCAATAGGTTCTTTAAGTTTCGGAGCAGAAAGAAAATTTGCTTTTAAACACAAACAAAGTAAGGAAAAAGTAGAACTGCTTTTAGAACATGGCAGTCTTTTGGTAATGAAAGATGACACACAAATGAACTGGCTTCACAGGCTTCCACCAACTAAAAAAGTAACGACACCGAGGGTGAACCTTACATTCCGTACAATCGTAGAATAAATAAGACGATGCTCCCAATATAATTATACTTTTGATAAGCTGTAAGCTACATTCAATATAGACACTCTAAATTCCATGATGATGCATAAAATAATTAAGCACGGATTTTTTACCTTTTTCTCAACGATCACCTTACTGTCGGCCCAAGCCCAGGACCCCTGGATGTTGAAAACTGATAAGGTCGATGGCCGCTATTATGGAGAAACGGTTGCTAACGGCGCAGTAGGTATAGTTACGTCGAATGAACTTTTTAAAATCCATGAACTGGTATTAGGTGGTGCATATGATTTGTACGGAAGAGGAAGCGTTAGTAATTTCCTGAAAGGGTTTAACCTGTTGGATATGCGTTTTCAGATTGATGGATCATTGAATGTTTCAGAGATGACGCAAGCGTTAAACATGCGCAACGGCTCCTTCACTACCACCTTCACTGACCCGGGGCGGGCAACTGTTACTTATACCTATTATGCACTGAGGCAATTACCCTATACCGTATTGCTGGATGTCTCCGTCAATGCAAAAAAAGATATTACTATAGACGTTGCCAATTTACTATCAGCACCAGATGCCATAAGGGATGTCAAAAACTATTTTCACCAGATTGACAGCCGCCCACACAGTCTGATCAGCTTATTGACATCTACGGGCAAAAGCCCCACCGGAAAGCTTACGATGGTAGCATCCACTACTTTTTTACTACCCGAGCCCATTGATGAACAGCCTGCATTGATCAATGAATCATGGGGCGTGAACGAAAACTCACTCAAGTTTTCAAAAAAGCTGAAAGCAGGTGAAACATATACATTCGCCCTGGCCGGTTCTACGCTTACGTCTGCACAGCATGAAGATCCTCTTAATGAAGCCGAACGCCTGACAGTCTTTGCAAAGCTGGAAGGTCGTGAACGCCTGCTCAGGTTTCATAACAAGGCCTGGGATGAGTTATGGAAAAGTGATATAGAAATTGAGGGCGATCCTCAATCCCAGCAGGACGTTCACAGCATGTTGTATCATTTATACGCATTTACGCGCGAAGGCTCTTCCCTTTCTCCATCACCCATGGGACTTAGCGGCCTTGGCTATAATGGCCATGTGTTCTGGGACACTGAGTTCTGGATGTATCCTGCTTTGTTACTACTGCATCCTGAGCTGGGCAGATCATTGTTAGAATATAGGTATCAAAGGCTGGATGCAGCTAAACGCAATGCCTTTGGCAAAGGATATAAAGGCGCCATGTACCCATGGGAAAGCGCCGCCAGTGGCGTGGAGGAGACACCTGTATGGGCGTTGTCCGGCCCCTTCGAACAACATATTTCCGCATGTGTGGCCATAGCTGCCTGGAATTATTACTGTGTATCGCAGGATAAAGATTGGCTGAAAGAAAAAGGCTGGCCTATACTGTCTGCAACGGCAGATTTCTGGGCAAGCCGTGTTGAAAGGAATGGCCCGGGGAAATATGAGATCAATAATGTGGTAGCAGCAGATGAGTGGGCTGAAAATGTAAATAATAATGCGTTTACCAACGCTGCTGCTAAAGCAAATCTGAAATACGCTACAGAAGCTGCAAAAATAATTGGTGTCACACCTGATCCTGATTGGTTAGTGGTGGCCAACAATATTCCTATTCTGACATTCGAAGATGGAGTAACCAGGGAGCATGAAACCTATAATGGGGAAAAGATCAAGCAGGTGGACGTAAACCTGCTGGCTTATCCACTCCATGAAGTGACTGCTCCGGCAGCGATTAAAAAGGACCTGGAGTACTATGAGCCCAGAGTTGGTAATGGACCAGCCATGACGCATGCTATCTTTTCAATTCTATATTCGAGGATGGGCGATGGAGAAAAAGCATTCGAGGTATTTAAAAACGGATATAAACCCAACCAACTGCCTCCATTTGGTGTACTCGCAGAAACTGCAGGTGGAACAAATCCATATTTTGCAACAGGGGCCGGTGGATTAATGCAGGCAATGCTCAATGGTTTCGGCGGACTTGAGATCACATCTAAAGGGATTATTCAGCTGAAATCGAAATTACCCGCTCAGTGGAAGTCATTAAAACTAACAGGAATAGGGGTGGAGAAAAAGACGTACCTGGTAAAGTAAAATATACTTCGACGCTACCGCTACTAAAGCCGGGATCGTTAACAAGCCAAAATAAAAGGGATTCTTCAAAACTTAAAAGCCTTCAAGTCTTTGAGACTTGAAGGCTTTTAAAATTTAGAGCGGACTACCGGGGACGGCTTTCGAACCCTTTTCCAGATAACCTGTCTGCAATTCAGGTTTTCGTCAAACATTCACAAATTTCATGTAGTTAGTCCTATTAATGATATCTGATATAGTATCGGGATAGGCATCCAAAAATACTCGCGGAATTTTAGCTTTAGCTTTTTCATTCCACTTAAACTCCCAGGCGTAAAGTTTCCCTCCTGACTCTTCAACCAGATCCACTTCCTGTTGCTGATGCGTACGCCAGAAATATGTATTCACATAATGGTTGGCATAATGGTTAGCTTTCATCCTTTCACTAACCAGGAAATTCTCAAAGAGAGCACCAATATCCTGACGTAACTCAAGAGGGGAAAAGTTCTTGATCAATGCATTCCTGATACCATTATCACAGAAATATATCTTTTTGCCTTTTTTTATTTCATTACGCAGATTACGACTAAATCCTCCTACCTGAAACACCACAAAACATTTCTCCAATAATTCGATATACCGATCAACTGTTTTGTTATCTGTGCCAATGGTTTGCCCAATTTCATTATAAGAAATTTCGCTGCCAACCTGTAATGCCAGTGCAATCAATAATCTTTCCAGTAAAGCAGGTTTACGTACATCTTGTAATGAAAGTACATCCTTAAAGAGATAATTATTAGTCAATTCAAGCAGGTTAGATTGTGCATCTGCCGGGGAATTTACAATGTCAGGGTAAAAGCCATATATCATCCGTTGTTCAAGTAGCCTACTTTCCTGTAGGAGGGAACCATTGGTTACCATTTCTGTAGTTGAGAATGGATACAAATGATATTCCCGCTTGCGACCTGTCAGTGGTTCGTTGATTTCATTTGCCAGTTCCAATGCTGAAGACCCTGTTGCAATAACCTGTACATCTTTAAAGTTATCTACAAGAAGCTTTAAGGTGAGACCAATATTGTTAACCCGTTGGGCTTCGTCTATCAGCACTAGTGTATTATTTCCTATCAATGCTTTCAATGATGTTGAACTAGCATTTGCCAGCATTGGTCTAATATCTGGCTCATCACAATTTAGATAAAGCACTTTTCTTTCCGCTTGTCCCATAATTGTCTGGAGCAAAGTGGTTTTACCCACCTGTCTTGGACCTGTAATGATAATAGCTTTCCCTTTGAAAAAATTGCTGATAATCTGGTTATATATAGCTCTTTTAATCATTTGGTAGTATTATATGGTAAATATAAGGATTTTAAACCTAGAATTATATTAAATTTTAGGTTTAAAACACCTGTATTTTATTGAAATTTAGGTTTACATATTGAGAACTAGAATAAAGGAGCTACAATAACATGTAGGAAAAAGCTCTTTTTAGACCTGGCATTCCTACCCGAATCCCGAACAAAATTCTTTTCTGCTTCAAAAGATGTTTGAGTTTTTAAAGGATAAAGGATTAAAGCATATTTTATCCGGAATGGAATACGGATGGAAATGAAAAAGCTAAAAACTAAAAAGCCCTCATAAAGGAACTCCATTTCATTTGGTAACAAATGTGGAGCAATTGCGCGGTATAGACTTTTCATCTTTGCAGTATTGATAAAACACTTCAAAAATGAAAAGTTACCTACTATTGGCCATTGCCATCTTTTATGGGATGGCATTGCATGCACAGGACAGTATGAAATGCAGTTTCTGGCATCCCGATCCACCGCATTACAAAGCTAAACAAGCCATTGAAGCAGAATCGCTCTTCCCGATGTTTTTTACAGGTGGGTACCACGCCGCCATAGGATACCGCTACAATAAATTCCGCGTTCGGGTGAGCGTTATCAATGGCGGCCACTACAATGCAGAACCCGCCGGATTGAAAAACCAAAAGGATGATTTCAAACGATTCTACAAAACATCTCCGGGTATCTTTCTGGGATATAATATCTGGAAGAACCTGGAACTCTATACATTCCTGGAAATGCACACTTTTGCCATTGAACAAAAGTCTACCGGCATTCGCCAGGATATACGGAGCAATGACTTTGGCGGGGGTATCAGCTACCAGTTTTTCTTTGGTAAATACATATACCTGCAACCTGGTCTGCACCTGTATTTGCGGGGTGATAAAACCCGCGATTTCAATGGCGTACAATACACGATACCTAATGCAGATGTTGCTCCCGTCGTCCGTATAGGCTTCAGATTATGGGAAAAACAATAAGGTGTGTATGTTGTAACTATACATGACAACTACAGATCAATCTTCTCCCGCAATGAAACAGCCATTGCATTATGCATTCCTGAGCCTGCGCAGACCCGTTGATAGTTTTACAATATTTAAGTAATCTTTTTTGTTTTTGTAAATTTATCCCACAAATTCATACGTTTTTGTGGGATGACAGATAAACAAGATCTAAAACAGCAGGTTGAAAGCCTTTGCCCCTTGAGCGATAAAGAGTGGCAGACATTTGCTACACGGCTAGAATACAGGGAGATCAAAAAAGGAGATTACGTTTTATACCAGGAGCGGGTCTGTGATTTCGTGGCATTTGTCCAATCGGGAGCTTTTGTTTATTTCCGCTCTTTGGAAAATGGAACGGAGTATACCACTGATTTCGGTTTCAACGGTGAATGGATTGGAGACATGTATAGCCGCCTGAATGGCATCCCTTCTTTTCTCAACATTAAGGCATTGGAAGATGCGGCGATATATATTTTGTATCAAAAAGACCTGGATGAATTACTTATTGCCATCCCGGCATTGGAAAAGCTGCTTCGGATACTTGTTGAAAGAGCTTTTTTGAAGATCGTCCGGCAAAGCCTGCACTTTCAGATAGTCGATGCCAAAGAACGTTACCTGAAACTGATGGAAGAATCGCCGGAAATTATGCAAAGAGTTCCCCTGTACCATATTGCCAACTATCTGGGTATCGCTCCCAAATCGCTGAGCAGGATCAGGAAAAATACGGCTAAAGGAGGACTGCCCTAACGAAACGGTATTTGACGCTTTAAAAAAATAGATCAGATGGAATTATTGGATAGAAAGGACTATGTAAAAGCAACAAGTGCGCTCAGCAAAATGACAATCAATAATCTCTTTGCCCGTTCGGTCCTAGAGGGCAAAATAACCGGAAAAGTCTATGCTGACAACAAGCTGTCGCCTACAACTTTTTACATTCTTCATCCCTATGGAATGTCGCTTTTGCTAGGCAACAGTTCTAATCACCAGTTCAATGAGCAATTCAAAAACCATGCATTGAATACCGGTAAAAATCGCCAGCGATATGAATGGATGCAGGTGTTCCCGGATAGTTGGAACCCTGTATTGGCAACACTTTTAGGAGATCAACTCGTGAAGCTGGAAGACAATGAGGAAGATCTTCAGGCGGGAATCGTAGAGTTGAATAACAGGGTAAACTTTAAATTCAATAAAGAGAAGTTCCTATTGACTAAACTAATTCAGCCCGCCGGAAATGAAGACATAGCAATCGTACAAACCGATGCTGTCCTGTTCCGCGAGATGAAAGGCAGCGTTACACCGGCCGATTTTTGGGACAGCGAACAGGACTTCCTGAAAAACGGTTTTGCTTATAGCCTGCTCTACCAGGGAAAATTGGCGGCCACGGCTTTTTCTGCCTGTTGGTTCGGAGAATTATTTGAGCTGGGTATAGAGACCAATCCCGAATTCCGAGGACAAGGGTTTGCCCGGCTGGTTTGCACGAAGTTGATCGAATTCTGCATCCAGCAAGGGTATGAACCGCTCTGGGCCTGTCGGCAGGCCAATACAGGATCATACCAACTGGCACTAAAACTGGGATTTGACGTTTCCAGCATTACCCCCTACTACCGGTTGAGCAAATAAATAAATCAACCCCGATTAATTTAGAATCAGCAGCAGCCAATAATATTGGCTGCTCAGATTATTCAAAAAAGCCAACAACTATTTCCCTAAAAATTCAGTAACTTTCCTATAACCCCAGAAAAACACCACGATATGTCATTATATAACAGGGTATTGAAAATATCCCGGGAAAAGAATGCAAGTTCATCCCAACGTTTCCTCGACCTCGTACTGGCATGCAATGCTTTTAGTGATACCACCAGACTACCTTATATTTTTGACGGTATTTCATATACTGAATACAAATCCCCTGCAATACTTGCGCAGACCCTTGCCGGCGCTAAAAAAGCCTGGGAAGAAGGTAAAGATGTGATCTTAGCTACCCATAAGGGCGATTCCATCTTCTCTCTGACACATTCAGACATTTTTGATGATACGGAACAAGATGATGCAGAATTCGCTTTCAATCTCCGCAAGCCATTACTGGGACCTGATGGCTACTTTTCATTTGACACCTTTTTCAATTTTTTTAAAACCACCATTCAGGCTTATGATGGCAAGATAGCCAGGGTATATGATTCTGAACTTGAACTGCTCATTCAGGGGCTGGATGTCAATGGCCGACCGGCTCCCCTTAACCCCATCAATAACCTGATGACACCCGGCACGTTCGATATTTTAAAAATACCAGAGGCTGTTTATTGGTTTAACTACTGGAATAAGGAACAAGTACAGCTTATTGGCGAAGAAAAATTAAACAAAGCCCCTTTTGAGGTGATTGAAAAACAAAGTGATGGCGGCTACATACTCATTACGCAAAAGGAAAACTTCAGCGCCCGCACTGAGGAGCATATAAAAAAGTTATCAGCCATATGTGCATATCTCGATCTATACACCTTACAAGAAAGTTATGAAAGTTAACACACACAGGCCTGTTCCCCCCGAACCCCGACAGACCCCGTTTTTTACCCCAGATAATGAGCGTACGCTCGCGTCAGATAATACCCCGTTTTTTGTACAAACAAAACTGAAAGTCGGCCAGGTAGATGATCCATTTGAAAAGGAAGCCGATGCGACGGCAGATAAAGTCATGCGACAGCCAGGTGAGGCGGTGCAGACAAAATGTAGTACCTGCGAAGGCCCCGAAGAGGTGCAGCGAAAAGAATCAGAAGAGGAAACCGGTATGGAAATGGATGATATCGAACATCAGTTAAGTGCATCTGCCGGTAAGGGCGCACAGCTGCCTGACGATGTGCGTGCACAAATGGAACAGGGCTTTGGCACTGACTTTAGCAGCGTGCGTGTGCATGACAACAGCACAGCGCATCAGATGAATAAAGGTCTGGGAGCACAGGCTTTTACACATGGTAGTGATATCTATTTCAATGCCGGGAAATTTGATCCCGGTAGTAAAACTGGCCAACATCTATTGGCGCATGAATTGACGCACGTCATTCAGCAGGAAGGTGGGGAGGAAAACATTCAGCGGGAATGCGATCCTGCCGTAAGCTCCTGCCCTCCTGTAGCAGGACCTCCCGCACCAGCTACAACGGCTACTCCCGTATCTGGACCGCCCTCACCTGCTACACCCGTATTGGCAAGAGTACAACCTATTTCTGAAGCTGACCGCGCCACCTTGCAACAATCTTTTTCCGGTGCCCCGCTCCTGAATTATATCAATCAGCGGGATACAAAACGACAGGAACTGGCAGAAAAAAACAGCGAGCTGATCACGATCCGACCAGAACATGGTATGCCTGAAGAAGGTAGTGCATTACAGGCCCGGATTGCCCAGCTGGATACAGAAATTGAAGCTTTAAATAACGATATCCTGCGGTTGGACAACCTGGTACAGGTAGGTTTAGAAGAGCTGGGACTGACAGAAGAAAGTCAGCTGGTGACATTGGTAAATGTAACTTTCCCTGAACTATTCATCCGCCGTGCAAAGGAAATTGCTAAAACAGAACTTGACAGGAATAAAGCTATTGTAGAAGCAGAGGCAGATCGCTATGGTTATCGTGCCTGCGTAGACAGTGCTGAGCGGACGGGGTTGATAACTGCTGCCCAGGATCTGGTACGTAGACAGAATGATATTGCCCAGATGGAAAGTATCCTGGCTCAGATCAGCAGAGATGCGCCTTCCGGTGGTGTTCCTTCACCTGAATCAATGGGTTCTAACTATTACGATTATATCCATTACCCTGAGCGTATTGAGGCCGCCAGGAGGGAGTTACAACAGGTGAAAGGAGGATACCTGCTTCGTTATCCGATCCTGGCCAGGCCTAACCTTGACCTGAATGTCATTGCATCAGGTAATGAGGCGGCTGTAGGTGATGCCATCAATGGTGAGGTGACTACCCTGATATCGAATATTGATGCTACTAAAGAAAATATAGACAATGGTCGCCTGAAGGTATGGAACCTGCGCAATATTATGGAAATGACCGCCGCTGACCTGGGCGCAGATGAAAATCCGGACCTGATGGCGGCAGTAAACAGGCATGTTGTACAGGAAGTATCTGACGAAGCGGCTATGCAAATGGCCCTGACAGCGTTGGCTATTACAGCAGCTATTGTAGCTACCGTAGCCACAGCAGGTGGGGCAGCAGTAGTTGCAGCTGGTGCCGCAGGTGTTGGGTTGGGCTTAAGTATTGGAGAAGCGGCAAATAGTGTACAACAATACCTGGCAGAGTCCAGGGCCTCCGATGTTGCATTGGATCCTGCTATGGCAGATATTTCGGCAAATGATCCTGATCTGACCTGGGTAGTGATGGCTTTTGTGGGAGTGATACTTGATGTGGCGCAGGTAAGGTCTGTTTTTAATGCGGTGAAGGGCGCCGCCCGTGGCCTCAGAACGGCAGAAGATGTGACCCGCATGGGACAACTGGCAAGAGCTGCGGGCGCTTCGGGCGTAGCTGCCGAAAGATTGGTAACGGCTGGCTCCAACCAGCTACTGAGACTGGGATTGAGAGAAGCTGCTGAGCAGGTAGCATCGGCAGTTGCACTTCAGGCCATCGCCAATGAATTTATGGGGGATGAGGAGACTGAACTGGATATTGAAACCGTAAGGGTAGATCTGCCAGAAGCTGCGCATGATGATGCGGGAACGCCCGATGTTTCCCGCATACCGACACCGATCCCGCCGGGAACGCCTTATGGGCAGTCATATGGGCCTGAGTTTGAATCGAGGATAGAAGGGATGATGCGAAGAGGCACTTTAGGCAATCTGCCACCGATGGATCATGTAATCTATGGGCAGTACAACAGGTCAGGTCACGGTATTGATCTCATAGGATTCAGAATCCATCCCGAAACGGGCGTGATCTATATGTATCGTATTGAAGTAAAAGGAGGCAGGGCTCCGGATCTGGGAAGAACCCGCAGAGGTCCGCAAATGGGACAGGAATGGACTGCAAACGCCATTCAACAAATGATGGATCATCCGAGATTACGTGGTCTGATAGAAAGAAAGCTGGGCTATTCAGTTGGTGCATCAGCAGATCCTGCGATAAGGCAGCGGATATTAAGGAGATTGAGAACTGCGCCTAGCTTTATAGTTGCTCATAGTTCGGCATTTTTGGGAAGGTTGGGAGCTACCCTGGGGGGAATGAGAAGCAGGGGAAGCGTGCATGCGCCAAGAAGGATTATCAGGGTACCATGATTTTTTTCCTATAACTAACCCCACTTTAATGCGCAAAAAAGCCCATTTATTCTTATTGTTATGCGTCGTCGCCTGTCATGCAAACAGGCCAGATCATCGCACTAAAATGGATGCTGTAAAAAAAGAAGATAATAGTCCTAAAATTTTGATAGATAGTGCAGCTAATGCTGTCTATACTGAAAATGAGTTGGAAGATTTCTCAAAACGGTACCCGGTATTAATTGATGAAATTTCATCAAGCCCGGAAGTGGCCTATGCAAACCTTAGGTGTCATCCAACACAGGAAGATGCCGGTTTTAATAGTGAAGCAGGGCAGGATGGATTCTATCTCATCTATAGTTATTTTTTGAAGAAGAAGAATGTTGGGCAGGGTCAGAGAAGAGAAAGATTGCTTAAGTTGTACAGATCTATTAATGAAATCTATGGAGAATTAGCACAGGGAGGAACGTATTTTGGGCATCAATTCAATAGGATACCGGCTTTTGTTGAATATGATCTTTATTGTTTAGCACCAGCGGATAGTTCACTGATCTATAAAAATATAAAGTCATTATATATAGGTTTGTTTAAAGAAGAAATTAAGAATACGGTATCAGAAGATAATGAACTTGGTCCTGCTACAGAGAAAAAATTACTTAAAGAGGTGGATAAGTTAGCGCTCCTGATCACAGATTATACAGACCTGATGTTGGTGCGCAAATTTCAATATTCACATTATTAATAGTTATTGTGCAATAATCTTTCCAGTAAAACAAAGTTACGTAAAGTACCTCCTTAAAGAGGTAATTATTAGTCATTCAGGCAGGTTACGGGTAATTTACAATATCAGGGTAAAAGCCATATATCATCCAGAAATCCAGTTTTTTTTACTATTTCAGACCTCTCTGATCCTGAAAAAATATGTATCTTACTGATCATAAGATTTTAAAATGAACCATTGTTTCCCGTTGCCTATACTCACTGGTATTTTGTTAGGTATCCCGCTGTTTTCCACGAGCCAGACCCTCTCTGCGGGTCCCAGCTTCGATGTGAATAATTTTCACTGGTCCATTGCTGGCAACGAGCAGGGACAATCCCCCAACATACTCTCAGAGTTAAAATTTAAAAACATTATTACACTGGGCTTTTTTGCAGGCGGCACCTGCAACGTTACTAACCGTCTCCGGCTGGAAGCATACTACCAGCGGAATGGCGTGCTGAATGGCCACGGTACTGATACTGACTATGAAAACGACAATCGCACTAATCCTACCTTTCAGCAGCCGTTTGAAAGTGACAAAGGCTATCTGTCTGTTTTCAGCGCAGGTGCGGACTACACCCTTCTACAAAGGCGTTCGTTAAGTGTGAGTGCAGGTGCTGCGTATAAAAATACCAGTCAGCAATTTTACCTCCTCAGCCAGGACTTACCAGACTTAAAGAGCACATATACCGCCCGATGGCGGGGACCTGCTATTAAAATACGGGGTAATTATAAATGCACACGATCATTATCAGCGGAAATTAGTATCGCATATACAAACCTCTGGTATAGGGGCACGGCCAACTGGAATATGATTGCAGCTTTCATGCACCCGGTAAGTTTTGTGCAGACAGCCAAAGGATATGGTATGGAATATCGTGTGCAGGGTAATTACGCGATCAATAGTTATCTCACCGGCACACTCGCTCTTATGGCAGGCAACACCAGTATTTCCAGGGGAACAGATATTACATATCTTACAACCGGCAACCAACTGCGCACGCAATTCAACGGTGCTAAGAATGATAACTATAATATCACGCTGGGCATAACCCTACAACTCAGCCATTACGCCACCATAAAAAGGAAAAGCCGGTCATCATAACCGGCATTGTTCACTTCGTTTCAAGCTTGTATTTAATGGTAATACCGGGTGACACAGCCGTATTAAATAATACTAAACTAGCCTCCGGAGAATAGGTTACCTTACCAAATAAATCCGTTCTCAGATGGTTTTCCTTGTCGTAAAAATAAATACTGTCATTCGTTAGTTTCAGTGCAATTACAGAATCTGCGGTGACTGTATACGCAAAATCTGCCTGGATATTTGACTGAACACGGTAAATAGCAAACTCACTTTTACTCACCAGCGTAGAGTTAGCTAACCATGTAAATACATTGCCGTTTTCAATCTTGCTAAACGCTTCTGCATTGCCAGCTTTGATAGAATCTTCCCGCCAGTTGAAGCTGGAGGAGTAGGTCAGCGGATCTATTACCCTAGTATCTCCATCATCCTTTTTATCACAGGATTGAAATAACAATAAGGCTGCAACAGGAAATAACAAATTAATAAAGCATTTCATCCGTAGAAAATTTAAGTTTTGGTTTATAAAAAAATTGAGAAGAAGACTACTTGTCTGCAGCCTTCTTCTCAATTATTGCCGGTTAAGGACAGGTAAACTTGCCTAAATCATTTGTAATTCTACAGCAGTTTGGCGGTGTAGGATTACCATTATTCAAATAAGCCTGTAAGTCGAGCCTTTCTGAAGCTGTCATCACAGTATTGTCTGACTTATACACTACCGGTGCCAGTTCAGCATATACATCTGACCGGGCTATATAAGGCAGGTAGAAGTAGTTAATCCATGATCTGTCACTGGCAGATACGGTACTTCCCTGTGTGATAGAAGAACCATCAAGTTTGGTGTACATAGGTAAACTGGTATTGTTTACGATGGATGTACTGGAGGTATAGGAACTATATCCCATTACAGAAGTAAAATCGTAAGCCCCCACCTGATAGTAGTTGGTAGATGGAATTGCGAATTGTGCCTGACCGGAAGCAGTAAGGTTTGATGTATTGACAGTGACATAAGAATTTCTGTCAATACGGGTAGCCTCATGTCTTAAACCAAGTGCATGGCAGATCTCATGAATGATAACGTGATTATCCCATCCATAAAAAGCAAAGTCGGCCAGATTGATGCGTTGTACACCACCTACTCTACCCAGGTAAGAATTACTTACATCTGCACCGTCAGTAGACCAGAACTCAATGTTAGGATAAGTGAATCCATAAGTCGGGTCCACCAGTGGTTCGCAGGTAGCATTGTAAAATCTTACATTGGTAGATGCCTCCATTTCCTGCAAAGCAGATTGAATGACTTGTTTTTCGTAAGTTGTCAGATTAGATCCGTAAATGATCCTGACCATTGCCCATAGATTATAAGCGGTAGGATAAATACTGAATGCTCTTGGGATGGCGCGATTGCCATTCGGATCAACAAACGGTACATTAAAAGCAGGATGTTCATTTTTTACAGCGCCAATATAATCGGGTTTACTTGGCTGTAATTGTCCGTAAGTGTCGAGATTTTTTAATTGGGTTTCACTGAGAAGAATGTCCCCTTCCCAGAAATAGTTAGCCCCCTTTTTCTCTACCACCACACCGGATTTCAGGGTGATTAGGCCGTCTTTTTGGAGCTCTTTCTGATTAGCTTCATGATCCTTCGTACAGGATGCAAAAGACAAAGCGCATAACAGTGAAATTGCTTTCAGATAATTAATAGGCTTCATGGTAAAAGTTAAATTGGTTAAGGGAAAGACGTTGGGTTTATTCCGTCTTGTTTAGGTTGAAAAAATATAGGTTAATAATTAATACGGGTTTAACATATTTGATTGTACAATAGCTATCAGTACTCAATGTTGTTAACCTAAGTTAGTCAAATATTTCTGATATTAACAATTATATTTTTCCAATTACTGCTACTTCACATATGTGTCAGATCCCTTTGCCAATTTTTCCAATAAGATTTAACGATCCCATTCAGTAGTTAATCGTTTCAAACAGGATAATTGTTACAATTGCCATTGATTTTTTACCAGATCTTTAATCTTTTGACTTGAAAACTTTAACGCCTGCAAACGAATTTAGATCCGGTTTGCAGGTAAATGTTTATAACAATCTTATATTTAAACATATTTATTTGATAATGAATTAAATACGAATTTACTTTCGAACACCTGCTATTTCATACACCTGACCAATTCTACACCCACAATTTTTATCTTTGCAGAACAATAAACCCAAAATGGAAGTAGCAACAGAAATATTCATAGCATCAGCAAGGACAATTTGTCCCAAATTATCTACTGATGAGCTATCGCTGTTTGCATCAAAACTTGTATTCCAGGAATTAAAAAAGAAAGAGATTTTTCTGCAAGCCGGCAAAGTGCAAAATGCAATAGGTTTTATTGCAGCAGGTTTGGTACGTTCTTTTTATATCGACGACAACGGGAACGAAATAACAGTTGGCTTTTATAAGGAAGGTGATTATGCCACACACTATCCTGCCTTTATTACCAGACAAAAAAGCCGTTATACCATTCAATGTTTAGAGCCAACACAAATGTTATGTCTTACTTACGAAGACCAGCAATGGATATACCAACAGTCTGGTGGCTTTGAACGATATAGCCGTTTGATTGTTGAAGAAATTTTGAAGCGGCAACAGGCCCGTATTGAAAGCTTCATTTTTGAAACAGCAGAGCAGCGTTACCTGAATTTCATAAAAAATCACGCCGGTTTGTTCAACAGAATCTCACTATCCCACCTTTGTAGTTTTTTGGGTATAGAACGCCAATCCCTTACCCGCATCCGCCAAAAATTATCGCACCAATAATATTTTGACACATTTGAGTCAGGTGCCCCCTTGATTTGTTTTGCAGCTTTGTGTTATCAAACTAAAACGATACACAATGGCAAAGAACATATTACTTATCCTCGGTCATCCATCCAAAAAATCTTTTAATAAAGCACTGCTGGATGCTTACCAGAAAGGCGCCGAAAGTGTTGGTGCCACCTGCAAAACCATTTACATCTCCGACCTGAATTTTGACGTAAACCTTGCCGACGGCTATAAAACCGGGAAAACCGACCAATTGGAAGCAGACCTGGTGGCAGCCCAAAAACTATTTCAATGGGCCAACCATGTAGTATTCGTATTTCCCAACTGGTGGGGCGCTATGCCTGCAATCACGAAGGGATTTATTGACAGGCTTTTTCTTCCCGGCTTTGCCTTTAAAAATCATTCAGGCAAAAATTTTCCCGAACAATTACTGAAAGGAAAAAGCATGAGAATATTAGTAACCATGGACACCCCTAAGTTCTGGTTCTACCTTGTTCACAGAGCTTCGCTTTATCGCATTCTCAAAAAAGTTGTATTTGGTTATGTTGGCTTTAAGCCCATCAGCTTTTCCACTTTCGGATTTATGAGAAAATCAACCGATGTACAAAGAAATAAATGGTTAAGCAAAACAGAGATTTTAGGCAAACAATTTATATAAATCATTTTCTAACAAATTAAACATCATGAAAAACACAACAACCCACATCAATCCCAAAAAAGGTTTCAGGATTCACCTGCTGGTTTTCCTGTTAGTTACCCCCATCATCTGGCTGGTATGGTACATCACCGACAGAACTTATCCCTGGCCATTATGGAGCACTCCTGCATGGGCAATAGGCATACTGTTCCACTATCTCGGAGTATATGTTTTCAAACAATCAGCTAACAAATAAAATTTTGTCAATCATGAATCAGCAACAAACAACTTTCAGACGCATCGTAACAGGTCATAATGCTGACAACAAAGCCATTATCGTATCAGATGCGCCGCCTGTGTTCACACAATTAATCGGCGGCCCCGGTGGACCAACCTTCTTTGAAGTGTGGAATACGATAGAAACACCTGCACTTATCCATCCTCAACCAGATGAATTAGATGAAACCAAATTAGTGCTGGCGCCACCTAAAAACGGAACCCGTATCCGGGTAATTGAATTTCCTCCTGAAGGAGATGAAATAAAAAAACTCACCGGGGTAACTGCAGCAGAAAAATTTAAAACAATGGGCGGCGAACAGGCTTCCACTTCATCTGAAGCAGGAGCGCCACACCCGCTCATGCACCGCACACAAACTGTGGACTACGGAATTGTACTGGAAGGAGAAATTACCATGATACTTGACCGTGGAGAAACAACCATCAAAGCCGGAGATATCGTCATCCAAAATGGCACCAACCATGCATGGGCAAACCGCTCTGGAAAAATATGCCGGATGGCCTTTGTACTTATTGACGGACAATTCACTTTTTAAAATAAATTTTATGCGTATCAAACCATTATCACCCGATACACTCAGCACAGAACTGCGCGCTGTTCACAATGAAATAGCCAACCTTGTTGGTCACAGCCAAAGCCAGGTAAACATGATAGATGCCAACGGCGCATTACTCGGTCCCTTTGCCCCCATGCTTCATTTTCCACAGTTTGGTATTCCGGCTTTGAGTTTTTTAAGAACACTTGATATGAATGCCTCTCTGGCAAAGGATGTAAGGGAAGTGGCGATACTTACTGTAGGCGGCGCTTACGGAGCTAAGTTCGAGCTATATGCACACGAAATAATGGCTGCGGCATTTGGTCTCTCTCCTTCAACCATTGCAACATTGGCCGCAGGCGGAAGGCCGAATGAACTGAATGCACAGCAGACCATTGCTCATGACGTTGCCCGGGCATTGGTGACTGGCCGCATTGTTCCCGATTCAACTTACAAACAAGCTGTGATGATGTTAGGAAAAGAAGGCGCAGGAGAATTAATATTTCTCATCGGTGGGTATTGTTTAATAGCAATGGTATTGAACGGGTTTGACATGCCTGCACCGGATAATAACAACGATCTCTAAACAAATTTCATAACAATAAAAATCAAACAAAAATGAAACAGTTAACAAACAAAGTCGCCATTGTAACAGGCGCAAATCAGGGTATTGGTTTTGCCATTACCAGGAAATTAAAAGAACAGGGCGCTAAAGTGTATGCATTCGACATCAGGGAAGATGCAGACTACGGTGAGGGAATCACTTTCATTAAAGTTGATGTAGCCAGGGAAGCTGAATGGAAAACCGCAGTAGCACAGGTGTTGAAAGCAGAAGATCGCATAGATATTCTGGTAAACAATGCTGGTGTAATTTCTTACACGCCCATCCATGAAATTGAAATGGAAGAGTGGAACCGCCTGATCAGCATTGACCAGACAGGTGTTCTTCTGGGAATGAAACATACTATTCCGCAAATGATGAAACAGCAATCCGGCACTATCATCAATGTTTCTTCTATCTGGGGCTCAGTAGCCGCTGCCGGTGTAGTTGCCTATAATGCTGCTAAAGGTGCTGTGATACTGATGTCGAAAAACGCTGCCCTGACCTACGCCAAAGATGGCATTCGTGTAAATGCAGTTAGTCCTGGTTTCATCGAATCTCCCCTTACCGATGCACAGGATGCTGATCTCAACAAATGGGTAATTGATCAAACGCCTATGAAGAGAGCAGGAAAGCCAGAAGAAATTGCCAATGGCGTTGCATTTCTGGCAAGTGATGAAGCAAGTTTTGTAACAGGTACCACGCTGGCAATTGATGGAGGCTTTCTTGCACAATAAAACCCGCCGTAATAAAAAGCAGGTTGTAACAATTATTATAAACAATCAAAATTTAAATAAAATGAAACAAACAGTTTTATCGCTGCTATCTGCAGCAATGACCATCTTCTCATCAGCATCATGTCAAAAAAATGAGCCTATTATAGCGAAAACAAACACCTACGTATTAGTACATGGTGCATGGCAGGCTCCTTATGTATGGAACGCTGTACGCACCAATCTTGAAAGTAAGGGCAACAAAGTGATTGTTGTGGAATTGCCCGGCCATGGCACAGACCAAACGCCAACTTACCAATTATCGCTGGATGTATACCGTGACAAAGTAGTTGACGCCATTTCAAAGATAGATGGAAAAGTAATTCTGGTAGGCCACAGCATGGGTGGCATGGTGATAACCAGTGTGGCGGAAAAAATTCCTGACAGGATCAGTAAGCTGGTTTATATCGGAGCTTTTCTTCCGGCTAATGGGCAAGCCCTAACTGAGTTGGCTTTTTCTGATCCGGATTCAAAGCTTGGACCGTTGCTAATTGAGTCGGCCGATAAATTGACCCTGGATGTAAAAGCCGATAGCCTCACATATCTCTTTATCAATGATGGCAATACTGCCACAAAACAACAGGTGATAGATAACTACCGTGCTGAGCCAGCAATACCATTTACTAACAAGGTTGCACTAACTAATGAAAATTTTGGTGCAGTAAGCAAGGTGTATATCAAAACGCTACAGGACGTTGTGATTTCTCCAGGCTTGCAGGATAGAATGATAGCTGCAGCAGGAATAAACACAGTTTACACTGTAAACACAAGCCATTCACCGTTTTTATCGCAGCCGGGAGAAGTATCAGATTTGTTGCTTAAAATCGGGCTTTAGTTTATAAAATGGAACGATCAATTGATTCCCAATCGATCGTTCTTTTCTTATTATAACGACGCAATATTAAGTAATTTTAAAAGTAAAAAAATGAAAGCACTCATCATCGGTGCCACCGGGGCTACCGGAAAAGATCTTGTAAAAAATTTATTGCAGGATGCTTTTTATTCAGAAGTGGTAATTTTTGTCAGGCGTACAAGCGGAATAGCCCATCCTAACCTGAAAGAAATAATTATCGACTTTGATAAACCGGGAGAAGTTGCAGAACTTGTCAATGGCGATGTTTTGTTCTCCTGCCTGGGAACTACTTTAAAAACAGCCGGTTCCAAAGAAAAACAGTGGCATATTGATTATGAAATTCCATTGCAGTTTGCTGAAACAGCGAAACGAAATGGGGTGTCACACATGGTACTGTTATCTGCATACGGTGCGTCTGTTACCAGCAGGGTGTTTTATTCTAAACTAAAAGGAAAACTGGAAGATGCAATTTCAGAATTAGGCTTTTACAATTACATCATCTTCAGACCTGGATTATTGTTACGAAAAGATACAGACAGAGCAGGAGAACGAATAAGCGCCGTTTTGATATCGTTATTAAATTGGTTGGGAATAATTAAAAAATTTAAGCCAATGCCTACTGCTATACTTGCAGAAAAGCTGTCGAAAGCACCCAAAGTTTTTTCACAGGGGAAACACGTAATAGAGCTGGATAAAATTTTTTCGTTTTAATAAGCAGAAAACGATTCAGGGATTCCCTTTGCTTATACAAAAAAAATAAGTATCTTCTCTAAAAGAAAGGTCAACCTAACAGCCGGAATTGCCCAAATAAGAGAACAAATTACTATTTAACCCTCCCAAACATCCTCATTATGATCACACAGAAAAGGAAACTCCTCCTGTCCAACATTGAAAAAATCGGAGAGCTCATTACCCTCACCAAAGCCATTGACTTGATTTCAACTTATCAAAGCCAGGTACCCAATGGCACAGGTGCCGTTTTATACAGCAAGGAACTGATTGATCAGTTATTAAGCGTTCCGGGCTGCGTAGGCATCCGCATAGTAAATGCTATGTATGAAGAGGCACACACGCCGCTGTTGGTAGCAGTAGACCGTTTCAACAGGAACATCACTACTCTCATAGCAGGTAAAGGTGGCATCAGCCCATTTTATAACCCATGGGAAACAAACTGTCCTGTAATTTGCCATACAGGTGAATTCATCAGCACAACAGATGCTGTTGACATGATCAAAGAATACCAGGATCTGCATCCCGGTACCACCAAGTCAAATTTATGTGGTAGGGAACTTATTGAAACACTACTGAGTGCCCCTGGTTGTGAAGGGCTTCGCCTGTTTAATGGTTTTGCTGAAGGAGATCAAAAAATTGTACTGGTACCTGTAGATGCAATGCATCATGCTATTGTTAAATGCCAGCTGACAACAAATGCAGGTATGCTTTTCATTAATTTCCCTATCGGAGACAGTACGTTGGCATGCCCTCCTTATTGTCCGCAAACTGATTCTTTTTTATAATCCCCTTCCCGGTTGTTATAATCAAAATCTGACAACTTCAATTAAAGAACGGCCGGTGCATGTCCATGCACCGGCCGTTCTTTAATATCAAAATATAAACATCTTTACCAACCATAGTTTTGTACTAATTGATGATTGACTTCTATCTCCGTCTGAGGTATTGGAAAGAGGTAATGCTTGGGTTGAAATACACGTGTTTGTATAACAGTACGTTTGTAAAATACAGACAACCCGGCTTCTTTACTGTTTACGTCAAAACCAGAAGACTGTAATTCCTGTGTGGTGGGGCGTGCATTTAAGCCATGTACAGGTCCATTGTCTACAATTGTACCGATCATCCAGCGCCTTACATCCCAGAACCTGTGTGACTCAAAGGCAAACTCAACCCGGTTTTCATTTTGCACGCGCGCTCTAAAGCCAGCCACAGTATTATCGTCAGCAATGATAGGCAATGCCGGCATATTGACCCGTGCGCGCACTTTATTGATAGCGTTGAAGGCTTCAGCGGTTGGTCCCTGGTTATATTCGTTCAATGCTTCTGCATAAATGAGATAAATTTCCGGGAGGCGTATCACAGGATCATTCCGTTTCGCATCAGGAGATGTCCAGTAATTGAGCATATCTACATCGGGGGAAATCCATTTACGGGGATTATAACCAGACACAGGGTAGGTACCGGTTGATTTGGGCCAGCCCTGCGATGTTCCACCATTAGATCCCCACCATGACATCCATACCGGTGTATTCGCCGTATGACGAATCGCCCATTTACTACCCTGGAAAGTAACGGTTGCATAAAATCTCGGATCACGATCTCTGTACATTGTTGAAATATTATCAAAATGTACATTTTCGCTATAGCCATCAGCGCCAAAGATATCGCCAGACCAGGTACCTACAGAATCATATCCTGAAGATGGGTCATGTATAGGATATCCATTGTTCATCTCGTAAGCATCCACAAACTCCTGCAGGATGCTATACTTTCCCCAGCCGCCAAACCAGCCACCATATGGTAAGCATTCATTTTCTATATTCTTACTGTTATTCTGTTGTTTGGCTACGATTATTTCGTCCCAGTTACGGGTATTAAACACCCTGGAGTAACTGTTAATCGGATCACCAGCTACTGTATTTAATGTATAAAGATTCAGGTTAAGGACCTTCAGTGCTTCGTCTGCCGCGCGTTTCCATTTCTCCCTGTCTGCCACTTGACTAAACAGCGCTGTACCATCGGGGTTTTTGATATCCTTGTACAAAGGATTACCATTAAATAAAGGGCTGGCGGCATATGCCAACGTGCGGGTTGCCAGTGCCAGCGCACCACCTTTGCTGATACGTCCCAGGTCTCCGTCGGCATAGCTGACAGGCAATATGTCTGCGGCTTGCTCACATTCTCTTGTAATGAAATTCACTACGGAATCTACCGGCAACCTGGGCATCTGCATCTCCCCGGCTTCTGATGCAGCATAAGAGCGGGTGAGAACTGGTACCGCACCATAACGCCTGAAGAGATCAAAATAGAAAAATGCACGTAACACCCTTGTCTCCGCTTTATACCGGGGCAGTACTGTGGCGTAATAGGATTGCTGGTTCTCCGGTACAGGCACTTTGTCTATATTCTCCAGGAACAGGTTACATTGACGGATTTTCTGGTAAGCATCCGCCCATATATCGTATGGGTTACTCGCCGCATTCCAGGCACCGCTGTTGTAATAAAGGGGGTAAAAACCGGCTCCCCAGTGATGATAACATTCATCCGTTGCTGCACATATCTCATCCGTCCAGCCGTCGGCAAGGGATCCCGGCATCTTGGAGTATAAATTTGCCAATACACCATTGGCATTATTAATATTGCCCCATACCTGGTCTGAAGTGACCAGTTCGGAAGGAACTACATCGAGGAATTTTTTGCAGGACGACGCGGCTAGCAATGTGGTAACGATGGCCGCTGTTACAAGACTCCTGTATATATATGTTAGTCTGTTCATAATTTAATGTTTAAAGTCATACAGCATTATAATCCCACGGTCAAACCGGCGTTGAAAACGCGCATCTGGGGATAGTTTCCTGAGTCATTAGGAGTTTCCGGATCGAAAATTTTGATCTTATCCCAGGTAACCAGGTTCAGGCCATTTACAAAAAGCCTTAAATTCCGGATACCCACCAGGCGTGAAGTAATGTTAGGAAGGGTATAACCAATTTCTAAATTTTTCAGTCGCAGGTAGTTTGAGTTGTACAGCCACCAGGTTGAATTCTGATTATTGTTCTGATTCGCTGCGTAAGACAATCTTGGATACTTTGCATTTGTATGTTCAGGTGTCCAGTAATTGCCTTTTATATCTGACAATACACCTGCATCGCCAGAGAATGGCCACATACGTGGTCCGGTAAACCAGGTATGACCACCAAATCCACCCTGGAAAAGCAGGCTCACGTCAAAGGAATGAAAATTACCACCCAATGCAATACCTGCCATCTTGTAGGGAACTGAGCGCTTACCCAGGTAGGTCTGGTCAAGCGAGTTAACCACGCCGTCTCCATTCATATCCTTGTATTTCAGGTCACCTGGCTGAATGGCGCCAAAGGAAGACTGGTCCGGACTTTTACTAATATCATCCTGTGACTGGAACAGGCCGAGTGCCACATATCCATATTGATCATCGATAGCACGCCCGGTATGCCGTTGATAAGTATGTCCGTCAAAAGAAGGCTCGTCCATGGCAATAATACGGTTCACGTTGTACGAATAATTCGCTTTCAGGAAGTAGCCGTATTTGCGATAGTGTTTACGGTATTCCATGGTGAGCTCAAATCCTTTGTTTTGTACCTTACCCAGGTTCACATAGGGTAAATTGACGATACCGATCATACTTGGAATGGTTCCCGGAGTAGCCAGGATATTGCTTCTTAACTCATAAAACGCGTCCCCTGATATGGAGAGGGCGCTGCCAAACATTTCGAGGTCTATACCCGCGTTGTATTTGTTTGCTTTTTCCCAGGTCACTGCCATGTTGCCCGTCCTGTCTTCCAATACCCCACCATATGCAGATCCATCGTGATTGCGGCCGAACTGATAACCGGTGCCCCCCAGTGCCCAGGTGCTCTGGTACAGGAAGCGCTGACCACCGATCTTGTCATTACCTACACTACCTGCGGATGCACGGATCTTCAACAGGTTGATGAGTGGTAGATGGTTTTTAAAGAAAGGTTCTTCAGAAATAACATAACTCGCGGAAACAGCCGGGAAGAGATCATAACGTCTACCTGCCGGAAAGTTTTCAGACCCGTTATAGCCAAAGTTTACCTCGCCGAATATTTTACTGTTATAAGCGTATGTTACCCTGCCTATTAACCCGTTATACTTATAAGGAAGGCCGTTGATCGCGTCATTGGATCCCACGGCGTCAAAAAATGTTTGTTGCTGGTAAAGCGCCATGGCGGTAACGGCATGTTTACCAAAAGTGCGGTCATAGTTCAGATAAGCTTCCAGCTGTGTACGACGATTACTGTTAGCTGCCACATCATAGCTCAGGTTATTGGAACCATCGGTCACCTTTGTGTAGGTGCCGGTAGAGAGGTCGGTAGCCTGATCATCAGCTATAGACCATTTATATGTGTAGTAGGATTTAGATCTGGTTATATTCCGGTAATTGTAGGAGTCAAATGAGAGCCTTACCCGGGTGCTTAAACCTTTGGTGATCCAGGGCAGGTTGAGTTTGAACCCGGTGGTGGCCTGCAGTGTATTTTGGAAGTTACGCTGGTAGCCGCCCTGGGTTAAACGACCAAACGGGTTGTAAGGTTTGGCAGATTGATAAGCTACAGATCCATCCGGGTTTTGCATTGGGTACAGGTACGGAGGTATGGCCTGCATATCTGCGAAAAGTGCAGACGCACCTACATTCGGGTAGTTATTGTCATATACGATCTGGCCGAGGTTCAATTCCATAGTCAGATCTTTGCTAATGTTCAGGTCAATATTGGAACGGAAGTTATACTTGTTATTAAGGGCCTGAATATTATAATCAGATAAGTTGGCGTATTTGTATAACCCACTTTGCCTGAGGTAAGAGATAGAGGTAAAGTAGCGTACAAAGTCATTCCCCCCAGATACGTTTAAGTTACTGGAATACATGGGGGCATTTGATTTCAGCAGTTCATGCAGCCAGTTTACATTCGGATATAGATACTTGTAAGCCGGGTGTGATCTGTCCCTGAATTTATTCAGATAATCATCTGTGTACATGGCATAATTCTGGCCATCGTTGATCAGGGCTTCGCGGTATAATTTCAGTGCATCATAAGAGTCGAGATATTCAGGCAATCTTGTTGGTTCCTGGATGCCTCCCTGAAGGGTAAAGTTGATCTGTGGCTTTGAGTTCATGCCCCTTTTTGTGGTGACTAATATTACCCCGTTTGCACCCCGAACCCCGTACACGGCAGTAGAAGATGCATCTTTTAATATAGAAATGCTCTCTACTTCATTGGCATCAATACCAGAGAATGCACGTTCTACCCCATCTACCAGAATAAGTGGGCTCTGGCTACCAGTAAAAGTGGCCATGCCTCTGATCCAGAGCGATGATGCATCATAGCCAGGTTCGCCACTGTTTTGTAAAGTTACGAGACCAGGTAGGCGACCGGCAAGCGCATTACTTAAGTTGGCTACAGGACTTTGCTTCAGTTCCTTTGTGCCAACAGAAGCAATGGCTCCTGTCAGGGAAATTTTCTTTTGTTTACCATATCCCACAACGACTACTTCATTCATATCACTTGCAGCCGTCTTCAGCACAATGCTCCCTGCTCCGCTGATAGGTACTACCAGCGTGAGATAGCCGACATGGGAAACCTGGATAACAGAATCGTTATTCGTACGGCGGATACGGAATACTCCGTTTACATTTGTATTGGTGACATGCTTGCTATTCACCAATTGAACAGTGGCACCGGGTATAGGTACACTTTCGTCAGTGACAACTTTACCGGTTACAAAGCCTGTATCATTTGCAGGTTGTCCCTGTGCCTGTAAATGTCCACTATAAGCGCTAAAACAAACGCATAGCAACGTTGAGAAGTACAGATTAATTACATGTTTTTTCATAATATGAGTTGAGGTACAGTACATAGTCTGAACATGAATGCAGCATCTTCACGCACACGCATACAACAGCCACCTCTGCTTACACAGTAGCTGCAGAAATGGTTTTGTCAATAACTGCCAGAATGGTGACCAGCTGGACGTACAAGGGAATAATACTCCTAACTATTTAGGTAAAACTTTGAAATTGAAATGCTACAGGCGTATAATCCAGAGATATATTCTTAATGCTGGTTAGTTTTCTACTTATAGGTTTTGATCGACGTTAGTCTTTTAATACAATACGCTAACTTACTTAAGAGCTGATGTTTAGCATGAACAGATTATGACATGTTATTTGCAAATTTTAACAAATCTCTTTTGGAGAGAGGATGGGGGTGTGATAAAGCCTTCAAATCTTTCGACTTATTACCTCCGTTCATTCAATGAGGGTGAAAAATCCCTATATTCGCCCTCGTATTTTTAAAATCCACCCGCGTTCTAAAGAAGAAAATATGCCATATAATCCAGTCATTCCTTATAATGATCTGAAGCCTCACAAGTAGATAGGTAATTTTTTCAATAAAGAACACAACACCACTTTTATAAAATGTTTACGACTAAAAATGGAAAATTGCTAATTTTTCAGGAATGGGTTTTATAGCTTGCATGCAAAAGTGCGGTCAATGCTTAATGAAGATGTAAGAAGATATTTATTTTGTGATGCTTCTCTCGGTGAACCTGAATGACTGGATAATTTGCAACATTTTAAAAGCGCTGTTATGCTGAAAAGAAATTACTTACTCATCATTATATTTTATATGGGGCCTGCATTTGGACAGACCTCTAAACAAAAGCCCAATATCGTCATCATTTTGGCCGACGATATGGGCTTTTCTGATATCGGTTGTTTTGGCTCCGAAATCAGCACCCCCAATATAGACAGACTGGCCCATGAAGGTCTTAAAATGACTCAATTTTACAATGCTGGTAGATGTTGTCCATCGCGCGCGGCACTGTTAACCGGCTTGTACCCGCACCAGGCGGGTGTTGGCGACATGGTAAAATATAAAGGCTCACCCGCATACCAGGGATTTTTAAATGAAAATTGTGCGACCATTGCCGAGTTACTAAAAGATAAAGCAGGTTATAATACCATTGTTTCGGGAAAATGGCATGTAGGTTTGCAGCAATCTGCACTGGCATATAATCGCGGGTTCGATAAGTCGTTTACTTTGTTGAACAACGGCAGCAGCTACTTCAATTCTACACCGCTATATAATGATGGCAGCAAGATCACTTTTATGCTTAACGATAAAGAAGTAATCCGAAACGATACTTCAAAATACCTTACGCAGGCCATTACAGATTTTGCTGTCAGATCTTTAGATGAGATCAAAGAGCAGCAAAAACCTTTCTTTCTGTATGTCGCTTATAATGCCCCGCACTGGCCTATCCAGGCCTTGCCACAAGATATTGAAAAATATAGAGGCCAATACCTTAAAGGTTGGGATATTTTGCGAAAACAGCGCTATGAAAAACAGCTGGCCAACGGCATCATCAAAAAACAATGGCAATTATCTGCCCGTGATAACCGTGCACCAGCCTGGGACTCTTTATCTCCTGAAGAAAAAGATAAATGGGACACCCGCATGGCCATTTATGCCGCGATGGTTTACCGGATGGATGTCTGTATCGGCGAGATCGTAGCCAAACTTAAACAGTTGGGAAAAGATAAAAACACGATTATCTTTTTCGTCTCCGATAACGGCGGCAGTGCCGATGAAGTAAAAAGTTTATCTACGGTTATCCCAAAAACGGGCTTGCCTGGCTCAGTAAATTCCATAGATAGTTACGAAATACCATGGGCCAATGTAAGTAATACTCCGTTTAAATTATTTAAGCGTAATACGCACGAAGGTGGCATAGCGACACCACTTATAATCTGGTATCCGGGACACATCAAAGCAGGCGGCACCAATGACAGTCCTGGCCACCTGATAGATCTGATGCCCACCTGTCTTGATCTTGCTGACGTAAAATATCCAACTCAATTTAAAAGCAGGGATCTTACACCATTGGCAGGTATCAGCCTGGTCGATGCTTTCAGAAACAAATCTTATAAAGGTAACGAAACACTATTTTGGGAACACGAAGGAAGCAGGGCAATCAGGAAAGGAAAATGGAAGCTGGTTGCAGAACCTGATCAGCCATGGGAGCTATATGACCTTGATAAAGATCGCTCCGAAATTCAGAATCTGGCTGCTAAATACCCTGAAAAAGCTAAAAGCCTTAAAAATGAATTTGTTTTATGGGCTAAAAAAGTAGGGGTAGTGGAGTGGACTACGATAAAAAACAACTAAATATTTGACGCCCCCGAACCCCTTTACAATCACAATCATTTAAGAGAAGACCCCTCATTTGATCTCAACAAAAAAGCCTCCAAATCTTTCGACTTGAAGGCTTAAAGCTTGCGGACCAGACGGGACTCGAACCCGCGACCTCCGCCGTGACAGGGCGGCATTCTAACCAACTGAACTACTGATCCGTTTTTGTCCGTTCGGGACGCGAATGTACATAAATCATTTGAATTACCAAATTTCCTTACCTTTATTATCATGGATTTTTTTCCGGACATACAAATTCCTGCACACCTGCAACCCTACATCTCCCGTGTCTGGTATGCAGCAGGAACTGCCGAAAATGCCTTCCCCATCTTCGCTGATGGCCGAACCGGCATTATTTTTCAGCAGTCCGGAATGATCCTGGAAAAGAAGCAAAAAACACTGGCACACTCCTTCGTATTTGGCCAGACCCTGGACCCGATTATTTTACACACGCACCCCAATTGCCCGGTTCTAGGTCTGATCTTTCACCCACATGTACTCCCTTCCGTATTCCCCTTACATGCCAAAGAACTGACGGATGAATGTGTAGATATGTCCCTGCTACCATCCGTGCCCCGGGTCAACCTGGATGAACAGTTGTGGAATACGGCATCGCCCCAACGACAATTTGAGATACTGTTTTCTTACCTCGAAAAAATAATCCACCCTGTAGACAGGAGTATGCAATACGCCACCAGCCGTATTCTGGCTAGTAATGGTAAAACCTCCCTGAAAGACCTTCATTACCAGCTACACCTTACCGAACGTACCTTTGAAAGAAGATTTGAGCAATATGTAGGCATCTCCCCCCGATTATTCTCCAACATTGTCCAGTTCCAGGCAGCCATGAAAATGCTGGATAGTGGCCGGTTTTCAAAACTCTCTGACATTGCCTATGCTAATGGCTATGCCGACCAGTCTCATTTTATCCGCTGGTTCAGGAAGTTCACAGGTGTCACTCCACTGGAACATTGTCGGAATCATTCTATTTTAAAAATGGATATCTGCTGAGTTTTGTGTTGTAATAACACAAGCAGATGATACACATCCTGATCCTAATTACCTTTCTTTTCCCAAAGCTATCTGATTACAAACAGGCAGCAGTGCCATATACAGTGGCTACACCATTGTTTTCTGACTATACTGACAAGGACAGGATGATCAGTATACCTTTTGATAAAAAAATCATCATCACTGATAATGGATTGCCACAATTTCCGGATGGCACGGTCTTGTTCAAAACCTTTTCCCGCGCCGGTGTGAAAATCGAAACAAGGGTATTGCTGAAAACGGCTACAAGCTGGGAAGCAGGTACCTATGTATGGGACGACGCCCAGCAGGATGCCTACCTCAGCAGAGGCAGAGAAAAAAAATTCAAAGGATATATCGTACCGGGTATTAAACAATGTCATTCCTGTCATGGAAAAGATATACGCCCCATCGGTTTCAAAGCACGCAATGTATACTACCAGCTTCCTTTTTTTGTACAGGCAGGTATACTGAAAGCACCCGATATGACTTCCTTATCACCGCTGCCTGACTGGCAGGATAGCACTATCTCAGTAGAAAAACGCGCCCGCGCCTATCTTGATATGAACTGTGCACATTGTCACCATCCTACAGGTATGTGTAACAAATCTGACTTACGCCTCGCATACGAAGCTTATTTAGATCCCACATACAAACAACGCATTTTAAAATACATGCAAAGCGGCAAAATGCCTTTGCTGGGTACACATATGATACACAAAGAAGGGGTTGCGTTGATTGCAGATTATATCGCTACTTTAAAATAAATTAAACCAGCTGTCATTCAAAAATCGATACAATGAAATTGATTACCATTATTATTCTCGGTCTCACCGCAGGTATCTTCTATTGTTGGTCTATATCCGTTACCAGGGGACTGGCATTACTACCTGACAAAGAATACATACTTGCCTTTCAGAAACTGAACCGGGCCATCTTAAATCCGTTGTTCTTTATCTGCTTCTTTAGTCCACTGGTATTATTGCCAATATGCCTGTGGCGTGAGTTTACCATCACTTTATTACTAGCTACGTTATTTTACTATATCGGTGTAATGGGTGTAACAATAGTAGGAAATATCCCCCTGAACAATATGCTCGAAGCATTCCCTGTTCAGGGGGCAAATATTGAAGAAATGCGCCAAATACGTGCTCAGTTTGAACCGAAATGGAACACACTGAATCACATCAGGACACTATGTAGCCTGGTCTCATTTATATTAAGCCTGATAAGCTGCACTTCTTCTTTTCAACATAGCTCGTAATGGTGCATCTGCATATTTTAAAGGCATAAGCGATAAAGCTGTTGTGGTAATCTGGGACTGCTATTTCCATGAAATGGAAGATGACAACAGAGATGGCCGCTAGTCCCCGTCTAAGATTTCAAAATGTGGTTTAGTTTCATGATAGGTAGATTTGAACATTTGTACGTAGATAATGAAAATATGAGACCTGGGGTAAAGATTACACTTTATCTTATGAATTACAAGTGCAATCAAGAAAAAAACGGGAATAATCGTATAGATTATTCCCGTCACTACGTCTGCTCTATAAGTTGTTAATTAAGCTATTCTACCAATAATTTAGAGGTTGAAATAGCGCCTTTGTTAGTCATAACGCTCACAAGGTAAAGCCCTGGAATTTGCCCGCTGAAGTCATAAGTCAGCTGTTGCGTACCACCTGTCAACGATTTTACTACACCCAGGTCCTTTACCACTTTTCCCTGCGCATCAAACAACCGGATCACAGCCTGCTCATTCTTAGCAAGTGTCACATTGATGGTAGTATTGCCATGAGTAGGATTAGGATAAATACTGCTCAATGTCTGGGATACTTCTCCAACGGTGCTCACCGCCGCTGTGCTGGCAGACAAAGCACAACTGACAGCAGTAGGCGAGCTACCGGTAATTTCAATCCAGTC
>NZ_JBCNKH010000021.1:0-97278 GCF_039596135.1 Chitinophaga sp.
GGGCCTCGACTTTTACAAATCCATCCCCCAACCCTCCCTCGTCATCTTCACCACCTCTTACCGCGACTACGCCGTCGAAAGCTACGAAGTCAATGCCGTTGACTACCTCCTCAAACCCTTCACCTTCGCCCGCTTCCAGCAAGCCGTCGAAAAAGCCGCCAGCCGCCGCCAGAACACCACCCAGGCCCCACAACTCGTACTCCGTGTCGACTACGGCCTGGTAAAAGTCTTCATCTCCGACATCCAATATATTGAAGGCTGGGACAACTACCTCAAAATCTACCTCAAATCCCAAAAACCACTCCTTGTCCGCATGACCATGAAAGCCATCATGGAAAAACTACCCCCGAAAGACTTCATCCGTGTGCACCGCTCTTACATCGTCGCCCTCTCCGCCATAGAAAATGTACGTAACAAACAAATCCTCATCGCAGGATCCGACATCCCTTTAGGCAGCAGCTACGAAGCCGCATTCTTCGATGTTTTCAAATCCTGATTTTCACCACAACAAACCGTTCATTGACCCCAATTTCCCCCCGAAAGGCTAAACCTTGTCTTTAATTGCAGGTCCTATGCATAAACCAGCATGAAAAGCCTTTTCCCTTCACCAAAAACAAGAACATGAAAATGCGCACGATCCATTTCAGCTTACTGGCCATCATTCCGGCTATGCTGTTATTTTCCTGTAGTAAGAAAGACGCGACGACGACTTCTACCACTACAGACAGTACCACGACAACTGATACTACCACCACTACTGCGACATCAGATTGTAGTTCCGCGGCCAACACCACTGCCAAGGTAGTTTGCCTGGCCGAAGCCTTTGAAGCTACGCTTTCCAGCTCACAGCTTTCATCACTCGTCACCAGCTATTCCAGCACCTATGCCATCAGGTGGTCTAACCTCCCCTGTGGTAGCAGTTGTCGCAATGGTCTGCAATACTCCTCCCTGAGCAGTACACAGCTCGCCGCTGCAAAAGCAGTCGTAGTAGCAGCTTCAGGTACTGCTGCCAACGAAGGATATGACGAAATCACCCAGATCATTGCAGCAGACGATGTGTTGAATACCGCTAGCGGTAGCAGTAGCTATGGTTCCGGTATCTACTTCATTGCATTCGTAGGTACGCCTTCTACCACCGGTACCTGGCAATTGCAATTCGGTGGCCACCACCTGGCAGTAAACATCACTTTCAGCGGTGGCGCTGTAACCGGTGCTACGCCAAGATTTGAAGGTATCGAACCCAAAAGCTGGACATCCAGTGGCACCACCTATGCCCCCCTGGCACAGGAACAGGCTGCTATGGTGGCCATGCTCGCCTCTCTCAGTACTTCGGAACTGGCAAGTGCCCTGCTGACCACCAAATTTAGCGATGTACTCTTAGGCCCTAACGAAGACGGACAGTTCCCTACAACTAAATCAGGCATCGCTGTCAGCTCTCTCACCAGTGCACAACAGGCGTTGGTATTAGCCGCCATGAAACCGTGGGTAAACGATGCAGACAGTGCTACCGCTGCAAGCCTGCTCAGTACTTACAGCAGTGAGTTAAGCAGTACTTATATTGCTTATTCCGGCAATGCTACACTGGCTACCAATGCTGATTATGTACGTATCGATGGCCCAAGCGTATGGATAGAATTCGTTTGCCAGACGGGGGTAGTATATCCTTCACAGATCCACTACCACAGTGTGTACAGGGACCATAAAAGGGATTACGGCAACAGCTTTACTTTCTAATCTTATTGTATGCGATATTACTTTTTGCTGCTCATTTGCTGTGTAGGTGCGCTGGGTGCAAAGGCACACCCCATGCCGAATTCAATAATATTATTGGATATTAAATCCAATGGTGTTGTTGCAGAAGTGCAATTGCCACTGAGCGAACTGGAACTGGCCCTTGGGCACAAAGTTGAGCCCGGCCCGGCGTTGCGTGCATACCTGCTGGCACATATACATCCGCAAAGCCTGGAAGGCTACCCTTGGACGGTGCAGGTAAAAGACCTGCATATACAATCTGCAGCGCAAACGGCTACAGGCCCTTATAATGAGGTGACAGCTACATTGTGGATGGAACCTGTAAAGGGTACATCTGTTCGTAATTTCAGCCTGCATTACGATGCAATCATTGCCGAAGTCAGCTCTCACAAAGCACTCGTATCAGTTCGTCAGGATTGGGAGAGAGGTAAGTATGGAGAACAATCTTCGGAGGTTGGCGTAATCAAACTGGATGTCAGGAGTGGCACCATAGAACCATTGGTCGTGAGCCGGGAGCAGGGCAGCCTGTGGCGGGGATTCAGCAGTATGGTGGCACTGGGTATGCAACATATAGCAGCAGGTACAGATCACCTGTTGTTTCTCTTAGTGTTACTACTACCTGCACCACTGTTGGTAAGGCAACAGCGGTGGGATGGTTACGGTGGCACCAGGTATTCCCTCATACGCTTATTACAGATCGTGACAGCATTTACGATTGGTCATTCCATTACATTGCTGGCTGGTGCTGCTGGCTGGTTACGATTACCCTCGCAACCGGTAGAAGTACTGATTGCAGTGTCTATATTAGTATCGGCAGTACATGCACTGCGGCCCCTCTTTCCCGGTCGGGAAGCGTGGGTAGCAGCAGGTTTCGGCCTGGTACACGGATTGGCATTTGCCGGTACGCTGGCCAATTTACAACTGGATGCCACGAGAATGGGATTGAGCATATTAGGGTTTAATGTAGGTATAGAACTGATGCAGCTGATCGTAATACTCTTTGTGATGCCATGGCTGATATGGCTAAGCCGGATACCCGCATATAAGTATGTACGTGTAACCGGGGCAGTGTTAGCTGGAATAACAGCCACCATGTGGATCACAGCCCGCATATAAAAGTTTTTTGCCGGCCGCAGGCCGCGCCCAAAGATCAACATTTGAAGTTCTCAAATGTTGATCTTTGCTCTTCTCCCTTCCAATATCCTATAAAACGACCTCGTCCTGATCTCTTCCATTGTCAACCCTGTTGCTACCACTTCTTCCTCCGACACCGCCCCACAATTAATAGCCTTCAAAAAGAAGTTCAGCAACCCCTGCCCGGTGGCAGCATCATCAAAGATGTCTTTATTTAAAGTAGAAATGGCAGCCCGCTCCACAAATGTTTTCAGTCTGAATAAAGCCTCCTCATAATTGCTCAGGAAGAAATGATAAGTCGCTGCATACCGCATAGGTAATTGTGCCGGATTCAGGTCCCAGCCCTGGTAAAACCCATTAATCAGCGAATGCATGGTATGACCATAACCCGTACGCCATGCCTGGTGCACATGCTCCCTGTTTTCTTCCAGTTGTGCATAATTCAGGTAATCACCTTTATGCAATGCGACAGGTATCACATTAGTAGCGCCATCAGACAAAAAAATCCCTGTTCCCCCCAGTGCTACCTTCGTCATATGATGTGCAAAATCACATACAGGATGTGCCATAGTCTGGTACTTTGCCGTAATGCCGCAGGAAGCAGTATAATCATACGTGCCAAAATGGGCAGCTATACATCGCCCTTCACTTGCCCGGATAATGCGCATCAGGGGGTTACGCCCTTCTTCATCCATAATGATCTGGGTCGCTTCCACCATTGTTTCCATTTTCAAAGTACCGGGCTGCAGCTGTAGTATTTTTTCCAGTACTTCAAAGAAACGGACCAAAGTAGTAACCTGCTCAGGAATGGTAACTTTAGGCAGCATCACAACAAAGTTTTCAGGAAGAACCCCCTTTGTATGCTGTAATAAAGTAGTTAAAAACAGGTCCAGTGTGCGCACGCTTCTCTGCTTCAGGTCTTCAGTAAATGGTTTGATCCGGATGCCGATGAAAGGGGAGATGGTATCAGACTGCATGCCCTTTGCCAGTTCAATAGCAGCTGCGATGGCTGTGGCATCTTCTTCGTCATCAGGTCTGTTTCCAAACCCGTCTTCAAAATCGATACGAAAATCTTCAACAGGTTCTGTTTGTAATTTAAGCATGATCTTATTGTATATAATCTCTGCAAGCCCGGTGTCTTCCCAGTTCAACGCCTTTGCCAGTATGCTGCTGTCAGGTGCATACGTATGGAAATGTTGCAGGGCAATTTCACCCATCCTGATACAGGTATCAGCCTTGAACAGGTTAGCGCCGCCATACACCGTATGTATGGGTTGCCTGTCTGGTTTATCGCCGGGGTAGGTCTGTTGAAAAGCAAGGTTTGCTATTTTCAGGGTACCCAGCAGGGCATGTTTGTCAGAGTCGGGAATAGATAGTTGCATAGTTTAATCAGTTTAAGAACCACGATAAGTAGAGTAGCCAAAGGGTGACAACAGGAGCGGCACATGGTAGTGTTCATGGCTGTTTACAAAAAAGGCAATCTCTACAAATGGAAAAAAGGAAGTCGTGAAATTGCGCTCAAAATATTCCTGTGTGTTGAAATGTAATTTATACAGGCCATGGGGCAGGAGGGCCGCGGCATCCAGCAGGTCAGTCACCCTGCCATCATTGTTGGTGAGGCGGGAGGCGAGTTGCACCCACTCCTCGTCATGCAGTGCAAATAAAGTAACAGATACATCACGGGCGGGGGCACCCAGTGAGGTATCGAGTATATGGGTGGTCAACTGGCTCATGCAAGTAGTTTTTCAAGACGTAAGTGTGTAATCTTCCCTTGCTCTGCCATGGCGATCTTAATTTCTTCGTCCGGGGTATTGTTCATCCTGGCATGGAGCAGGGACAGCATTTCGGTGGCAGACTTGCCGGTGGCGCATACGATAAAGATGTAGCCGAATTTTGCTTCATAGCGTTGATTAGCGGTGGCTAATTCCTGCAACACAGCTGTATCTGCATTGACCACACCCGCCTGTTCTTTGTGCAAAGCTGGCTGGTCGCCGATGCGGGGATGATGGCTGAATGCCTCCAAACCATCCGCGGGGGTACATGCCAGCCAATGTTTACGGGCTGCATCCAGCAAAGTTGTTTTATCCGCCATGGGAAAATCTGCTATCATCTTTTCCACCCAGGCATGTGATCCACAGCATTGCTGCAGGGCGGTGTACAACGCAGGCTGGGGTAAATGATTGAGTGCATCGAGCGTCATATGGTGGTGGGAAACCTGTTTACATTTTTGTAATAGATGTATACCGCCGGTTCCTTGCCCATGGCCGTAAACCACTGCTGGCAGTACGGCGCCATCCAGATAGCATCTCCTTTTTTAACAGGGTACCATTGATGATCCAGCATATATACACCTTGTCCCTGAAGATATAGCAATCCATGTTCCATGATGTGTGTTTCTACAAATGGCAGGTGACCACCGGGGTCGTAGGTAAAGATATTCACAGCCATATCAAAAGAGAGATCTTCCGGCAACAGTACCTGTAACCGCAAAGCAGGATCACCGAGAAAAGCAGGCCCGGGTATATGTGCACTGTCACCAAACAGAATGGTAGGCGTGGGGTATCCTTCCAGTGGTTCATACACCTTGTGGAAGGTGAGCAACTGTGTACCGGCACTGGCTTGCTCAAACTGGTATGTTTCTCCGGGTGGGAAGTAAACGAACTGGCCGGCGCTGAGTGGGGTGCCATTGGCAATACAGTTGCCCTGCATCACATAAAAGAAAATCTGGGAAGCAGCAGTGCTGCCACTCACAATACTCTCCGCCTTCATAGTGATGAGTGTCTGGCATAGCCTTGCACCCATCTGTTCATTGATGAGCACATTGATTGTACAATTCGTCCATCCGGGTACTACACTGTTTACATGCCCATCGGGGCATATCAGTGCGTGACTACTTTTGACAACGGAACGGGTGAGTGCTGAAATCTCCATATGTTTATCTGATAAGTTGTTGAATAAATGCGTGGGCGACCTGCAGGGATGCTTCTATATCAGCAGGCTCCACATCTTCCAGCGGATGATGACTGATGCCTTTGAAACAACGTACAAAGAGCATACAGACAGGGGCTATGGCTGATACGGCTACCGCATCGTGACCCGCTCCACTCACGAGTTTTACAATTTCAATACCAGTAGATTGAATAGCATTTTCCAGTACACCGGTAAGTTCCTCATTACACTTCACGGGTCTTGTTTCCTGCACAATGTTCCATTCAAAACTGATATTTCTTTTTTCACAAATAGCGGTAAGCAGGTGCGACAATTCCGTAGTGTCAATATGTTCACCTCTTACATCAAGACTGCACACCACCTCACCCGGAATCACATTCGAAGCGCCATGTACCACCTGCAAAGTGCCCACAGTAGCAACTACCTTGTCCCTATGCTGCATGGCCCATTGTTCCACCATCACAATGCACTCCGCCGCACAGCAAAGTGCATCCTGCCGCATGGTCATCGGCACCGTACCTGCATGACCTGCCATCCCTTTAAAGACCAGCTGGCTGCGTTGCTGACCTGCTATACCAGTAACAATCGCCACTGGAATATGTTTTTCATACAATACAGGTCCCTGTTCAATATGTATTTCAAAATACCCCAGCCACTGCGCTGGCGGAATCTGATCTGCTGCTAACAGTTCCGGGCTACCTCCCATAAGGCGAATGGCATCCCCCAATGTAGTCCCCCCAGCATCCTGTATCTCCAGCTGCTGCCTGTCAAAGGCTCCTGTCAATACCTTACTTCCAAGATAGGTAGTATGAAACCGCACCCCTTCTTCATCACAGAATGCGACAACCTCAATATGAAAGGGTAAGTCCATTTCAAGGGAACTGACCACATCCAGTGCCATTAGTATACCCAGTGGCCCATCCCACTTTCCTGCATTGACCACAGTATCAAAATGGGAGGCAAAGACAAGTGTACGGGCATGGGGGTTTTTAGAAATTAACCTGCCACGTACATTGCCAATATTATCTATCCGTGCGGACAATCCCGCTTCCTGCATCCACCCCAATATCACCTGGCTGGCCTTCATAAAAGCCATAGACCCAAAGGTGCGGGTCAGGCAGTGATGATCTTCACTGATAGCTGCCAGTGCCTGTATCCGTGCAAGTATGGTGGCTGTACTCATAAGCGTAAGATATTTTCCCCCTGTGGCGCGGCAGTATATACACCTTCGTCATATACTTTTACACCTTTGAGGTAGGTTTGGAGCACCACACCATCCAGCATTTCGTGCGCATAAGGTGTAATCGGGTGTTTGTGTTGTAAGTTTTCAGGAATGACTTCAAAAGATTGATCGGGGTTCCAGATCACCAGGTCAGCATCGTACCCTTTCGCAATTTTTCCTTTGTGCTTTTGGGTGCCTGCTAACAGTGTGGGGGCGGTACACAACCATTGTGCAATCTGGGTCAGTGATACTTCTCTTTTTTTCGCCGCTGTCCATAAAGCGGGCAAGGCTAACTGCAGGGACGATATTCCGCCCCACGATGTTACATAATCACCCTGTTTCAATCCTGGGGGACTGGGCGAGTGATCCGTAGCCACCATGTCAATAATACCCGATTTTAAGGCTGACCACAGGAGTTCATTATTTTCCTGACTCCGAATAGGCGGCGCGCATTTAAACGCCATATTGCCATCAGGAATGCCCTCTGCGTTGAAGTATAAATAATGTTGCGCTGTCTCAACCGTCAGTGGCAATCCCTGTGCCTTTGCTTTGATGATCTGCGGCAATGCAGCAGCTGCAGAAAGGTGTACGATATGCACCCTGCAATTATATGCTTCACATAAGCGTATCATAAGGGCAATGGCTTCTTCTTCCCAGGCAGCGGGGCGCGAAGCCAGGTAGGCTGAATAGGTACCCACTACAGATGCCGGCATCGGGGTGGATAACTCACAATGTACCAGCAGGGGTAAACCATGTTTGGCTATCACAGGCATGGCCTTTCTTAAATCTTCTTCTGTCACATTGGGAAAGTCTTCAATACCGGAATGGGTCAAAAATGCTTTGAACCCCAATACACCGTGGGCAATCAAGGGTTCTAACTCATCCTGGTTACCCGGAACTACACCTCCCCAATAGCCGCAATTGGTATACAGGTTAGCCACCCTGATCTTTTCTTCCAGTGCGGCCACAGTAGTAGTAACGGGGTGCGCATTCAGTGGCATGTCTACCAGGGTAGTAATACCACTGGCCAGTGCGGCACGGGTAGCTGTAGTAAACCCTTCCCAGTCAGTTCTGCCCGGTTCGTTGATATGTACATGCGGATCAGTGATGCCAGGCATCAATACATAATCTTCTATGTCGATTATTTTTTGAACAGCATCGCCGGGTATAACAGTGACAACATCTGCAATCAATCCATCCTTAATCAGTACCACGGCCGGTCGAATACCATCGGGAGTAATAATACGGTTCCCTTTTATAGCCAGGTCAAACATATATGAGTTCTTATTTAAAAATAGGCATTTAATTTTTTAAATTAGAGAAGTAAATGTTAACCATCATGATCAAACTAGGCGAAAATTCATACGGCAAAAACGCCGTTCAATTATCCAAAATCATCCGTCACCCTGAATATGATGAATTCAGGCAGATTACTGTCAATGTATCCCTGCAAGGCGATTTTGAAACCGCCCATACACGGGGAGACAACACGAAGATCCTGCCAACGGACACACAAAAGAACACAGTGTATGCCCTTGCCAAAGAGCATTTTACCACCAGCATAGAAGCCTTTGCCCTTCACCTGGCAGAACATTTTGTACATACCCAGCAACAGGTATCTACTGCTACAGTCGAAATAGCAGAAGCTGCGTGGTCAAGACTTACGCCTCATGCTTACATCAGTGGAGGTACAGAAAAGCACACGACCAGGATCGTTTACAATGCGGCAGTTACCACCATTGCCAGTGGTATTACCGATCTGCTTATTCTCAAAACAACTGACTCCGGTTTTGAGCACTTTATCAAAGATCCTTATACTACCTTAAAAGAAACCAGCGACCGCATTCTCGCTACCCAATGTGAAGCAACCTGGATCTACAAAGGACCGCTTAAAGATTATAGCGCCATCTTTGATAATATCCGGGCTACCTTGCTGGGTACCTTTGCGGGCCACAATAGCCTGTCTGTACAGCAAACCCTGTATGCCATGGGCGAAGCTGTGCTGGAAGCCTATCCTGAGGTACAGGAGATTACCCTGAAAATGCCCAACAAGCATCACATTCTCTTTAACCTCGAGCAATTTGGTATGAGCAATCAGAATGAAATTTTCATTGCTACAGATGAGCCTTATGGTTATATAGTAGGTACCGTCATCCGGGAGTAACCGCATTCCGCTCCCTGATTATTTCCGCTGCAATACTAACCGCAATCTCTTCCGGGGTCTGACTCTTAATAGGCATACCTACCGGGGCGTGAATCCGCTGCAATAACTGTGGGGAAATCCCTGCTGCCTGGTACTCCTCAAACAACTGCTTTATTTTCGCCTCGCTCCCCAACATACCTATATACCTGAACTGCTTATAGAGCAAGGCCCTGATCACAACATCATCACTGCGGTACCCCATGGTCATAACGACTACATAACTGTGAGGCCCCTCAGGTATCATTCCTTTCAGTTGACTATAATCTTCTACTATTACTTTTTCATGTGCCCATTCATTCCGCAAAAAAGTATTCAGCCCGGGTCTGTTATCATATACATGAATATAAAAATCCAGCATAGACATGATCTTGGAACAGGCTAAAGAACAATGTCCGCCACCAACCAGGTACAAATGATCTTGATACCCCAGTTGTTCAGTATAGCGCCAGTCATCAGGCGAAAGCATAACAAATGCGGACCTTCCTGTTTGTTCCTTAAACTCCAATCCCGCAGGCGATAATTGCAACAATCCATTTCTATATTGAGAAAGGCAGTTAATAATCTGTTGAATCAAACCAACATCTTTTTTATCCACACGGTACAGTAAAATAGTTTGCTCCCCGGAACAGATCATACCACTCTGATCTCTTGGACTACTTTTATCATGCACCTGTCTGCGCACCACGGCCACTTCCTGGTGCTGCATCAACTGTTCCCTGGCCATTTCCACAAATTTATGTTCCATGATCCCGCCTCCGATGGATCCCGCCATGTTTCCCACAGCATTGACAGCCATGAAAAATCCTTGTCTGCCGGGACTACTCCCCTCACTCTGCAATACATAGAGCAGCATGACAGGAATATCCTGCAGCAGACTTTCACGAATCAATTCCCAGGTGACTAACTTTTTCTTCATGGGCTGGAACAGGCTGTTTTGAATACAATGCCATCAACACTCTTTCAGGTGTCATAGGCGCAACAAACGGAATCACTGCATCCGGCTTAAAAGCCAGGATGGCATCCCTTAGCGCAAACCATGCACCTATTCCATACATGAGTGGTGGCTCTCCCACAGCTTTTGAGCGGAAGATGGCCATGTTGTCATTCGTAGTATGTAAATGGTCAATGAGAATTTCTTTGGGCACAGCATAGATGTCCGGAACCTTGTAGGTAGACAATGCATTCGATAACAGTTTGCCATGTTGGTTATAAATCACTTCCTCAAGCGTCATCCAGCCTATGCCCTGAACAATGCCACCTTCAATTTGTCCCCTGTCAATATCAGGGTTCATGCTTACACCAAAGTCATGTACCACTTTCACGCTGTCAGTTTCATATGTACCGCGCAGGCAATCTATAGTGACTTCAATAATAGCTGTGCCATATACATGATAGGCAAAAGGATGTCCTTTGCTTGTTTCGTTATTATAATGAATAATGGGCGTGGCATAATGGCCATGCTCAGAAAGAGAAACTCGTTGCACAAAGGCAGTATTTACAAGTCGAAGCCAGTTCCATTCGGTAGGGTTACCATCCAGTAATACGACTTCATTTTGAATGGTGAGTTGCTCACGGTTGGTTTTTAAATCTGTGGCTGCCAAAGTCAATAACCTTTCTAACAGCACTTTACAGGCCAGCAAGGTAGCCTTGCCATTCAGGTCCGCCGTGGCACTTGCTGCAGACGGCGATGTATTGGCAATCGTGTAAGTACTGGTCGCATTGATCTTCACTCTCTCATAACCAATACCCAGCGTTTGCGCAGCAACCTGCAATATTTTTGTATTCACACCTTGCCCCATCTCTACTGCACCGGTACTGATACCTACACTACCATCGCTATATATATGAACCAGTGCGCGTGCATTGTTCATCAACGTATTCGTAAATGAGATGCCAAAACAAACCGGCATCAGTGCAAACCCTTTTTTAACTAACAGATGTGCTTCGTTAAAAGCATGGATGGAAGTACGTATATTATCCAGGTCGTACAATGCTACTGCTTTATCCCAACAAGCGGTGGCTTCACTTTCTGCTAACTGTCCATAAGGGAATGCATCCCCTGTCTGAATCAGGTTGGCTCTTTGAATCAGTGCCTTATCAATATGTAAACCTGCCGCTGCTGCTGCAATAGCCGCCTCAATCACATACATGCCCTGTGGCCCGCCAAAACCTCTGAATGCAGTATTGGGGGGTAAATGTGTTCTGCAGCTGTATGCAGTCGCAGTTACATTGGGTATATAGTAGGCATTGGTACAATGGAATAAAGTTCGTTGCAGTACGGCAGGCGAAAGGTCGGCACTGGCCCCGGCATTCTGAAAAAAAGTAACCTCATAGGCCAGTATTTTCAACGCACTATCTAACCCTATTTTGAAATCGGCCATGTAGGGATGGCGTTTTCCTGTCATGGCCATATCTTCCATTCTGTGCAGGGAGTATTTCACCGGTTTATTCAGCAGGTGTGCAGCCAGTGCGCAGAGTGCTGCCCAGGTATTTGCCTGGTCTTCCTTGCCGCCAAATCCGCCGCCAAGGCGGGTTACTACTACCTCTAGCCGGTGCATAGGTATGCCCAGCACCCGCATAATCGTTCTTTGTACAGCCGTTGGGCCCTGGGTAGATGAATATACTCTCAATGACCCATGTTCCTGTGGAATGGCATATGCGCCCTGTGTTTCTATATAAAGATGTTCCTGCCCGTTGATGTCAATAGCGCCTTCAAAGATATGTGTGCACTGGGACCAGGTACTATTTGTATCTCCCAGTATCACTGATTTGGGTGGCATAATGAGTTCTCCTTTCGCCTGTGCGGTTCTTGGATTCGTGATCACTTCCAATGGATCAATGATAGCCTGTATCTTCTTCACGGCTGCCCTGGCCGCATCCCTGCTGTGCGCTACCACCAGCGCCAGCGGCATGCCTGCAAAATGAATATGGTGGTCAGCAAAGAGTGGTTCATCGGGGATAATTCCACCGATCTGGTTCTCTCCCGGAATGTCGTGTGCTGTGAAAATGCGTACTACACCCGGTATCTGCAATGCTTCTGTCAATTCCAGCCGGCGCAGTATGCCATGTGCCACAGGGGAGCCATAGGCAGCGGCAAAGAGCGTGCCCTGTAGTAGTGGCAAATCATCCAGGTACACCGAGGTACCTGTGACGTGCGTATCGGAGTCTATATTCTTCATCGGATCAGGATGGCTGTTTCCAGTTGTGGAAACAGGGTAATGAAATGAGCCTTGAATAATTGTGCTAATAATAACCGTTTGTAATCTTCAGTGCCCCGGGCATCAGAGATGGGGGTGACTTCCGTTTGCAACAAAAAGCTGGATTCCCTGATCAGGGATTCAGTCAATAATTTGCCTGTCATGAACCGGGCTGTTTCCTTCAGCAATAGTGGTACAGGTCCGACCCCACCTGCAGCAATGCGGATATCGTCAATGATATCGTATTGCATGGTGATACTGATGGCGGTATTCACGCTGGCAATATCGAGGTGGGTGCGCTTGCTCACTTTTTCAAAGTTGAACAAGGTATTTTGGGAAGGCAGGTTGAACCAGAACCGGGTGATGTATTCATCGCCTGATTTGTCCAGTTGTTTATAGCCTTTGAATAATTGTCTGAGGGGGAGCTCCCTTTCTTTTTGCCCGTCACTGAGCACGAGGGTAGCATCCAGCGCCAGGAAGAAAATGGATAAGTCCCCGATGGGGGAGGCGTTGATAAAATTCCCGGCTATGGTAGCCATGTTCCTGATCTGGGTGGAGCTCACCTTTTTCAGGTATTTACTTAGATAAGGAAAGTAAGCCTGTAATAGGGGAGATGCCAGCATGTCCGATACGGTAGTGGCGGCACCCATGATGCATTTATTGCCTTCCTGCCAGATGCCTTTGAGGGCAGGTTGATCATACAGGAATCGTAGCGCCTTTTTTCCAAGGGCGTCATGCTGCTGAACATAGAGATCAGTGCCCCCGCCAATTGGTTGCGCCCTCACATCATCAGCCGATTCCAGGGTGCTATGGAGTGCCTGTAACCGTGCCGGTATATGTACAAAATATTCAGGTAAAATATGTGCCCCGGCAGCATATTGTGCGGGCGTAGTGCCATTGCGGGGTTCCAGTATTTCCGCCACCCTTGCGGCAGCCCTTTCTATGGATTTATAGCCGGTGCAGCGACAGATATTCCCGTCGATGGCGGCAATGGCATTTGTCAGCGTAGGGGCTTTATGGCTCAGGCAAAATCCCGTGAGGGACATCACAAAACCTGGTGTGCAGAAACCACATTGGGTGGCGGCACAGTCCTGCATGGCATGTTGCACGGCGGTGAGTGAACCTGGCAGGTTAATACCTTCAATAGTCACCACATGTTTACCTCTTACATTTCCCAAAGGGGTCAGGCAGGAGGTAAAGGAGCGGTAGTGCATGGCACCGTTTCGCAATTCCCCGATCAGTACGGTGCAGGCACCGCAGTCGCCCTCATTGCAGCCTGTCTTGGTGCCGGGCAGGTGTTGGTAGTACCGGATGTAATCCAGCAGGAGCATACCTGGGGGGAGGCCGGTACCAATGTCTTCATTATTGAGAATAAAGCGTAGCAATGGGGATAATGGGTTTATTGGAAGATAATAAAAATTTGCCAGAAAAGCAATTCCCCCCTGGTAAGCCAGGGCCTGTGGCTACCTTCCCTTCAATGAAACTATAGTGCTTTTTCGTCACCAATTCGTCACCAAAAGGGCACCTCATTATCCAAGGGATATTGAGGTGCCCTTTTAGTACCCTTTAAATACCGAAGTAATGGTGAAGTTGTAGTATACTTGAGCTATGAAATCACTATCCTTATTCATAGCATTACTCCTCTACCTCACCCCTGGGTTTTCCCAGAAAATCCTTGCCTTCTACACCGCCAGAGAAGACGCTGCCCACATCAGCTTTGTGCACGAAGCCAACAAATGGTTCCCCGCTGCCCTCGCCAAATACCACTGGACCTACGACTCTACCAACGACTGGAGCAAATGCAACCCCGATACCCTGGCCAGGTACAACGTCATTCTCTTCCTGGACACCCGTCCGGAAGCCCCTGCTCAAAGAGCAGCTTTTCAAAAATATATGGAACATGGCGGTGCCTGGATGGGATTTCACTTTTCCGCCTTCGCCCTTACTCCCTCTGCGTACAACCAGGACTGGGACTGGTATCACAATACCTTCCTGGGTTCCGGATCATATGGGAGCAATACCTGGCGGCCAACTTCCGCCGTATTAAGAGTAGAAAACAAACAGCATAGAATTGTTCATGACCTGCCGGATACCTTCCGGTCAGCACCGAATGAATGGTATAGATGGTCTAACGACCTCCGGAAGAATAAGGATATTACCATTTTATTGTCCATCGACCCGGCCAGTTTTCCCCTGGGTACCGGGCCCAAACCCAGCGAAATATGGCATAGTGGCTATTACCCCGTGGCCTGGACCAACAAACGATATAAAATGGTCTATGTAAATATGGGGCATAACGATATTGACTATGAACACGGTACTAATAGGGAATTATCTTATACATTCGCAAACCCTGACCAGGACCGGTTTATCATCAACTCTCTATTTTACTTAATAAATTCAAGTAGAATATTACCCTAATTCTGGCAATATTTTAATCAACTTTTTCAAGTTTTCCTGCCGGAATCAGGTTACCTTTGACCTCGGAATGCTAATGAGTGACTCGCGTGGTAATGCGCAATTGTTTACTTCTGATAATGCCTTTGACCAAATCTATCCACAAGGGATTCAACAACTGTCAAAGAGGCACTGGACACCGCTTCAGATCGCTACTGCGGCTGCTGCGTTCCTGGCGCACAAGCCGGGTTCCAGGGTCCTGGATATAGGTAGTGGAGTTGGTAAATTCTGCCTGATAGGGGCATATTTTCATCCAGAATCTTATTTTTACGGAATAGAACAACGAGAAGAGCTGTATCTGTACGCCAGACAAGCTAAGGAAGTACTAAAGGTGGAAAATGCCGATTTTATATCCGGCAACTTCACCCGTTTTAACGCAGACCAGTACGATGGTTTTTACTTTTACAATTCATTTTTTGAACATCTGAAACCGGAAGATGGTATCGATCAGCAGATCAATTATTCAGCTAATCTTTATGACTATTATTCCCGCTACATGCAGGAAATAATGGATCAAAGGGTTTCGGGCACCCGATTAGTCACCTATTATAGTATGGGGGATGAAGTGCCGGATAGTTATCAGCTGGTAGACGCTTCCGACGATATGCTCTTAAGAATGTGGATAAAACGTTAACGGAAAAATTGATTAATGACATGAAAACAGCAGAATTAGCGTCGAAGATAATCGTCCAATTAAAAGATGCTAAAGACGACGGCGCAGTTGAAGCGTTATTAAATGCCTCTCTGAAAGAATTGGGAGCCAGCAGGATTTCCATCAGACAACTCGAAGAGAAACTGGAAGAAGTGTCACCTCTGGAAGTAGATAGTGTACAATGGATGAACCTCCGGTACACCCGTATCTATCTCCGCAAGCAGGAGGAGCTGCAAGAAGTTTAATAAGAAAGGCCCCGGCAGATGTCGGGGCCTTTTTATTTCTTGTGATTTATAGTGATTAGTGAGAAATGACTCATTTAAATAATTAGCGGTCATGTCTGCCGTGATCTCCACCCCGGCCATGTCCACCGCCGTTCCACCCGCCACCGTCATGACCTCTTCCATTACCATTCCAACCGCCGCCATGTCCTTCATGACCACGTCCGCCTCTGTCCCAACCACCACCGTCATGACCTCTTCCACCATAATATCCGCCTCTCGGACCATCACCATGTGGCTGTGCAGCGAAGTAACGGGGATTACGTGAATCCCTGATGATTGACTGACGGCCCCAGGCACCTCTGTATCCCGCATATCTTTCCCTGTAAACACCCGGGTGCAGGTAAGGACGAGGTTCATTTACCACTACCTTATAACCGCGATACAGGTCATAATGGAAGCGTGGCGGCAATGCTGGTGCAAACACCCACCTGCTACCTTCCAGGTATATAAACTGGCGCTCTGGTATATAATAATATGCGTCGATATCTGGCATGTAGTAATATTCAGCATAGTCATAACCCACAGGGCCCCACACTGGCTGGCTGCCAATATTCACGTTCACATTAAACCTCACCTGCGCGTCTGCCTTATAACCGTATATTGAACCAATGGCTACTAAACAGGTAATAAGAACTATCTTTTTCATAACAAGTTGTTTTATACCTATCAATAGCCAAATAGAATGCCAAACTCTAAATTTCCGCTGAAACCCTTATCTGGTAAGGGAACCAGGGGTGACGCCGAAATGCTTTTTGAATGCCCGGCTAAAGTGCTGGAGGTGAGCGTAACCTGTTTCGAATGCGATTTCTGATAATGTGAGCTGATTATCAAGGAGCATCATTTTCGCATGTTCCAAACGTGTTATATTGAGGTAACCAAAAACTGTGTTGTTAAAGATTTGTTTAAATCCCTTTTTCAGTTTGAACTCATTTAACCCACACCGGCGGGCTAGTTGAGAAAGGGTAGGCGGGTTTTGCATTTCTTTCAGTATAATTTCTCTCGCCAGGTAAATTCTGTCAATATCATCCCTGCTTTTTAATATATCTGTTTTCGTTATGCGTGGAGTGAATAATTCATTTTGCAGCATCATCAGTTCCATCATCTTCGTTTCAAGGAACAGCTTTTTCATATTCCCCTGTAGCGTGCTGTTCCAGATGGCATGGATGACAGACAGCATTTGAGGTGTATAATGTACAGCTGGTTGCTGTATGAGGAATGGACGTTCTGCCTGCAGATTTTCGACTATATGTGGGTAGTAAGGTGCGAATAACTGTGCAAACCGGTCTGTGGTCATATGGATAGTAAATGTATTGTGCGCACCATCGCCAACAAAACGGTTCTGTTCCCATTGTCCGGCATTGTACATCAGGTTGTGATAACCTTTTACGAATTCCAGTTCTTCTTTCAGATAACTTTGTTGCTGCAGGGTACGGCCTTCAAGTGTGAAGTTCATTTCAACAATTGGTGCATCGTTGAAGTGCCGGAGGGTCTGACCTTTCAGGCGGGGATCTATAATGTATAGCTGGCCATCCGAGACAGAAATCTCTCCCAGTTTCATAAAGCGGTGCTGCCCCGTGGCTTCAGGTAGAATCAGGCTGTTCACATATGGAACATCATTATCCGGGAGGTTTTTGATTTCCTCAAAACCGGGGAATTTTTGTTGGTCGGGCATATCTGCAAAATACTCCGTTTTAGGCACAAAACATTCCGGAATATGCCATTGTCCGGGCGCTACAACAAGCATCTTTGGTATATGAAAACACAACAACATGTACCCGTGCTGATCGTCGGCGGGGGCGTGGTAGGCTTGTCTGCCGCGCTATTTCTTTTACAACAGGGTATCGTTCCTATGCTGGTGGAAAAACATGCCGGCACTTCTATTCATCCCCGCGCCAGGGGCTTTGATATTCGCAGTATGGAATTATTCCGTTCATTGGGTCTGACCGATGCCATCCGTGAGGCCGGGAAGGCATTGGCGCCTGCATGGGGTATTTTGAGTGGCGTTTCTATTGCAGCTGCTATGGAAAACCGTAAGCCGCATAAAAAAACGAGAGGTCCTGAACTGATCGTGAAGGCGGCGAACCTGGACAGTTATAGCCCGGAGCAGGGTGCAAGATGTACACAGGATTTATCAGAACCGGTATTATTAAAGGCAGCTATTGAAAGAGGTGCAGATGTACACTTTCAAACTAAATGTATTTCTTTTTCCCAGGATGAAAATGGGGTGAGCGCTGTCATGCAGAGTGGAGAAAAAGAATGGACAGTGACAGCTGATTATATGATTGCTGCTGATGGTGCAGGTAGTAATATTCGTAGCACTTTGCAGGCCGCTACTATGGGAGTAGGCGCTCTTGGTAAACTACTCAATATTTACTTTGAGGCAGATCTTTCAGCAGAAGTGAAAGGCAGGGAATTCAGTTTATTATTGGTTGATACTCCTGGTATCAAGGGCTTATTGACGGCTATTAATAATACTGACCGCTGGGTCTTTCATTTATTAAATGACAGGGATTATACACAGGAAGAACTGATAGCCATATTAAACACCGTAGTCGGTTTTCCTGGAAAAAAGATCCAAATTCTCAGCATCCTTCCCTGGCAACCCACTGTGAAAGTAGTAACCAATATGCGTCATGGCCGTATCTTCCTGGCAGGCGATGCTGCGCATACCATGCCGCCATATGGTGGTAAAGGTGCAAATACCGGTGTTCAGGATGTGCATAACCTGGCCTGGAAACTGGCTGCTGTATTAAATGAAAAAGCAGATAGTACACTACTGGATACTTATGATATAGAAAGACAACCTGTCGGGTATGAAAATGCTGTCAGTTCCGGTGCCTGGGCAGATGAGTATGGATTGCTGAAAAAGAAGAGAGGAAATATGATGAAGATAATGGGCAGTATGCTATCTGTTATTGCGCTCAACAAACTGGGTTTTAAAAAGCGTAGTCATCGTATTGCCATGCATAACATAGCAGGCATAGCTGGTTTACCGGAATACAGGTATTCAAAACAAAAAACCTACCTGAAAGCCGATGCCCTCAATGGCGCTGTTGGTACCCGTGTACCACATGAGTGGATCACTGTTAATGGAAAGATAATATCCTCGCTGGATGTAGTAGGTATCGGCTATGTTTTGTTTACTGGCAAGGGTTGGAATGGGGAGCTGCAAAACAATATCCCCGTTTATCCAATGCGTATGTTGCCGCCAAAGGTCGCCATATTGGTGAGACCGGATGGGTTTGTCGAAAAATACTTATATTCAATACCGTAATTGTAAAATAGCCACGTTCATAGACCCAAAAAGACACCCCCAATGAAATACGTGTCCTACTTTTTCTATATCGTCTGGCACTGGGGCTTTAGCATGGCATTTTTTATCATCTGGTATGAGATTCGCGGAGAAAAACAATTTGGCGTAAAGACGATTGGCACAGATGACCTGGTGACACATATACCGGCAGCAGAGCTGGAGCATGCATCTATGTATGAACCGGTAAATTATTATACAGGTAGCTGGTTATTGGACCATGTGGAAAAGCATGAACTGGGTACGACCTTCCTGGATGTAGGATGTGGAAAAGGCAGGGTACTGGCCATTGCTGCAGCCTATGGGTTTACCAATATTACAGGGATTGATTTCTCTCCAAAGCTGTATGGCGATGCACTGGAAACCGCCACGGCACTGGAAAACAGGTATGCAGGCTGTAAAGTGGATATTGTATGTGCAGATGCCAGGAAATACGATATTCCGGACCAGGTAGGTGTGATCTTCCTGTTCAACCCCTTTGACGAGGTGATCATGGATGACTTTATCAGCCAGGTGATGGAGAGCCTGCTCCGAAACCCCCGCCCGCTAAAAATCTTATATGCCAATCCCCAATGTAAACAACTCTGGCTGGATGCCGGTTTTAAGGAATCGGCGGCTTTCCAGAAACTAAAATACCTGAAAGGATCGGTTCTGACATTTTAACCCGGGTTAAAATTTTTACCATAGGAAATAGGCAATTTTACATCAACAAACAAATACACAAAAAACCCAAAAACAAGATATTATGAAAAGAACAGCAAACGCACACTGGAATGGTAATTTAAAAGAAGGTAAAGGCAATATTTCTACCCAGAGCACCGTACTGGCCAATACACAGTATTCTTTTAACGCCCGTTTTGCCGATGGACCAGGTACAAACCCTGAAGAGCTGCTGGGTGCTTCCCATGCAGGTTGTTTTACCATGGCACTGAGCGCAGCGCTTACACAGGCTGGCTTTACAGCTGGCGACCTGGATACAAAGGCGACTGTAGAACTGGATCCTTCTATTCCCGGTATTACAGGGATTACGCTGGACCTGGTAGCGGCAGCCATTCCGGGGGTGAGCGAAGAGCAGTTTAATGCGATTGCGAAGGGTGCGAAGGAGAATTGTCCTATTTCAAAGGCGCTGGCAGCTACGCCAATCACTTTGAATGTGACCTATAAAGCATAAAATGGTGTTAATACCACATCATAAAAAACGCTTTTGCCGCAGGCAAAAGCGTTTTTTATTTTAAAAAGAAATATCAATTTTTTGCAGGCGTGATCTCATCTGCCTCAGGTGTCGGATTCAACACAAATGCTTTTTTCCTGGGATCGTACATAATATACAGGTACCCGCCTCTCTTTCCAACATCATTCCACACGGTAATATCCTTGTTCCCATCATTGTTAATATCATCTACAATGGTGTTGCCGTAAATGATCGTCCACACATTTCCACTGGCAGTTTTTACATTTTCAAAGTCAATCTCCTGGGTCACTTTGTTCGTCACTTTATCCACAATCTTCAGTTTCCGCATCACGGCCTGTTTGCCAATGACCTTCTTGCTATACACCCCTACCAGGTACTTATCTTTCAGGCTGGCACTCTGGATAATATCGATGGGGTTGATCTTCGCAGTGGCGACTGTATCAATCAGTTCCCCGATTTTTTCCAGTTCTAGTGTTTCAGGCGTCATGTTGTTTTTCAGTGACATCCAGGTGCCTTTCATCTTGTTCCCGTAAAACAGGAAATCCATCATCGCATTCGGCTGGTTATTAATGGTTTCTTTCAAAACCATATGGGTACGTTCGTTGAGTATACCATTGAGGGGAATCGGTTCATTCAGGTTATCATACATATACACCCCTTTTACAGTAATGGCTTCCGGGTCATCTCCATACCCACGCAGCAGCTGCACAGAGAGATGAATAGGTCGGTCTCCGATTTTCCCTTTGAAATTATAGCAAACATACCAGCCCGCATGACTGGTGCCGGCAAATAGCAGGCATAGGAGCAGGGATAGGATAGATCTTTTCATAGGTATTGGTCATTTGGAATAGGACAAAGATACCCCAACTTATTGAGATTTTTCATATATGATGTCAATTCAGAAAATAGTCAGTACATTTACGTAACTAGTTACGTAAATTATGTCAACAATGGAATTCTTCAAAGAAGCGGGCAAAATGGCGCTTGGCAGCCGGCTCCGGTTGCTCACAGAAAAGATTACCGAGGACGCGGGACAGATTTACAGCCTCTACGGTATAGACATGCAACCGAAATGGTTCCCGGTATTCTACGTGCTTTCCAAAGGGGAGGGCAAAACCATCACCGCCATCGCCAAAGAAATTGGTCATACCCACCCATCTGTGAGTAAGATCACCACCGAAATGGCAAAAGCCGGTTACCTCCTGGAGAAAAAGGATAAAACCGACGGCCGCCGGAACGTGGTGCAGTTATCAAAAAAAGGAAAGGAAACCGCTCTTCAGATTGCAGATCAATATAAAGATGTAGAACAGGCGGTTAATGAGATCTCTTCCCAAACGAGAAATGACCTCTGGCAGGCGATTGAGGAATGGGAATTCTTATTGGAAGAAAAAAGCCTGCTGCGCCGTGTACTGGAAACGAAGAAACAAAGAGAAAGCAATACCATTCGTATTGTGGAATATACACCTGCCTATCAACAGGCTTTCCGCGATCTGAATGAAGAATGGATCAATACGTATTTCAAAATGGAACCTGCTGATTACAAAGCACTGGATCATCCGAATGAATACATACTTGACAAGGGTGGATATATTTTGGTAGCCCTGGATGGCGACACGCCGGTAGGGGTATGTGCACTGATCAAAATGGATGATCCTGTATACGAATACGAACTGGCTAAGATGGCTGTATCTCCTAAGGCGCAAGGCAAAAGCGTAGGCTATAAACTAGGTAGCGCCATCGTAGAAAAAGCCCGTTCATTAGGTGCTAAAAACCTTTACCTCGAAAGCAATACAATTTTAAAACCAGCCATTGGATTATACCAGAAATTAGGGTTTAAAAAAGTAGCCGGGCGCGCTACTCCTTATGAAAGATGTAATATTCAGATGGAGTTGATCTTATAAAAAAATGCGGGTTATTACAACCCGCATTTTTTTATTAACCGTTGACTAACTTCATCGCACCTGGCAGGTACCTTTCTCCTAAATTCGGATACTTGATAACGAGTGCATCAATTGCTGCCAGATCGTCGGCAGACAAGGTAATATCTACTGCTCCTGCATTTTCTTCCAGGTACTTAATTCTCCGGGTACCAGGAATCGGAATAATATCTTCACCCTGTGCCAGTACCCATGCCAGCGCCAGCTGTGCAGGCGTGCATTGTTTACCAGCTGCCAGTGCTGCAAATTCAGCTACCAGTTTTCCATTATTCTCCAGGTTCTCTTTTTGATAGCGGGGTAATCCTTTTCTGAAATCACCCTCTACCAGGTTGTCGGCACTGGCATCGATCAGCAATCCTCTTGACAGCGGGGAATAAGGTACCAGCGAAGTGCCGAATTCCCTGGCGGTATTGAGTATATCACCTTCCACATCTCTTGTCAGGATAGAATATTCTGACTGCAGGGCTGCGATAGGATGCACGGCATTTGCTTTTCTTAAAGACCTGGCGGAAGCCTCACTCAGTCCCAGGTATCTTACTTTACCTTCTTTCACCAGTTCTGCCATGGCACCCACTGTTTCTTCAATAGGTACATTTGGATCCACGCGGTGTGCATAATACAAATCGATGGTATCTATGCCCAGTCTTTTTAAACTATTTTCCACGGCGGTTTTGATCCATGCAGGAGAGCCATCAAAGTAAGTGTTGGACGTGCCACTGGGACCAGCCTGACCATCTCTGAAACGGAAACCGAATTTAGTTGCGATAAAGATTTTATCCCTGTTAGGGACTAATACTTTTGAAATGAGGGATTCGTTTGCACCAGCGCCATACATATCTGCAGTATCCCAGAAATTAATGCCCAGTTCCAATGCCCTGTGCAGGGTTGCAATGCTTTCTGTATCATTGCTGGGGCCATAAGCAAAGCTCATACCCATGCAGCCCAATCCTGTAGCGGAGAGCTTTTCGCCGGTATTGCCAAGGGTTCTGTACTTCATATCGTGCGTGTTTTTGTACACACAAAGTTAGGGGGCATATAGCAGGTGGTCATTAACGGAATCAAACAGAAACTTACAATTTTCAAACAAGCACAGCCCCATTCCGGATTTCGCCCGGCGACACGCCCGCATGCTTGCGGAAGAAGTTGGTAAAGTAAGGTGGTGACTCAAACCCCAATGCATATCCTATTTCAGCCACGTTCCAGTCGGTATGCTGCAATAAGGCTGTCGCTTCGCGGGTAATGCGGGAGGCGATATGCGCAGTGGTAGTCTTGCCGGTGATTTCTTTTACAGAACGGTTCAGGTGATTGACGTGTACAGAAAGGCTTTGTGCAAAGTCGTTGGCAGTCTTTAACCGCAGTGCAGCCTCCGGGGTGTCAATGGGGAACTGCCTTTCCAGCAGTTCCAGGAATAAACTGGAAATACGGGTAGATGCATTGGCGTGTTTCTCAAATGAACCGGCAGGCGTCATTTTCATGCCTTCGTGAATGAGCAGTTGTACACAATTGCGGAGAACGCTGAACTTATGCACATAATCACTGTTCATTTCCCTGACCATTTTATCAAAGATGGCTGAGATTTCCCCAATTTGCATTTCATCTGGAAAGAATACAGGGTGTGGCGTGCCGATACTGAACAGGGGCGAATCCTGCAACTTCTCTATCTGCGACAGGAAAGCCTCGGTGAAGATGCAGTACCAGCCACGCTGATCCGGATCATCCGTTTCCCAGGCATAAGGTACTATGGGATTGGAAAACAGGAAAGCAGGTCTGTCTATATTGATCCAGGTATCGGCATAGTGAATCTTGCCGGTACCAATGATCAGGGAAATTTTGTAGAAGTCCCGGCGGCTGTAAGGGCTGCTGGTTACGCAGGCCTGCCGCATGAAGATATTGAAATTCCCGGGGCCGTTTTCGTTCGCGGGCGTTGCCTCGGGGTGACGATTGTAAAAGTCCTGGATACTTTCGGAGCGTTTCATACATTAAAGTTATAAAATTCAAACATGATTACCACCTCCCGGTATTATCCCCATGATTTTTTATCTTGTCAGCAAAATAATACCCACGTAAAATGAAGTCTCAGGTCTTAATTTTTCTATTATTCTGTATTTCCGTACAGGCACAGGTTACGCCTGTCTACAACCGGGCGCCGCTCCGGGAAAACCCGTACACAGCATTACCGCTTGGAGCTATCCGTCCACAAGGCTGGTTAAAAGAAATGTTGATTCGCCAGAAGAATGGTGCTACCGGCGAACTCGATAAGCTTTATCCCTTAGTCATGGGGCCACGCAATGGCTGGCTGGGTGGCGATGGTGACCAATGGGAACGCGGCCCTTACTGGATAGATGGTTTACTGCCACTGGCTTACATACTGCAGGATACCGCCCTGATCCGCAAAGTAAAACCATGGGTAGAATGGAGCATCAGGAGTCAGCAACCCGATGGTTACTTTGGCCCTTCAAAGGACTATAGTCCTGAGCCCGGCGTCCAAAGAGACAATAGCCACGACTGGTGGCCGAAAATGGTGATGCTCAAAATTCTGCAGCAGTATTACATGGCTACCGGCGATCAACGGGTGGTAAAACTCATGACCAACTATTTCAGGTACCAACTAAAAGAGTTGCCCATTCATCCATTAGATCACTGGTCATTCTGGGCCAGGTTCAGGGCCGGCGATAACCTGCAGGCTGTATACTGGTTGTACAACATCACCGGCGATAAATTCCTGCTGGACCTCGCCGATCTGCTGCATAAGCAGACATTTGATTTTACCCATGCATTTTTGAATACTCCCCTGTTATCACAGGTGGGCAGTATTCATGGTGTGAACCTCGCACAGGGTATGAAAGAGCCTATCATTTACTACCAGCAGCACCCGGAACAACAATATTGGGATGCTACCGTGAAAGGCTATACAGACCTGCGTCGTTTTGATGATATGGCCATGGGCCTGTATGGTGGCGATGAAGACCTGCATGGCAACAATCCCACTGGTGGTTCGGAGTTATGTACCGCTGTAGAAATGATGTATACACTGGAATGCACACTGCCCATTACAGGTGAGGTGGCCTATGCTGACAAATTGGAACGCATTGCTTTCAATGCTATGCCTACACAGATTACGCCTGACTTTATGGACAGGCAATATTTTCAACAGGCGAACCAGGTGATGCTCACCCGCCATACAAGAGGTTTTCATGTAAACCATAGCGGTACGGATGTATGTTATGGTCTGCTTACAGGTTATGCCTGCTGTACATCCAATATGCACCAGGGTTGGCCCAAGTTTACACAAAACCTCTGGTATGCTACTGCCGATAAGGGAGTGGCGGCATTGGTATATGCACCGAGTGAGTTGAAAATAACCATTAACGGAAAACAAATCGGCTTTACAGAAACGACAAATTATCCTTTCGAAGAGCAGATTACATTTACCTATACAGGTGGTAATAATTCCTTCCCATTATCATTGCGTATACCTGCATGGTGTAAACAGGCTAAAATTGCCATCAATGGAAAGGTAGAACAAGAGCCGGCCGGCAACCAGGTTGTAAAAGTGAACAGGACCTGGAAGAAGGGAGACGTGGTTACTTTACAATTACCAATGCACCTGAATAATCAGCGCTGGTATGAAAACAGTATATCTGTAGAAAGAGGTCCATTGGCCTATGCGTTGAAGATAGGCGAAGAAAAGAAGTTAGTGCACATTACCGCTGCAGATAGTATTGATTATGGTAACAGCTACTATGAAATCAGGCCCACCACACCCTGGAACTACGCCTTGTACGCAACGCCGGAAAATGAACTTTCAGCCCATTACATGGTTGAAAAGAGCAGTAAGGTAGCAGCTTATCCATGGGAGCCGGAAAAGGCGCCAATTACCCTTAAAACGAAAGGCAGGATCATTCCCAGCTGGCAACTCTACCAGGAGATGGCGGGACCTGTTCCTTTCAGTACTATTTTCCAGTTGGAACTGGGCGAAGAAAAGGAAATAGAACTGATACCTTATGGTTGTACACACCTGCGCATTGCACAGTTTCCTGTCATAAACAGGTAGTTGTCGCATCGTACCCGGCAATTGTCGGAATTGCCCATAATTGGAATAAATGACTTAACTTAAGTTTGTAGTATAAAATCAAACACCATGAGCGCTATCACCATCAAAACCACGGTTAATGCACCTGTAGACAAGGTGTGGAAAATCTGGAGTAATCCGGAGCACATTGTTAAATGGAGCACAGCTTCTGAAGACTGGCATACGCCTAAGGCAACAAATGACCTGCGTCCGGGAGGTCGGTTTTCTTCCAGGATGGAAGCTAAAGATGGCAGTATGGGCTTTGATTTTTGGGGTACCTACGATGTGGTAAAGCTGCATGAAAAAATCGGCTATACCCTCGGCGATGGCCGTAAAGTAGATATCTTTTTCCACGGTCATGGAGAGTCAACTGATATTAACGAGACTTTCGAAGCAGAAGAACAAAACCCCGAAGAGATGCAAAGAGCCGGATGGCAGGCAATTCTTGATAATTTTAAGAAGTACACTGAGTCCATCTAAGCGAATTAAAAAAGCCTCCTGGTCAGGAGGCTTTTTTAATATTATATACGAATTGCCATCTTAATGAAAGTTGAAAAACTACACCACCCACAAGCGAACCGATGATTGCCCCACCTAACACGTCAGAAGGGAAATGTTTACCGACATATACCTGCGCATAACATACAGCTGCCGCCCAGATCCATAACCAGTTCCATTTTTTATCTAAGTAATGCCTGATAGCAAAGAACCAGTAAGTGGCCAGTGCAAAGTGATTGGCAGCATGATTGGAAGGGAAGGAATATGCACCGCCGCAATCCACCAGGCTTCTCACCATTCCATTCAGTTCAGGATCATAGCATGGACGTAGTCTGCCTACGAAGGGTTTTACAAGTTGTGCACACAATGCATCAGTAAAGGCAAATGTGATCAGGGTCATGATGATAAACAATACGGCATCGTGCTTCAGCTTCCGTAAGCTGAACCATAACATAAACACATAAAGTGGGATCCAGGTAAGAGGTTCTCTTATCGCCATCATGATGGGGTCCAGGAATTTACTGTCCGCATCGTGATTAATAAGCATAAAGACGACCTTGTCCAGTTCCCTGAACGAATGTAAAATGTCCATAAATTAAAGTCGTTTACACTGAGTTTCAATTGGCAATGCCGGGATGGACAATGTAGGTGTTGTCACTGGCGGCAGCTTATTTCAATCGTTTTTAAAGTTGTAGGTATTCTATCCAATCTATTCAGACTGTAAGGTAATTATTTATTCAAATGTCCTCTTTTTGTTCATAATCATTTAATATTAGCGACGAGGGTCAAAAGTTCGTCGATGTATTGTTTTCGCATAGTTGTGCCCGCTTTTCCGTCATATCGCATGATTCTGCGGGCTGGTCGCTATAATTCCGGAATATGCCTATAAGACTGCCTGAGTTATCGGATTCAGTTGTAGTATTGATCCGCAGGCTTCCTGTACGCGAACGAACATCAAGCTTATGAAGTCTACGATACTATCGTATTTTTTATTGATTGCCTTTCCCATTTCCCTTGTTGCGCAGACTATTGTGTCAGGAACAGTGACCAATGCCGGCACCCACACTCCCCTGCAGATGGTAAGTATAGTGATCACCGGCAAAACGATTGGTACACATTCTGACGAAAAAGGTCATTTTAGTTTAACAGCCAGCGAACCATTTACACAGATCTCCGTATATGCCATGGGGTATAAAACAGTGAAACTCGCTGTGGTACCCGACAAGCAGCAGGTGATCAACGTAAAGCTGGTACAGGATACCTATGGCCTCAACGAGGTCGTGGTCAAATCAGGAAAAAAGCAGCGATACTCGAATAAGAATAATCCTGCCGTAGACCTGATCAGGGAAGTGATCGCGCATAAATCAAAGAACCGCCCGGAAAATTATGACTATGCAGAATATCATAAATATGAAAGGATGTTACTCTCGCTCAGTCACCTGTCAGATACCTTTCGTAACCGGCGTATCTTTAAGAATTACCAGTTCCTCTTTACAGAGCAGGATACCGATGCCATTGGTGGCAAACTGATGTTGCCTGTGTATATGGAAGAAAAGTTGTCTGACAATTATTATCGTCGCAATCCTTATACCAAAAAGCAAATTATCCGTGCCAGCAAGCAGGTGAAGTACGATGAAAATCTTATTGATAATAAAGGCTGGTCTTCTACCCTCAATTTCTTTTACCAGGATATAGATATTTACCAGAACAATATCATGGTAATGACGAACCAGTTATTGAGTCCTGTGGCTGGTGGCGCACCTGGATTCTATAAGTATTTTATTACAGATACGGTAGACAACCAGGTGGTATTGGATTTTAGTCCCAGGAGTAAAACAGACCTGCTTTTTGAAGGGCGCTTGTATATCAGGCTGGATAGTACTTATGCCATATCGCGGGCAGAGCTGACAGTGGATAAGCGCATCAACCTCAACTTTGTCCGGCGCATGGAAGCTGTTTTGGCGTTTGATGACAGGAACCAGTTGAAAGAAAGCTCGCTGAAAATTGACTTCGGTCTCAGCAAAGAAAAAGGGAAAGGGATGTATGGGGAGCGCATAGTACAGATCGACAGCTTTTTCCTGGATAGAAAAAGACCTGCTTCGGATTATGCCGGACCTGCAGTAGAAACGGTGGCGGATGCGGAGAAAAAGGATACTGCTTATTGGAGTTCGAATCGTCCGTTTGCATTGTCGGGACCGGCATCGGGTGTGTATAAAAATATGGATAGCCTGCAGCGTACGCCTTCTTTTAAGAGAGCGGTGAACTGGGCGACATTCTTATTAATTGGTTTTAAAAACTTTGGCCCCTTTGAAATAGGACCGGTGAATACTTTTTACAGTTTCAATGCAGTAGAGGGCTTCCGGCCTCGCTTTGGCGGCAGAACGACGGAGCAGCTAAGCAAGCGCATTTACTTTGAAGGGTATGTAGCGTATGGTGTGAAAGATGAACGCTTCAAGTATTTTGCGAGTGCTACTTATTCACTGAACAATAAATCTATTTATACCTTTCCGCAACATTATATCCGGGCCAGTTTTCAACACGATACCAAAATTCCAGGGCAGGAACTGCAATTTGTGCAGGAGAACAACGTGTTGTTATCATTTAAGCGTGGTACCAGTAACCAGATGCTGTACAATGATTTTTTTAAGTTAGAATACCAGCATGAGTTACAGAATCATTTCTCTTATTCTTTTGGATTTAAATACTGGGACCAGCATCCGGCAGGAGGTTTATCATTCCAGAAAGAAGTGAATGAAGAAGTGGTAAATGTGGCCGGTGTAAAGACCAGCGAAGTGAATATGACATTGCGCTATGCACCGCATGAGCAGTTTTACCAGAGCAAATTGTACCGCACACCGATAACAGATAAATACCCTGTATTTACATTGCGGTACAACCAGGGTATAAAGGGATTGCTGAATGGGGAATACAATTACCAGCATATAGCGTTGAATGTGTCGAAGCGGTTTTATTTATCACAGCTGGGGTATACAGATGTCAGTGCAGAAGGATCTTATTTGTTTGGGCAGGTGCCGTTTCCATTACTGGATATTCACAGGGCGAACCAGACGTATTCTTTTCAGTTGCAGTCTTACAACCTGATGAACTTTTTGGAGTTTGTGAGCGATCATTATGCGGGTATCAATATCGATCATCATTTCAATGGATTTTTCTTTAACAAGGTACCTTTATTGCGCAGGTTGAAATGGAGAGAAATTGTGAATGCAAAGTTCCTGTGGGGCGGGGTGAGAAGTGAGAATGCAGGCAGGCTCATGCTATTCCCTTCGGGAACTTACCCGCTGAGTAACGGGCCATATATAGAGGGCAGTGCAGGTATCGGCAATATCTTTAAAATAGTCAGGGTGGACGTGGTAAGGCGTTTTACATACCTGGATCATCCGGAGGTGCCATCATGGGGAATCAGGACAATGTTGAAGTTTGATTTTTAGGCGATAATTAGTATTTTAGTTATCGCACTATGAACCAGAGAATGTACAAATTCCTGTTGGCAGACGATGACAGGGATGACCAGGAAATTTTGATAGAGGCTATATTGCAGGAGCAGCCAGCTACACAAATTAATACTGTATTTAATGGGCAGAAGGTATTGGATTATCTGGCAGAGCGCACGCCTGCCGAATGGCCGTCATTGATTATACTGGATTATAAGATGCCGGTGATGAACGGGAAGGAGGTGCTGGAAAAGATACAGGAAGTAAATATACCCAAGGTAGTATGGAGTACATCCAGCCAGCCTGAGCATATGCAGTTATGCCAGGAATTGGGCGCAGCCAGATATTTTATAAAGCCGAGCAGCAAACCTGAATTAGACGCGATAGTGCTGGAATTATTCCGCATCTGTGGCGGGTAAGGTGATAGTAAATGTAGCCCCTTCGCCTACCTGTCCTGTAGCGCTGATAGTACCATGATGGTTCTGTACAATACGCTGGCAGAGCGCCAGGCCTATGCCGGTACCCGGATAGCTGTCACGACCGTGGAGGCGCTCAAAAATCTCGAATATTTTCTCACTGTTTTGCGGTTCGAAGCCAATGCCATTGTCATGGATGGTAATGATGTATTTACCATTGCCGGTGGTGGATTGGAGGGTGATATGGGGTGTCTTTTCTTTGTGATGGTATTTGAGGGCGTTGCCGATCAGGTTATCCAGTAATTGGCGTAGTTGAAAGGTAATACCGGTCACAACAGGGAGTGGGCCTGTTTCTATATTTGCATGGAGTGCTTCGATGGTATCCTGGTAGTGGGAGAGAACATCTTCGACTATTTTATTGAGGGGTACCTGTTCAAATGGAGGTACCTCACCAGATATCCTGGTGTAGGTAAGCAGGTCTTCGATGAGGCCCTGCATGCGATGCGCGGCATCTGCAGTTCTTTCGAGGTAAGACTTTTCTTTTGGTGGCAGGGAGGTGCCAATGCGTTCTAATAACGCGGATGTGTAGAACTGCACTTTGCGGAGTGGTTCTTTCATGTCGTGGGCAGCGGCGTAGGCAAATTGCTGTAACTCTCGGTTCTGGATTTCCAGCTCCTGTGCGTATTGTTGTATTTTATCTTCAGCGACTTTTCTTTCGGTGAGGTCGCGGGTCACTTTAGAGAAGCCGATAACGTTGTTATGATCGTCATGGAGGGCAGTGAGCACAACGCTGCCCCAGAAGGTGGTACCGTCTTTGCGCACGCGCCAGCCTTCGTGAATGGCTTTGCCGGTAGTACGGGCCTGTTGAATCAGTTTTTCGGGGAGTTGCCGTTGTTGATCTTCCGGGCGGTAGAAGATGCGGAAGTTGCGGCCTATGATTTCTGCTTCTTTGTAGCCTTTGATTTTTTCAGCGCCTTTATTCCAGTTCATGATACGGCCATCTTTGTCCAGCAGGAGGATGGCATAGTCTTCTACTTCTTCCACCATTTTGTGGTAGCGTTCTTCGCTGCGTAAAAGGGCTGCGTCTTTTTGTTTGGCAAGCAGGCGCAGGCGCTCGTATGAAGCGGGGTCGTCGGGTAGTGATTTTGTGTCCATGTGGAAAAGTGTACGTATCGTCTCAAACAAATATAAGATTAAATTAACCAACGCTTTTGAAGTGCCACAATAAATAATAACTTTAATGCGAACAAGACTGTATTGCCGGTGACATTGACCGAATTACAGGCAAATCCTAATCTCACGCAAAATTCAGGTTATTAAATGCGATTAACAACGATCTTACTTGCCACGTTATGTAGCTTCCAGGTTTTCGGACAACCTAAAATTATTCCTGAACCTGTATCCATGCAGCTTAACAATGGAGCATTGCCATTGGGTAAAAATATTGTCTGGACCACGACGGTAAACAGTACTGCCTTGTCGCAGGCAAAGACACAGGTAGAAGCAGATTTCAGAAAGATGGTAGCTGCTGGCGGGGAAACCCGGATTTCCCTGACCTTGTTAAAAAAAGAAGATGCAGGCATTGGCACCGAGGGGTATTTACTTGACATCGATAAGGAGGGTATGCATATTGCTGCTAACCAGGAGAATGGATTGTTCTATGGCTTACAAACGGTACGCCAGTTACTATCTGCTCCTGAAGCTCCTTATCTCACTATCAGGGACTATCCTGTGGTAGGCTACAGGGGAATGATGCTGGATGTGGCCAGGCACTTCTTTACCAAAGCAGAGGTGATGCAGTATATTGATGAAATAGCAGCGTACAAATTTAATATGCTGCACCTGCACCTGACCGATGACGGTGGATGGCGTATTGAAATAAAAAGTTACCCTAAGCTGACAGCAGTAGGTGCCTGGGGTGTAGAAAAGTATGGCTATTACGGTGAATATTCACCGGCAGGGAAAAATGCAAAATATAACTATGGTGGATTTTATACCCAGCAGGATATAAAAGACATAGTGAAATATGCAAAGGAGAAATTCATCGATATTCTTCCGGAGATAGATATTCCGGGCCATTCTATGGCAGCAGTGGTAGCTTATCCGGAGTTGTCAGGAACAAAGGATGCAGTGAATTATAAAGTATATTCAGGAGAGAAAGGATTTATGGATTGGACGGATCATGGGATAGTGGCAAGGTATGATAATACGCTCAACCCTGCTAAACCTGAGGTGTACAGGTTCCTGGATAAGGTCTTTGAAGAAGTGGCCGGTTTATTCCCATACGAATATATCCATGTAGGGGGCGATGAATGTGCGAAGAATTATTGGCAGAAAGATCCGAATGTGACAGCACTGATGCAAAAGGAAAAGCTGAAGAACTATGAGGAGGTACAGGCATATTTTGAAAAGAAAGTAGAAAAGATCGTCACGGCCAAAGGTAAAAAGCTGGTTGGCTGGGATGAAATACTGGAAGGCGGAGTGGCACCGGGTGCTACCATTATGAGCTGGAGAGGAGAGAAGGGAGGTATAGAGGCGGCACGATTACAGCATAAAGTGATTATGACCCCGAATAACTATGTATACCTCGACTTTATGCAGGGCAATAAATTTGTAGAATCAAAGGTATACGAGACCCTGCGGTTAAAGAAAGTATATACATTCAGCCCGGTACCTGCAGGGGTAGATCCGAAATTTATTTTAGGAGGGCAGGCGAACCTGTGGACAGAGCAGGTTTTTGATTTCAGGAAAGTAGAATATATGACCTGGCCCCGTGCGCTGGCAGTGGCAGAGTGCCTGTGGACACCGGCTGCAAAAAAGGACTGGCCCCGTTTTGTAGAAAAAGTGGAACAGCATATGCAGGCATTTGACAAGGACACCATCAGTTATGCGCCTAGTATATATGAACCCGATGTAACGGCGCAATATACAAAAGACAGCGTATGGTTATGTACGTTTACACCTGAAATAGACGGGCTGGACATGCATTATAGCGTGGATAATTCTTTTCCCGACATAAAGTCCCTGGCATATCAAAAACCATTCGCATTGCCGGAGGATGCAGTAATGATTCGTATAGTTAGTTATAAAAATGGCAGGCAGGTAGGCAGGATACTGACAATACCTGTAGCTGCATTGAAAAAGGATTAAGTTATGAGGTATTTGTTGTTGGCGGGTTATTTCTTCTTCTTTTCAGCGTTCTGCTTCACACGGTAAATAACAATTTTGGTAATGAGTTCCAGGGGAAGGGGTTGATCATAGGGAAACTGGATCGACCCTTTCCCTTGTTTGTAAGGGGATAATTCTTTCTCAAATGCCTTTATCCCGGTAGGTGCAGGGTAAAACCCAATATGGTGCTTAAAAGCCGCAAAATGCACCAGGTTTCCATTCAATACAAAAGTGGGTATAGCATATTTAATAGTCTCTGTAGCATTTGGAGCGGCCTGTTGAATAGTCTGTCTTACCTGTTGCAGCAGGGCTTGCACATCCGTTGGAAAGGTAGCAATGTATGAATCAATAGTCATGTTGGTTTAAAATTTGTTTCCGCTAATTTAATGTTACCTCTCTACAAAACCGCTTTATTGAAGGGCCTGTTCCTGTTCATTTTTGCAGGCTGTTGTACCCGTGCATTTAGCCAGGTTCCTGCGCCAGCTGCCGATACGCTGAAGGGGGATTCATCGCGGGTGCATATTCCTGTTGAAAGGTTGGAGTCGCAATTTGACTTTACCGATCTCGTCAGGGATATTTTTCATATTCGCAGGGATTCTGCTAAGAAGCCTTCAGGAATCATTATCGTACCCAATATAGCCTCCAATCCAAGTATTGGTTCGCAGATTGGAATTAAGGCGGTGGCAGGGCGTAAGCTGGGCAATGATCCGAATACATTGTTATCGGTAGGAGCCACCTCTGCATCTATTACAACGAAGGGGATCATTTATTTCTACATCAGTCATAATATCTACACACCAGGAAATAAATGGAATTTTCAGGGGAGCCTGGTAGCTGCAAAAACCGTGACACCTGATTATGGGTTAGGGATAGGGATAGATCCGGCAGGCAGTGCAACAGATAAGCAGCTGGCGAATCCGGATCGTAAGCCACGGGGGCTGCATGCGCAGTTTTATAACTTCAGGGAGAAGGTGTATAAAGAGGTGGTGCCACATTTGTTTTTAGGGGCTGGGGTATCATTTGATATCAGGAGGAAGCTCACAGAAACGGATACATCAGGGAATACGCCTTATGATATTTATAGCGACAGGCATGGGTTTCACAGGGATCATTATATGGCAAACGGGTTGTTGTTCAATGTACAGTATACCACGCGCGATAACCAGAATCGGGCTTACAAGGGAATGTATATAGATGCGGGTTTCAGGCTGAATCAAACCTGGATGGCGAGTACGCGGAATGCGTTGCAGTTTACAACTGATGTTCGGAAATATGTTAGTTTATCGCACCGGAACCCGGAGCATGTGGTAGCTTTCTGGAACTGGGGATCTTACCTGATAGCGGGGAATGTACCTTATTTGGAGTTGCCGGGTACGGGAAAGGATCCGTCGTTTAGAAGTGGGCGGGGGTATACGGTAGGGTATTTTAAGGGAACGCAGTATAACTATTCAGAGATAGAATATAGGTTCCCGATATTAAGAAATAAGTTCCTGAGTGGGGTGGCGTTTTTTCATGTGCAAACGGCGAATGATGCTTCGGGAACGAAGTTGTTCCAGGTGTGGCAACCGGGTGGTGGGGCAGGTTTGAGGGTGTTGTTTAATAAGCTCACGCGGACGAATTTGTGTTTGGATTATGCGTGGGGTAAGTTTGGGGCGAGGGGGTTCTTTTTGGGGTTGAATGAGGCGTTTTAGTTTTTAGAAGGCCAGTCTTTTTTTCATTGCTTCTATTACATTGTAAATGATGAGACAGGTGCTGTAGTGAGTAAAAGTGGTGAACAGCCTTTTATTAAACTTCGGCAGGTGTAAGGCCGGAAATTCGCGGCAGCCGGCAAAGCGGTGTTCGTAGATGGTGCAGCGGTTTTCGTGCAGGAAATGACAGGGGATGGTGTTGATGATCATCAGGTCATTGCTGGATCCTGTTTCGATGTATTGTTCTTTTAGTTCGGTGTTGGTTTTGTTGAGGTGTGTGGCTAATGCGGTTACTTCCTCTTCAGTAACATTGATCATGAGGTTACGGCAGCAGTTACCACAGGTGGTACAGTCTATTTGCGGGGTGATGAGGGTATCCAGCTCGTGGACAAGCTCATCTATGTCATTTGAGTCCTGTGATTGCAGGAATGATCTGAATGCGAGATTTTCAGCTTCCTTTTCTTCGGCAGCGTGTGCGATTTCTGTGAGTGTGGTAGTTAGTTTCAAGCTGCGAAGGTAGGTAAAATTCCCTGTTTTATTTTCTCAATCATCATATGTAGTGGGGAGGTTGAAAATCCCGGATGGCGGTACCTATTTTGTTCCAATTACTTATTGCATTGGAATCCAGGTATCCATAACTCCCGTCCGGACGAATCAGTACTAATGACGCAGAATTATTTCCTTTGCCTCCAGGTACAATGAAATAGTATACACCAATATAGTCATCCCAGAGATATTCTTTGTTGTGGATGGTCATGCCTTTTTTATTGATTGTAACGATATCCGGACCAGGGAAAATGAAGACCAATACTGCAGAGAAAATCAGCGCCGGGAGCGAGATGATCAACATGTAGTAGGAACTGGCGAATAAGGCTTGTATTGTCAACCCCAGGGCCATAATGCCTATGAATGGATAGAGGGGCGGGAGTGTACGAATAACGACATTCCCATCTTTGTCTGTTTTTGCCGGGTTGTAATAGGCAAATTTACTGGCGCGTGTTAACGCGATATTTTTCGTATAGGTAAGGCGTTTTTTACGTATGATGTTCTCTTTGATACGTTCGAGGAGTGCATCGTGTTCCATTGTTCATGATTTATTGTTCAATGCGGGTGATAACCTTTTTACAGGATTGGGTTCATCGGCAATAGCATTATTTTGTCAAATAATCCGGCACCATGTATTGAATTTCCTTAAATCCCCCGAACATCACTATTGGAGTCAGTGTGTTATTTTTTATAATGAATTCATAAATGTAAGGACGGGTGTAAGTCTTTAGAATGAGCGTGTCATGTGCCACCGTCCAGCTACCTTTTGCAAGGCAGGTTGTATCAAGGTCTTTATAAAAGACCTTGATTTTATAGGTAAAACTCGAATCCTTTTCTAAGTTCAGTTTCCATCTTGAGTCTTCTCCGTAATCAACGTAGCATACCCGTCTTTCGTGATAATAGGTACCTGTTATGTCAGGTTCGGAAAAAGAGAGTAATGCAAGGATGGCCAGGTATTTTAGCATAGTCGGGAATATAAGGCAATATACTGCTTTATAACCAATCCGGTTAAACTTTAAATTACTGTAATTCCAGTGTATCCAAAGGCGGGGCAGGAATTATCGATGTCGGATAGCGAGGTTCATCCAGTGCCACCAGTATTTTCTCCCGCACGAGGAAACGACGTAGTTTACCTGTCGGTGCAGTTATTAATTTCAGGGTATCTCCATTTACTGTCCACTTACCATTACCTGGACTTTGAACGATTGTAAATACACTACCGCCAATATGTTCGGTATTCAAAGTGTAACTGGAATCTTTTTCCAGTTTCAATGTCCAGATTACCTGGTAGTCATTATCGTTATCACGATACTTCTTTTTCCGGGAGTAGGTACCAGTAAGATCTGGAAGAATAAGCGGCAGCAAAGCTGACAGAAAGAGGTATTTCATCATGGTTAGGAATATTATTAGTTTATACTAAAAAAGCCATGCGCGGTTACGACGGAATAAGTGACTACTGGTGCATGGTATGAAAAAGATTAAAGATAGCATATTGATTAATTATTCGCGATATTCCATCTATATCTATCGGTTCTAAAAGCGATAATTCAAATTATCGTCTTTAACCCCGATATAATTAATATCGGTCAAATTGACGATATTTTGAAATATCGGTATAATAAACGATATTTGGAATATGACCAGTATTATTACAGGAGATATTATCAATTCGCGGAAAGTTGATCCGGTTATTTGGTTAAATCCTTTAAAGGCTCTTATGAAGGAGTGGGGGAAAACACCAAAAACGTGGGAGATATACAGGGGAGATAGCTTTCAATTAGAAATAAATCAACCTCAGCATGCCCTGTTAGCAGCAATTCGCATCAAAGCCTGTATAAAGTCTATTGAAAAATTAGATGTAAGAATAGGGATAGGAATAGGAAGAAAGAATTATGATGCTTCAAAAATTACTGAGGCTAATGGAGAAGCATTGATTAATTCGGGAGAAACATTTGAAGAGCTTAAAAAATTAAAGCAGCAACTGGCAATCAGGAGCCCCTGGCCAAAACTGGATGCTGAACTGAATTTAATGTTCCGCCTGGCATCTATAGCACTTGATAAATGGAGTCCTGCTACAGCACAAATAGTTGCAGCATCAATCGTTAACCGCACATTATCGCAAAAAGAGCTCGGCGATAAAATAGAGCGGACACAATCAACAATCAGTGAGGCTCAGAAACGGGCACATTATGACGAAATGATGGATTTGGTGGCCTTTTATGAAGAATGCATCACAGAAAAAATCAATTGATATGATTCTGCTACTTCAACTTTTTTTAGCTCATATTCTTGGCGACTTTTTTTTACAAACCGACAAATGGATTGCCAGTAAAGAGTCACAAAAATGGCGCTCTCCATATTTATACGTCCACGTATTCATACACTTTATACTTATTCTGTTAGTTACCTGGAACTTTGGTTTGTGGAAAATGTCATTAATAATTATGGTTTCGCATTTACTTATTGATGGAATAAAGTTGCAATATCAACAACCCGCTACCCAAAGAGCATGGTTTTTTATAGATCAAATCGCGCATCTGATTATTTTATTTTTAGTGTGGTCTTTCTATGAAAAAATATCATGGAATTATATGGCTATAGCTACCCCCAAAACGCTTATTATTGGCACTTCTATTTTATTCGTATTGAAACCGGCATCTCTCATTACCAAATTTGCAATCTCGAAATGGACACCTGGAGCAAGTACTAATTCCGGCTCAAACATGATAGGGGTAATTGAATCTTTAAAAGACGCGGGTGAATGGATCGGGTTTCTTGAAAGGCTAATGATTCTGATATTTATCTTATTAGGAAAATGGGAAGGGGTAGGATTTTTACTGGCGGCAAAATCCGTATTCAGATTTGGGGATTTAAAAGAACCTAAAGAAACAAAACTCACTGAATATGTGGTAATCGGAACATTCCTGAGCTTTTTTATTGCTATTCTTACAGGGATTATTACCTGCCAGCTGTTAGGTTTGTTTTAAGAAGGAATTTATAAATTAAACTTTCTGAAGAAGAATGTGATGAGGGATTACTTATGAAAAAACCCTCCAAATCTTTCGACTTGAAGGCTTAAAGCTTGCGGGCTGAAGTGAGCAGGTTCGAACCGCTATATAGAGGATTTTTTGAGTTAAATCAGTACTTTAACTATTGAAAAAGGGTATTCAGGCTGTTGCTTTTCAAACAATTATGCTAAATTGTGAGTGGTTGAACCGTTTTATTGCAGGAGTCCGCCAATTTTTAGAGGGCAATTTATGTATCAGAATTCAGTCCGTGTCGTAATGGCAATGAGCTATAGCCGCCAGATTAGCAAGTATCTCTATCATGAATGCAGATAATTATTTTATCACCAGGAAACCGGAAAACCAGTTTCTTTCGACACTGGTTGATCATTACTTTCACATTGATGTTTCTGTAAACCAGCTACCTATAAGCCAGGAGTTCATTATTCCTTGCCCCCGAATTACCTTTGGGTATTTTTTCAATCACCCGTTTATAGCCACAAACCATTCATTAAAGCAATCGGTCCCTGTGCACATGGTAATTTCCCGGATCCGTACACAAAAAATAACTGTACAGCCACAAACTGATAAGATAAAAATTATAGGTGCACATCTTCGCCCTTTTTGTTTGGCATATTTAACCAGACAACCCATCCATACCATGCCCTGGTTGATAAACGCTGTTGACTTATTTAAAGAGACAGCGACTGAGTTTTGCGAACGGATTGACAATAGCAGCAATGTAGAGCAAATGTTTAACGAAGTAGAAAAGTTTTTCCTCGATAATATCTTAATTCGGGACTTGTCTGTAATATCAAATGCAATAGAACTTATAGAAAAAAGTGCCGGAAATATTCAAATCGGAGATATAGCCCGCCAATTAGGTGTTTCAGACCGAACAATCAGAGGTCATTTCTATGACCATGTAGGTTGCACCCCAAAGGAATACATTCGTGTTGTGAAACTTAAGCAGGTTGCGTTTCAATTGAGACATTCTGATGACTCATTAACTGATATCGCATATGATAACAATTACTTTGATCAGGCTCACTTTACTCATGATGTCAAAAGCATCACCGGCAGATCTCCTAATGAGTTGAGGAAACAAATGCCCAATTTCCGTTTTTTACAATTTTAGAAAATCACTTTTCCGTTCCTTTGCGAAGAGCATTAGGCGCAGAATACTTTTAATAGTCATTTAATAGCGATCGCTATTACAATAATGGCTATTGGCATTTTCTTTATATGTTCATTAACGGCAACAATTTAAATAATGAAATCAATTATTAGAAACAATCTTTCTGAAAAATACGGGAAAGGAACTATAATAATTCATTGGGTAAGTTTTTTACTAATTCTAGTCCTGATCCCATCTGGTTTCATCATGACAGGTACAAAACCGGGAGATGCAAAAATACTTTTGCTAAGAACACATATTTTCATTGGTGTGATTGTATTTATATTGACCCTTCTGAGAGTTTGGTTCTTTTTTAGATACAAACGACCGTCTCACCTTGAAACTGGCAATCTCATTCATAATAAGCTGATTGTCTGGCTTGAAAACTCGTTTTATATAGTGCTGATTTTGCTTTCTGTATCCGGAATTCTCACTGTTATACTTGGTGCGCTTGGACAGGCTATCAGGGCAGGAAATTACACATTGCTACCAAACAATCTTGACGTGCCATCTCTTGCTCCACATCAGGTTCTGGCCAAACTGCTTATAGCTTTGTTAATTGTCCACATTGTTGGCGTCGTAAATCATTACATCAAACTAAAGGAAAACACTTTGAAAAGGATCCTGCCTTAAATAATATCATTAATGCAAAGCTCCACTACTAACTCAAAGCCAGTGATCATGAATACACAATCTACATTAAGCAACAAATGGATATTAGGGGTGCGTGGCCTTTTCTTATTGGCCTGGGCATTGTGCTTTTTAATATTACCAAAGATTCATCAAGGAACTTAGTGTTCATATTTGCGCTGCTTGTCTTGCTGGCAGGCTTATGCGGAATTTACTTCGCAAGTTCAAATAGAGTGGAAAATTTCCGGCGTAATTGGCTGATTATTGAAAGCGGTACAGACATTTTAATCGCCGGCGTTGCTCTCTATTTCTATATACGATCTTCCAATCTTACGGGAAATTTCAACACGGCATTTGCCTACTTTGCGCTGGCATTTGCATTTATGCAACTCATCTATATTTTTCAAATTTTACAAATTGGAAGAACTCTAAACCTGAACATTATGCTGGCACGCTGTCTCATGGCAGTTGGGTATGGCATTTTCGGAATCATTCTTATTTTTAACGCAGCACAGCAAAGTGCCTCGACATTCATGATAAACCTTATTGGTATAGGTCCGTTATTGGCTGGGCTGTTTTCACTCGCATTTTCGGGGCGGATGTACATGCTGAGAAAAAGTGTAAGTGAATGAACCTGTTTTCTCCTTTAGGGAAGTTTAGTTTTGATATTCAATAATACAAAATGTCTCAAAAAAACGGTTTACAACTGTTGAATGTCGGCCTTTGGATTGCCCAACTTCTGCTGATTCTGGTGCTGCTTATGACGGGGCTAATGAAACTTTTTCAACCAATTGAAAAACTAGCAACCAGGTATCTTTGGATGGGGCAGGTACCTGCCATTTTTTTGCGCTTTCTTGGCTTGTGCAATTTGCTTGGATGCCTGGGGTTGCTGTTGCCGTCTCTGCTGCGTATCAAACCAGTGCTTACTGTCTGGACTGCGTTTGCGATAATAGTATTGATGATTTGTGCCATCGTTTTCCATTTAAGCAGAGGGGAAACACAAATCATCGGGTTTAATATCCTGATTGCTGCATTAGCGGCATTTGTTGCCTGGGGAAGATCCAAAAGGCTACCTATCCGGCCTAAAATATGATAATATCAAATGGTGTTAAAGGCGCAATTGACTTTTTAAAGAATAATTTCAGGGTTGAAAAGCATGAAAATTTACCTACGAGATATATATTAATTTAATCCCACTGTCCGAAGAGGGAAGAATGCAGAGGCTAAAATTTCGTTGAACTAAAAAAGCCTTCAAATCCAAAGACTTGAAGGCTTTTTTTATTTCTTGCGGGCTGCGGGGGACAATCTTCGAACCTATTACAGAATGATTTGTCTATCATCAGGGAGTATATTGAAATGAAACAAATGAAATTCTTAAAATAGTAAAATTTTTATCTACCAAGGTTTGTGCATCATTAAATTGAAACAGCGTTAATCCCACCATTATATCCTCATCTTCCTTTGGATTTAGTGGCTCAATGCAAAATTGACACTCTTATTTGCAAGGTAATAATTCACTTAATTTTTTCATAAGTGGTTGTTTATCAATTTAAATATTGAAAATTTAATTTTTATATTTCGCCACAACTAACTAAATTTATATAGTTATGGCGAAATATAATTAAATAGACAATGGAACATCTCATAGGAAGGGAAGAAGAAAAAGCTATACTACAAAGGGCCTTATTGTCCAATGAGGCTGAATTAGTAGCAATATATGGTAGACGAAGAATTGGGAAAACCTTTCTGATCCGGAACTTTTACCAGAAGGAGCTGATTTTTGAGTTTTCAGGTGTTCATAATACGACTTTGAGTGACCAACTGGCTAACTTCGCTCAGGCCCTTACCCGCTCTATGAAAAGTTCACCTATTGATACTCCAGGTAATTGGAGGCAGGCTTTTAGTCTGTTAGAAAGTTACGTAGCCCCTCTTATAAAAAAGCAAAAGCGGGTACTATTTTTTGATGAATTTCCCTGGATCCAAACGCCAAGATCGGGTTTTATGCAGGCATTCGAAAATTTCTGGAATATGTGGGCTTCCCGGCAGGAAAACCTTGTTGTGGTAATCTGTGGTTCTGCTGCATCATGGATGATACGGAAAGTAATTAATAACCGTGGAGGGCTTCATAACAGGGTAACAAAAAGGATTCGCCTGTTACCTTTTAATCTTAGCGAGACGGAAGCGTATTTGAATAGTAGAAAGATAAAACTGGATCAATATCAGTTATTACAACTTTACATGGCAATGGGTGGCGTTCCTTTATATCTTAAAGAAGTAAATATCGGAGAGAGTACAGCGCAAGTATTAGATAGAACGTGTTTTAACAAGAATGGGTTATTGCATAATGAATTCAAAATACTTTTTCATTCATTATTTGAAGCAGCCGTACACCACATGGAAGTGATCAGGGCCTTGGCAGCCAAACCAGGAGGGCTGACAAGAAATGAAATAATTGAAGTCTGCTCGCTAACATCCGGCGGAGGTACTACACAATTACTGGAAGAACTGTCGGAGTCGGGATTTATCACACCCTATGTGCCTTTTGAAAAAACTTCCCGGGATAGTATCTATAAGCTAACAGACGAGTATTCAATTTTTTATATAAAATTTATAGAGAATAGTAAATCATATGGAGCGGGTGTCTGGATGCGACTTTCAGAAGGCTCGTCATGGAAAGGCTGGAGTGGGCTTGCATTCGAAAGTATATGTCTTAAACATGAGCAACAGATTAAAAAAGCAATAGGAATAGCTGATGTTTATACAGAGGCGTCTCCATGGCGTTACTCTGCTAAAGAGAAAGAAGATGGAGCACAAATAGATCTTCTATTTGATAGGAGAGATAACTGTATAAATCTGTGTGAAATTAAGTTTTCCATTTCTGAATTCGTTATAGACAAAAAATATGCTGCTACATTAGCGCAAAAAGAAAGAGTTTTCCGACAGAAAACTCAAACCCGTAAGACATTATTTCTTACTCTTATAACTACGTATGGAGCTAAGAAGAATGATAACTATGTAAATCTTATACAGAAAGAAATCACGATGGAAGCCTTATTCAAAAATTAGTTAACTGGCAATCGAAGCGTAGAAACGATTAGACTTCGAACACTTATAGGGTTGAAAACAAATAACTTAGAAATTCATATTATATTATACAATAAAAAGCAAAACCCGCTCTTAGAGCGGGTTTTGCTTTTTTGCGGACCAGACGGGACTCGAACCCGCGACCTCCGCCGTGACAGGGCGGCATTCTAACCAACTGAACTACTGATCCATCTCCCTTACGGTCGATTAACACTGATCCATCTCCCTTTTTGTTCGATGAACACTGATCCACCTCCCTTTTGTTCGATGAACACTGTCTTATCTCCCTCCGTTCCAGCACTCCTGCCTTCCCGTTTTGGGATTGCAAAGATACCGACAAACCAATCAATTTTGCAAATCTTTTTTAAAAAATATTTTAGCCGTTATCTTTACACCGTACTTTAACCAATTTATAACATAAATATGCAATTCCTGGAATTCGAAAAACCTATTGCGGACTTGTATGATCAGCTGGAAAAACTGAAAGAAAATGGCGCCAAGTCTGGTGTTGACGTGACAGCTACCGTGGTGGAATATGAGTCTAAAATCGCTCATACCCGCCAGGAAATCTACGATCATCTGACCAGTTACCAAAAGGTACTGCTGAGCAGACATCCGGATAGGCCCTATACCCTGGCGTATATTGAGAAGATGTGTACCAACTTTGTGGAGCTGCATGGCGACAGGAACGTAAAGGACGATAAGGCGATGGTAGGCGGTTTCGCTGACCTGGATGGCGAAACTGTGATGTTCATCGGTCAGCAGAAAGGTGTAAACACCAAAATGCGCCAGATCCGCAACTTCGGTATGGCAAATCCTGAAGGCTATCGCAAGGCATTGCGTCTCATGAAACTGGCAGAAAAGTTCAACAAGCCTATCGTAACGCTGATAGATACCCCGGGCGCTTACCCAGGTCTGGAAGCTGAAGAACGTGGGCAGGGCGAGGCAATTGCCCGCAATATATTTGAAATGGTGAAACTTCGTGTGCCGGTTATCTGTGTCATTATCGGGGAAGGTGCTTCCGGTGGTGCCCTCGGCATCGGTATCGGAGACCGTGTGCTGATGCTGGAAAATAGCTGGTATACCGTAATTTCTCCTGAAAACTGCTCTACCATCCTCTGGCGTAGCTGGAATTTCAAAGAAAAAGCTGCTGAAGAACTGAAACTCACCTCCGATCATATGAGCAACTTCGGCCTCGTAGATGGAGTAATCAAGGAACCGCTGGGTGGCGCGCACGTAAACCCCGATGAAATGGCGGTGATCCTGAAGCAAAAAATTAAAGAAACACTGGCCGAACTGAAGAAGATCGATGCCGATACCAGAATCGAACAGCGTATTGACAAATACAGCAACATGGGCTTTTTTGACGAACGCTAAAAATAATTTGACATAAACCATTTCAAATTGTCATCTTTGCACCTCCTTTCAGGAATTTCACCGCTTGAAGGGTGATTCAGAGAGGACAATTTGGAATTTCTTATCCGGAATTTTTACGCATTATGGAACAATTAAGAGGCACCGGCGTCGCGCTGGTTACGCCCTTTAAAAAAGACGAAAGCATCGACTGGAATGCTTTAGAGAGAGTGATCGATCATGTGATTGCCGGCGGGGTTGACTATGTAGTATCCCTGGGGACCACCGGTGAAACACCTACACTGAGCGCAGAAGAGAAGTTGGACATTATGAAGTTCACCTTCGAAAAAGTAGCGAAGCGCGTACCAGTGGTGGTGGGTATTGGAGACTATAACACCCGTGATGTAGTCAAGCGTCTCGAAACCTGTCCGCTCGATGAAGCCGTTGCCATACTCAGCGTAGCTCCTTATTACAGTAAACCAAGCCAGGAAGGCATCTTCCAGCACTATAAGGCGGTAGCGGCAGCTGCGCCAAAGCCAGTCATTCTCTACAATGTACCTGGCCGTACCGGTCGTAATATGACCGCCCAGACTACCCTGCGCCTGGCGCATGAGGTAGAAAACATCGTGGCAATGAAAGAAGCCAGCGGCGATATGGTACAATGCATGCAGATTATCCGTGACAAACCGAAAGATTTCATCGTGGTGAGTGGAGACGATGCCCTGGCTATGCCACAGATCGCTACCGGTATGGATGGATTGATCTCTGTAGCTGCCAACTATTTTGCAAAAGACACAGCTGGTATGGTGCAAGCTGCATTGCAGAACGATTTTCCTACAGCAAGAGCTTTGCATTATAAATTGCAGGAAGCCTTTGACCTCATGTTTGAAGAAAACAACCCTGCCGGCGTGAAAGCGTTTTTACAGGAGGGTGGTTTGATTGAGAATGTGTTCCGCCTGCCGGTTGTGCCGGTAAGCAGTGGATTGCAGGCAAGAATTGCTGCGCTCGTGAAGAATTTTAAGTAAAATATCAGGGTGGGAGCAATCCCACCCTAAATAATGTATGTAGCCCCCTCCAGTGACAGATCAGTATTCGGAAACACTGGCCTGCATTCTTCCAGGAAAGCATTCAGTTCTGTATACTTCGATGAAAAATGCCCGATAATCAATCTTTTAGCTTCCCCCTTTGCCGCTAATGTCGCTGCCTGCACACTGGTGCTATGATATCTTTCCGCCGCTCTTTCTGCCAGGTTATGCAAATAGGTCGTTTCGTGGTACACGAGATCTGCCTGGTGCACATATGGTAATAACTCTTCCGTATACTTCGTATCTGCACAATACACATATTTCTTGCCCGGGGCAGGAGGGAGGGTCACCCAGTCATTTTTGACCAATACACCATCTTTTCGCTGATAATCAGCTCCTTCGGCCAACTGAGAAAAATAAGCTGCAGGAATTTCATATGCCCTTGCCTGTTCAGGAATAATCCGGCGTTTCCTTTTTTGCATATCGAATACAAATCCATAGCAGGGAATCCGGTGCCTGGTAGCAAAGTAGCTTACCTGCAGGTCCTTTTCGCTCACGATAATGCCTTGATTTTCCGGTATTAAGGGGGTAAAATGCATTTCGAACTGCAAAGTGGTGGCTGCACACTCCATCTGCAGATGAAGAATCTGTTCCAGTTCAGGAGGGCCGAATAAATAGAGCGGATCCTGGCGCCCCAGGAGACTCAGGGTATTGATGAGACCAATGAGCCCAAAATAGTGATCGCCGTGTAAGTGGCTGATAAAGATATATTTCAGCCGGCTACGCCGGATTTTATAACGTGCAATCTGCACTTGAGTGCCTTCACCGCAGTCTACGAGTAGCAAAATATCGTTACATGTGACTACCTGTGCCGTTGGATGCCTGTCTAACGTGGGAAGAGCCGAATTATTACCTAGTATGGTTACCGCAAACATGCCCGAAAATACGCATTTATAGCATGAAAAAATTCCGGAATATGGAACCATTTTCCACATTCCGGAACGAAATGCCTGCACGAAGGCGGCACACAAAAATTATTCATCTTCGCCCAGTAATTCTCTTTCCAGGTCTTCCATCATGACCAGGTCAATGGCTTCTAACATAGTAGGGGCGAGGTTTACAACGTTTTCGTCGGCAGCTTTGATCTGCCCGGAGAGGGCACTGTTAAGCCCGGTAAGGGCACAAGACAAACTGCTGTCATACTGTTGGTAGTAAACTGTTAAAATGGCTTTTAACCCAGCTTCATCCACATTTGACACCAATGCCATATCCAGTATAAGATTGCGGCCTTCCAAACCAGGTAAATCTGATACCTCTTTTACAAACGCATCTGCCAAATTAGCATCCAACAAACTTATTTGCGGCTGTACAACAAGAATTTTTTCTTTGGTATCAATTTTGAATTCCATTCGCTAAGATTTTGTTTTATAGTTTAGTAAATAAGTAATCGGAATCCTGCCAAATAACAGCCTTCTTCTTACTTCCCTACCCTTCAGAATGTTCTTTATACTATTAAAGTGTTAGGGTAAAGGTAAATCAAAATTATTTGCTAATATTGTATAAGCAAGTCCCGGTAAGGGTTTTAATAATTTAATATTCTCACAATGGACCAGAATTTTTCACCGCAAGTAAAGGAGATTATTTCGTTTAGCAGAGAGGAAGCTCTACGCTTGGGGAATGATTTCATCGGCACAGAACACCTGCTGCTAGGCATTATCCGAGAGGGGGAAGGGACAGCTGTTAAAATTCTGCAGGCCTTGAATGTAGACCTTTATGAACTACGTAAGGAGGTTGAGTTGGCCGTAAAAGATAAGACAGGAAAAAATATCGCCAATATCAATAGCCTCCCGCTTACAAGGCAGGCAGAGAAAGTAATCCGTGTTACGGTGCTCGAAGCAAAGGCACTGAAAAGTCCCACCGTGGAAACGGAGCACTTAATGCTTTCTATCCTCAAGAATAAAGAAAACGTTTGTACACAAATCTTACAACAGTTTGACGTGGATTACGACACTTTTAAAAACGAGCTGGGCTTCGTAAAGTCTTCTGACCCTAAAGCAGAATTTGACGATCCAGGAGAGGAAGAATTTGAAGATGAGCGTAAAAGTTTTGCCTCTAAGGCCAAACAGACCAATACGAAGTCAAAAACGCCTGTGCTGGACAATTTCGGCCGGGATATCACTAAGCTGGCCGAGAGCGGCAGCCTTGACCCAATTGTAGGTCGCGAGCAGGAAATTGAGCGTGTATCGCAAATATTATCCCGCCGTAAAAAGAATAATCCGATCCTGATCGGTGAACCGGGAGTGGGTAAAACCGCTATCGTAGAGGGCCTGGCGCTGCGCATTGTGCAGCGTAAGGTATCGCGCGTATTGTTTGACAAACGTGTTGTTAGCCTCGACCTCGCCGCACTGGTAGCCGGTACTAAATACCGTGGCCAGTTCGAGGAAAGGATGAAAGCCATCATGAACGAACTGGAGAAAAACAGAGACGTGATCCTGTTCATTGATGAAATTCACACGATCGTAGGTGCAGGTGGTGCTTCAGGTTCCCTGGATGCTTCCAACATCTTCAAACCAGCCCTGGCTCGTGGAGAACTTCAGTGCATCGGTGCATCCACCCTGGATGAATACCGCATGTACATCGAAAAAGATGGTGCACTTGACCGCCGTTTCCAGAAAGTAATGGTAGACCCTCCAACCGTGGAGGAAACAATACAGATCCTCAACAATATCAAACCAAGATATGAAGAGTATCACAACGTAAGTTATTCTGATGATGCCATTGAAGCGTGCGTAAAACTAAGCGACCGCTACATGACAGACCGACTACTACCAGACAAGGCTATCGACGTACTGGATGAAGTAGGCGCCCGTGTACACCTCAAGAACATCAATGTTCCGCAGAACATCCTCGACCTGGAAAAACAGATCGAAGATATCAAGCAGGAAAAAAATAAAGTCGTGAAGAGCCAGCGTTTTGAAGAAGCTGCCGCCCTGCGCGATACTGAAAAGAAACTGGGAGAAGACCTGGAACGTGCAAAAGCAGTTTGGGAAGAAGAAGTGAAACACAAACGCTACCCAATCGATGAAGAGGCAATCGCCGAAGTCGTGAGCATGATGACAGGCATCCCTGTAAAACGTATGGTACAGGCCGAAACCGAAAAACTGCGCCGCATGGGCGAAGACCTGAAAGGTGCAGTAGTAGGTCAGGACGAAGCCATCACCAAAGTAACAAAAGCCATTCAGCGTAACCGCGTAGGTCTGAAAGATCCTAAGAAACCAATCGGTACTTTCATCTTCCTCGGTCCTACAGGGGTTGGTAAAACTGAGCTGGCTAAGTCACTCGCACGCTATATGTTCGATTCAGAAGATTCCCTGATCCGTATAGACATGAGTGAATACATGGAGAAATTCTCCGTAAGCCGCCTGATCGGTGCGCCTCCAGGATATGTAGGTTATGAAGAAGGCGGTCAGCTGACTGAAAAAGTTCGCCGTAAACCTTACTCCGTAATCCTGCTGGATGAAATCGAAAAAGCACACCCGGATATTTACAATATCCTGCTGCAGGTGCTGGACGATGGTATCCTCACCGATGGCCTGGGCCGTAAGGTAGACTTCAAGAATACATTGATCATCATGACCTCCAACATTGGGGTGCGTCAACTGAAAGATTTCGGTGCAGGTGTAGGTTTCACTACCAGCGCAAAATCAAACAGCGAAGAAGAAAATACCAAATCAGTGATCGAAAAAGCACTGAAACGTACCTTCTCTCCTGAGTTCCTGAACCGTATCGATGATGTAATCATATTCAACTCCCTGAGCAAAGAACATATCTATACTATCATAGATATTACTATGCAGAGCGTACTGAAACGCCTGGAAAACCTGGGCTTCAGCCTGGAACTGACAGACGAAGCGAAAGGATTCCTTGCAGAAAAAGGCTACGACCAACAGTTCGGCGCCCGCCCACTGCACAGGGCCATCCAGAAATACCTGGAAGATCCTTTAGCTGAAGAGATCCTGAATATGAATATTCACAACGGAGATGTACTGATTGCTGATCTGGATAAGGAAAATCAGAAACTGGTTTTTACTTTAAAGAACTCAAAAAGTAACAAATCCGAAAAATCAGAGGCTTAATTAATATAGCCATAGTTGATAGAAATGTTTTCCAATAAAAACTCCCGGGATTGTTTCCCGGGAGTTTTTTTTATGCCCAAATGAGCGATTTTCTACCCCCTTTGTGTGAAGAAAAGGACTGATTTTACATTTTAACATATGTTTAGGAAATAAAAAAGGCGATAAATTTTACCGCCTTTTTCACTTTCATTCCGCTGTGGTGGGATCAATCACCGCTTCAACCTGATGGACCGCATTCGCCGGAAACCCGCCCTTTCTTGCATGTTCCCTGATCGTTTCTTCATCCGGTGAAATGTAAATACAAAAAATCTTATCTCCCGTCACATAACTCTGTACCCACTGAATCTGTGGGCCCAGCTCTCGCAATACATTACATGACGTTTGTGAAATACCCTGCAATTGCGCAGGGGTCAGTTTTCCCGCCCCGGGAATTTCCCGTTCGATGACAAATTTTGGCATGTTAACATCATTTTGGGATTATAAATATTACTCCTGCAAGTTAATGATTATTACCCTTTAAAATAACTAACCTGTTGAAAATGAATATAGATTGAATAATATCTATGTTAAGCATTGATGATTTATAATATTTATTTAAATAAATAATATATGTTTGTTCTATAGTTAAAACAGACCCGATACCTATAAAATGCAGAGATGTAGCGCATTGTTTAAACCCATGTGCACAGGTTTCATAATTATTAGCTATTGTTGTTTCGTTAGTGTTAGAGGATATTCCCAGGGACATCGTACTGATAGCATTGTTAGATCGCAGGCCGAATCATTTGTACAACCAGTTGTAGAAACAGATAGTTTATTAAAACCCGTAAAACATGATTTTCATTTACCTGGCCTGAAACGGCCGGATAGCCTGGCATTGCCCGTAAAGCCAACCGTTTCATTCGACAAGGTAACCATCTCCAACGAAGGATTGTTGGAGCAGACCTACTTTGCAGGGGGGTATTATTACCTGAACAACGCACAGGTAAGTGGCGTGGCTACGGTTTCCAAAATGCCGCTGAATGTAGGGTTCCTTCACCAGGACCTCTATATGGATGGTCATTCCGCTAAAAATACCTTCAGCATTAAATTCGACAAACAGGCTTACCTGGATAGTTACAGAAAACAATTGCAGGATCACCTGAGCATCGACCAGCTAGTGCCGAAAGATTCCCTGCTGCAATCCATGAAACAAAAGGCGGAAGCTGGTATCCGTAACCGCATGGACAGCCTGCTGCATGATTATAAAAACACGGCCGCCAAAAACATTCCCGCGCTTGACACACTAAAGGACTATACCAATAATACTGATGTCAACAGCATTTTCCGTTCCCTGCTGTCCGCCGCCTATGCCAAAGCCATCAGGGAAAAAGAAGCGAAACTAAAGCAGCTGCAGGAATCTGGTGCAGACAAAGCGCAAATGGCCGACCTGCAAAAGGAAATCACTGCCTACTATAAACTGGTCGGCATGTACAACCAATACAGGGATTTACAATCAAAGTATAACCTCGCTGACCTGCAGAAGAAACTCAATGCTGAAACTGTCCAAAGAAAAAAACAATACGACCAGTTGATGAGTAAACCTGCTTCTGTCAAGGAGCTGGCGCAGCAAAACCTGCCGCTCTCCGGTTTTGAAGAGCTGCTCATGAGTATTGAGAAATTAAACATTGGTCAGCATACAATTTCATTAAGCTCGTTATCCTTATATAATTACCTTACGAATGGTGCCAGTATTGAAATCCTGACAAAGAAGAAACGCTATCTGTTTCTCATGATGGGAAAAGAGCAGGACCTGAACAGCATTTATGACAGGGCTTTGTTTACTTCCCTGTACAATAACGACCATACCGCCATGGGCTTCAGAATGGGGAAGGGTGCCATCACGGATAATCACCTTCATTTCTCATTTTTCAACTTCCGCCAGACCAAAAGTTATAGTAATGGCACTACCCTGGAAGTACCACAAAAGAACACCATGGTCATTGGATTGAGTAACCGTTTTGAAATAGGTGGCTCCTCGGCAGTAGAAATTGAATTGTCCCGTTCTTCCGCAGTTTACAAAGACGCTGTTTATGAAATAGATTCATCCACCCGGCGTAGTGCATTTCATAATTTAATCAGTGGTAGTAACCTGTCGCAGGGACTGGCCGCAGATATTAAATATACTGGCAATTTTAAGGACGAAGGGCTGAATGTGACCGCAGCGCTCACACATGTGGCTTCAGGCTATTATAACCCCGGAAATCCCTTTTTAAGCAGGGGTTCCAATACCGGTATCCTACAGGTCAAAAAAGTATGGAAGAAGAAATTTACCATCAATGCCCGTACAAACATTCGTCAATATCATTATACCACCCTGCCATCCAGCACCTGGTGGAATTTCAGTCATCTGGTAGACCTGGGACTGAAATTAAAAAACGGCCAGCAGATCAGTGTGAAGTACCAACCCACCCGCGGCATTCAAAAGCGTAATGGGCAACGTATTTTACAGAACGCTTCGGACATGATCACGGTAAACCTGAACCTGCAAAAGATGTTGGGTACCACCTTTTATCGCAATAATATAAACACGATATACAATACTTCCCGGTACGCGCAGTTTACAGCATTGTCGTCCAAAACCCTTACACTGACCAGTTTGCAGAGTATTACGCTGGGCAACAACCTGGTGTATTGGAACAATACCTATTCTTACGCAATTGATCCTTCCATCATTGCTTATATGAATACCAACTTCAATTCGGATATGGGTATCAGTTACAAGGCGGGAGACAATGTAAGCCTGAGCTCATCGCTCAATTATAACAGCATCAGGGGATATGTAAAACAGGTAGGTGGCCGCCAGAGCGTATCTGCCACCATTCATAAAAAAATAGAAACAAGTTTTTATATAGATGTAAAGCTGAACATACAGGCGTCTGCCAGTTACTATGGAGAGCCTGTGACAGCCAATGTTAGCATAAAATATAGCCTATAATCCCTTATATGAAGTACACCTTATTAATCCTAGCCATGTTGGCCGGCAGCCTGCTCCATGCCCAGGTGCTGATCAACTATCAACCCGCCATCAACGGGCAAACCCTTGATGGATTGTCCCTGGCCCAGATCGTGAATACCGGTGGTGAAGTAGCCGGTGCGTTTAAGATCACTGTAAAAGACGGGAATAACGCCGGTGTAGTGAGCATTCTGATTCCTTCGCTGACCGTACACCCCGGTGTGAATACCCTGAATAAAGGTGTGATGCGCAGTGCCAGCATCCGGTTCGGCGAAAGTGCTGCCGCTGCCTTACTTAGTCAGTCAGGCCGTTTTCCTGAAGGGGAATATGAATACTGCTTTGAGCTGAGTGTGCCTGATGTGAAACCGAGTATGCCACCCCTGATCTATGAAAACTGTTTTCAGCAGGCATTACAGCCCGCTACTCCACTGTTGCTGATCGACCCGTACAATGGTGCAGAAATTTGTAATGTTCGTCCCGCTTTCAGCTGGCAACCACCCATGCCATTTGTGAACAGTATGCGCTATCGCCTTGTAGTAGTGCCGAAAGGCGATAACGAAACGCCTGAAGCCGCAATTGCAAACAACCGCCCTGTTATCAATAAAGGAGAGTTGCGCCAGCAACATATTAACTATCCGGTTACCTCTCCTGATTTAGTAAAGGACCAGGAATACGCGTGGCAGGTAACCGTGTATAGCGGCAGCACCCTGATTTCCAGTTCCGAAATATGGACATTCAGGATACAATGCGACGATACGCTGGATACTCTGCAGGGAGGCTCTTTCAGGGAACTGACTGTGGAAGGGAACAAGAACTTTTACATTGTAACAGATGGTATAGTTCGTTTTGCCTTTACCAACTATTACAACAACAGTCAGCTGCAATATGAAATAGTTGACCTGGCCAACCCGGAAAACAGTCTGAAAAAACTACCCCGTGTGCAGATGCATGCCGGTCATAATAAAGCAGAAATTAAACCCACTGGCTTAATCAGCGGTAAACAATACTTATTAAAAATCAAGAATGCTGATAAGCAGGAGCTGATCATGCGCTTCATTTATCAGGACAACTAAAAAAGACATTTACCTATGAAATACTGTACCAGCCTGCCAGTTTTATTGGCATGTGTGATGGCTTTTGGTTCCTGCCATCGAAATACAGCTCCAAAAGATCTTTTAACCTATGTAAATGACCCGGGCAACGGCATTACCCAGGAGCAGGATATCATGGACAATCATATCCAGCTGCAATACATTCCATCTGATTTGCAGGTACTATCTGTGAATGGGAACAACCTTTCTGCTACTGCCTTTGAACAGGAAAAGGCAAAGTACGACAGCTTTATGTACTTCCGGTTTTCCATCATGAACAATGTGTATAAGCCGGCAGGCGATACCCTGAATTACCTCAACTTTAGTATGCAGAACGACCTGATGCTGGTAACTGACAGGAAAGACACAGTGCCCTGTGTGTTTTACCAGAAGATAGCTGGTGCCAACCGGTATAACAATGAGTTTATAGTGGTGTTCGAAAAGTCAGTGCAGGAAATGCCCGATTTCCACTTTGTGTATACTGATAAGGTATTTGGATTGGCAACGAGGTCTTTCTCTTTCAGGCGTGCAGACCTTGACCATATTCCCCAATTATAACCCAATCAAGATGAATCGCATTTTACGATATAAAAAATCGATAGCGATGTTCCTGCTTTTTGTGCTGGGAACACAGCTACTCCTGTCCAATGCTGTATACGCATTGACCACAGGGCCCTCACAGCCTGAGATGAAGGGATTTACACCAGCAGGTACAGATAACCTGGTAGACCTTTTCTCCGGCGATTTTGATTATAGTATTCCTTTGGTAAGCATAGATGGTTACCCTATCAATATGGCCTATCACTCAGGTAGTGGTATGGACGATGAAGCCAGCTGGGTGGGATTAGGATGGTCCCTGAACCCCGGTGTGATAAACCGGCAGATGAGAGGTATTCCCGACGATTTTGATGGAGACCCGGTGATAAAGGAATTCAACATGAAGCAGAATACCACTGCCGGTTTAAAACTGGTAGCCAGTCCGGAATTCTTTGGTTTTGGTAAAGCAAAGATCTCACTGAACGCAGGTATTTTTAAAAACACTTACCGGGGCTATGGTGCGGAAGTGGGTGTGAATGCGACCATTGGTCTCACCAACAATGGTTCCGGCTCCATGACGGTAGGGTTGAACTCCAACTCACAGTCAGGCGTAGATGTAAATGCTAATGTCAACTTCTCTATGCAGGTAAAGAGTGGGGAAACCAAAGATGTGTCTCCCGGCTTATCAGTAGGTTCTTCTTACAATTCCCGTTCCGGTATAAAAGGGTTAACGCTGAGCGCCAGTGCAGATTATATGGGGAAGGAAATTTCCTCCACAGAAACTGCTTTCAATTTTGCATCACCTGCTTATACGCCCAGTAGTACCATCGCATTCAACAATCAATCTTATACATTGAGCGGCAGTCTTGGCCCTGCAGTGATGGGGGTATATGGCAAATTGGGTTTTACCGGTTATTATATTAAACAAACGGTTGCTAACAAGCGTGCGTCTCACAAAGCATATGGGTTTCTGCATGCTGAAAAAGGCAAGAGCGATATCAATGGTCTCATGGACTTTAACAGGGAAAAAGATATGCCCTATAATGACCAGTTGCCTTACCTGCCATTGCCTGTGCCTACTTACGATTTGTTCAGTGTGAGCAATCAGTCTGCTTCAGGGCAGTTTCGTGTGTTTAGAAATGGCAGCGGTATCTTTTTTGATCCGAAGACGGAGGATAAAAATGCAGACGTATCACTTGGTGTGGAAGTGGGTGCCGGTGCCTATTTTCAGGCTGGTGTGGATTTGAATGGTCAGTCATTGACCACCAGGACCAATAAGTGGGAATCGGATAATGATTACCGTAGTAAGGGCGATTTTCAGGCTGCTGATGATGCGAACCCGGTGTTTGAACCAGCGTATTTTAAACGCTCAGGTGAGAAATCTGAAATGGATACAGGTTACTATACCACCTTCCAGAAGGAAGGAGTGGCAGGTATCAACACCAGTTTAAGTGGGGAAAAAACCCGTGCATTGGCACAGTGGAAAACAAAGTCAGGCACTGTGCCTATTTCACAGGCAGTGAAGAGAACCAAACGGGAAACACGACAATCTGTATTCAGTTATCTCACTGCTACAGAAGCCAATGTATATGGATTAGATAAGACGATTAAGAGCTATCCATCCAATACGCTGGTGCTGGCATGCGATGATAGCCGTATTGAAAACATCAGCCGTGTCAATACAAATGCGAAAGCGCACCATATGTCGCAGGTTACCGTGCTGGATAACAATGGAGCCAGGTATATCTACGGCATTCCTGCCTATAATACTTACCAGGAAGAAGTTTCTTTTAGTGTAGACCCTGCAAAGGGAGATCGTAATACCGGGTTAGCAGGTTATTCCAGTCAGGATGCCAGTGCTGCCAATAACCAGGGCCGGGATGGCTATTACAGCAAGGATATCATGCCTGCATATGCGCATTCCTTTCTGCTCACCGGTATGGTGAGTGGTGATTATGTAGATGTAACCGGTAATGGTATCAGTGATGATGATTTAGGTACGGCTGTTAAATTTAATTATACCAGGCAGCCTGGTGTATTTGGCTGGCGTACCCCATTTGATAAGGATAAAGCGAACTACAATGAAAACATGCGGAGTGATAAGCGCGATGACAGGGCCAGCTATGTATATGGTACGAAAGAGATCTGGTACACGCATTCAATAGAAGGCAGAACGATGGTTGCCCTGTTCATATTGGGCGACCGTGAAGATGGCATGGGTGTAAAGGACAATACAGGTGGTATTGATACAGATCATCATCAACGTTACCTGGACAGGATTGAACTGTACTCCAAGGCAGACCTGAAGCAAAATGGCACGGCTGCTGTTCCTGTTAAAACCGTTCACTTTGAATATGATTATTCTTCCTGCCCCGGTGTGACCAATAACTCTGGTAAGGCAGTGATGAAAGATGGGGTGAACATCAATGAGCAGAAAGGGAAGCTTACGCTGAAGAAGATGTACTTCACTTTCGGCAGGAATGGGAAGGGTATGTTGCAGCCTTATAAATTCAATTACCAGCAAACCATCAATGGTGCTGTTGTGAAATATGGTCATAAGCAAACTGACCGCTGGGGTACCTACAAAGATTACCTGGGCAATGAAGGCGCACTGAACAATGATGAGTTCCCTTATACCATACAGGACAAAACAAAAGCAGATGCTTATGCCTCCATGTGGCAACTCAATGATATTGAGTTACCCGCCGGTGGGCATATCAAAATAGATTATGAAGCAGATGACTATGCGTATGTGCAGGATAAACGTGCACAGCAGATGTGCTTTGTGAAAGGGATTGACAACATCGGACAGAATTCGGGATTGATCGGTGCACGAAAGTTACTCATCAAATTGCCACAAGCGGTATCGAGCCTGGCAGAGATGAAGTACCGGTATTTTGAAGGCATGACGAACCTGTATTACAGGTTATATGTGAACCTTGATAATGCCGGGCACTATGAATATGTACCGGGTTATGGCACTATCACCAATATCTCTATGGTAGACAATACCACGGCGGCGGTTGAGTTGCAAACGCTAGACGGTGCGCATCCGGCAGCAAATGCTGCCTGGCAGTTTCTGCGTATGAACCTGCCATTGTATGCATATCCGAATTCTGAAACTACTGATCAGGGCGATTTTCAGGCTGTTATCAGGTCACTGATCACAGCAGTGTCACAGTTGTCAGAACTGGTAGAAAGCTTCAATACCCGCGCTGCCAGAAAGAAATTTGGAGACAAGATAGACCTGTCCCGCTCCTGGGTGAGATTAAATAGCCCTTCATTTGCGAAGCTGGGCGGTGGTAGTCGTGTAAAGAGCCTGAGAATGGTGAATAGCTGGAAGTCAATGTCCGGTACAGGCGAAGACGCCGCTTATGGTCAGGATTATAATTATACCACTACTACCAGTTATAATGGGCAGGATATTGCAATTTCCAGTGGTGTGGCTGCTTACGAGCCAATGATCGGGAACGATGAGAATCCTTTCCGTCAGCCTTTCCCTTATACAAAGAAGGGTAATCCATTAGGATTAAGTGATCACTATTACATGGAAGCACCGCTGGGTGAATCTTATTTTCCACCGGGTAATGTAGGGTATAGCAAGGTGACGGTGTATAATGTGGGGCAGGATGGCAATAGAAACCTGAATGGCTATAATGTAAGTGAGTTTTACACCGCTAAAGATTTCCCGACAATAGTCAACAGTTTGCCAATTGATGCCAAGCAGTATAAACCCAACCCGCTGCTTAATTTCCTGAAAATGAAATTCAAATCAGGTGTAGTGCTTACGCAGGGATACAGCATTGAAGTGAATGATATGCATGGTAAGCCAAAGAGTGAGGCTTTCTATAAGCGGGGTACTACAAGCCCGATGAGCAGTACGAAATACTTTTACAAGACGGTGAATGAAACGGGTGGAAAGCAATTGGATAATAATGTACTGTTAGTAAGATCAGATGGTTCCCTGCAGGATGCTTCGGTAGGGGTAGATATAGAAATGTTCAGCGATATGCGGGAACAGTATACCCAGAATATTGGCGGTAGTCTCCGGTTGAGTTTTGGTAGTTTCCCGATAGTGTTCTTCCCCGGAGCCTATGTATTTCCGGGGGTAGGTTTCAACCAGGATTACAGGGAGTATCGCTCTGCGAGTACTGTAAAGCTGGTGCAGCGTAGCGGCATCCTATATAAATCTGTCAAAACACAGGATGGTTCCAGTATTACGACAGAGCTGATGGCATGGGATCCGGCTACCGGCGAGCCTTTGCTTACAAAGGAACAAAATGAGTTCGACGATGCGGTGTACAACTTCACTTACCCCGCATATTGGGCGTACAATGGTATGTCGCAGGCATTTCAGAATATAGATGTGGTGATCAAAAATGTCAGCACTGATACCACAGGCCGGTTCCTGACCAGTGTGCCAGCAGGTATCTTATTCCCCGGCGATGAGGTCATCGATCTCAATGGAACGCAGCAGGCATGGGTAATGAAGGGTAGTGATGGTCAGCTGAAACTGATAGATAAATACGGGGAATTTGTGGCCTACAATAGTGCATCGTTGCGGATTATACGATCCGGGCATCGCAATATTTCTACCGCCATGCTGGGAACTATTTCCGCCCTGCGCAATCCTATTAAATCAGGCAGGATAGATATAGGTGCATTCTCCCGGATTATCAATGCCACGACCAATACATTCAGGGAAGAGTGGCCGGTATCGCTGCGGGAAATCAATGTGGTACCACCAGCACAGGATAGTATGAACCTGACCTGTCCGTTGTCGTACATCACCGGGTTCCTCTTTGCAATAGCAGATCCTACATTACCTTATAATAGTACTTACCTCACATCGGCCAACAGGCAGTTGCTGAATGAGCAATATATATTCAAAGGCAGGAACAGCAATATTTCTTTAAAGAGCATTATTGATAAGCACCGCAGCTTCGGCTTGCTGAGTGGTTCTTATCCTTTGTCTGCTTATTTCTCAGAGCCGTTCTTCAAGCAATCACAATCTGCTGATCTGCGCTTTTATGTAAACCATCCACGGTACAGGATGAAGTGTGGAGAGAAGTATTTCTATTTCAACGATGGTGATACCATCACACTTGGGTCTTATATCCTGGTGTTGCGCGATGTACATCCTTACCTGAATGATGCGATTAACGGTTATCCATGGCTGAACAGCGATGGTACTACCGGGTACTATGATGGGAATACCCGGTATAATACAGGCGATAGTTGTGGTTGTAATGGTACGTTTGGTTATAATAATAGCAATGGAGAAAAGGTACAGTTAGTCAAACATGAATTTAAAGATATCTCACTGGATGGACAGGGTTGTACCATCGTACCTGATTGCCCTACGCTGCTGGGTAGTGTGGTGAATCCTTATACTACAAACATGCTGGGCAACTGGCGCCAATGGCAGAACTACATTTACAAGGTAGATAGAAAAACTGAAGTGAATGAACTGAACAAAGCGAAAGGAGCAACAGATTTAAGAAACAGTGGATACTATGCAGACTTCACGCCTTTCTGGCAATACGATGCAAGCGCGGGTCTTTACGTAGCAGCCGGTCCATCAAAGGATGAACGTTGGATCTATACCAGTGAGAATTCAAAATACAATACAAAAGGCAAGGAGCTGGAAACGAAGAATGCCATCAATGTCTACGCAGGTGTTGTGTATGGGTATGGGAATACGAAGCCCGTGGCAGTATCAGCCAATGCAGCTTATCACGAAATAGGTTACGATGGTTTTGAAGACTACCAGTTTGAAAAGATTTGTGGCGTATGGCCTGACAGCTGCCGCATAGAAGGTCACTTCGATTTTAAGCGGGAAGTATGGCATGGTATAGCACCAGATCAGACCTATGCCCATACCGGAAAATACAGTTTGAAGATCAGTAAACCGGTGACCCTGAAGCGGGAAATTCCAGCTCCATTCAGTACCGGTAGTTTCAGTTCATTTGATGCTAAAGGCCGTTTTACAGCTTCAGCAAACAATACTTATCCTGCCTTTTACCCCACAGCCAATAAGATGTACATAGCCAGTGTATGGGTAAAGAGCAGCAATGTAACTGCGAATACCACCGGTGTATTGCAGATAGGTACCAATACCAGTTTGCAACCAATCGCAGTGTCGCAGCGTGCAGGTGTACAGATAGAGGGCTGGCGCAAAGTGGAAGTATCCTTTATCGTTCCTGACAATGCACAACAATTCCTGCTGACCATTGATCCGAAGGGCGGCGAGGCCTGGTTTGACGATGTACGTGTACAACCGTTCAATAGTCACCTCACCACTTATGTATTCATGCCTTCAAACCCTGACTTAATGATGGCAGAGCTGGATGAGAACAACTTTGCCCTCCTGTATGAATATGATGATGAAGGTGGGTTGATCAGGATAAAGCGTGAAACCGAAAAAGGAATTATGACCATGAAGGAAACCCGTAGCTATTACAAAAAACGTTAAAGATGAAACGCAGAATATTATGGTTGTTGATACTGCTGTGGCCTGTTTGTCCTGTATTAGCGCAGGATATGGCCTGGAAAGATATGCAGCAGCTCTGTACAAAATACGGGAAGATCACTGACATGCACTATAAAGCTAAACTAAAGATGTACAGTGCTAAGTCGCCTTCCCAACTAATCGATCAGCTGAATGCGGTGTGTCATCTGCAAAAAGACCATTACTACGCAAAGGTAGGCGCTGTGGAGATTTTAAAGACCCCGCAGTACCTGCTTACCATTGATAATGATGATAAACTGGTGGTAGTCACGAATCCCAATACGAAGGGAGATAAAATGCAGCATGTACTCTCAGATGTGGGTGGTTTGCTGGAAGCGATGAAGGTAACCGGTGTGCGGATGCAAAAGGTAATGCGGGGCAATGCCACCTGGCTGGAACTGTCTGAACTGCCGGATGCAGACATACTGGCCTGTAATATCCAGTACGATCCTGCTACTTACCTGATCAATAGTATATGGATGCGGGTAATAGATCCGGCACAGAGTGCGACAGAGCCTGTGATCGTAGAGATCGTGTACGATTATAAGGTGCCTGCAGCAACCACTGATCAGTATAATGACAAAAGGTATATACGTATAACCGGCCGCGAGGTGGCGCTTCAGGCAGGTTATAAAAATTATACCCTCATAAACCAATTATAAGACATCCCATCAACCTATACTTATGTTTGTTAAAACGTTACTACGGGTACTGTTGTGTATGGCGATACTAAGCTGCTGGCAAACCGGTGTGCATGCACAGGAGAAGTATGTGCAGACGATCACCGGCAGGCTGAAAGCCAATGATTCGTGCCGTACCATAGACCCTGTGTATGCAGATGCTGCTACCTGGGCAAAAAGGGAAACAGACCTTTCTGTAAAAAACATCATCACCTTCGAGTTGCGGCAGGATACCGGCATCTATTACTATGGGCGCCCATTCCATACCACGCTGAAATTCGATGTGCACTATGAAGATAAAGATCATGCCGCGCACGACCTGAATGGCCTGGAACTGTCTGTGGCCTACGATACCACAGCAGGGAGTATTTACAAAGGCGTAGCCATGTATTACTTTGAGGGCGGTTATAACGTGCGCGTGAAGATTAATAAAATCTCAAGTCCCGAGCTGGGCGGACAGGATAGTTTGCCTGCTGTATTCAGGGTGAAGAATGAAATCTTCCTGGAAAGAAAGTTCTTCTTTTCCACGGCGAACAGCGACATTACCCGTTACGCATTAGAGAATAGTGGGCACCAGGTTCGCATCAACTGGATGGTTAATTATGATTATCCCGGTGCGGAGTATTATGACCTGGAATGGACATTTTATGAAGACTCCAGCATCGTAGGCAAAACGCTTGCCCAGGCTACACTTTCCCAGGCGGAGATGGAAATGGCTTTCAGAAATAATAGTTCCAGGATCACGACCACAGCAAAAGAATATTTATTGAATAATCCCTATCCATCCGGGTATATATTATACCGTGTGCGTGGTGCACGTGATAATAACCTGACAGGAGAAAGGGAAGAAGGAGACTGGACCTACAAAGCTTATGGTACAGATGGTGCCGAAGGTCAGAGCATTATCAGGTTGAACGAAGATCATGCAGCAGGTATGAACTACCAGTTCATAGGCCAGTATGCAGAAGAGGGCAAGCACAGGGATGTCATCACCTACTTTGATGGTAACCTGAAGAGCAGGCAGCTTGTAACCCTGGACAATTCCAAAAACAGGGCAGTGGTACAGGAAACCATTTATGATGTAATGGGAAGGCAGGGTGTAGTAGTGGCCCCCAGCCCTGAAATGGATAGCTCGCTGCATTTCTTTCCGCGGATGACGCTGAACAGGCAGGGCATTCCTTATTCCTATAAGGACATGGCGGCAGAAGGAGATACCTGTAATGTAATGCCGCAGGCGATCTCTGATACGTCAGGCGCAGGCCGGTATTATAGCGCAAATAGTCCATTTACAAACGACTTTTTTCACAAGTATGTAGCAGATGCCGGTGGGTATCCTTTTTCAGCCACAGTATATACACCGGACAATACCGGTCGTGTAAGGGAGACTGGTAATATGGGTGAAACCCTGCAACCGGGCAGAGGGCATACTACCCGTTATTACTATTCCTCACCTGATGCAGTGGAACTGGACAGGTTGTTTGGCTCAGAGGCTGGTAATGCAGCGCACTATGCCAAGAACTTTTTATTGGATCAGAATGGACAGATCACGGTTACCTACATAGATGTAAGAGGGAATATGGTCGCCTCAGCGATGGCGGGACCCAAACCTGCAAACCTGTATGCATTACCTGGTGCTACTGATAATGTTACAAAAGTGAGTAAGGACCTGGCAAAGCCGGAGAATACCACCCGCGATGCAGGCGCATTCACGATTACCAGCAGTAATACGTTGGTAATACCCATGGCCGGAGACTATCACTTTAATTATTCATTCGATCCCCAAACGGTAACGACTGCTTCCTGTGAAGATAATCCGCGCGATATTTGTGCAGATTGCTATTATGACCTGCTGATACAAATAGTAGATGAGTGTGGAACTGCTATTCATACGGTTAACTTACCGGCGGCACTGGGTGGAATTGATACCAGCTGTGCCACCACCGCTCCAAAGATAAGCGGGAACTTCGATCTTACTTTACCAATCGGGGAGTACCAGGTCACTTACCAGTTACGGGCGAGCAAGGCTGCTGCGGAATACTATGACAGTGCTTACCTGAAGCAGAATACCTGCGTGAGTACACTGGACCAGTTCAAACGTAACTTCATTGCAAAGACAGATTTTTCTGGTTGTTACAATGACTGTAGCACCTGTAAGGCAGCACTGGGTACAAAAGAATCTTTTACAGACAAGTACCTGGCCATGTTGAAGGCAGAAGATATGTACCCTGATGATAATGACAAAGTGTTTGCCGGTAACCTGTACGATTCCCTGTATTATAACTGTGCAAATAAATGTACGGACTACCTGCAGGGTAATCCCTGTGATGAGACCTACCAGTTATTACTGTCAGATGTATCGCCCGGTGGACAATATGCACTGTACGATGAAAATATGGCACTGGAAGAAGATACCATCAATGTGCTCAGGTATTATAATGCAGTAAGCGATTATGTAGATGGAGATGGTAATGCAGCCATGGTACAGAATGATGCTGGTGAGATGGTGACGCCGCAAAGTTTATCATTGAGTGAATTCATACAGCGTTTTGAACCCTCATGGGCAGCTTCGCTGGTAAAATATCATCCTGAATATTGTTTCTATAAATGGTGTGGCATGATCAGCGAAAGTAAAAAATTCGATGAGCTGCTAACACTGACGGAAGACCCGGCTATTGCAGCTGATTCTGGCTGGTGGAACCGGAACGATGCCTATGCATTGCTGAACAAAGATCCATTCTTTGCAACAGGTGGAGCAGGCGCCAGCCAGTATGCCACCATGAAAAGTACGCTGCAGCACTACAGCAAAAAGATTCAGACGAATATGCAGGCCGGTGATGTAGACATTATGCAGGTGATTAAGTACCTGGTATATTGTGCCGGTGATAGCACTATCAGTTCATTTGCGCAGTGCACAGGCCCTTTGGATTGTAATGGCGGACTGGATGAGAACCTCGAGTGGTTGTTGTATAAAAACTTCTATGCACAGGAAAAAGTAAAACTGGTGGCATTGGCTCGGCAAAACAGCAGTGACCCTGTGATTAAGAATTGTAAGAACTGTTACATTGGCTATGCGATTACAGAATGCGATCCATTGACAAATCCGGATTGCAATACATATCAGCAGCTGGGTAGTGTGATGACGATATGTAAGGATTATTATGCAAACGGTGATCCCCGCAAAGCATTGTATGCATCCAAGACCCGCCAGTATATGGATGATGTATCGGGAGATAATATCTCTACACAGCTGACCAGCAAGAGCATGCAGGAACTGAGAGATAGCCTGGATGGCCAGCTGAATGCACAGGTAGCACAGGCCTGCCAGCAGAACTGTGAAGCACAGGCAGATAGCTGGATGGCATCGCTTGAAAATTGTGAAAACCTGGTAGATGGTACAGACTCCACAAAATATAACGCCCTCAGGCAAGGTCTGATAGAAGTATGTAAGAAGGGTTGTGATCTTACACATCCTTATGGTGCGAGTACAATTGCACCCGGTACCACTAATCCCGACAGCAGCTTTGAAGACGTCATCATAAGGGTACTTGGGCCACAGGCAGTGAACGACAGTTGTACGGCATTGCTGATCAGCAGTCCATTGCCATATGGTGCGCAGAATGATAATAATGTGACAGCGACTGGTTTCGATGCCTGTACCTGTGAAAACCTGGCTGCACTGCAGGCAGAATATGCACAGAAAGGTGGTGGCGGTGGTTTGCTGGCCTTCATGAAAAAGAAATATGGTACAGGTTTTAGAATGACACAGGCAGACCTGGACATCGTATTGAAAAAATGTGGTGGCACTGAATGTGTACCTGCTTCTTTATTGCCAACCACCCTGCCCGATGCATTGCGTTGTAAATATTGTATTACCTGCGATAGCATTACGAAACTGATCGATACATTTAAGGTAGCCCATCCAAATGCAGGTGAGACCTTGCTGACGAACTACCTGAACCAGACTTTACATTTCAACTTAACTTATGCAGAGTATTGGGACTTCATCAGTCATTGTGCCACCAGTGTACCTGAGAGTAATTCTTCAGACATCCCCTGTGCAGACTTTACAGCAGCTTATAACCACTTCCAGTTGTTCAAACCGGATTACTATGCGAATCCAAATGGAGATACGACAATTGTAACCAGGTTCAGACAAAACCTGGCTACCTGGCTCAATATTGAACTGGGTCGTAACCTGAGTTATACGGCTTATATGGATGCAGCCAGCAGGTGTGGTATTAAAATAGTGGAACCGAAAGATAGTTTGCCGATAGTGTGTAACAACAGGTTAACACCGGGTGATAGTGTGTTTGCCTGCCCGGTATCAGCACTGAACTGCTGCAATATGGATGGTTATGTAACTACCTTCCGCAATGCATATCCTGATGGTGTGAATGCAAGACTGGTAGCGTACTACTTTGAGATGAAACGCCAGCAGTGGTGCTCACCGATCGGTGTACCCGTGGTTAGCTACAGGGAAAGCTATAATTCACTGAAGAGCTTCTTTGTAGATTCATTACGTTTCCCATCCAGCACTATAATTGATGTAACCGTAGATGGTACTTATATCTCACAAACGGGAGCTATTTCCTGTGGGCTGGATTACAACTTTGGCCCTGCATTGCCACTGGTAGATGCAGAAAACTACAGGCTATGTAATCATTCACCAGTCATAGAAGTGGAAATTGATTCACTGGCCTGCCTGCGCTCACAGTTAAACCTGGCACTGATCAATGCGGGTATTGCCTACCAGGAATACATTGATTCAGTAAGAGATAATTACCAGGAAATTTACCTGTCACGCTGCATGAGTGTGCAGCCAAGGTTGAGCATGACGGGAGATCTGTATGAATATCACTACACACTATATTACTACGATCAGAGTGGACTACTGGTAAAGACCATACCTCCGGCAGGTGTTCAATTGCTCAATGCAGAACAGATAGCCCAGGTAGAACATGACAGGCCTTACAATAAACCGGAATGTTATGATGTGTCAGATACGTTGAGTTTTAATAACGGTGGGTATATACCTATGAACACGTTACTGAGCAACCGGCTGAGCTCCGGGTTTAGTGTGGAAAACTGGATCTCGGCAAAAGACTATTCGGGCAATCAACCTTTGTTCTCAGAAGAGGTAACGGTATCTGCACCGGAAAGGTATATAGATAGTACCCGTACCATTCCGGCCTTCAATGGTACGCGGGGTATCAGTTGTTTTGTGAAAAACAATCACCTGTACCTGCGTATAGGTCGCAAACCAGCTTATTATCCTGATACCTTGTACCAGACATTGACAGGATATAGTACTGCCGCCATCAGTAGTTTCCTGCAGGTAGACAAATGGGCGCATGTAGTTGTGAATACGACGGGTTCCGGTTTACAGCCGTTCCAGGTATACATCAATGGTAAGGCAGTAGCCTTTACCTTCACCAGCAGGATAGATACACTGGGTAGTGCGCCGGTGGCCGATGGTACAGAAGAGTTCAGGTTAGGCGCAGCATTGATCGACAACGGCTGGAAATACTACAATGGATATATGAAGCAGTTCCGTTTTTACAACAGGATACTGCGTTACCCTGAAGTGGTACTGAACAGGGATAATACCTGTATGATGCCGGCAAACGAAGGTGGACTGCTGATATGGACACCCATGAATGAAGGACGGGATACCAGCAGGGTGACAGACAGGATACAGAATTATGAAATGGCCACAGTGAACCCATCCGGGTTGAGCTGGATGCGGCACCATGATCCTGTATATCCACTGCATACAATGGCGACTACCTATCAATATAATTCAGCCGGCAATATCGTGCAGGAGTATACACCTGATGCAGATACCACCAAATACTGGTTTGACAGGTTGGGCAGACAGGTAGCTATGCAAACAGCAGAGCAACGGGATCCTTTGAATGGTGGGGAGCGTGACAGGTATGGCTATCTTAAATATGATTCCCTGAGTCAGCTGATAGAAACAGGTGAAAAGACAGGCGCCTCAATAGCAAATGTAAATTCCCTGCACAATGCAGAAGTGGATGCATGGCTGAATGCAGGAACGAACAAAGAAATCATCAGGAAGGTATATGACGGCGCACTGCCGGGGTTGAACATCGCACAGACAAACCTGCGTAAGCGCCTTGCTTCAGTGACCCAGGATGTGGACGGTGATGGTAAATATGAAACAGCCACCCATTTCAGTTATGATATCATCGGTAATGTGCAAACCTTGTGGCAGGATATGAAAGCACTGGATTCAGTGATGCCGGGACAGGGCATGAAGCGCCTGGATTACGACTATGACCTGATGAGCGGCAATGTGAATAAGGTCATTTACCAACAGGGTAAAATGGATCAGTTCTATTACCGCTACCTGTATGATGCAGAGAATAAGGTAATAGAAGCTGCCAGCAGTGTGGATGGATTGGTATGGCAGCGGGATGTGGCATATAAATACTACCTGCATGGCAATGTAGCCCGTATGGAACTGGGCCAGTACCAGGTACAGGGGCTTGACTATGCTTATACCCTGCAGGGTTGGGATAAAGGGCTGAATAGTGTAGGGCTGAATGCAGAACAGGATATGGCCGGGGATGGTAAGAAAGGAACCGCCTTTGAATATTTTGGACGCGATGTGATCGGGTTCTCATTGGGGTATTATAATAATGATTATAAACCTGTCATAGCATCCTCTTCTTTCGACAACAAATATGCTTATCCATCTACACTGGATGTAGGCAATGAGTTGTTCAACGGCAACATTAGTCATACTTCAATGGCATTACTGCCACTGGATAGTGGTGCAGTGAAAGGATACGCCTATGCGTATGATCAGGCCAACCGGCTGGTACAGGTAAGGCAGCACAATGTGAATAACAGCTGGAATGCGCATGATGCTTACAAAGAAGCATTGAGTTATGATGCGAATGGTAATATCAGGACCTACCTGAGAAATGGAACAGCAGATAAACTGGCGATGGATAACCTGGTATATGGTTATAAACCTGGTACCAACCAGTTAATGCAGGTGAAAGATGATGTGGATAAAGATAACTATCAGGAGGACCTGGATAACCAGGAGGATAATAACTATACGTATGACAGAAATGGCCGCCTGGTAAAAGACAATTGGGGCGGAATACAAAAGATAGACTGGAATGTGAATAGCCGGATAGTACAGATCACCAAAGATACATCCACGATCAGGTTTGGTTACGATGCAAGTGGAAACAGGTTATGGAAAGATGCGGGTGGTAAAAAAGAGTTCTATGTAAGGGATGTAAAAGGAAATGTGATGGGAACTTATAATTTTGCTGATAACCGCCTGGTATGGGCAGAGCAGAATTTGTATGGAACCGGCAGGGTAGGAGTGTGGAAACCTGAAGTAGAGCTGACCGGCGATACTACTATACCAGAGCAGGATAGCCTGATGCGTGGCGAGCGGTTCTATGAGCTGACCAATCATCTTGGAAACGTGATGGCTACCATCAGTGATAAGAAAATTGGGATCAGCGCAGATACACAGACGGTGGATTATTTTGTACCGGAAGTGACATCTGCACAGGATTATTATTCTTACGGTATGATGCAGCCAGATCGGTCTGTTACACTGAGGGGACCTTACAGGTATGGATTTAACGGTATGGAGAAAGATAATGAGATAGCTGGGGACGGAGATAATTATGCAACGACGTTCAGGGAATATGATGCGAGGGTAGGTAGATGGTTTAGTATAGATCCTGAGTTCAGGAAGTTGCCATCGCAGAGTCCTTATGTAGCATTTGATGATAACCCGATAGTGAATAGTGATCCGAATGGAGATGATACGGGGGATCCGGCGAAACTGAAAAAGGCGATTGCCAATGCAGTAGCTTATATTCTGGCGGATGATGAAACGGATAAAGCAAAAGGGCAGCCAGCTAAATGTAATTTTGGAACCAACTATGTATTTGTGGCACTTACGGGGAAGGATAACCTGAATTATAAGAATGCCAACGCGATGTATAATTACCTGGCGGGAGCATCTGAGTTTGAAAAGATTACTGACCTGACTACCATCCAGGATGCGGCTAATAAGGGTGATTTAATCATTGCGACATGGAGTAATCCAACGGGGGAAAGTGGTCATGTCGTGGTCGTAGCACCTGCTGATGGAGCTGTGGGTGATGCTGGTACCTGGACAACCGAACCTGGTAACAAACAAGGTGGTGCAGCAGTGTTTGGATATGAAGAGGAGGTAGTTGGAAAAAAGACCATTAAGAAGAGTAAGTTGCCTTTTGTAATGGATACAGGAAGCGGCAAGAGAAGGGTACATAAAGGTATTAACTATAGTTATGGTGAGGATAAGCAGCCAGACGTTCTTTTCTACCGGTACACGGGCGAATTCCTGGATGAAATCATTACGCCGACTGATGCGCAGGTGCAAGGTGCTATTTATGGCAACCAGGCCGGGAAGGGCTCCAAAACGAAAGCTGCTACTCCTGCAACTGCAGCCAAACCGGCAGCAGAAGCTAAAGCAAAAGCGGCGGCAAAAGCCGGACCTAAAGCATCTCCAAAACCTGCTCTCAAAACAACCAACGCAGCGGAAATGGAAGTATTTTTCGACATACCAAAAGGCCTGAAACAACCTGTGAATGGACGGATAATAACTCCATGGGCAGGAAAGAGAAGACGGCCACCATCCTTTGAAGAATAAAAAACAATTTTTAAAAATAATAATCATTCATATGGTCAAACTTAGCTTTTTGTCCTTCATATTCACCCTGTTTGCCAGCCAACCGGCCAGTGTTAACTATTACGGGGTAATTGGTTATATCAATCAGCAACCTGTTAATGATTTTGATGCTGAAAGGAAACTTTACCTGTTAAAGGATGGCGACTGGCAGGAGTATGCTTCTTATCCGGAAGGCTACCAGGCGCTCTTTGTAACGGATAGCTTCACCTGTTTTCAGAAAAAAGATTCCATCATCACCAGGTACGCATCCGGGAAAACAGATGTATTCTACAGGAAAGGACTTGGCAATGCAGTGGTGGGTAAAGATGGAACCATCTGTTTCACCGACAAGGAAAGTAAAGGTTACATGCTTTGCAAAACAGGCACCACTGTAAAAAAACTGAACGTGAAAGGTTGGCCCGTGGCCGTGTCAGATCAGCACCTCATTTACTTTAATTATGTACCTGTTAAGGATGGGGAAGATGATGTACTGGGAAACTTCTATGATATGCGATTAGATATCGTAGCACCACCCGTCGTGATCTTCAAAAAAGGATTCCCGGATAACACCCTGGTATCTCCTGACAGAAAGTTCATACTGACAGGTAATAGTGATAATGATGCAAATGGTAATCCACAGCGATTGCTGGTAGATGTGGCCGGAAAGCGTGTAAGTAAGTTGCTGGTGGATGCGGATAAGAAAGATAATTGCTATTATTCTTACCAGGATAAAGCATTTGTTTTCTTTAACCTGGAGAATATGCAAAAACAGGTCTTCAGTCCTGGCAAACAGAAATGGATACCCTTCAAATAAATAATAACAGCATAAAAACACAACCTTATACCATGAGAATCCTTGTACTGGCCCTCGCATTGTTTGGCCTTGCCCTCACGTCCTATGGGCAGAATATTTATCAGATCCGTGCAGATAGTGTACGGATCTACAATGACTGCGATACCGCAGAATTTATATTAGAAAACCATACCCAGACAGTTCCCGGGTTCCTGTACAACAGGGGCCGGGGCCGTACCGAATTCCGTCGCCTTCGGTTCATAGACCTTGGCAACGGACAGATTTCCCTGGGTGACCAGGATACCCTGGATCTGGGTAAGATAGTAGGTGGCGGTGGCAACTACATCAAGAACCAGGTAGATAGTGAGCAGGTAGCTGCCTATAGAATTAATGGTGGTGGAACGCAAAAGAACCTTACACTCACACAACCTGTAACAGTTGCATCTCCGTTGATAATGCTGGGTAATGGCGATACATTGCTGAAAGCCGGCGGCAACAGCCTGTTTATGGGTAGCAAAAGTGGCGTAACCGTGGGTGCAGCTGCTGATGCGAATACAGCATTTGGTTATGGTGCAATGGCTAAACCTACATCTGTTAATAACACAGCAGTAGGTACGAGTGCGTTAGCCGCCCTGACCAGTGGCCAGGGTAATGTGGGTATTGGCGCTTATGCCGGGTATGGCCTTACTACCGGTAGTGGAAACCTTGCTATAGGCGCGCAGGCAGGTTATGGATGGACAGGACCTACGCAGGCCAGTATTGCAATCGGGTTTAAAGCAGCATATAGCGGCGCTACAGGTGTGGCCATTGGTGTGAATACGCTTCCCCTGGCTACTACTAATAACGTGGCAGTAGGTAATAGTATGATGTCGAAATTAACAACCGGTATCGGAAATATCGGCTTAGGTTTCAGCGTGCTTCCGTCTATGACGACCGGGAGCAATAATATTGCCATTGGTTATACTGCCGGCAATCTGAATAACGGATCAGACAATGTATTCTTTGGTAACTATATCAATGCAACAGATACAGTGAACCACACCAGCATATTTGGCAGTCATATGAGAACAACGCTGTCAAATGTAATGCTGCTTGGTACCTATAATCAACATGTAATCGTGGGTCCGGATCGTCCAAGTAGCGGTGGTCAGTGGGATACATTAACCATCGATACAGGCGACAAATTTCAGGTAAATGGCAGCGCCTACATTCTTAAAAATTTAAGACTCGCCGCTTACAAAAATACCAATGGTGATTCTGTACTCACGACCGATGCCAACGGCAATGTAATCTTCACAGCCAAAGGCGGTTCCAGTACGACCAACACCGTAGCTGACCTGCAGAATGTAACCGACACGGGCAATGTTACAAACAATGCTATGGTTATTACAGGTCACAACAAACTCCCTGATGCCACTGCCGGAATGGAAATGAGCGTGGATACCAGTACTGAATACAAATCCCAGGGTCTTAGGGCTAACATGAAGGTATATGATTATAACACATCCACACCCGGATATCTCTATGTGAGTGGTAAAGGTGCCATGGTTGAAAATCCTGAAAACTTTAATAACCGTTTACGTATGCATCCTGAAAGTGATGGTTTTCACCTGGACGCTGAATACCTTCCTCCGGATTATACCTGGTACCAGGCTGGCATAATGCACGTAAACGCAGGGTACGGTACGCATACTATTCTCGGTGGAGACGGAGATGGGGATGGCAGCGTAAAAATTAATGGAGCACTCGCTACCCGCGTGGGGACATCCAGGAATATTGCTTCCGATTATATGGACCGCGATGCGGTGACCTACCTCATTGTAGATGCAACGACTACTACTATCAAAATGTATGAACCCAGTTTTTGCCCGAACCGTATCGTTACAATCAAGAAGACAGTCAATAACTCAACGCCTGTTAAAATCGTGATTGATGGCGCAGGGTTGATCGATGGTGGAACCTCTATCACCATCACAGACTACCTGGCCAGCGTGCAGCTGCAAAGTGATGGTACTAATTACTGGATCTTGTACAGGTATAAAAACTAATTCGTTTTACCCTAAAAAGCTGGTCCTGACCCGGACCAGCTTTTTTTATGAAATTTCCTGTAGTAGTATTTCTACAAAAGTGGTATGCAAAATAGGATATTGATATTATTTTGCCTTAAAAAGGCATTAAAAATCGCTAAAATGAACTAAAAATAAAAGGAGTATAACACGTAGGTGTTATTTAACCCCTTCTGTTTTCCCCAATTTTCCCCCTTCAGCCCGCATCTACCGTACCATTTTCGCAGCTCGTATTTGCATGCGCATTTTTTTTAATGATAATCAATTGTTTATATGATATTCATTTAGAATTAAAATGATACGTTCATGTCATTTAACTAATATTACTAATATTAGATATTTGCGTCATAGGAATCGGAGAACCTTTTCAGAGCATTTCAGGTTCGTGAACATCCCAACAAAACAGTGGACATAATATATTTTGCCTCTTTTTAACCACTTTCTTTACTTGAAAACCAGCCTTGCAAGTTCCAATCTGTGCAACAGAATAGTTATTATGCCAGGTAAATACATTAATTAAATAAACAAGGAAAACGGATAAATAAATCAAATTTTAAAATCTATCTATCCTTATACTAATATGAAAACAGTTTTACACAACGTTTCACGCAAACTTTTATTGGCTGGTGGTATCACCCTGGCAGCTACTGCGGCGAACGCACAGATGAAAATTGGTGATAATCCTTCGCAGATTACTAAGTCTGCCATCCTGGAGCTGAACAGCACCAAACAGGGTCTGTTACTGCCAAGGCTGAGCGACTTTACCACCATCGATGCAGCGATCGGTACTGATGCTGTAGACGGTATGATCGTATACCTGAACAGCACTGTAGCCGCTAATAACGGTGTGTATATGCGTAAAGCCGGTGCGTGGGTGAAAATTGCAAGTGCCGCTGATGCAGCTGCAAACTGGGGATTGACTGGTAATGCTGGTACGAATCCAACTACCAACTACGTAGGAACTTCTGATGCACAGAAACTCTCCATCCGTGCAAATGCGACTGAAGCAATCAGCGTACAGACTGATGGTCAGGTGCAACTGAAAAATGTAACCGCAACTACTGTCGATGCTGCACTGGATGTACTGATTATCCAGGCTGATGGTACAATCGTGAAAAAATCTTTGCCAGCTTATGCTTTCAAAAACCTGCTGACAAACGTTGATGCATCTGTTCTTACATTAAATACCACACAGGCTGCTGATGGTCAGGTAACGATCAATGCGCCTATTATGGATGGTACTGCCACTAAGTCTTACGGTTTCATGACCCTGGCTGACTGGACTACCCTGAACAACCTGGCAGCTGGTAACAGCCTCACAGTAGCTAACCTGATCACCGCAGCAGCTACTACTTTTGATGCTACCAAAGGTGCCATGATCAACTATAACACCACTACCAAACAATACGAACTGTCACTGATCGAAGCATCTACTGACAGAAATGGTATCGTAACTACAGGTGCACAGTCTTTTGCAGGTGCAAAAACCTTCACAGGTACTGTAACCGTAAATGGTGCCACTACCCTGAACAGCACTTTGGGTGTAACAGGTGCCACTACCCTCGGTAGCACACTGGACGTAGCTGACGTAGCTACCCTGAGAAAGGATGTAAATGTAACTACCGGTAATGTAAACGTTACTGCTGGTAACTTAAACCTGACTGCAGGTAACGCTAATGTAGGCGGTGCACTGACTGTAACAGGTACTTCTACCCTGAATAACACAGTGGTACTGAACTCCGCTGCTGCAAACAGTGAGTCCAATGCACTGAATGTACTGGTACAAAATGCCACTACTAAAAATGTAGAAGTAAAATCCTTCTCCTTCGATGCAATCGCCAGCGCGATCACACTGATTAAAACCGGTGCTACTTCTACTGCAGGTAGCGATGTGGAATTTGCATCTGCTGCTGCGGGTACAGACTTCAATATCGTAGCTGACGGTACTGCCAAGACTGTAACCTTCAACCTGCCTGATGCGAGCGCTGTAGATGCTACGCACACTGCTGCTCAACGAGGTGTTGTTTCTACCGCCAGACAAACTTTCGCTGGTAGCAAATCTTATACTGACAGCGTAGCAATCGGTCAGAACACTGTAGCTAACTCTACCCTGCAGGTAAACGGTTCTGTGTCAATGGCTATCAAACCTGTTACCAGTACTTATACTGTAACCGGCAGTGACAACACCATCCTGGCAGATGCTTCTGCTGGTGCTTTCACTATCACACTGCCTGCTCCTTCTGCTGCTATCACAGGTCGTATCTACACCATCAAGAAAACCGGTGGTGATATCGACAAAGCTGTAACCATCATGCCAGGTGCTAACAACATCGAAGGTGGTACCAGCTACGTGATTTACAACGACTGGACTTTCATTACCGTACAAACTGATGGTAATAACTGGTATATCATCAAGAAATAAGGGATAAGATTTTATAACAGGAGCAGTACGTAGATATTGCTCCTGTTTATTCCTTTTTGTGTGCCTGTATCCGTGAAACCAATTAATACCTATGACAACATTCTCAAACCGGCTAGTGCTATTGTCACTGCTTATGCTTTCATCGGCATATGCAGGTGCGCAGCAATTGAAGTTGGGGAAAAACCCGACTACAATTGAGAAGTCAGCCCTGCTGGACCTGAACAGTGACAAACAAGGATTACTACTTCCAAGAATTACAGACTATACCATCGCTCCACTGAATACTGCCCCTGATGGTATGCTTATATATTATGTTCCTGATAAATTATTATACATCCGTAAGAATGGAACATGGCAGAAACTCGTAGACGAAACCAACGCTATTTCATCCGTAAATGGACAAACTGGTCCAGCTGTTAGCTTAACCACCAACGATATTTCAGAATCAGTCAATCTTTATTATACTGACGCGAGAGCAAGAGCGGCGTTCAGTGCCGGTACGGGAATCAGTTTATCCGGTGCAGGTGTTATTTCGGCTCTGAATACTTCTAATTTGTGGAATGCGGCCCAGTTACAGGGCCGCAATATTGCCACTACCGCGCCTGCTGACCAGAATGTATTGACATGGGATGCGGCTTCTAATAGCTGGTTGCCCAAAGCAACAGGTAGTAATGGTTCTGTTACTTCCGTGGCGCTGTCATTACCTGCTTCAATATTCTCAGTAAGTGGTAGCCCTGTTACATCTACCGGCACACTGTCAGGTGCTCTCTCCTCACAGGCAGCCAACACAGTGTTTGCTGCGCCGGATGGAACAGCTGGTACACCTTCTTTCCGCTCATTGGTAGCGGCCGATATTCCTGCAGGATCTGGTAACTATATTCAAAATATTTCCACAGGCACGCAGACTGCCAGTTTCGCTATCAGTGGCAATGGTTCCATTGGCAGTAAACTGGGCGTGGGCATCAGCGGTACCCCTGCAAATACTTTGGAAGTAGGTGGCACTACCGCCGCCAGCGGTTTATCAGGTTTAAGACTGACAGGTCTGGGAGCTGCTACCTTACAAAATCCACTGGCCAATACACTTGCTGTGAATGCCAATGGGGATGTAGTAGTCACTTCAAATGCCGCTGCCAATAACTGGTTGATCACCGGTAATACAGGTGTGAATTCAGCTACACAATTCCTCGGTACTACTGACGATGTGAAGATGGTGATCAAATCCAACAATACCTCTTTCCTCGAGTTTGGCCGCCGTGCTACCTTAGGACTGGTACAGAGTTATCCTGATTATACAGATGGCAATGAAAGTGTGACTTTGCTGAAATCAGCATTGCAATTTGATGTGCCATCTACCGTACAGTTTTATAAACCTAAGTTCTGGACCACCAGCGATGGCAACTTCCGCCTCAAAGGATCTGCAGCAGGTACTGACTTCTTCGAAATGGGGTCTACAGGTACCAGTAATAATGGTGGTTTTGAATTCATCGTTGGCGATGATGGAGACGAGCCTATTCTGTTCAGAAGTTACTACTATGCCGATTCATCTTTTACAGAGATGATGCGCATGCAGTCAAAGAAAGTAGGTATCAATATGAATGGAATAACACCTGCACAAACCCTGGATGTAAGAGGAACGATGCGCGTGACAGGTAGCTCCGGTACTCCTGATAATATATTAGGTCGTAACAGCACCAGCGGCGACATTGCAACATTGGGTTATGATGCAACTTCCCTCAGTATTGCCAGCGGATCTATTAAAGCCAATAATACAAGCGCTGTCTGGAATGCCAGTCAATTGCAAAGTACAGCAGTAGCCACTACTGCGCCTACCTCTGGTCAGTACCTTGTATATGATGGTACCAATTGGACACCTACCACAGTTTCCGGTACCCCCGGTGGCAGCGGTACCTGGAATACAACTGGTAACAGTGGCACCACACCAGGTACTAACTTCATCGGTACTACTGACAGTAAAGCGCTGGTAGTAAAGACGAATAGTACCGAAGTAATGCGTGTAGACGCCAGTAGCCATGTGGGTATCAAAACAACCACACCTACCAGCTCTATGCATGTGAATGGTTCCTTTGCTACAGCCGTGGCCAGTTATGATAACCCATCTTCAGCTGTTACGGTGACCCTGGATGACACTTATTACCTGGTAGCAAGGTCAAGTTCCAATAGTGGTAATACCGCTGCGGTAACGGCCAATCTGCCATCAGCAGCTACCTGCCCGGGCAGGGTATATGTATTTTCCAATACGATCACCAGCTCCGGTTCCGGTAAGTTATATGTAAAACCAAGCAGCAGTGAGTCTATTGGCAGTTTGGGCAATAATACAGCAATGACACTGGACGAACGCATTTCAGCCGCCATACAAAGTACAGGTTCTTACTGGGTAGTGTTGTATAAGGGTTCAAACCAAGGCTACTAACAAACAAAAGTTGATAATGAAGTTCTTATTCTCCATAATACTTTTATGCGTTACGTTCCATATAGGCTATGGGCAGGAGACTTACATCTCTACCGGTGCGCAGGTATGGAATTTTGGTAACGTCGGGGTATTTGGCAACATAACGAATGAGGGGTCATTAGGATCGAGCCCAAATGCTAACCTTTACTTCTATGGAAAGGTATGGACGAATGGCTTTAACGCGACCCTGAAAGACGAAAGCACCTCCGGCCTCAAAGGCACCGGGGGCTTTTTCCGTTTTGCAGGTAGTGGCGGACAGCAAACTATTTCCGGAGGATTTAACGTAGCAGCAAAGATTGGAGCAAGTTTTCCAAACGTAGATATCAATAACCCGGATGGTGTGATCTTTTATAACCTCAATGACCTGAAGATCAGGAATACCCTCAGCCTGTCTAACGGGTTGGTATATCTGAACGGGCAAAACCTCATGGTAGGCGATACCTCTGCAGGATCTATCACTGGTTATTCAGACAAGCGTTTTGTGGTAACAGGGAATACTTCCAGCGGTGGATTCGTGTATCGTTCCAAACTGTCCAGCAGTACAGGTGTGGTAGTATTCCCGATTGGTAGTACTGCCAGCAATTATTCACCTGCAGCAGTGCAGTATGAAGGAAATGCAGAAGATTTTCACGCACGTGTATTTGACAGTGTTTATCAATATGCAAGCTCTGGTGTCACTATGTATGATACCGTTGTTTACAAAACATGGAATATAGGTCAGGAGATAGGTGGTACTGGTAAAACAGCTGTAACCCTGCAGCATATGGATAGTGATGAGGGCGGGGAATATAATTTAAACAGGAATGCGAGTTATATCTCTTTATTCCGGGATAGTGAGTGGGAACACCGTTATAGTGTGAATGACAACATGACCGCCGGTACGCTTACCTCCCAGACCATGGCATCGTCAGCAACCATGCACTCCCGCGGATTCGGCGGCATTGGCCTGAATGCTTACTTTGCCAAAAAGGTAAACTACATCAACTATTCACCTGCTACGATAATTGACTTCAACGCTTACCGTGTAAGCATCTCGCTGGTTGACCTGGTGTGGATCACGAGCATGGAGACAAAAATGTATGTATTCGAAGTAGAGCGCAGACTGGATAATGAAGAAACTTTTACTAAGGTAGGTACTGTAGCAACGAAAGCACCTGACGGAAACAGCACAACAAAATTGAGTTACTATTATCAGGACACCAATGCCTACGATGGCTGGAGTTATTACCGCATCAAGGCAGTATCAAAAACCGGCAAATACGTTTACTCCGATGTGAGAGAGGTAGGACCGCTGGTGGCTGTTACCGTTTACCCGAACCCGAACTGGGGCGATTTCAAGATCAACGTAAGAGGTATCAAGACCACGTTGATAATGCAATTGTACGACGTATGGGGTCAGGTGATGCGTAGACAGGAGATTACAGGTGCCGGAGATGTGGAAGTACACAACTTACCAGCTGGTACTTACTTCCTCGTGATAAAGCAAAAAGATACAATGAAAGAAGTGTATACCTGCAAAGTAATAGTGATTGATCATTGATAAGACAACTGAAAATGAATTGAAACTAAATAAAGACATATAATTAAAATGGTGAAGAAAGCAAGCGGGGGAGCACAACCCTGCCTGCTTTCTTAGTCATATTTATAGGTTTTTGTTTAAACCGGGTAATTTTATATGAAGACTAAATTCCTTGTCCGAGCCGTTCAACTATTGCCAGTGTTCCTGTTTGGGTCCACGCTGATGTTTGCGCAACAGTTAAAACTGGGTGATAATCCCAGTTCGCAGCAAAAATCAGCACTGCTGGAACTCGAAAGCAAAACCCAGGGTTTATTATTGCCCAGAATTACCGATACTACTGCTGGTGCAATCGCCACTGCGCCAGATGGTATGATCATTTACCTCACCCTGAACAATAGCCTCTGTATCCGTAGCAACGGGCACTGGCGCCCATTGCTGCCTGAAGGTTATGCGATCACCAGTCTGAATGGACAAACGATCGCTGTACAGTCACTCGCTACCACCAATACAGCTGGTGCATTTGGCTTTACATCAGCAGCAGGCGCTCATACTTTAAATATACCGGATGCCACTGCCACCAATAGTGGTTTTGTGAATACCAATGCACAGACGCTGGCAGGAGCCAAGACATTTACAAATACATTGACGGCCAATCAGGATGTGTTCCTGACAGGTATCAATATAGATAATACAAAAGATAGCGTGCTCCTGATTGATGGTGGCAAACTGCTGAAGAAACAACTGACTGGATTGCCTCCCATCGGTTCGGCTGGTGGCGATCTCACAGGTACCTATCCGAACCCAACCATTGCAGCAGGTGCGGTAACAGGTACCAAGATTGCACAGGCGGGAGCGACCAGTGGCCAGGTACTGAAATGGAATGGTACAACCTGGGCACCGGCTGCCGATGATAACAGTGGGTCTATTTCTTCCATTGGGTTGGTAGTGCCTTCTTTCCTGACAGTGTCTCCGGCTACTTTGACGGCTAATGGCACATTTACAGTTGGTATGGGCAGCCAGACGGCGAATACGGTATTTGCAGCTCCTAATGGTAGTGCAGGTACACCCACTTTCCGCTCATTGGTGCCTGCTGATATGACATTGGGTACACAGCGCCTGGTGGGCCGGTTCTCCAATGGTACAGGTACTGGTGAGGAAGTAGCGATGGACAGAACTTTGAAAATGATTACCGGCGGTTATCTGTACGTAGATACCACACTGGCCGTTTATAATGCCAGCAGGATTCAGGGTACAAAAGTATCCCTGACAACACCGGTTACCGGCCAGGTATTAAAATATGATGGTACAAACTGGACCCCGGCTGCCGATGATAATGCGGGCCTGACTTCAGTAGGTGTATCATTACCATTATATTCATTCTCCAATTCTCCGCTCACAGCCAATGGTACGCTGACTGGTTCATTGTCTTCACAGGCAGCGAATACATTCCTTGGTGCACCAAACGGAGCTGCAGGTACACCTTCGTTCCGTACATTGGTAGCTGCTGATATTCCTTCTTTACCATTCTCCCAGATTACGGGTACAGTGCCTGTAGCGCAGGGTGGTACAGGGCTGACGACTGTAGGTACAGCCGGGCAGGTGCTGACTTCCAATGGTACAGGCTTATCATATACAACGCCTTCAGTTACACTGGCAGGTGATGTAACTGGTGCAAGTGGAGCAAACACCATTGCAAACAGTGCGGTAACCTATGCAAAAATCCAGGATGTAAGCGCTGCTAAATTATTAGGTAGGTATGCGGCTACAGCAGGTGTGGCACAGGAAATCTCCCTGGACAATACATTGAAATTTACAGCTGGCGGTAGCCTGTATGCAGATAGCGCACTGGCGGTATGGAATGCCAGCAAGCTGCAAGGTATCAGGGTAGCACCCGGTGCACCGGCTACCAACCAGGTATTAAAATATGATGGTACCAACTGGTCACCAGCTACTGATAATGGTTTGACATCTGTAGGACTCACTTTACCATCGCTGTTTTCAGTAACGGGTTCCCCGCTGACAGCGAATGGAACCATTGCTGCTACATTGACTTCGCAAACAGCGAATACAATCTTTGCGGCGCCAAACGGATCTGCAGGTGCACCCACTTTCCGATCATTAGTAGCGGCAGATATCCCGACTTTACCATTCTCCCAGATTACAGGTACAGTACCTGTAACGCAGGGTGGTACAGGGTTGACGACTGTAGGTACAGCAGGCCAGGTACTGACATCCAATGGTACAAGTCTTTCATGGGCTACACCGAGTGCGTCTTCTTCCGGTCTGACTTCAGTAGGTTTATCCATGCCTTCTATATTCACCGTTACCAACTCACCATTAACTGCTAATGGTACATTGACGGCATCATTCAATACACAAACTGCGAATACCGTATTTGCAGGGCCTTCAACCGGAGCGGCTGCAGCACCAACTTTCAGGGCTTTGGGCATCACCGATATTCAGAATGTAACAACCCAGAAATTACTGGGCAGGTATTCAACAGGCTCAGGTGCTGCACAGGAAGTGACTTTGGATAATACCATCAAGCTGACCACTGCCGGTACATTGTATGCAGATAGCGCGCTGGCAGTATGGAATGCAAGTAAAGTACAGGGAGTCAAGGTATCAGCTGCCACCCCAACCAGCGGCCAGGTATTAAAGTATAACAGTACCACGTCTATCTGGGAACCAAATACAGATAATGATGGTGGTGCCACTTATGCAAAGGCGACTACCAATGACCTGTCTTATGCCACAGCAGACGGTTCTACGACTGTAATGAAAATCTGGCAAAGCCCGGTGAGTAATGTTGCAACTAACGGTCCGCTGTATACTAACGCTTATGCGTGGAGCGTGATGGCATTTAACGGTACCAGTTATACGACCCAGCTGTACTTCGATAAAAATACCATGGCGATTAAAGAGTGGGGTGGAATCACCGCACCGCTGACAACGAATGCCGGTAATGGATGGTACAAGGCTATCCTGACGAATGGTAATAATAAAATCGGTGTGGGTGCAATCGTTTATGGTAAGCGTACCTACGACGCATCTGCCGAAGCAGCATCAGATAGTACCAGCTTTGTATGGGATGAAACAAACGATAGATTAGGTATTGGTACAGCTTCGCCTGCTTATAACCTGGATGTGAATGGAACAGAAAGAGTAACCGGTGCAGCTACCTTAAGTTCTACACTGGGGGTAACAGGAGCAACCACCCTGAGTTCTACACTGGGGGTAACTGGAGCAACCACACTGAGTTCTACACTGGCAGTGACCGGCAATACCACCATGAATGGTACCGTAAAAGTAGGTAGTGCAGGTACTGCATTGACAAATATTATCAAAACTACTATCAATACATCCGGCAATACCAATATCGCCAACGGAGCGACTACTACGCTTTCATTTACTTATACAGGTGTAAGTGCTTCTTCATCAGTAACGGTGAATGCGCAGGCGCTTTTGGGAGGTAATGCCGCTGTAATGATCGCACAGGTGTATTGCACCACCAATACCATTAATGTAGTCATATACAATTTTAGTGGTGGTACCAGGACCATTTCAAACAATACCCCTTTCAACTTTGCAATTATCAACTAATCCAACCCGGATACATCACAAAAAAACGCTTCTGCCCCGGCAGAAGCGTTTTTTGTTTTACCTTTGCACTGTTTAATTCTTACAGTTTTGAAAAAGATTATCATCACCTTAGATGGATATTCTTCCTGCGGGAAGAGTACGCTAGCCAAACAGTTAGCTGCGGAGCTGGATTATGTATACATCGACAGCGGCGCCATGTATCGTGCTATCACCCTGTATTTTATTCAGAACCGTATAGACTGGAACAACCCTGAAGAGGTTTCCCAGGCATTAGCCAACATCCAGCTGGAATTCGTTTACAACCCGCTCACCGGTTTCTCCGAAATGAACCTGAACGGCGAAAATGTAGAACAGCTGATCCGCGAAATGCTGGTAGCCGAAAAAGTAAGTGAAGTAGCCGCCGTGGGTGCTGTAAGGGAGTTCGCGGTCGCACAGCAGCAGGCAATGGGTAGGCAAAAGGGCATCGTTATGGATGGCCGCGACATCGGCACCACCGTGTTCCCCCATGCAGAACTCAAAATCTTTATGACGGCAGAAGCAGCCGTTCGGGTAGAACGCCGGTTCAGGGAGCTCTATGCTAAAAACAAGGGCATTACCATCCACGAAGTAAAAGAAAACCTGGAGCTACGCGATTACATCGATACCAACCGCGAAATCAGCCCACTCCGCAAAGCCGAAGACGCTATTATATTGGATAACAGTCAGTTAACACCCGATGAACAACTGAAACTGGTATTGCAATGGGTAGACGACGCCGTAATGGTAAAGTCCTAAGCAGAAAGTAATGAGTACCATGCACCCTGACAGCAGGTAATTCCCCTGATACCTGCTGCCAGAGAGGTCTTACTGCCAAATAGAATATTCTTCCTGAATTTATTTTAATATTAGAGAAACCTTTGTTAAATTTGTTCCATTCCGGTGAGTAATTCCGGTTAATCCTTCAATAGTTTTTCCACATCCTTTAGAATTTCCTGCATTTTATTGTTGTTATAATGTTGTACCCGGTTATTTAAACATATGCCGTCGAACGATATTTTCCATACATGGTCAAGAGAAGTCGTAAAAGGTCTTTTGGACGATCTTTCTATAACTATATCCAGGGACCTGTTACTATTAGCCGTATAGAACACTCAATACTATATATATTAATACACCCGGGCATTTTTGTGCACCGGTATTAGTAAAAACTTAATGTGGGACGGGCAGCTTTGCCTGCCAGGTCCCATGTTTTCAGTAGGTGTATTCGGTTAATAGGAAGAAGGGGCGAATTCTTTCGCCCTTTCGCTTTTTGTAATTAACTTGTGCCTATTACCCTGGCTGTCGCATGTCGAAAAAAATACCTTACGTATTACTCTTTTTGATCCTGGGGATTAAAGCGGACATTTCATTTGCACAGGATTCTTCCCTCATTTACAGCACACTTGATTCTGCCCGGAACCTCCGCGGAGATACCACTAAGATCAATTGGCTGTTAGACAAAGGGAAAACCTTCAGTCGCTTTTTTGACAAACGCAAAACCGAAAACCCCTTTTTCCAGGAAGCTGTCACCCTTGCCCAACACCTGAAAATTGCAAGGGCGTTGTTTCACGTCTACAATGAAATTGGTACCGCAAAAAGGAATATCTCCGAATATATCCTCGCCGCGGATTACCACGAGAAGGCTATCAAATATGCCGATGAAACCAAAGACGACCACCTGCGCGCCATAGCCCGCAACAATACCGGCGTGGATTACCGCCGTATGGACAAACCCCAGAAGGCATTCGAGTATCACTTCAAAGCACTTCAACTGGCTGAAAAAGTGAACGATGTACGTAACATTTGTGTTGCAATTAATAGTATTGGTAATATCAACCTCTCCACCGAAAAATACCAGGATGCCATCAGTCATTTCAACAAAGCCCTCGTGCTGGAACGGGAAAACAAAAACAACCTGGGAGTAGCCATTAACCTGGGCAACCTGGGATACGCTTACCAGGCCCTCGGCAAACTGGACCTGGCCATTGACTATTACAAAAAGTCGCTGGCTGTGAACATGCAACTGGACAATGCCATGGGCAAAGCTATTTGCTACAATGCACTGGGTGATGCCTACAAGGAAAAGAAAGACTATACGCAGGCCCTCGAATCGCTGAACAAAGCCCTGGAAGTGGAAGTAGGGGTAGACGATAAAGTGCACATTGCCGAGAGCTACCTGAACATCGGTAAGTGTTTCAGCCTGATGGGCAAACATGACGATGCCCGCAAATACTTCCAGAAATCCATCAACCTGAGCCAGCACTGGCGCTTCAACTACCTGTTGCAGGAAGCCTACAAGGCCCTGGCAGCAGATTATAAAGCCAGTGGCGATTTCCGCCGCTCCCTTGAAAGTGCTGATACGTCTCTTATATACAAAGACAGCATCCTGGATGAAAAAGCCGCCCTGGAACTAGCCCAGATGCAGGCCATCTATGAGGTAGACCGCAAGGATAACCAGATCAAAATGCTGGAACATGATAAGCAACTGAATGAACTTCGTACCCGGCGCAATGTTGTATATATGTTGTCTATCAGTGGCTTCCTGGTCATGCTGGCCGTGGGCGGGTTCTTTTACATCCGGCACCGTAACCTGGAAACAAAGAAACAGACCTTGCAACTGGAACTGCGTTCCCTGCGTGCCCAGATGAACCCTCATTTTATCTTTAACTCACTCAGTTCCATTCACCGTTTCATCTGGAGCAATAACCAGGAGGAAGCTTCTGACTACCTGACTAAGTTCTCAAGATTGATGCGGATGATCCTGGACAACACCCAGTATACCTTCATTTCTCTCAACAAGGAACTGGAATCGCTCCGTTTATACCTGGACCTTGAACAATTGCGCTGTAATAATATCTTTGAGTACAAAATCACGGTGGCAGACGACATTAATGAAGAAGAAGTGATGATTCCACCTATGATCATTCAGCCCTATGTAGAAAATGCTATCTGGCATGGCCTGGTACATAAATCCGGGAAAGGCTTACTGGAAATTGCAGTATCCCTGAGCGACCGGACCCTCACATGCCAGGTTACCGACAATGGGATAGGGCGTAAAAAAGCGATGGAAATCAAAGAAAAGAAGGGACAGACACACCGTAGCATGGGCATGAAAGTAACAGAGGGCAGGATAGACCTGATCCGAAAAATCAACAATACCAAAGAAGCCACAGTAAGCATTACAGACCTTGAGGACAACGATGGCAAGGCAACAGGAACAATGGTCACACTTGTGTTGCCTGTAGAATTTATATTTTAAACCCTGGATTTTTAAAGCATGAGCGAAATTAAAGCGATTATCGTAGACGATGAACAGCATTGTATTGATGCCCTGCAAACAATGCTGGCGAAAAAGTGTCCGGAGGTAACAGTGCTGGGAGGTGTCAATAGTGTAAAAGCAGCGAAAGAACTGATTGACGAAGTGCAACCCGATGTGGTATTCCTGGATGTGGAAATGCCCCACCAGAACGGGTTTGAACTATTGAAACTCTTCGATAAAATCAATTTCGACATCATATTCACCACCGCTTACGAGCAGTATGCCCTGAAGGCAATCAAGTTCAATGCACTCGATTACCTGCTCAAACCATTCAGTGTGAAAGAACTGCAGGATGCGGTACAGAAATGCATAAGCCGGAAAGGCATGCAGCAACCTGAATCCGGCAATTCTCCGCTGGATGTGTTCCTGCAAAACATGAAAACTTTGCACCAGACGCATAAGAAAATCGCCCTGCCCACTATTAACGGATTGGTTTTTATGCCGGTACAAAACATAGTGCGATGTGAGTCGACCGGCAACTATACCCGGATCTTTTTTACAGACAAAAAGAACCTGATGGTGTCGAGACCATTGAAGGAGTTTGAAGAATTACTGACGGATGTAGACTTCTTCAGGGTGCATAATTCTCACCTGATAAATTTGCAACAGATGCAATCGTATATACAGGGTGAAGGCGGCTTTGCATTGATGAGTGACGGCACGCAGGTGGAAGTTTCGAGAAGGCGAAAAGCTGATTTTCTAAAAAAAGCGATGCAATTCTGAACCAGATTTAATGCGTTTTACGCCACTTACCCGGAATAGGATACCGGATAATAAATGTGATTTGTCAGCAGGAGCGGAAGAGATTATTTTTGATTCAGGTTTAAACTAATTACGATATAAAACTTTTTTTCTCTGCATTACTAGCATTGATTAGCCCCAAAGAAAAAAGACACCACCCTGGTGTCTTTTTTACTATTTGTAATTTTCAATGACCTGTTCTATTTGCTGCTCCAGGCCGTAAAACGATAACAACCTCCTTATTACCGCTTCGACCAGGGCATCGGGACAGCTTGCCCCACTCGTCATCATCACTGTCACCACATCTTTCTCAGGCAAAAATACATTACTGTTTAATTCCTGTTTATGATGGAAATCATAGTGCCTGATTTTATTCTTCGAAATCATCTGATCGTCAGCAGCTATGAAGTAGGTAGGTAGTTTTTCCTCGCACAGTTCTACCAGGTGAGAGGTGTTTGAGCTGTTATAGCCGCCTACTACAATCGCCAGGTCTGCCTGTTCTTCCAGTAACCCGGTCACGGCACTCTGGTTATCGTTGGTAGCATAGCACAGGGTATCCCGGGTATCGGCAAAGCGTTCTCCAACATTTTCAGGGGTCAGGGCGTACCTGTCCATGATGACGTTCTTAATATAATCAGCAATTCCCTGGGTTTCAGTGGCCAGCATAGTGGTTTGGTTCACTACGCCTACGCGCTGCAGGTCCTTTACCACATCAAATCCTTCTGAATATTGCCCTTTGAATCGCTGATAAAATTCAGTGGCAGGTCGTTCGCCGGTAATGAACGCAGCCAGAACCTGGGCTTCCACCATATCTTTTACCACTACAGTCGGGGTATTGCTCCGGCTGTGAGAGAAGGTGGCCCGGGTTTCTTCGTGCCCCGGTTTACCATGTACAATCACGGTATAAGATTGCTGGCCAATCTGCTCTGCCTTGTTCCACACCCTTTCCACAAATGGGCAGGTGGTATTGTACTGTAAAGGTGCAATACCCAGGGAACGCAGTTTCGCTTCTATTTCCAGGGTAGTACCGAAGGCTGGAATGATAACAATATCTTCGGGGGTGAGCGTTTCCCATGGCACCAGCTGACGGCCGGCGGTATCCATGATGAACTGTACTCCTTTGGCCAGCAGGTCGTTGTTGACATGCGGGTTATGGATCATCTCACTGAGCAGGAAAATCCGTTTGCCGGGATTTTCTTCCACAGTTTTGAATGCTATCTCGATGGCATTTTCCACACCATAGCAAAAGCCAAAGTGGCGGGCCAGTAAAATCTTTAAAGGACCAAAGTCAAGAACAGTAGGCGTGAAGTCTTTTTTCATGCGATCCTGTTTCTTACGGCTGTTTTTAATAGCCGTAATGAGCGGACTCCGGTAGATGATAGGTACATTGAACGTTTTCATGTTGTCGACAAAGTTACACATTTTGATATGGAGCGGCCAAAATGTGTTTATGTGCGGGTAGCTTCCCTTTTATTCTTGGCTCATTTTATTCAGCCAGGCTTTTTCTTCAGGGCTCAGGCTTTCCAGGCCCTTGTCGTTAATTTTGTCAAGGAGCTGGTCGAGTCTGAGCTGTTTGTTTTCCTCAGGGTAATTTTTTACCACTTTGAGGGGCGATTTTTTAGGCTTGAAGGAGCGACGGGTGCGGCTTTGCATGGCTTCTACCCTTACCCGGCGGTTAAACATCCAGATGAGTGGCTGGCAAAGGTCTGTCCCGTTATCCAGCAGTTTGATATAAAGGAACCCGATGAGGGCACCACCCAGGTGAGCCACAATGCCGCCCATATTCCCTTGTCCGATAGAGAGTATGTCCAGTATCAGTACGGCGATTGCCAGCCATTTCAGGCGGATGGAGCCGAGGAAGAGGAGGCCTACTTCATAGTTCGGTATCTTGGTAGCACAGGCGATCAGTAAAGCCATGACAGAGGCGGAGGCGCCTATCAGGGTATAGTCAGTTGTCTTAACAATATTAAATACCAGCAGGTAAGCGAGACCTCCGATCAGGCCACCCAGCAGGTAGAGGGGGAGTACCCGGTGATTGCCCAGGAAAGAGCGGAATAAGTTGCCAAAGTAGTACAGGTTCAGCATGTTGAAGAATATATGAAATATTTCAACATGTGAGAACATATAGGTGACTAATCCCCATGGTTTGGTAATGAACACCGGGAGGAAAGAGTGTAAAGATGCCTCGTCATATATCGTATTGTAGACTCCGGCAGCAGCAGGCGAAAAGTTTGCAATCAACCGGGGTATATTCAGTACAAGGAAAACAACAATGTTCCAGAAAAGTAAGTGGTTAATCGTGTTTCCCTGTCTAAGCCAATAGCGTATATCTGATCTGAAAGAAGTTCCGTTCATACATGAAAATTAGTACAAAATCCGCATTCGTAAACTACAAATTTTAGCCTAAAAAATTGTGCCGGAATCAGCAGTCTATAAGGATGGAAGCGCGTACTGACATAGTTTCCGGAGGGAGCCTGCCACCAAAATCAGGATTAACGTGCTAAGAATTGAATTTTAACGCTTTTTTTGTGTAAGATGTAGTATCTTTGCCGTCCACTTAAACCTCGGAGTGTGAAAATTCCGGGAAAAACCATAGGTGGAATTCTAATTTTGGCAGAAAACAACATTACTAACGAACAAAACGCTGAACAACAGGCTCCTGCAGCTCAGGCCGCAGCAGCAACAGCGACAAAAAATGCACCTGTTGTAGCTACCGCTCACGACGATTTTGACTGGAGCGTAGACAAACGTAACGTATCTTCTTACAGCAAAGAAGAAAAAGCTAAGTACGACGAGACTTACGAAAACACCTTCAAGGTGATCGAAGAAAATGGTCTGCTCACCGGTACCGTGGTTGGTTTAACCAAAACCGATGCTGTGATCAACATTGGCTTCAAATCTGACGGTCTGATCTCTCTGAACGAATTCCGTGATATTCCGGGTCTGAAAGTAGGTGATGACGTAGAAGTATTAGTAGTAGAAAAAGAAGACCGCGATGGTAACCTGCACCTGAGCCGTAAACAAGCTCGCCAGCAACGTGCATGGGAAAAAATCGTGGAAGTGTACAAAACCGGCGAAGTTGTTACTGGTACTGTTACCAGCAAAACCAAAGGCGGCTTGATCGTAGACGTATATGGTATGGAAACCTTCCTGCCAGGTTCACAGATCGATGTGAAACCAGTTACCGATTACGATCAGTTTGTTAGCAAAACAATGGAGTTCAAAGTGGTTAAGGTTAACGAAGCCATCAGAAACGCAGTTGTTTCTCACAAAGCACTTATCGAAAGCGATATCGAGCAGCAGAGAGTGGATATCATCAGCAAACTGGAAAAAGGCCAGGTGCTGGAAGGTACCATCAAAAATATCACCGATTTCGGCGCATTCATCGACCTGGGTGGTCTGGATGGTCTGCTGTACATCACCGACATCAGCTGGGGCCGTATCTCTCACCCAAGCGAAGTACTCCAGATGGATCAGAAGATCAATGTGGTTGTACTGGACTTCGACGACGAGAAAAAACGTATCAGCCTCGGTTACAAACAACTCACTCCCCATCCTTGGGATACCTTACCAGCTCACATCACTGAAGGTGCGCGCGTGAAAGGTAAAGTAGTGAACATCGAAGACTACGGTGCATTCCTGGAAATTCTGCCTGGCGTAGAAGGTCTGGTACACGTATCTGAAATCTCATGGGCTTCTACTCCAATCAACGCTAAGGAATTCTTCAAATTAGGCGAAGAATACGAAGCAGTAGTAGTTACCCTGAGCAAGGAAGAACGCAAAATGTCCCTGTCTATCAAGCAACTGACCGAAGATCCTTGGGCTACTATCGAAACTAAATTCCCACTGGACAGCCGTCATAAAGGTATCGTGAAGAACATCACTCCTTATGGCGTGTTCGTAGAACTGGAAACTGGTATCGGTGGTATGATCCACATCTCCGACCTGTCATGGATCAAACGCTTCAACCACCCAAGTGAGTACACTAAGGTAGGTAGCGAGATCGAGGTAGTTATACTGGGTATCGATAAAGAAAACCGTAAACTGAGCCTTGGCCACAAACAGATCGAAGAAGATCCTTGGAATACTTTCGAAACTATCTTCCCGATCGGTTCCGTACACGAAGGTACTGTAGTGAAGAAAGATGAGAAAGGTGCTACCGTTCAGCTGCAATACGGCCTGGAAGCTTACGCTCCTGCCCGTCACCTGCGCACTGAAGATGAGAAACCAATCAGCGTTGAAGATGTGAAAGAATTCATGATCATTGAATTCGATCGTAGCGAAAAACGTATCCTGGTATCTCACACCAGAGTTTGGGAACAAGCTAAGAATGAAGAGAAAGAAGCTGTCGCTAAAGAAAAGAGAGCTGATGCTGACAAAACCCGTAAGGCTGTGAAAAATATCCAGAGCAAAGTAGAAAAAGCTACTTTAGGTGATCTGGGTGCACTGGCTGAACTGCGTGAGAAGCTGAAGAAAGACGAAGGCGACAAGAAAGATGGTGAATAATCATTTTTTAGGTTGTTGAAATAATAGGAGGCTGTTTCGAAGGAAACAGCCTCTTTTTTTTAACCTATGAATAAAGTGCCCCGGGCTTTTATAACTTCCCTAAAATATCATCATTAAAATCCTTCAAACTGTTCAGCTGCACATCTGCCAGCGCATACCGCTTATTATGCCTGTTATGCCCCTCAGGCACCGCTACCACCTTCATTCTTGCTGCCTTTGCCGCTGTCATACCCGTCACAGAATCTTCAAATGCAATACAATCCAATGCATTACTTCCCAATGCCTTAGCACAGGCCAGGTATACAGCCGGGTGCGGTTTACCATGCGATTCAAACTCAGCCGAAGAGATCGCCTGGAAACGATCTTTGATGCCAAAATGTGTGGTAGCCGCGTCAATCAGCCGCAAGGGAGAAGACGATGCCAGCCCCATCTTGAATTTCCGCTTTTCAAAAAAGTCCAGGATATATTCCAGCCCTTTCATGGGCTTGCCTTTATTGATAATCTTTTCAGTTACCGAATCAATAATCTCGTTCGTCACCTGCTCCGTCGATTTTCCCTTCCATTTGAAGTAGTTATGCCAGTAATCAACTACCTCCGCCGTACGCAGCCCCGTCGTGTGGCTGGCAAGTTCCATAGATAATTCCACCCCGACACTTGCAAATACCTCTCGCATTGCCTGTCCCCATAGTGGCTCTGAGTCTATTAATAACCCGTCCATGTCAAATATTACCGTATCGATCATATCTTATTTTTGTCAGATTGCCGGCGCAAAGATAATACAGGGAGTGTTTTCTTTTCTAATTTCTCTGGACCAGACACCCCTCATTATAACTTTTCATTATGACCCATAACTTTATTTTATGCAAAATTCTTTTGGTTTTCTGCTGTGGATGTATAACTTTGTATTAGTCTACTAAAATGATAGGAAATTAGGGAAGCTAATAAGGAAATATTCACACTATAATTTACCACCAAGAAAATTCATTATATGCAAGGGTTTAGAACAGAACTAGAAAATCCCGTCGTAGAGAAGGATATAATAGAACTGGATAAAAAGATCCGCCTGTTCCGCGAAGGACAGATTCCGGAAGAAAAGTTCCGTAGTCTGCGTCTGGCAAGGGGCATTTACGGACAACGTCAGGCTGGTGTACAGATGATTCGTATCAAATTGCCTTATGGTAAAATGACACTGGAACAATGGAAGAGAATTTCAGATGTGTCCGACGAGTACTCTACCGGGAACCTGCACCTGACTACCCGCCAGGATGTTCAGATCCACTTTGTAAGTCTTGAAAAAACCCCTGAGCTGTGGGCTAAACTGGATGCTGATGATATCACCATTCGCGAAGCCTGTGGCAACACGGTAAGAAATATCACGGCCTCTGATATAGCGGGGGTAGATCCGGATGAACCATTTGATGTAACGCCATATGCAGATGCAGCTTTCCGCTACTTCCTGCGCAATCCTATCTGTCAGGATATGGGGCGTAAATTCAAAATGTCTTTTTCCAGCAGTGACAAAGACACCGCCTGGGCTTTTATGCACGATATGGGTGCAATTCCTAAAGTGCGTATCGTAGACGGTAAAGAAGTGCGCGGATTTAAAGTACTGGTAGGTGGTGGCCTTGGTGCACAACCTATCCTTGCACAGGTAGCCTATGAATTCCTGGAAGCAGACAAGCTGATTCCATATATAGAGGCGGTATTGCGTGTATTTGACCGTCATGGAGAAAGAGCCAGCCGTCATAAGGCACGTATGAAGTTCCTCATTGCCAAGATTGGTTTTGAAGAATTTACCCGCCTGGTACAGGAAGAATTTACAGCGATCAAATCCAAGATCTATGAAGTGGATGCAGCAGCATGGCCTGAGGCCGAACTGGCTCCTGCCAATGCAGTCGTACCTGCATACACCATCAAAGATCCTCAGAAATATGAAGCCTGGAAAGCGACCAACACTTTCGTGCAAAAGCAGTCTGAATATTACGCTGCTTATGTACGCGTGCCATTGGGCAACATCAGTTCAGTGATCTCCCGCCAGCTGATAGAAGCCCTGCGCCCGGTGATAGCGAATGATGTACGTGTAACAGCGAACCAGGGTTTATTGCTCAAATATATTCAGCCGGCACACTTACCATATGTATTCAGTGCACTGGAAGCTGCAGGTTTTGCAGAACCAGGTTTCAACAGCATCGCAGATATTACTGCCTGCCCCGGTACTGATACCTGTAACCTGGCGATCTCCAGCAGCACCGGTATTTCTACCGCGCTGGAACTGGTAATCCAGGAAGAATTCCCGGCGCTGGTATATAATAAAGATATCAAGATCAAGATCAGTGGTTGTATGAATAGCTGTGGCCAGCATGGTATTGCGAGCATTGGTTTCCATGGTAGCTCTATGAAGAGTGGTGGTAAAGTACTCCCTGCCCTCCAGGTATTGCTGGGTGGCGGTATCGTAGGCGATGGCATAGGCCGTGTAGCAGACAAGGTGATCAAGGTGCCCAGTAAGCGTGGCCCCGAAGTACTGCGTACCCTGCTTCAGAACTATGCAGAGAATGCACAGGAAAACGAAAAGTTCAATGACTATTACGATCGTCAGGGCGAACGTTATTTCTACGACCTGCTGAAACCTTTGACAGACCTGGCTTCACTGATCGATGAAGACTTCATCGACTGGGGACAGGGCGACAAGTTTGCTACAGCCATCGGCGTGGGTGAGTGTGCAAGCGTAGTAATTGACCTGGTACAAACCCTGCTCTTTGAAGGTGAAGAGAAACTGGAATGGGGTAAAGTAGCACTGGATGCAAACCAGTATGCCGACAGCATTTACCATTCTTATTCCACTTTCGTACAGACAGCCAAAGCGCTGTTGCTGGGCGAAGGGGTAGCTTGTAACACACAGACAGGAGTGATTAACGACTTCGACAAACATTTCGTACAAACAGGCAAATGGACGATTGACGGCAGTTTCAATGACCTGGTATTACAGATCAACAAGAACGAGCCCTCTGAAGCATTTGCGAAAGCATATTATCAGCAGGCAACTGACTTTTATCAGCAGGCACAGGCACTGAGACAACAGGAAGCCGGAGCCATAGCTGCTGAGTAAGGATACCAACAGGTCCCTGTTTCAAAAGGGACCTGTTGATATATCGGTTGTGCGGCAACGATCAGATTTTAAATTAGTACACTATGCAGCAGATTACTCCAAAATTAACCCTGGTGGGCGCCGGCCCCGGAGATCCTGAGCTGATTACTGTAAAAGGTCTGAAGGCCATACAGAATGCAAGGGTCATCCTCTACGATGCATTGTCAAACAATGAACTGCTGGAACATGCACCTTGCAACTGCCTGAAACGTTTCGTAGGCAAGAGAGCGGGTATGCACGTGTACTCACAGGATGAGATCAATCGCATGATCGTGAAGTATGCCCTTACTTATGGCAGTGTGGTAAGACTCAAAGGCGGCGATTCATTTGTATTCGGCCGTGGGCAGGAGGAGTTGACCTTTGCCCGTCAGTTTAATATCGATACAGAAGTAGTGCCTGGGGTGACCAGTGCTATTTCCGTACCTGGTTTCAACAGTATCCCGGTTACCGCCCGCAATGTGAGCGAAGGCTTCTGGGTAGTAGCTGGTACCACGCAGGATGGTGATTTGTCACGCGACCTGGTGCATGCCATTCAGGCGGATACAACCGTGGTAATTCTGATGGGAATGAGTAAATTAGAGGAAATATCCGCAGCCTATGTGGCGCAGGGCAAAGGAAATGTACCTGCCGCTATCATTCAGAATGGTACATTGCCCACACAGAAGGTAGGAATCGGCATCGTTTCCGATCTGGCAAACATTGCTCGTCGGGAGGAGCTGAAAAACCCGGCCATTATAATAGTGGGGGAGGTAGTACGCTTCCATGAAACGTTCATAGCAGTGCAGGATAGAATAGCAGCAGAATTGAGAATAGCTGTGTAAATTTTATATTAAAGCGGTTCGTATGGAAGAGAATCATTTGTTTCCCGTATTCTTCAAGCTGCATCGTCTCCAGATATTAGTGGTAGGCGGTGGCAGCATCGGACTTGAAAAAGTAAGCGCCCTTCTTGATAATTGTCCGGACGCTAATGTGACTGTAGTAGCCACCTGGTTTCTGCCGGAGCTGGAAACACTGGTCAGAAAGGCACCGAATGTGACCCTGGTGCAAAAGGAATTTTCCTGTGGCGATATGTTTGGGAAAGACCTGGCCATAGCGGCTACCAGCGATCATGAGTTCAATTATTATGTATGGGAAAAGGCAAAATGTAGTAAAGTATTAGTGAATGTAGCTGATACCCCGGAACTGTGTGACTTTTACCTGGGTTCAGTAGTTCAGAAAGGCAACCTCAAGATAGCCATCTCCACCAACGGCAAATCTCCCACCATTGCCAAAAGACTCAAAGAGGTATTGCAGGAAGCATTACCGGGGTCGTTGAATGAAATTTTAGATAAACTCCAGCTGATCCGCGACAAGATCAAAGGTGATTTCTCAGAAAAAGTAAAACAACTCAACCAGATAACAGAGGTACTGGTTAAAAAAGACTAATTAATATTTTTTAAATATGAGTTTCCTTTAAAAAGGTAAAATGCCTTTTTTTAGCAACTTTTTTGTCTAAGTGGTTATATATCAGCATGCCGGCATAGGTCGAGCTATCGCTGCTGGAGTAAGACTGACCGTTAGCGATGATATTCCACAGACCGCTGCTGTTGATGCCGAAGGTCATGGTCGAG
>NZ_JBCNKH010000022.1:0-95768 GCF_039596135.1 Chitinophaga sp.
GGGGCAGCTTGGGAAACAGCGTCATCGCTGCCTCGATGCCTTGCAGGTTGGCCGGGTTGTGCAGCGGCGCCAGCGGCGCGGCACAGATGGTTCGATGTAAAAAGAAGCGGGAAAGCAGATGCCATCTTTGGTGCAGTAAAGACCGGCTGGGTTGCTACTGATATCCTTTTCCCACTTCCGCTCACTGATATTCAGCGTGATCCGAATTTAACTCAAAACGAAGGTTATAACTAAAAAACACCCACTATCATGAGATTATTATTAGCACTGTTGCTCTTTCCTGCATTTGTTTTTGCCCAGAAAGGCGATTACAAATTAGAAGGCAAAATGACCAACTGGAAAGGAACTGACAGCCTCACCTATGCTTTTGACAGCAAGCGTGATACCATTGTGGTACACGATGGTAAATTTTCCCTCAAATTTAACCTGGAACAACCAACGCTCATGTACATCCGGAAGCTCGACTACGCGCATGAAAAACAAACGCCGGATGTAACCAAGTTGTATTTAGAGAAAGGCACTGTAATGATCACCGGTACAGATTCCTTAAAATATGCGAAAATAAAAGGGGGGCCTGTGAATACGGTGTATGAAGAGCGGTCGAATGTGGTCATTCCTTTGAACAAGCATATGATGGAGTTGCGACTGGCGATTGAAAAATATCCCAAAGGCCCGCAGCGCGACTCATTTGCAAAGACGGTAAAAGACGATTATGTAGCTACGCAGGATTCAATCATCGCTTATTTACTGAGTTTTGTAAAGGCACATTCGCATTCTTTTATTGCTTTGCAAACGATTAGTGAAATGAGTGGACCAGCGGTGGATTATCAAAAATACAATCCCCTGTATGTAGCGCTGGATGAGCCATTGAAGAAAACGCCTTTAGGTAAAGCCTTTGGTGAAAGACTGGCCATAGCCCGTAACCTGGCTCCGGGAGCCAAGGCGCCGGCATTTACTTCTACAGATTTAAAAGGAGATAGTCTGGCTTTGTACACGGTATTAAAGCAAGGCAAGGTAACCCTGGTAGATTTCTGGGCCAGCTGGTGCGGACCTTGTCGTGCAGAGAACCCGAATGTGGTGAAGGCTTACAATACCTATCATGAGAAAGGGTTTAATATTCTCAGTGTATCGCTGGATGACAAGCATGAAAAATGGGAAGCGGCGATTGCAAAGGATGGCATGCCCTGGTATCATGTAAGTAGTTTGAAAGGCTGGCAGGAGCCGGTGGCATTATTGTATGATATTCATGCGGTACCTGATAACCTGCTGCTCGACAGCAATGGAAAAGTGATTGCGAGAGGATTGAGGGGTGCAGCGCTGGCAGAGAAGCTGGCAGGTTTGTTGAAATAAAGAGAGTTAGCAAAACAGCCGGGATAGGAGTATCCCGGCTTACTACGTAAACCTATAACTGTTACATACACTTGTTGTTACACTAAATTGATATAAAGTTGCCTTATCCTTACTGAACCTGCAAGCAGAATCCTGTGAAACGGACAAATCGGCTGCTGAAGTAGAAAAATCCCCTTACGAACATCACCCTCATTCTTGACGGCTATCATGTAAAAACACTCACGTCGGTAATACCTTTGTTAAAACCAGTTATACTATGGAAAAGATTCTCTTTGTAACCGACGCACAGCAACTCAGCAACAAAGCAATGGATTTTGCCGGTTTTATCTGTCAGTTATCTAAATCAAAACTGACAGGAGTTTTCCTGCAAAATAGTGCTGCCGGCGGTTTTAAAAAGGCATGTGATGCAAGGAGTATAGTAGGCGCTTTGCACCCTGATACGGCTATTACAAGTGCCGGTGTGGTAGCAGAAAGCCGTTTTGCAGACCTGGTGTTGCTACAACCTGATGGAATTGCGCTGCATGGTGCAGCATGTCCTGTTGTGGTAATGCCCTCACATTTTGAAGGATTAGACCAGCTTGTATTCATCTATGATGGTGAACCAACAAGTATTAACGCAATCAAGCAATTTACTTACCTGTTTCCGGATCTGAAAGATCTGCCGGTAAATGTGGTGTGCTTAACCGACCGGGAGGAGGAATTGGGAAATTGGTTTACCAGCCATTACAGGGATGTGGCGTTTACACATCATACACTGCCCGAGCTGAGAGAGTACCTGGGATGTAAGGAAAGGGCATTTATTGTAGTGAACAACCAGCTGCCGTCTCAAAGGATGTCCAGCCAGGCATTGTTTGTCTGCAATAACTAACACAGTCATTACCTATTACACTATACCTATGACTAAATTCTAACAACGACGACGACGAGCAATGTTAACCCAATATCCATCGTAACAAGGTGCAATCCCGATGCAGGGCTGGTCTCTAATAAAGATCAGCCCCTTTCGTTTTACAGAAAGGGGCTGGTGGTGTGTACTTACTGTTCAGCCCTTACCATGGCTGCAGGGGGGCTGACCATTTTGTGATACAGCAGGTTTGGAGAGGGTGGCTGGGTGATTAAAGCACCCCGGCTCCCATCTCGTCTTGTATTTTGAGGGTCAGGTGATCGGTGCGGGTAGTGAGCAGCCAGTTAAGGCCGCTCTTACGCAGCACCTGAACAGACAGGCCTATTTGTCTGTAAAAATCTTTCTCCAGTTCGGCTACGGTACGGTCTTCACTGATGTCGATCCAGCCGAAGCTATGGACCATACGAATATCTTCTATGGGGGTATTCAATGGCCACCGCTCATTGCGGGGGCATCCTTCTCCTGCTTCGTGCGGATGTTTAAAAAATTCCAGTCTGAGATGAGGGTATGCTTCCTGAAATTTGTCCTGGATATTTTGCAGCAGGTCTTCTTCGCTGATATAAATTTCCATGGTGCGGGTGTTTAGCTGTGATAAAAGCATAGTAATAGCTTTAATGAGTTCGTAATTTTCGTAATTGGCGTTGATCGTAAAGGGCTGGTTACTCGTCTTTAGGAGATAAAAGTAGGATGGCTGTCATTGGTCAGCAATGATAGTGGTCAGGGGGTTGGATGCTTAAGATCAGGGAAATAAAAAAACGGGCATATAGCCCGTTTGAAAAATATTTAAATTTGGCCGGTCAGGAGGCTAATTATGCGGTCTCAACGTAATCCTAAACTCCGTGCCTTTATCCAGCTCACTAAAACATTCAATCTTTCCATTCATCAACTCCGTATACTTCGCCACTATATGCAGGCCCAAACCGGTACCCTGGATATTAGACACATTCTCCCCTCTGAAAAACCGCTCAAACAAATGCTGCTGATCTTCCTCAGAGATTCCTACTCCCTGGTCTTTCACAGACAACTCCAGTTCATCGCCCACATAGGTAGTAGTCAGTTTCACCGGCTTTCCTCCCGGCGAGAACTTAATCGCATTTGAAAGCAGGTTGATCGTAATATGCTTAATTAAAACCGGGTCTAGCGTTAGAATGGTCTTACCAATATGGTCATATTCTATTACCTGTCCGGGTTTGAGCAGGCCAACGAGTTCGCTGATAATGTTTTCTATGTGCGCCCTGATGTCAAATTCAGAATAGCGGACCTGTATAGCCCCTTCTTCTATTTTGCCTACGGAAAGGAAATCGTTCAAAATGTCAGTAAGCATATTCACGGCCGATTTGATCCTTTCGATGTGCTTATATCGCTTGGGCTGCTCTTCCGTGGTCTCATATCTGGCAATCAGGAAGATTGACGAGAGGATCGTGCTCAGGGGTGTACGGAACTCATGCGAGGCCATGGTGACAAAGCGCGACTTCAGTTCGTTCAGGCCCTTTTCCTTCTCCAGCATGTCGCTGAGCGCACGGGTACGTTCGTCTACCTTGGCTTCCAGCTCTGCATTGAGATTGATGAGTGCCTGCTCAGAGGCTTTGCGGGCAGAGATATCGCTCACAAAGGCAATGACAAAGTGACCAGCTTCAGTGTAATAGTTACCAAGACTCACTTCCACGGGGAATTCAGTACCATCCTTGCGACGGCCAAAGAGATCCAGACCGACGCCCATAGGACGATTATGGGGGTGCTTATTGAAACCCTCCCGGTGGTGAACATGCTTGTGCTGGTAACGGGTGGGCACAAGGAGTTCGATGAGCTGCCCCAGCACCTCATTTTCCTCATAGCCAAATTGGTTTAGCAGGAAAGGATTTGCCAGTATGATCCTACCCTTGTCATTTGTTACAATAATACCAATGGTGGCATTATTGAATAATACGTCGAAGCCTATTTTATTATCCATTGCTGGGGGTAAAATTACATATTTCTCGGAATTATTATGAACCAGTTGCAGTATGGGCAGGAACTAGTGCCATACCGTACTGATGGGGTTTCATTGCCTATTTTGTGGAAGTTAGGTCACACCTGCTGGCCCAAATCCCCCTATGACCCTGCTTTTCCCCTCCGGCATTATTTTAGATTTACATAGTATGACAATACATTTCCTCACTACAAAACCTTAAAGTTATGTTACGCTGGACAGTCACATTCTTAATTATCGCATTAGTCGCAGCCTTGTTCGGGTTTGGTGGTATTGCTGCCAGTGCAGCAGGCATTGCAAAGATTATCTTCTTTATATTCCTGGTGCTGCTGGTCATTTCACTGGTAATGGGCAGAAAAAGCCGGGTATAATATATATAAGACGCTTCTGCCAAAAATTGGCAGAAGCGTCTTTATTTACTAGAAGTTGAAAATGCAATTCACCCCATATACATTCGGCCTGTAGCTCGTAAGGCCTTTCATATAGGTGAACTTAATCTCCAGGTTATGACGGCGACGCTGGCCCATGCCTATACGGAACCCCGCATTACCCGTCACCCCCAGCGTACTGTAGTCCGAAGTCCTGTAATTTCCATCTGCATCATAATAATAACTGAATTCGTCCGTAGACAGGTGATAGCCATAACCGGCGCCTGCAAAGAACCCCCATTTCTTACGGCCTCTTTTCACAGCACCCGCGCCATAGTTAAAATTCAGAATAACAGGTACATCCAGCGTAAATCCAATGCTGCTGCCATCATAATAATAACCGTCATTATAATCTGAAGAATACCCCTCATTGATGCCAAAACTAATAGGAATGCCTACAGAAAAAGAGGAATTCTCCTGCTCAGCAAAAAACAAAGCCGGGGAATACGTAAATGTGAAATTGACTTTAGTATCCATGTAATCAGCATCTTCTACAGCGATACCCGCCCCAACACCATTTCTAAAATATTGAGCGAAAGACGATTGCATGCATGACAGGGCTACTACAGCCAGGAGTAAAAGTTTTTTCATTTGGGTGTAAGGTGTTGATTTAAAATATTTATGAAATTGTCCCGCCTAAATAACTGATATTCAGTAAGTCGTAAAAATAATATGCCCAGGGCAAATAATCTCAAAGCAGTCTCCACATACAGGTGTTTAGGTAAAAGGGAGCTAAAGATACCCATTTTCTTAATCCAGATTAATGGTTTACTCAGTTAAATAGTTCGATATTTGTTCCAACAAATAAAACGCGCAACAATGGCAAAAACGATACTTCATAAAGCAGCTACCCGGGGGCATGCCGCACACGGCTGGCTCAATAGTCACCATACATTTAGTTTCGCAGGTTATTACAATCCTGACCGAATGCACTTTGGCGCCCTCAGGGTATTGAACGACGATATCGTAGCCGGCGGCAGCGGTTTTGACACCCACCCGCACGACAATATGGAAATCATTAGCATACCCCTCGAAGGCGACCTGGAGCATAAGGACAACCTGGGAAACAAGATCGTGATCAAGCAGGGCGACATACAGGTGATGAGTACCGGTACCGGGGTATTCCACAGTGAATACAATGCGAATGCAGACCGGCCGGCCAAGTTCCTCCAGATCTGGGTATTTCCTAACCAGCTGAATGTAACGCCCCGGTATGACCAGATTACACCAGACCTGACACAGAAAAACCAGTTGCACCAGGTGCTGAGCCCTTATCAGGACGATGCGGGTACCTGGATTTACCAGGCAGCGTGGTTCAACATAGGTCGTTTCGATAAGGACTTTGCTACCACCTATCACATTCATCAACCAGGCAATGGTGTGTATGCATTCGTGATTAAAGGTCGCTTCAATGTGAACGGACAGGAACTGGATGCAAGAGACGGTTTTGGTATATGGGATACAGATAGTATTTCGCTGACAGCTTTAGAAAGCGATGCAGAAATATTGCTGATGGATGTACCTTTAAAACCGTAATTTATACAAATAGTAATCAGCCCCGCTAATAATGTGGGCTATAACTTTGCAAAACTCATTTATATGTCATCAGTTAAGATCGCACGGACATCACACAATGTATTGGACTTAATCAAAGAACGCTGGAGCCCCCGCTCCTATTCAGGTGCACCAGTTACGGAGGAAGAAGTACTGACCATCCTGGAAGGTGCCAGCTGGGCACCGAGTGCCAACAACTCACAACCATGGCGCTACGTATACGCATTGGCGGGTACACCTGGTTTTGATAAACTATTCGCTACACTGATGCCGGGTAACCAACCATGGGCAAAGAACGCAGCAGCACTGATAGCAGCAGTTGGCATCAAAGAACTGCCGGACCTGGAGCAGAAAAACCATTACTATGCACACGACACGGGCATGGCAAATGCATTCCTGCTGTTGCAGGCAGATAGCATGGGCATCAATGGTCACGTGATGGCAGGATTCCACAAGCAGCAATTTGCGGAAGCTTTTGGACTGCTGGCTACTGAAGAACCACTGGTAGTCATTGCACTGGGTCGCAGAGATAGTGCAGAAAAACTGGAAGAGCCTTACAAATCAAGAGAGCTGGCACCAAGAACACGTAAGCCACTGTCTGAATTTACCAAACTGGTTTAAAACATTGCACTATGACAACCGGGCATATCAACATACTCGCAATCGGGCGCAATGAGGAGATCATGACAGTGATGCAGCGATTGCTGAATGCTCCCGAAGACTGGTCCGGGCAGGCGGTGACGACAGATGAAGCGGCGTACGCAGCCCTGCAGACCACACCATACGACATCATTCTATTGTGTGCAGGCATTACTCCTGAAGAGGAGACAGCACTGAGGGAACGGTTGTCTGCCCTTGCTCCTGCTGCCATCATCACCAGGCATTATGGCGGTGGCAGCGGGTTGCTGAGGAACGAAATTTTATATCTTTTAGATAAACGATAAATTATGAAAAAGGACATTACCCATATCCTGGCAGGCAGGAGCAAAAACATCACTGCTACGCAAACGGTGCTGCAGCCCCTGCCCCACGCGGATTTTCGGTTTGCCAACCCCTTTATCGTATTGCACCATGGTGGTCCTGATGTAATTCCTAAAGGATCTGACAGCCGTATTCATCCGCATCCGCACAGGGGGTTTGCACCTGTTACATTTCAGCTACAGGGACAGGCCCATCACAAAGATAATTTTGGCAATGACCAGTTGCTGAATGCAGGAGATGCACAGTGGATGTTTGCAGGCAAAGGCATACTTCATAGCGAAGGCCCTTCGGAACAGGAACACAGGGATGGTGGTGTAGAGGAAATACTGCAATTATGGGTGAATGTGCCGGCGGCGAATAAGTGGGATGACCCGAAGTACCAGTTTGCAGAGAAGTCCTCACAGCCGATCGTATTGGACTATTTACGTTTAGTGAGTGGTAGTTTTGATGGTCAGACGGGTCCGGTGAACATTTCTTATACACCAGTGATATCAGCTGTGGGCGAGGTGCCTGCTGGCAAGCGTTTGCAATTTAAGGTAGAACCATCTTACTGGACACTGGTATATATCGCGCATGGTAGTGTGAAAGTGAATGCGGATGTAGCTGTAGCGGAACATAACTTAATCGTATTTGACAAAACAGGTGATGAATTTACCATCACTACGACTGAAGATACACAGCTGCTCTTCCTTTCCGGCGAAGTAATAGACGAACCGGTGGCAGCAAAAGATAACTTTGTAATGACGACGATGGCAGATGTAGACCAGGCCATCGAAGACTATAAAAACGGCCTGTTCGGCACCCTGAATTACTAGTCCTGGTCTTGCATTGCACCTGGATCCTGAAGGCATTGAGAAAGCCGGCCTGAATTACTAGTCCTACCCCTGTTGCCTGGCCGAAGGTTACAACTTATTCAACTTATAAAAACTGACATTTATGGAAGATAGAATCTTAGGATTGCACCACATCACTGCAATCGCGGATAACGCTAAGCGGAATCTTGACTTTTATACCAATATTCTGGGAGTACGGTTTGTAAAGAAAACCGTGAACTTCGACGATCCGGGTACTTACCATTTTTATTTTGGGAATGAAACGGGTACACCGGGTACTATTCTTACCTTCTTCCCATGGGAGGGCATTGGCAAAGGTACCACCGGTACCGGTATGGCCACTGAAATAGGGTATGCTGTACCTGAAGGTAGTCTTGAGTTCTGGGCAGCAAGGTTTAAAGAAAAAGGTGTGAAGCATGGGGAAATTGCAGAGCGCTTTGGGGAATTGTACCTCCCTTTGGAAGATCCGGACGGGTTGAAACTGAACCTGATTGTACCTAAAAATACAGATGACCGTAAGGCATGGGAAACTGCAGATGTAAAAGCAGCGCAGGCTACAAAAGGTTTTCACAATGTAACGCTGAACCTGCGTAGCATAGGGCCAACGGCTACTGTGCTCACTGAGATCTTAGGCTATCAGCCACAGGGTGTGGAAGGGAACAGGCACCGTTTTGTGACCGATGCGATTGGGAACGCGAATATTGTAGACCTGATTGAATCTCCGAAAGAAGCAGCAGGACGAAATGCAGCGGGTACTAATCACCACGTGGCTTTCCGGGTGGCAAACGATGAGATTTTGATGAAGTTCCGTGAAAAGGTGATGAAGAAAGGATTGAACATTACGCCGAAGATTGACAGGGATTATTTCTTCTCATTATACTTCAGGGAACCAGGCGGAGTGCTGTTTGAATTGGCGACAGATAACCCGGGATTCACGGTGGATGAGCCGCTGGAAGAATTAGGTCAGAATCTGAAACTGCCTGCACAGTATAGGGCGATGCGGGATGAAATTGAAAAAGTATTACCGCCGTTAAAATAAATATTATGGAAGAAGTAGTAATCAGGCTTAACCAGAAGAATCATGGTGCTTTTTACCTGATGGTAGATAATGAGCAGGCAGGGGAAATGGTGATTGGGATTGAGGGTGACGTGCTCACTGCGTACCACACGGAAATACATTATACACAGGAAGGTAAAGGGCTGGCAAAACACCTGCTGGATGGCATGGTGGCTTATGCCCGGGAGCACAAGCTGAAGGTAAGACCTTTGTGTGCGTATGTGCATGCACAGTTTAAAAGGCATCCGGAAGAGTATGCAGATATCTGGCTGCAGCAGGATGAAAAATAATGAAGGGGGGAATCCCCCCCTTTTCCAGAAAAAAAGGAGAATAACATGACGCATCAGAAAAATATAGTAACCGCAGGCGTGCCGCTGGCACAGGCAAAGAAAGCCCTGATCATGATACATGGACGTGGGGCGGGCGCACAGGACATCATTTCACTGGCTACTTACCTGAATGTAGGAGATTATGCACTCATTGCCCCACAGGCAAGCGGGCATACCTGGTACCCCTATTCATTTATGGCGCCAGTGGCACAGAATGAACCGGGATTAAGCAGTGCAATTACTGTATTGGAATCTATCGTGGCCGATGTGATTGCCGCAGGCATTCCCGCATCTAACATCTACTTTTTAGGATTTTCACAAGGCGCCTGTCTTACGCTGGAATACGTAACCCGTCACGCACAGCAATATGGTGGTGTGGTGGCTTTTACCGGTGGCTTGATTGGTGCTTCGCTGGACTTGTCTAATTACAAAGGAGACTTTGCTGGTACACCTGTCTTCATCGGCAGCAGTGATCCTGATATGCATGTACCGGTAACAAGGGTACGTGAGAGTGAAGCGATCATGCAAAAAATGGGTGCGGATATTACGGTGAAAGTATATCCGGGTATGGGGCATACTGTGAGCCAGGATGAGGTGGAGACTGCGAATGCAGTAGTGTTTAAATAAGGATTACGGCTTTCTGTACATCGTGCTCCGCACCTTACTGAGGAACTCTGGTGATACACCAATATATCGCGCTATCTGGTGTTGTGGTACCCGCTGTACGACTTGAGGGTACTTTTCAATAAAAGCCAGATAGCGCTCTTCTGCAGTCTGGGAAAAGGCTGCATAAAAGCGCTGCTGCAATACGCCCAGTGAGCGCTGTACCAGAATACGAAAGAACTTTTCAAAGGCTGGAATTACATCAAACAGGATCTTCTTATTTTCATAATTAATAACCAGCAGTTCACAGTCTTCCAGCGTTTCTATGTTCTGTGTAGAAGGCTGTTGTTCAGAAAAAGAGCTGAGATCACTTACCCACCACCCTTCTACTGCAAAGTTCAGAATCGTTTCGGTACCGCTTTTATCTACATAGTAAGTACGGATACATCCTTTCAGGATGAATGCTTCAAACTGGCAGATTTCTCCTTCCCGGAGCAGGAATTGTTTCTTCTTTACCTTTTGGAATGTTAAAAGGGAGTGAAAGATTTCCGTTTCCTCCGGGGTAAGGCGAATGTATTTTGCAACGAACTGGTCAAGTGCTTCAAACATGGGGCAAATTTAAGACACCCCGGCCAGATTACGCATATATTCAGTGGGAGTTTGGCCTGTGATCTTTTTAAAGTATTGATTGAAGCTGGATTTGGCCTTGAAGCCACAGTCGAAAGCGATAGTCAGCACATTGACAGGCAGGTTGCGACTGGTCATGAACTGTAGTTTCTCGATGGCATGACTGATCCGCCATTCATTAATAAACTGGTAGAAGGATTTTTCTGCACATGCATTGAGCGCTTCGGAAATGTGGTATTTGCTGATGCCTACGCTGGCAGCGAGCTTGTCGAGGTTGAGGTCAGCATCGGTGTATAAGCGGGTTTGGCGGAGGTATTGGTCTAGTTTCAATAGTATCTCCTGGTGGTTGGTGGCAGAGAGGGCAGTCTTGCGGGGAGAAGGGACTACCGGAATTATTGCCGGCGTTTGGAATCCCGCATACTTATACCTGATTATAATAACCGAAACAATTAATAAACAGGTATACACCAGTGCACGACAAAGAATCATCTCCCCAACCCCTGTCTTAATGAAATAACTCAGGTTCAAAAAGAAAAACGCTACCAGCTGGATTGTTATAAACAAATACGACACCCATTCTATTAACCTTCTCTCCTGCGGCCTGTTTTGCAAATGCTTTCTTGCTATTCTCCAGGCCAGCAAAGTATAATACGCCGAAAAAGTTACCGAGGTCCACGTAGTGGCATTATTATATATATTCAGCGCCGCATACCCTGCCTGCTGGCTAAAAGACAACACACAAATCACCGTCAGGTACCCCACAGCCCCGAGAATAAAAGGTAAAAACACATACCATCGCGTAGCCGGAATGAACGCCTCATTTTTTATCTTCAACGCATATAAATATAACAACGGCGCATAGCAAAATCCAATAAACGTATTCATCTGGTACCTCACATGGCCATCACTCACAAAATTGAAAATGTAAAACTTCGTTGCCAGGTGCGCAGCGATACAAAACAACAAAAGGATCAACAAACCGTCTGCCTTACTCCTCAACTTGTTCGTGAGCAGTAACAGCGAGGCAGTAAATGCCTGAAAAGTTCCTATAGCAATAACATAGATCATGCCCCACAAATGTAAAAACCCAATGTTACCCCCATATTAAATGCGTTTGGTAACAATTCCTTAACCCAAGTTAATTATTTGAATATCAATATTTGTACGTTCGTTTAGACTAAAAAACACGGCTGGCAGTACTGTTTGTTTGAGCCGGTCGAGGGAGAATATTCCAGGTCAGACTTTTGGGGAAAATTACCAATTTATGCATTTCCTTTTCAAGCAGTGCAGGCTACTAATTTTTTCGGGTATGCTCCTCCCGGCTACCCTTGCTCATGCACAAACCATCAAAGGCTCCGTCACAGGAAAGGACGGCCAACTACCCGGCGCCTCTGTACAGGCGCCAGGCGCAAAGCAGGGAACTGCCACCGACCTGAATGGAAACTTTACACTGAATACACATACCACCGGCAAGGTGAAGATTTTAATATCCTACATTGGGCATACTACCCGTGAAATAGAAATGGAGGTAAAATCCGGGATTACGGATGTAGGCAGCATCAGCCTGAACCCTACAGGCGGTAATCTGGGAGAGGTGCTGGTAAAAGGTACCATGGCGCCTTCCCAGATGAAAGCCCTCAGCATCAAGAAGAACTCCCTCGCCATCATGGACGTGATTGCTGCTGACGCCATCGGCAAACTCCCCGACCGTAACGCGGCCGAAGCTGTACAACGTGTACAAGGGGTGGCCGTATCCCGTTATCATGGCGAAGCAGATCAGGCCACGGTGCGGGGAACGCCTTTCTCCTGGACCAGCACCTTACTAAACGGAACACGATTACCAAGTTCCAGCGCTACCGGTACCCGCAATACAGTGTTGGATGTGGTACCCTCTGAAATGATCCAGTATGTACAGGTGGCCAAAGCCATCACGCCCGATATGGAAGGCGATGCCATCGGGGGCAGTATCAACTTCATTACCCGCACGGCCCCTGATAAACGCATCTTCAACATGAGTGCCGCAGGTGGTTACAATACCTTTTCACAGAATGGTACTTACAATGGTTCTGCTGTGTATGGAGACCGGTTCTTCCATGGTAAACTGGGCGTGATTGTAGCCGGTGCGATCTGGGATAGACAATGGGGTACGGATTCTTACAACGTTACTTACAATACCAGTCTGGCCACGGCTGCACAGAAAAACTCCATCAGCACCGTATTATTTAAGCGATACATGGGCCGCCGCCAGACCTATGGCGGCAATGTGGGACTGGAATATAAATTTAATACCAACCACCGGATCTTCTTCCGCGGGTTACTGGACAAATTCAATGATATCCGGCCGGTGTATGAATCTTATGTAGATTATAACAATAGTCGCTATCAATATAACTATCGTTATTCCTATTACCAGACAGCCCTGAATGGTGGCGAGTTTGGCGGTGAGCACCAGTTATCTCCAAAATTGAAAATGGATTGGAGCGTGAGCGACTATACCTGTAAATTCTTTTTGGAAACCCCGCCTACCAATGCGACCAAAGGTTTGCCCATTGCGACTTTCCGCCAGAAAATTACCAGTGGGTTCAGCAACCTTTCTGCCGATGGTAAAAGGTACTGGGGCTTTGATTCTCCTAATGGTATTGGAGGTGATCCTATGCATTTTCAATCGGGCGTAACCGACGCTACTGAGGTAATGGATGCCAGCAAACTCACTTTGCAGCAACTGGTCATTTCGCAGTTAGATACAAAGGAAGTAGATAAAACGGCACAGGCGAATTTTAAATACAATGTATCTGCCAGGGTGAACCTGAAGTTTGGTGGTAAGTTCCGTCACAAGACGCACGATACCAATTTTGGTGCCACAGCAGTGTATCTGCCAGGTGCAGCATTGGGTATTCCCGGGTCTCCGGCGTTGCTCACTTTGAGTTCTCTGAACAGAACTTCCTTTCCAAAGGCCGGTGGTTTCTTTAACAAAATGAGTGGAAATTATGACCAGTATATGGTCGATCCTATTACAAAAGAGCAGCTATTTAACCTGCTTGATCCAAACACCCTTTCTGCAAATGGGTTTAGCAATTACACTTCTGCCAGCAATGCAACCAATATCTTTAATGGTACTGAAGATGTAACCGCGGGTTATGCCATGGCAGAGATTTCTGCTACTGATAAACTGAAGATTGTAGCAGGTGTACGTAATGAATATACCGCCCTGGACCTGCATGGTTCTAAGGCAGAGAAAGATGCAACCACCGGCGCCACGACTATTTCGGCTGTGGATGTGAGTAACCATTACAATGCATTGCTGCCAATGGTGCATGTAAAATATGCCCTGAACGAACATGCGAATGTAAGAGCCGCATTTACCCGGACCTTTATCCGCGCAGACTTTACAGCATTGACACCCGGGCAGTCTATTGACAACACCGCTTCTCCCGTCACTATTACCGCAGGTAATCCTGCATTGAAACCCACCTTCTCTAATAACTATGACCTGATGGGTGAATATTATTTCAACAACATTGGCCTGGTATCAGGAGGTGTGTTTTACAAACAGATTTCGGATGTGATCTTCTCTGATAAAACCAGTACGGAAGATTATGTGATTACGCAATCTAAGAATGCAGACAATGCCCGCCTGCTGGGTTTTGAAGCGGGTATTAACAAGCGTTTTGATTTTCTGCCAGGGTTCTTTAGCGGACTGGGTGTGGAAGTAAATTATACCTACATCGATTCTAAGGTAGATATTCCACGACTGACGACTACGGGCAAAGTAACGGACAATTCGCCCCTGCCGAACCAGGCAAAAAACCTTTTCAATGCGATCCTTTTTTATGAGCGGAAAGGTGTGATGGTAAGACTGGCGGGCAATTATCGCGGTGCATCTGTAGAGACACTGGATCAGACCAATGGTAAGAATTATTACATATGGACAGATCAGAACTTTACCCTGGATGCTGCTGCCACGGTGACTCTGAGAAAAGGGTTCCGTGTATTCCTGGAATTAAATAACCTCACAAACGCTCCTATCCGGCAGTACATGGGCGATAAGCGCCGCATCTATACTGATGAGTGGTATGGCATGAAGGGGCAGGCGGGTATTCGCTGGGATATCATTAAATAATCAAACTAACATCATGAAGAAATTAATTTTGGCAGGCGCTATGCTGGTGCCCTACATCGCTTTTGCCCAACTGGCAGATAGTACAAAACGTGTGGTGAAAATGCAGGGAACTGTGAACTTCCGGGATGCGGGCGGGTATCGTACCCAAAATGGTAAAACAGTGGCCTGGGGCAGGGTATACCGCTCTGCGGATGTAAGCAAACTAACCGAACAGGATTTGACAATCCTGGAGCAAAAACATATTCATACCGTCATAGATTTTCGTGGCGTGAAGGAATCTGCCGCGGCACCGGATCATTTACTCCCTGGTACAAAGTATACCCTGAGTCCGGCAGGAAGCGACAGTCTGCCGGATGCCAAAGCGATAGTAGCTGCCATCAAAAAAGGAGATTTTATGCTACAGTTCTATAGCAATGTCACCCCACTGGGTGAACGTTACAAACCCCTCTTTCAGCAGTTACTCACCCTGCCGGATGGCGAAGCCATGATGTACCATTGTACCGGTGGCAGGGACAGAACCGGGATGGCCACTGCCCTGTTCCTCTATGTACTGGGGGTAGATCAGGCCACTATAGAAGCAGATTATACAGCGAGCAATGTGTATCTGGAACCGATGACGTCGAAAATGTACAGGGGGCTGACCACGGGCACAGGACTGACGGAGGCAGAAGTGCGGAATGCGATGGAGTTAAAGCCGGAGTATATAAAGGCGATGTTTGGGGCTATTAATAAAAAATATGGCAGTGTGGAAGGGTTCTTTAAGCAGGAAATGGGAATTGGAGAAAAGGAGTTGAAACAGTTAAGAAAGAAATATACAATTTAAGTAGGTGTAATCCGTTTTAAAAAAATCGCTTTTGCTGCTGGCAGGAGCGATTTTTTTATGGGCAAAAGGCGTTAACTTTATTCATTATATAAATTATTTATTTTATTAATAAAAACCAATCCTGTAATTATTCGCCCATTTAAAAACATCATCTTAGTATATTTATCTCTTATTATTGATATTGCAGTGTAATAAATAAGTTCCGCATGGCCTCTTCAACGAATAGAAAGTACACCCGGTTAAAATGGATCATCCCAGCCTGTGTGATTGGATTTTTCTCAATTTTCGCCAGTCTGCCGATAGATGGGCTGCCTGAAAAGGTAATGAAAGCGCTGGAAGAATTTGCCAAACGTAATCCGCAGGAGAAAGTCTATCTGCATGTAGACAGAGATTATTATGCTACCGGAGAAACCATCTGGTTCAAAGCATATATCATGATGCAGAACCAGCCTTCCCTGACAGCGACCAACCTGTACGTGGAATTGCTGGATAAGAAAGGAAGTATCGCAATGAAAAAACTGCTGCCTGTGGGCGGCGCTGGTGCATCCGGCAATTTTGTGCTACCTGATACCCTTCCGGCAGGCAATTACCAGCTCAGGGCATATACTGCCTGGATGCTCAACTATGACACCGATTACCTGTTTTATAAAAATATTGCGATTTACGATAGCCGCAAACGCAATGCTTTGCAAAAACTGGATAGCACTGCTATCGTGAGCAACGACTTCTCTGTACAGTTCTTCCCCGAGGGGGGTAACCTGATGAATGGGGTAAGCAGCACCGTGGCGTTCAAGGCCCTCAAGGTGGATGGTTATCCTGTAGAAGTGAGTGGCAAAATCGTAGACAACAAAGGTAAAGTAGTTGCCCAGATTAAATCAGAACACGACGGGATGGGGAGCTTTGACCTGGAACCTGCTAAAGGCGTGACCTACAAAGCACAGATGCAGAGCGCAGATGGCAGCAGCAAAGAATTCACCCTGCCTGCGGCTAACGGCAAAGGAGCTATGCTGAAAGTGTTCAACAGGGGCGCGCGCATTTTTTACCAGACTACCCTCGCCAACACTTTAGATACCGCCTATGATGACCTGATGGTATTTGCCCAGATGCAACATCAGATGGTATACAGGGCCATGCTGAAAGTATCTGAAGGCCGGATCAGCGGTTTTATTCCTACGAATATGCTGCCAAGCGGTATCCTGCAAATTACCCTCTTCAGCAGCCAGGGTGTACCATTGTCTGAAAGACTGGTATTCGTACGCCAGAACGATCAGCTGGACCTGACCCTGCAAAATGCAAACATCGGTAAGGAAGAAAGGGAAAAGAGCACCATCGAACTGCTGGTACCTGAGAAAATGGCCACCAGCCTTTCCGTTTCTATTACAGATGCCGATAAGGTACACCCGGCGATCGATGAGAACAACATCATCTCCAGCATACTGCTGACTTCCGACCTGAAAGGATACATTTATAATCCTGCCTGGTATTTCAAAGATACGTCTGCCACTACCCTGCATGCACTGGACCTGGTGATGCTCACAAATGGATGGAGAAGGTTCGTATGGAGCAAAATCCTGAACGATACCCTACCGAATATCCGCTATCCTTATGAGCAGGGTATCCGTTTGAAAGGTAGTGCGTATGCGAATAATGGGAGTATTGTGATGGCGAATGGAAAGGTAGATTTCATTATCAAAAACCCGCTGGATAGCACCACTTCTTTTGCATCGGCACCTACAGATAATAAGGGCGACTTTGTGCTGGATGGTTTACAATTTATGGATACGGTAAACATCTTTTACCAGGGGAATGACAAGATGAAGCGATACAGCAACGTGATTGTGAAGTTCAATAACCACTTCTTTGACAACAGTGTGCCGGTGAAAACGCCGTATGCTGCGAAGAACCCGGTGGTAATGGATGCCAATATGCTGAGTGCTTACCTGAATACGGCGTATGAGAATGGGCGTATTGCCAAGTCAATCGCAAGCCGTTCTATTTTGCTGAAAGAATTCAATGTGACAGAGCGTAAGCAAACACAGGTACAGACCACGGAGAGCCGTTATGTATCAGGCATGTTTACTTCTGACAACGGTTATAGTTTTGACCTGACGAAAGAAACGCCGACTGCGCTGAACGTATTCCAATACTTACAGTCCCGGGTAGCAGGTTTACAGATCACAGGCGATTACAATAATCCGAGTATGACATGGAGAGGTGGTACCCCTACCCTTTACCTGAATGAAATGCCGACAGATAAAAGTATGCTGGCCACGCTCAACATCAATGATATTGCGCTGGTGAAAGTGTTCAGACCTCCGTTTATGGGGGGTGTAGGCGGCGGCTCCAATGGTGCGATTGCGATCTATACCAAGAAAGGTGGCGATAATAATGGTGCGGACGGTGTGAAAGGATTTGAGCTGTATAGAAAAGCGGGTTATAGCATTGTGAAAGAGTTCTATGCACCGGATTATAGTCAGCGGAAGGAGATTTACAGTCTGCCTGATAAACGACTGACTTTGTACTGGAATCCGAATGTGGCGATAGATTCTATTACGCATACGGCCACGCTGACTTTTTATAATAACGATATTCCTTCATCACACTTCAGAGTGGTGGTAGAGGGTATTGGAGAAGATGGAAGAGTGGGAAGAGTGGAGCAGACTTACTAAGGTTTGATATCTTTTTAAATAGTAAAAACCCTCTGTATTATGCAGCGGGTTTTTCTGTTTAAATTAGGATATGAAATACAATTTACTGGGCAATACCGGCCTTAAGGTATCAGAGCTATGTTTGGGTACGATGACCTTTGGTGGCAAAGACAAAGGCATATGGACCGCTATCGGGCAAGTGGAGCAGGATGGTGTGAATGAGTTGGTGAAGAGCGCGGTAGATGCGGGGATCAATTTTATTGATACCGCGAATGTATATTCGGAAGGTGTGTCTGAAGAGCTGACTGGAAAAGCGATCAGGCAACTGGGATTAGACAGGGATGAGCTGGTGATAGCGACGAAAGTGAGGGGCAGAATGGGGCCTGGACCAAACCAGGTAGGGTTGACGAGGAAACATATATTACAACAGGTGGATCAAAGTCTGAAACGGCTACAGATGGATTATATAGATCTGTACCAGATACATGGATTTGATCCGCTCACACCGCTGGAAGAGACCCTGAGTGCACTGGATACGCTGGTGAAAAGTGGTAAGGTGCGCTATATTGGGGCCAGTAACCTGGCGGCGTGGCAGCTGATGAAAGCGTTGTCTTATTCCCAGTATAAGGAGGTGGCGAGGTTTGTTTCTTTGCAGGCGTATTATACAATTGCGGGCAGGGACCTGGAAAGAGAGGTAGTGCCTTTGCTGCTGGATCAGCAGGTGGGTTTGATGGTGTGGAGTCCGCTGGCGGGGGGATTGCTGAGCGGGAAGTATAAGAGAGATCAGCAGGGGCCGGAGGGTTCGAGGCGGGTGGCTTTCGATTTTCCGCCGGTGAATAAGGAGAAGGCATTTGATATATTGGATGTAATGCAGGAGATAGCAGCGCGCAAGCAGGTTTCTGTGGCGAGGTTGGCACTGGCATGGCTGCTGCATCAGAAAGTGGTGACGACGGTGATTATTGGGGCAAAGCGTCCGGATCAGCTGGAAGATAATATAGCAGCGGTGGATGTGGTATTGGAGGAGGATGAGTTGAAGCGATTGGACGAGGTGAGTAAACTGGGACCGGAGTATCCGGGGTGGATGTTGGAGTTCCAGGGGGCGAATAGGTAAGGCATGGTCATTGTGGTTTATTTTACAAAAATCTACCACCATGATGAATCAACAACAATACCAGGAATGCATCAATGCATGTACGGAATGTGCCAACACATGCGATTATTGCGCTTCATCCTGTTTGAATGAAGCAACGGTAATAGACTTGCGCCGTTGTATCCGGTTGGATCTGGAGTGTGCGGCCATATGCCGCGCGGCGGTGGAAGTGATGAGTATAAAGGGGCTGTATAGTGAGCAGCTTTGTAATATTTGTGCGGAGATATGTCGTGACTGTGCAGAAGAGTGTCAGCGGCATGCGGATATGGGGATGGAGCATTGCAGGGAGTGTGCGGATGCGTGCAGGAAGTGTGCGGCGGTTTGTGAAGATATGGTGCACCAGGCGGTCAGGCAGTAGTTTTCTGTTTCACCATGGCCCAATAACGCCCATGATGGCTAATTGACACAGGTTGATTATCTATCATGGGCATTCCATGCTCATCTTTGTAATATTTAATAGTAGGATCTGTACACACCTCTAATTGTGGAAATAAAACAGGGTTTGTGGCAGCAATGGTGTGGATGAATTCGTTGGTAATTTCGCTTTTAATAAAATATTCTTTTCCTGCATGCAGGAAGATGGTTGGGGAATGCCAGGTAATGGATAATGGCGCGTAGCGGCGTTGCAAAGTAGCTCTGTTTATAATTTTGTATACAGCTTCTTTGGCACTCCATAACCACCATACGGTTTTGTCATCATAGATCAGCGACTGTTCTTTTGGGGTAAAAATTTTGGAGAGGTAATTGGGTCTTCGCCAATTACTCTCCACAGCGGCAGTGCGCAGGTCTATTATATCATTTCCAATCATGCCAGCTTAGCTTCTATAATTTCCATGGCGGATTTTACATTCACCATCTTTTCCATAGATTCATTATCGATCACAATATTATATTTCTCCTCCACATCCAGTATCACATCTACCAGGTTTGCAGAATTGATCTTCAGGTCATTGATAAAATCTGTATTCTCATTGATATTTGCCAGTGCTGCTTCATCTTTTGCATATGGCTTTACAATAGCTTTCAGCTCGGCAATTAAGGTTTCTTTATCCATTGGTATATTTTTTCAAGATTACACAGGCATTGACATCTCCAAATCCAAAACTGGCTTTGGCGATGATGTTTAAATTTATATTTATCAGCTCACGGGGCACGCAGGCTTCGTCAATAATAGCACTAATTTCAGGATGCAGGTCGTCACAATTGATATTTGGGAAAAGAAAGCCTTCTTTTAATTGTAACACAGCAGCCACCAGTTCTATGCTACCCGCCCCACTCAGGCAATGTCCTACCATTCCTTTCAGGGCATTGACATAAGGAAAATCCTTGCCGGAACGGTGCAGGGCTTTGCTCCAGTTTTCTATTTCCAGCGAGTCTTTGCTGGTGGCGGTCAGGTGACCATTGATGGCGTCTATATCCATACCTGTTATACCAGCCTGAACCAGGGCCTGGGCAATGCAACGCTGTACAGCCACACTGTTGGGGGCCGTCATAGTGCCGTCGCCTCTTTGGCCGCCGGAATTTACATGACCACCCAGCACTTCTGCGTAGATGGTAGCCCCTCTTTCAAGGGCGCTTTCCAGTGACTCCAATAATAACGCTCCGGCCCCACTGCCTGGTACAAATCCACTGGCAGAAGCGCTCATGGGGCGGGAACCTTGTGCAGGGTTTTGGTTATGCCTGTAGGTACACACTTTCAGAGCGTCAAATCCACCCCATATATAAGGGCCTGCATCGCTGGTACTGCCGGCGAGCATTCGCTTTGCCTGGCCGTTTTTGATGCGTTCAAATGCCATGAGCAGGGATTCAGCCCCGGTGGTACAGGCAGATGAATTGGTAGTGACCAGGTTGCCGAGGCCCAGTTTACCACCCAGCCAGGCACTGATGCCGCTGGCCATGGTTTGCGGTACAACGGTGCTGCCGAGCTTTCTTACCTGGAGGGCGTCTACTTTATAGATGGCTTCTCTTAGTTTATCTATGCCGGAAGAACCTGCTCCAAAGATAACCCCACTATCCCAGTCGGGGTCATTGCTTTCATTTGGTGGGAGGGCTGCATCTTTCCAGGCATCGATGCCGGCGATAAGGCCGTAGAGAATGCCACTGCTGTTGAAGTTGCGTAGCTCCAGGGGGTCGAGGTATTGCAGTTGCAGTTCTTCAGATACTTCGGGTTTGCCGGCTATCTGACAGGAAAATTGTAATTCAGCGAGTTGAGGATCATGGCGGATGCCGGAGGTGCCGGTTTTGAGGGCTTTTGTAAAAGCAGGTATACCGACTCCGTTTGGAGCGGCCACGCCTAGTCCTGTGATTACAACTCTCTTGTTCATAGATTTTTTATTGCTGTTTTTCTGCCAATGGCTTTGCAATCACCATCCCGGAAATGGTACCTGCACACACTTCCCTGCCTGCAGCATTCCGCATACTCACTTTACATTTCAATTTCCCAAAGCGGAAATATTGTTTTTCAGAAGTCACTGTTACTTTCTCACCGGGAAACACCGGGTGCATAAACTCAATTTCGGTAGCCGTCAGGCCAAAGCCCATGCCGCTACCTTCGGGCACCCCACCTTTAATATAAATTCCAAGGCAGACCAGGCCAATCTGGGCCATCGTTTCGGTAAGTACCACCCCTGGTGTGACAGGAAATCCTTTAAAGTGTCCTTTGTAAAAATCCATGTCTGCATGGTACGTAAAATGCCCTACCACCTTATCACAATCAATATAATCCAACCCATCCACAAAAAGGAAAGGCGGAGAATAAGGCAGGCAATGAAGTATGTCGTGTGTAGTCATGATCTAACAGATATGTGCGCCTCCGTCTACTGGTATGATAGCGCCGTTGATCCAGGCAGCTTCATCTTTACATAAAAGATAAACAACATTGGCCACATCTTCGGGGGTAGTAAGCCGCTGGAAAGGATTGCGGGCTTCGCTCCAGGCAATCAGCTGTTCGCTACCGGGTATGAGTTGCAGAGAACGGGTATTGGTAGTACCTGCCTGGATACAATTGGACCGGATGCCCAGGGGCGCGAATTCCAGGGCAATGTTCCTGCTGATGGCTTCCAGGGCCGCTTTGGCAGCAGATACTGCGCCGTAGTGCTTCCATGCACGGTGACTGCCTTCGCTGGTGAAGGATAGTACCCTTGCGTCAGCGGCAAACAGGCCCTTGTGCGACAAGTCTTTTACCCAATCATAGAGGCTGTAGGCCATGCTATCGAGGGTAATGCGAAAATCATCTGTACTGAGCGCATTGCTGCCACTCTCTCCTTCAGGAAGCATTGCCTTCAGCGTGCCTCTCGCTATACTATGCACCATACACCTCACTTTCCCCTGCGCTCCCATACCGTTTTGCAACGCATCTGATATATAGGCCCGCTTGTCAGCACGTGTAACATCTGCATTAAAAGTAAGCACCTGAACACCTCTGCTTCTCAACCCTTCAAATGCAGTATTCACCTTTTCCATTTCCACCCCGGGGTCACGATGAACAATACAAAGATGCATGCCATGCGCAGCGAGTTTTTGGGCAGCTGCAAGACCAAGGCCGGAACTACCGCCAAGTATAATAGCCCAGTAATGATGATCGCTGAATTCGTTTGCCATTATGCCAGTACTGATATGCTTCCTTTAATGCTAAAATAATGATTTTATCAGGTTTTTAGAAGTGCTACACCTTGCTATGCCAGATGAAGGACTACCATTGCAGCAATATTCGCTGCGCCGAAAAACCCGGTCCAAAACTCAACATCAATCCTCTTTCCCCCGCCGGCACCTTCCTATCCATAAACCTTTCCAGCACATAAAGCACCGTAGCACTCGACATATTTCCATACAACCGCAATACCTCCTTCGTATCCTCTATATTCTTTCCCAAATCATGGAATAACTCCTCCACCGTCTGAATAATCTTCTTTCCGCCCGGATGAAATATAAAATGTTGGATCTCTTCTATCGTAAACCCATTCCTCGACAAAAAAGGATGAATAATATCCGGGAAATGCGCCGCTATCTGATTCGGCACTTCCACATCCAACACCATCTGCAAACCGGTATTAGTAAGCCGGAAACCCATCAGGTGTTCTGCCTCATAAAAATGATACATCTCCTCCCCTAATATCTCCGGCCCTTCATCATCAGGATGAGAAGATAAAATCACACATGCCGCACCATCTCCAAAGATCGCTGCACTGACTATATTAGGCATTGAAAAATCGTCCAGCTGAAAAGTAGCAGTAGGCGATTCTACCGCAATAACCGCCGCCCGCTTACCCGGGTTTGCCTGCAGGAATTTCTTTGCGTAAATCATACCTGATACACCCGCTGCACAACCCATCTCCGTCACCGGGAGTCGTACAATATCCTGTTTTAACTGCAACGCATTGATCAGGTAAGCATCCAGCGAAGGAATCATGATCCCGGTACAACTCACTGTAATAATATAATCCAATGACTGCGGCGACAGCCCTGCTTTTGCCAGCGCCCCTTCCAGGCATTCTTTTCCCAGTTTGATCACTTCCCTTACATACAGGTCATTCTTCTCTTCAAAACTGGTCTTTGTAAATACATCTTCCGGGCCCATGATAGAATACCTTCTTTCCACCGCTGCATTCTCAAAAATCTTCTTCACCTTCCTGGCGAAACGATCTTCCTGCCCGGACAGCCACATATCCAGGAACGGCATAATTTCTTCTGTTGTACGTGTATGTGGCGGCAATGCCTTTGCTACCGACTGAATTTTGACACTCATAAATTTGATATTATCCACTGGTAGCGGTAAACCCATTTCCACCTGAGGGTATATTGAACGATATTTAACGACGTTGCAAATGCGAGCAGCTCTTTTCTTTTAAAACCACGCAGAATGGAAACGCGTCCATCTGCCTTTGCCATTGGGCCTAACCTCCATAAAAAACTAAACAGGCTGAATAAATAATATGCCACCCTGCTGCGATGCAGATCATTGATCACTATTCCTATGCGTGCAGTGCGGCGTAACAATTGCAGCAGTTCTTTTATTTCTTCGTCTGTAAAATGATGCAATGTTAATGTACAAAGAACGATATCATATTTGCTTTCGGCAAATTCTGCTGAAAAGATATCTGTGCAATGATAACTGATTTCAGGATAACCGGCGGACAGTGTAATGGCATGTGCGATGGTAAAACGGTTTGCATCGATGCCCCTGAGCTGCAAGGTACGCCCTTCTTTGCGGGCCACAGCAGCCAGGGTACGTAGCATATCTCCATTCCCACAACCCAAATCAGCTATACTAACGGTTTTGTCTATAGGAATGGATTGCAGTAACTGGCGTATTCCCTGTACAGTAATACGGTTACCTCCGAGTAACTGGTTTATCCCTGCAATCTCATCGAGGGTTTGTTTAAGGTTGTCTCCCGCCATCTGGAAGTCGTCCATGATCTCGGGGGCGGATGTTCTCTGACTGGTACTGATCATTAATTATTGTGCTTCACTGTTAAAGGCTGTCCATGTGTTTGCCGGATAATCACCGGCAATAATGCAGGCATTGCAACCACTGTTCCCATGGTCATGCCAGAGAGCCATGGATGCATAAAGATGGATGAAAGCAAGCTGCCAGCTTTCATGCGTTTCCCGAACTGTTTTTGCCAATTGCGCGTATATTCTTTTTCCAGTATCGCCCTTGGCTGCCCCTGTAATATTTGCCGGGCTGCCAGCTGTGCGCTGCTGATTGCCATCGCCATTCCATTGCCACAGAGCGGATGAATCAGGCCGGCGGTATCGCCTGTCATCAATATATGCTGATCTACTTTTTTCTTTTCTGAAAATGAAATCTGGCTAATAGTCAACGGCCGGTCAAAGAGCGGTTCACTATTGGAAAAGACCTCTTTTAAATAAGGATTTTCATATAGCACTTCCTTACGGTGCTCGTCGATATTCTTATAATTTTTAAAGGTGTCGTAATTTACCAGGTAGCAGACATTAATGATATTATCTTCTACTTTCGACACTCCGCAATAGCCCCCTGTGAAATTATGCAATGCCACCAGTCCGTCGGGAAAATAACCCCGATAATGCGCTTTGACTGCCAGCCAGGGAGATTTCTTTTCCCAGAACTCCCTTTTAAGCTGCTGGTCGAGTGCGGCCCGCTTACCATAGGCACCAATGGCTTGTGCGGCAAACAGTGTACCGTTTGCTACTGTTTCGATTGCAAACTGTTCATTTACAAAGGAAATATTAGTGACTGTGTCTTGCAGAAGGTTGACACCGTTGTGTACGGCCTTTTCCATCAGGAAAGCATCCAGTGTGTAACGGCTGATACCGAAGCCTCCAAGGGGAAGGCGGGTTTCTACTTTTTTGCCGGTAACTGTGGAAATACATACCCTTTCAATGGGTGCCGGCGACAACACAGCAGGGTCGGCATCCAGCCATTGTAAATAGGGCAATACTTCATTTGAGATGTACTCTCCACATACTTTGTGTCTGGGGTAGGAATGCTTCTCGATGACAGTAACATACAACCCTGCTCTTGACAGATGAATTGCGGCGGTAAGGCCTGCCAGTCCACCACCTATGATAATGACTTCGCGAACTGGTTGCATAGTTGTAAATTCTTAAGCAAGTGTACACATATTTTTTAATACATGCGAAAAAAATCGCATTCGCCTTCTGTAAGGAGCGAGGGCGGCAATGGCCTGCGGCCGGCTTAGAACGTGCTTTTGCCGGCGGGAATAAAATATTTTTTTCCGGGCAGGCAACCTTTTCAATTTAACTACCGTATTACCATTTCGGAGTGCACATCCACATTTAATCATTTAACTGTAAACAGATGAAATCTAAAACATCTATCCTGGTTGCTGTAGCAGCAATATCGTGTGCATTCCTCACATCTTGTAGTAAGGATGACAACAAAGACACCAACACACCTGACAAACCGGTTGCAAAGGTACAGGTGGCTACAGATGCGACTTTAGGCAAAGTGCTGACAGACAGTGCAGGCAGAACCCTGTATTTTTATTCTAAAGATGCAGGCGATACTTCTACCTGCACTGGTGGTTGTCTGGCTGCATGGCCACTTTTTTATAATGCAGATCTGGCATTGAGTGATACGAGTCTGCACGCATCAGATTTCGGTACGATTGTAAGACGCGATGGTTCAAAACAAACTACTTACAAAGGCTGGCCACTGTACTATTATGTAAAAGATACTTTGCCTAAACTCACACTGGGTGAGAAGGTTGGGAACGTATGGTATGTAGCAAAACCTGATTATAGCGTGATGCTGGCAAATGCACAACTGGTAGGCAATGATGGTGTAAACTACACCAGCGCGTATGTAGCAGGTAATGAAATTACACAGTATATAACAGATGCTTATGGCAGAACATTGTATGCATTCTCGCCGGATAAGTTCAATACGAATACTTTTACGAAGGCAGACTGGTCTAACAATGGTATCTGGCCGGTATATGAATCTGATGCATTTAAGTTCGCGCCTTCATTGCTCACTAAAAGTGATTTTGATACAATACATGTTTATGGACATGTGCAGTTAACTTATAAAGGATGGCCACTATATTACTTTGGTGCGGATGCTATGACAAGAGGAAAAAATAAAGGTGTAAGCGTACCTAGTCCAGGTGTATGGCCAATAACGAATAGCAATAGTGTGATAGCACCCCAACCATAGTTCCGGGCCCTCTGTCGTCTGAATCTATTATTCCCGGATTATAAGAGGGATGAGCTGGCTGGTCTTTTCAGGCCAGCTTTTTTTCTTTACTTAATTTGCCTGAACGTGAGGCTCATTCTCCCGTTCAGTGTATCCGTAGCAGGTATAGCCCCCTGCATGACCAATAAAATCAGGTATAAATGTAATTCCATCCATAACTACAACAATAATATATCTATGCGGTGTGCCTGTACGATCTGATCGGCCATCGACCAGGAGAATACAGTAAAGAACCCATCCTGCGAAGCTACCAGCGCCAGCGCATCCCGCTGATCATGAACAAACTGGGCCGCTGAAAAATGCCTTGTTCCGCCAATACCCGAAGGGTGCATTAATACCGGCCTGCCATCTGTGACCGGCTCTATGTACAAAACCTGTTCCACCTGGGTACCATCACTGGCACGGGCTATCTTGGATCCAAATGTGAGCAGTTCATGCTTGTCATTGATCACCGTTGCACCATCTACAGCAGTGAGTCCGGAGATGTTTTCCACTTCTCTGCGCAACGCATTTTGCCAGTATAGCTCTGTTACTTTGCCACAGTTTTGTCTTAATAAATCTGCCACACCTGAAAAGGGTGGCGCCACCGGGTACTGTAAAGGATGAATAATTGAGCTCTTCCAGTTGTCATGCTGGGAAGGCACTACCAATAAGATTCCACCCCGCTGATGTGAGCGCATAGAAACTGCAATCTGGATCAATACATTGACCGGGTCATTCCATACGCCGGAAGAATCATGACCTAATAATGAAGAGAGGATGGCAGGGGTATCAATTCTGCGTGAGCAGCTTTCATCTACTATCTTTACCTGGTCGCCTTTTAACATGGCCACATTTGCAAACTTACCCATCCCGATGATGCGGCGGTGCTTTACGACCAACAATCCAGGTTCCGAGACATCCAGTACAAAACAGTAATTGGGGAGTTTCATAGTAGTCCCCCAGATAAACAATTCCTCCCCTTCATACCACACCCCAATATGAATACCTGCTCTTTCCACACCGGGAGCAAGCTTGGTCAGCACCCTGGGATCCAGGGGCATAGGTTGTTCAAACAGCAAAGGTCTGCCCGCCTGTGACGGCGGCAAAAAAGCAAGGGAAATCCGGATGGGTACTCCTTCTTCCCTGCGGAGACTGGCCCAAAATGCCACGTCAATCATTTTTTCGATCACACTTGCCCCAGGTGCATAGGCAAGATCTTCTTCCCCGTTTTCGCTGGCCAGGTTTAAATGGTGTAAGAAATGGGTCGCTATTGTGCCGGCAACTTTTGAAGCTGCCTGGTATGTAGATCCGAACGAAGTTACTTCCATAGACCAAAGATAATAAATTGCATGGCTCGTATAATTCCCTGTTATTGTTGACAAATTCCACACCCCAACCTGCTGCTGGCAGAAAATTTGTGACCATTCATAAAACTCAAAGTACATGGCAAAAACAATAGCAGCCCAACTCGTTGCACAGCTTGTAAAAGCCGGTGTAAAGCGTGTGCATGGCGTAGTAGGCGATAGTCTGAACGGCATCGTCGATGAAATCAGGAAACAGGAAGGGATTGAATGGGTCCACTACCGGAACGAGGAAGGAGCGGCATTTGCAGCGGGGGCAGAAGCACAGCTGACCGGCACACTCGCGGTATGTGCGGGGAGTTGTGGCCCTGGTAACCTGCATCTCATTAATGGGTTGTACGATTGCCATAGAAGTATGGCCCCCGTATTGGCCATAGCCGCACACATTCCCAGTATGGAGATAGGTACCGGATATTTCCAGGAAACACATCCTGAATTGTTGTTCAGGGAATGTAGTCATTATTGTGAAACGATTGCTTCTTCCCGCCAAATGCCACGGGTGTTGCAAATTGCCATGCAAAATGCCATAGGCCAGCGGGGGGTGGCTGTCATTGCCATTTCGGGAGATGTAGCCCTGGAAGAAATGGACGACGATACGCTGGAACACCCGATCATGCAGCACTTGCCTGTAGTAAGACCTAAGGACAGCGACCTGGATACACTGGCGGGTATGATTAATAAAGCAAAGAAGATCACATTATTATGTGGCAGTGGCTGTGCCGGTGCACATGATGAGCTGATGGATTTTGGTGCAAAAGTATTATCACCTATGGTCCATGCGCTCAGGGGCAAAGAGCATGTAGCCTGGGATAATCCATATGATGTTGGGCTGACAGGCCTGATCGGTTTTACCTCGGGTTACCAGGCCATGCATGAATGTGACCTGCTGATTATGCTGGGGTCTGACTTTCCATACTCCACCTGGTACCCGGATGCACCCATTGTGCAGATTGACCTTCGCCCTGAAAGACTGGGCAGAAGGTGTAAACTGACCCTGGGTTTAGTAGGCACTGTAAAAGAAACCCTGGCAGCGCTACTGCCGCTGATTGAAGCAAAGGATGACCGCAGCCACCTGGAAAAAGCACTGAACCGTTATATAGAAACCAAACGCCAGCTATCTTCTCATGCCAGCAGTACCAGCCAGCCTATTCATCCTGAATACCTGACCATGTTATTGAGCGCAGCTGCAGACCAGGATGCCGTATTTACCTGCGACGTAGGAGAACCTACCGTATGGGCAGCAAGATACCTGGATATGACAAAGGAAAGACGCCTGATCGGTTCATTTAATCATGGGTCTATGGCCAGCGCCATGCCACAGGCAATTGGTGCACAGCTGGCATTTCCGGAAAGACAGGTCATCTCCATGTCTGGCGACGGCGGTTTTTCTATGCTCATGGGTGAGATCCTCACCATTTATCAATACAACCTGCCTGTAAAGATTATCATCTATAATAATAGTTCACTGGGTTTTGTAGCGATGGAAATGAAAGTGACAGGAATGGCCCCTTATGGTACTGATCTGAAGAATCCTAACTTTGCAAAAATGGCGGAGGCCATTGGCATTAAAGGTATCAGGGTAGAAGATCCGGCGGAATTACCGGGGGCGCTGGACAAAGCTTTGACTCATGAAGGACCTGTGGTACTCGATGTGGTGGTGAGTCCATCGGCACTGGTAATGCCACCAAAAATAGATATAAAACAGGCGAAAGGGTTCGGTATCTATATGATGAAACAGATCTGGAATGGAGAGGCAGGCGAAGTATGGGATACATTGAAAACGACCTTTTTGGAAAAAGAATGACCTTCTTAGACAGGGAGACTACTTAAGTAGTCTCCATATTACATTAAAACAAATTATATATATCATATTAATCAGTAAAATATCCATTTTTTAAGCACATTACCTCAAAAAACACTTGCATTTACCAAAGTAAACACTAATTTTATACGTAAGTACTACAGAAAATTCAACCAAACATCTACTTAAGTGTAAAATTAATTTTATAAAAATGTGTTTATGAAATTCTTCTCTACCACTTTGCTAATTATCTTCATTGTATGTGCTCAAATTGCCCGAGCGGAAGAAAACCCACCCAGGAAGAAGAGGAAGAGCCAACTGCTAAAGGAACTTCCTGCATCCATTAACAAGGACACAGCTACCGAAGTAACCAGCAGCGAAGCTGCCCCTTTCAAGCCCAGTATACAGGTGGGTGCCATTGTACACATGTTTGCCGGTGCAGAACAGGATGGATTTGGCAGTCCCAGCGCCAGTGCTGCCGCCAAAGACTGGAGCAAAAGCTTTACCCTGTATCGGGCACGTGTACTTGTAGGCGGACAGCTCTCTAAAAAAGGGAGCTTTTTTATGGAAACAGACCTGCCGTCAGCTATCGGGGTACAGCTGACGACCGGGAACAAAAATGTGAAAGTATCCCCTATCCTGCTGGACTGTCAGTATGAGTACGATTTTTCAAATGCATTTCAGCTGGTGGCTGGTATGCAACTGGTTTCCAACAACAGGAATGGTTTACAGGGCGCTGCCGGTTTGATGGCGAACGATTTCACCTTCTTCCAGTACCCTTACAACCTGTTTGCTACCAGTCCGCTAAACGGGAACTTTGGCCGCGACCTGGGCGTAAATGCCCGCGGGTTCCTGGCCAAAGATAAACTGGAATACCGCCTGGGAGTATTTACAGGCAGGAATACTGATGGCAAAGCACCTTTGCGTACTGTCGGCAGGGTGGCCTACAGCTTCCTGGACCCGGACAAGGATTATTACTATGCCGGCACTAAATTGGGAAACGGCAAAACATTTACCTGGGGTGCGGGGTTTGATGCACAAGGGTCTTACTACAACCTGAGCACTGATGTATTTTTAGACAAGCCGTTGGGACAGGCAGGCTCTCTGACACTCAACGCTGCTTTTCAATACATGACCGGAGGTACGGATACTATTTCGAAGTATTCATTTGCCAGGTTGATTCCAAGGCAAACCGTACAATTCCTGGAACTGGGATATTATTTTAAGGAGCCGAAACTACAACCATGGGTGAGATTTGAAAATCAACACATCATTTCTCAGCAAGCGCAGACAAGTGGCATCCCAACGTATGATTTCGACCAAACCAATTCAAGCTATGTTGTAGGCGGGGGACTAAATTACTTCTTCAATGGCACGGGTACCAATCTACGGTTATCGTATACCACCCGCTCCTATGATATTAAAGAGGCCACCGGCTATGCTAATAACACATTCGGACAGGTATGGCTGCAGGTGCAGTTCTTTATATTCTGATCCACATTATTTACCCTACATGTAATTACACATATGAAAACAACGCGCTATTTATTCGTTTTTTGCTTACTGGCTGCATTTGCCTCCTGTCATAACAATGCGCCCAAAACCCCTGAAAATACAGGTAATAATGATGAAACGGTAAAGATTGGGGTATTGCATTCGCTGAGTGGTACCATGGCGATCTCCGAGGTATCGCTGCGCGATGCTGTGCAGATGGCGGTAGATGAAATTAATGCTGCCGGCGGAGTACTGGGTAAAAAGATTGAACCGGTGATTGTGGATCCGGCTTCTGACTGGGACCTCTTTGCGGAGAAAGCAAAGGAACTCTTAATCGATAAAAAAGTATCTGCAGTATTTGGTTGCTGGACGTCTGTATCCCGCAAGTCAGTACTGCCGGTATTTGAAGAAAATAATGGCTTGCTCTTTTACCCTGTACAATATGAGGGCGAAGAGTGCTCTAATAATGTGATTTATACAGGTGCTACGCCTAATCAGCAATTAATTCCTGCGGCAGAATACCTGATGAGTGAGAAAGGCGGCGGGTATAAGAAGTTCTATCTTTTAGGAACGGATTATGTATTTCCCCGTACGGCGAATAAGATTCTGAAAGCTTATTTACTTTCCAAGGGCGTACCTAAGGAGAATATCATTGAAGAATATACCCCCTTCCATCACCAGGATTACCAGACCATCGTGTCTAAGATCAAACGCTTTGCTGCAGATGGAAAGGCCTGCGTATTGTCTACCATCAATGGTGACAGCAATGTGCCTTTTTATAAAGAGTTTGCCAACCAGGGGTTGTCTTCAGCCACCTGTCCGATTATGGCATTTTCTGTGGCGGAAGATGAATTGCGTTCAATGGATACAGAGTTCCTGGTAGGCCACCTGGCAGCGTGGAATTATTTCCAGTCAAATGATTCGCCTGAGAATAAAAAATTCGTGGCGGCATTCAAAGCTTTTTGCGAGAAGAAAGGCTTGCCTGGCGGGAATAAGAGAGTGACAGATGACCCTATCTGCTGGGCATACACAGGCGTGTACCTGTGGGCAAGAGCGGCCACTAAAGCGGGTTCTTTTGATGTAAATAAAGTAAGGGCTGCACTGTCCGGATTGGAGTTTGATTCTCCTGATGGAAAGGTGAAAATGGATGTAGGCAATCACCATCTGGCAAAGCCGGTGATGATTGGAGAAATTAAACCGGATGGACAGTTTGATATTATTTCTAAGACAGATAACCTGGTAAGCCCACAACCATGGTCACCATTGACATCTCCTGATAAGGATTGTGACTGGGTGAATCATAAGGGAACGTATACAAAATAAGAATCAATGAGAAAATTGCTTATAGCAGCCCTTGTGTTATGGACGCAGTGGGCGATGGCTGCTACCGATAGCACGACCATATTCGTATCGCAGATTTTGCATGATACACAAAAGACCTACGCGATTAATCAACTCGTCACTTTGCAGGACCCAACTACCTTTCCCCTGCTGGGTGCGATTAACAATAAAAGGCTTTATCTATTAGATAATCAGGCTGTGACTACGGGGGAAAAATTCGATTCCCCCAATGGCATAACCACCTACGAGATATATTCTTTGTATCCGAAAAACGAATTGTTGGTCAACAAGAATGGTCAACCGCTTCACACCTCCATTGATGCGTTAACGGTAGTAGAGATCAGCCGCGCAGACAGGCTGCTGATCAACGGGCTGCTACCCATGCTGGAAATGTTCAGTACTGAACCTGCGAAAAGGATGCTCGCATATGGTCAGCTGAAAGACAGTCATGCCCCGCACCGTATAGAAATGTTACGGATGGCACTTGCGCAGGAGAGCAACGCTGATGCTTTACGCGCAGGCAAAGACATCCTGTACTACCTTGAATTGAATACGACTACTGAAGCCAGTATTGCCAAATTATATATTGACAGTCTGGCTGAAAACTGGGGCGATAACGCCCCGGTTTTCCTTTCCGAATATGCCCGTTCAAAAAAAGTACTGGCTGATTATGCAGGGCAAAAAGCCCTGGCGCTCGAGCGTCGTTATGATTACCTGCAAAAAGTGCAGAACCTGTTTAGTGGATTGAGCCTGGGAAGTATATTGATTCTTATCGCCCTTGGCCTATCGATTGTCTATGGCCTTGCGGGCATCATTAATATGGCCCACGGAGAGTTTCTCATGATTGGCGCTTATACCACGTATTGTATTCAAACATTATTTACAAACGTACTGAAGGTACCTTACACTGACCTGTTCTTTGTTATCTCTCTCCCACTGTCTTTCCTGGTAGCAGGTCTTCTGGGTCTCTTACTGGAAAGACTGGTGGTGAGACACCTGTATGCACGGCCGCTGGAAAGTCTGCTGGCTACATGGGGTGTGAGTTTGATTCTGATTCAGACTGCACGTTCTCTTTTTGGTGATCTGACGGCGGTGAAGACGCCTTCATTTTTATCAGGCGGATTGGCGGTATCGCCGCATCTCGTATTACCCTATAACCGCATTTTCATTATCGGGTTGACGGCTTTGATTGTGGCGCTCACTTACTTCATGTTGTACAAAACCCGGCTGGGATTGCAGATCAGGGCGGTTACCCAAAACAGGGGCATGAGTGCCTGCCTGGGAATTGATACAAAAAGAGTGGCGGCGCTGACTTTCTTTTTCGGCTCAGGACTGGCCGGTATAGCGGGTTGTGCGATGACGCTGATTGGGAATGTGGTACCTGATATGGGGCAGACGTATATCGTGGACTCATTCCTGGTGGTGGTGACAGGTGGTGTGGGGAAGATTGTAGGCACCATCGTGTCAGGATTAGGGATCGGCTTCTTTACCAAAATACTGGAAGCTTTCTTCCAGGCAGTGTATGGAAAGGTATGCATCCTGTTGTTCATCATGTTGTTTATGCAGTATAAGCCGAAAGGGTTATTTCCTTATAAAGGGCGCTTAGCTGAAGATTAATTTTTATGGAAAAGAAAATTTATTACCTGCTCTTCATCGCTTTCTTTGCCCTGCTTTTGCCGGTGGGGCACCTGATGGGACTGGTTTCTATCAATACAATATCATTATGGGGCCGGTATTTTTGTTTTGCCATTGCAGCATTGGGCATTGACCTGATCTGGGGCTATACCGGTATTCTCTCTATGTGTCAGGCATTATTCTTTTGTTTAGGCAGCTATGGCATTGCGATGCATATGCTGCTCAAAACAAGTGGTTCGGCTTTACCGGAATTCATGGTATGGAACAAGGTAGAATCGTTACCCTTCTTTTGGGCACCCTTTCAATCATTGGGTCTGACATTAATATTATGTCTCATCATTCCTTCGCTTTTTGCTTTCATAACAGGTTATATATTGTTCCGAAGCAGGATCAAAGGTGTGTATATGGCCATCATTACACAGGCACTGGCACTGGCCATGTGGCTGTTGTTCCTGCGCAATGAAACAGGGTTGGGCGGCACGAATGGATTAACTGATTTCAGAACTTTGATGGGCCTGCCCTTGTCAAATACGTATGTAAAACTGGGACTATACTTAGTATCCTTATTACTGTTGTGTGTCGCATATTTTGCCTGTAATAAAATGACGCATTCCAAATTCGGAAAGGTATTGCAGGCTATTCGCGACAGCGAATCCAGGGTGAGTTTTACGGCATACAAAGTGATGGATTACAAACTGGCGGTCTTTGTTGTGGCTGCCCTGCTGGCGGCTGTAGGCGGTATGCTCTATGCACCGCAAACGGGCATTATCACACCCGGTCGTATGGATGTAAAGGCATCTGTAGAAATGGTGATGTGGGTTGCACTTGGTGGCCGCGGCAATCTAAAAGGCGCTGTAGCCGGTGCTTTGCTGGTAAATTTCCTGTATAGCATCTGCACCAGTTTATTCCCTGATTCCTGGTTGTATATACTCGGGTTCCTCTTTGTGATCACGGTGTTGTTTTTTGACAAAGGCTTTATAGGTCTGTTTTCTAAAAGAAAAGAACCATGCTATTAAGTGTAAATAACCTGGCGGTATCCTTTGGCGGGGTACATGCCTTATCGCTCAGCCAGTTTAGTTTGCAGGAACGGGAACTCCGTGTGATCATTGGTCCTAACGGCGCTGGTAAGAGTACGTTTCTGGATATTCTCTGTGGCAGAACAAAACCCGATACCGGCGAGGTATTGTTTAATAACAAACCCATTACGGGCATGACAGAAGTGAACATTGCCAGACTGGGTATAGGCCGTAAATTCCAGCAGCCATCAGTATTTCCGGGGCTCACGGTCTATGATAATCTGTTGCTGGCGGCGAAGATGAAGAAGGATATTATTTCATCTCTTTTTTTTCGCCCAACACAAATATTGAAAGCGCGTATACATGAAGTAGCAGAAAAGATTGGCCTGACCAAAGTGCTTTCTTCTATTGCCGGCGCTTTATCGCATGGTCAAAAACAGTGGCTGGAAATAGGCATCGTGGTGTTGCAGGATCCGAAGTTGTTACTGATTGACGAACCTGCTGCCGGCATGAGTGATGAAGAAACTTACAGAACAGGCGAGCTACTGCTCGAGCTATCCAACAATCACGGCATCATCGTGATTGAACACGATATGAAATTCGTTCAACAGATTGCCCGGGAAAGGGTAACAGTATTGGAAAGAGGGAAATTGCTGGTAGAAGGGAGTTTTAACGACATCAGAAATGATCAGCGTGTAATCGACTGCTACCTGGGGCGTAACAATACTCAACTCGAAAACTTATGAGTCAGATTTTACAGGTACAAAACGTAGTGGCTGCTTACGGCCAGAGTACCATTCTGTGGGGCACCAGTCTGGATGTAACCGCAGGTGCGGTGACGACTGTAATGGGACGTAATGGAGTGGGTAAGACCACCCTCTTAAAAACCATTATGGGCGTAATTAGTGCCAGAGAAGGTTCCGTGATTTTTAAAGACAGGGACCTCACTCCTCTTGGGCCTGCCGGCAAAGCTAAAGCAGGGATTGCTTACGTACCACAGGGCCGGGAAATTATTCCCAAACTCACCGTGTACGAAAACCTGCTATTAGGGTTAGCCGCGGCCCCTGACCGTAAGGCAGGGATTCCGGAGGAAGAAATTTATCACCTCTTCCCCATCCTGAAAGATTTCAGGAAGCGGGCAGGTGGTAACCTGAGTGGTGGCCAACAGCAACAGCTGGCCATTGCGAGGGCATTGGTAAGCCGCCCTTCCCTGCTGTTGCTGGATGAGCCTACTGAGGGCATACAACCCAGCATTGCGCAGGAAATAGGACATATTCTGCAGCGACTGGTGCAGGAGAAAGGGCTTTCTGTACTACTGGTGGAGCAGAAGATTGACTTTGCCAGGCAGGTGAGCGACTATTATTATTTTATGGACAGAGGCAAAATGATCAATCATGGCAGTGCGGAGGAAATGGACTTTGCTTCACTGGAAAGGCATATCGCAGTTTAATAAAAGACTACCTAACAGGACAATATTTTGCTATCTTCATAGCTATATGCATCGTTCCTCTGAAGATCGCCGGGTATTCAAATTTTTCACTGCCATGTATGCGGTGGCGCTCACCACGCTGGCCGTGCTCTCCATCGTGAGCCAGATTGGCATTCAGCAGGCATTGAGTCACCAGATGCACGATTCGCACGTGATCAACTTTGCTGCGCGGCTACGTACGTACAGTCAGACGCTGAGCAAACTGGCACTCCTGATCGAATCGGGGCAGGATATTGAGACCAACCGCAAGGAGTTTACCAATACCCTTATGCAATGGCAGAAGTCGCACGAAGGGCTGCAATCCGGCAGTAACTTCCTGAACCTGCCTGCCAATGACCAGGATGAGCTGAAGCAGATGTTCGACATTATCCGGACGCCACACCAGGAAATCTGGAAGGCGGCTTCTGAAATGAGCACAATTCTGAGCGGTGATCAGCCTGCGGATACCGCGAGGATCCATCCTTATGTGCAGACCATTCTTGCGTATGAGAAGTCTTACCTGCTGGGAATGGAACTGATTGTATTTGACTATGACCGGTTTTCGAAAGAGCGGGTACGGAAGCTGAAACAGATGGAATACCTGATGCTGGCATTGGTATTATGCACGCTGATGATTGAGGCAGCGGTGATTTTTTACCCGCTCTCTATGCGGATCCGGAAGGTGATCAAAGGACTCATTGCATCTGAGGAGACTTCCAAGCAACTCGCGGACCAGCTGCGGGAGGCGAATAAACTCATGGAGCAATCCCATAATGAGCTGCGGGAAGTGACATATGCATTGGACAGGGCGACCTATCTTGTAAAAACAGATCATGAAGGGCATATTATTTATGCCAATGATAAATACTGCCATGTAACGCGATATAGTATGTCGGAGTTGCGTGGCAAACCGCTTTTTCATCATTACTTCGATCACCTGAATGACCCCGCCCGCAGGATGGAAGTATGGCAGGGAGAGATCTTTGACCATGCCTCTGACGGTACAGGGTTCTGGCTGGATGTGACGATGATACCTGTGTTTGACAATACCGGCAGGCTTTATCAGTATATGGTCATTTGCAGTGACATTACCCGGCGTAAAAATACAGAAAGGGAAATACGGCAACTGACGGAAGAAAAGCTGCGCCGGCAGGATATGGAGCAAAAGATCCGTAGTTATGCCATGATCAGCGGGCAGGAGAAAGAACGCAAACGGGTGGCGGCAGAGATCCATGATGGTATTGGCCAGATGCTGACCAGCCTGCGGATGAAGATGGAACAGGTAGAAGATAAGCTACCTGCCCCCAACCCGGAAATTACCAGGGTGAATGGGCTGCTGTTTAGTATTATCACTGAAACCAAAAGGATCTGTTCTGACCTGTTGCCCAGTGTGCTGGAGGATTTTGGTTTGCGTGCAGCCATAGAAGAGCTGATAAAGACCTGTAGGGAAACAGCGCGCAATGTAGTGTTTAGCCTGGAGGAGTGTAACCTGTCGCAACCTTTGCCCCGGGAGGTGGAGATGGGGGTGTATCGCATCCTGCAGGAGGCCCTGAACAATGCGATTAAACATGCACATGCCACACAGGTAGATGTACATATAGACAGGGAAGAGAATTTCCTGAACCTGATGATTCATGATAATGGAAAAGGGTTTTATTATGACAGTCAGCACTTCTTTTCGCGGGAGCAGGTGAAGAAGATAAACGGGTTGCGGAATATGAAGGAACGTGCAGAACTGCTGGGCGGCACCCTGAGTATTAATTCACAGCCGGGAAAAGGCACAATTATACAGCTGGAAATCTCATTTTAGAAAACGCTCACAACCCTGAAAAAGGCACAATTAAACAATTAGAAATCTCATGGATAAAATCTCGGTATTTTTAGTCGACGATCATGAAATATTCAGGAATGGCTTGAAACAATTGATCAACAGTGAACCGGATATGGAGGTATCAGGCGAAGCCAGCACCGGCGAAGATGCCTTGCATACCCTGAGCAGTACCCAGCCTGATGTCGTGATTATGGATATCCGGATGCCCGGTATCAATGGCCTGGAAACAAGTACAGCCTTGCTGAAGGCGAGCCCCCGTACGCATATATTATTCTTTAGTTTATTTGATGAACCGGACTATGTAGCGGCGGCACTGGAAATGGGCGCGAGTGGGTACATTTTGAAAGACACGAGCAACAAGATCTTTTTGAATGCGATCCGGACAATCCATAATGGGAAGTACTATTTCATTGGGGAGGTGAGCGATATACTGGTAAAGAAATACCAGGCGGCGAGGCAGAGTGCAGCACACCCGGTGGCGCAGGCGGCGGATATTTCGTTGTCCAGGAGGGAGGAGCAGATTATCAGGATGGTGAATAATGGGCTGAACAATAAGGATATTGCGGAGAGCCTGGGATTGAGTATCAGGACAATTGAGGCACATAGAATGAATATACTGCGAAAGTTCCAGGTGAATAGTATTGAGGAGGTGATTGAGTATTGCAGAAGTGCGAATTTGTTGAAGGAGGAGTAGGATTTTTCTATAGACAGACATTATTACCGGCCGTGGCCCTCTGACCAAACCCCTTTGAAAATTTGAATTTTCAAAGGGGTTTGAGCTTTTTAAGACAGTTAGGATCAATTTGTACAATTTTTTCCGTGTTTTGTGCATTGTCCCCCTTCCCCATCCTACCTATTTTTGCTTTACTAATTTGATCATCATCATATTAAAATAAATAGTTACAATACAGTGTAACAGTTGTAGGTTTAAGAAATAGCCGGAATACTCATATTCCGGCTTTGTCATTTGGGCAGTTTTTTATAGCGAACCGGACTTTCCGTCATACTCTTCTATTCCGGACTGACTTTTGTTGCTACCATCACAAGAGAATAAATATTACATATGGCTTTTATAGATTATTATAAAGTACTGGGACTGGACAAAACAGCTTCAGCCGATGATATCAAAAAAGCGTACCGTAAGCTGGCGAGGAAACACCACCCCGACATGAACCCGAACGACAAAGAGGCTAACCTGAAATTTCAACAGATCAACGAGGCGAACGAGGTGTTAAGTGATCCCGACAAGCGTAAGAAATACGACGAGTACGGCGAAAACTGGCGTCATGCGGAGCAGTTTGAGCATGCTAAGCAGCAACAGCAGCAGCAGGGTTATACCTATAGTGGTCAAACGGGTTTTGAAGGCTTCGGAGATTTCTCCGGGGAGCACTTCTCAGATTTCTTTGAATCGCTGTTTGGCCGCGGTGCTGGCAGTGGTCGGGGCCGTGGAAAATATCGTGGTCAGGACTACCAGGCCGAATTACACCTGGGCCTTCGGGAAGCAGCCACTACCCACCAGCACACCCTGAAAGTAAATGATCAGAACGTGCGCATTACCATCCCTGCGGGTATTGCCAATGGCCAGGTGATCAAACTGAAAGGCCATGGTGCTCCGGGGGGCAACGGTGGGCCGGCAGGCGATCTGTACATCACCTTTATCGTGGAGGACGGTGACCATTTTAAACGCGTCGGAGATGACCTGTATGCCACAGTAGATGTAGACCTCTATGCAGCATTGCTGGGTGGAGACATTACCTTCGATACACTGAACGGAAAGGTAAAACTGAAAGTAAAACCTGAAACACAGAACGGAACAAAGGTCAGACTGAAAGGTAAAGGATTCCCTGTTTACAAGAAAGAAGGTGAATTTGGAGATCTCATTATCACCTACAATGTGAAATTGCCTACGGGGCTGAGTGAGAAAGAGAAAGAACTGATCCGTGAGTTGGCTAATGTTTCATCCAAAAACTAGTATCATGATTTCCATTACGCAATATTGCACGATTCATAATATCGATACATCTTTTGTACATGCGTTAGCAGATGAAGGACTAATTGTACTCACCATTGCAACTGACGGACCTTTTATTGAAGAAGAGCAGCTGCCTGAACTGGAAAGTTATACACGCTGGCATTATGAGATGGGCGTGAATACTGAGGGAATTGATGTGATCAGGCATCTGTTGGGGAGGATAACTGACATGCAGAAAGAGATGCGAAATCTCAGGATGCGGTTACGGTTGTATGAGGGAGATTGAGGGGCTAATCAGAATCACCATTGCAATCGACGGAAAATTGAAACGGGATGTATCTTAGTTTGATACATCCCGTTTTTTGGAGAATAGTTTTCGTGTTTGTGATGGGTCTTCCTTTATTTTTGAGACATACTGCTATTTTTCCATCAACCACTGTGCTCTTTTTGCCTCCAGGTCATAAGTAAGTACCCCATTTCGCATTCCCACATACACCATACTCCGGTATACCACCAGTGACCGTGGAAACAGGTATCCCTTCCAGAAGCCTTTTTCTATCAGCGAATGCGATATGCCTTTTTTATCTATTGACAGCAAGGACTTTTCTGTTATGATAATAATATTGCCGGCATCATCCAAATCTGCTGCCAGTGGCGTGGCAGAGAGTTTTTTGAACGGTATGGTTCCTTTGGTTTTATCGATTTTGACAATGCTTTGTACTGTATCGGCAACAATGCCATAGATAGCATTATCATTTTCCAGCAATTTAATCAAAGGTAGTTCTGCAATTTTACGTTTGTTTTTCCCGTTAGGGTCAAACCAATACAGGCTCCCTCCTGCCGCTGCCCTGTAAAAAGCAACCAGGTAGCCTTCGCCGGTTTTTAAGATAGACCGGTTACCTGTCAGCTTGCCTGAATCTTCGGGTGCAGGCGTAATCAGAAAGGGCAGTGATTGATTAGCAGCCATCAAACTTTTTGTCGCATACACCTCGCCGTATTTCATGTACACGGCATAGTCATCGGCACTCTTTTCATACTTCGACAAAGTAGCAGAGTCCTTGGGAATAGGATGTGACTTCCAGTTTCGCAGGAGCAAACCTCCATCCTGAAAAGAAGCCACGCATAGGGATAGTAATAACAATAAACGCATGGTTGCTATTTTTTCCAGTCATTGTCTGCCGGGGTTGCATCCATAAAGATGCCGCCATCCAGTTTTACACCAACCAGCTTTTTAGCGATCGGCACTGTGAGCGCAAGGTCTTTAGCACCAGGCATCCACACGGCAGGAGTTTTATGTACGATCTCAGTCGTACCATCTTCATAAGTCAGCACAATATCAAAAGGAATGGCAAAACCACCCACATTACTGATCCCTAAATTTACAGTTTTTGCCTGTTGATCGAAACGAGATAATTTCAGGTCAATATAGTTATTGGAAAAGAACCAGTTATTGAAGAACCAATTCAGGTTTTGCCCGCTACCCGCATTGATGGAATTAAAATAATCCCATGGAATAGGGTGCTTACCGTTCCAGTTATTCATATAGGTATGGAGGGCTTTTTTGAAAACCGCATCCCCCAGTAAATCCTTCAGGGCGAGGTAAGATAAAGAAGCCTTACCGTAGGAGTTATTGCCATAACCATGACCGCTTACCTGGTGAGACTGTGTGATGACTGGCTGATCTTCTTCAGAAGAAGGATCGCTGATATACCCTTTCACGCGGAAGTTTTTGTAAAACTGATCCGCTTTCCCCTTCCCTCTTTCTGCAATTGCAATCAGGTATTCGAAAGTGGTGGCCCAGCCTTCATCCATGTAGGCATAGCGGCTTTCGTTGATACCCATGTAGAAAGGAAAGTAGGTATGTGCAATTTCGTGGTCCTGTACGAGCTGGCTGAATTCCAGGTCATCTCCAGTCGTTTCATCATTCACCATCATAGGATATTCCATGTCGGCATATCCCTGGAACGCTGTCATGGTCGGGAAAGGATAAGCTACGCCCGGCCACTGGGTAGAGAAATAATTCAGTGCGTAATGAGAGAATTCCACGGAGTGATGAAAGTCGGCCGCATTGTCATTAAATGCTGCCTGTATGCTGGTTCTGCGTTTGGTGGCGCTGTCCACAACTACACTGGCGGCATCCCATACGTAATGGTTGCTGAGACCAATGGTGGCGTCGGCGATATTTCTGGAAGTAAAGATCCAGGTGTTCCATTTATTCTGGCGGGTTACCTGGTGACTTTCCATATCAGCTTTGGTGGCAATGTGGATTACATTGTCAGATGAGTAACTGCTTTTGAGCCTTTGGGAAAAAGCGGGTTGTAGCACATCGTCCGGGTTTTGCAACGTGCCGGTGCCCCATACAACGTAGTTGGCAGGCACCCTTACGGCTACTTTGTAGTCGTTGAAGTCGCTGTAAAATTCTACCCTGTCCATGTGCTCGATTCTGTCCCAGCCATTGTAATCATCGTAAACAGATATACGGGGATAGAAGTAGGCCAGGAAGAAGGTAGTGCTGTCAATACTGCCTTCGCGGCCACTTTGTACGGACATGTCGTAGTGCCAGCTAATGTGGAGCTGCATACTGTCTCTGGCATTCAGAGGTTGAGGCAGATCTACATTGGCGACGGTACCTACATTGTTGTCGAAATCGACAGGAGTACCATTGACGATGAGGGTATCTATAAAAACGCCGTCGGTCAGAAAATCTTTGCTGACGTAGCCGGAGCGGGGCGCCTGGTTTTTATGAATATTACAGATCAGCCGGATGACGATCTTGCGAAGCGTATCGGGGCTATTGTTGATATAACGGATGGATTCGGTGCCGTAAATGGTACGGGAAGGAGGATTAGCGGTAACCTGGATGTCGTATCTGCCGGTATTTTGCCAGTACTTTGTGCCGGGCTTACCGTTCATGTCCCGGGTTTGATTGGTATAGGCTTTTTTGATATTGCGGGGTTGGTAGAGGTCCTGCCCGTGAATGATAGTGACGATGCCCAGTAAAGCTACCAGGCTGCTAAAAGATTTGATCATGTGTACGCTGCTTTCAATATTTTTACTAAAAATATATATATTTTTCAGGCCATGATCAAATTTTCCAGCAGCGGTAGATTTATGTTTAAGCGTGTTGGTTACCTATGCATTTTGACGAAGAATCTGTTCAATATTATGCCCCGGTACCACCCCAGACTGGCGCCAAAGTACCTTCCCATTTTTAAAAAGAATAAGTGTAGGCACCCCTTGTATCTGGTAGGCAGCAGCGGCCTGCGGGTTTTTATCTACATCTACTTTGATAATGCTGGCAGATTCTCCCACTTTTTTCTTCACATCTTCCAGGATAGGAGCCATTGTTTTACAAGGTCCACACCATGTAGCAAAGAAATCTACCAATACCGGTTTATCGCTGTTAATCATCTCTGAAAATGTTGCCATGGTAGTTTTATTTTTGGAATATAATGCAACAATTATTCCAGCAGGAAAGTGGTGTCAGAGTGGCAGGAACGGGTATTTCTCAATCAGCCTCCAGGGGCCCTTCAAATATTTCCACATGCTGAACCCGATAGTTGCTATCCTGAAAGGTGTGAACCCCGCACTCAATTGCTGGTGTAACTGCTGGGCTTTAAAAGCAGTCACCTTATTTTGTACGGTAATGTGTGGACGTAAAACCTGTTGATCCTGCTTGATTAACCATGGTCCAAAAGCCGTCTGCATTTCTTCATGTAATTTTCTCAACTCTTCCGAAACCAATGTATAGGCAACACAGGTACCCATGACGTGTACATTATTTACTTCTAAAGTAATAGGATTTCTATTGGCAAATTTCGTGAGTATATCCGGAATACCTACTTCATTAGCAGGTAGTTTATGAAACAAGGTGATATGTGCATCCAGGTAGTTGGCATGTGCGGGAAAATGCTTTTCCCGCAGGGCGTTAAAAAACGCCTGATCAACAGGAGCCAGATCCAGTGTAATAATCAACGTGCCCGTTTGTAAAATTTGTCTCATGTAAGGTGGCAAAAATACGTAAATTAGAAAACGATATAATTCCCGTTTCATGAAACAGCTTTTTCTATTAGCAGCGGCCAGCATCCTTTCCCTTCCTGCCCTATGCCAGAAGCATCCAGTTGAATATTACCTGAATAAGGCGCCATTTCCCATGCAGGCTATTCAGGAACCGGCCATTCCTGCAGCCCGGTTCTCCCTGAGTGATTATGGTGCTGTGGAAGGTGGATCTGTTTTAAACACAGCCGCTTTTGAACGTGCTATAAATGCCTGTGCTGCTGCCGGCGGCGGCCATGTAATTGTACCTGCGGGTACCTGGCTGACAGGGCCGATCGTATTAAAAAGCAATGTAGACCTCCATGTAGAAAAGGGTGCCATCGTATTGTTCACTCCCGATCGCACACAATACCCATTATTACCCAATGGTCGTAAATTCGAAGTAGCCCCACCCATCAGCGGCCGGAACCTGGAAAACGTATCCATTACCGGCGAAGGTACCTTTGATGGCAATGGCCAAAGCTGGCGACCACTGAAAAAAATGAAAGTCACTGCCACACAATGGGACCAGGTAGTGGCTTCAGGCGGTGTGGTAAGTGATGACGGGAAAATATGGTGGCCGAGTAAAGAAGCGATGAATGGAGAGCACTATTTAAAAACATTGAAACCCGATGCGACTCTTGCCGACTATCTTCCCGCCAGAGACTTTCTGAGACCTAAGATGGTAGTGATCACTAATAGCAAACGGGTATTGATAGATGGGCCTACCTTCCGGAACTCCCCTAACTTCGTGCTAAATCCGCAAAAGGTGAATGACCTGATTATCCGGAATACCAATGTATTCAACGAAGCCTGGGCACAGAATGGCGATGGAATAGATATCAGTGCCTGCAAAGGCGTGATTATTTATCATACTACCGTCAATGCCGGGGATGATGGAATATGTATGAAGTCAAGCGGGGATGGTTCGCAGGCGGCCCTTTCAGATATCCTGATTGCAGAGTGTATTGTATACCGTGCACACGGTGGCTTTGTGATCGGGAGTAATACAGATGGCGGCATGCGCAATATCTATGTTACCCATTGCTCATTTGAGGGTAGTGACGTAGGCATACGTGTAAAGAGCAACAGGGCCAGAGGCGGCCTGGTGAAGGATATTTATATTGATAGTATCCGGATGGTGAGTATTGTAAATGAAGCGATATCTTTCGATACGTATTATGAGGCAGCTACCCTTTCAGGAGGGAGTGAAAAGCTCCCGGAATTCAGAGACTTTTACATTAGCAATATTATTTGCAACGGGGCGAAAACAGCGATGCTATTTCGCGGACTACCTGAGATGCCTGTGCATGACCTGCACTTTAAAAATGTATACATTCAAGCCAACAAAGGCGTAGAAGCAGAAGCCATTAAAGATATCCAATTTGAAAATGTACAATTAAAAACAGCCCGGCAGCCAGCCATTCCACCAGGTGCTGCACCTTTTATTAAAATCACCTTATGAGACCTTATTACTTATTGTTGTTTGTAATTTTCGCTGCATGTAATTTTTATGACAAAGACCTGATGCACGCAGTGATCAATAAAGATGAAGCAAGTATACGTTATGACCTGAAGCACCATGCTGATACAGAGGTCAGAGATGCAGAGGGGTTCACACCATTAATCAGGGCTGCGGCAGATGATGAGCCGAACATTGTCGCAACCTTGTTGGGTGCAAATGCGAATACTGAAGCGAAGAATAATTTTGGAGAAACGGCCCTGTCACTAGCTGCTTTTAAAGGATTTAAGACGACTGTAAATGTGTTATTGTCACACAGTGCCAACGTGAATGCGTTGAACAGGGATAGTGTATCGCCTATTATGTATGCTGCCAGCAGGGGGCATATTGATATTACAGAAATGCTATTGAGACAGGGGGCGCAGTTAGACCTGGTATCCAGGGAAGGATTGACACCGCTGGCGTATGCAGTGTCTAATGACCATGAAGATATTGCAAAGTTGTTTTTAGATCATGGGGCGAAGGTCGATTTTAAAATGCATGATCATGAAACAATGCTGATGTTGCTGGCAAACAGGCATAATGTGTCATTAACAAAGTTATTGCTGGATCGTGGAGCAGATGTAAATGCGGCGGATGATTATGGCAATACGGCGTTGATGAATGCCTGCAGGAACAGGGATACGGGAATGGTGAAATTGTTATTGACTTATCATGCGAGGGTGGATGTAAGAGATAGTAATGGGGATTCGCCATTAGAGCATGCAAAGCGTGCGGGAGATAGCGGGGTGATTGCGCTGGTTGCTAAATAGCGAATTTCATTTTATAAAAAACTCGCTTTTACCTTGCAGCAAAAGCGAGTTTTTTCTTATGCTACATTTACAAATCACTTAAACCTGCTGCATTACCTGTACCACTCAAACCGCTATAAATAATCACTCCCTTTGCATTGCCATTCCTTGTAAAACCCCAACCCGGAGAGTTGTAATTAGCCACACAGTTCGTAATCGTATGTGCAATGCTCTGACCAGAGCTGCCTAACTTAAATCCATTTCCATCACCATTAGAACCTTTACCATTATGCTCTGCAGTGCATCCGGTGATCTTTACAGGATATGGGTTACCATACAGATCCCATCCATCATCTGAATTGTAGGAAGCATAACAATTGGTAAAAGAATTGCCGGAACCGCTGGACAGTTTACATGCAAAACCATCAGCGTCTTCACCACCGGCAGATACATCGTAGTTCTGATTTGAATGACAGTTATTGACACTTACATTGTAGGCGCCATTGTACACCTGGATACCAGTATTACCATTGTAGTCAGACGTGATATTGTTTACATAGTTATTACCACCTGACTGGAATACGATACCCGAAGAAGGGCCGCCGGTAATGTGCATGTTCTGGATATTCCAGTAGCTACCATTTACTTTCACAGCCCAGCTACCTGCATTGGCAGCATTAAGTGTTCCACCGGAGATATTGATCTTGGAACTGGAAGTACCGCTATTGAGTAATTGCAGGGTACTGGTCAGGTTAATGGTGCCGCTGATGGTAATGATATCACCTGCTTTAGCATTGGCTACGGCCGTTTTCAAGGCAGATTCGGTGGTGACGGTAGTGTTAGCGGCGGCAGTTACTTCGCCAATGCGGGCAGTAGTAGTGGGAGCCGGCAGCGTTACCTGGTCTTCATTTTTGCTGCAGCTGGTACATGCTAATACCATTAGGGCAATCATGAGATTGTTCTTCATAACTAGGAAATAAGAGGGTTAAGAAATGAGGGTATGTTAGCTGCGCAACTATGTCAATTTTACAATAAATGCAGGATAAGTGAATAAGAGAGCGGAGATTTATTTACGCAATCGTTCCCGGCAACGATGGCGGATATAATTGGAGATGCGGGGATAGTGGTTGTTCAGGCAATTTGCGGAGATGCAGGTATTACACCTGTTCAGGTAATTTGCCAGGATACAGATATTACATCTGTTTGCATGATATCACGGATACCTCAACTCGCCCCTCTCCTGCATATGCAGGATCTTTAACAACACCCCATTCGTCCAGCCAAACCCATCCTGGTTTGGATACTCTCCTCCCCCTCCGGCAAGTGTGGTATCTACTACATTATACTTCTCTAACAATTTTCCTGTCGCCCTAAAAGTCTTAATGTTCAAATGCGACCATCTGGAGGCAATCTCTCCAGCCAGCGTATCTTTATGATATTTCATCAACCCTGCAATCGCCATCCAGTGCAACGGCGCCCAGCCATTCGGTGCATCCCATTGCTGCCCTGTCTCAATCGGCGTTGCCACCAATCCTCCTGGTTGCAGAAATTCTTCCCGCAATTCTCTCATCATCGTATCTGCCTGCGCCTGCGAAGCGATCCCAAAAAACAACGGGTACATTCCCGCCAGACTGGGTACTCCCGTTCTGCTATTTTTTTTGAAATCATAATCCATGAACCATCCCTTGCCATCGTCCCAGCAATATTTGATGATATCTTCCGCTCTTTGCTTTGCCGCTTTTTCAAAATCAGCCGCTTTCGAAGTATTCCCTTTCTCACGATAGGCAGCGGCCAATGTCATTTCCAGGTGGTACAACAAACAGTTCAGGTCTACAGGCACGATATCCGTCACATGAATCGTCTTCAGCGAATGACCGTCTTCAAACCACCGGCTGCTAAAATCCCAGCCTGTTTCAGCACAGGAACGCAGCTCTCTGTACACGGTTTCTTTAGATTTATGGTTAACAGGCCGTTGGGCTACCTGAAGATCTTCTGTCCATGCTTCTTCCCGTGGCCATGTTCCTTTGTCAAAATACCTGTTCAAACGATGTCCATCTGGCAGATATACCACATGCTCATCCGTTTCTTTTAGTGTCGTATGCATCCAGAAGTCGTATTCCTTTTGCAGGGCATCCAGGTAAACCGAAACAGGACGATTGTCCAGTTCCAGCATCAGGGAAAAGAAAGGCGGCTGTGAACGTGTCAGGTAATAGGTACGGTTTCCATTTGGAATACTACCATAGTTCTCAATCAGCCATACAAAGTTTTTGATGATATTATCAATTTGTGCCGTATCGCCATCCTCTTTCAGTCCTAACATGGTGAAGTAACTATCCCAGTAATACACTTCCCTGAACCTTCCGCCAGGCACGATGTAGGGATGTGGCAAAGGGATGAGCGATCCGCCTGTCTCCTGTTTATCAGGTGTGCGCTGTAATACCTTCCATAGTGATTGAATATGTGCAGACACGTTCTGCGTTGTATCAGTTATATAATCAGCTGCCGCAGGTGCAGGAATTATAAAATGATCATTCACAAATGCAGCCAGCCGGAAGGAAGGCTGTTCCTTTTGCCGTCTGTAATCAGTCATGATCTCGCCGGGTGTTTTCTTTGGAATAGCGTCAGCAAAGGTTTTGCTATCCGCAAAAATATGCGCTGATTGTACGTCTTCGAAAAGCCCTGGAAAGAGCCGGACAGGAGACTCCTCTTTGGTAGTTGGCCTGCAGGCTGCAAAGAGCACAATCAGGCAAATGAAAGGTATTGTTCTCATACTGTTCTATTCAATTAGTGACCCTGCTGCAATTCTCCTGCCACTTCAACTTTTATAACGGTGGCGATGGTATCTTTTGGATGTGCAGGAATATGGATGTGCAGACCTTTATCGTCTGTAGTGGTTTTTAACTTTGTACCGTTCTGAAGCAGACTGGCAGATTTGATTTGTTTCCGGAGGTCTGGAATCGTTAGTTCTCCGTTAGATGGCCAGTCGAATACTGAAAAGTAATAAATATTCTTTTTGATTGTACATCGGCCCCAGGGCAAAGTTTCGAGCGGACTAGCCTGTGTACCATAGATGGCTTCGCTGTTTGTCTTCATCCAGGCACCAATCTGGTGAAGCAGTGAAATACTTTCTTCCGGGAATGTGCCGTCTGCTGCAGGCCCTACGTTCAGGAGGTAATTACCTCCTTTGGAGGCGATGTCTACCAGGTTTCTAATCAGTATAGTTGCTGATTTCCAATGGTGATCGTCCGTTTTAAAGCCCCAGGTATCATTCATTGTCATACAGGTTTCCCAGTCGGTGCTGTCTTTGTTTTTGGGAATGCGCTGTTCGGGGGTTTTGTAATCACCGGGGAAGTTGGGTTTCTTCAACCTGTCGTTGGTGATGATGTGTGGCTGTAAAGCAAGTAAATTCTGCAATTTACCGGCGTATTCATCTGTCATATCATTAGGGGTATCCCACCATAGTACGGCGATGTCGCCATAATTTGTAAGCAGTTCCCTTACCTGCGGAATGGCCACCTGATCTATATATTCAGACATGGGTTTTTCGGTTTGTAGCGGGTCCCAGTGGCCGTTGTTTTTCAGGGTATAAGCATCTATGGCGGCAGAGTCAGGGTTTGCCCATCCCTGGGTTGCCAGGCGGCGCATTGCGGAGCCACCAGGGTTTACCCAGTCTTGCGCCTGAGAGTAATAGAAGCCTAACTTTATTCCATACTTGTGGCAGGCAGCGGCCAGTGGTTGCAGCAGGTCTTTGCCATATGGCGAAGCGTCTACTATATTCCACTTGCTGGCAGTGGTTTTGAACAGGGCAAAGCCATCGTGGTGCTTGGCTGTGATGACGATGTATTTCATGCCTGCTTCTTTAGCCAGTTTAACCCAGGTATCGGGGTTATAGTGAGTAGGATTGAATTGTTTGGCATAGGTTTGATAATCTGCTACGGGGATCTTGCCAAAATTCATGATCCACTCGCCCAGCCTGTTTACAGGGTGGCCGTTATAGTTGCCGGCTAGTGCGGAATAGACGCCCCAATGAATGAACATGCCAAAACGGGCTTCCCGCCACCATTCCATCCGGGTTTCTTTGGGTAATTGCTGCGCGGAACTGATGTGGGTGGATAAAAGGATTAGCAATAGGATTTTCTTCATAACGATGGGTTGAGACTGAATTTAGGAATAATTCTGGTAAAAAGGAAATTGGTTTGTTGTTATCCCTCTAATTCCAGCTGAAAACCAGCTGCATCTTTTTTGCAAATATGCATTTCATATAAAAGTGAATTGCCTTCTCTGCTTGTTTTACAATATCTTCATGCGATTCATTAAGTGTAAACCCAATCCAGTAATTATTTGTTGCTATAGGCGTAATTGTGATACCTGTCAGATAGCAATGAAAAAATAAGGTAGTCTCTTCCAACTTCATCAAAAACTCTTCGTCAGGCAGTGCAGACATTTCTTGTGCCTTTTCATATAGTAGCTCATCGAGTTCATACCTGAGGGCATCCAGCGTATTGTCAAAATTGAATTTTTGATAAGAACAAACATGGTTATTCTTTGGGGAAACGGCTATACACATGTGATACTCCGGATCAATATGAGGATGTTCGCTATCATATTTATCATTCCAATTCTCAAGAATATCCACTGGTACTAATTTCAATATTGCCACTATTTCATTAAAAGGAGTATTCTCATTCTTCATCTGAAGAAACACAATATAAAACTGATGGAATCCTCTATGATCGGGCATATAAAGGTGTTTACGCTGGTATGGTAAACATAGTCAATTTTTATTCCAATACATCTGATGGGGGGATATTTAACAAAGGGATTTACGTTGGCATGATAAAATTAGTCGTTTCTATTTTCAGTACATTTTATGAGGGAGATCTAACAAAGGTATTTACGTTGACATGATAAACTTAGTCAATTCTATTCCAGTACATTTTATGGGAAGTATTTAACAAAGGTATTTACATTGACATGATAAACTTAGTCAATTCATTTCCAATACATTTTATAAGGAAATATTTAACATTGAAATTGTGTGCTTTTACCGGCAGCCTCTTTTTTCATCATTGCAAATAGCTACTATTCATCTTAGTTTTAATTTCCTCTATTATCTTTCTGAAAGGAGTATTTTCATTTTGGGTTTTAGGTTCATCCCCTTGTGATATTATCCGGAAAATGCGCAATTTTGTGCAATGCCGCTCATACAGCCATACAACCCTTTTGAACCACTCACTGTAGAGAGAATTCAGCAATTGTTGCTGATGGGGCAACCTATCCTTGTCGTTCAGCGGTTTCAATGGCCAGGAATCATCAACGGAGCAGGTTTTATGGCAACAAGGTATAGCTATCCCGAAGATACTGTGGACCACCTGGCGCACCTCCTACCTAATGAAGGTAAATTGGTAGATTTGTTGCAACCGCTGCAAAGGAATAAACTGCTGGCATTGCTAGGTCCTCATTCAACTTACCATGTCTATATCGATACCCTGAAAGATAAGCACTGGGCAAAGCAGATGCAACAGGTCTATGCTGAAGATGTACGCAAATATATTCGTAGTCAGACGCGGCTGAAACCTGACAGGGACAGGGGTGTCGATATTAACTTTCACCTTCGCTATGGCCGTGTGATGGCTATTATCAATACAGGTACCCAACAGCTGGATGTGCCTTTTTATGATATTATCAAATGATCCTTTATGTGTTACGACGTATCTTTTCATACCAACATTCAACTGACACTTGATGTCTTTCCTGACCTTGAAGATAACCGGCAACTGGAATTGAATAGCGATGCGCTGATTCATGTGGAAGGGCATGCGCTTCCGCTGTATTATGTGATTAATACCAGGGATCGTGTGCCACAGCTGACCAATATGGAATGGGGCGTGACGCCCCTGTACGTAAAGGATCCGAAGGAAAGGAAGGCGCGGCGGTCTGGGATGATTAATGCCAGAAGTGAGCGGATACTGGATGATCAAAAATCTTATTGGTACAGGATCCGGAATAACCGTTGCCTGATTCCGGTGAGCGGGATTTATGAGCACCGGCAGATTACCGGGTGGAAGAATAAAGTGCCTTACCTTGTACAACTTCGGGAGACGCCTTTGTTCTTTTTGCCAGGGTTGTACCAGGAGAGCACTGAAGTGGATACGGTTACGGGAGAGTTGTACCAGGAGGGGACTTATACCCTAATTACACGTCCTGCGAATAGTTTGATGGCGCAGATTCATAATAGTGGGGAGAATAAGCACCGGATGCCACTTTTTGTACATCATGAGATGGCGAAACAGTGGATTGATCCGGAGTTATCAGAGGCAGGGGTACGGGAGGTGTTGAATTACGAAATACCGGTGGAGGAGCTGAGTTATAGTACGGTGTATACTATTCGTGGGGGAAAACTGCGGCCTGATCATAAGGAAAAGGATGCGCATTGGGAATGGCCGGCGCTGCCGCCGTTGGGAAATGACACGCCGTTGAACGCGGGAGCGCAGCAAAGTTTATTTTAGAATTTGATATCTTTTTAAAAAATTACCCTGCTGTTATCGTTTTTCAGCAGGGGGTGTTTTCATTATTCTCTTAGCTGATCCAGGATGGAGCCGATTTCTTTGAGATATTTTCCATAACCCAGCTTTATTCCGAATTCCATAAAACCATATACCAGTAGCGTTGATATTGCCAGGATAATGACTCCTAAGGTGAGCAGGTGGCTTTGATCCATGAGGGAGGCTAAAGGAATTTTCGCTACTACGAAGAGTGATATCATGATTACCATTATTGGTATCAGGGCATAGTTGAAAGACCTGTACATTTCGATATTGACTTTTATGTCGTAATATAAGGTGTAAAGGCTTTCTTTCGAGTTGAGCGTGTAATTAAAGAGACGGTTGTAGAAGAAGTAAAACCGGATGAAATAATAGATTGAAATAATGATCATGAATCCGTAGGTCATATAAAATGCGAGCAGGAAGTTGCTATGGAGATTGAGTATTTGCGGGAAAAATCCTACGACTATTAATCCTATTAATTGAACGATCAATTCGGCGCGCATGGCGGTTCTTATTTTCTTTACAGGGGATTTTTTTCCCTTGAGGTCGCTGAGGACGGTTGGCAATTGGATATTGTCGTTGCGTTCCTGGTTCCAGGCAGCCTGGATGTTATCAAAATTCATATCCTTGTTTTTTTATGAGTTCTTTAAGTTTATTTTTTGCCCTGTTTAACTTTACTCTGGCGTTTACTTCGCTGATACCTAGCTGGAGGCTTATTTCCTTGTGAGTGTAATTTTCAAGATGGTAAAAGATGAAAGCTTTTTCTATTTTTTCGAGTTGCTGCACTGCTTTGTAGAAGTGAGATAGCTTTAGTTCTTTGGAGATCGCTTCGTTTTCTTCAGTTGGGAGGTTTTCCGGGAAGGAAGAGGTGGTGAGCGGTTTTCTCTTTTCTTTTTTGAAGAAGGTGATGGCGGTGTTTAGGGCGACGCGGTACATCCAGGTGGAAAATTTGCTTTGGTGGGAGAAGGATGGGTAGCTTTTCCAAAGTTGGTAGATGATTTCCTGGAGGAGGTCTTGTTGGTCTTCAGGAGATTCCATGTACATTTTGGAGATCTTGTGGAGGATGCCTTTGTGGGCGTCCAGGAGGGTGAGGAAGTCATTTTCGGTGGGCAAGGTTTGGTTTTTAGGTGATTGTTTTTTTTTAGTTTGTATGGGGGGAGGGGGGGATGTTACAGGTGGGGAGGGGTTTTTTTTAATAGTCGTCAAAGATCCTCCAATCATATGCAAGAAATATTTTCTTTTTAAAAATCCCATTCTCATTTAAAGAGGAATTAAATTCTTGCAAATGAAAAGCGTTATCAAATATTAGATTCTCAATTTGCTCATAACTATTATTATAAGTAAAAATTTCAGCGCCATTTAAAACTCCATTCTTAAAAATCTTTAGCAGAATCGTGAATTCAGTTAAATTTTGAATAATATTAAAGTCTGTTCTTTCAGGGAAAATTTCTTGATGATATTTTCTTACTAAATCCATGTTTCCTTCCCTATAGAAAACTTGATCGAAGTTCCCATTTAGGTAACGTTCTCCTACTTCAGTTAATATTTTAGGCTCAAAATAAAACCTATAATATACTTTCCGTGATGAAATTACATCCTCGGCAATCTCTGTATTCTTATCCAAAAAACAAAACGTTTTATAATACTTATAATTCATTTACTTAATTTTTAAATAGGGTGATACATCTAACCTTCCATCTATTTGAATTACTGAAATGTGTACGTTTTCTATCTTTTTTTTAAGCTCATCCTGGCTGTATTGAATTTTAAATCTATCTTGAAATTGAGCGGAAAATGACCTTGCACTTTTCTCTGAAGTTTGCCGCAATAAACTACCGGAAATCCTTCCAGTACTTCCTAATTCTTCAACCATATCTGGGTTAAGTAAAGCCGCTCTATATCTATCTCGAACTGCCTCATACTCCGTCTTTCCTAGCCTAATTGCTACATCTAAGTCTTTCACGTTTTTCATCATCAATACGCTTCCTTGTAAACAAATCTCTTCCGCAGGAAGCCCCCACTCTCTCGCTAATGCCCTCAATAAATCACCGAATTCTTTCAAATCTTTTTCACTGCTAAATATTTCAGGATATCCTATCCTCTTAATTTTGTTCCAGACCATCATTTGCTCAATAAGAGCATCCGCTGTGTAACTCTTATTTATCCTACCACCATTATAAATGATGTCTGCTATCTCTTCCTTTGTAATTCCCATTCTCTTTCCTTTCTTTACCATTTCCATAACATCTTCCAGCTCAAAATCAAATTGATGATCTTTAATAGACAAAGCAGCTATTCTATTCTTTATATTAGTAATAATCTGCGTTACCAACTCATCCCAATCCACCTCTTCCCCTAACAATACAACCAAATTCTTAGGAACTCCTTCTCTTCCTATTCTCACCGGCTCCGACGCACTTCTATCTGGAAACAATCTCTTAAATCCTTCTTCAGCTTCAATCACTCCATTCTCATATATTTTCACCCACCCTTCATTCACAATGATTGGCTTTTCAAGAGCAGTACATAAATTCTGCGCAGTCTTTAAGTCACTACTCGAAAGTAACACAATCTCTTTATCAGCAGAGATATTTATTCCATCTAAATACCTGGCTATGGAGAGTTGACTTAAAGGAGTTTCTACACCATTGGTAATAACGCTGTAGGTATTCTTATCCATATCTCGGTTTACCACTATATAGATTTTGTTATCATTCATACTACCCAGATACCTCTCCAACGGCGTCAACTCCTCCTCACCCACAACAACCGCCCTCCTCTCAATCTCCCCCGCATCCACCACATACCTCCCCGCCACCATCTCCGCCGGAACTTCAATCCTGGCATTCCGTATCGCCTTTACACTCCCCACCGTCAAACTCCCCACCATATAAGCCATCGCAAGATAATTCGAATACCTCACCAACTCAGGATGATCCTGAAACATCTCTGGCGCCGCATTAGCATAAGTTACAAAACTCGCAAGACTTACATTCAACATCTCCACCCCAGTACTCACTGCACCCGCACTCATTAATCCCTCCATCCCCACTGCACACAGCCCAGCATTCAGCACCAAAGCCCCCGAAGTTTCCATAGACGATTTGGTATCCTGCTTAAATAACGCATACACCGAAAGAGCTGGTAAAATATAAGGAATTCCCTGCTCAAGCGTAGTACCAAATGCACTTATATTCCGCTTAGGAATCAATATCAGGTAATCCAGCGGATCGAACTCCCCTGTAAACGGATTCCCTTCCGCATAATCCGAAAACAACGCCACCGGCCCCGCATCCACTCCCGCTAATATAACCTTTAGGTACGCCCCTACCCCTTCTTTAACTTCCAACCTGATCTTTTGATCCTTATCCCTAAAATCCTCCCGATTATTCGCCGTAAGGTACCCATTGTCAAATACCAACCATCTCTTTTCTGCCGTCAACTGGCGAATCAATTCCAGATCATTCCCAGGCTTTTCCTCATTCAGCCACGCAGTTGTAATTGCATCGCATAATTGGGTGAAATTCCCCCTGGAAAAATAGAGATAATCATACGTATCTGACAAGAGCGTATATAATACATGCCCCTGCTGCAAGCGTTTGATGACCTCATGCAATTCACCGGTACTGGCACAGTTCCTTATCAATTCCAGCATGATATTCTGCCCGCCGAATTCTCCGCTACCTACTGAATAACGCTGCCCATAATCGTCTTTCAGTAACTTTGTAATCAAACAAGCCCGGATCTCAGGCGTAAGACGGGAAAACTGCGCACTGGTTAAATAAGAAGTTTTAGTACCCGCAATTACAAAATGTGCGTTAATGAATTTAACTAAATCACTGCCGGTCGCAAATTCACAGCGCTTCAATAAATTGATACTACTATCCAACTCCTTTAATTGCCGATGCATCTGCTTCAATTGCTCAAAAGTTAGCACATCAGGAGATTCATGCCAATCTATGTAATAGAGTTCAGGGTTGTCATAATAGCAGTTGAATAATTCATTATTTGTAGCTAGTACGTCATCGGGAAGAGAAATGATTGTCTGACAAATAGCTGCAATCTCTGCCTGCACTTCCGGCTGGTCAGCATCAATCACCTCCTGCATAAATCGCTTATACTGCAGGGTGTATTTATTATCCTGGCATAAGCAACCCACGTTGGGATACGAAACGCTGTTTACCTTTACTCCGCAGGTAAAAATCTCCTTCCCGAATTCGATAATATTAATTTTGTCACCCGCCTGTTTAGAACGGCTATAGATATAACTTGATGGATCGTACTTATCGTAGCTATATCCTTTAAACCTGCCGGTGCTGACGAAATAGATGGCAGTGTACTCTTTTCCTGCATACTCAAAAGTATTGAGAGAACCTGCCATGGCTGGACTGGCTGTACTGAAGTCCTGGTAAAAGACAGATAGCGGCACTGCTCCCTCCGGTAATTTCACAACAGAACTATCCGGTGCGTAATATAAGCCAGACGTACAGGCAGCCTGTACATCTTTTTGTAAACATTTGTAAAGAGATAAACCCTTTGTTAGCTCACTGGCGGCATCATCTTCAAAAATCCCCCATACACTGCCAGGATCATGAACAATATCCCACTGGAATTTATATAATGCAAGACCAGCACCCACTGTCATCAGGTTACCAGAGGGGCTGGCAACATGCGCTAAGGTGTAATCTCCATGGCCTATCTCATGGGCTATGGTACGGGCTATTTCCGGATCAGTGCCGTTCTTTACGAATACAAACCCAAACTGGCTCTGGCGCGGCATTTTACCCAGCAGACCGGCATCTTCGCGAGCCACCTCATTGACCATGAACAGGTAGACCGCGTCGTCAGATATCTTGTGAGATTGGATATAGGCCTTTTTCATGGCCTTTTCTTCTCCCGTGAAACCGTTGCTTAGTAAGGCACTTTTACTATCCTGCAATACCCCGTCTTTATTCAGGTCCCAGGATGTGTTGCTCTTAAAGCTGTTGTCCGTTTCAAGGGTGTAGGATATGCCTATACTGCCATAAACAGTGGCCAGTGTCTGAGTAATCGTCTTTTCGGGGATGATAACATTTTCACCAATGGGAACGAGGATAACTCTTTTTTGTAAGGGCGGATAACTGGGTATCAATAATTTTCCAACACTGCTGCCATCGGGGTGAATGGCAAATAATTCCTGTGCATCTCCGGCAGGACCACCGGTGATGGTGACTTTACATGCTTTGTCCGTGCAGGTGGAGGGGTAGACAATCCCTTTCCTGGTTATAAATAAAACTGCTGCGGTATCCGGACGGTAGGCGATGATTGTTTCCTGTGCACCAGGTATGATAGCTTTGGCACTGACATGGTATTGTCCATTTGCCAGTGATTCATAGCTGGATGGATAGTCAGCTTTAAAGGTATCGAAGGCATATTTATTGTCATTACCAGCGGCGAAATCGACCTGACCAATATTGAGCTGAAGGTTATCAAAATTGGCGGAACTGGCCGCTAAGGCGATATTTCGCTTGCCGACGTAATTGACCGTTCCCTGTTGAGTGACCTGGTAGATATTACCATTTGCATCTTCGACGAGCAATGGAAGTGTTGTGTAATGAATGGTTTGGGTACTACCATCTTCACTATCGGTTAAAGTGATCGTGTGGGAGGTAGTATCTGCCACGATGGCTTCTTTGGTAAAGATATGTAAGTGTGTTGTGATATCTGCTACCAGGTCACCGGTTTTTACTTTGCCCATGTCATCACCACCATGCTGGGCGTCCAACTCTGCTTTGATGAATTGATCTATACCTTTTGTGACGGCATGCATTTCTCCGCTAATGGCTACCAGGTCTGTATTGACTATTACATTGTTCAAATATACTTCCAGTCCGAATCCTAAACCAGGGGTAATGATGCGCCCACTGGTAAGGGAAGTAAGCAGTACATCGTAATGTCCGATGCGGATGATATTGCCCGGTATCAGGGTGGGTTGCTCCTGCTTATTTGATGGCAGGGAAAGTACGCCGGCGTCTCCGCAGGCGATAGTTTGGTGCGGAGCAGTTTTGAGTATTAAACCGTCACTGTAGGCACTGTAAACGCCAGATAGTTTCCATTGAAGACGGGCCTCATATTCCCTGTCTGGTTCAAGACTGGTGATAAGTGAGGTAGTGTCGGAGGTGAATTCTACTGTTTGCCAGTCGTAAGTGATATTATCTTTTGCGACGGCGCGGTATTGGAGGCGATAGGCATCTACGGCGGTGACTGGCCAATGGTAGCGGATTTGTCGTTCCCCCTGGGAAGTTCCGTACAGTATTGGCTTTTCGACATGTTCGAATGGGTTGGCACCGAGATATGTAAATGTACAGCTTTGGCTATATCCCTGGTTGGCGTAAAGATCCTTGCCTTCTTTGTCTATCGCCTGTACAATCCAGGCATATTGCATGCTGTCAACCAGCGCTGGTTCGGAAGGACCATACAAAATGGTGGTATTGTCGGTCGTGAGTGTGTAAAGCGGACGGGTACTACGGATGATATAATCCGGAGTGCTACCTGCCGGCTTTATTTCGTACAATGAAAATATATAGGCAGTGTTTGCCTGACTGGTGTTACGGTTTGACCAGTTGAAGGTGAGGAATTGTGGATCACGTCGTTCAACACGGCTACCGCAGATGGGTAGATTCAATAAAGGCGGATCACTCTTTTGTAAGAAAAATACGCTGGCAATGGCATTGCTGATCTGGATGCCTGGACGATGGTAATCACATGCCTGAAAGGTAAGGCGGTAAGCACCCTCAGGTAATGATTTTGTTCGTTCATATTCTTCGCGGGTGTAGCCGCCGCTGAAGAGAATATGATCGGTTAAAAAATATTCGGCCAGTGCAGTACTGCTGATAATGATGGGGACACCGGCATGTATGGTGATTGATGGTGGATGAAAGGACGGGGAGGTACGCATGATCACTGTGCCATTCCGTTCTAAGGTCATTTGCAGGCCGATGTCATAGCCCGGTTGGGTGAGATCACGCTGTAAAAGTATGACCCTCAATTTTTCGCTTCCCCCGGAATAATAATCGGGTAGGTATAAACTATAAGGAGGTATGATTTGCGTACTGGCTGTAACAGGATAATCCTGTGCCTGCAAGGTACTTATATAGAAAAACAATAAGATTACTAAATATTTCAGGTTTTTCATCTGATGGATTTTTGGGAAAATGGTGGCCGTTGGCTACCGGCCGCCATTCCATATTCACTCTCTAAATCTGGCTGATTATGAATGGCACATCTTTGCTGTCATTTTCGGTGAGGACCCTTAGCAGGTACATACCGGGAAGAACATTCTTCAAATCAAAACTGTCTTCTACCAGGAGTACAGGTGAATATTGTTTTCTGTCTATCAGCCGGCCATTCAGGTCGTAGACGGTGACTATCGCTGGCTGTTTCTTATTTAGCTGTACTTTAAATTTAAAGTAGCCGTAATTGGGATTGGGAGATACGGTGACGGTGTCAATGATACTGGATGGCAACTGATAAACAGGAATGACCAGTGGATCAAATGGCAGAATGTTTACATCTTTTTGTAGGGTGTAGGTACAACTGCCAAAGGTGGCGTACATTTTTATCCAGTAATCTCCCTGATGGCTAAAGCGGATCAATGGCGCGTCGAAGGAATCTGTACCCAGCCATTCTGCGGAGGGAGAGAATTCCCAATTGACACTGTCGGGTGCGGGCAGGCAGATTTCCCGGACGGCGAGTGTGTCTGCAACATTATCCTGTGAGACTACGAGAAAATTGACGGTTGGCTGTATGTTCTTTTTAGATAATATTGTTTTTTCTTCCAACAGGCAGTCATTGGCGTCTTTTATGACAACTGTATAATCTCCGGGTGCGAGATGCGTGAACAATGAATCATATGTCCAATTGGCATCACCTAAAGAATAAGCATAGTTCATAGTGCCACCATTGGCAAGAACTTTTATGACGCCATCCCGGAGCCCGTCACAAACTCCCGTTGTATTTATATGCATTGTTAACGGCGGAGGTTGCGGTACTGTATACAATGCTGACTGCATACAACCTTTTCCATCGGTTACAGACAGGTGATACTCACCCGATTTTAATTGGGTCAGATTACCAGTGGATAAAGAAGATTCCAACCATGAGTAATGATAAATACCATCACCACCAGCTACTGCTACATTCAATTCACCTGTTGAAGAACCATAACACTGAACAGGGGTGACGACCGCAGATAAATGAATGACAGGATCTTCAGCGGTTATCAAAAAAGGATACTTTGCCGCACAACCATATGCGTCCTTTGCCCGGATTGTATATGTACCGGCCGATAACCCGGAAAAATAAGAATTGGTTGCCCAGTTGGTATCATCCAACGAATACTTGTAAGGAGCCATTCCTCCTGAGGCGGCAAAATTGATGGCACCAGTTGTGTCTCCGCCGCAATACACCCCATTGCTACCTGTTACTTTAATTTCAAGCGGCGGGCGGGTAGTATCTTCAGATAGTTTGACTGCCATAGATTTGGTACACCCCCCGTCATCTATTACATACACCATATAGTCACCGGCTAATAATCTATCAAAGACAGCTGATTCCTGCCAATCGGAATTATCAAGGCTGTAAGAAAGAGAATAGGCATTTCCGGAAGCGGAGATGTCAATGCGGCCGTCATCATTCCCTCTGCAGGTGATATTGGTCAAATCCACCTGAAAATACAGGCTATCAGGTAAATGGATTGTATATGTATCTGGCGCCCAGGCCATACATCCCTGTCCGTCGGTGACTCTTATATCATATTCTCCGGAGGTGTGGATCTGTGCTAACGGCGAATATATTTCTCCATGATCCCATGAGTAATCAAATGTATATCGTCCATCTCCGCCGGAAGCTGTAATGTCAAATGCAGCACCGTCTTCAAGACATATGGCCTCTTTGATACGTACTTCGTCTATCGTGAGTGGCAAAGGATTAGTAATTACGACGGTATCCGAGGTTATATTACATTCATTATCTGTAATAGTCACACTGTATGTGCCGGGTTCTACCTCTTCTACCTGTGACCCGGTGGCAAACCAGTTCGGTTGTCGTAACTTTTCCCAGGTGTAATGATAAACCCCTGTCCCACCCTTTACATGTGCCTGCATATGACCATTAGCGGCATTATAACAGGTGATAGGCCCAGTTTGTATGGTTACCTGCAATGGCGGACGCTCATAGATTGTATATTGGCACGACAGGACATCATTGCAGGCGGGATTGTTCCTTTTTACCTGAACAGTATATTCACCTGCAGGAAGGTGATCAAAATCGCCGGTAGTATTGGTCATTTGAACCGGGCCGGAGAGCAGGAAACGATTGCCACTGCCATTGCCCGCTACCTGCAGGCGCCCGTCATTAGCACCATGGCAGCTAACGGAGTCAATTTTTATTAACTGTAATGAAAGAGGTATAGGAGCTGTAAGAGCTACGGTAGTATCCCGGGAAGGACAGGCAGGATGGTCATTATCAGATAATCTGATTGTATAGTTTCCTGCAGGCAACCCCGAAAAAGAAGACTGTGGTACACCTTCTTCATTGTACAAAGCAATAATAGCTCCCGGTGCAGCGATATCGATCCGACCATCAGCAGGGAGACTACAGGTAACTCCAAACACATTGATCGTACTAACAAGCGCTGGTGGTTCTGTGAGCGTAATGCTTATACTCTTCATGTCATTACAGGTCGTATCACTCACCATTGCCTGGTATGTACCGGAAGTCAAATCTTTCCAGTAACCGGTTGTGTTATTTATCTCTTCTCCTGCCGGAGTTTTTAATGTATAATTATATCCGCCGCCACCGGCTGCCTGTATACTGATCACACCATCTTTGGCACCGTGGCACCCGATGTGCGTGACTGATGTAACGGACAATGACAATGCTGGCACTTCAGGTACTACAATTTTTATCGGGGTCAGACAATTACCTGCATTACCACCGGAATTGATCAGCCACAAAGTGTATGTGCCAGCCGCCACACCTTTTACTAAAACCCCTTTTGCCACACTATCTATCCCATTACTCCAATCCACTAAATCACCACAATTTGTAGTACAGGGTGTAGTGACATTCCCGGGGCGTAATAACCAATACATGAAAGGATCATTACTGCTAATAGCACTTCCGGAAAGGTATATCTTACCATTTGCCTTTCCGGCACATGCGGGGGTAATTACTAATGCACTTGTACTTTTTAAGGTAGGTGGGGCGGGTATGATGGTATAAAAATCTGAGGCTGTACTATAAGGAGAATAATATACCTTATCAGTGTAATCCGCTTTGATACGGCAACGAAAACGGACATTCAAAATACCTGTGACCGGCATATACAACGACGGTACAAAAGAAAAATTGAAATCTGCTGATGCTGAGTCCAATCCCACCCATGCAGGCGATCCATTTAAATTATACTCCCATATCACACTTGTACTCAGGTTATTATCACTAAACAAAGGCCAGTTATCACTGGAACGAAGAATGATGGCGGTATTGGCACAAGTTTGTGTAGCTGACGATACGCCTGCACTTACCTGGTGCGGTGCTGCCATTTCATAGACATATCTTACTGAGAAATACCCTGTATTACTTACATCTCCGTAAAACTGCAAATCCCCTCTGATGCTGCTTATGGGATATACTCTACTACTACTCACGGTCCCTATCCTGACATCATTACGGTAAAGGACAAAAGGTGGCAGCTGATTTACCGTTGCCTTGTAAACAGGGCCGCCGGGAGCAGAGAATACAGCTGTACTCAATGACATGGTTTTATCAAATGAAAGTGTGCCGATTGAGCCTGATGCTGTCAGGTGAGCGTACACATTTATACTTATTTGCGCAAAGCCTGGAAGATGTAATAATAATATTATTACCGTGGTAACAAACTTCATGATATAGGCTTAATTGTTATTCTTTTGATTGATAGAATATGGTCTGTAATGCAGCATGGATAGTGGTTAACAATGATGCTGCAGTGGTTATTACGAATATACGAATGTATTGGAAATAAAAAGAAAAATAATTTTTATCCTTACCTTTCCATTATGAACCAGCCACTCAAACTCGCACTTAAACAATTCCAACATCTCTGGAAGCATGACTCCTTCCCGCCCAAAACCCTCCTCCTCAAAGAAGGCGATATCTGCCGCAAAATGTACCACATCAAAAAAGGTTGCATTCGCACCTGGTTCAACCACGATGGCAAAGACATCAGTTTTCAGTTCTTCTTTGAAGGTGACGCTGTCGCTTCCGTAGAGTCGTTCAATAAACAAGTTCCCAGTCCCTATGCCATCGAAACCATCGAGCAAACTGATGTACACTGGCTGCTCGCCGAGGACCTTCAGCAAATGCGGCAACATCCGCTTGTCAATACCTTCCTGATGGACCGCGCCATCGACAGACAAGCCGCCTTTATCCGGCACTTCTTCTCTTTTTTAAAAGACACGCCCAAACAACGGTATGAAAATCTCCTTGCCAACCGGCCACAGGTAATACAGCGCGTTCCTTTGCAGTATATTGCATCGCATCTCGGGATTACCCAGGTATCGCTCAGCAGAATCAGGGCCCAGATTAAATGACATTTTTTTTAACAATCGTTAAATTTTACTTCCTGGCATCCTGGCATCTTTGAACTCTAAATATACTTGCCATGCAAATAATCCCCGTTTTCCGTGTTTTTGATTATGATAAAACGATCGAATTTTATGTCAACTGGCTGGGCTGTACTATTAACTGGGAACACCGGCCGGAGAACAGTCCTTTCTACCTGCGCATGTCGCTGCGCGGACTTCCCTTCGATCTCTCAGCACATCATGGTGAATGCTCCCCGGGTGGCAGGTTCACGATTTCCGACTTCGAAGAATTGAGAAAATATCATGAAGAACTGCTATCCAAAAATTACACTTACAACCGCCCGGGTCTTGAACGTGTAGCATGGGCGCCCGATACCCTTGAAATGACAGTGACCGATCCCTTTTTTAACCGTATTATATTCAATGAAAAAGTAAAAGATTTCAATACAATTAGTCCATCTGCCATCTCCCTGCTGTTTGCCAAATCATTTACACAAATTCCTTTCATGAAGGAAGCTGCTAAACTGATCAGTGCGCCTCCCGATGACTACGAAAAGTCTCCACTCTTTTGGATAAGGGTACAGCATTTCGAAACCAGGTATTATAGTATTGATCGTCTACTGCAAGCTACCGGTATCACTAATATCCTCGAGCTTTCTTCCGGGTATTCTTTCAGAGGTCTGGATATGGCAGGGAATAAGGAAGTGTATTATATCGATACTGACCTCGAAGATGTGATCAGCCGCAAGCAACAGTTCGTTCATCATTTACAACAGGGTCCATTAAAAGGACACCTGGAATTGAAATCATTGAATGCACTGGATGAGGAACAGTTTACAGCCATTGTTAATTCTTTTCCTGCCGGCCCCCTTACTATCGTCAATGAAGGTTTACTGATGTATTTGAATATGGAGGAGAAAAAACAACTTTGCAGTATCATCCATAAAGTACTTACAGCAAGAGGCGGCTGCTGGATTACTGCGGATATTTATATTTCATCCCCGGTTGAAACAAAACAATATTACACAGCACAGCAGCAAAGATTCCTAAATTTTCATAAGGTGGAAGAAAATAAATTTGCATCTTTTGAAGCTGCGGAAGCCTTCTTTCATGAAGCAGGGTTTACCATTGCAAAAAAAGATAGCAATGAAACCATGTTTCGGGATACCTGGTTGTTAAAAGTAAAATAATATCTACGATTCTCCGTTTAAGTAGGCATGTAGCAGAATTTCCCTCATCATAAAAATTGAAAGACCATGAAAACCATGCCTATGTTGCTATGGACTGCACTGTTACTGCTATGCTTCGGTTGTAACAAACGGGAATCTTCCCTTACTTTAAAAACCAATGGATTATCTGTTGCCAATGCTTCTCCCGCTGGGGATGTCGTTGGCAAAATCGTCGTGGGGTACCAGGGCTGGTTTGCCTGTACCGGAGATGGCTCTCCCATCAATGCATGGTGGCACTGGACGCAGGACTGGGCAAAGGTGCCCGCTGCCACCAACAATGGTATTAAATCCTGGCCGGATGTCAGGGATTATACCAGCACTTTTAAAACCGGATGGCCTGCACTGGGTAATGGCTCGCCGGCTACACTTTTTTCTTCCTATACTGATCAGACGGTGAATACGCATTTTCGCTGGATGCAGGAGAATGAGATTGATGTAGCTGCGCTGCAACGTTTCAATCCAAACGGACAGGAAGGACCTATCCGCGATTCCATCACTGCCAAGGTGAAACGCGCTGCTGAAGCCTATGGACGTAAGTTTTACATTATGTATGATGTAAGCGGATGGACGAATATGCAGTCTGAGATCAAGGCTGACTGGCTGGCAAAAATGTCTGCCTACACCACTTCTGCTGCCTATGCCAGGCAGAATAATAAGCCGGTGGTGTGCATCTGGGGTTTTGGATTTAATGATGACAATCATCCATGGTCTGCAGATGTATGTTTAGAAGTTATTAACTGGTTTAAGAACCAGGGTTGTTATGTAATAGGCGGTGTGCCCACACATTGGAGGGAAGAGAATAGCGATTCAAGGCCGGCATTCCTGGCGGCTTACAAAGCATTCAATATGCTTTCTCCCTGGATGGTGGGAAGGATTGGGAATGCGGGCGAGTCTGATAATTTCTATACCAATGTGAATACGCCTGACCAGGCATTTTGTAATGCAAACGGGATCGATTATCAGCCCTGTGTATTGCCCGGTGATCTGCAGGAAAGGCAACGCGCGCATGGGGACTTCATGTGGAGGCAGTTTTACAATATGATCCGTGTAGGTTGCCAGGGGATTTATGTCTCTATGTTCGACGAGTACAATGAAGGTAACCAGATTGCTAAAACTGCGGAAAGTGCGGCTTTTGTGCCTGCGGGATCAGGTTTTGTAACACTGGATGAAGATGGTGTAGCTTGTTCTGCCGACTATTATTTACGACTGACGGGTGATGGTGGCAGGATGCTGAAAGGGCTGATTACCCTGACTGCTATCAGGCAAACGCCTACTGTGCTGGGTGGAACGGCGAATAATCCGGTGGGGATGACGATTACTTTGAAAGGGTCTAATAACCTGTATGTGAGTAGTGAAAACGGCACACAGGCAATGAATTGTAATCGCACGACTGCCGGGGGCTGGGAGCAGTTTTTGGTAGTTGATGCGGGGAATGGAAAGATCGCATTGAAGAATGGCGGTATGTATGTTTCTTCTGAAAATGGATTGCAACCTATTACCTGCAATCGCACAGCGATTGGCGCGTGGGAACAGTTTGACTGGGTGACGAATGCAGATGGGAGTATTTCCCTGAGAGGGAATAACGGGATGTATATTTCGAGCGAGGACGGGTTGCAGCCAATGACGTGTAATAGAGTGACTGCGGGGGGATGGGAGTCCTTCAAAATAAATATGTAACTTTAAAAACCCGCTTATGTGAAGAAGCATAAGCGGGTTTTTGAATAAATTCATATGCAGGAATACATCAGCATGCGCATCGCTGTTCCGCCTTCATGGGAACAGGTTTTCTCTCACTTTTACTATGCCGCTAATCATAGCAATGCTTCAATTGAAAAGCAATTGCTGCCTGCTTTTCAGTCTATAATGGCCTTCAATTTTGGGCCACCTGTGCCTTTGGAATATGGGGGTGAGACGTTTTTACCTATTGAGAAAACGCTGGTGCTGGGGCCGGTTAAGCAATCTATGAAATATACAATGCTGCCGGGGAGTAAAATACTAGTAGCGAATTTTAAGGATGATGCTTTTTATAGGTTCTTTGGCAAGCCTTTGCAGCATTATCTGGCTGATCCGGATAAGTTAATACAGACGCATTGTTTTGCTGATCTCTGGCAGGAGCTGCAGGTTATGGAAGATCCGGCTTTGCAGGTGAAGAGATTACTGGACTTTTCGGGGGAATATCTTTGTACCCGGGATCCAGCGGCGGCGAATATTATCGAGGATGGGTTGAATGATAGTCCAAAACAGATTGCCGGGAGGAGCGGACAGAGTGAGCGAACGGTGCAGTTGAATTATAAGAAGTATTTAGGATTTAGTTCGAAGGAGATGAACAGGTATCAACGGTTTCAGAAAGCAATTGGGATGTTGGTACCGGGGGAAGTACCGGATTGGTTTGAAGTTATTGAGGTTTGTGGGTATTATGACCAGAGCCATTTGATTAAGGATTTTACGCATTTTGTGGGGGTGTCGCCGCAGGTGTATTTGCAATTGCAGCAGGTGATGTGCAGGGCGGGGAGCTGATAAAGGCGCCACCTATCCGATGACGCCTATCTGAAAATATACTATTGTGCTGCTTTAATACTATTATTCGATTCGTGCTCCGCATACCATTTCCCCAATGTAGTCAGATTTCCACTGGCATCTATCAATGAAGACGGCCATAACCTTGCACTCGTCGGTGAACTGGAGAACCAGGAATATCGCTGTACATAGGGCAATGAATCCAGTTTAGGTAATAAGCGCTGCATAAAACCCAATACCTGGTCTGGTGTGTACATATTTCCTTCTACAGTACCTGTATTGTTATCTACTGTTGCAAACTCTGTGATCCAGATTGGCTTATGATATTTGTTGTACAAGTCAGATAATACCGATACAAAGTGTGTATCATCCAATCCTACATACATGTGTACACAAATAAAATCTACACGATAGTTCCTTGCAATACAGGAGTCGAGGAAATCGTATATCCATTGTTGTGTAGGCCATGCAGCTGCGGGACTACCTAAAGGTAAACCGATGCTTTCCAGTTTGGGCCAGAGTTCCAGGGCTTTTGCCACTGTCATATTGGATTGGTCGGAAAGATCCGGTTCGTTGAAACCAAGAATGTACTTTACTTTTCCCTGAGCCTTCAGGTTGTTGACATAGGCGATGTTTGCGTCTGTGACGTTGCCGGCGCCCCAGAACATGGTGACAAATTCTGCGTTTTGTGGTGCCACATCCAGGGGAGCATCTGTACCCCAGGTGTAGAACCAGTTGGCTTTCAGTTTTACAATGTTTCCGTTCCAGGTACCATCGGTGGTATAGGTGCTGAAGCAAGCACCCTTTTTGCCGTTGGAAGTACTGGTTGTTGTGTCATCTTTCTTACTGCAGGCGAAAAGCAGGGTGAGGGAAAGAATGAGAAGGGCATTGGTTTTCATAGATTTGGCTACTACAGTGAGTTTTGTTAAAGACTCAAAACTAATAAAAGAAAATTCATATTTATAAAATTAAGTAGCCAATCAACTATTTATTCCAATCTCACCTCCCGCACCGTTTCATTTCCCGGCAAATCCACCGCCACCACTATCACTTTCCCGCCCGCCGGCAGACTAGCCGCCTTATAATACCAATCCATGCCATTCCCAAACTATAGTGAAGCTTTAACACTAAATGAGTACTAATACATCATTAAAAGTACACCTCAATATCCAATCGATATAGAGATGTACTTTTAATGTACTTATAGTGTACTTATAAAAGTATAGCTATGCTATAGCTAATCACTCCATTTCCAGTCAGTTATTTCCGGCATATCCTCCAAATGCTCCCTTATATACACATCATGCTCTGCCAGCTTCCTTTTAAACAATTCAACCACCCCGCCAGCTTCTAAACCTTCCACCCGCCTGATCGCCTCCATTGCCAAATGATATCGGCTCATGTTATTCAACACCACCATGTCAAACGGTGTAGTCGTAGTCCCCTCTTCCATAAACCCTCTCACATGAAACCTCACCGGATCGGGCCTTCCATGCACCAAATCATGTATGATCCTTACATACCCGTGAAATGCAAAGATCACCGGCTGGGTATCCGTAAATAATGATGTAAACCGCTCCGGCTCCATACCATGTGGATGACTCTCCCTCGGAGACAATGCCATCAGGTCTACTACATTTACCACCCTTACTTTTAATGCTGGTAAATGCTTTCTCAACAACCACGCTGCCGCTACCGTTTCCAGGGTAGGCACATCTCCCGCACAACCCAATACCACATCAGGCACCCCATCATCATTGTTCCCCGCCCACTCCCACACTGAAGCACCGTACGTACAATGCTGTATAGCTGTATCCATATCCAGCCATTGCAATTCAGGTTGCTTACCTGCTACTATGAGATTAACGTAATCCCGACTTCGCAAACAATGATCCAATACCGACAATAAACAATTCGCATCCGGAGGTAAATAAATCCTGATCACATTGCTCTTCTTATTCACCACTGTATCTATAAAACCAGGTCCCTGATGACTATACCCATTATGATCCTGCCGCCAGCTATGTGACGTCAGCAAATAATTCAGCGACGCTACCGACTGTCGCCAGGGCAATTCCCTGCATGTTTTCAACCACTTTGCATGCTGATTGAACATGGAATCGATGATCGTTACAAAAGCTTCGTAACAGGGAAAAATTCCATGCCTGCCTGTGAGCAGATAACCTTCCAGCCATCCCTGGCACAGGTGTTCACTTAATACTTCCATCACTTTTCCATCAGGAGAAAGATGATCATCATTTGGTAATATAGTCTCTGCCGTCATGCGGTTCGTTACTTCAAACACTGCTCCCAACCTGTTTGAATTCGTTTCGTCCGGACAAAATAACCGGAAGTTTTTATTCGCTAAAAAAATATCCCGCAGTAACTTTCCTGCTTCTACCGTTGTCTCTGCGGTCACTGCGCCCGGCTTTACGACAGGCAATGCATACCTGCGAAAATCAGGCAATTGCAAATCTCTTAATAACCTGCCTCCATTTGCATAGGGTATGGCACTCATACGCTTCTCTCCCTCCGGTGGTAATGCCGCCAATGAATCAATCAATTTACCCTGGGCGTCAAACAGCGTTTCAGGATGATAACTCCGTAACCATTCTTCCAATACAGCTAATTGCTCCGGGTCTTTTTTTACATCTGTCAGCGGCACCTGGTGTGCTCTGAATGTACCTTCTATTTCTTTACCTTTCCACGCTTTAGGCCCCGTCCATCCTTTGGGTGTACGCAGTACGATCATTGGCCAGCGGGCCTTACGCGAAGATTGCTGAATAGCCCTGATCTGTGTATACGCGAAATCCAACGCCCCCGCCATCAATGTATGCATCTCCATCGGATCTTCTCCTTCTACAAACAACGTTTCGTACCCATGCCCTGCAAATAAATCTGACAACGCAGTATCCGGCATTCTCGCCATCACCGTAGGTCCTGAAATTTTATATCCGTTCAGGTGCAGGATAGGCAATACCGCTCCATCTCTTGTAGGATTCAGAAATTCTATCGACTTCCAGCTACCAGCCAAAGGGCCTGTCTCCGCCTCTCCATCTCCTACCACACAAGCCGCTATCAGGTCAGGGTGATCGAACACTGCGCCAAATGCATGTGCCAGTGAATAGCCCAGTTCTCCGCCTTCATGGATAGACCCCGGCGTATGTGCGCTCACGTGACTAGGTATTCCCCCCGGTGTGGAGAACTGTCTGAAGAATAAATTCAACCCGGCCTCATCCTGTGTAATGTGCGGATAGATCTCAGAATACGTACCTTCCAGGTATGTGTTTGCCAGCAATGCCGGTGCACCATGGCCGGGGCCACAGATATAAATAATACTTGCCTGTGTATGCCGGATCAACCTGTTCAGGTGTACATAAATAAAATTCAGGCCGGGCGATGTACCCCAATGCCCCAGTAATCTGGGCTTAATATGTGCTGCCTTTAATGGTTCTTTCAGCAATGGATTAGCCTGTAAATAGATCTGGCAGGCCGCCAGATAGTTCGTCGCTTGCCAGTAACGGTGCAGTAATTCTAACATATTATATGAAGGTTTGAGTGTGTTGGGCTATCATCAACTCTTCATTGGTTATCATCACACGGACAGTCGCCGTGCTATCATTGGCTGATATAATATTTGCTTTTTCTACGTTCGCTTTTTCATCTATCACAATACCTAAAAATTCAAGTCCTTTGCAGATACGACTCCTGATTACCGGGGCATGTTCCCCGATGCCTCCTGTAAATACCAATGTATCTACACCGCCCAGCACCGCTGCCAGTGCGCCAATCGTTTTACGCGCATGATAGCAGAACATATGAATCGCCTCTGCTGCCTGCGGATGCGTATCTTCCAGCTCCAGTAATCGTTGTACATCGCCACTTTCTCCCGACACTGCTTTTAAGCCCGATGATTTATTCAGCATTGCGGACAACTCACTACTTGTCATTCCTTTCTCTTCTAACAGGTACAACAGTACACCGGGATCCAGGTCGCCTGCCCTTGCGCTCATCATCAATCCACCTGCAGGTGTCATTCCCATAGTGGTATCTACACTCCTGCCCTCCTGTACAGCGGCACAACTGGCGCCATTTCCAAGGTGCGCGACAATGACCTTATTCCCCGGTGACAACGGTTGTAACTGCTGCATAATGGATTCATAAGACAATCCATGAAATCCATAGTGAATCACACCTTCTTTCCATAATGCCCTTGGCAGTGGATAATACCGGGCTTCGAATGGCATATGCTGATGAAAGGCGGTATCAAAACAACCAACCTGCTTCGCAGCCGGGAAAGCACGCTGCAAAGCATATATCACATCCAGCGATGGCGGCAAGTGCAATGGCGCCAGGGGAACCAGTTCTTTCAGAGTTTGTAATACCGCATCATCCAATACCACGGGTTCAAAATGTTGCTCACCTCCCTGTACGATACGGTGGCCGATAATCACTACCTTAAAATGTTCAAATCGCGTACGCAACAAACTCAACACCTCCTCCACTGCCTCCTTCATTGTGCCCACACCATGCTCATGTATCTCCCTATCAATTTCTATAACCCCATTCTTTACATTGCCCAACAGCACCTGTTTCAGTGGCAGGGTCACCGTATAAAGCGCAAACTTCAGGCTCGAGGAGCCACAATTGACCGTCAATATCGTTTCCATGGCAGCACCCGTTATTTACCCAACCGGGTATTCAGCGCCACATCATCAGGATGTTCCACCACTGGCACTTCGCGGTCTACATGATGTCCCATAATGGGGTTCAGGTAATTGTTGTACACCCCCAGCAGTCCGTCTACGATATCGTCAGGGTTCAAAATCGGGCTATACGAAAAGGCGTAGGAAATGTCTTCGACATCCTCTTCTTTTTTCATGAGGAAAAAACTGCTTTTTATGAAGGAACCTGCATTTTCAGCTACCGCAGCTGTTGCTACAGGGGCTAACCGCGTCCATTCATCCGGCCATATTTCGGCTGCCGGGCGCCCCATTATAGACGGATGCCCTTTGCCCGCAAATGGGATGAATGCATCGTTGTACAGATGTATAAATTGAGGCCCCCACCAGATAAACATAGGCTGCACCGAAGTGAGCATGATCCGTACACAGGTGCGTAAATGGGGTGGCCATGTATCAGGAGAACCGATGGTATTATTTTCCCATTGACAGATGTGCATTAATTGCCCGGTCTCCCCACCATTCACAAATAATTCTTTAGGGTCCATGCGTGTCATTTATCAATACCTACTCACTAATCATGCCTAAGCTGGTTATTTCCAGTTAATAATAATTAACATCCCTTTAGCTATTTTTTAAGTATTTTAGTTTCACCATATAGAATTGAATACACCACCCTTCTGCTCACCTTTAAATTTTAACCATATGAAACAGCAGCAGACAGTTTTAATCATTGATGATGACGCAGATGACAGGTTCTTTTTGACAGAAGCAATCACAGACGTTTCGCCCGAATCACGCATGCACAGCTGTAACAGCGGTTTAGAAGCCCTTGACCTGTTGAGTAAAAAAAAGATCGCTTTGCCCGATTTTATTTTCCTTGACCTGAACATGCCGAAGATGAATGGGAAGGAATGTCTTGTAGAATTGAAAAAGATCCTGCGCCTGACACTTACGAAAATCATCATTATGAGTACCTCCGATATGAAGCGGGATATCGATGATGCACTCAAACTAGGCGCTCATTTATTTATTACCAAACCCGCCACTTATACCGAACTGTGTAATCATGTGAAGAAAATCTTTCACAGTAAATCGGCTCCCCTTAGTTTTAATCTGAAATAACCATATACTCATCCAGTAGTTTCTACAAGGAAACCAGGTGTCCTTTTTCCATTAGCCCTAACTTTCCGATCTTTGCGCCACGAAAAATAAGGAGCAAACTATGGAATTTGGAATCAGCACTTTTGGAGAAGTTACGCCAGAACATGGACCAGGCAGGGCCAGAAATGCCCATACCCGCATGCAGGAATTACTGGCAGAAGCAAGGTTATCAGACGAAATCGGATTGGATGTATTTGCCGTTGGGGAACACCACCGGCCTGATTTTATTATCTCTTCACCGGAGGTAGCGCTGGGAGCGATTGCAACCGTTACCAATAAGATACGCCTGTCCAGTTCTGTGACAGTATTGAGTTCTGCCGATCCGGTACGTACTTTCCAGAACTTTGCCACCCTGGATCTCATTTCCAATGGCAGGGCCGAAATTATGGCTGGCAGGGGCTCATTTATTGAGTCATTTCCCCTGTTTGGCTATCATCTGAATGATTATGATGAGCTGTTCGTTGAAAAACTGGATATGCTCACCAAAATAAATAATAACGAAATTATCAGCTGGCAAGGCAAATTCCGGGCACCCATCCGGGAAAGGGGAATTTATCCCCGCCCTTACCAGGATAAACTGCCTATCTGGCTCGCTATCGGGGGTACTCCTGCCTCTGCTGCCAGGGCTGGTAAAATGGGGCTGGGTATGACCGTGGCCATCCTGGGAGGCATGCCGAAACAGTTCCTGGATATCGTAAAATTGTTCCGCCAGTCAGCAGCCGACGCCGGCCACAACCTGGCTACTTTACCCCTGGCTATCAATAGCCAGATGTACATTGCTGAAGACTCAGACACGGCTGCCAACGAGTTCTGGCCTACTTACGAAAAACTCATGAACCGTGTGGGAGAAGAAAGAGGCTGGTCTCCCATTACCAGGGGGCAGTATGAGTACCTGCGCTCCCCGGAAGGACCTCTTTTTGTAGGCAGTGTACAGGAAGTGGTGGACAAAATTGTGTATCAAAGTAAGTTGTTTAACCACTCCCGTTTCCTGGCACAGATTATTAAAGGTGACCTCCCGCATGACAAGATGCTGAACTCCATCGAGTTATTCGGTAAAAAAGTGGCGCCTGCCGTTCGCCGGCAGTTACAGGCATCCTGAATATTCTTGGGAAAAGACGGGGTAATATTTACATTTGTACCTTGATTAGGATCAACGCTATAAACCGGACTAAGCATGTTTGACATTTGCTGTATAGGACATATTACATTAGACAAAGTAGTGACTACCCGCTCGGTGGTACATATGCCAGGTGGCACCTCGTTTTATTTTTCAAGTGCCATCCGGAATATGGATGTGAAATATGTGATGGTAACGGCACTCGCTTCAAAAGAGATGTACATCGCCGACGACCTGAGCGCTAAAGGCACTGAAATTGTAGTACTGCCCAGCGCCAACACCCTCTACTTCGAGAACATTTACTCTGAAAATCAGGATCATAGAACACAGCGTGTGAGTCAGCTGGCAGATCCGTTCACCGCGGAACAACTGTCTGGCATGAATGCCCGTTTCTTTCACCTCGGCCCATTGGTAGCGGATGATATTCCGGTATCTGTGATCAGGGAACTGGCAAAGAAGGGGATCGTTTCCCTGGACGTGCAGGGGTACCTGCGTAAGGTGGAAAACGAGCAGGTGATTCATATTGACTGGCCGGCAAAGAAAGAAGCCCTTCAGTATGTGCATATCCTGAAAGCCAATGAATCTGAAATGGAAGTGCTGACAGGCACAAACGATGTACGCAAAGGTGCTATCACGTTGGCTTCCTGGGGCGTGAAAGAGGTAATTATTACCCTGGGCAGCCGCGGCTCTGTGGTGTACAAAGACCAGACTTTCTATGATATTCCGGCTTATATTCCCACTACTTCGGTGGTAGATGCTACCGGGTGTGGTGATACTTATATGGCGGGGTACCTGTACCAGCGTGCTAAAAACGCGAATCCGCAGGATGCAGGGGAGTTTGCAGCAGCGATGGCGACCTTAAAGATCGAAGGATCAGGGCCATTTACAGGGAATGCGGAAGATGTGACGAAGTTCCTGGCTGCAAATCACAGGTTTATGTTTTCACTAACGGCTTAATCGCCTGTAAATAATTGATTTAAAGACCCGTTTGCTTTTTTTATGCGGACGGGATTTTTTTTGCAATAAAATCCCTGTTTACAGGGAGCTTATATATGGCGATATTATTTAAATTCGCGCTTATAACCGGATTCATCTATTAATCTGGCACAATTTTACAGGTCTATTTCCAGATGAATAAAAAAGTATGACCATGAAACAGATATTTCTAGCTTTAGCAACATCAGCCGTCTTATTCGCATGTCACAATTCAGCAGATCAAGCGGCTATCGAAGCAGCCAAACAAGAGGCTGTGGATTCAGTAAATACGGTAAACGCCATTAAGCAACAGGTACTTGACTCTGTGAAGGAAGCAAAGGCTGCCGCACATGGGCATCATGAAGCCGTGGCGTCTCAGGGCAGCAGCGGCAGTGAAAGTCCGGCTGCAGCTACTACTACAACTACTACCAAAAAGAAAGGTTGGAGTCATACCGCTAAAGGTGCTGTAGTAGGTGCGGGTGCAGGTGCCATTACAGGTGCGATCATTAATAAAGATCACCTGAAAGGTGCTGCTATCGGTACTGTAATAGGTGCAGGTGTAGGTGCGGGTACAGGTGCGATCGTGGATCACGCCAAGAAGAAAAAAGCAGCGAACCAATAAATACGAAATTATACATTCAGATCCCGGCTACAGTAATGTGGCCGGGATTTTTTTTTATCTTTATTGCCTATGCAACTATCTTTTCGTACATCCCTGCTTTTTACGTTATTATTTTTTGGCTTTAGGGCTATGCCAACGGTGGGTCAGAGCAAGCAAGTTAAACCGGCTGCTCAGGCTGTACCGACCGTAAGTCAGGACAAGCAAGCCATTGACGACCTGGTGAAAAGAATCATGCGATCACAGGCCATGCATTTTCAAACCCGCTTTATCCCGCAGGAAAAGGGGCATGATGTGTTTGAACTGGAATCGCAGGGCAATACCATCCTCATAAGAGGCAGCAATGGCCTGAGTATAGCGAGTGCGCTCAATTACTACCTGAAAAATTATGCGCATTGCGATATCAGCTGGAATGGTACCAATATGGACCTGCCGAATCCATTGCCGAAAGTGCCAACGAAAGTGCATAAACGAACGCCTTATCAATATCGTTATTACCTGAACTATTGCACGTTCAACTATACTATAAGCTGGTGGAACTGGGACCGCTGGCAATGGGAGATTGACTGGATGGCGCTGAACGGGGTGAATATGCCACTGGCGCTGACAGGACAGAACTCCGTGTGGAGCCGTGTGTACAAGAAAATGGGATTCACGGATAATGACCTGAACAGTTTCTTTAGCGGACCTTGTTTCTTTAACTGGTTCTGGATGGGCAACCTGGATGGATGGGGTGGTCCGCTGCCACAGCAGTTTATGAAAGACCAGGAAGACCTGCAGAAAAAGATCCTCGAAAGAGAAAGATCATTGGGGATGAAGCCTGTGCTACCTGCATTTACAGGGCATGTGCCACCGGCATTTAAAACAAAGTTCCCAAATGCAAAGGTGAAGAAAACCAACTGGGATGCGGGTTTTGATGATGTATATATCTTAGAACCGGAAGACCCGATGTTCTCAAAGATCGGGAAAGAATTTATTGAAGAAGAGACCAGGACTTTTGGTACCGACCACTTTTATTCTTCTGATACTTTTAATGAGAACCTACCTCCTACCAACGATTCTACTTACCTCCATGCGATCAGTAAGAAGATTTACCAGGCTATGGTAGCTGCAGACCCTAAGGCGATCTGGGTGATGCAGGGATGGATGTTCCATTACCAGAAAGACTTCTGGCATCCTGCACAGATCAGGGCTTTGCTTACGGCAGCACCGGATGACAGGATGATTGTACTGGATTTGTTTAGTGATAACTTCCCAGTGTGGAACAGGACGAATGCTTATTATGGTAAGCAATGGATCTGGTGTATGCTGCAGAACTTTGGTGGCAATATTGGAATGTATGGCAGGATGGACCATGTAGCTCATGATCCGGCAAATGCCCTGCACGATTCTACTGCGGGCAACCTGGTAGGTATTGGTTGTACACCGGAAGCGATAGAACAGAATCCTGCTATGTATGCGCTCATGATGGATAATGTATGGAATGATCAGCCGATAGAGCTGGATAGCTGGTTAAAAGCGTACGCATGGCGCCGTTATGGCAGGCAAAATGCAGATGCAGAAGCGGCATGGGCCATCCTGCATAAAACTGTATATGATGGCGGGTTGACAGAAGGTACGCCTGAGAGTATTCTGACTGGCAGACCTACATTTGATACAGTGGCACACCGCACTTTGACGCATCTGAATTATGCACCGGGAAATTTGTTGCCGGCATGGGATCATTTAATTACAGCGGCGGATGTGTTGAAAGGGAGTGATGGGTTCAGGTATGATATTGTAGATGTGACAAGACAGGTGCTGGCGAACTATGCTGATACCTTGCAACAGCAGGTAGCGAAGGCTTATAAAGCGAAGGATAGTGTGAGTTTTAAGAAATATAGCAGGGAGTTTTTGGTGATGCTGGATGATATGGATCGCTTGCTGGCGACGAGGAAGGATTTCCTGTTGGGGAGATGGCTGGCAGATGCGAAGAGTTGGGGAACGAATCAGCAGGAAAGGGCGCTGTATGAAATGAATGCGAGAGATTTGATTACGTTGTGGGGAGATAAGAAGAGTCCTTTGCATGAGTATAGTTCAAGGCAATGGTCGGGGTTGATAAAGAATTTTTACAGGGCGAGGTGGGAACTATTTTTTGCGTATGCGGGCGGATGTTTGAAGTCGGGGAAGGAAATGGATTTGAAAGGGTTTGAGGAGCGGATGGAGGATTGGGAATGGAAGTGGGTGAATGCGAAGGAAGTGTATCCGGTGGTGACGAGCGGGGATGCAGTGGAGGTGGCAAAGGAGATACATCATAAGTATAGGGAGTTACTGCGAAGAGTATACTGGTAATAAAAAAGCTTTTGCCTTCGGCAAAAGCTTTTTTATTTGAGCAGGGCATGCTATTTAAGCGAGGCCCGCAGCCGGCTTATAATTTTACTGTAGCAAGTAGTAATTTAATTTTTTCTAACTGTTCCGGCGTTGCATACTCCACAAAAATCTTCAGGTCAAAACAGCCGTAGTTTTTATAAACAGTTAAAGTAGTTGTACCCCTGGAAGTCTTGGCAGAAGCAGCTTTTAGGTGTTGGGAACCGATGGTGAGGTCTGCATTCTCTTCTCCTTTAGGTTGAACATCGGTGAGTGCAAAACTGATGGCGGCACCGGTGCCTTCTTCGGGTTTCACATCACGGATGGTGAAGAGTGTGCCTTTATTGGCCTGCGCATCTGCCAGAGTCAGGGTCTTTTGACGGACCATATCTTCAGGCGCATTTTTACTCAGTGGTACGTAGTACTGAATTCGTCCCAGCGAAGTTTGCAGGAACCATTCATTGGGCAGGTTAAAGGATACGCCCAGTTCCTTGTTTTCATAGATCCAGTTACCATCGAAGTGACTGGAAAGGTCGCCGGTGGAAATGGCGGTAGTTTTCGTGCAGCTACTACCACATCCTGTCCCTATCAGACAGGTGATAAGAGCTGCCAATAACAGGAATTTTGCCTTTGGCATAGGGTGTCAATTTTGGTTTATAGTACGGGAATATCCCCAATACGTTTATAATCAGTTATATCAATAGGATCCTGAAAATGTTTTTAGTTTATCACACGGGAATTTTCCCAATAGCTTTATGAATTAGTTATTTCAATAGGATCTGAGTAAAGTTTTTAGTTTATCGCACAGGAACATCCCCAATACATTTACAATCAGTTATTTCAATAGGATCTGAATAAATTTTTGGTTGTTGAATATAGCCTTTGAAAATACGGGTTCCGGGAAATTCTTCATTACGTCCCAACGTCCATTTATTTCCTACGGACAGGTTAACTGGTGTATCCAGTTTTGTCACCCCTTTCAAGGCGCCGTCAATATATAACTTAAGTCCCTGTTTATCACATACTCCGGCAATATGATGCCAGTGGTTCAGCCAATGTTCCGGTAAAGGTACGGTAATATCTCCCCTGCCCCAACCCCCGGCGAAAAAACTTAACATTCGGCCGTCGGTAATCTGCAGGACGTGGGTGTCACCTTTGGAAAATACGTCAACGAGACCAGGGGTTTGTTCGGTCGGGTAGATCCAGGCCATCATGGTAAGGGTGGTGCCTAGTTCGTCGAGGCTACGGGCGTTAGGGATTTCGATGTAATAATCCGGTCCGAAGAGATGACTGGAAGCCTTTGAGGAATTATCGGGGGGGATCATGTGACTATTTCCAGCGGCAGATACATGCTGTGACTTTTCCGGTGAAATGCGCTGATCATTAACAGACACGTTCTGTGACTTTTCTGCTGTAATCATTTGACCATTAACAGATACCTCCTTTGAATTTTCAGTTGTAATTACCTGACCATCATTCCCAAACCCTGACACATCCTTCGTCCCTTCCAACGATAATAGCAAGGACTCCATCGGCTCCTTATACACCTTAAACCGCCCACTCATACCACCAATACTCACCGTCTGCCATCCAACCACATCCGCTTTTACCTGGCAGCTCACCACCTTTCTCTCCCCCGGCTCTAAAGCCAGTTTTGCAGTATAAAAAACCTTGCCATTCAGATTCACAGGAACCATAACCGATCTCTTTCCGCCCTCCTTATTCATCACAGCAAAAGCAATATGCTGTATACTATCCTTCTTAATCAAAGGTTTAAATACCACCTCCGAAACAACAGGCCCTACATTCATCAACGGTGCCCTGACCTGTACTTTCCTTTCTGTCAGGTCATTCAACTGCAATCCATTCTCCCCTGCCTTGTACAGGTAAACCTGGATGGAATCACGCAACCTCGCTCCCTTGCCGATCAGGCAATTCTTAAACCCATATAATTTACCATTCAGGGTCACATTCACCCTAAATACACCCGCATCCCCATTATTAATCAATGTAAACCCAACCGGGAAAGGCTGATCAGGCGTAGCCACCGAGTCCATACTAATTTCCGTGAGCCTGATAACAGTGCGATTTACATTTTCCCGACTCACCACCGGTACAGTACCTGTTTCAAACTCCAGAGTTCCTCCCCTTTTAATAAACTCATGCGCCATATTCAGTCCCCTGTACTCCACCCCATTCAGGCGTACCTGTTGTACATAAGGAGAATGGGTATCATTGCTTTTTATGGTCAGCACCTTCCCATCTTTCAGGTGAATTTTCATTTCCCGGAAAGCGGGAATACCCAGTGCATACACCGGCTTACCGGGTGCAACCGGGTACAGACCCATCGCGCTAAAGATATACCAGCTGGAAGTGGAACCCAGGTCATCATTTCCAGGCAATCCACCGGGTGTATCTGAAAATCGGTCCTGCATGATCTTCCGCACCCATAACTGCGTCAGGTCCGGCCTGTTGGCATCATTAAAAAGATACGGAACATGGAAAACGGTTTCATTGTCAAAGATGATATGTTGCTTTTCTAAAGCCGTATCCAGGCGAAGAGCAAACAATTCATCTCCGCCCATCATATTGATCAGCTCACGGGGATGCTGCGGTACAAAGAAAGAATACACCCATTGGTCCCCTTCTTTATAGCCTGTATTACCCGGATTGAGTTTGAATTCATTTTTATAACGCGGCAACAGGAATAACGAAGGAATATGCAATAACTGGCGGAACGCCAGACTCCTGTCTTCATTGACTTTTTCATGCATCGCTTCTTTTGCAAACACGTTCAGCGCCCAGTCATCATAGGCATACTCTACTGTGCGGGTTACGGATTCAGGATATGTAAATGGCACATAGCCTAACTCGTGATAAGCCGGCATATCCGGTTGCAGATAAGGAGTGTCATTGATACTTTTTTGCATCGCCTTGTACACTTCGTCCTTATCCATAGGAATACCTTTGAAGTAAGCATCGGTGATGACCGGTACGGAATGATTGCCTGTCATGCTCTCTGTAGGCAAATGACCGGTGGCATGATAAACATCCAGCATAGAACGGATCATGGCTGCCTGTAAATCAGGATAGAGTAAACTGAGCAAGGGATGTAAGGTGCGGTAAGTATCCCATGGCGAGAAACCGCTATAATGGCCATTATTCAGCCAGGGCAATAAGAGTGAATGATAGAGGGCTGTATAGAAAACGGCTTTGCCCTTTTCATTGTCATCATTGATTTCTATAACAGATAGCAGGTCGTTCCATTGTTTGTAAGTCGCTGCTTTGACAACATCAAATGCGGCATGTTCTTTTCCGATAGCTGCTTCGATCGTGGTAGTACCTTTTTTGAAAATAAATAATGTACCTCCTTTTACGATACGTTGTTCAACAGGAGTTGTATTGAAAGCGAGCGCTTCGCTGGCAAAAATCTGAGGTGTTACCTTGTCAGAAAAAGTAAAGCGGAAGATACCACCATCGGGAGAAGCAGTCGCTTCTACGACCGTCTGATCGTCTTTGAAACGTACTTTGTAATATCCGGGCACCGCGTATTCATCCTTGTGCGAAAAACGACGGCTATAATGCTCCGGGTCAAATGATTGATTGTCACTGACAGGCATAACGAATACGTTGCCTGCCGCACCGCCTGGAAAACCGCTATGATGACCGACACAGGTAAAATAGCAAATAGAGCTATCCTGGTAATCATAGCCCCGGGCACCTGTCCTCCTCGTCTCCGGTGTTAGTTGGTAGTAGCCGTGAGGCGCTACAGCACCGGGATAACAACCGCCTTCATTGCCCCATTTGGTCAGCACTGCACTTTTAGTAGTGCCGATGAAAGGATTGACATATGCTGCCGGAGACTTTACCTGGGCGCCAGCTGCGCTGGAAAATAAGGCCAGAAGCAGGATGTGGCGGATGTTGGCGGATAGATTCACTATGACGGTGTGGTTTGGGCTAAAAATATAAAAATTCTCCAACAGTGTGTGCAAAAAATGACACATCTCTCAAAGAAATTGAGTACTGGTAGGCTCATCGGAGAGAAATGCCTGTGGAATTGCGTATAAACGCTTTGGTATATAGTAGGAGTGGCTGTTGGCATAGTATTCGTCCGTTTTTTGGTACACGTTATTTATTAATCCTTAAATTTTTTCACCATGGCAAAGTATTCAAGAAAAAGCGGAGAAAAAGTGGAGAAAACTATGCATGAAATGCATGAAGGAAAGTTGAAGAGCGGCAGGAGCGGTAGGAAAGTAACGAATCCAAAACAAGCGATAGCAATAGGATTGTCTGAAGCGAGGAAGGAAGGTGCGAAGGTGCCGAAGAAAGCGGGTACCGGTAAGGCAACTGCTAAGAAAGCAGCAGCAAAAAAAGCGACTGCTAAAAGAGCTACGGCTGGTAAAAAAACTACTGCTAAAAAGGCGACTGCTGCTAAAAAAACAACAACTAAAAGAGTAACAGCAAAAAAAACAACGGCCAAAAGATCGACTGCAAAAAAGGCGACAGCCGCCAGAAAAACTACAGCCAAAAAGCCAGCTACCAGGAGAACTACCGCAAAACGTGCTACCAGCAGAAAGAAAGCGGCAGCACATGCATAAAATAAAAGGACCAGCTATACAGCACTGCATGCACAATTCAGATCTGTATTAGCTGGTCTTTATTCTTTGATTTCTTTATCTGTAAAGATGCAAACGAAAGGTACTCCCTTTCCCCTCCTGACTCTCCACCGAAAGAAAACCATTATTCTTCTGTGCAAACTCCTGGCTAAGACTAAGCCCCAACCCTATCCCCTTCTCATTGCTCGTACCAGGTGTGGAATAAATATTATCCGCTGCAAAAATCTTCTCCTGGATGTCAGTAGCGATACCTACCCCAAAATCTGCCACCGAAATGATCACTTCACTCCCCTTGTCTTCCATATTGATAACAATAGTAGCTTCCCGGTAACTAAACTTAATCGCATTGCTCAGCAGGTTACGGATAATCAGGCGCACATGCTCCTGATCGGCATTAATGATACAGGTGTATTGTGCAATATCATTTTGTAACTGGATATGCTTTTTTTGCAACTGGGGTTGTAAAAATGTGATGACCTCTTCGATCAGTACCACCAGGTCGAAATGTACCGGCTGTGGTGCAATACCTTTCATCTGTGTATAACACCATTGCAACAGACCATCCATATTCTCCTGCAGGTTTTTTGCCTGTAAGATGAGCAAACGGGATGAGTCGGCAAAATCCTTGCCTGACAACATATCTTCCTGCAACAGGTCCAGCATGAAAAAGAGCGTATTGATCGGCGAACTCATATCATGTGCAAGTATTGAAATGAGTTTTTCACGGGTCTTGTTGGCTACATTCAGCTGGCGGTTAGACTCCTCCAGTTCTTTCGTATAACCCATGATCTGCAACCGGAAATAATAGAGGCAAAACAACAACATAATCAACCAGATAACGGCATTCAGGATCCTCCTTGCTTCGGACACCTGGTAGATCACGGTATGAGGCGCCAGGCGATGCGTGACACCCAGCAGAATCGCACTGAAAATACCCAGTATCAGCATGACCCATTTATTATTCAGCAGGATCAGTGAGAGACATACCACCAGCAGCAGGTACAACTCCATATTGTTGTTATAGATCAGGGCACTGGCAGACAATTGCAATGCACAAACAGGCATGGTAATCATTGGTCCCAGGTCGTACTTCTTCTTTTCGTTGAAGTACACCATACTGTACAAACAGGCCATGGTACAGAGGTTGATCAGTACAAGCAGGTAATTGCCCACGAAAGTATTGACCAGGCTAAACGACAGCGAAACCGTCCCGCCAGTAACCCCCGCTATATTGACGGTTCTGATCTGGCGGTTGCGGGCAATACCGTTTGCTTCGTGCACCCCTGTGTTTAAAATTCGGTTAAGAAAATGGATGATATTCGGGATAACAACACTTTTACGGTCTGTTTGTACTTTCTTCATTCATAACCACATTAAGGTAATTTGGTTCTCCTAAAAGTTCCGCAATTTATGTTAAAAAGTATTAATAATCAATCGATGAATTGCCCATTTCCGGACAATTCATGTACCGTTAGCGAACATATCCGGTTGTTATTGCCGTATAATTGCTTCGTTTTCAATAAGACGGATATACGGCATTTTCTTTGACTGATCCTGCATACTCAAATCCATCTTTATGCTCCAGAACTACCTCCTGATTGCCTGGCGGAATATGAAGAAAAACCGCTTTCATACTATCCTGAACATTGCAGGGCTTGCCATTGGCATTGCCTTTACCCTTATGATCATGGCGCATGTGTGGAACGAGCTGCAGGTGAATACAGGACTCAAAAATGCAGACAGGCAATATGTGATCAGGAGCAAGTGGAAGGACCCGAATATGGGGTTTGACCTCTCCACTTCCGGGGCATTGCCCAAAGCGCTGAAAGAGCAATATCCCGCACTGGTAAAAAACTATTACAGATGGGATGGGCTTACACTGACCGTACATGGAGACCAGAAAGATTTTAAGGAAAATGTACAAATCGGTGACAGTACCCTGCTGGATATGTATGGGCTCAAAGTACTGGCAGGCAATGCTGCCAATGCGCTGTCAACTCCAAACTCCATGATCATGACGGAGTCCGTGGCAAAGAAATATTTCGGAACAGTGGATGCCATTGGTAAAACAGTGGAGATTGAGAATATGGCGGGGCAGCGGCAACCATTTATGCTAACGGCAGTCATCAGGGAAACCCGTGATAACGGGGTCACTGATCTGATAGCGAACTACAGGAATGGTGTTATTTTGCCTGAAAGTTCGATCAGCTACTTTGGGCGAACGATAGACAACTGGAAAAATATGTTTATCGTAGGGTATGTGGAATTGCAGCCGGGTGTCAAACCCAGTCAGTTATTGGGTCCAATCACAAAGTTATTGCAAGAGAATACCCCTCCGAATGTGTATGAGAATGTAACGCCTGAAGTGATCAATTTACGGGACAATTACCTGGAACAGAATAACGGGTTGGTGAAAAGGATGTTGTTTACCTTGTCTGGTATTGGGTTGTTTATATTACTGATGGCAGTGATCAATTTTATCAATATATCAGTAAGCCATGCCGGATCAAGGATGAAGGAGATTGGAATGAGAAAGGTAATGGGCGGAAAAAAGCATCAGTTAGTGTGGCAGTTTTTGATCGAGTCAATGATTATTGTTTGTTTCGCATCCGGGCTGGCATTGGGCTGTTATTTGCTATTAGGCCCCCTCTTTACACAATTGGTGGGCAAACCATTGCCGGCACTGAGTGAGTTTCCTGTTTATTTTGCAGGATACCTGGTATTGTTTGTACTGCTAACAGGATTGGCGGCTGGCCTGTATCCGGCTTTTGTATTGTCTGCATTGCCCTCATTGAGCAGTTTGAAAGGGAGTTTAAAATCAGTGAAGGAAAATATATTATTGAGAAAATCGCTGGTAGCATTCCAGTTTTTTACGGCAGTGGTGGTGTTGATTGGGGCGTTTATTGTTACGAAGCAGGTGCAGTTCTTTTTTAGCAAAGGGATTGGGTATAATAAAGAATTTGTGGTAAGTGCGCAGGTACCCAGGGACTGGTCGCCGGCGGGTGTGGCAAAAATGGAGGGCATCAGGCGGCAGTTGGCCGAAAACCCAGTGGTAAAGGATGTGAGTCTTTCGTATGAGATTATGGATGGCAATAATGGTGGGAGTTTAAATATATTTCCACTGGGTGGAGATGCGGCTTCGGCGATTACTGCTTTTCAGTTGAGTACGGATAGACATTTTGCAGAAACGTTTCAGGTGCCCATGGCAGCGGGTGTGTTTATAGCCAGGGCGGGGATGCCGATGGATAATCATAAGATGGTGATCAACACAAAACTGGCCAATGCACTGGGGTATAAAGATCCGGCAGATGCGGTGGGAAAACAGGTGAAGTTTGCAGAGCTGCAGGATACGTATACGATTGCAGGAGTGACAAAGGATTTTCATTTTGGATCTATGCAGCAGTCGATACAACCGATGGTGTTTTTTCCATTGGAGGTGTTTAACATTTTCAGATATTTTGCGATCAAGCTGAAAGGAGGGAATGTGCCGCAGGCATTGGAACAGCTACACCGGCAGTGGGCCACGCTTATGCCCGGGGCGCCGTTTGAATATAAGTTTATGGATGATAGTTTGGCGAAGATGTACCAGACGGAGATACAGTTGAAGAAAACAACTTATACGGCGACGGTGCTGGCTTTGATAATCGTGTTGTTAGGCGTGACCGGATTGGTATCATTGACAGTGCAAAAGCGTACGAGGGAGATGGGAATCAGGAAGGTGTTGGGAGCTTCGGTGAATAGTATTATTAATTTGTTTATAAAGGATTTTATGGCGGTGATGCTGGTGGCGGGTGTGGTGGCTTGTCCGGTGGCATATTACCTGATGCGGTACTGGTTGAATAATTACGAATACCATGTGGAGATTACGGCATTGCCGATGGTGATGATCATCCTTTTGTTAGGCATGCTTACTGCTGCGATGATTGTGTTGCAAACGTTGAAAGTGGCATTTGCCAACCCGGTAAAGAGTTTGAAAGCAGAGTGATATAAAGTTAAATATTGTTTTTTGAGAAGGGCTGCTGCGTCTGCAGCGGCTTTTTTGTTTGTCAGGTTCCATAGTGGCAATTCAAATAGTTGGAATTTAAACTATTTATTTTATACCTTTGTGGAAATTCTTCATAAAACATGCAACAGCTTCCTTCGCTGGTAGAATATGGTTCCCGCAGAGTGATTATTACTATTACCGCTGTCGTATGTGCCCTTCTTGAAATTATTGACACCACCATCGTGAACGTTGCATTGCCGGACATGCGCGGTAGCCTTGGCGCCACCCTCAATGAAGTCAGCTGGGTCATCACGGCCTATTCCCTTGCCAACGTTATTATTGTGCCTATGACCAGCTGGTTATCCCAACAATTTGGCCGAAGAAATTATTTCGCTGCTTCCGTTATCATTTTCACTACCTGTTCCTTTTTGTGTGGTAACTCCACCAATATCTGGGAGCTGGTGATTTTCCGGTTCCTGCAAGGTCTTGGCGGCGGCGCCCTGCTCGTAACATCGCAGACCATCATTACGGAAAGCTGGCCACCCGAAAAGCGCCCTACGGCCCAGGCAATTTATACCCTGGGGGTGATTGTTGGCCCTACCCTGGGTCCGCCTTTAGGGGGGTATATTATTGATAATTATAGCTGGCCTTACATCTTTTATATCAATATCCCGATCGGCATCATCGCAGCACTGCTTACTTTGCAGTATGTAAGAAGTCCGCAGTACGAATCCAAAAGAAGCGCCAGCCAGGTTGACTGGTGGGGAATTGTCTTCCTGACGATTGGTATTTCGTCTTTACAATATGTATTGGAGAAAGGGCAGGAAGAAGACTGGTACAGTAGTGAAATAATTATTGTGCTGACTGTAACTGCTATCTTCGGATTGTTTTTCTTTATATGGAGACAGATGACGTATGAATACCCCATTGTTCAATTGCGGGTGTTGAAAAACGGGAACCTTCGTATAGGGGTGATTCTATCGTTTATCATGGGATTTGGATTATTCGGTTCCACCTTCGTGATACCGTTGTATACCCAGACCCTGCTGGGGTGGACGGCACAACAATCAGGTATGCTGCAATTGCCCAGTACCTTGTTTGTTGCGGTCATGATGCCCGTCGTCGCCATGCTGATACAAAAAGGTATTCCACAGAAATACCTGATTGCAATAGGTATGATCGCCTTCTTTATTTACAGTTTGCTTTCTTATAAGATCATTGGCCCCGATACCAGTGCGCACGACTTTTTCTGGGTATTAATATTAAGAGGGTTTGGCCTGGGGTTGTTGTCGGTGCCTGTGAGCACCATGTCTCTCTCTACATTGAAAGGTCCTGAAATAGGCCAGGGTGCTGCATTCTCAGGCATGTTGCGACAACTGGGCGGCGCCTTTGGTGTGGCATTGATTTCTACCTTCGTGACCAGGCAGACAGATCTGCACAGAAGCACGCTGGTAAGTCACCTGGATGTAAATAATCCGGATGTACAGAACAGGGTAATACAAATGGCGGGGAGTATGCGTGCGAAGGGGTTTGATATTGCGACTGCAAAAAGTAAGGCATATGCCCTGCTGGATGCGGGGGTGATGAAACAGGCAACGGTGCTGTCTTATATGGATGTATTCCTGTGGGTAGGTGTTATGTTTTTAGTGTGTGTACCGTTTGTATTGCTGTTCATCAAGACGTCGAAAGCGAAAATGAGCATGGCGGATGCAGCGCATTAGCAAAAAGCAATATCTTTGCCGGACTTATGTCGTCACAAACTATCGCAGAAAAAGCGCGGGAATTACTGAGATCGATGGGTGAGGTAAGGAATACCTTACGTCAGTATATTTCCGTACGCATTAAGGAAGAAGACGTGGATATCACGTTTGAATTGCTGGAGATTCTTGCCTATTTGTATAAAAAGGATGGGAGCAATCAGCAGGAGATTGCGGATATTATGCTGAAGGATAAGTCGAGTATGACTTACCAGATTGACGGATTGGTGAAGAGAGATCTGGTAAAAAGAGTGGAGGATGAAAATGACAGGCGGAATAAATTGATTTTTCTGACGGAGAAGGGAAAGAGCTTGCAGAATATGCTGCAGGGATGGGTAGCCGGGTTGTATGATAAGTCGGTGCAGGGGATTGATGAGGGGGAGATAGATTCGGCGCTGGAGCTGGTGCAGAAGATGAATGAGAATTTGAAATCATAATATGAAAAGTGGGTGGGTTGTTTTTGACACCCACTTTTCTTGCAGTTATTATTTAACCTCCCATACTTTCAATGATTTAACTTTAATATTACCTCCCTTTGCAAATAAGGAGACTTCATTTTCCTCTTTAGGAGGATATATTAAAAACGTAAGCACCTGCGCCCCTCCATTTACAAATACTTCTACGGAGGATTTATCCTGCAGGACCTGTAATCGTAGCTCTCCTTTTGGAACAGGCAATGTTTTCTTTCCATCTTTCCATTCAACCACCAGCTCACCTGCCTGGCAGGTGATTGTCGCCTGAGGCAGTTTTACCCCATAAGATGCGGCTGTACCTGCTCCGAAAGAGACATCTATCCAGTTCGTATTATTTTTAAACTGCTCCAATATAAAAGGTTCATTACCGACTACCAGTTCCTCTTTCCTGAATGCAGGTGCAGGCAGTTTGATCACATCCGCAGGTTGCTGGAATAATCGCACGCCCTGAGGGGTTGTTTTTAAAATAAGATCCCTTGGAATAGACATCTGTCCTGTCCATGGATAAGCTGGCTGATTGGAAGGCATGAGCCATCCTATCATTGTCTTTTTTCCATTGGGCAGGTTATTATAAGGGATGGCGGCATAGAATGTAGGACCGTAGTCAACAAACTGCTGATGCGCGGCGTCATGATCATTCTTAAACTCCTTTCCGTCAAAATCGCCGGTAAAATACTGTAGTCCGGTTTCCCCGTCCTGGTTGCCTGAGGAAACCATCAGTAACCATTTAGTTTTCCTGGTATCACCATCCACATGCATGGGGGTCAGTGAGGGGCATTCCCAGATCTTGCGGGTATCGCCCTGATTCCCAAATTCACTGAGCAATGTCCAATGTTTCAGGTCAGTGGATTTATAAAACTGTACTTTTTTTTCATTGGGTAAAGCGACTGTCATGAGCCAATGTTTTTGCTGTTCCAGCCAGATGACATTTGGGTCGCGGAAGTCCTTTTTATGCAGGTCGATGACCGGGTTGCCGGCATATTGGTGATAGGTCAGGCCGCCGTCATTGCTATAGGCGATGAACTGGGATTCTTTTTGCTGTGTGGGCTGATCGGCAGTGTAGATAGCCACGATGGCGTTTTTACCGAAACCGCTGGTGTTGGCTTTGTCCAGCACTGCAGAACCTGAAAAAATCCAGGTAGTGGTATCTGGTTTTACCAGCTCGGGAATGGCTACCGGGAGGTGGTGCCAGTGTAGCAGGTCTTTGCTCACTGCGTGGCCCCAGCTCATATGTCCCCATTTAGTATCATATGGATTGTACTGGTAATAAAGGTGATATTGACCATTAATATATATCAGGCCGTTAGGGTCATTGATCCAGTTTTTGGCAGCAGTAAAGTGATAAACCGGGCGCTGAGTGGTATCTACCTGGGCCTGGCTGACAACGGGCAACAGGCAGCATAATAAGTGGAATAATTTCATGACGGGCTACAGTTTAAACGTTTGTTAAGTTAAACATTGTTTAACTATTTTTTTCTATGAAATAATAGCTGAGACGGGCTAAAATTAGCGTAAATTTAGATAGAAGATTCCACTGATTGTTTACAGCTGTTTTGGGGATTGAAATCATTTTTAGCTGCACGCTTTTTGTTTAAATTTATTACAACGTATAAGGCTGATGCCTTTATTGATGATCAAAATTTTGTATTATGAAAACGATGCTTATTCCCGTTGATTTCACGGCTACAACTGAAAATACGATTCGTTTTGCAAAAGAGTGGGCACACCGGTTTGGATACAATCGGATTATTTTGTTAAAAACCTTTTATGATACAGTATTTGACAACATTGCAGTATCTGCGGAATATGCGCCTGTGAGCCAGGATTTCAGGTGGCAGGAGCGAAAAGAGAGCACGGAGAAACTGGATAATATGGCGGATGAGCTCAGTGCAAAATTTGGGTCGGATGTGACGGTTTTGACGGCGATCAGTGAGACGCCTTTGTTGCGGGCGATTAATGAGACGATCAGGGAGGAAGGGGTGGATATGGTGCTGCTGGGAAGTGATAGTTGTCAGTCGTCTAATAATAGTTTTATAGCGGGGAATATTATCAGTATTGCGAAGATTTCTCCGGTGCGGGTGTTGGTGGTGCCTTCTCATTATAGTTATCGCCCGGTGAAGGATGTGTTGCTGCCTTGTGATTACAGGGTGATGGGGAACCTGGCGAAGCTGAATGATCCGAAAGATTCTGCGATGGCGAAGGAGGTGCAGTTGCATGTGTTGAATGTGGATGCGAAAGAGAGGTATTTGAATCCGGATGAGGATTTTAAGAATTTAGAAGCACATTTACATAGTTACCTGCAGAATTTTAAGCATGATATTAATTATAGTAATGAGAAGAATATTATTGATGGGATTATAAAGTATACGAATGTGAATGATTTTCAGTTGATCATTTCACTGCCGGGGAAACATAGTTTTCTGTATTATTTGACGAATAAGAGTATTTCTGAGGCGTTATGCAGGAATGCGAAGGTGCCGGTGATGGTGTTGAAGTGAGGAATTGTTTAAAGCAATACTTGGTTCCACAATAAAAAGAGAATGTATCATTAATAAATGAACCTTCAGAAAATCGAATAAAAGGCGACCTGCTTCCATCAGGCACCCGAATTAAAAAAGCCCGTATCTTACTTTTGATACGGGCTTTTTTTGTAGCTATTCTAATTTTAAAACACCCTTGGATTAGCCATCCTCGCTTTGAAACCAGGGAAAGTATACCCTACTGATACTTCATGTGTTCCACTGCTATACCCATTTAACGGACCAGTGGTAATATCATAAGCATACCCCACCCTCATATTCGGCACCGGGAAAAGTTCAATCGCTGCTACTACAGAGTTACTATATGCCAGCGCGCTTTGTAAGTAACTCTTATCATACAGGTTCACCCTGGAACGATACGAGCCTCCCAGCCAGAGAATGTCTTTATAGAGGATAAAAGTATTTAAGTCTAAACTGGTCGGCCCACCCAGGTCATCTTTCAGGAGGAAAGACGGCTTTAACTGGAAGTCTTCGTTCAATGGCACCAGCATACCTGCAGTCAGGTAGTAGTGCATTTTGGATTGTGGCACCAGTTTGTACTTACCGCTTTTCAGGTAGTTAATAATCATATTATCTACCGAGAACCCGGCATAGAAGCGGTCATTGGAGAAGTACACCCCTGCCCTTGCATCTGGCGACACGGTGCGCTGAACACCTGTAGGCATATTGGTTTCAGGATCATTGGTGAGCAGTTCCGAAGTGTTAATGCTCCTTTGCAATATCCCAAAACTAACGCCGAAAGCCAGCCTTGAGCTACCGTCAGGATTCAGGCGGATACGGTAGGCGTAGCTACCATAACCGCCCAGGGTACGCTGAGCGCCGAGTTTGTCGCTGGTGACCTGGAAGGCCAGACCAACGTTATCACTTGCTACAGCAGCGTCTACGGCTACTGAGAAGGTACGGGGAGCACCGCGGATACCGGTCCACTGACTGCGATAAAAGCTATGCGCGTTCAGTTGCTCTTTGTAGCCAGCATATGCAGGATTGATGTAAATCCCGTTAAACATATACTGGCTGTACTGTGCATCCTGCTGGGCCTTCAGTGTCAGTGACCCTGCGAATAATAAGCCTGCAATTAAGAATATTTTTTTCATGGTTTTCAGCGCTAATCACATTAATTGTTAAAGTTCCTTACCAGTGTAGTGTATCCTTTGATCACTTCCCATCCTGAACTAGCTGTGCGTTTGATACGCAGCAGGTAGAAATAAGTCCCTTCGTTCAAGCCATCTCCTTTCCATGTATTCTGGTAGTTCTTTTGTTTGAATACTTCGTTACCCCAACGGTTTACGATGATCAGTTCAGTTTCAGCGTACTGGCGGAGGCCCCTGATTTCGAATACATCGTTCTGACCATCGCCGTTCGGTGTGAACAGGGTTGGTACGGTGATCTCTGAGAATGATGCAGAGATCTTAACGGTAGCGATGTTGGTGGTTTTACCATCAGCAGTGGTCACCGTGTAGGTGAAGGAGTCTTCACCAGTGTAACCTGTAGCAGGTGTGTAGGTGATGATACCATTGCTGTTTACGACTACTGAACCGTGGGTAGGTTGATCTATAATTGTTATTGTACTGGATTCGAAGGTCGAATTACCTGCATTGTCGTTTGCGAGTACGTCGATGTCGAGTGGTGTGTTCGCGACTACGGTTACGCTATCGCTTACAGCTACCGGGTTGTTGGAGGTATCAGGTGTTACAGTCACATTTACAGTAACAGTAGTGGTACCTCCTTTGCCATCGTCTACTACAACAGTGAAGGTGTCATCGCCGGTATAGCCTGGTGCTGGTGTGTAAGTGTATGTACCGTCAGGATTTACTACTACGGAGCCGTGAGATGGATCGTCACCTTTGGTAAAGGTGAGTGGATCGCCATCAGGATCGTTAGCTGTTACTGCACCGGTAGCTGGTTTGTCTTGTTCAGTGGAGATGGTTTCACCGCTGGTGGCTACTGGTGCGTGATTGACTGGGTTTACAGATACAGTCACGGTGATGGTGGTAGTGCCACCTTTGCCATCGTCTACTACAACAGTGAAGGTGTCATTGCCGGTGTAGCCTGGGGCTGGTGTGTAGGTGTATGTACCGTCAGGATTTACTACTACGGAACCGTGAGATGGATCGTCACCTTTGGTAAAGGTGAGTGGATCGCCGTCAGGGTCGTTAGCTGTTACTGCACTGGTAGCTGGTTTGTCTTGTTCAGTGGTGATGGTTTCACCGCTGGTGGCTACTGGTGCGTGATTGACTGGGTTTACAGATACAGTCACGGTGATGGTGGTAGTGCCACCTTTGCCATCGTCTACTACAACAGTGAAGGTGTCATTGCCGGTGTAG
>NZ_JBCNKH010000023.1:0-91138 GCF_039596135.1 Chitinophaga sp.
CTATCCCTGCCAGATCAAGCTGTCTCACCACCGCCGGCGGCACAGGCTCTCCGGCCATATTTAATACCCGCACCCTGCTTAGGTCAGCCCTCTCACTCAGCAAATGGCTCACCACGCTGGGAACTGTGTTCAGCAATAACAACCGCGTACTATCCAGGTATTGCGGTATATCCAACGCACTTGACAACAGGCGTAACTGCCGCCCGCTCATCAGCGTATAAAAAATCTCAAATACAGAAAGATCAAAACAAATAGAAGTAACACCCAATACCACCTCGTACGCTTCTACAAACTCCTCCCGGCACCATTCCATAAACGCCCGCACATTGCCATGCGTAATCATCACCCCCTTGGGGCGACCGGTAGACCCGGAGGTATAAATAACATATGCCAGGTCTTCCGGCTTCCTGCTGATCAATATATTCTCTCCTGCATATTCATCTGCCACATATAAAAATTGCTGCAATTCCCTTATATCCAACAGCACCTTACACCGGCTGTCATCCAGTATGTAAGCAATTCTTTCTTCAGGATATGCAGGATCAATAGGTACATACGCTCCTCCTGCCTTCAATACCGCCAGCAGTGATATAATCATCCATTCATTCCGCTCCTGCCGTATGCCCACCAGGTCGTCTGCGGTTATATGATAAACATCCCGCAGATAATTGGCCAACCTGTTAGCCAGTTCATTTATCTGGTTATAAGTGAATGACCGGCCCTCATATAACAATGCGGTGGCAGCAGGTGTACGCAATACCTGGTCTTCGATCAGGTCCACCACTGTTTTATCCCCTTCCAGCAATACATCGGTATCGTTGAATGTGTGCAGCAGCAAATGTTTCTCTTCCGCAATCTCAACAGCTCTTATTTTTATCTCCGGCTGCGCAAGCACCTGCCGGATAATATATTGGTAAGCACGATAGAACGAAACAATATTTTCTTTGGTAAAAACACGTGTAGCATATTCCACCTCCACGTAAAACCTGTTATCCGGATCATTCCCTAAATTAAAAGTCAGGTCGAACTTAGATGGTGCTTTCCGATGAATGACTTCCACATCACCATACAGGTAGCGGTCCAGCTGATCCAGCACCAGCTCATTTCCCCATGCAATTCTTCCTTCTCCCCACGCCGTATCCTGCAGTACCAGCATCACATCAAACAATGGATTCCTTGCCGGATCCCACTGAAAAGGCAGTGCTTCTGCCATCCGGGAAAAAGGATATTCCTGGTGGGCAAAAGCCTGTGCATCTGCAGCACTCACGTTGCGCAGCATCGCCGTAAACGGTTCTTCTGCATCTATCTTATACGACAGCGGCAGCGTATTCACATATAACCCTATCTGCTGCAACAGCTCTCCATGAATACGGCCCGCCACGGGTGAACCCATTACCACCTTATCATGGCCGGATAATTTATGTAACAGTACCGTTAATGCTGCCCTGAAAAATGTAAATGGAGTACAGCTATGCTGCTTACAAAATGCAAGCACTACAGGGTAAAAATCTACCCCCGGAAAAAACTTTGCAATACTACCTTCAAATGAGCGCACAGCCGGCCTGTTCAGGTCTGCCGGCAATACCATGGGCGTAACGCCATCGGCAAACTGCCCTTGCCAAAACAATGCTGATTTCTCTGTGATACGTTGCTCTAACCAGGCAGCGCAATCTTTATATTGCAAGTGCGTGGACAACGGTCTCCCATTATAATGCTGCATCACTTCCTGCAGGAAAACTTTTATAGACCATCCATCACTTACTATATGATGCATGGCTATCAGCAAGGCATATTCATCTGGTGCCACCTGTAGCAGCTCCACCTGCAGTAAAGGTCCTTTTTCCAAATCAAAAGGCTGGTGGCTCAGTTCTTCTATCCGTCCTATCAGGTAATCACGCGGTGATGCAGAAATATCCTCCACACTGATAGCAAAAGAAGTCGTATCATTAATGATCTGACACAGTACCCCATCCACTTCCCTAAATACCGTACGCAGGCTTTCATGCCGTGCTACAACCTGCTGAAAAGCTTTGTTCAGCTGCACTGCGTCCACCTTCCCTTTCAAATGCAGACTGGTGACAATATTATAGGCGCCAACAGCACCATCCAGCTGCTGCAATACCCAAAGGCTGCGCTGTGCATCAGTGGCAGGGTAATGAGGCTGCAACGGCAACGGCTGTATCTTACCATTATCCTGTTTAAGCAGTGCAATCAACTCTTCCTTATGGTTCCTTACCAGCTCCACAAGTGCAGCCGGCAAATCGCCTGTCTGGCCAGTCAGCTGTAACTGATCGCCGGCCAGCCGAAGATTAACTTTATAAGACTTTAGTGTAGCAATGATTTCAGGGGTCTTCATATCATAATTTCTTTACCCGACGCAGTGGCATCTCCCGTTTTCAACCATGTCAGTGCTTCAATAGTCATGCATAGTTCTGACAATGTATTGTGCTGGTGTATTTTAGTTGCATCCAGGTGAACAGACAATTCTTCATTAATAGTGTTGATCATCTCCATAGCACGCAGGGAGTCTATACCCAGCGATGTAAGATCGGTGTTGGCATCAGGCAGTACAGAAAACCGCTCCCCGGTTTTATCTGCAATCATATCAGCTATATACAGCAGAATGTGATCATAAGAAGGTGTTTCCAGCAACTGCTCCAGCAGTGAGCTGTTTCTGCCCGCAGCAGGGGTGGCGCTTGCCAGTAGTGATTTTGCTGCCACAACTTTAAATAACTGCTGCTCGTAAAACTGTTTACATCTCACACGTTGCAGCTTTCCACTGGTTGTTCTCGGAATACCCAAAGGTGTTGTGAGCACAATATCATGCGGCGATACCCCCAATTCACCAGCTACCGTTCTGTCTATAGCAGCAATCATAGCAGGAGCATCGTAATGATTGATAAATGCACGTTTGATCTCGGCTACCACCACAATCTGGTTATCATCACCCACTGCAAATACGGCTACGCCATTTGTCTCAATCATTGCCGAACATGCTACCACACATTCTTCAACATCATAAGGATAGATGTTTTTACCTCTTACAATCAGCATTTCTTTCACCCGCCCATGTACATACAACTCCCCTTTATACATAAATCCAAGGTCCCCCGTGCGGAGGTATTGCGCATGAAACAAAGTTGAATTATCCCGGTTCCAGTAGCCACTGGTCACACTTTCGCCGGCTATACATATTTCACCTTCTTCCAGCTCACCACATTCACGCTGTTCGGTAAGAGACACTATTTTAACATACATCCCTTTTGCAGGCTTACCGGAACTCACCACCGCTTTCGCATCTTCACCAGCAACAGTCAATTCAATCCGGCCCTTTTCACAGGCCTCCTTGTCTATATGAAGAATGACTGGTGCAGGAGCACTTTTAACGGCAGATACCAGTAACGTAGCTTCTGCCATACCGTAACAGGGCATATATGCATGCCCGCTGAATCCCGACACGCGAAAATGATCGCTGAACCGCTGTAAGGTAGCAGCATGCAAAGGCTCAGCACCATTGTAGGCTACTTTCCACGAAGAGAGATCCAGTGTAGCCGCTTCTTCAGAGGTGATTCTTTCTACACAAAGATCATATGCAAAGTTGGGACCTCCACTATGTGTGACTTTATATTTTGCAATATTTTCCAGCCAGGCCAATGGTCGTTGCATAAAGTGTAGGGGAGACATGAGTATACAGGTACAGCCGGTATATATCGTTTGCAACACATTTCCAATCAGGCCCATATCATGATGAAAAGGAAGCCATGATAACACTATCGTATCTTCATCGGTACCAAATGTCTCCTTTATTAATTGCTCATTGTGCAATAAATTTCTACCGCTTACAATCACGCCCTTGGGCACCCCCACCGATCCGGAAGTGTATTGTAAAAATGCAATGTTGGTAGTAACAGGCGGGAAATCTGCACCCGGTAAATCTTTGCTATCAGTCGGCAATAACAGTACCCCTTGTGGCAGTTCTTCAGTCAGCAATGGTAGCGTATCCTCCGTACAAAGTATTGTATTGGCCTGTGTGTCAGCAAGGATGCCATTGATTCTTGACAACTGTTTACGCCCTTTTGCAAAAGGCACAGGAACAGCAATCACGCCTGCATACTGACAGGCAAGAAAGGCAATAATAAACGATCGCATGTCCTGATAAATCATCAGAACCATTTTGTCTTTTAACTGCTGCTGATGTAACAGGTTGGCTACCTGTTTTACGCATGTTTCCAGCTCTCCGTAGGTGGTGGTGCGAGGTTCTTCCTCTTCAATACTGAGAATAACAAATGCAGCCTTTTCAGGATAGGCTTTACTGTTCGCGATAAGGAAACTGCTTACATTGGCATCCGTTTTTTTCATGCTCATTGGAACCATGTAGTAGTTATAATTTGAGTTAACTAAGAATATTGAAGACATACAAATCCCGCTCAGTCTACTATTGTAAACTGATGTCCTTTTTTAAAATTCATGTTAAAGGAAGTGCTGCTTCAATACCTATTTCTGTATCTAAATTGTGAAATGCATAATAATAAGGTTTTATAGTTCGCTTGATCGTTGGTTTGGTGGAACTTATATTTTGAAGGAACTCACGGCATACCCCATCCCCTGCAGCATTGGTGGCTTTGCAAAGTAAGGATATACTATAAATAATTGTTCGTCTATAGGCGTCAAAGGTTAACCAGTCGTGTCAGATCAGTAATACATTTAGATTTTATTTGAATAATGAGAAAAAAGTCATTCATCGAATTATCTACCCCTCCGCATTCCCCCTACATGGCTATCCCCTGTATGTTTCACGGAATGTCCCATCCCTCCTGGGTTCTTATGAATTATCTGTTTGGAGCCTGATATTTGTGGTAAGTGTCGGGTTACTCAATTTTTCGGGTTCTCTTGGTGCTATCAGACACAGAGCAAAAATATATTCTTTGTTCTTAACTACAAAAAAAAATCGCGAAGAAACATTTTGTTAATAATAGACGTAGAGTATCAGGACCAAAACTATTTCAGACAACTCATCTTTCAGTTATTACAAATGAATATTATGCATGTCTGAATTTTTTCATAAAATGCTTTCCCTATTATTGATTGAAATAACACAGGCGATCGTATATGAAATACCGCAATTGGAAGATTTTACAGTGCACCATAAACAGGTGAGATAAAAATAATCAGGCATTTTGATAAACCTTTTACTAAACATGGTGTTAACTACTTAAAAATCAAAACCATGTCATTTAATTTATTAGAAGTAGCGAAAAACTATTTATCCAGCGAGTTTGTTTCCAAAACAGCCAGTTCGCTTGGTGAAAGTGAAAGTGGGGTGGAAAAAGCCCTGAGCGGAGCATTACCGGCCATAATTTCAGGCCTTATCAGTAAAGTACAGGGAGGCTCCGGCGGCCTTATTGGTTTGATTAAGAACGGCGTCTCCAACACTTCCGGCGCAAACATACTACAGCAGATTTTTGGAGAAAAAACAGAAACGATTACCCAAACCCTGGCAGGATTTGCAGGTATTAAAAGCAGTTCAGCCAGTTCTATATTGCAATCAGCTGCACCGGCAGCTGTTACCGCTGCAAGCACTTATGCCAGGGATAACCACCTGGATACACAGGGTATCATTTCCTTCCTGGGCGACCAGAAAAATTTTATTACCAATGCTATACCCGCCGGGCTTGGCATTACCGGACTGTTAAGCAGCCTGGGACCGATAGGTAGTAAGATCTCGGATGCGGTTTCGGGCAGCGCTCACTTTCCCCGCAGCAAAACCATCGGTGGCAACAAATGGCTGCCTGTTATATTGGTGCTTGCCGTTGTCCTGCTAGCCTGGTATTTGTTTAAAGGTGGCTGTAATAAACCTGATACTACCGTTGCCGTTAGTAACGACTCTACTATAGCTGTTGATAAAACAGCGGTTACTCTTCCGGAAGGCAAGGTAGACTCCCTCACCGGCGATTACGTTTATAATACAGGCGCCCCTATTACCATTCAACTACCAAATAATGCCGGCACACTGAATGTAGGGGAACAAAGTACAGAAGCAGCTTTATTCAGGTTCTTATCTGACAACAGTCTTCATGTAGATACTGCCAAAGGCAACTGGTTTAACTTTACGGGAGTGAGCTTTAAAACAGGTGGTGCTACCATTACAGATGCCTCACTGACCCAATTACATAACCTGGCTTTAATTATGAAAGCCTTCCCTGGTGCCACCTTTAAAATAGGAGGCTACACCGATAACACCGGCGACTCGGCCAATAACGTAACACTATCGCAAAAAAGAGCCGAAGCTGTTGCCGCCAAACTCAGTGCAGAAGGTGTTAAAGCAGGACAAATAACCAGTACTGCAGGCTATGGGCCACTTTACCCCGTAGGTGATAATAGTACACCGGAAGGTCGTGCCATCAACCGCAGGGTAGCAGTGAATGTAAAATCGAAATAGCAACAAGGTATTTTTCTGGTAGCAGCATGACCTTCTGCTACCGTACATTGGCAAGAGCCTGTATCTTACCTGATACAGGCTCTTTTTATTTTGATATAGATACCATACATACTCCACACTATGTATGTAGCCTATGTTTGAAGTTTTTCATAATTCTGTCAGGATCTCCTTCAACCATATACAATTAATAAATTAATTAGTAGTTTTCCCTCAACCAATAAATATCCACGTATGGGTTTGCTCCACACATTGTACAATGAAGTGATCGGCTTCATGGGACTCAATGCCCTGCTTGAAATGTACCATACCGGCAATTATAGCGCACTGCTGACTTTAAATGGTATATTAGGCGCCATATCCCCGGTCCTTCCTTTCCTGTTATTAATTGAAATAACACGGGCACTCGTCTATAAGCGTTTTAAGATAGAAGACTATCGGATGCCTTTTTTAATCTTTGTCGTCAACCGCGTCATCGGTCGCTTTCTCTCTATTGCAGCGATTGCGTTCTGTATTGGTGTATTTGAAAAATATGCCATTTTTAAAACCACCTTTACCTGGTATTGGCTCATCTACGGTTATATCGTATGGGAATTCGGACACTTCCTGTATCATTATTGGGGGCACAGGGTCCGCTTGTTCTGGTGCCTGCATGCCACGCATCATATGCCCCAGACAATGAACCTCTCTGTAAGCTATGCGCATTTTTTCCTGGAAGGCGCTTATGCAGATGTGATCCGCACCACGGTATGTATACTGGCAGGAGTCAACCCGCCCCTGCTGTTCTTCATTATGTTCATCGATGGTTTCTGGGGTGGCTTTATCCATGTAGGAGAAAACATCCTCAAAAACGGGCGACTGGGATTTCTGAACAAATGGATCCTGACACCGTCTCACCACCGGGTACATCATGCAAAGAACCCACTATACATGGATACTAATTTTTGTAACCTGTTAAACATATGGGACAGGGTATTTGGCACTTTTCAATACGAAGATCCTAAAGAGCCTATTGAATACGGAGTAACCCGGAATGTAAACAACCGTAATTTCTTTGACGTGTACTTCGGCGAATTCTATTACCTGGCACTGGATGTATGGAAAGCGCCCGGTATCATGAATAAAATCCGCTACATCTTTATGCCTCCGGGGTGGAGCCATACCGGTGATCACAAAACCGCCGTCGTTGTAAAACGCGCTTACCTTGAATCGTTAAAAAAATCACCTTCTACAACCACGCTATATGAAACACAGGATCAATAATTCCCGCAGACAGTTTATTCGCAATGCATCGTTATCGCTGGGCGGCATCTGGCTGGCCAACGGACTTTTTGCCCGTGATAAAGGACCTGTATACGGCCACAATCATGTTCAATACACTCTTGATACCACATGGAGTAAATGTAACCCACAGCAATACCCGGTCAATGATTGCCATGAAATGGTGCAGGATAAAAAAGGACGTATTTTTCTGCTTACCAACGAAACGAAAAACAATATACTAATTTACGATACGAAAGGTCAATTACTCGACAGCTGGGGACACGCATTTCCTGGTGCACACGGACTAACCATTCATGATGAAAACGGCACCGAATTCCTCTACATCACAGATACAGTAAAACACCAGGTATATAAGACTACCTTAAGTGGCCAGATCCTGCTTACTATCGACGCGCCAATTGAGAACGGCTTATATAAGCAGGCAGAGAAATTTGTGCCCACAGAAACAACGATTGCGGCCAACGGAGATATTTTCATTGCAGACGGTTATGGAGAACAGTACATCTTACATTATAACAGCAAAGGGCATTTACTAAACTATTTCGGTGGCCGTGGCGAAGGAGATGAACACCTGGATAATGCACATGGCATATTGCTGGACCCACGCAGCAAAGATGGATCACTCCTGGTCACAGACCGGACACGTAATTGTTTTAAGCGCTTTTCTCAGGAAGGGAAATTACAGGATATCATACGCCTGCCCGGTGCCTGTGTATGCCGGCCGGTAGTGCAGGGCGACCTGCTATATGCAGCAGTGCTCCGCTCTCCTGATATGAATAAAGAAGGGAGTGGATTTGTAACCATACTAGACCGGGATAATAAAGTGGTGAGCAATATAGGAGGTAGCGAGCCGATATATAAAGATGGACAGCTGCAACCCATGTACCAGACAGATAAAATCTTTGTGCACCCGCATGATGTATGTGTAGACAGGGATCACAATTTATATGTGGCACAATGGGCGGCCGGTAAGGTGTATCCTTATAAATTGAAGCGGGTATCCTGATTTTTTTAATTTTCACAAATAAATCTTTCCTTCCATCACAATTGTCGATGAACCACTCACCCATATTCCATCCTCAACAACGTTGACACGAATAGTGGATGGATGTTCCACATATTTTCCCTGCAGTATCAGGTAATCATACTCTTTTTTGATATAACCAAGCATTTCAAGATATCCGGCTAACGGCCCCGCAGCGGTGCCCGTAGCCGGATCTTCATCAATTCCGATACCCGGGTTAAAAAATCTTGTCTCCGCTATGTACTTTTGATCGGAACGCTGAGTCGTAAATAAATAATACCCTTCGAAATGAAATTTCTCCGATATCTTTTTCAGTAATGATTTATTTGACACCGCTTTTTCAAGTGACTCCAGGTCCTTTACAGGTACCATTAAATGCGGAACCTCCGTCTGAACAATATTAATTCCAAAATTATTCAGCGCAAGTTCATCGATACTTAACCCCACCGCTTCAGCAATTTCCCCGGCAGGAACCGTTCCGATTATTTTAGCCTGACTTTGCTTCATCGCAACATAAGGCAACCCGGCTTCCGTCGTTATTTTTAAAGGCACTTTGACGTCTCCTATTAATACCCAGGGCGCCTCTCCCTGGTTTTTGAAAATATCCCATTTCTTTAACAGCGCGAGGCAGACGGCCCCAAGAAGATTATGCCCCGCGCCTGCCACCTCAAATCTGGCTGGCGTAAATGACCTGACTTTGAAAACATTTTCTGCTGTCGAATAAGTTACAAACGAGGTTTCCGAATAACCAAACTCCCGGGAAATATCATGGTATTGTTCCATATCGAGCTCATGATCAATATACACTACAGATAGCTGGTTACCTTTATATCGCTGGTCAGTAAAAACATCCAGTACATAATAATCAAGTGTCTTCATTTCCTTATTTGTTATTGGCCAAAATTAGAGATTAATAGTTTACTTTTATTATGGGTTAATCAGGAGTAACCAGTAACCTATGGTTAACCTACTTTCAAATGAAAAATCAGGACAAACAGGAATTAACATGCGAGCAGGAACTGAACGCAATACGCGACAGTTTTGAAATTTTAGGGGGCAAATGGAAATTAAGAATAATGCGCCATTTAAATAACCATGTCAATGAAACAAATACCTTCAAAAAAATTCAACGTGAGGTAGAAGGCATATCTGCAAAAATGCTATCGAAAGAACTACAGGACCTGGAAATCAACTTACTGGTAACCCGCACAGTCATGGATACACGGCCAGTGACAGTCAGCTACGCTATCACACCCTACGGACGGGAAGTTTTCCCGGTTGTGGAAATTTTGATCAACTGGGGCGTCAACCACCGTGAAAAAATAAAGCAAAATCTCTGATACTTCCAGGTGTTTTCACAATTTTAATATTACTATTTAATTGTATTTATTAATTTAGCCGTATTAAAATGGGATAATCGACATTTCCCATAGCATCTTATTCAGTGAACAACCGAAAAACCTGGAATCTTATGAAGAAAAGCCTGTCAGTGTTAATCTGTGCACTTACTTTATTCGTAGCTGTCGCATGTAAAAAAGATGGAGAATCAACAACCGCTCCATTACCTATCAATGACCATGACACTGCATTCGTACATCCGGGTCTGTTAAGCACACAGACCTCATTTGACCGTATGAAGGCAAAAGTAGCTGCCGGCGCCGAGCCCTGGCTGTCCGGATGGAATCTATTGACTGCCAATGCCCATTCCTCACTCACCTGGAGCACTAACCCTGTATCAATCGTATACAGAGGCAGCGATGGGGTGCACGATGAGAATTATTCCCTGTTGTACAACGATGTAGCAGCAGCATATGCTACCGCTCTGAGATGGAAGGTTTCGGGAGATGACGCCTATGCAAAGAAGTCTATTTCAATTATGAATGCCTGGTCTTCCAGTCTTACAAGGCTTGCTGGCTCCAACGACTCTATACTGGCAGCCGGCCTGTATGGTTATGAATTTGCCAATGCAGGAGAAATCATGAGGAGCTATAAAGGCTGGAGTGCATCTGACCTTGCCCGCTTTCAGCGAATGATGCTAAAAGTATTTTACACAGTAAATCATACCTTCCTTACAAGAAAGGAGAAATGTATGTCTCATTACTATGCCAACTGGGATCTATGCAACATGTGTTCCGTATTGGCGATAGGAGTACTCTGCGATGACAGGGATATCTATAACGAGGCAATCAGTTACTTTAAATATGGCCCCGGCAATGGCGCTATTGGGAATGCAGTCTATTATATCCATCCTGACGGATCTGGTCAATGGCAGGAAAGCGGCCGGGATCAGGGCCATACCATGCTGGGGGTTGCACTGATGGGCGCATTCTGTGAAATGGCATGGAGCCAGGGTGACGATATGTATGGCTATGATGATAACCGTTTTCTTAAAGGAGCAGAATATATAGCAAAATATAACCTGATGGAAGATGTTCCATTTGTAACCTATTCCAATTGTGTAGGAGTATCCCAAACCGTGATCAGCGATGCATCACGGGGTAACACACGCCCTGTATGGGAACTGGTATACAACCACTATGTAAAACGTAAAGGCTTGTCTGCACCATACAGTACCCGGTATGCAGAGCAAGTAAGACCAGAAGGTGGCGGAGGTAACTATGGTTCCGGCTCCGGCGGATACGATCAGTTAGGATATGGTACATTGACATGTACACTGGAATAACATTAAAAAACACCGGTCATAAAAGACCGGTGTTTTTTTTATATTGAAAGAGCATCATATTACTAAATACCCCAATAATAACCAACTCACAATAAATACTTTATGCGTAAAATATTTGTTACTATGCATGAAATAACGTTACCTTTATGACAACGAAGAACTAATACTTACAACTCAAAATACCAAACTACCACACACGTAAATCTAAACAAACAACAATCATCTTTTTCTGCATTGTTCCGGATTGGGATTTGATCAGCATGTAATGCACCTTTATTATTTTGTTACAGGCAGGCATAACATTTATGCATGAAAGAACTATTGTGTCCTTGAAAACCAGCCCTCCTGTATTATTTAATGACATCCATAAATATACGCCGGCAAAAAACCGGTTCGTATTACTATTCCCATATTCCTCACATTTAAAACTACCAGACTATGGAACAAGAAACCCTTGTCTCCCAGCAGGAGACGACCAGTGTAAAGGATAACGGATTTAGATTTAAAACCCCTGCAGATGTTCAGGACCTCCAGGACCAACCAGCCAAACAGGCATTGTTGAATAACCTCTGGCATAGAAATCTTACCGGTTTCACGCATCAGGCTATTCTTGGTAATCCTTATACACAGGTCTATTCAGATCATTCTATCGATTACATTGACCCTACGCAGGACGATGCGGGTCCATGGAGCCCCGCACCTATTGAATGGTCCCCTTTTCCAGGCAGAATAAGAGGATATTTTCAGTTTAATGATCCTGATACTTACTACAGGCTGGCAGACACCGGTTACCAGGATGCGAACGAGACTATTTCTTTCCCTCCTGTTCCTGCCGATCCATGTAATAAAGCAGATACCGATACCAAACCCTTTGGACCATACGGCCCCAGAGGCTGGCAGGATGAATACTGTGAATGGGCGGTGATCCGGAACGCTAATAACAAGATCACCCGCATTGACTTTACCTGCGAGAACCCTGAGTATTTTTATAGTTTGTGGCAGATAGATCCGGATAGAGTTGCAGAAATTTATTCGAACACGCTGGACAAGACAGTGCGCAAAGAAGATCTTTACCTGACAGATCCAAATACCAAACAGGTAATAATCGACCCTTCCACAGGTTTGCCTGCATACAATCCCCTGAATGCTTTCAATTCCGGACCTAAAGCAACTACTACCAGCGGAGGCGCCATGCACCTGACCAGTACCCCGAATACGCTGCAGACCGAAATTGGCCTGGCCAGCCTGGCTACCATTCTGAGAGAAAAAAATTACGGGAACTTTAATGATCTGTGCTGCTGCTCACAGTATGGACAGGTAAACAGGAATAGCGATCCTAATATTGGTGGAAAGATTAATACCATTGTAAAGAACAATGATGGGATCAGTAACCAGGTAACGCTGAAGAACCCTCCGGGTTTATATATACAAATGCCCGACCTCAGCCTTTTCGAAGTGCCTTCAGGTTACAAGATCCAGGATTTCCTCCATGTAAGAAGAGGCCATCAGGCACAGTCAAATGGTGGTGGCACAGTAGATGATTATATCCTGCATCTTACCCTGGAAGTACCGGCCTCCACCAATCTTACTGTTTATGATATCAAGATCAATGGTAAAAATATTGATTGGGCAGGACAGGTAGCAGAAACCTTCACCATGAGGATCATGGGTGAGTATCGTGCGGGCACGAAAAAATCGCCTAAAAGTCCATGTGCAGACGATGCTACAAACATGCTTCCACAGCCATTGCAGTTGTTCCATGAGGATGTATTCAAAGCAATGATCAACACTACGATAAAAAATCCTGTTGGTCAGGATATTCCTTTGTTAAGCAACAGTTCTTATGTTCCTCCCGTGCTCACAAGAGGGCAGAGTTATCCAATGGTGCTCACAATGGGTTATCTGCTCGATCCCGACCAGTATGGGTCTCCGGTTATCAGGATTAAGAACGCTTTCACTTTCCGTGTCAGTGTTACGAAGCCGCCTGAAAAAATATATTATGCTACGCCCGGTAACTCTTATCCTTCAGAAGCATGGGCGCTGTACTTGAATGTACATCCAAATCCTGATATAGACCTCAATGAGGAATATAAAATCCTTGTCACATACCCTGCATTAAACTATGACGGTGTTGAATGGCCTTACATTTTAAATCTTAAATAATCATGTATAAGAAAACCCTATTTGTTGCCATCGCCATCGCGGGTATCATTTACATTTTGTCACATGCGATTCCTGGGAGAGCCGTTTCCGGCGCCTCCCAGGCGCCTGTGCCCAGCTGTAACTGTGCCGGTACTAATATCAATTTTGACGGTAATGTGCCTGGCGATATGCCATTTGGCATTGGCAGTCAGCAAGACGCCAATTGCTTTGGATGGTGGGAATTTATTACGCTGAACTGGCCTTCATCCGGAAATGATTTTGGAAAACCCCTCGACATGCGACCTGTGCAATGGCAGACTTTCATATCCCGCTCTGAATTATTTCCTGCTGAAGGGGCTGTACCCCGCCCCTGGAATCAGCATAATCTATTTATGAGTACTACCATGCTGCGTACTGCTTCCCGGCTGGATAGACGATTGCTTAGTACTACTGAATATATGGAAGCTACCAGCAAATTTGAAGAGAATGTATCCGATGGGTTTGATTCCCTCGAATCGGAACAGGCAGGATTGGAAAAAAATCCTAAATGGCTGGGCGCGCAAAATGGTACCAACTTATGGTATGATATCCGCCTCAATCACGATATCTATAATTTTGTAGTCAACAACAAATACTATGATGCACATGCCCAGTTAGATTCAGTAAAAGCGGGTAAGCCCATTGTCTTCCCATCCGGGCAGCCCACTGGAAATGTGACGGGTGCGATAGAGATGAAAGCCGCATGGATGGAGGTGAAAGATACTACCAATGTGAAATGGCGAAGGTATAAATTAGCCAGGGTGGCAGTGGTGGATCCCGGTTCTCAAAACCCGCGCTATACATGGGTTGCCCTGGTAGGTCTGCACATACTCCACAAAACCCAATCCCAGTCTACCTGGGTGTTCGCTACCTTTGAACATGTAGATAATGCCCCTGACAATGCAACTGATACCGGGCATTACAACTTCTTCAATCCACATTGCCGGGATACTTCATTTACTGTTCCAAAAGAAGCTTTGCCTTTTGATACTTCCCGCAATCCTGTCACGCTTTCCTGTATTCCTAATATGAATCCACCTTATAAGCTGGGGTATGGTGTACCACCGTTACCGATCCAGGTGGTGAGATCAAATCCTATTGAAAACAGGGCTAAAGCAACGAATAGTTTCATGCAGAATGCGATCAGGGAACGGTTCCCTTCTTCTGTATGGCAATATTATCAACTGGTGAATGTAATGTGGTCTTCTAATGCGCCGGGGCTCCCTGACACGCCACAGGTCGTACCTGTAAATATTCCATCTTCTCAGCCCTCAGAAGCATATCGGGTAGCGAATGTAACATTGGAGACCTATCAGCAGGGTACCCGTTGTACAGATTGCCACAAGAATGCGAAGATTGCACAGATTAAAGGGTTTGAAAATAAATATGCGGCTGATTTTAGCTTTGCCCTGGGTACGGCGAAATATAAGGGGTTCAATGCTTTGCGGAGGAAGTTGAGAATGGGAAAATGAAATTGTTTAATCACAACTATCCTCCCTTCCTAAGCACCTCCTGCACCCTTTCTCTATAATATCTTCCAATAGGTATCTGATGCTCGCTAATCTCAATGGCAACCAATATGCCTATGACACCAATGCTTCTGCTACCGTCAAAAAAATAGTGACCATAAAAAACGAGGGTGAAAAAGTGAATGTAAATTTAAAAAAGACGCGATAGGACTTTTTATGAAATTGCCTATAGTTGCAGATAATACAGGTAATATTATTATCAATCCCGTTTCATTTTCCTATACAATTCAATAACTAGCAATCTGTCACAAAATAAAGGAAAGGCCAATCAATTGAACGGCCTTCCTTTTTTTATTTTAACTACGCCACCGTGTAAACCCTCACCTCAGGATTACTCTTTAAATAAGGCTTCAATGCAACTACCACATCCTGGTTAAACAATTCACTTTTCAAATACCCCTGCGCATTTTCTGCTGCATCAAATTCATGCAATACCTGTACATCCTCTTCCCGGATTAATAATTCCTTTGCCTTCGCACCCTGAATAGTATCCAGAAAGGGAGCTTTGTATTGCTGATAAACCCCTGCTGCAGCTGGCCTGTCTGCCGCGTCAATCCGCATAGTGATTTGCAAATATGCTTTACTCATTTCATTAAGTTTTTATTTATTGCAAAATTCACTATAGGGTCACAGATTGAAAATGTACAACTGCGAAAAGGAATGGTAATATCAGGCAATGGCCTTCCGGAAGTCTGAAGGCGACATCTTCGTATGCTTCTTAAAGTACTTCACGAAATACGAAGGATCGTCAAAACCCATCCGGTATCCTATCTGGTTTATGTTCAGGCTTGAATGCGTAAGCAATCGCTGTGCCTCCAAAATGATCCGCTCCTGGATCATTTGCGAAGGCGTTTTATTGATCAGCTGACTTGTCAGGTCAGACAAGGTTCTTGCAGAAATATGAAGCAGCCGTGCATATTCATTGACAGCTAATCCTTTTTTGTAGTGTTGTTCAACTAAATTAAAAAACCTTACAAGCTGCATACGTTTATCATCTGCTGCAAATGAAGCAAATTGCTGACCGCCCGAAAGTTGTTTGGTACGCTGCACCAATATCAGGAATGATTTAAGATAGGCCCTGATTATCTCATCTCTTCCAAACTCATTGTTCTCTTCCAGCTCCGCCTTTATTTGCTGAATAATGGTATTTAACTTTTGAACGGTGGCGGCGTCTATCTTACAACCCGGCTGCTGGTAAGGGCTGCTGAATAAATTACATTTTAAAAAGAAGTCTGTCTCGTCAGACTGTGCAAGGAAAGTTTCATTGAAGTGAAGTAATACACCCTCGTAGCCAGGATGATGATCAAAGCAATGCACCTGGTTCCTGGCGATGCAAAATATCATCTGGTCCGTTACATCATGCTTCACAAAGTCTACATAATGACTACCCACGCCCGAATAAAACCAGATGATCTGATAATAGCTGTGAATGTGCGGTCGGGTAGTATTCTCACTGTTCTTGCCAAGATAAGTATTTAGATCATATATCCTGAACTGATCCTGTCCAGGCTGGTGCTTGTTGAGATGATACTCCTCGATGTTGCTTTGCTTTTCTTTTGACATATGAATACTTACTGATTCAAATTTACTCAAAGATTGCCTTATCAGTTCCAATCTCTCAATTTTACCATCTTTTTGCTCATATGTGCAGTATTTGTTTTTAACATGGAATTTACCTTCGTACCATGTCTGAACACATTATGATTGTAGGAGGTGGATTAAGTGGCCTGTCACTGGCTTACTTCCTGGCTAAGAGAAACAGATCGTTTACCATATTGGAAGCTTCAAACCGGCTGGGTGGTAGAATTCATACGATTGAAGGGGTAAATGGTACCCCTATTGAAATGGGCGCTACGTGGTTTTCCGATTTACACCCCGCATTGCGGGCACTGATCGAAGATTTGGGATTATATACGTTTCCACAGTATTCCGGGGGTATCTCATTATTTCAAACCAAGTCGTTCGAACCACCGCAACAATTCTTTGTACCTGCTGGTGAACAACCCTCCTGCAGAATTGCCGGGGGAACTCAGGCACTCATTGATGCACTGAGCAGGGGAATAAAGGATATTATTACAGATACCATTGTTACCGGCATTACTGCTATGGGCGACAAGGTGGATATCACCACTGCCACAGGCTCCGTGTATCAGGCTGATAAAGTCGTTTTTTGTATGCCTCCCCAGCTGGTTGGAGACCGGATCCGGTTTTCACCGCAATTACCTGCTGCCCTGGTGGCACTGTTGCCCACCGTACATACCTGGATGGCAGCCGCCATTAAGTTTGCGCTGGAATATAAAGAGCCTTTCTGGCGGGAAGCAGGATTTTCTGGTATGCTTTATAGTCATACAGGCATCATAGTAGAGATGTATGATCATTCAAACTTTGAGGACAACAAATTTGCTTTAAAAGGTTTCCTGAATGGTGGTGCTGCTCATTATGATCATAAAGTAAGAAAAGAGCTCGTATTAAACCAACTGGCCGGACTGCTGGGCAAGCAGGCGCTGGCTCCCCTACTCTATTCCGATAAGGTCTGGAATGACGAATTCCTGATATCTGCAACCCAGGTAGCCAATCGCCCTCATCAAAATAACGGGCATAAACTCCTTCAGTCCGGATACCTGGAAGGCAAAGTTTTTTTCGCAGGAAGTGAAACGGCCCCTTATTGCCCGGGATATATGGAAGGAGCTGTGGTGGCAGCCAAACAGCTGGCAGATAAACTTTAAAACTGAATATTATGACGTTCGAAGAATACTATGCCTATTTTGAAAGTATCATTCATAAAGATCCATTGTTGCAGGAGGCCCCCTACGATAGTCCTGAATATCGCGACTATACAAAACTGAACTGGTCCCGCATGAACCGCTGGCTTAAAAAAGGGACCTTATCCGATGAATTGTTGCAGGTAGCACAACGGATCAATGAACCACAGCACTTGATAGTGATTACTGAGCCCTGGTGTGGGGATGCGGCTCATAGCATACCATTTATTAAAATGGTCAGCGATGCCAATCCTTTGATCCAGGTTTCCTATGAGTTGCGGGATAGTGAGCCATTCAGAATTGAGAACTACCTGACCCGGGGGAGTAAATCCATTCCAAAGTTGATTTATAACAATGCAGCAGGAGCAGATGTGTTTGTATGGGGACCACGGCCGCAGGAATGCCAGGTGATGTATGATAGGTTAAAAGCAGAGAAGGTAGCATTTGAAGTACTTAAAAAAGAACTACAGCTTTGGTACAATGACAATAAAGGAGTGGATGTGCAGCAGGAACTGGTCACTTTATTGAAAGCGGGTTTGAATGATAAACATAAAAGATATGATCAGACTTTTCAAAAAAACAGCTAAAGCCACCATTTTAAAACTAATCATCGGGGGATACTTTACAGTTTCAGGATTGATTGATAAACAATGGCAAATTGCCGTGTTAGGAGCCCTGATGATCATTTTTAGCCTGACTGTTAAAATTCCCTGCAGCACGGGAACATGTACTGTTAGAAAAGATAAAAATCAATAAAAACCAAACCAATGACTGCGAAAGGATATGCCGCGCACAATACAACCGATCCATTAACACCGTACTCATTCGAAAGAAATGAACCCGGCCCCCATGAGGTATTAATTGACATTCTTTACTGTGGCATCTGTCACGCCGATGTACATCAATCCCGGAATGAATACGGTCATACACAATACCCATTTGTACCCGGACATGAAATTGTAGGCCGTGTTCGTACTACAGGACAGGAAGTGACCAAATACAAACAGGGAGACCTGGTAGGTGTAGGGTACTTTATTCTCTCCTGCGGACATTGCCCCAACTGTGCCAGTCACGAAGAACAATTTTGCGATAACGGCATCACGCCTACTCAGAATGGGAAACTACCGGGTGGCCATACAACCAAAGGCGGATATTCAAACTGCATAGTAGTAAATGAAAATTACATATTGCGCATTTCCGAAAAACTGCCACCCGCAGCTGTAGCTCCACTTCTTTGTGCTGGTATCACTACCTATTCTGCATTAAAGCATAACCAGGTCAGCGCCGGGCACAATGTAGCGGTACTTGGCCTGGGTGGGTTGGGACATATGGCGGTAAAATTTGCCAAATCCTTTGGTGCGACGGTAAGTGTACTAAGCAGCTCTCCTTCAAAAACAACCAGTGCACTGGCGTTAGGAGCACATCGGCTTGTTGACACCGGAGATGCAGCACAACTTAAAACCGCCACCGGCAGCTTTGATTTTATTATCGACACCGTATCTGCCAGACACGATTACAATCAATACCTAAATCTCCTTAAGAAAGATGGTACCCTGATCCTGCTGGGTGTGCCGCCAGAAGTGCCTCCCATTCATCCGGCTATGCTGGCTTTTCGCAGGCGGAAAATAACCGGGTCGTTTATAGGAGGGATTGAAGAGACACAGGAAATGTTGGATTACTGCGCGAAACACAACATTACTGCAGAGGTAGAAGTCATTCAACCGTCCTATATCAATACTGCTTTTGAAAGAATGCTGGATGGCGATGTAAAGTACCGGTTCGTGATCGATATGTCAGAATTATAAATTTAAAATACAAAATATGAAACCAACAGTTGAGTCAAAGTACCATCAGCGAATCAAACTTTACCCCAATACTCTTCGGATCAATCCCCTCTGCAAACTCACTGATCAAATAATGTCTCTCATCCCTCGGCGCCAATCGCCACAAATTCGTACCATCTTCGAATATGTGATTATATCCACGCCCTTCTAATTTGAAATAAGGCAAATACCCCCTTACTGCCACATACACGGCTATGAGGTCCGCACTGTGGTGCCAGTTCCTGTTCCAGCCTTTTAGAAACAGTTTGTACGCATGGGCCATGGGGGTATCCTTATATTTTTCCTGAAAAAAAATCCGACCTGTTTGTACACTATCTGCAAAAGGGCCACCACCGGTGAAATATATGCGGGTGGGCCATTCCGCCACTACATGCCGGGTAGACCGGGGATCCGGTTTGAAATTCCCCCATGGATTTGGATCCACATCTGCCGGGTACCTGCCCCCCATACAAACAATGTGTTTTACTTTCTTTTTTACCAGGTCGATGCCTTTTAATTCACTCAACTGATCCGGCCCTGACCTCAGCAGGTTAGAAAGATTCGTCAAGTCACCAACTGTCACAATTACTACACTCGTATCCCCCTGTGCCGCCAGTATTTTCCGGTACAACATCGTAGCATCAGGCACATCCTCATCCAGTTTGGTATTATGCTTAAATGCCTCGCACAGACTTCGTGCATACCTGGATTTATGATATACTCCAAATCGCTGAACTGCACCGATAGGAATATCCGGTCTGCCGTAAAAGGTATTAATAACATCTACCGCTCCCGGAGACCAGGGATTAAGGCTGGATACCATAACAGCCAATATTTGCGCCTCTCCGCGATTGGCAAAATTATGGAGCATGGCCAACGCGCCCACATCATCCACATCAGAATCCATATCAGTATCAAAAATAATTTTCACCTTTTGCGCAATGGCAAGATGACACACCAATATCGTTAGCCCGATAAATATTGTTCGTTTCATTTTAATAGTCGTAGAATACCAACAAGAAGAAGGTGTATCATACAAACGATACACCTCCTTTTTTAAACAACTCCCTGATTAAAACAGGTCGTTTCCCTATTCAACCTCCCGCTGCTTTAAATCTTAACAATCTGGAAAGTCTTCGTCTTCTTATCCCCTTCCAGCACCAACACATACGTCCCCGCTACCAATCCACTAATATCCCTGCTAATCTGCCTTTCCCCTTTCTGAATATTCCACTGCCGCAACACATTGCCTCGAATATCAAGCAGTATCAGCCGTTTGTACGATTGCCCACGCAAATCTACCGTCAGCTGTCCATTCGTTGGATTAGGATAAAGAACCGGTTCCTGGGCATCTGTTGCCGCAGGAGGCACCACTTTACTGTTCGCTATCCTCGCAGCCGATTCATTCACCGCACAATTATCAATACTGAACCAGTTAAATTTCGGACTGCCAGTCAATATATGCACGCCCGTATAATTGAGCGCCGGCAGCCTGATCGTATCTGTAATCGTCTGCCATACACCACCGGTAGACGGTATATAGATTGTATCAAACTTATAAGTACTATGCCCTATCCATATCTTAGACGCCGCTGTAGACAATACCCTGAAACTGATATTATACCTGCCAGCCACCGGCACCACCAGGTTACTATACGCAAACCAATCACCTGCCTTCAGACTGGTAAAATCCTGCCCTCCACCCTCATCTGTACAGGTTTCCAATACCGGCCCCGGAGCACGGTTAGAAGCACTCTCCGCTTCATACTTATTACTAACTGTACAGGTATAATCCACAATTACTACTGCTGTATCCGATACACCATTCCCCGTAGCGATGACTGCAAATGTTCCCGGTGTAGCTCCCGCCGTAAACACGCCATTTGTATCAATACTGTTACCTGCTCCCGTCACACTCCAGGTTGCCTTAAATGTATAAGGGTTATTGCGCTGGTCATACCCCTTCGCCACATACTGCTGGGAGGCATGCAACGGCACTGCTAACGAATCTGGTGTGATCACAATAGATGTCAGCGCAGGCGGCGTCACTACATGCACAATAGCTGTATCCCGTTTGTTCCCGGCCTTCGCTATCACGAAGTAATCACCCGCAGTACTGGTACTAAACAATCCACTGGTGCTGATACTACCACCACCTGACACGGACCATACCGGCGTTACAGGCAGCACACTGCTGTCCTGCGCATAAGCGGTTGCTGCAAACTGTGCCACCTGCCCTAAAGTAATGGTGGTGCTATCTGGTTTTATTGCTATATACCCAAGATGAACAGAATCAGCAGGTATAATGCTCAACCAGTTAAAATTCCAGCCATCTTTATTGGCAGCAATGCGGATTGTTTGCTGACCTTCTTCCAGCCGTATAGGCGCAGAGGTGACCGTGATCCATTTTTGCCAGCCACCACTTGCCGGCAGATTCACCGTTTGCAATACTGTCGTATCCAGTTGTACCCGCAGACTGGAAGCTGCATTGACCGCTACCCGGAACTGGACCCTGTAAGAATCGCACCTGGGCACATCAATATCGTACTCGTACCAGGTGCTGGATCCGATGTAACTTAAATCCAGTCCGCCCCCGATGTCTGAGCAAGGCTCTGTGCGATTGGAATTACTGTTATCAAAATTCTCGGCTTCTATTTTAGCCGGAATAGGTTTATAGTTAGCCACCCGCCGGGTTACAAATGCCTTCCCGGTTTTGGTGGTGCTGTCTACTGTAGCAGTCACTGTCACCTCTCCTGAATTGTTCAGGGTTGCAAACCCATTGGTTGTAATCGTATTACCCGTACCGCTGATGCTCCACACTGGTGTAATGGCCATGGGGTGCCCGTTTTGATCCAGGGCGCTTGCTGTATACTGTTGTTGCTTACCGGGCAGGAATGATAGGTCTGCCGGCGATACCGTAATACTATCTAATACCGGTGTACCAAGCCCTTTCTGGTATACACGCGCATAATCTACAAGCATACTATCCGGCCAGTCGGCATCTACAATTGTACCGCCCATTCCGCCCCCGATAGCGACGTTTAGAATAAGAAAGAATTTCTGATCAAATGGCCAGTCTTTCCAATCTGTATGTGGGTTGGCGAAAGACAGGATATGTGTGGTGTCGTAGGTAAAACGGAGCGTATCCGGTGTCCATTCCATTGCATATACATGGTATACGGTATCAACATCCATCAGTTTTATATTGTTACTGATACCACCGCCATTTGTCCAGTTATGGTTCTGCGTATGAATGGTAGACAACACCGTTCCGAAGTTATTGCCCACATGCTCCATAATATCCAGCTCCCCGCTTTTAGGCCATCCGCCATAAGCGCTGGTAGTAGGCATGAGCCAGATGGCAGGCCAGGAGCCATGTGCACGTGGTAGTCTGGCCCTTACTTCCACCTTACCATACAGGAAATCAAATTTGCCCTGTGTGATGAGCCGGGCAGAAGACCAGGGCTCTGTAGTATTCCCCGTAGGATAATCTTTTTTTCCTGTAATTACCAAATGACCGTCCCGCACCACGGCATTATCATGTGTAGTATCGGTATATACCTGCTGCTCTCCGTTTATCCATCCTTTTGGTTGCGGGTCTACCTTCCATTTGGTAACGTCCGGTTTACCATCGGTGTTGAATTCATCTGCGAATATAAGTGTCCAGTTGGGATTACCTTCAAACACTACTTTCCCTTTTCCCGTATAACTGGCAACGTTAGCCGTGGTCAGCTCTGCGCCTGCTATAGTGAGTTTCAGGGTAGTCCTTGAATAGTTGGCAGCAGAATTGCCGCTTAGTGTGATACTTGCCGTTGTATCACTCAACCGCTGCACACTACTGATAGTAACACCTGGTGGCAGGTTAAGGGCGGACCAGTTGGCAGGTGTCAGCACAGGCACCAGCGTCCCTCCTTTCACAGTGGCCGTCAGCACGGCCCCATCTTCATACCCCATCCGGATGGTGGTATCTTTCAATACGATGGCGGTTGGGTTCGGGCCCTGTACCAGGTCGAAATACAGGATACCATTGGCTTTCTTACCGTCAATGTATTGAATGGCGATAGTGTTGAAATCCGTTCTGGTCTTCACACTCTGGAAGTCGTACGTAGCTTCTTCCCAATGGTTCACGCGCGAAGGCTTAAAGGTAAAATAGACTGCTTTGCTGTAATTAGTGCCGGGTTGCAGTTTGAACATAATTTCGTCCAGCGTGCTGCTGTACACCAGCATTTTGAAGGTAGTGTTGGTAGAGAGATCAAACGAATCCTGTAGCTGGCAGGATGCGCTCATGTACTCAAAGCTGGTAGTGTCTTTTGTAAATTTGGCTACCAGCGGGCTGGTATTTAAACCAGAGGGATTCGGGTTTGGCACGCCAAATTCCACTTTGCCGGTGGTCGTATTACCGGCGTAATAGGTCCATTTGCCGGAGCAGAGACCATTTCCCTCCATATCGTCCAGCAGCAGGTATTGCGCATGCATTGTGCTGCATAGCAAACAGAGAGGGAGTAATAATATCAATTGGCGCAATAGCCGGGTTGTACGTCGCGGAAAAGTCTTTCCGCGAGCACCAGATTTTGGGTGACTCGTTTTCATAACGGTTTATTTTAGGGTGGAAAAGGTGGAATAGCTGGTACAACTAATAGCTGTACCAGCAGGGTCTTCTTAAATCAGTTTATAGCTTACAGATTGGGATTTACTACCGCATCAGCACCAGGTATAGGCATCCAATAGTTCGCTTTGGTAATAGCACCATCCGGCTGCAGGTCGCCCGCAGCCTTGTTCGCATTGGCAGCTTCTACCTGTTCCAGCCTTACCAGGTCAAACCAGCGATTCCATTCACCGGCAAATTCCCATGCCCGCTCATTTACAACAGCAGTAGCAAAGTCGGCGCCTGACAAACCAGCTGGTAAGTCAGTTAACCCCGCCCGCTGCCGCACCGCATTCACTGCCGTATAAGCTTCGCTGCCAGCCGTACCCGTAGCACGTGCCTGGGCTTCTGCATATATCAGCAATACATGCGCATACCGCATCATGATGACCGGGTTGTTCGACATGTACACATCTTTTTTACCAGACTGGATTGTGAACTTTTTATAATAAGGATGATGGGTACTGGTTTCCTCCCACGAAATAGTAGTACCATTACTCAGTGTAAACTGCGTACTAAATGTGGCGTCTTTCCTTGTACCGGCAGGGAAATTATTGAAGAAGTTCAGCTCCGGGAAAAAGTCGCTCCACCCGCCTTCATCTTCCGGCATGGTAGACAATCCGTAAAAAGAATTGTAAGTGATCCAGCTGCCCCGGGTAAACAGTGTGAATACATCTTCCACAGTACCACCTGCAAAGATTTTCAGGAAACCACCTGTATAAAGATCAAACCCATAGGTGCTCTTATTGTCTATCACTTCTTTGGCTTTGGCAGCTGCCAGTGCGTATTTTGACTGGTCCTTCAGTGGCCACCCTGCTTCAGTGAGATATACATCGGCCAACAGGGCCTTTACAGATCCTTTATTAGGCCGGCCTGAAGAACGCCTTGCATTCGGCACCCACTCCTCTGCACGGGCAAGGTCCGCCTCTATCACTGCATATACTTCCGCCGGCGTACTTTTCTTCAGGTTCAGATATTCCGAATTGTATTTTTCAGATGGAATGATCGGTACTTCGCCCCAAAGCCTTGTGAGCCAATAATAAGAAAGCGCACGCAAATAGCTGGCTTCACCCACTATAGCATGAATAGTATCCTGGTTCCCCCCCAGTACTTTGTTATAGTTATTGATAATGTTGGTAGTAGACTGTATTGTTTTGTAACACCCCAGCCAGATAGGATTCATCCTGCTGTTCAGTGATGATACTTTAAAAAGATCAAACTCCCTGAACTCTTCCTTATTGGAACCCGGATGTGTGGTAAGGTCGTCGGCCCCCATCGTCATGGCAATCTGCGAAACGGTGGTAAAGCCGCTGGTCCAGGGTACCATCAGACTTCCGTAGGCGCCTGTCAATACCGACTCAAGGCCAGCCTGACTGGTCAATGCGTCATCACCGGCCACCAACCCCTTAGGGCTTTCTGTCAGTTCCTTATTGCACCCGGCTGCCAGCGTCAAACACAGTAGTAAGTATATTGTATATCGTGTAGTCATAACTGTAATTTTTAGAAACTCAGCGTTGCCCCGCCTGTGATGGTTTTTACATTAGGGTAAGTTCCATAATCAATACCCTGACGGATATCGCCGGATGATGAATTGCTTTCCGGGTCAATGCCGGAATAGTTCGTCCATGTCAGGAGATTGGTAGCACTTACAAATAGTTTGATGCCAACAGTATTCTTCAGCTTAGACTTAGTGATATCATATGCCAGGCTGATATTTTTCAAACGTAGAAAATCGCCCTTTTCCAGGAAACGGGTGCTTTGTGTAAAGTTCTTGTTCGTTGAACTGAATGCCGGTATATCGGAAGTTTCATTCACACCGGGAATATAGCGGTTCTTGATATCAACATACGTGGCTTCACGGGCATCAGCACCATAATACATGGCTGCTGCTTTATTGTAATTGAGCCTGTCGAACCCGAACATCCCTTGGAACAACAGGTTTAGCGTAAATGCCTTGTAGGTAATAGTATTGTTCCAGCCAATAGATGTTTTGGGGATACCTGAACCGATGATATGATAGTCGTCCGCATCTATTTTCCCATCATTGTTCAGGTCCAGGTAACGGGAATCTCCCGGCTTAGCACCATAATCACTTGCTTTTCCATCTCCCGGTTTCCATGTACCCAAATAAGTGAGTCCCCAAATGGAACCCAGCGGCTGTCCGGGCATCACAACAAATTCAGACTGGGGAGACATACCTCCGCCTATCCTACGGGTATTGGGATCAAAAATTCTTGTCTTGCCTTCTCCCAGGGAGGTTACTTTGTTCTTAATGAATGACACATTCAACCCGGTATTCCACCGAACTGCTCCACTGTTGGTTACATCCCCTTCAATAGAAAACTCCCACCCTTTGTTCTGTACTGCACCTACATTTCGCGTGATGGTGTTCCCACCCAGGTACATCGGCACAGTTTCCTGCAGCAACAAATCGCGTGTGTCTTTGACAAAATAATCTGCACTTACAGACATTCTGCCCTTTAAGAATCCAACGTCAACTCCCACATCTTTCTGCTCCGTAGTTTCCCATTTCAGATCAGGATTCCCGATATTACCAATCACGAGTCCCACCTGGCTATTGCTGTTATTGAACGATGCAGATATATTTGAATAGGATGAAATTGTGCTGTAAGCACTGATAGCCTGGTTACCTGTCAGCCCCCAGCTGCCCCGCACTTTTAAATGACTGATCGCCTTTACCTGTTGCATAAATGGCTCGTTACTTACCACCCATCCCAGCGACATGGAAGGGAAATAGCTGTACCGGTTGCTGCCACGGAATTTAGAAGAACCGTCTCTACGCACTGCTGCAGAAAAGAGATACTTGTCGCTATAGCCATAGTTCACACGACCTACCAGTGAAAACAATGCCCATTTGGAATAGCCGGAGCTGGGAGTGCCTGCTGTGCCAAGTGCCAGGTTATTCCACTGAAAATTCTCATAAGTGAGGTTGGTAGCCCCTGCAGAAGAGTAATTGTAGGTAGATTGCTGGTATTCCATTACTGCGGTAGCGTCCAGACTGTGCACATTGTTGAATACCTTGCTATAATTCAGGGTATTGGTATTCTGAAGTACAATTTCCTTGTTGGATCTTATACTGGCGCTGGAAGTATTGTTATTGGTAATTTTTCCGCCAAAGGATTTGTTTTCATATTGCAGGAAGTTAGCGCCATACTGTGTATTGAAAGTCAATCCCGGCAGGATGTTAAACTTAAACCCACCAATCAGGTTTGCCAGCATCCTGTCTGTTACCGCCAGCCTGTTTACAGTCAATGCCAATGGGTTGTAAGAAAGGGAACCCACAGGATCACTCACTACAAAACTACCGTCTGCATTGTACACCGGTGTTGTAGGCGCCCAGGTAATGGCCTGTGCCAGTGGACTGCTGGCGCCATCTGCAGGAATGTCTACATTCTGCGCCGTGCTGTAAGACCCGGTAATGTTCAAAAAGGTAGAGATCCTGTCACTTAGATTTGCATTGATATTGGACCGTAAAGTATAACGCTTATAAAATGAATTATTGATCACACCATCCTGGTTCAGATAATTGCCGGAAATAAAATAGCCACTTTTATCAGCGCCCCCGGCAAGACTGAGCATATATTCCTGTGCCGTAGCCCTTCTGAAAATCTCATCCTGCCAGTCGGTACCTCCTTTGGCACGGAAATCAGCAATTTGTGCATCTGTAAATTTTGCGGAAGTACCTACCGCTGCAGCATGCGCATTCACCGTTTCTGCAAAGTCACCAGCGTTCAGCAGGTCCATTTTCTTAATGACCGTGGATGAGGACTGTCGTGTAGTGAAATTCACCTTTACCCCGGTCTTACTACCTTTCCGGGTAGTGATCAGGATCACGCCGTTAGATCCCCGGCTACCGTAAATAGCCGTTGCCGCGGCGTCTTTCAGCACCTGTATGGAGGCAATATCATCCGGGTTGATAGCAAAAAACTCTGCACCTACAAAACCATCCACTACGTACAGTGGATCATTGCCGCCATTGACAGAGTTGGAACCGCGGATGCGTATACGGGCAGCACCACCCGGAGAACCGGCGGAATTGGTGACCTGCACACCCGTAGCGCGCCCCTGCAATACCTGGTCAAGGCGGTTTACAGGCGCATCCTGGAAGTCGGCAGTGGTGATAGAAGAAATGGCATTCGTAAGCGTTCCTTTCCTTTGCTCGCCATACCCCACCACTACCATCTCATTAATATTAGATGCGGAAGCCTGTAGCGTAACGGCTATATCCTTCCTGCCGTTCACCGGTATTTCAGTTTTGTTGTAACCAATAGAAGAAATAACCAGGATGGCTTTACTATCAGCAACGGTAATGGCAAACTCCCCTTTTTCATTGGTCACTACCCCTTTGGCGCTTCCCTTAATCTGTACGGTTACGCCGGGTAGGGATTCTCCTTTTTCGTTGGTCACCTTGCCCCTTATTTCCTGGTCTGCCGGAACAGGTATTTCATCTGTTGGCATCTTCCTTTTTACAATCACCACCTTGTCAGATAAGGTATAGGTTAAGGCCTGACCCTGAAAACAGGCATCGAGCGTCTCTTTCAGGGAAGCATTCTTCAATTGCAGGGTCACCTTGCGGCCCTGCACCATTTGTTCATCGGTATAGAGGAATGAATATCCCGTTTGCTTTCTGATCTCCTGGAAGATCCGGTCCAGTGGTGCATCGGTACTGGAAATGGTAACTGTCTGAGAATACCCGCTCGCATGTACCTGCAGTAGGGCAACGGTCATTAAGAGCACCGTCAGTTTCATCATCAGTAATGTTTTTTTCAGTAATCGTGGAAAATTTTCGTCCCACGCAGTACGAAGCCGCCTGCTTTGGGAAAAAAGCATCAATTGCATACATTTGTATGGTTATGGGTAAATAATGAATAATTGCTGCGAGCGATTGTACATACAGACCCGAACTCACCGGGAGCGGAGCCAACGCTTCCGGTTTTTTTTGTCTGTATAGGTACGGGAAGTGGAATTTTTACGGACTCATTTTTTATCAGTTTTTAGTATGAAGCTATCACGGGGATACGATGATCTGTTTTCCTTTCACTTCAAAATGTACTTCTCCGGTCATTTCCATCATTTTTAACACCTGCGATACCGGCACATTTCTAGGTATGACCCCGCGAAAATGCGCGGGAACGGCAGCAGTGTATACCACCTCCACATCGTACCAGCGCGCAATCATGCGCATGATGGAAGTGATATCATGCCCGCCCAGCTGAATAAAGCCATTTTTCCATGCTACTGCCTCTTCGATGTCTGCGTGTTGCTGTAGTGCGAGGTGATGATCCTGCTTATCCAGGTAAGCCCCCTGGCCAGGTGCCAGTTGCCGGCTGGCGCCGTTACTGCTCACTTTCACTGCCCCTTCAAGTAATGTGGTTTTTGCTACAGTTTCGTCGGCATAGGCCATAATATTGAATTGTGTGCCCAGCACGGCTACTTCCAGGCTATCGTACTGGCCGGAACGTACCATTACCTTAAATGGCATAGCTGCATTGTGAGCTACTTCAAAATAGGCTTCGCCAGCCAGCTCAACCTGCCTGAAAGCCCCATTGAAGGCTACAGGATATTTCAATGAGCTGGCGGCGTTAAGCCATACGATGGTTCCGTCTGGTAACGTGACCTGGAATTGTCCCCCCCTCGGAGTTCGCAGGGTATTATATTGTGCTATACCAGCGGTTTTCGGGTGCCCCGATTGCCGGCTATATAGCAGTTGCCCACCGGCAGGTTGTACAATATTTGTGTTGCCCTGTTTTGCCAGCGCGCCGCTGGCAGCGCTGTCCAGGGGTACTTCGGTACCGTCTGCCAATACGAGCACAGCTTTGTTGCCGCCGGAAGGTACGTCGTTCAAAACAGGAATAACAGCCACCGTGGTGGATTTGCGGGCAGTGGGTTGCATCAGCCAGTAAGTACCGAATGCTAACAACAGTACAGCGGCGGCGGCTGAAACCCAGCGCAGGTGGCGCCAGCGCCCGAGGTGGACAACGACACTTTCCGGCTGGTCAGCCACGGGATGCGCGGCTGCAATACCTGCCGTGTCAGGATTCCCAGCCGCAATACCTGCCATGTCAGGATTCCCGGCTGCAATACCCGCCCATTTCGCCATATCATGGTCAGCCATTAGAATCTTACCTGCAACAGCATCCCAATAAGCCATGTCATAGTCAGCCATAGCCTTGTCTGGCACCCCGTGCAACAGCTGCGCCTCGACCTCCCGGATAATACTACCATCGTCATCCCCCCGGATAAGCGTTAATAGTTCCTGTAGCTCCGCGTTCGTGGCAGCGCGCTGCAAAACCTGCGCAAGCAGGTACGTAAGTCGATCTTGTGTTGACAATTTGCGATTGGTTTACAGTACTTAAAGGGAAGATTTTGATCTATTTTTCAAACGTGGATGATCCCCCCCTGTATAATAAGACGCGCAAGTTTTCATTTAGGACCTATGGGCAGGAAAATTTTTTTTTACACCTTCAACAACCACAGAATAATTACAGGAAACACCATGCCCAACTGTTCCAGGTGTTTCCGGATAGCATGCAGCGACCGTACCAGGGAATTTTTGACCGTATTGGGAGACAGAGAGAGCTTTTCTGCTATTTCGGGTATCTTCAGTCCCTGTTCCCGGCTTAGCAGGTATATCCGCTTTGCCTGTGCGGGTAGCTGCTGTACAGCAATACCTACCTGCTCCCTCATAAAAGCATAGGTCAGATCCTCTTCAGGACTGAATACCGCATCAACTGCGGGCAAACTGGCCACCGCTTTACGATGCACCGCCTGTTTACGTAAATAATTGAAGCATTGATAGAGCGCTATCCGTTTCAGCCAGTAATGGGGAAGTTCTATTTCTTTCAGCTTGTCCCGGCTGAGCCACAACCTCAGAAATGTTTCCTGTATAATATCTTCAGTAGCCGATTCAATTTGGGTGATGCGCAATGCCAGCGCTCTGAAATAAGGAGCGTAAATATGAAAAAGCTGTCTGAAGGCGGTTTCATCGCCTTCGGATATTAATTGAAAGAGTTCACTATTATCGTGTAAATATGCATTCATGTGGGACAGCCTTCCCACTAAAGTAGCAAAATAATTGGTAGTACCTTCCTTCCAATATTTTTAAACTATTTTAAATACTTTTCATATTTTCCGGCCCCAAATTCAACTGCCACGTTATGAGAAAACATTTAACCGTAGCAATTACCTTTGGCTGCTTAACTACAGCCTGCACCACCGGAAAACACGCTTTGGAGGCCGATGCAACAACAGTCAATGCCTGGGTTAGTAGCGGCAATCAGCAGCACCTGTTGCAAGAACAGGCAGGGCTTCGCCTTTCGAAATATAACAACAACGAATATACCACCATTGAAGTAGACAGTACACAGGCATACCAGCAGGTAGAAGGATTCGGCTACACCCTCACAGGTGGCAGCGCACAGCTCATCAATGCCATGGATGATACCGCAAAGCACCGATTATTGGAGGAGGTATTTGGCACGAAGGAGCATCAACTCGCTGTCAGTTACCTGAGAATCAGCATTGGCGCTTCAGACCTGAATGCAACTGTTTTTTCATACGACGATGTACCAGCCGGAACAACAGATGAAACGCTGGCACATTTTTCACTGGCACCTGACCTGGCGGGTGGAACAGGATTGGTACCACTGCTGCAGGAGATATTACTAATCAATCCGGCCATCAAAATCATGGCTGCACCCTGGAGCCCACCTGCCTGGATGAAGGATAATAAGTCATCTAAAGGTGGTGTCTTGCTGCCGCAATATTATGCCGCATATGCACAGTATTTTGTAAAATATATCCAGGCAATGCAAGCAGCGGGCATCCCGGTAGACGCCATTACGCCGCAGAATGAACCACTACATCCCGGCAATAATCCCAGCCTTAAAATGCTGGCAGAAGAGCAGCGGGATTTTATTAAATACCACCTGGGACCCGCATTCGCTGCGGCAGGCATCCGTACCAAAATCGTTGTATACGATCATAATTGCGACCGGCCTGATTATCCGCTCACGATACTTGCAGACACTGCCGCCAGTAAATATGTGCACGGCAGCGCTTTTCACCTGTATGCCGGAGATATCAGTGCATTGACAAAAGTACACAACGCAGCGCCGGACAAAGCCATTTACTTCACGGAACAATGGACTGGCTCCCGGGAAGCGTTCGAAAAGAATCTTCGCTGGCATATGAAAAATGTAATCATTGGTGCCATGCGTAATTATAGCCGTACAGCCCTTGAGTGGAATCTTGCAAATGACCCGGGTTACGGGCCACATACCCCCCGTGGCTGTACGCAATGCAAAGGCGCGTTTACCATCAATGGCAACCATGTGACCCGCGATGTAGGCTATTATATTATTGCGCATGCATCCCGGTTTGTACCCCCGGGTGCTGTGAGGATTGGGAGTAACAGCGCAGGCAAGTTGCATAGCGTAGCCTTTAAAAGACCTGATGGCAGGAAAGTAGCGATCATAGTAAATGATAGCGATACTGAGACGCTTTTCAACTTACGGTACCAGGGCAGACAGGCGGTGGTAGCGCTGCCGGCGGCGGGTGTAGGAACGTATGTTTTTTAATTATTTAATTCTTCTCAGTACAATCAGTCCTATTGTACCTGCCAGAAAAGACGCCACCAGTATGCCATATTTTGCCTGATCGGTAAAAGTGCCTTCGTTGAATGCCAGTCCGGTAATAAACAGCGACATAGTGAAACCGATACCTGCCAGTATTGCCACCCCGCCAATATGCGTCCATCGTGCATTGGCGGGTAGTGATGCCAGCTTCATTTTTACCATCAGCCAGGTAAATGTAAAGATGCCTGCAAACTTACCGATCAATAAGCCAGCAATAATGCCGAGGCTCACCGGGTTTAACAATGAAGAGAAAAAATCACTGCCAATAGGCATGCCGGAGTTGGCTAAAGCAAACAGGGGCATGATGACAAACGCTACCCAGGGATGAAGGTAATTTTCTATTTTCTGTAAAGGAGTTTCAGCATCCAGGCTTAACTGCTTGATTTTTTCTAACGCCACCAACTGCTCGTGGGATATTAAAGAGCCATCCTGTCTCCGGGCAGCTTCAAATTCATCTGCATAATCACGTGCATCTTTCAAAAACTCATCTTCATTAATTTTCGGACGTGCCGGAATGGTGAAAGCCACCAATACACCTGCAATAGTAGCATGGACGCCTGATAGTAAGAATCCACCCCACACCACAATTCCAAGAATGAGATAAAATACCGGGTGGCGAATGCCCAGACTATTTCCCAGCACCAGTAACAGTAAGAATGCAAACGCGATCAGCAGGGGGAGAAATGCAATATGGGCAGTATAGAAAAATGCAATGACCAATACCGCGCCTAGATCATCCGCAACAGCAAGTGCAGATAAAAATACTTTTACAGATCCGGGTATCCGGTTGCCGGCAAGGGATAATAAGGTTAAAGAAAATGCGATGTCTGTGGCCATTGGAATACCCCAACCGCCTGCTGAAGGCGTACCGTTATTGACAGATAAATATATTAACGCGGGCACTAACATTCCGCCCAAAGCAGCTACCAAAGGAAGGGAAGCCTTTTTTAAAGAGGACAACTCCCCGGCTATGAACTCGCGTTTTAATTCAAGTCCGATCACAAAAAAGAATACGGCCATTAAGCCATCGTTAATCCAGGTATGGAGGGGTTTGTTAAAGCTCATCGAGTGGAATGCAACTGATAGATTCGTCTCCCAGAGATGGAGATAACCTTCCTGTGCAGAAGAATTGGCCCATATGATGGCAATCAATACACTTAGAAATAAAACAATACTACTGGTAAATTCCTGGTGAATAAATTTATTTACAGGCTTAAGAATCTGTTCAATTGGAGATTTTGCCATTTTCCATGCTGAGTTTGATGAACTATGCACAAATATCTCAAATTTTTCAAAGAAATGGTACTGCTATTCCAGTACCCACACTGGATAGTCATCGTCAATACTATACAATATGATATCATCTTCATTCATTTCAAGGCGGAATAAACTTTCATTTTCAATTTGCCTGAGTGCCTGCATATAGAAGATGCCATCCAGCATGTGGATCACAATTGGAACAATAGCGCGGCGGTCTATACAAAGAGAATTGTTCATAAATCTGAATTTATGATGTTCATTCTTTTCATAATAGGGCCTGCTATATAGCCTCATATATATATCGCTTACTGTCATTATCGGGATATTTAAGATTTGAGGAAAAGGGAACCTTGAATATTTGCTACTACGAATATCAGCGACTGACCCGGCCGGCACGTACGGATGTGTCTTTTAATAAAAGCGCTCATTATTCACTATCTGGCTTCATAGCAAAGCCATGGCATCTATTACGATGCAGCAATTTATAAACAATTACAGTTGCCAGGTCATCACTCCAAATTTGCAATAACCATATGGAAACTCAGTTTAGACACATGGTTCCGTCTTGTATCTTTTGATTCTTTTAGATTATCCGACTGAGATAATGAAGGTGGAAAAAAGAGGGCTGCAAAGAGTATTTATCGTAAACTCAAACATTGATCTTACTAAAGGTATGGATTATCTTCTCCCCCACCTAATTTATTTATTTTCAGAACAATCCGCTAAAATGGCTGCCCCGTCTGTAACTTCTTTCCGCCAATACTTCATTTTATGTTACAATATGGTCAGATCCGGTTACATCCCCGTCTTCCCTCCTATCTACCTTTGTGCTATCAAAAACAGTAAAATGAAAGTTAAAAGAATTCAGTTTGACCGTTACGGCGAAGCCACTGAAATGTATATAGGTGATTATGAATTACCCGCATTAAAAAACAATGAAGTCATGGTAAGCGTCAGGGTGGCAGCCATCAATCCGCTGGACTGGAAACAACGAAAAGGGGCTTTGAAAATGATAATGCCAAAGCAATTCCCCAAAGGCATCGGCAATGATTTCGCAGGTATTGTTGAAGCGATTGGAGAAGACGTATGGAATGTAAGAGTAGGAGATGAAGTATTTGGCACAATGGATCCAAAATACCCCGGCGCATTTGCGCAAATGCTCATCACTGCTGCTAAACAGGTGACTAAAAAGCCTGCTCAGATTTCTCTTTCAGAAGCCGCCTGTTTGCCTATACCTTGTGCCACTGCATGGGCAGCATTGTTTATAAAAGGCAATATTTCAAAAAATTCAAGGGTGCTTGTCAATGGCTGTATGGGCACTGTTGGCAGCATGGCCGTTCAACTGGCCCGGTCAAAAGGAGCTTTTGTAGCCGGCACCTGTGCTGAAAAAGATATGGAACTTGCCAGAAACAGCGGACTGAATGCTGTGTATAATTACGCAGCAAACAATCAATGGAAGGATATTGCGCCTTTTGATCTCGTGTTTGATACCTCAGGGTTCATGCAGCCCGGCACAGGTTTTTCCCTGCTCAGGCCCAATGGAAAGTTCGTAGATATTAACCCTACACCGGGCCGGATACTGAGAGGATTATTTTCACGGAAATATAAAATGACATTCGCAACAGCAGGTATGAAACATCTGCCGGAATTTGCCGAAATTGCAGGCAAAGAATACATAAAAGTGAATATCGGGAAGGAAATTGATTTTTCAGACGCAATAAATGTTATAACAAAAATTGAGAATGGTGAAAAGATGAACGGAAGAGTTGTTATAAATATTTAAACGGGCAAAATGTCTTCATCTAAATTAATGCATTTTAAAACGATCACAGACCTGCATAGGTCTTGTGGGTTACCACAGCCGGAGCATCCCCTGGTGAGTGTGATCGATTATAGTACGATCAATATCCCGGCTATGCCGGCAGGTATTGCATTTGACGGTTACTCCATAGCTATCAAAAAGGAAACTGCGGGTTTAAAAATAACATATGGTCAGCAAAAATATGACTTTGATGAAGGCGTGATGTTGTTTACAGCGCCCGGCCAGGTAATAAAAATTGAGGCAATCCAGGATACTGCTGCCAGACATTCGGGCTGGATCCTGTTCATTCATCCCGATTTTCTCTGGCATACTTCATTGGCCAAAACGATCAAACGGTACGAATACTTTAACTATTCTGTGCATGAAGCACTGTTCCTTTCGGATAAGGAAGAAAATATTATCAACACGATCGTACAGAATATCCGGCAGGAGTATTATTCAAACATTGACCATTTTAGTCAGGGTATTGTGATTGCACATCTGGAAACTTTGCTGAGTTATGCAGAACGGTTTTATCACCGGCAGTTTATTACGCGCAAGAAAGCGAATCATCAGCTGCTAAACCGCCTCGAAGCAGTAATTGATGACTATTTCAATAAGGGGGAATTAACTACGGGTGGATTACCTTCCGTTCAGTTGATTGCCGGCAGGTTAAATGTGTCTGCTGCTTACCTGAGCAGGATGCTTAAAATACTGACGGGGCAAAGTACGCAGCAGCATATTCAGGATAAGCTGATCGAAAAGGCGAAAGAAAAGTTGTCTACGACAGATTTATCTGTCAGTGAGATTGCTTATCAGCTGGGGTTTGAGCATTCGCAAACTTTTAGCAGGTTGTTTAAAAGTAAAACGAATCAGTCGCCGGTGGAGTTTAGGGCTTCGTTTAATTAGTTCGGGTAGCGACAACCCAAAGGGTCTGACTTTCCCTTTGGGTTATTGAAACTGAACTTGTCGTGAATTCACTTACGCCCGCTTCTTATACACGCCTGTGGCAAGAATATAGGCCATCATCATAATAGCTGCGCACCATGCAAGGGCAACCCCTAATTCCTTGCCCACCGGCTGGTTAGAAAGCAGGGCGCGTATGGCATTCACTATTGGCGTTACCGGTTGATTTTCGGCAAAGGCGCGCACAGGGCCCGGCATGGTCCCGGTAGGCACAAACGCCGAACTAATGAGCGGCAGAAAGTGAATTGGATAAGCAATCACACCTGCACCATCCACCGATTTTGCAGACAACCCGGCAATGGCGGCGATCCAGGTCAGGGCCAATGTAAACAGTGCGAGTATACCAGCCACTGCGAGCCATGACAATACACCTGCCGGCGAACGAAAACCCATGATGAGCGCCACAAGCACCACTACAACAAGCGAAAGCGCATTAGACACCAACGCTGTAAGCACATGCCCCCACAGCGCAGCTGAACGTGCAATGGGCATGGAATGGAAACGTTCGAATATGCCACGCTGCTTATCTAAAAACAGGCGGTAAGACACATAGCCGATACTGTTAGCAACTGCAATCAGCAGTATACCCGGCAACAGGTAATTTATATAGCTATCCGTGCCGGTATGAATGGCGCCGCCCAGCACATAGACGAAGAGCAGCATCATGGCAATAGGCATGATGGTAACCGTAATGATGGTATCCAGGCTGCGGAAGATATGGCGCATGGAACGTCCAAGCATAACACCCATATCCTTTAGAAAATAGTTCTTTATGATGATCGTCTCCATTTTTTAGTTGTTTTGTTTTTTACCAATGATTGACAGGAATATTTCTTCCAGTGTGGGCTGTTTTTCAATGTACTCCACTTTTGCCGGCGGGAACAGCTTTTTCAGATCTGCGAGCGTACCACTTACGATGATCCTGCCCTGATCGAGAATGGCGATCCTGTCTGCAAGCTGCTCAGCTTCTTCCAGGTACTGGGTGGTGAGCAATACCGTTACGCCACTGGCGGCAAGCTCTTTGATGATCTTCCACACTTCAAGACGGGCTTCGGGATCAAGCCCTGTGGTTGGCTCATCCAGGAAAATAAGCTGCGCATTGCCCACGAGGCTCATAGCGATATCCAACCGGCGGCGCATACCGCCTGAATAAGTAGCCACCCTGCGGTCAGCAGCATCGCTCAGGCCAAAGCGTTTAAGCAGATCGCCGGCTACTTGCCGCGGATGCCTGAGATGCCGTAGCCGGGCAATCATAACCAGGTTCTCCCGGCCGGTGAGTATTTCGTCTACAGCGGCAAACTGACCGGTCAGACTGATCGAAGCGCGCACGTTATCCGGATGTAATGTAACATCGAACCCATTGACGATGGCATTTCCGCTATCTTGCCGGAGTAGTGTACTGAGTATTTTGACAATAGTTGTCTTACCAGCACCGTTGGCGCCGAGCAGGGCGAAAATGCTGCCCTTTTCCACTTCGAAATCTACCCCCTTCAGAACATGAAGCTGCTTGTATGACTTTTGCAGCCCTTTTACCTGGATAGCCTTGTTTGGTATATTCATTTCTGCCTGGTTTAAATGATGATAACTTTTGATAAATCCGGAACCCATAACCCTTTAAGTGCAGCGTAGGTTAGTTTATCCATTTTTGCCCCATCGAATGAAACGGTTTTGAAGGCACGGTAAGATTTACTGGTGATGGAAAAAGGCAGCGTGAATGACACGTTCCTGAGTGTCGCCCCCTTAAACGAAACGTCGTTCAGCGCGGACTTGTCGAACCTGACGCCAGTAAAGGTCTGCCCATCGAAACAAATTCCCCGCAGATCGCAATAATTGAAATCGACACCGTTAAAGATGCAGTTCTCAAAGATTGTTTTTCTGAGGTCAGTTTTGGTCAGGTTCACATCGACCATATTCACGTCTGTGAACTTCGCACCTTGTCCCGATAGGCTCAGGGTGGTGCGTACAAGGATGGATTTGCGGAAGCTTGCATCTGTAAGGTCAGTCATGGAAAAATTGCAGTCTGTCAGATTTGCACCATCAAAATTGGCTTCGTGCGCATCAATGGCCTCAAAGGAGCTACCGGTCAGGTCAGCACCGGCAAAGTTGGCCCCGCGCAATGGACTTGCTTTGAATTTTCCGTTGTGCAATATAACACCTGCGAAATCGCTACCCTGCAGGTCTACTGCCGTGAGGTTGATGGGTACCTGGCGCTCTTCAGAACGTGAGAGGTTGTTGGCCTCCTGTACTGGTTGCTCGCTTTTAGGGGTGGGTTCATCATCGTTCGCGGGTTCGGTGCTATCTGCAAAGTAATTAAGGTCAACGCCCAGGATTTCGGCGAGCCGGTTAAAAGTAGTGATGTCTGGCATTGATTCACCACGCTCCCATTTTCCTACTGCCTGCTGGCTAATAAATAAATGTTGGGCAAGCTGTGCCTGAGACATATTCATCGCTTTTCGTGCTTTGGCAATTTTGTTACCAATAATCGTAGTTTCCATATTGCGTATCTTTTTTGTTTTATTTTGTCGACAGGGCAAAGGTATATTCCTCGTTGCCAGCATTCGAAAATGGGCTACCACTTATAGTTGTAAGGGTACTACTTTTAGTGGTTATTCAACAACTGGTGGTAGTATGTTAGCACTTATTTTAAGTTAATAGAATTACATTGCAGATATTTTTAATTCTAGTCCTTGTAAACAACTATGAGTAACCTATCTCATGCTCCAGCCAGTCACATCAGCAATCAATTCAAATGGGGAGGGGTACTACTCGCCCTGGGAATTGTTTTTGGAGACCTGGGAACTTCCCCGCTGTATACGTTTAAAGCAATAATCGGAGAAAAAGTCATATCTGAAACATTAGTCTTTGGTGGTGTTTCTGCAATATTCTGGACTCTGTTTTTCCAAACCACCTTAAAATATGTGCTCATTACCATGCGGGCGGACAATAATGGCGAAGGCGGGATTTTCTCCCTGTATGCCCTTATCCGCAGGTATGGCCAATGGGTGTTGTGGCCCGCTATTATCGGGGGTAGTTTTATGATTGCCGACAGCCTCATCACGCCTCCTATTTCGGTTACTTCTGCTATGGAAGGTCTCAAGGTACTCAATCCCAGTGTCCCCATCATGCCAATCACGATCGGGATATTGGTGGTGTTGTTTTTATTTCAGCAATCCGGCACGAACCGTATCGGCGTTTTCTTTGGTCCGGCTATGGTGATCTGGTTTGGCATGATTGCCATTCTCGGAATTACGAATCTTTCCGGCAATTTATATGTTTTGAAGGCTATCAATCCAATGTATGCCTATGATCTGGTAGTCAACTATCCGGGGGGCCTATGGGTGCTGGGGGGCGTATTTCTATGTACTACCGGCGCAGAGGCTTTATACGCGGATATGGGTCATGTAGGTAGGCGCAATATCCAGGTGGCCTGGATTTTTATTAAAATGGCCTTATTGCTCTGTTATTTTGGTGAAGCGGCGTTGTTATTGAAATACCAGGGGCAGCATCTTACCGCGATCGATGCCTTTTATGGATTGGTGCCCCAGTGGTTTTTAATTCCGAGTATCATTATCGCTACAGCCGCGACCATTATTGCCAGCCAGGCATTGATTACGGGAACGTTTACTCTTTTTAACGAGGCGATAAGGCTTAATGTGTGGCCGAAACTCCGGGTAGAATTTCCCACAGATATGAGAGGGCAGGTGTATGTTCCTTCCATTAATTGGCTGATGATGCTGGGCTGTATAGGAATGGTACTGCACTTTAAGGAGTCTTCAAATATGGAGGCCGCATTCGGTCTGTCCGTTACAGTTACGATGCTGATGACTACCGTCTTATTGAGTTTTTACCTGTATACCCAACGAGTTCCCAAGCCCCTTGTTTTGCTGGTATTTCTTGTTTTTATCTGGATTGAAGTTACTTTCCTGGTGGCTAATCTTGCCAAGTTTGCGCACGGAGGCTGGATTTCGCTGGTGATTGGTCTCGCGCTGATTATTATTATGTATATATGGTTTGCAGGTAAAAATCTAAAGGCCCGGTACAAACGATTGGTTGATCTTAACAAGTATATTCCTACGCTGAGAATATTGAGTAACGATATGGAAGTACCGAAGTATGCTACGCACTTAGTGTATTTTACCATGGCGGAAAAACCAGATAAGGTAGAGGATCGTGCAATAAGTTCCATATTACATCAGCAACCGAAAAGAGCGGACATTTATTGGTTTATTCATGTAGAAGTGGATGATAAGCCTTATACAGCAACTTATACTTCACGCATTATAGAACCGGAAGAGGTCATATATGTTAAATTCACGCTGGGTTTCAGGATTGTGCCTCGCATTAATATTCTTTTTAAGAAGGTGGTATTTGAAATGGTCAAAAATAATGAACTGAAAATAGAGAGTAAATATTTTGATGCTGAAAGCGGGAATATACTGGGTGATTTTCGTTTCGTTATACTAAAAAGCTTCCTGTCAGTAGAAAATAGCCTGTCCTTATGGGATAATATGATTATGAGGTTGCATTTTATACTGGACAGGCTCAGCCTGCCTGATGACAAAGCGTATGGATTGGATGATAATAATGTGATTATTGAGCGAACGCCACTGATTCTGGGTAAGACAGAGAATATTACGCTTACCCGGGAATATTAGTTCTGCAGCGAGATACAATGCTCGTTTTGATAAAAAAGTTAGAAAAGCAAAAACTGCTACTTGTTTATTTGAATGACTGTCTGAACTCCAACGGAGAAATGTCGGTTTTCTTTTTAAACAGTTTGTTGAATGATTGTGGATATTCAAAACCTAATTGATACGCAATTTCGGATACGGATAAATTGGTTACAGTCAGTAATTCTTTGGCTTTTTCAATGAGTTTGTCGTGAATATGCTGCTGCGTGGTTCGCCCGGTAATGCTACGCAACATATCTGATAAATAATTGGGCGAAACATTGAGTTGTTCTGAAATAAATTGAACAGTTGGCAAGCCATTTTCAGATAGATTTTCATCAGTGAAACAATCAGTCAAAACATTTTCTAATCGAATTAAAATTTCATCGTTAACGATTTTCCTTGTAATGAATTGACGATTGTAAAAACGATTACTATACTGCAATAGCAATTCAATTTGAGCCACTATTACATCCTGGCTGTATTTATCTATATTATTGTGGTACTCTCTTTCAATGTTTTTGAAAATATTTTCCAAAATTTCTTCTTCCTGTTCGGATAAATGTAACGCCTCATTTACTTCATAAGAAAAATAACTATACCCTTTTATGGTCTTTGACAATGGATAGCCTGCCAGGAGGTCGGGATGAAAATGTAAGACTAAACCTTCGGGGGGCAACACATCACCTTGTTTGAAAGCCAATACCTGGTTGGGTGCAATAAATGTCATTACCCCGGAATCAAAATCGTAATAGCGTTGTCCATATTTGAACTTTCCTGCGTAGTTCTTTTTGATTGAAATAGCATAGAAACCAAAAGTACGGTATTCGGGTAGTGTTGGTTGTGGTTTTACATCTCCATTGTATCGGTAAATACTTACTAAAGGGTGCATTGGTTTAGACACGCCCCAAAACGATTGCTCTTCCAGTATGCTCTTAACGTGGTATGGTTTACTTTGTTCTTTCATTGTTACTAATTTAATAATTATTTCTATTTGGCGTTTTTGTAAGGTTCACAAAAGAAATTATCAAAGTATTTAACCTTTCTGTTTTTATTGCGATGTCATTCCACCATCAATTACCAAACTTGCACCGTGCATATAAGCGGAATAGGAAGTGGCAGGGAATAATGCAGCGTTGGCAATATCTTCGGGATAACCTACTCTGCCCGCGGGAAGCTGCTGCATATATTCGGGAACAGCCACTTCCTGATTTCCTGATCTTACTTGCTTAATGTGGCTCCTGGCGTTGTATTTTCCTGTATTAAAGTGTCAAACCGCCATCGACTAACAATACTGTTCCGTGTATGTAATCTGAATCAGGCGAAGCAAGGAACAACGCAGATTTTGCGATATCTTCGGGGCGCCCTATTCTGCAGGCAGGCATATCTTGAGCTGTTTCCATTTCTGCACTAACATTTTCTGTAAAGAATTTTGTTTCAATTATTATAGAACAATTTCCGGTCAGTATCTTACCTGTAAGGAACTCCTTTTGTCAGGGGCCTGAACCGAAAAATATAGAATGGAGCTGTTGCTAAACTTTTCCCATTATTGAAGACTGCGCCCAAATGAACCTGCGCCGCCGAAACATACATATAACCATCTGCAACGTTGTAACTAACCCCATCAGCCCAAAGCAATTTCTCGTCGGTGACAATGTTGTGCACGCTTCTGTCTTTGGCAAGAATAACCACTACGCTGTTACTTTCCATTGCGGTCAGGTATAAGTTGCCGTCATTATCAATGCTTAATCCGCCATTGTTGGGTTTGCCGGAATAAGTTTCTATTCGTTTGTCCAATTCAGTCTCGGTCAAATTTTCGTTCAGCAGGTCGGTAAGTTTCGTACGATACATTTTACTACCGTTCAACGGTGCATAATACAGCCATTCAAAATTTTTATCCGCCGTGATTCCGTCACAACCCACTAAAAGATTTCTGTCGTTTACCGCCAGCGGCTTTCCCTTGATAACTGTCGGCGTATTTTCGGGCAAGGTAGTTCGTGAACCTTCTAATAAACGTCTTGTGGTTCCCGTTTTCATATCAACCACAATCAACGCTGCAGCACTTCCATTACCACCATTTCCAATTCCTTCGTCTGCAATCACAAAAACGCCATGTTTGGTATCAACTACCATATCATTAGGTTGTGACGTTGGTGCAAGTGATGTTGCAGGCAAATAATAAATACGTTCCAACTTGTCTGTAATGGTATTCCAACCGACAATTTTAGGCGTAACAGGATTGCGTTGTCCCATATCCAACATCCAGACAATGCCGTTTTCATCGTTCCTGATTCCCAAAACATTGCTTAAATAATGGTCGTCTGTTTCCCGTGGCGTATTCCATTCTTTGTTTGGAAATGGCGTAGTCGTTTTCGTTTTGTCGTTGTATTTTACCACCCGAAAAGTCGGATTGAAAAATGGGTGGTGACTATACACCATATCGCCTTGATATGTGAAAGCAATGTTGCCAACGGACTGCCCAACTGTTGCAAAAACTTCTGACTGCACTTTTTCTCCCAAAACACTACTGCTGCTGTTGCTGGTTGGTAAATCTTTTTTTACTCCCTGCGCACTTGATGTAATGCTCGCCAATACAGTAATACCTGCAATAAATAGTCCTTTCATTTCTTCTTAAATTGATTGAATAATTTGTTCTATTGCTAAACGGGATTTCGGTTTAACTGATGGCTGATTGGTGTCTTCTGAATTTCTGTAACCAATAGCAACGGCAAACAGCGTTTTATATCCGTTCAATTGCAGGATTTTATCATACTCTTCGGTTTTAATTCCTTCCATTGGTGTGCTGTCAATTTCCAGACTGGCACAAGCCGAAAGAAAAAATCCAAGCGAGAGATAAACCTGATGTTGTAACCAGGATTTGATTGCAGCTTCGGGTAAGGGTTTCAGAAAAGTGTTATAATAATTGACAGCGCCTTCGGGCAAATTTTGTTGGATTTGTTCTTCAAATTTTTCAACGCTGTCAATCGCGCTAAACACAATCAAGTGGCTTGTTTCTTTAATTTTCTGCTCGTTGTGATAAGAAACAGGAGCCAATTCCTGTTTTGTTTTTTCGTCCGAAACAAAAATAAACTTCCAGGGTTGGCTATTGATAGATGACGGGCTTAACCGTAAAATCTCTTTTAACTGCTGTATTTTCTCGTCAGCAATTTTTTCGTTTGTATTATACCTCTTCGTGGTATATCTGTTTTTTGCAAGGTCTAAAAAACTCATTTTCTAAATTTTTAATACTATACTTTTTATAGTTGCAAAACTAACTATAGTATATTATCTTTGCAAGAACGGTCAAAATAGATAGTATCCGATGCATTATTGTATAGACAACAAACAGTTTCCTTGTAGCACAAGCCTGACAATGAATTATATAGGTGGAAAATGGAAAGCCGTAATTCTCCTTCATTTGATCGAAAAAAAACGTTATAATGAATTGAGAAAAGAACTTTCAATGGTTACAGAACGGACCATAAGTCTTCAACTGAAAGAGTTGGAAGAAGACGGATTGATTAAACGCACCGTTTACACAACCAAACCGCCTTTGAAGGTGGAATATCAATTAACAGCATTTGGGAAAACGCTTATTCCCTTGCTAAATGCCATTGCCGATTGGGGAAAAGAAACAGCCAAAAGGGATAAACGGGTAAGTGTCGTCAAGTGAGTTTCACAGCACCGCTAAGTAATATAAAAAAACACCACAGATGAAAAATAGATTTGAACTATCTGTGCATCTGTGGCTTTTGGTTTACAAAGTTGCCATATCAATTACAAAACGATAATGCACATCCCCTTTTTCCATTCTTTCAAAGGCAGTATGAATATCTTTCATCTTAATCATTTCAATTTCTGCCGTAATGTTGTGTGCAGCACAGAAATCGAGCATTTCCTGTGTTTCGGGAATGCCGCCGACTGCGGAGCCTACAACACTTCTACGCCCTAATTGCAATGACAAACCAACGTTTTTAACTTCCAGACCTTTTGGAGGAATGCCTACGCAAATATGAACACCATTTAATTTTAAGAGAGAAAGATAGAAATCGAAATCGTGTTCTGCACTAACGGTATCCACAATAAAATCGAAAGATGATTTTACTTTTTCGACTTCGGCGATATTTTTAGTAACCACAAAGTTTGTTGCGCCTAATTTTCTTGCATCGGCTTCTTTTTTCGGGGAGGTGCTGAGAACGGTAACTTCTGCACCTAAGGCAACGGCAAATTTAACTGCCATATGTCCTAATCCGCCTAAACCGAGCACCGCAACTTTATGTCCTTTGCCAACTTTCCAATGTTTTAATGGCGAATAAGTCGTGATTCCTGCACAAAGTAATGGTGCGGTTGCTGCAAGGTTTAAACTTTCGGAAACGTGTAATGTGAATTTTTCGTCTGTAACGATAGTGTTGGAATACCCGCCATAGGTCGGTAAATTATCTCTGTATTTATCTAAATTATTGTAAGTTGCGACAACGCCTTCTTTGCAGTAAACTTCCAGACCGTCTTCGCAATGCTCACAATGTCCGCAGGAATTTACTAATGTTCCAACTCCTGCTAAATCTCCAACTTTGAAGTTTTTAACATGGTCGCCTACTTTTACAACCCGGCCTACAATTTCATGTCCGGGTATCATTGGAAAAATACCCTCAAACCATTCGTTATTGATTTGTGCTAAATCGGAATGACAAACACCACAATACAGAATTTCAATCTGTACATCGTGATTGCCTACTTCCCGTCTTTCAAAATTCCAGGGCGCTAACTTGTCATTAGCTTTATGTACTGCATATCCTTTTGCTTGTATCATAATATTATTTTTTAGATTGTAAAATTGGGCAAAAGGGTGTAGTCTGAATTATCCAAATCTCTGAAATCAGTGTCCAAAAAAATGTGAAATGAAAATTTAACGGACTGTTTGTCATTGGGTTATAGTTCATACCAACGGCACTGAACTGGCTGTAAAAATTGGTACGCGATGGCGCCAATATTTGAAGTTGAAACATCAGCCTGATTTTTAAAAATTTGCTTTATTCGGAATTATTATCGTAATATTGCGATATGGGGTTAACGAAATCAGATTTATTTACCAAAGAGCAAAATGATATTGCCAATATGGCGAAGGCGATAGGGCACCCTGCCCGCATTGCTATTTTGCAATACCTGGTAAAAAAGAACGCCTGTGTAACGGGCGACCTGGTTGAAGAACTCGGGCTTGCACAGGCAACTACTTCGCAGCACTTAAAAGAACTCAAAAACGCGGGGATTATTCAAGGGACAGTAACAGGCCCCAGTGTATGCTATTGCATCGATCCTAAGGTCTGGAAACAGTATAAAAACGTCTTTCATACATTCTTCAGTGAGGTGAAAATTGATGACAGCAGTTGCTGCTGATTTTTTTTGCCCGCACCTATCGCAATATTGCAATTATACGATAATGTAATTCTATTATGCAAACGGATGAACAACTCAAGGAATTGGTTAAACAGAAATACAGTGAAATCGCTTCCCAGGATAAAGCGGCCAATCAGGCCTCCTGTTGTGGTGCCGGTGGCTGTTCTACAGAGGTATACAATATTATGAGTGATGACTATAGTCACCTGGAAGGATATACTCCTGATGCGGACCTCGGACTGGGATGCGGACTGCCGACTCAGTTTGCAAAGATTGAACCGGGCAATACTGTTATCGATCTTGGTTCAGGTGCGGGCAATGACTGTTTTATTGCAAGAAGAGAAGTGGGTGAAACTGGTAAGGTGATTGGCATTGATTTTACACCGGCTATGATAGAACGTGCCCGGAGCAATGCGGACAAACTCGGGTATAATAATGTGGAGTTTCGACAGGGGGATATTGAAAAGATGCCGGTAGGTGGAAATGTGGCGGATGTAGTGGTGAGTAATTGTGTGCTGAACCTGGTGCCTAATAAAGATGGGGTGATAAAGGAAGTTTTCCGGGTGTTGAAACCCGGTGGTCATTTCAGCATTTCTGATATTGTGCTGGATGGCGTGCTGCCGGGTAAACTACAGGAGGCTGCGGAGATGTATGCAGGTTGTGTATCAGGTGCTATTCAAAAGCAACAATACCTGCAGTTAATTACTGACAATGGGTTTAAGAATATGATGGTGCAAAAGGAAAAGGCTATCTATATCCCGGATGATATATTGAGTCATTATTTATCTGCTGCAGAGATAGCGGCTTTCCGGGCTGGGAGTAGTGGTATTTACAGCATTACTGTTTTTGCAGAGAAACCTTGTTGTGCACCTGGGTGCTGTTGATAAATTTTATTGGAATCGCGCTTAGCCAAAGTGTTCGATTGCGCAACCGGATACCGTTAATAAATTTTACATGCAAAACTGCAATCCGAAAGTATTCGATTGTGCAACCAGATACTGCTAATAAACCTACATACATGCAAAACTGCAATCCGAAAGTGTTCGATTGTGCAATCGGATACCGTTAATAAATTTTTACATGCAAAACTGTAATCCGAAAATGTTCGATTGTGCAACCAGATACCGTTAATAAATTTTACATGCAAAACTGTAATCCGAGAATGTTCGATTGTGCAACCAGATACTGCTAATAAACCTACATACATGCAAAACTGTAATCCAGCTCAGCGAAAACGTTTGAGTTTCATCGACCGGTACCTTACTCTTTGGATCTTTCTGGCAATGGCCGCCGGGGTGGGTATCGGTTATTTTTTTCCATCTTCATCAAAGTTTATTAATTCATATTCTTCCGGCACGACCAATATACCGTTGGCCATTGGACTGATACTGATGATGTACCCTCCTTTGGCAAAGGTGCGATACGAAGAAATGGGACAGGTGTTTCAAAACACGAAGATCCTATCTGCCTCCTTATTACTCAACTGGGTGATTGGTCCGTTATTAATGTTTGGATTGGCAGTCCTCTTTCTCTCTGATCAGCCGGCTTATATGACAGGACTGATATTGATTGGGCTGGCCCGTTGTATTGCCATGGTGATCGTGTGGAATGAGCTGGCAGCAGGCAACCGGGAGTATGCCGCAGGATTGGTGGCACTTAATAGCATCTTCCAGGTGTTATTATATAGTGTATATGCTTATATTTTCCTGACATGGTTACCGGGCATAATGGGTATAAAAGGGGCGACTGTAGCTGTTTCTATAGGTGAGATTGCACGTAGTGTGGGTATCTATCTGGGCATACCGTTTGCTGCTGGTATCATCAGCCGGTATAGCCTGATTCGTATAAAGGGGGAACAATGGTACCAGGAGAAATTCATTCCTGTTATCTCTCCTGTTACACTCATTGCACTGTTGTTTACCATCGTACTGATGTTTAGTCTGAAGGGGCAAATGATCGTGGAGATACCATTTGATGTAGCCCGGATTGCTGTTCCCCTGGCTATGTACTTCATTATTATGTTCATGGCTAGTTTCTTTTTAGGACGTGCGATGGGCGCAGATTATAGCCGGAATGCGGCTATTGCATTTACGGCAGCCGGCAATAATTTTGAGCTGGCGATTGCAGTGGCGATTGGGGTATTTGGTATTAATTCCGGGCAGGCATTTGTAGGAGTGATTGGTCCACTTGTAGAAGTGCCGGCACTGATTGCATTGGTAAATGTAGCTTTCTGGCTAAAGAAAAAATATTACTGGTAAATAAATAATTATGCACGCACAACTTTTGCCCGCCATCACACAGTATCTTAAACAGGTAGAAAAAGATTTTGACCTGATTGCTCCTGAACGCAGGACCGAACTGCAAAAAATTGCTGATGGGGTACGTCTACTCCTGCATGAGAAAGGACAGGCAGCACTTATTTACATATGTACGCATAATTCCCGCCGCAGTCATATGGGACAGCTGTGGGCAATGGCTGCAGCCACATACTACAATATTAAGGGTATTAGCAGTTACTCAGGTGGTACAGAAATTACAGCATTTAATCCCAATGCAATAAAAGCATTGCAGGAAGCTGGTTTTGAAATCGGGCAACCGGCAGCAGCTGCCAATCCGCATTACAATATTGTTTATGCAGAAGGTGCACCGGCAGTAATTGCTTTTTCAAAGAAGTATATGGATGCACCTAATCCAACCAGTAACTTTATTGCGGTGATGACCTGTTCACATGCAGATGATAATTGTCCTTTTGTAACAGGGGCTTCTTTGAAGGTGGCTACGCCTTATGAGGATCCTAAAGCAGGAGATGGCAAGCCGGAACAGGAGCAGGTGTACCGGGAAAGATGCAGGCAGATTGCAACGGAGGTATTGTATAGTTTTTATTTGGTAGTGCAGGGGAATTAGTTTGCACTGTTTTGGTAGGCGAATTAGTTTGCATTGCTTAATAGCGTAGGTGATTTAGTTTGCATTGCAAAAAGGTAACGAAAATGCATCGTACATCCGGTTACAAACTCCTTACATCCGGTTAATCCCCTTTCCTGCCTGTACCGGAAATTTGTAGTCAAATAATTCATAATTATGACCACTACAGATTTAGAAAAAAACAAAGCCATCATCAAGCATTTCGACACCGCCTGTATCGAACAAAATAACATGGATGCGTTGAATGAATTGGTCTCCGACCAGGTAGTCAACCATGCTGCCAGACCGGGTATGCCAAATGGTAAAGAGAGCTTTCACCACTTTCTTAATGCCTTACATGCAGGACTATCCGACATTAAAGTGACCATCCTGCGACAGGTTGCCGAGAATGACCTGGTCGTAACGCACAAAGCGATCAGCGGCATACACAGCAGCCATCTATTTGGTGTGCCCGGTACCGGCAAACCCGTGAGTTTTGAAGCCATTGAGATTATCCGGTTAGAAAATGGCAAATATGTAGAGCATTGGGTACAAAGCAATATGGCGATGGTATTAGGTATACTCCAGGGCCACTAATATTCGTACATTTACAATATGAAAAACGCTTCACCTTTTCATATCCACTCTATCAGTGAGCTGCATCGCCTCAGAAAATTTCCGCCACCCATGCACCCATCAATCAGCGTACTGCAACTGAGTGCTGTCAATGAAGAATTTCTGGAAGTTTCCAGATCGATGGTATTTGATTTTTACTGCATTGCGCTCAAACGGAATTTTAACCTGAATCTCAAATACGGACAACGCCGGTACGACTTTGACGAAGGCATTCTCTACTTTATGTCTCCCGGACAAGTATTTGGCATGGGACAGGATGCTGCAGGTGAAAGCAATGAAGTAAGGGGGTGGATGCTGCTCATCCACCCCGACTTTCTATGGAATACACCATTGGCAAAAGGCATAAAGAAATATGAATTCTTTGACTATTCAGTCAATGAAGCCTTATTTTTATCTGACAAGGAAGAGGCCATCATCGTCGGACTTTTACAAAACATGCAGCAGGAATACCAGGCCAATATGGATAAATTTAGCCAGGATATTATTGTTAACCACCTGGAAGCTTTGCTTAACTATGCCAACCGGTTTTATCACCGTCAGTTCCTGACACGTAAAATCGCTAATCACGAGGTGCTGACACGATTGGATGATTTGCTTAATGAAGCATTCTCCAGTGCAAACCTGCTTAGTTTCGGCATACCAACAGTACAGCAGATTGCAGACAAATTGCATCTTTCCAGAAATTATCTCAGTTCATTGCTGACTATAGCTACCGGCAGGAATACACAACAGCATATCCAGGATAAACTGATTGCAGTTGCCAAGGAAAGAATTTCCACTACTAACCTGTCTGTCAGTGAGATTGCATACGAGTTGGGATTTGAACATCCGCAGTCTTTCAGCAGGATATTCAAAGCAAAAACAGGTATGTCACCACTGGCATTCAGGGAGTCGTTCAATTGATTGTACAGGCTGTTTTTAATTTGCCTGCCCTGTTATTTTCCAGTGCACAGCCGATTACGAATTTAATGAAAGCCTTTACCAGATTCATGTGGCCTTCTACATTGTCAAATATAATCATTGCTATTCCAAACTCACTTCCCTGACCGTTTCATTCCCCGGTAAATCTACCGCCACCACTATTACTTTGCCCCCCGGTGGCAGGTTAGCCGCCTTATAATACCAATCCACACCATTTCTGCCTAAAACCGCTGCCCCCTTTTCGAGTATAACACCAGCTGCATCCACTATCCGCACCTGCACTTCTGCCACCCTGAATTCATCTTTTGCAGTTACCACTACAGTTTCTTCTTCAAATTTAATATTCTGCACTTCAGGAGACCGATAAGCATCCTTCACCGCCATATTATATGCATTCTGCCCCGGGCCTGCCAGCGACTTATAGTAAGCCTTCAGCTCCGGATCTTCCAGGATCACCACGGCATATGCCGCCGCTACCTGCATTTTATACCGCGCTTCCAGCTGCTTCTTTGTCGGCTTTTTCTTTGACGGGCCGCGTTTCTTCGCCATAATTATCTGCCCGTTCCGCTCGTAAATCGTGATCTGATCGCCCAGCGTACCCCGGACGAGTTGGAGGAGTATATTGTCTTTAACAATAGCCATAAAATCAATTTTGGGGTTTATAAGATCAATATTAATACTCTTACCAAAACTATAGTGAAGCTTCAACACTAAATGAGTACTAATACGTCATTTAAAGTACACTTCAATATCGAATCGATATAGAAATGTAGTTTTAATGTACTTATGGTGTACTTATGGCAGTATAGCTATAGTATCACCAGGCACAAATAAGAAAGCGCAAAAGCTACGGGACGATCCCGAAACTTTTGCGCCTGACTACCTGCAGCCTTACAACCGCTTCAATCATTTATTGATATGACGTCACAAACATGGACATACATTCCTCGAAAACATATAAGGATTCCCATCATCACAAACATGAACACACATTCCCCAAAAACATATAAGGATTCCCATCATCACAAACAGAAACACACATTCCCCAAAAACATATAAGTATATCCATCATCACAGCCGTGGACACACATTCCCCGAAAAGAAATAAGGATGCCCATCCTCATCAAAACAAACAATCGCATTAAGTGCAACCGGCCCCCTCTCCACAGCTAAATCAGCATGCCCCTGCGCCTTGAACTCTCCCTTCAATTCAAACCTCCCCGGATGCCCCTTAAACTTAATACTCAATACATCCACCTCCCAATCCGCCAACACCTCATCATGTTCCAGTATATCATTCACTACCTTCTTCAATAAATTGAGCTTGTGCGAAAACGCATCTAAAACTTTTTCATCCATAAAAAATCATTTAATTGTGTTGAGTGAGATAAATTTTAGTATTAGCTGATATCACCTGCCCCTCCTGGTTAGTCGTACTAGCCGTAATCGTCAGGTTCCCCAACCGGGTAGACTCCCCGGCAGAATACCTGATCTGTGCCTTTGCACTGGCATCGCAGGCCACACTATCTATACCATTCAGAAATGTACCCACAGGCACCCCATCTTCAAATGTCACTTTAAAATGAACGACCTGCCCCTTACTGGGTTTTCCACTTCCTGCCGTCATCGTAGCCGTGATCAGTGTTTCACTACTATATTCATTGTAAATCACAAATGAATCCACCACTACTTTTATACCGGTAGGCAAAGCTCTGACAAAACTGACAGTAGCCGGAGCAGCAGTAGTGATTCCCCGGATAGTAGCCGACACCTTCGCATCGCCGGCTATCGTACTCACCAGCTCTGCCTTTGCCACTAAACCAGCATCCCCATTCACCACTATGCTATCCCCACTGCCCCCTTTAAAACTTCCTATACTGGTTTTAAATGTCACCTGTCTCCTATCCTGGGCCGCATTGCTGTTGATTTTTGCTGAGACTTCGCCACTGGCCACACCATCTGCCAGTACCTCCCCTGCTGCCGCACTTACCGTGATGATATCATCAGGATTAACATCGTTATATGCACTATCTTTAAAGCAGGCCACACAAGACAGCCAGCCCATAACTATCAGTAATTTTTTCATAATGTAAAGATTTTTGCTACGCCACCAAATAATTCTCTTAATTCAAGATCCAGCGAAACACCCGCATAAGGCAATATCCTGATAGGCTTGTTGGTACTGACAGGATTCGGATCTGTGGCTTTGAACCATAAGGTGCCACCGGTCAACTTAATATAGTTACTCAGGCGTAAACCCAACCCGGTGAGCAGACTGGAATTTCCAAAAAAGTCTTCCCGCTTACCCTGTACAGCGAGTGAACGCAGCGTAATCCCTGCTACAAACGAAAAGTAATGGCGCCAGGTCTTGTATCTTACAAAACGCATAGGTATGTCTTTATCTATTGACCTGAAGTTGATATTAAAACCTAAATAAGGAACTAAATCCTGGAAGCCAAAACTCCCCTCTGTTTTAAAAACTGATACCAATCCAAATTCCGGTACGATCCTGAATTTGGCACTACTCGTCAGTTCCAGTACCTGGGATGACGCTGTTGAAACCGGCACTGATTGTACTAAACTAAACTGATTTAAGTAGAGCTCTTTTAGATGCTCATCTGCACTTGCAATTGTTTTGAGTTGTTTGCTCACGATGGTATAACGCTTCTTTTCCTTATCAATACAATCCGTTAGATCTGCCAGCACTGCTTCGTGTGCCGGGGCTATTGCCCTTACTTTCAACACATACTCCCGCACATTATTTAATACCTTGATACTCGTTTCAAGGTTACTGATTCTTTGTTTCAGTTCATCTGCATCTGTTTCTTTATTTATATTATCTAAAGAGTAGATGCCCAAAAGAATATTCCTAAACGTTGCTGCATCCCCGTTATATAGGATGGACAAGGCTTTGATCGTATCATTTTCAGCGACAATATTTTTGCGCACATCCTCTTCGCAATCACAGTCCAGCGCTGCTTTTATCAGTAGTTGCAGGGCCTCTTTATTCATGGTGCAGAGATTGGATGTTTCCTGCTCTTTGATTTTGCTCATGCTTGCTGCCTTAGTTTCGTACAGGGAAGAGATAGCCTCCACAGGCATGATATCTGCCTTCGGTTGCCAGGAGGCAATGCAGATACCTGTACTATCAGGATTGCCAAATGCAACCTTTCCTAATTTATTGACAGGCCCAAACTGATGTGTATTAAATCCTTTGCTGGTAAATACAGAATCTTCTGTAACCCTGTAAATGAGGTAGGTGTGGTTTTGCAGAACTATATCCGCCCCATTTACATCCTTCAGGTGCAGATTTTCGGCATGCCGGACTAAGGTAAGCAGGGATACCTGTTGCAGCTCACTACTATCAGCAATCGTTAGCCGGTTCAGGCTGGAAGTCAGCTGCGGGTCTGGCGGCAGGTACCCGCCGGTACTGTCTACAAAATAATAGTGCTGGTATTGGAGAATACGATACTTGTTTCGAGGAAATTTCTTTTTAAAATCCTTCAGCGTACTATCCATGTCCCGGGTGGCAAGCGGACCATTCTGCGCAGCAAACGTTTCAAAGTCAGGCGCTCCGCCCATTTTGGCTCTTTGCTTTTCAAATTGCTTATATGATTTTACAGCCGAATCATATACCGGGGGAGTAAAAACGTCCTCCCTGTAACTATTAAAAAGTATATCGCCGGTGGCCATTAACTGCTCTACAGACTTAGTATCTTTCAACAACAGGTAGATGCGGTATTCCCTGTCAGGGTCCAGTGGCGATACTTTTAATATCAATGTTGGATTTTTCTCATCACCGCCGGGTATAAGGCTGGTAAAAATGCGCACAAAAGACTGGCTCCTGAAACTGTCGAAAGGGAACTCTCTTCGCTCCTGTTTACGGGATGCCCTGGTGTGAAAACCACTTTTGATAAATGCATTGTAATCCCTCCTTCTCGGGTTGGGCTTACCATCCTTATCTACCGGGGATATGGCAAAACCTACCACATCTTTGGGATGAGCGTAAGGTACCACCATCACAAAACACCGGTCAAACGGCATTGCTTTGTCAGGGGCATAAAATAAGGTGTCAAACTTCAATGTATTTTTTGCATCCCCGGCACCGGGGCAGGCACCTTTATCGGCCACAAAAAACTGCGCATGGGCGGAATGTGCAAATACGAACAGGTAGAATAATAGGGAAAGCACTCTCATATTAGGGGAAATAATTAACAGAATAACGGGTATAGTCATTACACTTCCAGGGCCATATTGTGCTATTTACAGCATCCAATGCACCTGATGCCTCAATGCATCTGATGCCATATTTCAAAAATGCTGATTTTTTCTGAGATTGGCAATACCAAGTAGTTTGTATTTTTTAACAACACCCCAACTGTACAGATTGTCTCCAGAATTTATTCCCAGTTTTGCCAGGTTCCCCCCTGATTGTCAGCTACCCACAGCTTACAAAAAGCCCTTCCCTTATTCCTTACAAAAAAATTTCTTAAAATCCTATTAAATTCAACACTTTAACACCCTTTTCACACCTTATCCGTTTACTTCGTACCGCCATTCGATAAGGAAGCAAAATGGCGCCAATTATATGAAAGTACTGTTACTTGCATTGTCATGCCTATGGACATTTGCCACTCCTGCATGGGAAACGGATTTTGATAAAGCCCGGCAGCTGGCAGCGGACAAACACCAACTCATACTCCTGAACTTTTCAGGGTCTGACTGGTGCGGACCCTGCATCCGGCTTAAAAATGAAATTTTTGACACCAACGCCTTTCTCACCTTTGCCAATCAGCAACTGGTTTTGCTCAACGCAGATTTTCCCCGTTCCCGGAAAAACCAGTTAAGCAAAGAACAACAAAAGCGAAACGATGCCCTGGCAGACAAGTATAACCCGGAAGGCCATTTTCCTTACACACTATTACTGGATGAAAACGGAAAGGTATTAAAGACCTGGGAAGGCTTTCCAAATACCACTCCCGAAGGTTTTGTAGACCAGTTAAAGAACAGCAGTCATGCCGCAGGAAAATGATATGGTATGCCTGTCCGAACAGGTATACCGGAAAGTACTGAAACTCATGGGGAATCGTTTTGAGCTGACAGTAGTATGCGAAAATGAACAGGAAGCCGCCGAACATATTCATGCCGCTATTGATGAAATACGTCGTATCGAACACCTGCTCACCACCTTTAACGAAGAAAGCCAGACATCCCTGATCAACCGCTATGCAGGCATCCGGCCGGTGACTGTAGACAGGGAAGTTTGCGAACTGATTTTGCGTGCAGAAAAAATATCCCGTATTACTCAAGGTGCCTTTGACCTGAGTTATGGCTCTGTAGATAAGCGCCTGTGGAACTTTGATCAGCACATGACGGCCCTGCCCGATCCGGCTACCGCCCGTGAGATGGTCAGACTGATTGATTACCGGAAGATAAGCGTAGACATTGCATCGAACAAAGTCATGCTGCTGCAAAAAGGAATGCGCATTGGCTTTGGCGGGATAGGAAAAGGGTACGCCGCTGAAAGAGCTAAGCAACTGCTGCGCCGCAGGGGTGTGCGCAGCGGTATTGTCAACGCCGCCGGAGACCTCACTGCCTGGGGAGTACAACCCGGGGATAAACCATGGACGGTGGGTATAGCCGATCCCGATAGTACACACCATCCCTTCTCTTATCTCAACATCTCTGACCAGGCCATAGCCACCTCCGGAAATTATGAAAAGTATGTGATCATAGACGGGAAAAAGTATTCTCATACCATTGATCCTAAAACAGGGCTTCCTGTTACCGGTATCAAAAGCGTATCCATCATCAGCACCAATGCTGAAATAGCCGATGCCATGGCCACACCCGTTATGATCATGGGCATCAGGGCCGGCCTGAATATGATCAACCAGATCAACCAGGTCGCCTGTATTATCATCGACGATCAGAACAGATTATTTACATCCGATAATATCCAACTTCAATGATCAAACCGACCTGCAGACTGGTACTGTTGGCAAGCATTGCAGCTACGCTGCTGGCTTCCTGTACCACCGTCAAAGAATACCAGAAGAACCGCCTGAATGATGGGGAAATGACACTGGGCAACCGCAAAGTGGAAAAGACGGAACTAAGTTTCGAATCTTACCGGGAAGGCGCCTCCGGGGCAAACGGCGCCAAGAGTGGTGGTGGATGTGGTTGTAACTAAAATGGCTGTATGAAAAAACTGAATCTCGCTATACTGGCTATGTTCGCAGGTATATTGTATGCGCAAGCCCAGACACCTGCCGATACCGGCACTTACAAAAACCGGAAATTACAACTGGAAGAAGTCAACATCGTATCCAGCTACTATCACCAGGATGGGGACCATGCTGCTGTAACGGGTGGCATAGGCACCCAAAAGCTGACCGACCTGTCTAATTCCATACAGGTAACACTTTCCAAATACGATACGCACGACCGTAAGCATACCTGGAATGTGGAACTCGGCATTGACCATTACAGCTCTGCCTCGTCTGACAAGATAGATCCTAAAACGATCTCCTCTGCCTCTGCTGCCGATACCCGCTTTTATCCTTCCGTATCGTGGGAGATGGAGAATAAAAAGGGGACCACCTTTGGTGCAGGAGTTTCTTTCTCGCATGAATTTGACTACCAGTCCATCGGGGCCAACCTGCTGTTTGCACAGAAAACACGCAATAAAATGGGGGAATTCTCCCTTAAACTGCAAACCTACCAGGACAACCTGAAACTGATCTACCCCATTGAGTTAAGAACAGATGGTAGTGGATATGGAGAACATGATGACTACGCCACCGCGGGCAGGAAAACCTACAGTGGCAGCATCTCGTGGTCACAGATCGTGAACTCCCGGTTCCAGCTTATGTTCCTGGCAGATGTCATTTACCAGTCCGGCTACCTGGGCCTGCCTTTTCACAGGGTGTACTTCAGTGACAACAGTGTGCATGTAGAGAAACTACCGGATAGCAGGCTGAAGATACCGCTGGGCATCAGGGCAAACTATTTTCTGGGAGACAGGGTGGTACTGAGAGGGTATTATCGCTATTACCATGACAACTGGAACATCAATGCGCATACTGCCAGTCTTGAAACATCTGTAAAGCTTTCGCCGTTCTATTCGCTCACACCTTTTTACAGGTATACCCACCAGCAGGGTACGAAATACTTTGCGGATTACCAGGCGCATACCAGTGCCGATACATATTATACCAGCAATTATGACCTGTCGTCATTTGACAGCCATTTCTTTGGTGCGGGTATACGTATGATACCCCCACATGGGGTATTTGGGTTACAGCATTTTAATATGCTGGAATTAAGGTATGGACACTATACCCAAAGTAGTGGATTGCAGTCGAACATTATTTCGCTGAACCTGAAGTTTAAGTAATAAAAGTTGGTAGCGTTGGCATACAACGCTACCACTTTACTATACCATTTGTTCCTCGGCTTTTGCCTTATTAATCTGTTCAATTCCTTTTAACAGGGCATCGGGGGTATAGGAAATACTGGTGATTCCCAGCTTTACAAGATACATGGTCATTTCCGGGAAGTCGCTTGCTGCCTGGCCGCAAAATCCTACAGGTATTATTTTTTCATGTGCTTTCCTGATCGTCTCCCCAATCATTCTCAATACCGCAGGGTCTTTTTCATTAAATAATTCAGCTATCAGGGCCACATCCCTGTCTATACCCAATGTAAGCTGGGTAAGGTCATTGGACCCGATGGAAAATCCATCGAATATTTCAGCCAGTTTTTCGCCCATTATTACATTTGCAGGTATTTCTATCATCACGTATACTTCAAGCCCGTTTTGCCCCCTCTTAAGCCCTAAATCGGCCATATATTTCAATACCTTCTCCCCTTCCTGTACTGTGCGGCAAAATGGGATCATCACCTTTACATTGGTGAACCCCATTTCATCCCGCACTTTTTTGATAGCTGCACATTCCAGTCTGAATCCATCTTTATATAAATCATGACAATACCGGGATGCTCCCCTGAACCCAAGCATAGGATTAGGCTCTACCAGTTCAAATTGTTTTCCACCCAGCAGCGCTGCATATTCATTTGTTTTAAAATCACTCATGCGTACGATGACCTGTTTGGGATAGAATGCTGCCGCAATGGTAGCGATGCCCTGCGATAACCGGTCTATAAAATAAGCCGGTTTATCAGGATAGGTACTGGTTAACTGTTCTATCTTTTCCCGTGCTGCGCGGTCTTTCAGTTCGTCGAACTTAACTAATGCCATTGGGTGTACGCCAATAAAGGAGGCGATAATAAATTCCATGCGCAATAACCCAACGCCGGCATTGGGATAAAATGATAACCGGAAAGCCTGTGCCGGGTCGCTCATAATCAGCATGGGCAATACACTTTCTGGTAGTGACAGGGTATCCAGGTTCTTTTTTTCTTCCCGGAATGGTAAGGTCCCTTCATATACAAATCCTGTATCTCCTTCGCAACAGGATACTGTAATGGCCTGCCCATCTTTGATGTTGGTGGTGGCATCCCTGCATCCTACAATAGCGTTGATACCGGTTTCGCGGGCTACAATAGCCGCATGGCTGGTACGGCCACCGGAATTTGTGATCAGTGCTCCTGCTTTTTTAAATACAGGATCCCAGTCAGGACTGGTCGTATCCGTTACCACAATATCCCCGGCTTTGACCTGCCCCGCCTGGGATGGGGAAGAGAGTAAACGGGCAGTACCTGTCACCACCTTATTGCCGATGGCGAGTCCTTTGGTCAGCACATTACCTTTTTTTTCCAGGTGCCATACAGAGAGGGTGTTGTGATTTTCCCGGCTATGTACCGTCTCCGGGCGGGCCTGCACAATATACAGCTGCCCGTTCACTCCATCTTTTGCCCATTCTATATCCATAGGCCGGTCATAGTGCTTTTCAATTTTCAGGGCCCAGTCAGCCAGTTGCAGTATTTCGGGATCGGACAGTACCAATTCCTGCTGTTTGGCGGTAGATACGGGAATATTTTCCAGTGCGCCGTTTTCTGCAAAGCATAGCATTTTATCTTTACTACCTACCTGCTTCTGTATGATTTTGCCTGTAGGTTTAAAGACCAGGTATTCGTCGGGCACCACAGCACCCTGTACTATGTTTTCTCCCAATCCCCAGATGCCGTTTATCAATACTACATCCCTGAAACCTGAATCCGGATCAAGTGTAAAGCAGGTACCGGAGCCGGCCTTGTCTGACCTGACCATGAGCTGTACGCCTACTGACAGTGCGACTTTTTCATGCAGAAAGCCATTATCTTCCCGGTATTTGATAGCCCTGTCAGTATATAAGGAGGCATAACATTTTTTGATGGCACCGATCAATGCTTCCTCGCCCCTGATATTTAAAAATGATTCGTGCTGGCCGGCAAAACTTGCATTGGGCAAGTCTTCGGCTGTAGCGCTGCTTCTTACTGCTACGGGGGATGGCTCATTGCCGCATAAACTACGGTAGGCAGCCAATACCTCGGCAACTACTTCTTCGGGCAGGGAGGCATTGAGCATGAGTTTCCGCGCAGCCGCACCTTTTTCTGCCAGGTTAGACCAACCTTCCCGGTCCAGTTCCCGCATTAGCTGTGCCAGCGGTTCCCATAAATTATTATAGTCAAGAAAGCACCAGAATGCAAATGCATTGGTTGCAAAACCATCCGGCACATTGATACCATCCTGTTTAAACACGTTGTACAACTCGCCCAGGGAGGCATTTTTACCGCCTACATCAGGTATGTTTTTCAAGCGGATACCTGCAAGATGCATGATAAAGCTTTCCATCTCTTTGCTATTTATTATGTGCTATAAAAAGTGGCCATTGATGCTCCCGTACCAATACATCTGCCATACTTGCTTTAAAAAGCATAGATAAGGCTCCCCGCTGGTAAGCGCCTAATATCAGCAATGATTCTTTTTCCTGTTTCCGCATAAAAAGGGGTATTTCTACTTCCGGGTCCCCTTTCAGTTCATGATAATGTGCATGTGGTGTATGCAGGGAAATTAATTCTTTCACCATCTCATTGTGCAGCGAAGTTTCCGGCAGGTCTACACTTATTACATCCAGTGGCAGCACATTTAATACAGGCAGTAAATAACTGAACATTTTAAATGCATAGATGGACACCGGTGAGCCATCGTATAACCAAAATACCTGCTTTATGTCTGTAAAATGCCTGGGCAGTACCAGTACCGGGCATCTTGCACCTGCCAGTATTTCCCTTACAAAGTGTGTAGGCGGTTCTTCGGTATAACGGGTCATAGATTCACTGGCATCAATCAACAATAAGTCGGCATACCGGCTTTCTTTTAAAAGATCGCGGATGGCCAGTTCCCTGTCGCGGTGTACCAGGTAAGATACACAGGCTTCTTTACAGGCATTTTCAAACCTGCTTACAGCGGTATCCCGTTCATGCTGGTCTTCGCGAACCAGCGCTTTCACACTATCCAATGCATATTCTTTCTCGCTGTACAGCTGGTAGATGCCACGGCTGGAGTAAGTGGGATCTTCCAGGAAAACACCGGTAATCATGGCATTGTGTTGAATACCCATTTTCACTGCATACTGCAGGGTGCTTTCCGAAAACTTCAAGCCGTCAAAAACAGCCAGTATCTTTTTCATAACCAACAATTCAATGGTGAGCAATAAACACAGCCTGGTTAATCACCTTGATAACAGGATCTGCATGACTCGGACGGAAGAAACCTGATATCATACTCCGGCCATACGCACCCATTACTACAAATGATTTTTCCCGGTCATAGAGTAATTCCACCAGTCCCATTTTCACATTCCCTTCTGTAGACAGGAAGTCCAGGTAATTATAATGCGCATGCATCCATTCCCGGAATTTATACCTTTCCTCGTGACTTACCTCTTCAGGATTAATGCTGATCACCACGGTTTTCATTTCGTTGAACTGTGGAAAGAGGTAGGTGAATTGTTTAATCGCATGAACGGAGGAAGGTTTCCCATCGTAGGTAAACACCAGCTCTGTAATACCGTCAAAACTGGAAGGCATGATCACTACAGGACATTCAGCCCGGTTCATCACATCTTTTACAAAGTCTGAAGGTGTTCCTTCAATATTTGCGGTAAAAGAAGTATTTACATTCAGCAACAACAGATCGGCATACCTGCTTTCGAGGATCATTTCGGCCAATGGGTTGCCCCGGTCCCGGTGTACGGCACATTCAATTCCCTTGTTTTCACAAGCGGTTTTGAAGCGCTGTATGTTTGTATCGCAGGTATGTTGTTTCAGCGAAACGGGTTCTTCCGTTACATTCAGTCCTGCATTGGCAGCAGCAGCTTTGATCATGGTATCTGTGCGCCCTTCAAATTCATTGTTCTCAAGAAAGATAGCCAGGAGTTTCGACTTGGCCAGTCCGCTGATATAACCTGCAAATTCCAGGTTTTCAAGATGCAGGTTGAGTGCATCTGTGACATACAATATCTTTTTCATAACAATGAGGTTTACAATTACAACAGGACGTCGGCCCTGCGCTATGCAGTGCCGGCGTCCTCAAAATTTTTACTGAATACCGATGTGCCTTGTACCATTTGCCTTACGGGCTTCTTCGGTCTTTGGCAGATACAATTTCAGAATGCCGTCTTTATATTTTGCTTCAATTTTGTCTTTGATTACACTGGCAGGCAGTCTGAAACTCCGGGAGAAGCTGCTGTAGTTATATTCCTGTCTGGTGGGGGTCTCTTCTTTTTCTTCTGTTTCGGCGCTGATAATCAGCACATCATTTTCAATGTCAATCCTGAAATCTTCTTTGTTCATGCCGGGGGCAGCAACAGAAAGTTTATACTGGTCTTTTTCCTCTGTAATATTTACAGCAGGGACTGTAGCAGTAACAGTTCTGCCACCATTGAAATCGAAGAAATCTTTCCAGGGTTTAAAATAATCATCGAATACGGAAGGCAGGATGGAAGTTGCCTTAGTTAGATCCTTAGACATAATTACCTCCTTTGGTTTAAATAATTTGTGAAGAATGTTGGGATTACACTTTCTAATGTTTCAGGGCCAGTCTGCAATATGAATTTACACCCTGTTTAATACCACAAACAATGATCCGGAGTATGAGAAATACTGATTTCCATCACCATGTAGCCATCGTTACAGATGCATTGTTCAATACCTGCTGGAATAATCTTTCCACATCATCGATATGGCATAATGCCGTGCCCGGATGTAGTGTAGCAGCGGTTCCACAGGCAATGCCATAGCGCACGGCGCTGAGAAATCCGGCTCCTTTGAACAGTTTGAGTACGATACCTGCCAGCATGGAATCTCCGGCCCCTACTGTACTGATTGCTTTAACAAGCGGAGCGGGAATCATGACCTGCTCATCTTTTGTGACCATGATACAACCGGCGCCACCCAGCGATACGACCACAGCGGTACTTTGGCCCCGGGTAATAATTTGCCGGGCGGCCTGGTATACATCCGGTTCGGTAATATGTGCATTGCCTATGAGCGATCCCAGTTCAGACAGGTTGGGTTTCATAAGATATACACCTGTTTTCAGGGCACATGCCAGTGCATCGCCTGCTATATCCACTACCAGTTTAGCCTTTCTTTTTTTTACGATGGTGGAGATCTCTCCCATCACTTCGGGTGGCATACCGGGCGGGAGACTACCGCTGATCACTAAATAATCATCGGCCGCACATTTATTGATTATTTCAAGACAGGGTTGCCACTCTTTTTCACTTACGGTGGGGCCGGGCATACCAAACCGGTATTGCTGACCGGTGGCTACATCCATTACTACCAGGTTCTCGCGGGTGGCACCACTGATGGTTACGTTGATGGCATCCAGGCGTTCTTTTTCAATCAGGGAGGAGAAAAAACGCCCGGAGTATCCACCGGATAAATAAACGGCGGTAGAATGATCGCCCAGGTTCCTGATGGCCCGGGAAACGTTGATACCCCCGCCACCCGGCTCAAATACGGGGGGAGAACAGGCCAGTTTTTTTTCAGGTACCAGATGATCTATAGTAGTGCTTTTATCAATGGCCGGGTTAAAAGTGAAAGTGATTATACGGTTCATAATACTGGTTTTAAATTTTTACCTTATTGTATACATCGTCGTAAAACCTTATTTCGCCGCTGGCATCGGGCCAGGCTACTTCATAGAGGATAAACAGGGGCACTTTGTGTTTAAGCGGGAAAATAAGTTGTCCTTTGTCAGAGGCCAGGTCACATACAGTGGTGGCGGCATTTGCCAGGAACGGGTGCAGGCCGGGCTCCAGTATCTCTGCCAGGGAGTCTACATTTTCCACGCGGATGCAGCCGTGACTGAAATACCTGCTGTTGAACAAAAAATAGCTTTTATTGGGAGTATCGTGCAGGTAAGTACTGTAGGGACTGAAAAAGTTGAGTTTGATGATGCCGAGGGCATTGTCGCAACCAAATAACTGGCGCAATGTATAAGGGAAATTATTTTTATTCAGCTGTTGCCATTTGATGGTGGCGGGATCCAACACCCTGCCTGTTTTGTCCAGCACCTGGTAGTTGCCATAATCCAGGTAATCGAGGGGAGCGCTTTGGATAGCGGGCAGTAATTCATTGACGGCTATCTGGTGCGGCACGTTCCAATAGGGGAACAATATTACCTCGTGCACCGCACTGATGAGTGGTGTGGTAGGGGTAGCCCGTTTTCCTACTATGCAACGGGTATAAAACAGGACAGTATCTTTATGCAGGTAAAACAGGTTAGCTGCGGGGATATTGACGATGATCACCGGTTGTTCCTGTTGTATACAATTCAGCCAGCGCCAGGTATTCAGGGCATGTTTTAATTCATAGCGGCGTTTTTCGATGGATATATTCAGTTCTTCCTGTAGGCCGGGGCGGAGTGTGCCATCTTCCAGCATTTCGAACTTACGTTGTGCCCTGCGCAGGTAATTTCGGAGTGTATCTTCAGGGATGGTATAGTTGAGGGTGTCAGTGATGCCAAGCTGGTATAGTCGTGCGATAAGTGTATCTGTGATTTGTGGAAGTTTACGGCGTTCTAACAGGGCGAGCTGCCTCTTCAGCGCTGCATACATAGCATGGTGAGGCTCCAGTCTGCCCGGCAGGGTAGCCAAACGGTGTTCATGGATGGCATCCAGGATACTGTCGCCAATGTTCAGGCATTTGGGGTGGTAATTGAGCCCATCGTATGGCACCCGGTTTTCCTGGGTACCATATGCCAGATCTGAGAAAAAGGCGATAGCGGCACTGGTGAGTTCCCGGTTGATACGGGCGGAGTCTGCTATATTGATGTGGGTTGGGTAGGCATAGTCTTTTTCGTCAAGACCTTCCAGGGAGGCCTGGGCAAAGAGGTTACAGAGTATCTGCCGGTTCAGGGAATCAGATAACCATCTGATATGCTGACTACTGGCGGGCAATGTAGCCAGCGATAAAATTATCATTATCAGGAACCAGTGTTTCATACCTTATAAATTTCGGAAGAACTTACTCTATCAAAGATGACATTCATCATGGGGTATTCTGATAAAATCAGAGAATAAAATGACAGCAGTCATTGATTTCGGTACGTCCGGGGTGTTACCTTCAGGTGGAAGATAAAATGATTTTTGCGGTTACAATTACAGATTCTATCTAAATTTGTTACTATCCTTTTTTTATTACCGATAAAGATTTTTTCATTACCGGCAAAGAAAGGTAGTAACCAGTCTGACACTGGTTTTTGTTGACCCGGATTAATTATAAAATTGACAAGAATCATTCCTCTCTTGTAATAGTATTCGTAACTTAGTTGTATAGCTCCACCCCAACAGACTGGCATTACTATTCCTTTAGTAATTTATCCTTCCTTACATTAAATATACCACAATGAAAAACGAAGAAAATAAGGTTGTTTATCTCGTGGAGGATGATTCGGAGGACCAGGAAATTCTGATAGCAGCCATTCACCAGATCAATCCTGGTATTACCATGCAGGTATTTAAAAATGGAAAGGAATTCATGAGTCGTATAGATGGTGATAATTGTCCGGGCAAACCTTCGCTCATCATCCTTGATTATAACATGCCCTATTACACAGGTGCAGAGGTATTAAAAAAACTGAATGACCTGCATAGCCTGATGGGCATTCCCAAGGTGATATGGAGTACAGCCAATGACCTTACCACCCGGAACGAATGCATGAGCAATGGGGCAAGCAATTACTATGAGAAACCGTATAACTACTCAGGATACTGTCGGTTAGCCGCTAATATGCTGGGCTATATCATATAAACATAAAACCTTTATACAATGAAAAAGATATTGGCTGTTATTGATGCTGTCAGTTATACAGCAAAACAACTGGATGCGATCATTGCTATTACCGCCCTGCAGGAAAATAAGCTGACCCTGCTGCTGCTGGAAGATACTCAAAGTGCCGCCCAGCTGCTGTCTGCCACCAGTATTGAGGGCTTTTCAGGCAAATATTATGAGGCGCTGCGGCAAAGTGAGCATGAGAAAAAAGAAATAATTGAAGATAACTATATAGCCCTGAAAAAGGACTGTAAGGAAAGAAGCCTTTCCTGTGCAATTAAAAATGTAAAAGGTATTGCGGGGGAAGAAGTGGTTACAGAAAGTCGGTTCTCAGACCTGCTGATAATCGGGAAAGCGCTCTCCTTTCCTTTTTTGTACGACACGAATCCAACGGGGTTTGTGCGGAACATGCTGCTGCATGCCCAATGCCCTGTAATGGTGCTGCCAGAGGAACCACATAAGGTGACAGGTGTTGCATTTTGTTACAATGGCACTTATTCTTCCATGTATGCCATCAAAGCTTTTGCAGCCTTGTATCCTGAATTGATTGCCCACCATTGTGAAATAGTATATGTGGATGAAACAGGAGACAAAACGATTCCTTTTAAAACGCAGTTACAGGAATATCTGAAGGTGTATAATGCGCAGGTTACTTACAAGATTCTGACAGGACAGGCAGACAAAGCGATACAGGCATACCTGGATCATAAAACAGAACTCATCAGTACATTTGGGGCGTATGGCCGCAGCCGGGTGTCAAGGTTTTTTAACAGCAGCAGTGCGGATAATATTATTCGTAATCTGAAAGGGCCGGTATTTATTACGCATCCTACAGGTCATTCATGATATTGAGGGGGGAATAATATTCCCCCTTAATTGCTCAACCGGTTCAGCTTCCCTATATCCAGCAGGTAGATGACCCCATTCCTGATATCGATTAAATGTTCGTCCCGAAAATCGGCCAGGGTACGGGCAAAAGACTCTTTGGCCACGCCTGCAAGTGCAGCCAGATTACCCCTGCTGAATTTAATTCCTACATTATTATCGCCTGCAATATTATATTTATTGAACACGGTGAGCAATGCATCGGCAGCTCTTTTTCTTAAGGAATCGTAAGCGACTCTTAACAACTGCACTTCTTTTTCCTCTATGGTCTGCGTCAGCATCCGGATAATCTGTTCCCTTGCGTGCTTGCTGGCAGTAGTCAGTTCTTCAAAATCTTCAATAGGAATGATTGCCAGTACCACCTGGCCGATCGCCTCGGCAGAGTCGCTGTAGCGGGTTTTTTCAAGTACAGAAATATAACCGATAAAATCACCTTCTTTATATAATCCTGAAATAAACTCTTTCCCATCTTCATCTGTCCTGAAAGTTTTAACAAGTCCCTGCAGAATAAAATAAAGACAGGAAGGGTGAGTACCTTCCTGATAAATAATTTGTTTACTCCTGAAATTTTTTATGTTGCGGTCTTTGATGAGGTTTTTGAAAGGGTCTTCTTCCAGGTCGGGAATGAGGGGCGCGGTTTTAACACTGCTTACCCTGGTGTGGGTCGCTTTCCTGAGCTGACATTCTATGGCACTCAACAGTTCTGACGGGTTAAATGGCTTGGTAATATAATCGTCTGCCCCCATGTCCATACCTTTACGGATTTCGGCTCTTTCTGACCTGGCAGTGAGGAAAATAAAGGGAACTTTGCAGGGCTTGTCATCCCTGTTTAGTACCTGCAGCACTACGTAGCCATCCAGGATGGGTAATGACAAATCACAAACAATGAGATCCGGTTGTTGCGTTTCCGCAGCTAATATTCCTTGTTTTCCATCGGCAGCTTCTATTACATGGTAATTTGCCATTTCGAGGATCTCGACGATATTCTCTCTAATTGCCTGGTTATCTTCAATAACAAGTATTGTAGCCATAGCTGAATGGAATGTATTGCGAAACAATAATTTAAGTTACTAAAAATCAGCTACATCTACAAAAATTAGCGACCTGGTAGTGTACCGGGCTGGTGGTGGTTCTTTTTCATTAAAATCAGGCAGGCTACGGCCAGGATGACGGTACTGGGAAAAGAAGAACCCGCACCCAGCGGGGCAAGGGCCAGCAAATAGACAATGGCAGCCAGTAATGCGGCTTTTTTTTGATATAATACGCCAATACCCACTACCAGCTGAAATACCATCATTAATAGTATATACAGTGTAATATGGATTAAAAACACATTGCTGATCAGGTATTCGTAGACTGGCAGGGCAGCCACCAGTTCATATATATCGTATTTATGCGGGGTATAAATGGCCTGTACTGCATTGACAACGGCGGCAACCAGGAACATCAATGCGATAATGATATGACCTGCTCTTTTAGACCAGATGCTTATTAATAAAATTAACACTGCACCGGCATTCGATAACAGGTAGGTGTATGAAAACAAATTTCCTCTCATATAAGTTAGATTAAAAGATCCCCGTGTTCAAACCGACCCGTCATTTCCTCGATTGTGATCCTGTACACCACCGGCCGGATGTTTGAATTAAAATGCCCGGTATCTTCGTCTGCCACAATTGCCTGTGCGTGATGCACCTTTTCCGCTTCTGTATACTGTAGCAGCCTGCTCATGAGGAATTTTACCGAGTAGAACCGTTCTCTTTCATCCAATATTTCCTGGTACTGTCCCCAGATGATAACACTCCGCCAGTTGGTAAGACTGGTGACCTCATCTACTTCAAAACAAACCTGGGGGTTGTTGCGCATCATATTTATTTTCATCCCTTCTGCAGAATGGGCTATTATCGCTTTACCATTGTAGGCATAACATACAGGAACCACGAAAATCTTTGAATGGCTGCTGCATCCTATACGTCCCATCATGTTCTGCTGCAGGATAGTTTGCATTTGCTGATCAGATAATTTTCCTATCATATCCCTATGTTTAGAGTCATAAGTTAGGATGATTTTGGGCGAATAACATTAACATTGGTCATATGAGGGTATGATAATTTTTATTCGCCAAATAAAAATATTTTTTAATTTAGTTGCCAGAGGTCGCGCAATTTCCTGCTGTACACTATTTTCCTTCAAAACAGGCTGGCATATTAAATATAACTTTTATGAATGTTTTTAGTTCTACTCCGGAATTAGATTTGAATGCTTTATTCTATCATGCTTCTATTGGGATCATGGTGGCAGATGAAGAAGGAAATATTATAAAGGCAAATCCCTTTTTGCTGAAAATGTTTGGGTATGAATTGGATGAACTGGCTGGTAATAAGATTGAAGTGCTTATTCCAACAAGGTATCATAGCGCGCATGTTGGAAAACGAACTAATTACATGGTGCAGCCTGAAAAAAGGCTGATGGGGTATGGAGCAGAGTTTGAAGCGATTAAAAAAGACGGTGAAATATTTGCCGTTGAAGTGAGCCTGAGCCCCTATCAGCAGCATGATAAAAAGTATACAACAGCCTTTGTAAACGACATCACTTTACGTAAAAAAGCGGAAGCAGAACTGCTGGAAGTAAAAGCCAGGGACCTGATCATGGAGATCAATCTTTCAAGGGAAAAACAGTTGAATGAACTGAAGACGAAATTCGTCTCGATGGCCTCGCATGAGTTCCGGATTCCGCTAAGTGCCATTCTCTCTTCTTCTTACCTGATATCGCAATATGGACAGATAGGCAATTTTGAACAGCAGGAAAAACATGTCAATAAGATAAAAAATTCGGTCGCCGTGTTAACCGGTATTCTCAACAACTTCCTGTCTATTGAAAAAATTGAGGAAGGGAAAATTGAACCCCGCATTGCAGAAGTAGCTATTGAAGACTACCTTACCAATATTACAGAAGAGATGAGCCCTATTACCAGCCCGGGACAAGCTGTCATTTACACGCATACCGGGGAATCGACCATCTATACTGATATTGTTTTGCTCAGGCATATTGTAACCAACCTGTTGTCTAACGCTGTGAAGTTTTCTCCTAAAGATAAAAATGTTTACCTGTACAGTGATTGTAGGGAGAGTGAAATTGAAATCAGGGTGGTAGATCAGGGAATAGGTATTCCGGCGGAGGCACAGGCGAATATTTTTGACAGGTTTTTCAGGGCGTCTAATTCGGGAAATGTACAGGGCACCGGGTTGGGGCTGAGTATAATAGCGAGTTATGTGAAATTGTTAAAGGGGAGTATTGAATTTGAAAGTGAGGAGGGAAAAGGAACGACGTTTGTGGTGAGGTTTGACCGGTTCAATGAGTGAGGCAGTGGTGAGCGTGTATTGCGTTTGTGCGGCATAGGAGCATGCGTGCAAACAATTTCGCCCCTCGCTTGTTTCAACCTGCATGCTACTGAACAAACAAATTTCCATCTCGTACTTTCTCAACCTTATCAAATGGGATATTGTTGCCATCGCTATCTACGCGATTATTGCCGGTTTCCTGGATCATTACGGGGTGTTGCGCCGCATTACGATTCCCCTCGCCATATCTTCGCTGGTAGCCACTATCGTGTCTCTCCTGCTCGCCTTCAGAACCTCCCAGTCTTATGAACGCTGGTGGGAAGCAAGACTCATATGGGGGGCGATTGTCAATGACAGCCGGACCCTCATCCGCCAGGTAAAAACATTCCTTCCTGAAGAGGCAACCGCCTTTGCGCACCGGCAGATCATCTGGTGCTATGCACTTTCTGAATCTTTAAGAGGGCTTCCTTTTTCTGAAAAAATAAAAGTGTACATTTCTGCATATCATACTGACAGCCGAAACTGGCCGAACTTCCTCCTCAATGAGCATGCAAAAGCGCTTGCAGCGGCACACGACCTGAACCCTAACAGGCAGGTGCAGATAGATGCTACGCTTGCCCGCCTGTGCGATGCGATGGGGAAATGTGAACGTATTAAAAAAACCGTCTTCCCAAAATCGTATAGCCTGCTTATTCACTTTCTTATTTACGTATTGATGACTATTCTGCCATTTGGGCTGGAAGACCGGACGCAGTGGATGGAAATCGTTATTGTATTTGTAGTGCCGGTGCTGTTTATTGCTATTGAGCGAACGGCTATCATCATGCAGGATCCTTTTGAGAATAAACCTACGGATACGCCGATGACGGCTATTAGTCAGACGATTGAAGTAAACCTGCTCGAGATGATTGGGGAGCCGGCGCCTGAGCAGGCTGTGGGGGAGGATACTTATTACCTGATGTGAGGGGATGTATTACTGCAGGAATTTCGGTGTTCCCATATCCAGCACGCCCTCACCCGGCCAGGGGCCATCAGGAATATGCAGTTCCCTGTGGGGCCATGCCTTCCAGCTATCCCGTGACATACCGGCAGCCGTGACCAGGTTGTGCAATACTACTTTTACATCATCCATGCGCCATACATCTTCGTTAGGATCATCTTCCATACCAGCAGTAGCAGCGATCGCCTGCTGTGCTACACGGGACAATACCACGGTAGAACAGGGAGGCGTCCAGCATCCCAGTCCGCCAAATACAGCCTGTAATCGTGCCGCTACTTCTATCCCGCCTACTGAATCCATCGTGACTGCACAGGCTACAGGTTTACCCAAAAAAGCAGGGGTATTTTCAAAAGCAGTCGTTACTTCTATAAAACGCTGCAATGGTGAGCTCCAGTTATTCCAATACACACCGGTGATCACCAGGAAGCCATCGCAGTTCTCCAGCAGGTGATAGACTTCGCGGATGGTAGGTAGTTTGTCTGCAAGGGTTAAGGTCACTACCTGCTGGCCCAGCAGGTCTTCTACCTGTTTGGCAATGATGGCAGAGTTGCCGGTTGTACCCCGCAGGGAGCCGTTTAAAATTAGTATTTTCATTTGCGCTGTAAGGTATTAATTTTTTTGCAGCGCTTTGTTTGCCGCATTCAACAGGCTATCCAAATTTGCAATATCTTCGTGTGATGGTAATAGCATTACGAAAAACAACCATTACCGATTTAGACCATTTCTTTATCTTCCAGCTGGATGAAGAAGCCAACCGCATGGCCGCTTTTACTTCAAAAGATCCGGCAGATAAAACCGCGTACCTGCAAAAATATTCGAAATGCCTGAATGACCCCACGATCCATATGTACACCATTCTTGTGGACGACATCATTGCCGGAAGTATTGCAAAGTTCGAAATACAGGGCGATGCGGAACTTACTTATTGGATAGATAAAAAATACTGGGGGCGTGGTATAGCTACACATGCACTGACCCATTTGTTAACGCTCGTACATACAAGACCGATTTTAGGAAGAACAGCATTTGATAATATAGGCTCGCAAAGGGTATTAGAGAAATGTGGGTTTATAAAAACCGGAACGGACAAAGGGTTTGCCAATGCCCGGCAGGCGGAAATAGAAGAGTTTATTTATAAATTGACCTGAGCGATATGTTTTTTGAATTCATACCCACGCCACAGTTCGATTTCCTGACCCAATTCGCTAAAAAGCTCAATGTTCCCTTAGCAGGCGACCGCCTGATTCTCCCCCCGGCCATGGGTACCGGCAGCATCAGGAGAATTGCGTTACCACCCGGGCTAAAACTCATTGTTCATCACTATACACTCAACCAGGACATTATCTTAAGCAGAGTAGGCAGCGACGAGCCGAACGACCTTGTCAGCATTATATTTCACAGCAACGAAGCCCCTGCCAGCGTGAATACTGATGGTACCCCCACCCTCCTTTCACGAAGCAGCGCCTATGCTATACAGATTGCATCAACAGATCTTCATTCCCAAATTCGTTTTCCTGCCAACACAGATATCTGCTTCCTTGTCGTAGGCATTATGAAAGACGCGCTGAAAGAATTGCTCGGTATCAGAAAACCAAACCATGTGGTGGAAACTATTTTGAAAGCAGCCCCGGGTTTCCTGTATTATGAAAGCATGACTGTTGAAATTCATAAACTCGTGAGACAGGTAACTGACGCCCGTGAAGACAATGACCTTGGCAATTTCTATCACCGGCTGAAAGTACAGGAACTAATTTACCTGGTATTTGAGAAACTGCAAAAACGCGAAGCCGTCCGGTATCACCAGGTACATAAAGACGATGTAGAAAAGCTCCTTTTGATCAGAACAGCTATTCTTGCAGACCTTTCTGTTCCCCCCGTTTTGGGGGAACTGGCAAAGATGGCCGGATTTGGAGAAACGAAAATGAAAGATATCTTCAAACAGGTATTTGGCGACACCATCTATAACTACTATCAGCAAGCCCGCATGGAAGAAGCTGCCTTTTTGCTAAAGCATGGTGGTTTATCTGTTTCTGAAACCGGCTACCGGCTCGGCTTTGCTAATATGAGTCACTTTGGGCGCCTCTTCGAAAAGTATCATGGGGTGAAACCTAAAAAATATGCCACCGGCGGATAAGACTATTTTTCTACCTTACACAACTATTTTACCGGCCGGGAGGAAAGCAATTTTGTGTTGTCAATTTAATATGATAACAGATTATCCGGCTATATGAAAAAGATAACCTATCAGCAATTCGGAGGTACTGAAGTGCTGCAAATGACAGATGCGCCTATGCCTGAAGGGGAGATTGTTGTGAAAGTAAAGGCAGTCTCCATCAATCCACTTGACTGGAAAATATGGCAGGGAGAGATGACACTCATGAGCGGTCGTAAATTTCCCAAATCAGTAGGGATCGATTTTTCAGGCATTGTAGAAAAAGGAAATGGCAGTTATCGGAAAGGCGATGAAGTATTTGGCATAGCCAGTATATTTAAAGGCGGTGCACTGGCAGAATATGTGGCTGTAAAGGCAAAAGATATTGCGCATAAGCCCCGTACGCTTTCTTTCGAAGAGGCTGCGGCCCTGCCAGTAGTAGGTGGTGCCGCCCTGCAGATCTTTCGTCAGTTAGTACGTATTCAACCAGGCATGGAGGTACTGATTAACGGAGCAGGCGGCGGCATTGGGCCACTGGCGATTCAACTGGCGAAAAAAGCAGGAGCTATCGTGACTTCGGTCGTAGGCCCTGCTGCCCTAGACATGGTTTCCAGGCTGGGAAGCGATGTCGTTATCAACTACCGGCAGCAAAATATTGGTAATAAGACTTTTGATGTGGTCATCGATCTTTCAGGGAAAATGAATTACAGCGCAGCTAAAATTTACCTGAAAAAGAAGGGGGTTTATATCAATACATCTCCCGGGCCCAGGGAAATAATCGGTTCTCTGTTTTCAGGAGGTCGTTACAAACTACTGTTTTTAAAACCTAAGATCGAACAGCTGGCCGATAGTGGATTACAGGTATTCATCAGCAGGACTTATGATTGGCGTGATTACAAAAAAGCCTATGATGAAGTAAAAAAAGGTGGCATAACAGGAAAGGCTGTTTTCGTCATCAGTTAATTAATTTATACCTGATATACCCGGCTACATCCGCAATCACCTGCCGCCCTTCGGGTATTACCCCACCCATCTGGAAAAACCCATGGATCATTTTCGGGTATACTTTTTCGGTCACCTGTACATGTGCTTCGCGCAATTTTTTCGCATAAGCGATACCTTCATCACGCAGGGGATCATACTCAGCGATAATTATAAATGCATCCGGCATGCGGGATAGGTGCTCATAGTATACAGGTGCTGCCTGGGTATTTCCGCCGGCATAATCTGCCCAGATCTTTCTCAGGCGCTCCCGGGTGATGATGGGTCCATTGGCAAACTCCTGCCAGGAAGGGGTAGTAAGTGCAGGGTCGGTAGCGGGGTTCACCAGGATCTGGCACACCACACCCGCAACGCTTCCTGCTACTGCGGTCGCCAGTGTGGCACCGGCGCTATCGCCCGCCACAGCCACCCGGTGAGGATCTATACCCAACAGGGCAGCATTTTCAATGACCCATTTCGTAGCATCGATACAGTCATTCAGGCCGTGGGGAAACGGGTATTCGGGGGCGAGCCGGTAGTCAACAGAGACGATAATGACGCCCGATAAATTTGCCAGCTGGCGCAAGGGACGGTCATGAGAGGCAAGACTGCCGGAGTTGAACCCGCCTCCATGAAAATAGACGACTGCCGGCAATACAGCCTGATTGGAGGGCCTGTAAATACGGGTGTTTGCCCTGTTTTCTATTGAAAATACGGCCTCTTCCGCCCCGGCAAGGGGTGCCAGGCGATCGTAAAATGTCCGCCGGGCCTGCATGGGGTCTTTAATATGCGACACGTCGACCGACTTAATAAAAGTCAGGGCCTCCTGTACTTGTGGTAAGATATCCATGATTGCAATTGTTTTGAAAACAAATTTCAATCATGGAGAGGTATAAATAAAATAACCTGATTTATGGGAGGCTATAAAAATATTTATATACAAAAGGCTTGGTAACCAGTGATTACCAAGCCTTCGGTTATTTATCTTCACCTTATTTGATCACAGCCATCTCATCTACCTCTACGGTATAATCTACCCCGGGCACATTGAATCCAAACAGGTTCAAAAAGTCTTCTTTATATCCCTGCAGGTCACCGATCTGAGCGATGGTTTCGGTGGTAACACCTTTCCATAGTTCAGCGATTTCCGCCTGTACATCAGGACGCAGTTCCCAGTCATCGATACGGATGCGGCCCTGGTCATCGAGGGCTACCGGGTTGGCTGCGTACAGGTGATCTTTGAACAGGCGCGCCATTTGTTCGATGGTGCCTTCGTGAATGCCCTTTTCTTTCATCAGCTTGTATAGCAGGGAAATATACAGTGGTACTACCGGAATGGCAGAACTGGACTGGGTTACCAGGGCTTTGTTTACAGATACGACTGCGCTGCCATGGAGTGGTTTCAGCAGTTCTGTAATTTTTACAGCGGTTGCTTCCAGGTGATCTTTTGCCCTGCCGATGGTGCCATGACGGTATACTGGATTGGTCAGTTCAGGGCCGATATAGGAGTAAGCAACGGTTTTCACATTTGGCGCCAGTGCTCCGGCAGCCTGTAAGGCTTCTAACCACAGCTGCCAGTCTTCGCCACCCATTACGGCGATGGTATTGGAAATATCGTCGCCACTGGCTGGTTCAATAGATACGTTTGAAACAACACCGGTATGGAAATCAACCGTCTTGTTCTGGTAGCTCTGATTTATTGGTTTTAATACGGAACGATGTAACACTTCTGTTTCCGGGTGCTTACGTACGGGGGAGGCCAGGCTGTAAATAACCAGGTCTACTGTTCCCAGGTCCTTTTTAATCAGGTCGATGGTCTGTTGCTTAATTTCGTTGGAGAAAGCATCGCCATTGATACTTTTGGCATATATGCCTGCCCGGTTGGCTTCTTCATGAAAAGCTACTGAATTGTAATAACCGGCGGTGGCAGTTTTACCTTCCTGGGGTTCTTTTTCAAAAAATACACCTATTGTGGAGGCCCCGCAGCCGAAAGCAGCAGTAATTCTGGAAGAAAGCCCGAAGCCGGTAGAGGCACCTATTACAAGTACGTTTTTGGGCCCCTGGGGGAGTTTTTCAGATTTAACATAGTTTATTTGTCTCTTTACATTCTCAGCACAACCAGCGGGATGGGCTGTCAGGCAAATAAAGCCACGCATTTTAGGTTCAATGATCATAAAATTTGATATCAGGTTCAGTTCCTGGTGCAAATGTAGGCTCTTCGGGGAGAAGATACAAGGGGTGGGCGAATATCCTGGGAGGATGGGGGAACTATTTTTCACAACCGGAAGATAAATAACTACTCACCTGCGCTGCTACCTTTGCAGGATCTTCATGATTCGTAGGTGACAGGTGATGCAGACCCGGTAATAGCGCAACCACTGCCAGGGGAATTGTTTGCTTCAACTCATGGAGCATATGAGTAATAAAATCAGGACTGGCAGTTCCACCGGCCAACAAGACTGGCGTAGATAACGACGCGTATTTCCGATAACTGCCTTCCAGCCTTTTTACTTCCAGGTGTTCACGCAGGTTAGTACCCAGTACGCTTTTCTTTAGTTGCCAGTCTTCGCCCTTAATCGCTATTCTTAAAATTAAATTTGCCAGCCAGGCTGGCGCTTTGGAAAGTGGGCTATGCCCCATGCCCTGTACAAATGCGGTAAAAGCCTTTCTATATTGATTGCGGGCCATGGCTGCATCATATATCCCTAACCAGTGCCAGTTGCCGGCGATGGAAACACCCGGTTCGTACACAACTATTTTTTTAAATGGGTTATTATGTACCACTGCTTCCAGGGCTACCAATCCGCCATAACTGTGACCAAACAGAAAAGCAGCGCCGGTAGCCTGTTGTAAGGCCAGCAAGTCATTGCAGTCGTGGGTGATGCTGTAATCTTTACGGGCTCCTGCCCTATCCCGTCGCTGTAGCAGGTGTACGGTAAACTTTTCAGAAAGCGCTGCCGCCAGTTGTGTGTATTCTCCGATATCGCTTAGCGCGCCGTGAATAATAATAAGACCGGGGCCCTGGCCCCTGGTTTCGTAGATAATAGGGGTACCGTCAAATGAGATAAGGGTGTTTTTCATTGAATGATTTTTCAATCATAAAACTAGTGTTAATTTCAAATAATTATTCTTTTATTTCTGCATAAAATACTTTACTATTGAATGATCATTCAACAATAAAAATATATGCCTAAAGCAAAAGAGCAATTTGAGGAAATGCGGCAGGAGGCTGTCAGGAAGATAAAAGCGGCTGGATTAGAATTGTTTGCGCAAAAGGGACTGGCGGGTACAAATATTAAGGAGATTGCGGGAAAAGCGAATATCAGCCTGGGGCTGATGTATCATTATTATTCGTCTAAGGATGATTTGTACCTGGCGTTGGCAAATGAGGCGATGGACATGTCGCTGGCTTTGTTAAATGGTTTGAAAAAACAACCAATTGGGGCGAGGGAGAAAATAGGTGGGTTTATAGATGGATTTCTTTTGGGGGTTCGTAAATATCCTGACATCTGCTATTTCATTATTTATAGTCAGCAGTGTGAAACAAAGGATGAAGCGCAGAATAAGCTATTGAACAGCCGGAAGCTGGAACCGATAAAACTGCTGGCAGGTATCATTAAGACAGGGCAGCGGGAAGGAGATTTTGTAAAGGGAGATGCGATGCAGCTGGCAACAATGCTGGTGGCGGCTACCCAGGGATTGGCGGAGTTGAGAATGGCCCTGGGAAACAAGTTTGCAATGCCGGGGAAGGAGATGCTGATGCAGATGATCGCACCTCCTTTTTAAAAATTAACTAAAACATTTGCAAAGATGTTCCTTCCCATTCTTGGTATACGATTCCAATCAGCGAAAGTGGTATAGTTCCTGTCAAAGATATTCTCCGCCCCTATTTTTAATAGCAGGGAATTAAACTGATAAGCAGCAGATACATTAAAGATTGTATACCCGGGCAAAGCCTGTTCACCAAATTCAGGGTTGTATTTATCCTGCGCTGCTGCACCACTGGCAGTGACATTGGCGGAGAAAGATTTGTGGTGCCAGGCAATACCTGAGCTATAGGTAAGTGGTTGTATTAATGGCAGGTTCCTGATATGCGCACCTGTTCCACGGCGATACCCTACCCTGTTTGTCCAGTTAAAATGGTCATTGAATTTATACTCCGCATCAAGGGCGCAATTAAAAATGTTCGCATAGCTCAGTTGTTCATATACTTTCACACCGGCGGCACCAATGGTCATCGCACTCAACCCGGCCTTTGGCCTTCCTATAATATAATCCAACAGGTGGAAATAGGATCCGGATGCTTTTGCAGAAAAACGGGTAGTACGAAACAACAAGGCCGCATTCAGACTTACAGATTTCTCATTCTTCATCTCCGGGTTACCGATGTAGTCATACCGGTCAAAACTATTGTATAAATAATATCCATAGCCTTCAGATACACTGGGTGCACGTTCGCCATACGCAGCGCCGATTGTATATTGCCATTTGTTGTGATCATAATTAAAAGCGGCAGACAGTCGTTTGAGTAAACGGGTATGGCTGCGTTGCATATCTGGATAAAAGATTGTCAGACTTTCATAGCCCTGCTGGTTATCTACCACATTGTGCTGTACACCTGCTCCCCCGCTTATGGTTACATGCCAGTTTGGGGACAGGGTGTAATTATCCGCCCCGGATACTTCTCCATAATATGTCAATACCCCCGGCCAGGTGAGCATGTACATATCTTTCTCACCGGCAGTATTGGAATACATAGTCATATCAGCCAGTGATTTATTAAAATGACCATTTATGTTCGCTTTCCAGTTATGTTTATGATGATTCCCCTGCAGGGTGGATAAAAATCCGGCAGTCTGGCTCCATCCGGGCATATCCATACGAATAGCAACAACGGGGCGTTTACTATCATCCATGACGTGGGTGATGGTATTATAATAGATCTTCGTTTGCCAGCCATGACGAATATATGCAACGGATGCAATGATACCCCTGGCCAGCCCAACGTCCATGGTGAGTGCAGGATAGCCAACGTTTACAGCACGGTCGTAGATGAGGGAGGCTTCCAGTTGGGAATGCACATTGAGTTTATAGCCGGCAATAGCAGATACGTTGTATTTGGTATATTGAGAGTACAGTACTTCATCTCCACCCCCTGCCTTGTAATTGCCGGCATGGCGGTAGGTGACATCAATATCAGTAAATAGTTTAGGAGTAGTGAAAGATAAAGCACCTCCAATTACCCGCTGGCTGCCATTGGTTTCAAAACCTGTAAATGCCATGCCGGATAATTTCTTTTCGCCAAAGGTACCTTTATTCCGCACCAGGTCCATTGTACCTGCAATTGAAGGGCCGCCGGCGCTGTGTACATTTACTTTGGCGAGGTTGGTAATTTCTACATAAGAGGTAACCGGGTCCATTTTGTCAGTACAGGCGGCGTAGATGCGCATGCCATCGATAGTGACTACGCTACGCTCGGAGCTCATGCCATTCAGGTAAGGTTCCCAGGCGTAAGCACCGCGTCTGACCATGTTGAGCATGTCTGCCTTTTCAAGGTATTTATCTAAGGTAGAGAGTGGTTTATCTGTTTTATCAGATATGGAACGTTTGTGAATAATCACCACTTCTTTGAGCAGGTCGGTCTTTATGGTGTCGGATTGCGCATCAGCGGAGATTGTCAGTAATACTGCGACACAAAGTATAGATAATTTACGCATACAATCAGTTTGCAGCATATCAGCCGGAGCTATTTTCCCCGGCTGACATATTTTTTTAGAATTCCAATTCAAAATAAATACTGCTGCCTTCGTTGGTATCGGTTACAGCTTCGCCTTTTACGATGGTGCCGGTGGTATCCTGCAGTTGTAAATTGATTTTCCAGTAGCCGGTCATGGTCAGGCTAAGTTTGCCATAATACATTTTATCTGTACCCTGTGTCAGGTCTACATTATTGGGAGAGGTATGGTTGCCCATGCCGGTCATTCTCGGATCAATTTTAATGGTGTAATTATCGACCACGGTAAAGCTGGTCATAGACTCCATTTTATACAATACCATAGAGATGTCGTTGACAGCGACAGCGGGGCTGGTTGGATTGACAAGCGCCAGCACATAGCGGTTATTGTCACTACCGGTAAATGATTGGACTACCCGTTTGGATGATTCGGAAACGGCGATGGTATCGGTTACGGTATAAGCAACATTATCAATGGTGTAATTTATTGTCAGGTCCCAGTATTCATCATCACTGCCTGCCATTTGAAATACGATATAGCCTTTATGGTTACTGATTGCAGAGGCTGGGCAGGAATGGGTCATGCCCATCATGTGCATGAGCGGAGTCCATGATACGGAGGCGTTGTTTACGATGGCACCGGCAGCGGTTTTAATCTGAACATATATAGCGTTGTAACCGGTTTGAAATTTACCGCTGACAGTGTAGAGTTCTACTTTGTGGGTATCATTGGAGAGTGTGGTGGCGAGTGTTAAGCCATCGAGGTCGTTGGTAACTACGGCATCATCTTTTTTAGTACAGGATACGAAGAGGCAGAAAACAAATAATATTTTAAGAAAGTTCATGGTTATATTTTTAAATAGTATGCATAGAAGGGCCCTTATATGCGGTCATTTTGTAAAAAGCACGCACATTTACTTTGAACATTTAGGGTGTTCAATTTTTGGGCATTTTGTATTGAGAGGAAGTTATGCCTGTGGGGGTTTCTTACGCGGGTTGCAAAAGAGATAGGAGTATATGGGATGAGTAAAGACAGGATAGGTGGTTGCAGTGAGTTCAGTTACTTCCTGTTTTGAAAGGTTGATACCGGATGGAATGGGACAGGCCAGTGCTTCGGATTGCAGTTCTTTTAGCAGGCGTTCTGTTTCATTTTCTCTTTGTTCGCGCTGCATTTTTGCGAGTTGGCATTTACCATTACAATGTAATTGCGGGTTGTTTTTGTTTTCGCAGAAAGCAGCGATAAAGAGTTTGGTATCGTATTCATAGACCGCATATAATATGGAGTTTTTCATACTTCCGAGGAGGATGATGAAAAATAAAAGAGGGCTTAATATGACGGCCGTTTTTCTCAAAATGAGGGTGATAGTTGTGGCGAAGTTATAAAATTTTATCTGAGGGAGGAAGGGATTTTGCTGATTGTGGTCAGGTGTTTCAGGGGGTGGAGGATCCATGTCATTTTTTGCTTTCTGAAATTCGTCTGGTGTGAACAGGGGTTGCATAGTACGGTGCTAAGTGGTACCTTTGCGCAATGATTCAAATTAATCAGGAATATTCCTTTCCTCTTGAAAATGTATTGTTCTCTTTTGCACTGGCAGCTGAAGCGGCGGAAGTATTTGAAAGTCATCATACATTGATTACGGGGATTGGTAAGGTGAATGCAGCTTACGAACTAACGAAGGCGATACAGATCAGCAGACCGGCATTGATAGTAAACCTGGGATCTGCGGGGAGCAGTTTCTTTCAGAGAGGAGAGGTTGTTTGCTGTACGAAATTTATACAGCGTGATATGGATGTAAGAGGTTTGGGATATGCGCAATATGAAACGCCGTTATCAGGGGTGCCCCCATTGATTGAATACGGGTTGAAAATGGATGGAGTGAATGAAGGGATTTGTGGCACGGGGGATAATTTTGAAATGGGGCATGCTGCGACTGCTTATAATGTAGTGGATATGGAATCGTATGCGATTGCGCTGATAGCGATGAAGGAAAAGATTCCATTTCTTTGTTTGAAATATATTTCAGATGGAGCGGATGATAATGCGGCGGAAGATTGGCTGGTGCAGGTGCATAAGGCGGCAGTAGCGTATGGAGAATTATTGCGGATAAAGCCGGTGGTTAGAGGTAATTAACCTCCTGAGAATTGCTTAAAACTTCATTAGGTACCTGAATAAAAGAGCACAAAAAAGTAAGATATGAAATGCCCCCAAGAGTTAGACACTTTTGGGGGCATTTCAATTTCAATACGGGCTCTTTTTTATATCAAAAATCTACTGAAAGAAAAAAACATTTTAGCTAAAAAATGTAGTATTATTGCTAATATTTTTAGTATTCATTTTAAAAAATCCAGGTCTATGCTAACCGACAAGGCGGAGGTGCTCAAGCGCCTGCAGCAGGAGATATTGCATCTTCAGGGATTTAAATCAAAAAATAACGAAGAAAATGTACTGGGGTTAGGGCCTATAGAAGCGGCATTTCCGAATGGAGTCTTTGCCACAGGGGCTATTCATGAATTCGTTGCCCATGCCAGCGAAGAGACTGCTGCCACTTTTGGGTTTGTCAGTGCTGTACTTTCAAAATTATTGACGGATGCAAGGCCCTGCATCTGGATATGCCCCAGCCGGAGCCTGTTTCCGCTGGCGTTGAAAAAATTCAATATTGAACCTTTTCAGATCATATTTATAGAGACGGCCACTGATCCTGAGAGTTTGTGGGTAATGGAGGAAGCATTGAAATGTGATGGTATTGGAGTGGTGGTGGCAGAGATTGCAAGGGTTTCATTTTCCCAATCCAGGAGGTTGCAACTGGCCGTGGAAAAAAGTAAGGTAACGGGGCTTTTGCTTCGTTCACTCCGATCGCAAAATACGCTTGCCAGTATTGCCAGGTGGCACATTACCCCTCTTCCCAGTGTGAATCCGGATGGTTTTCCGGGTATGGGGTATCCGCAATGGCAGGTGGAGTTGATGAAAGTGAGAAATGGGAAGCCTGGTACATGGAAAGTGGCGTGGTTACCGGATGGGTTCAGGGTGGTGCAGGATGAGTTTAGGGTGGTGCCAGATGGGGTCAGGGTGATGCCGGATGAGTTTAGGGCGGCGCCAGATGGGGTCAGGGTGATGCCGGATGAGTTTAGGGTGGTGCCGGATGGGGTCAGGGTGGTGCCGGATGAGTTCAGAGTGGCGCCAGATGGGGTCAAGGTAGCGCCGGTGCAGGAAATGGGAATTCAATATACAGCACCCATCGACACTCAATCTAAAGTGGGCTAGACATGGCGGGGAGATATATTGCGATATGGTTCCGGCATTTGCTGACCGATTGGTACGTTCGCAAACATCCGGATTACGGGGATTTTCCCCTGGTATTTTCAGCGAATCAGCGGGGAAAGCAACTCATAGTTGCCACCTGCAAAAAAGCGGAAAATCTGGGTATTTATAGCGGAATGGCAGTGGCCGATGCCAAAGCGCTGTTTCCTACATTACAGGTTACCCATTATCCTCCAGATCAGGAACTCCAGCTGTTAACCGCCCTGGGTCAATGGTGTATCCGGTATTCCCCGGTGGTGGCACCTGATCCTCCTGATGGACTGCTCATCGATGCGTCGGGTTGTGCGCATCTTTGGGGCGGAGAACAGCATTACCTCATGGAGATCATGCTTAAATTGAAAGCATATGGCTACGATGTGCGGGGGGCAATGGCTGATACGATTGGTACCGCATGGGCGGTGTCAAGATATGGGCAGGAAGCGATGATTGTAACAGGCGGTTTGGAACGGAAGGCACTGCGCCCCCTCCCTCCTGCTGCGTTACGACTGGATGATGTACTGTTGACAAAATTGCAGCAACTGGGTTTTCACAGGATTGAAGATTTTATACATCTGCCATTAAATGCTTTGAAACGCCGGTTTGGACAGACATTTATTCTTCGTTTAAAACAGGCCCTGGGAGCAGAACGGGAAGACATTTTACCACTTGGTGTGCCGCCAGTGTATGAAGAAAGGTTGTCCAGTCTGGATCCAATCAAAACTGATAAAGCGATTATTATTGCGCTGACGAACCTGCTGGATGTGATCTGCGGGAAATTGCAAAAGGAAGGGAAAGGGATACGTACTGCTACATTAGTTTGTTACAGGGTGGATGACCAGGTGGTACAAATCAGTATTGGTACAAACGGGGCTTCGAATAATACGGCTCACCTGTTAAAACTGTTTGAACTTAAGATACCGAATCTTGCACCGGGGCCGGGTATTGACTTGTTTATTTTGCAGGCATCGCTGGTGGAAGATGTGATTACTGCACAGGAAAAAATATGGTCAGCGGGAGGATCTGCGGATAATAATATCACGAAGTTATTGGATAGGATTGAGAGCAAGATTGGGCCAGGTAGTATTAAACGGTATCAGCCTGTGGCGCATTACTGGCCGGAGTTGTCTGTACAGGCGGTTCGGACGGGGGGAAATCAGGAGAAAAACAAGGAAGTTCGATCGATAATGACTGGTGGAAATCAGCAGCAGGTAAATGCTTTCAGAGCAGGTGGTACCATTGAAAGCCATCAACAGCTAAACACTCCCCGGCCGGAAAAACTACTTCCTACACCATTACCCATTGAAGTCACCGCCCCAATACCAGACTACCCACCTATGCTATTTCGCTTCCAAAATCAACTGCACGAAATAAAAAAAGCAGACGGCCCTGAACGCATTGAACGGGAATGGTGGCTGGACGAAGGCGAGCACCGTGACTATTACATAGTTGAAGACGCCGCCGGCAGGCGCTACTGGATCTTCCGCCTGGGACACTATGCCGTTAACCAGACACAATGGTTTATCCACGGATTTTTTGCTTAGTGAAATGAAATATATCGAACTACAGGTAACAAGTAATTTCAGTTTTCTCCGGGGCGCTTCCCATCCCGAAGAACTGGTGGAACAGGCCGCCCTGTATGGATATCCTGTAATCGCGATTACCGATCATAATACCCTTGCAGGTGTAGTGCGGGCACATGTAGCGGCCAAAGCCAAAGGCATGCGCATCATACCGGGCGCCAGTCTTGGCCTGCAGGACGGACCAGGATTATTAGCCCTGCCAACAAATAAAGCCGCTTATGGCCGTCTATCAAAATTACTAACCGTAGGTAACCTGAGAACTGAAAAAGGAAAATGCGAATTATATAAACAGGATGTTTTTAATTACAAAGAAGGCATCCAGTTCATCATCATTCCACCCCATGAATTAAATGATCAATTTGATTTCGATCATACTTTCAAACTGGCTGTAAAAGAATACAAAGAACAATTTGGACAAGCGCTTTCATTAGCTGCCGTTCGTACTTACCAGGGATCAGATCAGAAAAGATTTTTCAGATTACAGGAGCTTTCCCAAAAGCACAACATCCCCCTGATCGCCACAAACGACGTTCACTACCACGAACCATCCCGCCGCCAGTTGCAGGATGTATTAACCTGTGTAAGAGAGAAATGTACCATCACACAAGCGGGCTTTAAACTGCACTCCAATGCAGAACGATACATGAAAGCCCCTGAAGAAATGATACGCCTGTTCAGGCAATACCCTGACGCCATCAGCCGGACCATTGAAATTGCCAATGCCTGCCAGTTTTCGCTGGATACCCTCGAATATATTTACCCGGAAGAAGTGCTGGACAAAAATAAAACACCCCTACAGCAATTGCGGGACCTTTCCTGGCAAGGGGCCAGGGAACATTTTGGAGACAACATCCCCGATTCTATTGCCAACTCCATTAACCATGAGCTCACATTCATTGAAGAAATGAATTACGCCTCCTACTTCCTGACTGTGTATGATATTGTGAAATTCGCCCGGTCTCAAGGCATTCTCTGCCAGGGAAGAGGCTCTGCTGCAAACTCTACGATCTGCTATTGCCTGGGTATTACGGCTGTTAACCCCACTAAATTCGATCTGCTGTTCGAACGCTTTATTTCCTCGGCACGCAATGAACCTCCTGATATAGATGTGGACTTTGAACATGAACGACGGGAAGAAGTGATGCAATATGTCTATAATAAATATGGCCGTGACCGGGCGGCGATCGTAGCCACCGTTACTCAACAACATTTCAAAGGCGCCCTGAGAGATGTAGGCAAAGCAATGGGACTTTCTGTAGATACCCTGCAACAATTATCCAAGGCCATTAACCGGCATACAGAATCTTTTGATGCAAAGCTACTGGCAGAACAAGGGCTAAATCCCGATGATCCGAACCTACGGAAAGTAGTGGAACTCACGAACCAGATGATCGGGTTTCCCAGGCAACTGGGACAACACACCGGTGGGTTCATCATTACCCAGGACCAGCTCACAGACCTCTGCCCTATTCTGAATGCACGCATGGAAGACCGGACCAACATTGAATGGAACAAAGATGATATAGATGCACTGGGTTTTCTGAAAATAGACGTCCTTGCACTGGGTATGCTGACCTGCATCCGCAAAGCTTTTGTACTCGCAAAAATGCATTATGGATTGGACCTGACCCTGGCAAACATTCCACAGGATGACCCGAAGGTCTATGAAATGATCAGCAATGCAGATACAATCGGTGTATTCCAGATTGAAAGCAGGGCACAGCAATCTATGCTGCCCCGGTTACGCCCTAAGACATTTTATGATCTTGTGATTGAAGTGGCTATTGTGCGGCCAGGCCCCATCCAGGGAGACATGGTGCACCCTTATTTAAGACGACGCAATGGCGAAGAAGCCGTTGACTACCCCTCTAAAGAGCTGGAAAATATTCTCGGTAAAACTTTAGGCGTACCGCTATTCCAGGAACAGGCTATGAAGATTGCCATTGATGCGGCCAACTTTACCCCCGCAGAGGCAGACCTCTTAAGGCGGAGCATGGCTACCTTCAAAGCACAGGGACAAGTGACACAGTTTGAAAAAAAACTGGTTGACGGAATGGTCCAAAAAGGCTACAAGGAAGAATTTGCAAAGCGCGTATTCCGCCAACTGGAAGGATTTGGGGCTTATGGTTTCCCGGAATCGCATGCTGCCAGTTTTGCGCTGTTAGTATACGTCTCCTCCTGGCTCAAATGCTTTTACCCCGATGTATTTGCAGCGGCATTGCTGAATAGTATGCCTATGGGATTTTATCAGCCTGCACAAATCGTATCGGATGCAAGGAAGCATGATGTAAATGTCAGACCCGTTGATATTAATCATTCTATGTGGGACAATACTTTGGAAGGGAAACTGGTTATGAGATTAGGTTTCAGACAGGTAACAGGGCTGCGGGAAGACGATATTGATTTGCTTATAAAAAATCGTGGGGATGGATACCAATCGATCAATCAATTGTATGATACAGGCATCAAACTGGCTACTTTAGAAAAGCTGGCCAATGCAGATGCATTCCGGTCCATTGGGCTGGACAGAAGAAAAGCGCTGTGGGAAGTATCTGCCTTGCACGATCATCCCATTGCCCTGTTTGCCGGCCAGCCTTCGGAAACAGCCTATGAGCACCAGATTGAATTACCATTAATGAGTATGCCGGAGCATGTGGTGCAGGATTATGCGACTACGGCTTTATCACTCAAAGCGCATCCGGTCAGCTTTGTACGGGAACAATTGACCGCTTTGCATATCTCCACTACAGCGGAGGTGAATAATGGGGTGAATGGAACTCCTGTAAAAGTAGCGGGGCTTGTACTGGTCAGGCAACGGCCGGGTACTGCATCGGGGGTGTGTTTTATTACCATTGAAGATGAAACGGGGTGTAGTAACCTGGTGGTGTTTCAGCAGACATTCACCCAATTCAAAAGTGATATTGTGCAGTCTAAATTATTGATGGTAGAAGGTACTTTACAAAGAGAAGGGCAGGTGGTGCATGTGATTGTAAAGAAGTGTTATAACTTTTCTAAGTTATTACGGAATATGACGGTTATTCCGGATTCGAGGGATTTTAAATAAGAGTTAATATAGTATCACGATTTGACACTAAAGCAGCAAACTGACCGCCGGGGTTCAGTAAGTAATATTACATCCTGATAAAAGTCATCAGACTACAGGATTATAGCCCTATGTAACAAAAGTTACTTTCAGCATCTTCGCCGGATGATAGTTTTGTCTTCAGATGAAAACTATTTAATTAAAAACCACCATTTTAATTTATGAAGTATCTGATTATTGGCGCAGTAGCAGGGGGTGCATCTACTGCGGCCCGGTTAAGAAGATTAGACGAGCATGCTGAAATTATCATTTTTGAAAAAAGCGGGTACATTTCCTATGCCAACTGTGGTCTCCCTTACTACATCGGGGATGTAATCAAAGACAGGAACAAACTGTTTGTACAAACTGCCACCTCATTTTCAAAACGATTCAATATAGACGTACGGGTCAATTCAACTGTGACTGACATTGATCCGCAAAATAAAACCGTCAGGGTATTTCACCAGCCTTCGGGCAGGAAATACGAGGAAACCTATGACAAGTTAGTGCTCTCCGTGGGGGCGGAACCCATACGCCCGCCCCTGCCCGGTATTGACAATGAAGGGATTTTTACTTTAAGAAATGTAAACGACACGGATAAAATCAAAAACCACATTTCACAGGCGAACATCAGGAAAGTAGTTATTGTAGGGGCAGGATTTATTGGTCTGGAAATGGCCGAAAACATTCATGGCCTGGGTATAGAAGTAGAGATTGTAGAAATGGGGGCACAGATACTGGCGCCGGTAGATTTTCCAATCGCGGCGATTATTCAACAACACATTCGTAAGAAAGGCATTACCCTACATTTAAATACGGCGGTGACTTCGTTCAATAAAAATGAGGTTGTTCTGAATAACAGGGATGTGATCAACGCCGATATGGTCATCCTGTCTATCGGTGTGAAACCCGATCTGCAGCTCGCAACAGCCGCCGGGTTAGAAACAGGCAAAGGGATTATTGTCAATGAATACCTGCAAACATCCGATCCCAATATTTATGCAGTGGGCGATGTGATCGAGTTCGAAAACCCGGTGACAGGCATTGCTATGAATACCTTCCTTGCCGGACCGGCCAGTAAACAGGGACGTATTTGTGCGAATAACCTGGTGCATGGAAATGTGCAACCATACAATGGCTCTATCAATACCGCTATTGTAAAGGTTTTTGACATGACGGTGGGGTCTGCGGGTCTTGCTTCCAAACACCTGAAAGCGGGTAATATTGAGCATATTGTTTCTACAACACATGGTGTATCTCATGCAGGTTATTATCCGGGCTCCAGGCAGATGACGATCCAGCTCACATTTGCACCCGGTGATGGGCAGTTGCTCGGTGCACAGATTGCGGGGTATGACGGGGTTGATAAAAGACTGGATATCCTCTCTTCTTTAATTCAACAAAAAAAGACCATCTACGACCTGGTTGAATTTGAGCAGGCATATGCGCCGCCTTATTCTTCTGCAAAGGATCCTATTAATATTGCGGGTATGGTGGCAGAAAACATCCTGCTGAAGCGACTGCATGTAATTTACTGGGATGACCTGGAGAACCTGGATTTTTATGAGGATGTACTGATCGATGTGCGTACACCGGACGAGTATGAGATGGGGAATGTAAAGGGATCTATCAATATTCCTGTGGATGAAATACGGAATAAGCTGTCATCTATTCCGCGTGATAAGGATATTTATATTTATTGCGAGGCAGGGTTGAGAGGGTATTTAGCACAGCGTGTGTTGTTGCAAAATGGGTTTAACAGGGTTTGGAATATGTCGGGCGGGTATAGAACGTGGAAAACCTGTGTGAATGAAAGTTAAAAGCTCCCTTACGGGAGCTTTTTATTTGATCCATTCAAATGCATTGCGGTGTATGATGATCCAGCCATCTTTCTCCATCTTCTTCATGAGCCGGCTGATTACTTCCCGGGAAGAATTGAGGTCATCAGCTATTTCCTGGTGGGTGAGTTTGATATGACGCCCCATTTTGCTGACACGTTCTTTTATATAAAATTCCAGTCGTTCGTCCATTTTTTTAAAGGCAATGGCATTGACGGTCTGGAGGAGATCTTCGTATCGTGAGCGCCATGTTCTTATCACGAAGTAGTGCCAGCTTTTGTATTTGCCCAGCCATTCGTCCATGTATTCCAGCGGGATGACGAGGATGGTTACATCTGTCATGGCTTTGGCCAGTACCTGGCTGTTTTCCTGCCTTTAAATAC